>NZ_JHYF01000012.1 GCF_000621485.1 Alkaliphilus transvaalensis ATCC 700919
GGAGAAAGAATAACATTACCTGATGCCCAACCCTTTGTAGATGCCAATAGTAGAACCCAAGTGCCAGTACGCTTTGTTAGTGAAGCCCTAGGGGCAAAGGTAGATTGGAACAGTAGTCAACAAAAGGTAACAGTAGTTTTAAATGATAGAGAAATTATCCTATATATAGGGGATAAAAACTATCTAGTTAACGGTGCCAGTCAAGAAATGGATACAGAAGCCCTACTAAAGGAAGGCAGGACCTTCGTTCCCCTGCGATTTGTCAGTGAAGCACTAGGAGCCAATGTTAGATGGGATGGAGCCATTCGTACCGTCTATATAACCCTAGATGGAAGTGAGGTAACAGAAAGTAACACTAGGGAAGTGGCTGGTTTTACTGTACCTACAGATATAAATTTAACAGTGGTACCAATTAGAGAAGACTTAAATTTTGAAGCTAGATTCAGTATCAATTTTCTAAGACCAGATGTAGAGCAGCAAAAAAATGATATGGAAATTATCCTATCCCAAAGGTTTTCAGAAGAGACGGTAAAGGGAATTATGGACCATATTAGACCCAAAATGAAAGAAACAGATGTTTTAGAAGCCAAGCGGTTTTATGATAGTAAAACAGGACAATATATTGGCATAACAAGATCAAGGGGAGAAGCAATTGAATTATGGATATACAAACCAGGGGTTTCCCCCTATGGTGGCTAAAAAATCGGGGAGTGATTAACCAATGAAAAAAAGAGTATTTTATCTAACAATTGTTTTTATGATACTCCTAAATGGGTTATACAGCCCCTATGCTAAAGTCTATCAAACAGCAGAAGAAGCCATAAACGACGCCAATAAATTTCTACAAGAACTAATGGGGATAACCAACTATTATCGATTAACCAGCAATGGTAAGGGGTTAAACCATGAATTTGCAAAAACTAGTACCCCTGCCTTTCAAAACAAGCCCATTTTCGTCTATGGTAGTCAAGTAGAAGCTAGTGAGGCTGTTACTTCTGCCGGTAGACCATCCTTTGTTGATATTAATGGAAAACGGGAATATCGGGCGATGGGCTATGCAAGGGACGGCTCTGCCTTTGGAAACCCCGTCTTTCCCCCCGATAATGAGGGATACTTAGCCTCTGATAAAAAATGGATTAAAAAACCATGGGGTGATGATGGAGTAAGGCAGCTATATGACGAAAATGGTTCTGCTTATACGAGACATCTACACTCTGGACAGTATGGAGGTCTAGATTATATCAATAGGTGGATTTCATTTAGTGTGTTTCAACCAGACCAAATAGCAATTTATACAGGCAAACGAAACTACTTCACCCCCAATATAGTAGGAGCCCCTTTAAATTTAAAGGAAGACTTCCATGAGTTCTTGTATATCATCCAACCCCCCACCCAGCATTCATGGGGGTTAGGCATTGCCTTTTATTACTGGGATGGCTATAATAGGTTAAACTATAGAACCTTCCTGTTAGAGCCCTATGCCCTACAACAGAAGGATATTGCAGTAGACTTTGAAACCATCCCTTCAAGGGCCAGTGAGGGTCAACAGGTTGTAATTGGAGCCCTTGTCACCTCCACCTTCGATATGGATGTAGACATCACTTATTCATGGGAGATTAAAGATGCCACAGGTAAGGACCTATCAAGTCAAGCAACCTACTCTGGTCACGGAAGTAACAGAAGTGGTACAGGAAAAATCCTTAAAGAAGGAGAAGTCCTATATTATGCACAATTACCCATGCCTGCCTCCGATGTCATCGTTAAATTTAGGGCAGAAGGGGTAGGGGTAGAAGAGTCAAACCTAGAAAATAATGAGGCCGAAGAGAGAATTTTATTTCATGGTGAATCACCACCATCGGTAACTAACTATGACCTAGACTATCATGTATTATCTAGAAAAATAAATCATCCCATGATTAATGGCGGAAATATAACTGCCTATCTACACCTTCCCCAAGGTCAGTGGGATGGAAATGCTACAGGAAGCCTTAATGTAAGCCAATCTAGTCAACCAGAAATTTTGCAACAGTTTTCGGTACAAAACAATCCTCCTGTTAATGAAGCTAGCGATACTATTATCAGGAGACCCACCATTAGTGCAACAGTTCAGCGGCCTTCCTTTGGCGACAATCCTAAGGGAGGGGTCTATTCAAGTCTGCCCTGGGTGGATAAAAGCCCCAGCATAAGGTATGAAGGAATGGTCCAGAGAAATTATAAATATGAAGTGCAAGAATTAGCTGGTACCGATGGAGAAGGAAATCCTATTTATATCACAAGAACAGAAAGGAGAACCACCTCCAGTAGTTTTGATAATGGAACAGATGTATTAAATATTCGTGCCTACATCTATAATGGTCTAAAGCCACAGGATATGCCCTATGTTGCAGCCAGAAACTTTAAAACAGTGGTGGAAAATAATCATGGCACCAGTAATACAAGAAAAATGTTTTGGGTTAGTGACCCCTACGATTTTGATGTCATTAGATGGATGTGCCACATAGACGAAAATGGTAATGAATATGGCTACGAAGAAGTAGATGGTCAATACAAAAGAAGATTTACCCAGCAGAATACAGCTGACATTAATTGGTCTGTCCTTAGTAGTATGGCCAGTGAATATCAATCCGATAGACAAGCAGCAAGCAATATGGTAAGGGATAATAACCGATATCAAAAAATCGTATTTGCCACCGATAGAGATCTACAACGGTTTGATTATCCAGTAAAATCAGGCTATTATTTGAATCCTGCAGGGAGCTATTCTGTAACCATTAAAACAGAAATGTATAAAAACACAACAGCCAATACGCCAGAGCATGCAGACCTCGTAAATCGAATCATTAACTCCTTCCGTTATCAATCAGATCTATTGTACACCCATGATGGAAGAAATACCTATAACGTAAACCTATCCTCCGGAAACCGAAATATTGGTGGGCATGAAATGCTTCGAATTAGTCAAAATTATACAAAGAACTATGAAGAAATTCAACATAGTATTAACCGTACCAATATTACAGGGACCCATAGATTTTGGAAGGAAATCCTAGAAGGATATAGTGAGTCTAATACATCAAATAGCTATAACGATTACAAATATAGAGAGCATGTAAAGAGTGGAAACATCTATAAGATTAACGAAGAGACCACAGTAACTTTTACAGTTAATCCAAACAATAGAAGGCTCTACACCTTCGCTAATATGCAGGATAGTGATCGTTACGGCAGAGATTATTACATTAGGGCATGGTTGGCAGATATTAATTTAAACAACCTAACATATAATGGACTTACCATTGCAGGAAAGCCAAATCAAGATTCAACCGCCCTAGATACCATTAGAATAACAGTAAAAGGGTCAATGTTTGATGATTTAAATAATTAAATAATTAAATAATTAAATAATTAAATGCTGGAGGGATGCTCTATAAATAAATTCAAACTATTATTGTTCATTATTTAAAATGAAAGATAGGCAGAGGAATTAGCCCCCTCTGCCTATCTTTATTCGCAAAAGTATTTCATGCTGGTTTTCTTAAACTCCTTACTGCTATACAATAGTCTATAATTATCCACATTAACGGCTTTGGCAATTTGACTTGCAATGTCCTCACACGCTTCATGGGTTTTACCATGAACCATAGTAAATAAGTTATAGGGCCATTGGGGAAAGGTGGGTCTTTCATAGCAGTGGGAAACTTCAGGAAAGGAAGCCATCACTTTACCTACTTCCTTTGTTAATTGGGGCTCCACCTGCCACACTACCATTGCATTAGCCTTAAAGCCCATCTCTCTATGCTTAATGGCAGCTCCAAACCTTCTAATAATCCCTTCATCAAGGTAGACTCGGATTCGATCTAGAAGAAGGTCCTCTTCAATCCCCAAAGATTCAGCTAGCTCCCTATAAGGTTCAGAAGATAAAGGAAAATCCTCCTGTAAGGCCCTTATAATTTCCTTATCTAAATCCCTTAAGACCATTAAGCCTCCTCCTTTAATTTAAAATTAACATTAATCTTAAAAAAATTTGTTGCCGGCAGATTAATCAGATCATCTATGTGGGTCTTTAGTTTAATTTCCTTTAAGCCAACCCTAATGGCCTCCTCAGAAGGGGCAATGTAGGTAAACCACATGTTATATTGATGATTCCGCAAATAATTATGGGTTACCCCAGGGTAGCTATTAATCACCTCTGCCACCTCATCTATACGGTCTTCAGGGACTTTAAGGGCACATAAAGTGCTTGTATAACCCAGCTTCTTAGAATCGAAAATTCCCCCCATTCGTCGAATCAAGCCAGCCTCCTTAAGGTCTTTAATTCTAGAAATAATTTCCTCTTCAGAAATCCCCAGTTGAGAAGCAATTTCTAGATAGGGTCTACTGGAAATGGGAAAATCCCTTTGAATACGATTCAAAATATCCTTATCCAATTGATCCATACTTTAATACCCCCTTCGCCCATGATGTAGACACCAGGGCTCCTCTGCCATATAATCCCCATCATGATAGAAGGCTGCCCTAGCTCGACAGCCGCCACAGGATTTTTTATAGCCGCAGGTGCCACAGCCACCACTATATTCTAAAGTACGTAAACGATTAAAAACTTCATGATTAGCCCAAATTTCGCTGAAGGGGGTTTCCTTTACATTCCCCAATTCCATATTGAGATAGGCACAGGGTTGTACTTGCCCCTTTGGCCCAATAATACAATAGGAAGTACCAGCTAAGCAGCCCCTACCAAAGCGCAAGTTCATTCCCATTTCCTTAGCAATTCGCATAAATTGTGGGGCACAGGTGGGCTTTAATTCTATTTCAACAGTCTTTTGTTTTTCCATTATACGTGATAAAACATTTTCATATTCCTCTGCCCGCAAAGATTCTTCTTCTATATTAACAGCCCTTCCCGTGGGGACTAAGAAAAAAATATGGTGGGCAACAGCACCCATTTCAACAGCAAAATCTGTTATCCCTTCAATCTCCTGATTATTCCATCCCATAACGGTGGTATGAATTTGGAAGGGAAGACCAGCTCTACGGCAGTTTTCCATGCCTTCAACAGCGCCCTTCCATGCCCCTTCATAGCGTCTTAAACCATCATGTTTAGTCACGTCCAAACTATCTAAGCTGATACCAACCCCCATAGTACCAACTTTCTTTAGCCTTTTAGCAGTTTCCTCTTTAATTAAAGTACCGTTGGTGCCAAAAACCGGTCTTAGCCCTCGACTTTTAGCGTGGGAAACCAGTTGAAAGATATCCTCCCTCATAAAGGGTTCCCCACCGCTAAAAATCATAATTTTAAAGCCTGCCTTAGCGATTTCATCAATAAGGGTCTCCCCCTCTTGAGTATTTAGTTCTTCACTGGTCCTAACCCCTGCGTCTCGATAACAGTGATCACAATACATATTACAACTATTGGTTGTATTCCAAGAGATAATCAATTAAGACACCCCCTTCTTAATTTCCTCATCGGTTAAATAACAAGCTGGGTCAGCCTGCCAAAAATCTCCTGTAACGGCCTCCGCCCTAGCTCGGAAATTGCCATTACAAACCTGTAGCCAGCCGCAGGTTGAGCATCTACCCTTCAGTAGCGGTTTACGCTCCTTTAACCCAGCAAGAATTGGATTAGAAACATCCCGCCAAATATCACCGAAGGCCCTTTCTCGTACATTCCCTAAAATATGTTTTTGAGTAAATTGGTCGGGGTGAACATAGCCTAAGCTATCTACATTTGCAAAGGCAATACCAGAACGATTGCCACCGTTGATCTTCATCAAGCTTAGTACTTCATCGGCCCTTTTAGGGTTAATTTCCTTTAATCTTAAGTATAGATAGATACCATCGGCATGATTATCCACCGTTAAAATTTCCTTATTTAAGCCCCTACGATGAAAATCTAGGGTCCTTTCCATAATCAGATCTAAGGCCCTTCTGGTTTCTTCATGGGTGAGATCCTCAGCCTGCATATAGCTTCCCCTCCCAGAGTAAACCAGATGATAAAAGCAAACCCTATCAATATTTGCTTCCTCCACTAGGTCTAGAATCTGATCTAATTCTTGATAGTTATGGCGATTGATGGTAAAACGGAGACCCACCCTTTGGCCTACAGCCACGCAGTTTTCTATTCCCCTTAGGGCAGCTTCATAGGCGCCATCCTTCTTCCTAATACGGTCATTTACCTCTTGAAGTCCATCTAAGCTGATGCCTACATAGCCTATGCCTATTTCCTTTAGCTTTTTTGCCACCTGTGGAGTAATCAAGGTGCCGTTGGTGGAAATAGTAGGTCGTATTTTTAATCGGGCAGCTTCTTGGGCCAATTGAAAAAAATCTTCCCTAATAAGGGGCTCACCACCAGAAAATAGTAGTACTGGCACTTTAAAATCTGCCAAATCATTAATAAACTTCATGGCTTCTAGGTGGGTAAGCTCTCCATCATATTTTTTATTTTCAGAATCCATATAGCAGTGGATACAGTTTAAATTACAGGTTCTTGTCATGTTCCAAGCAACAACAGGGCCATTCCCCGAACTCGTGCCATGGGGGTTATTTTTAGCACCATGTTTATAACGTAGGGAATCTCCAAAGTATTCAGTTCCCACTAAAAATTTTGTCAGGCTAATCAATTAAATACCACCTTTCTTTATGAGAAAATCTTCATATAAATTGTAGTGTAACCATAACTTACTAATTTAATGTACTTAAAATGATGGAATAGGGGGAGGTCTGTTATGTAGGGAAGGTTAATAACCTGTAGCCTGAAAGGGAAAGTGAGAAATATAACTGTAGATGTAGGAAGGAGGGTTCGAAGGGATTTGAGAAGACAGATAGAGGTAATAAAGGAAATAAATATTGAAAAAGAAATCATATTTTGATAAGATGAAGGGGAAACTGAATAGGAAAGTTTTAGGTGTAATGAAACTTAATTGGGAAAGCGGTGTAATTCCGCTACAGCCCCCGCTACTGTAAGTGTGGATGAAATTGACGATTACCACTGAAGGGTTTCTTCGGGAAGGGTCAAGAGTAAGAGGAAGCACAAGTCAGGAGACCAGCCTAAAATCAGTAAACAACCTTCGGTGGGAAGGAATTGTTATTTTTGTCATACCTGATTTTATATGGATTTTGACTAGATAAAAATTAACTCCACCCATAGGGTGGAGTTTTTATGTTACACAGTAATCAATGGTATTTGACTACAAAGGATTTATATCCATTAACCTGTGTTATTTAAAGTAGATTTTTAATAATTAAGGTTTAACTAAATAATAGGAGGTAATACTGATTATGAAAAGAGGATTATTCGTTTTAGCCCATGGAAGTAAAGCAAAGGAAGCAGATGAAATATTAGTTCAATTAATGGAGAAGCTTCAAAAGAATCTTGATCAACAGTTCCATGAATTAGGATGGGGATCTTTACAAATATCTAGACCTACAGTGGCAGAAGGCTTAGAGACCTTAGCCCAAAAAAATGTAACTGAAATCGTCATCGTACCCATGTTTATATTCCAAGGAAACCATGTAAAGTATGATATTCCAGAGGTCTTAACAGAGCTTAAGGATAAATATCCTCATATTAACTTTATTATGGGAGACCATATTGGAGCCGATGACAGAATGGTGGACATCCTCCAATCAAGGGCATTGGAGGCTCTAAAATAAAACACATAAAGGATGATTTTCTAATGAAGATAATGGTTTTTGGAGTCACCCATAAAAATTCCAGTATTGAGCTGAGGGAAAAAGTAGCCTTTTCGAAGTCAAAGTTACAACAGGCCTACGATGCTTTAAAGGCTTCAACCTTTGTGGAGGAAGCCGTTATATTATCTACCTGTAACCGTAGTGAAATATTTGCTGTGGTTAAAGCTATTGAAGAAGGGGAAGCTTGGTTTAAAGACTTTTATTATAACTTCTTTCACCTTAAGGAGGACCAACTGGAAGGTCGTTACCTCATCAAAAAGGGTAGGGAAGCTGTGGCCTATTTGTATGAAGTCTGTTGTGGGCTAGATTCATTAGTATTAGGAGAAGATCAGATATTAGGACAAGTAAAGGATGCTCATAATTATGCAATGGAGATAAAGGCTACGGGCAAAGTACTAAATCGCCTATTTTTAGAAGCCATAGCAAAGGCTAAAGAAATTAAAACTAGAACTGCAATTTCAGAGAATCCCTTATCTATTAGTTCTATCGCAGTAAAAAAAATAGAAAACACATTGGGTAGTCTAAAGGGCAGAGAAGCTTTAGTTATTGGCTTTGGTAAAATGAGTAGAATAGCCATTGAAAACCTGTTGGAAAAAGGAGTAGAAACAATCTATATTTGTAATCGAAATAAAGAATCCCTTCAGGTCCTATTAAGTAAGCATCCCCAAATTCAATATATACCCTTTACAGAAAAATACTCTAAGATTAATGAGGTAGATGTGGTTATTAGCGCTACAGCAGCCCCCCATTATGTCTTTCATTACCAAGAATTTAAGGAAATCTATCAAGGAAAAAACCAAATCTGTATGGTGGACATTGCCCTACCAAGGGACATTGATCCGTTATTAGAAAAAATAGATGGGGTTAGCTTGTTCCATATAGACCAGCTGAAGGAAGTGGTAGAGGAGAGTATCTCCTTTAGGAATAAGTGTATTGAAGAAATGGAAGGGTATTTAGAAGAATCAATATTAAAGTTTGAAGACTGGTATCGCTGTCTGCCAATCTATCCCCGTATAGAAGCCCTTCAAAGTTATACGCAAAGGCTAACAGATGAAGAATTAGCCAGTCTCTTTAAACGGCTTTCCCCTATGGAGGATAAGGATAAAGAACTGATCGAAGTTGTTGTTAGAAGTTTGATTAAGAAGATGTGGAAAAAGCCAATTCTTCAAATGAAGCAAGCGGGAGTAACTGGTAGAGGAGAGCAAATGGCTTCTATGGTGGATGAATTATTTGATCTTCAAAAAAACCTTGGAAACCAATAGGGAGGGTGTCATGAAAAAATATTATCCCATAATGTTAGATATTGAAGGTAGAAAATGTACTGTAATTGGTGGTGGTAGGGTTGCCCAAAGAAAGGTATCCTCCCTTATTGATCATGGGGCTACAGTTACAGTAATTAGTCCTCAAGTGACAGATAAGCTTAAACAACTGGCAATGGAAAAAAGTATTAAGCTAGTAGAGCGACAATATATAGAAGGAGACCTAGAGGGCAGCTATTTAGTTTATGTTGCCACCGACATTCCAGCGGTAAATGAAGGCTGTTATCAAGAGGCTAAGAAAAAGGACATCATGATCAATGTTGTGGATGTTCCCCATTTATGTGACTTTATTGTACCAGCTGTTCATCGACAGGGGAGTTTAACCCTAACGGTCTCCACCGATGGTAAGAGTCCAATGTTTTCTAGAAAAATAAGGGAGGAACTTCAAGAGGTCTATGGGTCCCAATACCAATTAGTTATCGATACAATGGGAGAAATAAGAGAGATTGCCCTAAAGGAAATACCCGACATCGAAGTACGGAAGGAACTTTTCCATAGGCTAACCTATAACCAAGAGGTTAGAGAAATAAAGGATATAGAGAAGTATCGGGAAAGCATGTGGAATATTTACAAGGGATATAGGAATAGAGAAGGTTGTGATAATGATGAGAACAATAAAAATTGGGTCTAGGGCCAGTCGCTTAGCCCTCATACAGGCAGAGATCATAATTAATGGATTAAGAGAGAACTACCCCCAATATGATTACGAGATAATAAAGATTGTCACAAAGGGGGATCAAATATTGGATAAAACCCTAGACAAAATTGGGGGAAAGGGGCTATTTGTTAAAGAAATTCAGACAGCCCTTATTGAAGGCGAAATCGATTTAGCTGTCCATAGCATGAAGGATATGCCAGCAGAATCACCTAATGGCCTAATTTTAGGCGCCATTACCGAAAGGGAAGACCCTAGAGATGTGCTGGTATCAAAGGACCAACTTTCTTGGAATCAACTGCCCCAAGGGGCAAAGATCGGTAGTAGTAGTTTAAGAAGGCAAGCACAACTATTACATTTAAACCCAGCTCTAAAAATTGAACCCATAAGGGGAAATGTAGAAACCAGAATTAAAAAAATCGAAACCCAATCCCTAGATGCAGTTATTTTAGCAGCAGCAGGCCTTAATCGATTAGGCTTAGGGGACAAAATTTCCTACTACTTTGATAAGGAAACCTTTGTACCAGCCGTAGGTCAAGGGGCCTTAGGTTGTGAAATTAGAAGAAACGATGAAGAACTGTATGAAATGCTACAAAAACTAAATCATAGGGAAACCTACCATGCAGTCATGGCAGAAAGAAGCTTTTTAAAGGTAATGGAGGGGGGCTGTCATGTTCCTATTGGTGCCTTTGGAGAAGAGATTGATGACACAATCCATTTAACAGGAATGGTGGCCTCTGCCGATGGCTTTCAAATGATTAAGGATACAGTAAAGGGTCCCTCTAAAGATTTTGATGAAATTGGAAGGCAATTGGCTGAAGGAATGCTCCAAAGGGGAGCTAAGGATCTTTTAGCAGAAGGCCTATTAATCAATACAACCACCGAGAGAATTATTGGAGGTTAATTGATCTATGATAGGAGGTGAAGAAATGAAAAGACCCTATGTATATTTAGTAGGGGCAGGCCCTGGGGATGAAGATTTAATTACCGTAAAGGGCTTGGCCTGTATCAAGAAGGCTGATGTAATCTTATACGATCGTCTAGCAAACCCAAATCTATTGAGACATAAGAAGGATGAAGCTATTTGTATCAATGTTGGAAAGTCTCCCCATCACCATCAATATACCCAAGAGGAAATCAATGCTCTTTTAGTGGAAAAAGCATCAGCAGGCAATATAGTTACTAGATTAAAGGGCGGTGACCCCTATGTTTTTGGAAGGGGAGGAGAAGAAGCCCTTGCCCTATTAGAAAAAGGAATAGCCTTTGAGGTGGTTCCTGGGATTACTTCTGCTATTGGGGCATCAAATTATGGTGGAATTCCTGTAACCCATCGCAATGTCAGCACCTCCTTTCATGTTATTACTGGCCACGAAGACCCTACAAAGGGGAAATCTACTGTAAATTATGAAGCCCTCGCAAAGCTTGAAGGGACATTGGTGTTTTTAATGGGAGTAGGTAACCTTAAAGAAATTACAGAAGAACTTATAAAACATGGCAAAGCATTAGAAACACCAGTGGCTCTAGTTCACAGGGGAACCACAGGTAGACAAAAAACCGTAACAGGAACCCTAGCAAACATTAAAGAGGTAGTAGAAAAAAATCAAATAGAATCTCCCTCCATTATTATCATTGGAGAGGTGGTTAATCTTAGAGATGGGTTAAATTGGGTTGAGGGGCTGCCTCTTCATGGAAAAAGAGTATTGGTAACCCGTACCCGCCAACAGGCAAGTCAACTGACTACAAAAATAAAGGCGCTGGGGGGAGAGGTTGTAGAATTTCCTACAATAGAAATTAAGCCTTCGGAAAATTTAGCAGAAATTGATAAGAAAATGAAAGCCATAGATGTTGCTGACTACATCATTTTCACCAGTGTTAATGGCGTTGATAGCTTTTTTAAAAGATTACGAACCCTTAAAAAGGATATTAGAGACATTGGTAAGGGGAAGGTGGTTGCAATAGGAACAGCAACGGCAGAGGCCCTAGAAGAAAGAGGGTTAGTAGTAGAGCTAATACCAGAGGTTTTTACAGCAGAAGGAATTTTAGAAAGCCTTAAGGGAGTCATTAAAAAGGGTGATACTGTATTCTTACCAAGGGCAGAAATCGCTAGAAAGAATCTTGTTACTGGACTAATGGAGATGGGGGCCATTGTAGAAGAAATACCCATCTACCAAACGGTGATACCAACCCACAGAAAAGAGGAATTGTTGGAGATTTTACAAGAGGGAGTCGATATCATTACCTTTACCAGTTCTTCTACAGCTAATCATTTTATGGAGATTTTAGGAAAAGAAAACGCAGAACTTTTGTCAAATAGTAAAATTGCCGTTATTGGCCCTATTACTGGTAAGACAGTTGTAGAGTTAGGTTTATCGGTAGATTGCCAAGGAAGGGAATATACCATAGATGGCTTAATTAACGGAATCGTGGAGGGATTATAATGGAGTTAATTAAAAGACCTAGAAGGCTAAGACGGACCTCAGCCCTTCGAAATCTAGTGCAGGAAACGAGGGTAAATATATCGGATCTGGTATATCCCCTATTTGTTGTCCATGGAGAAGGAATCAAAAAAGAAATTCCAGCACTACCAGGGCAATATCATTTTTCTGTAGACCTGTTAATAGAAGAGGTTAAGAAGGTTGTAGACTTGGGGATACAGGCTATCCTTCTATTTGGAATACCGAAAGAAAAGGATGAATATGCATCGGAAGCCTATGGGATGAATGGAATCGTACAGCAGGCCATTAGGGCAGTCAAAAAGCATTACCCAGATTTACTGGTAATGTCGGATGTTTGTCTTTGTCAATATACCAACCATGGCCATTGTGGTATTGTTAAGGACAACCATGTCTTAAATGATGAAAGTCTAGATTTGATTGCCAACACAGCCCTTTCCCATGCGATGGCAGGGGCCGATGTTGTTGCCCCTTCCGATATGATGGATGGAAGGGTTGCAAAAATTAGAAAAACCCTCGATAAGAACAATTATAGCCATGTACCCATTATGAGCTATAGTGTTAAATATGCTTCTGCCTTTTATGGTCCCTTTAGAAGTGCTGCTGGCTCTAGCCCTCAATTTGGTGATCGGAAAACCTATCAAATGGATGCTGGAAATGTAGACGAGGCCATCAGAGAAGCTGCCCTAGACCTAGAAGAAGGGGCAGATATTCTAATGGTAAAACCAGCCTTAGCTTACTTAGATGTCATTACCAAATTAAAAGCGGCCTTTCCTGTTCCGTTAGCGGCCTACCATGTTAGTGGTGAATATACCATGGTAAAACTGGCAGAAAAGGAAGGGTTAATTGATGGTGAAAAGGCAATGGTAGAAATATTAACCTCCATTAAGCGGGCAGGTGCCGATATGATTTTAACCTATTTTGCAAAGGATATGGCTGAATGGATAAGGAGGAATCCCCAATGAAATTAGAGCGTTCTGAAAAGCTATTTGAAGCGTCAAAAAAACTAATGCCGGGTGGGGTAAATAGCCCGGTTAGAGCCTTTTCGTCGGTGGGAATGAACCCTCCCTTTATGAAGAAGGGGCAGGGGGCATTTCTTTTTGATGAAGATGGAAATCAATACATCGATTATGTTGCTTCATGGGGGCCCCTCATTTTGGGACATTGTCACCCTGAAGTTGTAAAAAACCTAAAGGAAGTTGTGGAAACTGGAACCAGCTTTGGAGCCCCTACTGAACTGGAGTCTAAGGTGGCTCAACTGGTGATCGATTCCATCCCTTCTATAGAAATGATTAGAATGGTAAATTCTGGTACAGAGGCCACCATGACGGCTTTAAGATTGGCAAGGGGCTATACTGGAAGAAGTAAAATTGTTAAATTTAGCGGGAATTACCACGGCCATTCCGATGCTTTATTAATTAAGGCTGGCTCTGGAGCCTTAACCCATGGTGTCCCCAGTAGTCCAGGGGTTACTGAAGAAACCGCTAAAAATACCATAACGGCTCAGTTTAATAGTATAAAAAATATTGAGGCAATTTTTCAAGAAGCAGGAGAAGAAATTGCAGCTGTAATTATTGAACCCATAGCAGGAAACATGGGGGTTGTACCTATGACCAACCAATTTGCCCAACGACTAAGGGAGCTAACCAACCAATATGGTAGTCTTTTAATATTTGATGAAGTCATGACAGGTTTTAGGGTTGCCTTCGAAGGCGCCCAAAGTCTTTACAACATCCAGCCAGATTTGACCTGTTTTGGCAAGATTATAGGTGGGGGTCTGCCAGTAGGGGCCTTTGGAGGTAGAAAAGAAATTATGGAATATCTGTCTCCTTTAGGGCCCGTTTATCAAGCAGGGACCCTTTCAGGAAACCCTTTAGCCATGATGGCTGGTTATACCACCCTAAAGATTTTAAAAGAAAACCCTGAAATATACAAAGCCTTAGAAGAGAAGGCAATAAAATTAGAAGCTGGTTTAAAGGAAAAGGTGAAGGCGATAGGGGTAGGAGCATCCTTTAATCGAGTAGGATCAATGCTATGTATGTTCTTTACAGATGTTGAAGTAACTGACTTTGAAACAGCCTCCACCTCCGATACAGAAAAGTATGGGGTGTTTTTTAGGGAAATGTTGGCCCAAGGAATCTACTTAGCCCCATCTCAATTTGAGGCAACCTTTATTTCAGCAGCCCACACCGATGAAATGATCCAACAAACCATCGATGCGGCAGGCCACGCCCTAAAGAAGGTAAAGGAGCTGGATTAAATGGGTGTAGAAGGTAGAATTGTACTGGCAGGCACCCAAAGTGGTGTCGGAAAAACCACCCTATCCCTTGGAATTATGGGGGCCTTGATAAAGAGAGGGCTATCAATAAAGCCCTTTAAGGTAGGGCCCGACTATATTGACCCTCAGTTTCATAGAAGTGTAACAGGGGTTCCCTCCAGAAACCTTGACAGCTATTTATTAGAGGAAGACATAATAAAGGGGTTGTTTAAGAAAAACTGCAACTCTGGAGAACTGGCGATTATAGAGGGGGTTATGGGCCTCTATGATGGTTTTGGGGTAAAAAGTCATCAAGGGAGTACTGCCCATATAGCTAAAATCCTTAAGGCCCCAGTTATATTAATTATTGACGGTGAAGGAATGTCCAATAGTGCAGCTGCCATGGTTTTAGGCTATAAAAGCCTAGACCCAGAGGTAAACATAAAAGGGGTCATTATTAACCGTGTTTCTGGTGAGAAGCATTATAGTCTTCTAAAAACAGTAATAGAAGAACAAGTGGGCGTGAAATGTTTGGGCTATTTAAATAAAAATACAAGCCTTCAGCTGGAAAGTAGACATTTAGGGTTAGTTCCTTCAATGGAGGTTGATCAAATTACAGAAAAGTTAAAGGCCATTGTTGAGATGGTGGAGGAAACCATTGATTTAGAAGGTCTAATTGAAGTATCAAAGGAAGTAGAGGGATTACAGGAAATACAACTTCCTACCCTACCAAAGAAAAAACATCTACGGGTAGCCTACCCCTATGATGAGGCCTTTAATTTTTACTACGAAGATAATCTAGATTTATTAAGGGAGGCTGAAATCCAGTTAATCCCCTTTAGTCCTTTAAGGGATTCAAAATTACCCGATAATATTCATGGCCTTTATTTAGGTGGGGGATTTCCAGAGGTTTTTGCTAGGGATCTGGAGGCCAATGGGAACCTAAGGAAAGAAATAAGAGAAAAGATTCAAAAAGGAATGCCCACCTATGGAGAATGTGGTGGTTATATGTATTTAACTAATGCTATTACAAATTTTGATGGTGAAACCTTTAATATGCTGGGGGTTTTTGATGCCCAAGCAGTTATGACAAATCGCCTTCAAAGATTTGGCTACAACGAAGTTACCTTCAAAAATCAAAAAATCTTTGAATCAGAAGTTAAAACAATGAGGGGCCATGAATTCCATCGGGGGATTGTGGAAGCTAACCCCAATAATTATGTGTATTCTGTGGATAAATATCGGGATGGAGAACTAATTTCCCAATGGAAATGTGGATTATTTCAGTATCATTGTTTAGGGGCCTTTAGTCATATCCACTTTTATAGTAATTTGGAATTTCCTCAGGCTTTAATTAAGGCATGGGAAGACTACTATCATAGAATAATAATTGAATAAATTAGGGGGAGTTAAAATGCTTCAGCAATCATCCTATAAAAAAAAGCCCATCACCATAGAAATTTTAGTAAAGCTTTCTTTATTGATCGCCCTTAGTGGGGTTGGAGCCTATATTAAGATTCAAGGGAGTATCGCCTTAGATTCATTACCAGCCTTTTTTGCTGCCCTTTATATGGGGCCAGTTTTTGGGGGCGTTGTTGGTCTAATAGGTCACCTAGTTTCATCTATGACGGCGGGCTTTCCACTAACCCTGCCAATGCATCTTGTTATTGCTTTACAAATGTGGTGCATCGTCTATGCTTTTGGCATTATTTGGAGAAGGATCAATCCATTAGGAGCTACAATCATAGCAATTTTACTTAATGGTCCCTTAGCAGCCTTAGTGGCTGCACCAGTTTCTAGCTTACTGGGGCTACCTTTAAAGGGCTGGACCTTGTTTCTAGTGATGTGGTTACCTTTAACAGCAGTGTCTATTGTAAATGTATCCCTAGCTGCCATATTATTTAAAAGGCTAAGGAGAAACTAAGATGTTAATGGGGAAAAAGCAAAGGGATATTAGTTTTATTAGGAGTTGGGGGTCAAAAACACTAGTAATTGCCTGCGACTCCTCTGGGGCCATAGGAAGTAAAGAACTAGACCTCTTAAAAGTATCCCCCAGAATAGTAGGGTATTATACCACACGGGTGGCCCTAATGGAAATTTTATCAGTAGGGGCTACACCCTTGGCTGTTATTAACACCCTATCGGTGGAGATGAACCCCACTGGTTATGAAATTATCGAGGGGATTAAAGATTTATTGAGGGAAGCTGAACTTCCCCTAGACTGCATTAATGGGAGTACAGAGGAAAACTTCAAAACCCTTCAGACAGGTATGGGGATTACCATCATAGGTGAGGTAGAAAATGATTACTGTAAGCTTTCAAAAACTGAAGCTGGAGACATTATTTATCTATTAGGAGAACTAAAGGTGGGGGGAGAAATTCAATTGCCCCATGATCCCACCATATGTAGCCTGAAGGATTTACAGCTTTTAGTATCGGCTAAAGGGGTTAAAGAAATTATCCCAGTAGGATCAAAGGGAATTGGATATGAAGGGGAATTATTGGCAGCCTTAAATGGGCTACAATTTGTCCCCGATGATAACTTATCCGTTAGTCTAACAAAGTCAGGGGGACCTGCCACAGCAGTTATATTTAGCGGGTCACCTAACTTAGAAGAAAATTTTGAAGGACTAGACACAGAAATTAAAGGGCCTCTTTATAAGATCGGAAAGGTGATAAAATAAGGAGGTTTATATGATACAAGCCATTTGTCCAGCCTCCTGTGGAGAACTATTGCAGGGATGGGTCTTGGGGGGAGAAAAGCTAATTTCTTATAGTATAGACTGTTATAGTACCGTAACTTTGGTGGAAGGTGAAGCTACTTCTAAAGATTTATATCCTAAGGCCTATGAAATGATTAAAAAGGTAATGGAGTATTATCAAGTTTCTACAAAAAAATCTTCTTTCCTTAATTCTACTTTTAATCTTACTATCAAATCTGATATTCCTTTAGGAAAGGGAATGGCCAGCAGTACAGCAGATTTAGCTGCAACAGCTTTAGCAACTGCAACCTACTTAGGTAAGGAGATTACAGAAGAAGAAATTGCCCAACTATGTGTAACCATAGAGCCTACCGATAGTACGGTTTTTTCAAAAATCACTTTGTTTGATCATTTAAAAGGAAGTTTTAGTAGACCCTATGGGGTTATTCCAGCATGTCAGGTTTTAATATTAGAGGGTCATGAAAGAATTAATACAATGGATTTTCGAAAAATTAATCGAGACAAAATGTATCAACAACAAGAAAAAACTTTGAAGGATGCTTTGGCAGCTTTTGAATTAGGAATAGAAACCAATAATCTAGAGGAAATTGGAAGGGCCGCCAGTCTAAGTAGCATGGCTAATCAAGCTATACTCTATAAAGAAGGGTTAAAAAATATAATAGATCTGGCAGAAAAAAATGGAGCCGTTGGTGTTAATGTGGCCCATAGTGGTACTGTAGTGGGAATATTACATCAGCAGGACTCCTTCGAAGAAGAAAAATTTCTCCATGAAATAAAAAAAAGACACTATTTTAATAATTATAAGGCCATAAGGAAGCATCGTATTATTTTGGGTGGAGCAAAGATCATTGGAAAGTAATTTTAAATTTTTAAATAGACCTTAGAGGGGGATTCTAATTGGAATATATTAAGGAGCCAAATCAAATTGAGAAGAGAAGTTTTGAGATCATTACAGAGGAATTAGGCGAAAAAACCTTTCCAGAGAGGGAAGGGAAAATTATCAAAAGGATTATTCATACAACGGCAGATTTTCAATATGCAGATATTACAGAAATTCATCCCAATGCAATTCCTACTGCTTTAGAGACTTTAGGTAAGGGATGCAAAATATATACTGATACTAAGATGGCTTTGTCGGGAATCAATAAAAGAGCATTAGCTAAGCATCAATGTGAGGTATATACATTGGTTGACGACCCTCAAGTGGCTGTGGAGGCTAAGGAGAGAGGCGTAACCCGTTCGATGGTGGCAATGGAGAAGGCAATAGCCGATGAAAAAACAAAAATTTTTGTTATCGGTAATGCCCCCACAGCCCTGTTTATGTTATGTAAGTACTTAGATGAAAAGAAGGCCAATCCTGCCTTAATTATCGGGGCACCAGTGGGTTTTGTGGGGGCGGCAGAATCAAAGGAAGAGTTAATCAAGAGATCAGTCCCCTATATCACCATTAGAGGTAGAAAGGGCGGCAGTACTGTTGCAGCTGCCATTGTAAACGCATTACTGTATATGTTGGAGTAGAGAATAATGTTAGATAAGTATGTACTAAAAAATGGTAAAAAACTTAGATATGGCTATACCACAGGCTCCTGTGCTACTGCAGCTTCAAAGGCAGCAGCATTAATGCTATTAGAAGGTGAAGCTGTTGAAGAAATTCAAATAGATACGCCAAAAGGATGGCAACTTAGGTTGAAGATCAATGACATTCTATGGGAGAAAGAAGGGGTTTGTTGCAGTGTCACAAAAGACGGTGGGGACGACCCCGATGCCACCAATGGGCTAAAGATCCATAGTCGAGTAAAATGGCGGCAAGATAATCAAATTATCATTGATGGAGGCATTGGTGTAGGCAGGGTTACTAAGGGAGGATTACCTATTGAAATAGGTAAGGCAGCCATTAACCCTGTCCCAAGGCAAATGATTGATAGAGCAGTTAGAGGAATCATTGGAGAAGATCGAGGGGTAGATATTGAAATTTTTGTTCCAGAGGGGGCAAGGGTAGGGGCTAGAACCTTTAATCCACGTTTAGGAATTGTTGGGGGAATCTCTATTTTAGGGACCTCAGGAATCGTAGAACCCATGTCGGAGGAAGCCTTTAAGGACTCCTTAGCAATTGAACTATCCATGATGAAGGCAGAAGGGGTAGATAAGCTGGTAATGGTTCCTGGAAACTATGGAAGGGATTTAGCAAGGGATCATTATAATCTTTCACAAAAGTATCTTTTTAAGACCAGTAATTTTATTGGCTTTATGTTGGATGAAGGCTTAAATAAAGGCATCAAGAAGATCCTATTGATAGGTCATGTTGGTAAAATTGTTAAAGTGGCAGGGGGGATCTTCCATACCCATAGTAAAATAGCCGATGGACGCTTAGAAGTTATGACAGCCCATCTTGCCCTCATGGGGGCAACTAAAGACCAATTACAAAGGGTTATGGAGAGTAATACCACAGAAGAAGCTGTTAAATGGATAAAAACCTTTGGTTATGAAGCTGTATTTCATTCTTTAACTGAAAAAATATCTGAAAAGTGCCGACTGCGGACCCATCAAGAAATAGAAATAGGTACGATTATGTTTTCGATGGAGGAAGGTATTTTGGGGGTTTGTGCAACTGCCCAAAGACTTTTGGAGGAGTTTAAAAATGAATAAAATTTACGTGATTGGAATTGGTCCTGGCCATAGGGATTATTTGTTGCCTATTGCTGAAAAACATATTAAAAATAGTGATATTTTAATTGGAGGAGGACGGAATCTCCAAAGCTTTCCCGACTATAAGGGGCTAAAAGTTACAATTACTAAAGAGTTAGCCACAATAGTAGAGTTGATGAAAGGTGAAAGGGTAACAAAAAAAATTGCCTTAATTCTTTCAGGAGATACAGGCTTCTATAGCATGCTAAATTACATGAAGAAACACTTTACCAACGAAGAATTAGAAGTAATTCCCGGTATTAGTTCCTTTCAGTATTTATTTGCAAAGATGAAGGAACCTTGGCAACAAACTACTTTAATGAGTGTTCATGGTAGACAGGATAACTATATTGAAGCCTTGCAAAAACAAGGACAGGTGGCATTATTGACAGATTCAACCTATGGGCCAGAGGCGATTGCTAAAGAACTATTATTAAAAGGTTATGGTGGGGTAGCACTAATTGTGGGGGAAAACCTATCCTACGAGGAAGAACGGATTACCATAGGATCGCCGGAAGAAATTATATTAGCTGCCCCCTATGAAATGTCAGTGGTGGTGATAAAAAATGGATAAAAAAGAAATGGATAAAAAATGGAGCTTCAAAACATCAGGTATCCCCGATGGATATTTTATACGGGGAAAGGTGCCTATGACAAAGGAAGAAATTCGGGCTATTGTCATAAGTAAACTAAGGTTAGAAGAAAATAGTGTTGTCGTGGATGTAGGGGCAGGGACAGGCTCAATATCCATTGAAGCAGCGCTAGTGGCAAATAAGGGAATGGTCTATGCCATAGACCATAAGGAAGAAGCCACTCAGCTTCAAGAGGCCAATAAAAGGGCTTTTCAGGTGGATAACCTTCACATCCTAAGGGGAAGAGGAAGGGAAATCATAAAAACCCTCCAAAATTTCGATCGAGTCATAATAGGTGGTAGTGGTGGAGAAATGGAAGAAATTATTACTGAAGTAGCCTATAGACTACCTACTGATGGAAGATTGGTTATTACCACTGTTACCCTTGAAAGCTTATCAAAGGGACTAGAAGCGTTGAAGAAAAATGAATTATTGAAGGAGATTGAAGTTGTTACTGTAGCTGTTTCAAAGGGAAGAAATGCAGGGAGATATACCTTAATGGAGGCCCAAAACCCCATTAATATTATTTCTGCAACAAAAGGGGGTATGGAAGATGAAGGGTAAACTAATGGGGATAGGAGTAGGTCCCGGAGATCCAGAACTGCTCACCATCAAAGCAATTAAAAAAATTCAAGAGGCTGAAGTTATTATTGCTCCTTGTAGTAGGCTAGGAGAAGAGAGCGTGGCATTAAATATTGTAAAAGACTATATACAAGAAGATACCATCATTAACAAAATGGTTTTTCCAATGGTCCATTGTCAGGAGACCTTAGAAAAAGCTTGGCAAGAGAATGTCAGTGAAATTAGCGGAAGATTAGATCGTGGGCAAGATGTAGTATTTTTAACCATTGGGGACCCCATGCTCTACAGCACTTATATTTATCTATTAAAGGATTTATTAAAGGTGGGATATGAAGTTGAGACTGTACCAGGGATTCCTTCCTTCTGTGCTGTAGCCAGCAGTATGAACTTCCCTTTGGCAGAGGGAGAAGAGGGGTTATCTATTATACCCTTTAGAAAAAATGAAGTTCTGCTGGATAATGCTTTAAAGGCAGGTAATAATGTTGTAGTACTAAAGCCCTCCCATAACCCAAAGGCGCTGGCAGAGGCAATGGAAAGATATCAGTTAGAAGATTCCTTTGTTATGGTTTCTAAATGCGGACAACTAGATGAAGAAGCTACTACAGATATTAATATCTTGAAGGAAGAAAAAATACCCTACTTATCTACTGTAATTATTAAAAATAAAGGGAAAAAAGGAGGGAAATCTGTTGGCTAAAGTATATTTTATTGGGGCGGGGCCAGGTGACCCTAAATTAATCACCATGAAGGGCTATGAAATCATTAAAACAGCTGATGTCATTATTTATGCAGGCTCTTTAGTAAACCCAGAAGTTATTGCCCATAGAAAGGAAGGGGCAGTTGTTCATAATAGTGCCTCTATGACTTTAAAAGAAGTGTTGGAGGTAATTGAAAAGGCTGTGGCAGAGGGCTTAGATGTGGCAAGGGTCCATACGGGAGACCCCAGTATCTATGGGGCCATTAGAGAGCAGATGGATGCTTTAGATGAGGCCTCTATTGAATACGAGGTCATTCCTGGGGTAAGCTCCTTTGTAGCTTCTGCTGCAGCCCTTAAAAAGGAACTAACCCTTCCAGAGGTTTCCCAAACAGTTATTTTAACAAGAATGGAAGGGAGAACCCCTGTACCTAAGGGGGAAGGTATTCGGTCATTAGCCACCCATCAAACCACTATGGCCATCTTTTTGTCGGTTCATATGATTGAAGAGGTTGTTAAAGATCTTTTAACTTCCTATACCAAGGAGACTCCCGTTGCTGTAGTACAAAAAGCCACTTGGGCAGATGAAAAAATTGTGGTGGGGACATTAGAAAATATTGCTGAAAAAGTAAAGGAAGCTAAAATCACCAAAACAGCACAAATTTTAGTGGGAAACTTTTTAGGAGATCAATATGCCTTGTCTAAACTTTATGATGAAGGCTTTAGCCATGAATATCGGGTAGGAAAAAAATGAAAATAACCATAATTACCCTTACTAAAGGAGGTCTAGAACTGGCTCTTAAGGTTAGAAACTTTCTTCCAGAAGCTGAACTTTTTACAATGCCTCATTTTTCTAGTTTTGAAGGGGGGGTAACCTCCATTGATGGTTCATTAAAGGACTTGGTTAAAGATAAATTTAATTTTTATGATATCCTTATTTTTATTATGTCAACGGGAATTGTAGTTAGAACCATTGCTCCCCTCCTACAACATAAGAGCCAAGACCCTGCTGTAATTGTAATGGATGAGGCTGGAAGAAACGTTATTAGTCTTTTATCAGGGCATTTAGGTGGGGCTAATGAATGGACCCTAAAGCTGTCAAGCTTTTTAAAGGCAAACCCTGTTATTACTACTGCTTCAGATGTAAGGGGAATCCTATCGGTGGATCTATTGGCCCAACAAAACAATTGTGTTATTACCGATTGGGAAAAGACAAAAATAATAACTGCCCATTTAGTAAACGGGGGCAATGTAGGGATTTATAGTGAGCTGGCAATTAAAGGTGCTTCGGAGCCTTACCATCGAGTTGGACAGCAAGAAGAGCTAAGGGCATATCCCTATGGAATCATTATAAGTCATTTTCAACAGTTACCTAATAGTAGTATTAATGGGTTAGAGGATTCAAATCTATTACAAATCTATCCGAAAAATTTAGTTTTAGGAATTGGTTGTAGGAAAGATACTCCCTATGAAGTTATTTTAGAGGAAATCTGTTATATTTTTAAAGAATTAAGTTTGTCTACCCATTCTATTGCTAAAATTGCAACTGTAGATATAAAGGCAAAGGAAAAAGGCCTGTTGATGGTGGCTAATCATTTTAAAGTGCCTATAGAAATTATCCCTAGAGAAGCAATCTTAGAGGTAGAAAAAGCATTTGAATCCTCTGAATTTGTAAGGAAAACTATAGGGGTGGGGGCTGTTAGTGGGCCCTGTAGCTTCTTGGCCAGTGGCAGAGGAAAACTAATATTAGAGAAACATAGGAACAAAGGCATTACTATTTCCATAGCTGAAATGGTGGAAGTATGAAGTATAAAGCAAAATAGAAGATGATGAAGATAAAGAAAAAGAAAAATAGAAATATGATGAAGATAAGAAGAAGAGAAGAAAAGATGAAGACAAGATGATGAAGACAAGATGATGAAGACAAGAAAGACAAGCAGAAAGAATTATCAAAAGGAGTAAGGGAGAATTGAATACTGAGAATTAAGAAAAAGAGAACTAAGAAAGAGCGAAAAGAGCGTAGCTAGAATTTTAAGCGGGGTGAAGTAATGGAAAATGTTATTGGAAAAGTAACTGTAGTTGGATTAGGACCTGGAGATTTGTCCTATATGACTCCTATCGTGAAGGAGGCCATAGTAGAGGCGGATGTTGTTGTGGGCTATAAAACCTATATTGATTTAATTGCAGATCTTTTAGAGGGTAAGACCGTTATTAATAATGGAATGAGAAGAGAAGTAGAGAGATGTAAACGGGCCGTTGAAATTGCAGAAGAAGGAAAAAAAGTAGTCTTAGTCAGTAGTGGAGATCCAGGAATTTATGGCATGGCAGGTATCTTGTTAGAGATAAAGGAAGAGACTAATAGTGCTATTGATGTAGATATATTACCTGGTATTACTGCTGTAAGTGCTGCGGCTGCCGCCTTAGGGGCTCCACTGATGCATGACTTTGTTGTCATTAGTTTAAGCGATCTATTAACCGACTGGGAGGTCATTAAAAGAAGGCTCCACTGTGGTGGAGAAGGAGATTTTATTGTAGGTCTGTATAACCCTAAGAGTAACACTAGAACCACTCAAATTGAAGAAGCTAGAGAAATCCTCTTAAAGTATAGAAAAGAAGATACGCCAGTGGGGATTGTCCGAAATGCAAAACGAGGTAATGAAGAGGTGGTTATTACCAACTTAGGGGATATGCTTCAGCATACCATCCATATGACTACTGTTGTAATAATTGGGAATTCTAATACCTACATTAAAAATGGGAAGATGATTACCCCAAGGGGCTATAAAATATGATATTAGCCCTATGTGGAACCAGTGAAGGGCGACAATTGCTAGCGGGGCTTTCAAATAAGCTAATTCCAGTTGTGGCTACAGTTACCACTCCTTATGGGGTGAAATGCCTCGAAGGGATTACCAATATAGAAGTACTAGAAACAAAATTGGATGAAGGGGCCCTACATGAACTGATAGACACTAAAAAGATCAAATACATCCTTGATGTAAGCCATCCCTATGCGGAAAATATTTCTAAATTAGCAATGAAGGTAAGTGAAGAAAAAGGTATTCAATACCTACGCTATGAACGTCAAAATACGGAGATACCCCAAGGTGATCATGTTATCATTGCTGAGGACTATCATCATGCGGCTCAACTGGCAAAAAATTATCCCAATAAAGTATTCTTAACAACTGGTAGTAATCACATTCCTTTATTTGTTAAGGAGATTGGGGCAGAAAGGTTAATTGCAAGGGTGTTACCTACATCATCTGTTATAAAAAGATGTGAAGATTATGGATTAACTCCCCATAATCTTATTGGAATGAAGGGTCCCTTCACTGGGGAAATGAATCAGGTTATGTTCGGGATAGAGGATGTTTCTGTCATCATAACAAAAGACAGTGGAGAAGCAGGCGGAACCGAAGAAAAAATAAGCGCAGCCCAGATTGTAGGAAAGCCCATCATTATCATTAAAAGACCCCAAATAACCTATGGGAATGTTTATCATGATTTAAATTTTTTAATTTCTGATTTGGTGAAGGAATGACATAACATCCATTCTATAATAACATCATTCTATAACGAGGACTTTATATACCTTTTATATAAAAATAAATCTAAGTTAGATAATGTATTTTCCATAATTAATAAAAATTTTACCTCAATTTGGTTATAAAACCCCTCATAAGCGTACAAACTATCTTAGGAGGTGGTAAAGATGAATCAAGAGGTAGTGAAGGACTTAGGAAGTATGAATTATGCTGATTTAAGCAAAGAACAACTGACACAATTAATGAAGATAGAGGACGAAATCAATGCCAATAGAGAAAAGAAGGTTTATTTAATGGCATTGGTGAAGTAAAAGTAGATCCTATAGTAAAGGGACCTTTGTTCGAGTCAGAGGTCTTTTTGCTTTAAATATAGTCTTTTTTCCCTATTTTTTTCAGCAGGATTTTACAATATAATGTAGAATAAGTAATAAGTATGTATAATTAATGGGAAAATTGTAAGGTCTGCACTTAAGGACTGCAAAGTAGATGGTTTCTAACTAGAGGAGGGGATTTTTAAGTGTTTCATTTTACTATCGGTTTTTCATTTTTATTTATTTTATTAATCCCTATTGGTTTTTTTATGGTTAGTTTAGTTTATTTAACAGGAGAAGAATTAAGAAAAAACCATTATCATAAGCAACATATGAAAAGTAAAAAAGCTACTAAAGTTGAAGATATACCAAGGCCAGAAAGAATAAGAGTTGTTAAATAGCCCTTTCCTATAAAGTGGAAGGGGCTATTTTTATTTTATTCTTGAAGAATCGGCCATAAGGTGATAAGATAGTAAAGAATTTATTAAGGGAGTGGATTTTATATGGCGTCTTTAATTCGGCAGACTGTTAGTGAACCGAAGAAACCATTTTGGCAAAATATGATGTATATCTTAGCAATCGTCTTAATAATTAATGTTTTAGTTGAACTAACAAACTTTTTGCCCCGAGGGATGGCTGGTATAGTTAGCATTCTTATACTTGTTTTAGCAGGTATTTTTTGTTCGTATTTAATCAATAGAAAATTAGCTCAATATACCTATGTATTGATAGATGATGAACTAATTTTTCATAAGCAATTGGGGAAAAGAGAACATAAAGTTTTAAACGTTAAGGTTTATGATTTAGATTGGGTTAGACCAATTGATGAAGTAACAGATAAAGGAGAAGCTAAGAAAATATATTCTTTATCTTGTAAGCTTAAAGGAGAAGAGATTTATGTTGGTCAATTTGAAAGGGAGAATAAGATTTATCGTTTTATCTTTCAACCTAATGAAACCCTATATAAAGCTATAGATAAACAATTAAAAGTGAAAAGCTAATAATATATAGTAATATATTAAAAAATCCAACCAGGTTAATCTGGTTGGATTTTTTAATAACTAGATCGTAAAAAAATGAGTTTTGTTAAAATTAATAATAACAATGTACGAGAATAGCGAATAAAATATTAGTAATAGGTTAAACTAATAGGTAAAAATAAAAAAGGTTGGTGATCGTATGATCAATGAATTAAGTTGTTATATTTGTAATAAACAAGATCAAGAAGGAATTATAATAAAAGAACAGTACATATGTAGAGAATGCGAAAAAGAAATTGTGAGTACGCAACCCGGTGAAGAAAAGTACGAAGAATATAAGGAAAAAATAAAAGAGATTTTATTTGAGTAGTCAAACAAATAAAGGAGGAAATTGTATAAATCATGCATAAATTCATTGGTAAGTTTTTAGAAATTTCCTCAAAGAATAAGGCTGGCTTTAAGAAACAACTTACTAAAGTGGTAGGTTGTTTTTTTCTGGTGTTTAGATTTATATATCAAGACTTAAAGATGTGGATAGTTTATTAGACAAATATACTAATTAAAATAAAGAAAGTGTCTTAAAATAGGAATCTAAAATAAGACACTCTCTCTAGATTAAAAAATAATTGTGCTAAAACTTAGATGATGGTGATTTTTTATTTTACCGTTTGAAAGGTAACTTTCTCTCTTTCGTCTTTTACTTTATCCAATGGAATATCCAATAACTGTGAGATTTCTTGATCAGTTTTTTGGTTACCATAGGCAATTATAAGATCCTTTAAACTGTTGATCTTATCATTATTCATAAAAAACACCATCCTTTATTTTGAGTTTTTGCCCATAATTTAAGACAGACTAAAACTATAAATAGTATTGCACTTTCATAAAAAAAATATACATTTATTTTGGATAAAAGGAAATGTTACAGCTTTATCGAATATTGAATAAAAGAACATTTAATTGAAGAAATTGCATAAATCGAATATAAATTTAGATTTATGGTATTATGCAATTTTCTCAATTACATAGAGCCTACAGTGTTATTTTTATGTTATTAGACGAGACTTTTAAAAGAAAGGATGGAATAAATGGAGGAAAAACTCCTTATTGATCAACTTATATCCATACAAAAACAACAATTAGTATCTTTTCATGTTCCTGGCCATAAAAACGGAAATATATTCAAAAAAGTTCCCTATAAAAATTTTAACGAAGTGCTAATTAATCTTGATACGACTGAAATTCCAGGAACAGATAACTTACATAATGCTAAAGGAGTTATTAATGAAGCACAGGAAAGGGCAAGTCATCTGCTAGGAAGTAAAAAAACCTTTTTCTTGGTGAACGGAAGTACCTCAGGGATATATAGCATGATCATGGCTACAACTAAGCCTGGAGATAAGATTGTAATTGGTAGAAATTGTCATAACTCTGTCATAAATGCTTTAATGCTAGCTGATTGTGTACCTGTATATTTATTTCCAGAAATAGATCATGAAAATGGACTTGCATTAGAAATCTCAGCAGAACATGTAGAAGATGTTATCATTAGACATCCCGATGTAAAAGCTGTTGTCCTGACATATCCAACTTATCACGGGATTGCTTGTAACTTAAAAAAAATCGCCGAGGTTGTCCATAAATATGATAAAATACTATTAATAGACGAAGCCCATGGAGCTCATTTAGGTTTAAGCAACCAACTGCCATTACCAGCACTACAATGCGGGGCCGATGTTGTAGTCCAAAGTACCCATAAAACATTGCCTGCTTTTACCCAAAGTTCTATGCTGCATGTACAAGGTAATCGTATTGATTTAGATAAACTTAAATTTATGTTAAGGCTTAATCAAAGTAGTAGTCCATCTTATCTATTATTGGCTTCCTTAGATTATGCCATGTTCGTTTATCAGTATTATGGAAAACAGTTAATGGGAGAACTACTCGAAAACATCAAATACTTTAAAAAGCGAATGAGCCAATTTGAAGGTGTTAGCTTTTTAAGAGCAGATCCTTATAAAAAAGATCTCTATACTGTAGATCCAACAAAGCTCTGGATAAATCTCCATAGATTAGGAGTTAGTGGAGTTGAATTAGAAGCAGAACTAAGAAATAATTATGCTATTCAAATGGAGCTTTCTAACCTTTATGGGGCTTTAGCCATAGGTACAATTGGCAATGAAAAAAAGGATTTTCAGCGATTGGCAGATGCCCTAGAGGAAATTGTTGATAAGAAAAGATGGACTAGCAATCATATTCAGTATCCCACTTATAAGATGGCGATTCCTAAAGGGTTCCTTACACCTAGAGAAGCCCTATATAAAGAAAAACAAATTATGCATTTAGATGATGCAGAAGGTAGGATCAGTGGAACTTCAATTATTCCATATCCTCCTGGGATACCAATATTAATGCCAGGAGAAATAATCAATAAAGAGATCATTGATTATATCAAAATAATAAATAAGGCAGGAACGGAAGTCGTAGGGCTACAGGGTGAAACTAATCTACGAATAGAAGTTATTAAATAGACAGGAATGAATTATGAGGTGAGATAATGAAAGGATTTTTAATTACAATTGAAGGAATGGACGGAGCCGGAAAAACTACCCAAATACGTTTCATAAAGGAATTTTTTGAAAAGCTAAATCATAAAGTCCTAATAACAAGAGAACCGGGTGGAACCATAATTGGAGAGAAAATAAGAGAAGTCGTTTTAGATAAAGAACATCAAGAAATGGCCTTTACAACAGAAGCACTATTGTATGCAGCTTCTAGAGCTCAATTAGTAAATCAAGTGATATTACCAGCCCTAGAAAGAGGAGAGATTGTAATCTGTGATCGCTTTATTGATTCTAGCTTAGTATATCAAGGAAAGGGTCGAGGCTTAGGCTATGATAAGATTAAGGAGATAAATGATTTTGCTACTCAAGGACTCTCACCACATCTTACAATTTTACTAAACATTGATCCTCAAGAAGGATTAAAACGGATCGTGTCTAGGGGTAAGGAAGATCGGTTAGAGTTAGAAAAAATTCATTTTCATAAACAAGTACATGCTGCATATATGGACTTGGCGGGGATGTACCCTGAAAGAATTCATGTAATAGATGCATGTAAAAGTATAGAACTAATACAAAGTGAAATCCAATATTTATTAGAAAACTTATTAAAAAAGGGGGATTACTATGAAATTGGTAATTGCAATTGTTAATGATGAAGATGTACATTCTTTATTAGATGAATTAACCACCCATAAGTTTCGAGTAACAAAGCTAGCCACAACAGGAGGATTTTTAAAGTCAGGAAATACGACTTTGTTGGTAGGGGTAGAAGATGAAGAGGTGGATAAGGTAATTGAAATTATTAAGGATAATTGTGAATCAAGGGAGCAAATTACAACTTCACCAACTCCAGTATCTGGTGCTACAGGTGTATTCATTCCGTTTCCTATTGAAGTAAAGGTTGGAGGGGCAACGGTTTTTGTGGTGGATGTAGAAAAATACGTAAAGCTGTAGGAAAGTGAGGTCCATATCAATGGCCTTTGAAGAAATAATTGGACAGGAACGAATAAAAGATCTATTAAAAAATAGTTTATTAAAAGAAAATTTTTCCCATGCATATTTATTTGAAGGTATATCTGGATTAGGTAAAAAAAAGTTAGCATTAGAGGTGGCTAAGGGAATAATTTGCACATCTGAAGGAATAAAACCATGTAATCATTGTCAATGCTGTAGAAGAATAGATCAAGGGAATCATTCAGAAGTGTTCCTAATCGAAGAGGAAGGGACAATTAAGATTGAAAAGGTCAGAGAGCTACAGAAGGAAATTCAGATGAAACCTTATGAAGGAAAAAAGAAGGTCTTTATTATTAATCACTCTGAAAATATGACGATACAAGCACAAAATGCCCTTCTAAAAACATTGGAGGAACCGCCTCCCTATGCTACTTTAATTCTTTTGACCCACAACTCTAATAGTTTGCTACCAACTATTATTTCAAGGTGCCAAATATTTAAGCTACGGCCCGTTGAAACAATAAAAATTCAGGAAGCTTTAGTTAAACAAAAAGGGATATCTCTTGAAGAAAGTAAGGTGATAGCCTCTTTTGCTAATGGAGTTTTTGGAAAAGCAGTTAGAATGTTGGAGGATGAAGATTTTCGCAGAAGAAGAGAAGGAATACTTCAATTGACAGAAGAACTTCTTCAAAGCAAATCAATTAGTCTATTAGAAAAAGTGGACTTCTTTGTAGAGGAGAAGAATTATATAGATGAGATTTTAGATATTTTGACAAGTTGGTATCGAGACCTAATCATCTTTAAAGAAACCCAAGAATTACATTTCGTTATGAATTATGATAAAATAGAAATCATTAAAGAACAATCAAATCGAATAGGTTTAAAGAAATTAACAAATATTATTTCTATAATAGATAAGGCCAAAGGCAACATTAGAAGTAATGTTAATTATCAACTTAACATAGAGATGATGCTTTTGAACATTCAGGAGGTATTATTATGGTAACAGTAGTAGGGGTACGCTTTAAAAAGGCTGGAAAAATTTATTATTTTGACCCAGATAATATAGAAATAACTAAAAATCAAAATGTTATAGTGGAAACAGCAAGGGGCATAGAATTTGGAGAAGTAGTGGTGGGTCCAAAGGAAGTGCCAGAAGATGATATTATTGCGCCCCTAAAAAAAGTTATTCGTATTGTAACGGAAGAAGATGAAATTAAACATAAGGAAAATAAAGAAAAGGAAAAAGAAGCTTTTGAAGCATGTCTTACTAAAATAAAGGATCATGAACTAGAAATGAAATTAATTGATGTAGAATATACCTTTGATAATAATAAGGTAATCTTCTACTTTACTGCCGATGGCAGAGTTGATTTTAGAGAACTAGTAAAGGATTTAGCGGCGATATTTAAAACTCGAATTGAATTAAGGCAGATTGGAGTTAGGGACGAAGCTAAGATGATTGGTGGTATCGGTCCTTGTGGTAAGTCCTTATGTTGTTCATCATGGTTAGGCGACTTTGAACCTGTTTCAATTAAGATGGCAAAGGATCAGAGTTTGTCTTTGAACCCTGCTAAAATTTCTGGGATCTGTGGAAGATTGTTTTGTTGCCTAAAGTATGAACATAATTTATATCAGCAGATCATAGATAAAATGCCTGGGATAGGGGCTATTGTTAAAACTATTGATGGAGAAGGAACTGTCATAGACACTAATGTTTTATTAGAACAAGTAAAAGTTAAAATTAAGAATCAAGCTGATAATTCGGAAGACCTGAAGGTTTATTTTATAGATGATGTCACCAAAATTAGAGATGAAAGAAAGCCAAGTACAGAAGAAGAAATACCAAAGGACCTAGAAAGAGAATTAAGGGCTTTAGAATCCGATAAATAGTAGTTTTCATTAATTTTGAATTGGTAGCTCAGTTGTTCACCTTGTTTGTGTGTTCAACTGGGCTTTTTTATAATGAATAGGAAAGTTCGACTTTAATTATTATTAAAATAAGAGAACTCTACGTAATGAGTTTCAAGATAAGCAGATAACCAATTTAATGGATTAAATTGTGTAAGTCGCTTAGTTTTTTCACCTAAAGTCATCCATAAATCTTCCGAAGGAAGACTTTGTTCATGAAAATAAAAAAATGGTAAAATATAGAAAGTATAAGCAGATTGTTATAATAGCTTAAGGGGTATAAATTTGATATAATAGAATAGCATAGTAAACACGAGATAGTAATTATAATTTATACATAAAAACAAATGAGGTGGTTTTATGAAAATAAGCGGAAAATACATTATTTTATTACTAGTTCTTAGTCTAGTTATAGGGGTTGCTGGGTGTAGAAATAAAGATCAAGAAGTTGGAGAGCAACCGCCCAAAATAGATGAAAATTTAGGTGAAGAAAATCCAATAAATAATGAAGATGAAAAAGATGATGAAGATCACAATGAAAGCGATAATGAAAATAGAAAGCCAGATAGGAAAAAGGAAAACATTGTTTTAGAAGATGAACAAGGAACAGAAGTATCAATATACGATGGGGACAATAGGCTTACAATATTGACTTTTTGGACTGAATGGAGCCAGGAGGCTAAAGAGCAATTAATGATATTAGAAAATTTACATCCATTACTTCAGGATGAGGTGCATCTTCTTGGGATCCACGCAACAGGCTTTGATACATTAACAAAGGATGAAGTAATAGATCGTATCAAATCAATGGAGCTTTCCTACACCTTATTGATTGATGAAGAGTCGGAAGCTCAACAAACTTTTTTTGTGGGTACCTTTCCTACCACAGTCATAGTAGACTCAGGAGGAAATGTTCTTTTGTCACTAACATCATTGGTTAAAGAAGATCAACTATTAGATGAAATAGAAATGATATTAGAAGAATTCTTACCCTAGGTAAGAATTTTTCTAATAATATAGGGTAAATTGTAGGCATAGTAATTGCATAATAACATCACTATGAATTTATATTTAAGTTATAGAAATATGAGCATTATACAACTCAGCAAACTACTATAGATTATTAGTTTCAGGGAAGAATATGATTGTTTCGACACCTAAAAACAAAATGCAGAACGTAATTTATAACAGGAGGTGTAGCAGTGAGAAATATCCTAAAGCTCCTCAAGGGTAAACAATCCTTAGAAGATCGGGTTTCAATGATTCAACAGGGTAACGAAATCGAAAAAAATCGTCTTATAGAGGAATATATCCCATTTATTCAAAAAAATATTAGTCAACAAGTTGGAAAATATGTAGATATAAAAAATGATGATATTTATAGTGTTGGGTTAATGGCTTTCAATGAAGCTATTGATAAATACAATAAAGAGAAAGGGAGCTTTTTAAGCTTTGCCGCCATCGTAATTAGAAGTAGAATAATTGATCAATTGAGAAAAGAATCTAAAGGGCTAAAGGAAGTTTACATAAGTCAATTTTCTTTTGAGGAAGATGAATCAAGCCTAGATCAGTTTACCGCTGTGGAAAGTTTCGAAAACCAATTAGAAATTAAGATGGATATGGCAACTTTAATAAAGCAAATGGAGGCTTTTGGTGTGACATTAGATGATTTATTGAGGGAGGCTCCTAAACACTTAGATACTAGAATAAAGGCTGTAGAAATAGGGAGATATGTATATGGGCAAAAGGATCTTAAGGCAAAACTTATGAAAACCCATAATTTACCCGTTACAGATCTTATTAGAGATTTACAGGTTTCAAAAAAGATACTGCAGAGAAGTCGGAAATTTATCATTGCAGTGATCCTAATTTTAGATAGTAACCTAGATACACTGAAAGGTTATATTTCACAGGTAGAAGGGAGGCAAGACTGTGAAGTTTAAAGGAGTGATTATGGAAATAAGGTCAAATTCTATGGTGGTGATGACAAGTCAGTGTGGTTTTGAAGAAATAAAAAAGCGCAATGATAGTGTTGTAGGAATGGAAATAGAATTTATGGCTGAGGAACTATTAAAAAGAAAAAAATCATTTATTAAGCCAATAGCTGCTATTGCAGCTGCCATTATTCTTTTAGTAATGAGTAGTGTATATTTTTTAGGAGGGCTTGAAACAGAGGCAATCCCAATAGCTCTATTAACGATAGATATTAATCCAAGTATAGTGCTAGAGGTAAATAGCAAACAAGAGGTTATTAATATTGTCCCTCTTAATAAAGAAGCTGAAATTTTCTCAGATAAATCTTTGAAAAATAAAGATGTAAAGGTAGTTTTTCAAGAAATTATAGGAATGGCGGATGAACTGGGGTATCTAGCAGACCTAGAAGAAAATTTTATTCTGCTGACAACTATATTTTTAGAGGAAGTAGACAATGATTTTAAAAATATCCCAGATAATCTAAAAAAATTAACAGAAGAGATGTCAATTAAAAGCATGGGAAGCTCAGTAATCATGGTTACTCTAGAGTCAGACTATGAAACATACTTAAGGGCACAGAAGGAAGAAACATCCGTTGGGAAGATGGAAATCTTTCAGCGATTAGAATCAGGCGAAGATGGAATTATTCTAGAGGAATTGAAAGAGAAGAAAGTAAAAGAATTACTAAAAGAAGCTAGTAAGAAAGATCATCCTGTATTTGATGTCCACCCGGGTAATAAAGGCGAAAAGGAACATCCGGTATTTGATACTCACCCAGGTAACAAAGATGAAAAAAACAAAGAAGATAAGAGTCATCCAGTATTCGATACCCATCCAGGTAATAAGGAAAACAAGCAGCATCCAGTGTTTGATCAAATACCTAAGATTGATATTCAGCAAAGAATTAATCCTAGTAATAAGAATCAAATAAATAAGGAAGAAGATAAAAATATTAAAAATAATACTAAGACAAACACTAAATCAAACACTAAAGATAATAATAAAAAGAATAATTAATAGAGATAAGTCTATAATCAAGTCTTCCTTCGAAAGATTTAGAGGATAATTTCGTTGAAATCATTCCCAAAGTACTTTCATATTAAAATAAAATAATTAAGAAGAACTCCTATCCCTATAAAAAAAGAGCTCCTGATGTTTTATATCAGGAGTTAATTTTTTATTATTTTTGTTAAATTTCCAGAGAATTTATGGCTACATTATATTGATTTAGGGCATCATCTAACATTTGACTAATATTAACTACCTCTGGATTTATTAGACTTTCTTTTTGATCAATAACTTGATGCATTTCTTGTCTCAAATCTTGAATTTTCATTCGTATTTCCTTTAATTCAGCCATTATTCTTCCGTTCCTTTTTGATTATTATTTTCTATTCCCTAAATATTTTACTATTAACTTAAGAAGTTTTCAACCATATTTTTGAAATTTTTGGTTATTTTTTTCTATTGTTTTAATAAAATTTTTAAGAATTAAATTGTTAACTATTTAAAAAACATAAAACTTATTAACTCTTAAAAATAATAATTAAATTAAGATAATAATGAGTTAAAAAGATATAAATAACTTAAATGTAATTTATTGAAAAAAATTCAAAATATATCCCCAGAAATATTCTGCTACTCTCGTATATTATATTGAAAATTAAATTAGGAGGTAGTTTAAATGAAAAAAACGATATCAAAAATTTTAGCTACACTTTTAGTATGTACATTTGCATTGTCTTCTGCTAGTGCTTTCACACCGCCAGGCTTAAGTAAAAAAGGAGGACTTCCACCAGGAATACAGAAACGTTTTATTCAAGCTATTGAAAAGGATTATGCCTACGAATCAACGATTAAAGCAATCGACTTTTCTAAAAGAAGAATAGTCATTCAAGAAGGAACGGCAGAAATTCATCTATTAGTTGCAAATGACGCAAAAATTGAATTGAATGGAAAGAGTGGTAAGCTTAGTGACTTACAAGTAGGTGATCAGGTTCAGATTAAGACCAACTCTTCTAATACGGTTGTAGAAATAAAAGCAACTGGAGGGGCAAGAATAACCCCACCTAAGCAAACCCAAATTAAGGGCGTAATAAAAAATATCGACCTATCAAATAAGGAAATTGTCATAGAAGATAATAATAACACAAATTTATATCATGTTTCTAATACAGTTATTTATATTGATAATAATCAAAAAGCATTAAAGGATCTAAAGGTTGGGATGGAAATTACAGCCCAGGTTGAAGGGATTAAGATCATTACCCTATACGCAAAGTCAGTAACAGTTAAAGAATTACAAGCCACTGTTAAAAGAGTTGATGTAAGCAGAAGAGAAATCCTTTTGCAATATGATAATAAAGAAGAATTATATAAAGTAAAATCAGATGCTGTAATCAAAATCAACGGAGCTACTCAAAATCTATCTTCTGTTGTTGCGGGTACAATTGTAACAGTAAAGATTCAACAAGGAGAGATTATTGAAATTACAGGAAATAATAGTATAACAAAATTAGAGGGTAGATTAATGTCAAAGAATTTAGGAGATACACCTGCTATAACGCTAGAAATGAATAAAGAAATTAAAAATTATTATGTCGATAAAGAATTAAAGGCAGTTTTAACCCATATCAACGTAGGTAATCAAGTGACTATTTATATAAAGGATAATCTAGTAGTAGCTATACAGGAAAAAAATTAAATTGATCTTACTTCTTCAAATGAAATGATCCCTTCAAAAATGAAGGGATTTTTCTTTTGATAGTTCCTAAACAGTTAGGATATGCTATAATTAATTGATAATTTATCCTATGATCCAACTACTAAGGAGGAAAGAATGAAAGAATTATTAAAATTAGGGGAAAGAATTGATGATTTACAAGTAAATAATTTAAAAATAATACAAAACCCTAAAGGATTTTGTTTTGGTTTAGATGCAGTGCTACTAGCAAACTTTGCTGAGGTAAGAAGGGGTTCGCAAGTGGTGGATTTAGGTACAGGAACAGGAATTATTCCAATTTTGGTAGCAGGAAAGACCCTAGATACCCACATTAAAGCAGTGGAAATACAAGCAGATGTGGCGGAAATGGCTCAACGTAGTGTCAAGTTAAACAAATTAGAAAATAGGGTAGAAGTTTTAAATATAGATTTAAAAGAATGCGAGAAGGACCTAAAGGTAAATACTTTTGATGTGGTTACAACTAACCCTCCTTATATGCATGCAGATGGATTAATTAATCCTGATGATAAAAAAGCGATATCAAGGCATGAAATTAAGTGTACATTAGAAGATGTAATTAGGACAGCCTCAAAGTTATTAAAGTTCCATGGAAGGTTTTATATGGTTCATCGACCTCAAAGATTAGTAGACATTATAGTCCACTGTCGTAATTATAAGCTTGAACCCAAACGGATTAGATTTGTCCATTCAAAGTATGGTTCAAAACCAAATTTACTATTGTTAGAGTGCAAAAAATCAGCTCAACCAGAACTTAAAATTATTGATCCTTTAATTATCTATAAAGAGGATGGAAGCTACACCGATGAGGTTTATGAGATTTATGGAAAAACTAAATTAGGGGAAGGTGGCGGTAGTTGTGGATAAGGGAAAGTTATATATATGTCCCACCCCCATTGGGAATCTAGAAGATATTACTCTAAGAGTATTAAGAGTTTTACAAGAGGTTGATTACATTGCAGCTGAAGATACAAGACAAACAATTAAATTATTAAATCATTTTGAAATTAATAAAAGCCTCACTAGCTACCATGAACATAATAAAGCGAAAAAAGGGCAAGATTTAATTAAAGACCTTATGGAAGGTAAGAAAATTGCCCTTGTATCTGATGCTGGAATGCCAGGTATATCAGATCCTGGAGAAGACTTAATAAAAGAGTGTATAGACATGGGGATAGAAGTTGAAGTATTACCTGGTGCTACAGCTGCTATTTTAGCATTAATAGCATCCGGCTTGAATACTAGTCAATTTAGTTTTGAGGGATTTCTAAGTAGAGATAAGAAAAAACGTAGAGAAAGGTTAGAAAGAATTAAGTACGAAGATCGGACTTTAATTTTTTATGAAGCTCCCCATAGATTACAAGAAACTTTAGAAGATTGTTTGAAAATATTAGATAATCGTAGGGCTGTGGTAGGTAGAGAACTTACAAAACGATATGAAGAGTTTATTAGGGGTACTTTAGTGGACTTAATAACTCAATTTAGAGAAGTACCTCCAAAAGGAGAAATTGTTTTAATGATTGAGGGAATATCAGCAGAAAAATTAGATGAACTAGAGAAGGAAGCTTTTAAAGATTTAAGTATTAAGGACCACTTACTGCAACTAATGGAGTCGGGGATGGAAAAAAAAGATGCGATTAAAGAAGTGGCTAAGATCAGGAAAGTTCCTAAAAGAGATGTCTATCAGGAAGCGATAGACTTATAGCCATAAAAAAGAAAAGTAAAGAGTAATAACTCTTTACTTTAAATATGAGGAAGACTATTTTAATTCTTCTTTACAAGCTGAGCAGATATTTTTACCTTTATATGTAATTATATCCTTCGCATTGCTACAGAAGATACAAGCTGGCTCGTATTTCTTAAGGATAATGCTTTCACCATCTACATAAATTTCTAAAGCATCCTTTTCTCCAATATTTAATGTTCTTCGTAGTTCGATTGGTAAAACTACCCTTCCAAGTTCGTCTACTTTTCTTACAATTCCTGTTGATTTCAATTTATTTCCTCCTTTTATTTTTGTAAATTTATAGAAACAAAACTAATGACAACAAATTACTACATAATAGTCCACGAAACAACAAATTTCGACAACTTATATATTAAATAGTACCAGACTTTCCATAAAAAGTCAACCTCATTTTTGGATAAATATTAATAAAAAAATGGGCTGTTTTCACAAAAAAATTTTATTGTTTATATAAATAATTTTTGTGTTTTTGTATGATATATTAATTATATATAAATTATATTTTTAGAGGGATCCTTCCTAGAAGTGAGCTAAGGAAGATTAATTAATAATTTTCAAATAAATCGTTGAATTTAATTGTTTTAGAATTGTTTTATTTTTTAAAATAGAGTAGTTAAATTAGTTTATAAAGGGTATATGTTTAAGATAGTCATGTTATAATAAAGTAATCTTTTTATAGAAATTAGGAATTTAAGTATTAATTAAGTTTACAAAAATAGTAAGTATTTTATTGTTAATTATGAATTATAACGTATAGATATGAGTAATCACTTTGAAGGAGTGGATATAGATGACAACAAATATTTCTTCAATTTTCGACAAGAAATATATAATTGGAGAAAAAGTATACCTTGTAGGGGGATGCTTAAGAGATAACCTATTAAATAAAATAGTTAAAGATTGGGATGTTGTTATAGAGAAGGATTCCTATGCCTTTGCTAAGAAGGTAGCAGAAGATTTTCAGGGAAGTTTTGTAGAGATGGACAAAGAAAATGGGGTGTATCGAGTCATTTTATTCGATGGACTTCAAATTGACTTTGCTAAAATGCAGGGGAATAAAATAGAAGAAGACCTTCAACATAGGGATTTTACCATTAATGGTATGGCCTATGATATTGAAGCAGGGTTTCCTATTAAGGAAAAAGAAATAATTGATCCCTTTGGAGGAATAAAGGACCTAACAAAGAAGGAAATAAAACATATACATAGGGATGTTTTTAAGGAAGATCCTATTCGGATGATTAGGGCAGTTAGACTAATGATGGAATTACACTATAATATTAATCATGAAACGATTCGACTAATTAAAGAAAACGCTAATAAAATTAATACTGTTGCAGGTGAAAGAGTGGCAGCAGAATTATTTAAAATATTGAAAGCAGAGAATGCTTATTTTTATTTGAATTATATGGATGAAACTTTAGGAATTTTATATGAGTTATTTCCTGAACTTGAAAAAATGAAGGAAGTTGGAGAATGTAAATATCATGTAGTTGATTGTTGGACCCATTCTATTTATACAGTAAAAATGGCAGAGGAATTTATTTATTCCGATAATTATTTTGAGCCCCATATAAGGGAAGCTTATGAAGAACATACAAAAGAAATCATAGCAGGAGACCGTACCAGACTAGATTTAATTAAATTGGGTGCATTATTTCACGATGTTGGAAAACCTTCCGCCCGTAAGGTAGATGAGACGGGAAGAACTCGATTTAGAGGCCATGAGATTACAGGTGCAGAAATTATTAGAGAATATGCAGAGAAGTTAAAGCTTAGTATTAAAGAAAGGGACATCTTATATCGTTATGTAGAGTTACACATGATCCCGTTAAATTCATATAAAAATAATGATGTAAGTGGTAAAGTCCTCTATGATATTTTTAATAAAATGGGAGAAGAGACTTTAGATATTCTTTTAATCGCCCTTTCAGATATTATTGCCACGAGAAAGTTATTAGTACCCGATGAAGAAATGGGGATGTTTAAAGTTCATATAGAATATATAGCTAATAACTATTTAACTAGGTATCGACCGCTGGAGAAAATAAATTCAATTATTACTGGAAAAGATATTATGGAGTCCCTTGAAGTTCCTTCTGGAGTGATGGTGGGTAATCTTTTAGAAGAAATTAAAAAGGCAATTTATTTTGGAAGAATTTCACCTACAAAAGAAGCAGCCCTTAACTATCTAAAAAGTATATTCTAAGGATTGTAGACAACTGATAAGATGCATAAACCAAAGCTATGTATATATTGTTTGATGCAATCTTCAACTATAAAATGACCCCTTAATCAACCTGATTTGTTGATTGAGGGGTCATTTACGATTTTTATATAATTATTCATCCCTTAGGGACTTTACCAACTCGTGTTTTAGGTCCCATAGTTTCTGGGAAAGGTCTACCTTATAAAGTTGAGGTCTTTTTAACCGTCGATACTCTGGCCATAAGGAGTCTAGCTCTTTTTGAGTATGCTCCTTAACTTCTTGAACTGTTTTTCTCGTATACTCAAGTTTTCCATCGATGTACAAAGGTATTAAAAGCTCTCTAATAGAGTAGTTTCTAAAGGTTTTCTTCTTCCAGGTATACGTAGGATGGAAAATAGTCAAGGGTTGATTTGTATTTATTACTTCATCCGCTAGCATAATTAAATCAGCTTGGGCATGTTTACTTGACTCGTCATAAATTCGAATAACCTTTTTATAGCCAGGATTAGTAATCTTTTCAGGATTTTCGGATATTTTTATTTTAGGGGCCAGTTTGCCATTTTCTTCGGCGGCTACTAACTTATAAACACCACCTAAAGCAGGACAATCTTTAGAAGTAATTAGGTTAGTCCCTACCCCCCAACCAGTTACAGTAGCTTCTTGAATTTTTAAGCTATAGATTGTTTCTTCGTCTAAATCGCTGGAAGCAACAATTTTTAATCCTTGGAATCCTGCCTCATCCAGCATTTTGCGTGCTTTTTTTGAAAGGTAGGCGATGTCTCCAGAATCAATCCTCACACCGGTAGGCTGATAGCCCTTCTCCTTCAACTCATTAAATACAGTAATAGCATTAGGAATACCGCTATTTAAAGTATCATAAGTATCTACAAGAAGAAGACAGTTTTGAGGGTAAACATTGGCGTAGGCTCTAAAGGCATCAAGTTCGCTATCAAATTTTTGAATCCAGCTATGGGCCATTGTCCCAGTAACTGGTATATTAAACATCTTGCCAGCTAAAACGTTGGAGGTACCAACACACCCACCAATGTAAGCGGCCCTTGCACCATAGATACCAGCATCGGGTCCTTGGGCTCTTCGTAAACCAAATTCAAAAACTGCGTCCCCTTTAGCTGCTTCACAAACACGTGCTGCTTTAGTTGCAATTAATGATTGGAAATTAACGATGTTTAAAATGGCAGTTTCGATCAGTTGTGCTTCGAAACAACGGGCTTTAATCCTCATAATGGGTTCATTAGGGAACATTATTGTACCTTCTTCAACTGTATAGATGTCACCAGTAAATTTAAAATTTTTTAAGGTATTAATGAAATCTTCATCAAATAAATTAGTATTACGCAAGTATGTTAGATCATCCTCATCAAAATGAAGATTTTCAATATAGTCGATTACCTGCTCAACTCCAGCGATAATAGTATAGCTATTATCGGAAGGATTTTTTCTGAAAAAAACATCAAATACAACAATATCATCAGCTACATTATTTTTTAAGTATCCATTCATCATAGTTAGCTGATACAAATCTGTAAGTAGTGTATGATTTCTCATTATGGGCTCCTTTCTTAATTAGAGCGGGTTTTTGTTTGGTTATTAAGTTATATTATAACAAAAATTTAAAAACATAACTATAGAATTTACATTTTCTATGAATATTAAAACAGACTGGGGGACTACAGGTGAATAAAATATGGTTTATTATGATCTTATTTGGTATGATTATGGCGATTGTAACAGGAAAAGGAGAAATTATTAATGAGGTACTTCTTACAGATGCCCAAGAAGCGGTTATGTTTGCAATTGGCTTAACAGGTATTATGGCAGTTTGGCTGGGGCTTATGAATATTGCAAATCGCTCAGGATTAATGAGAACTTTCGCAAGGGGAATGAGACCCTTCACAAGGGTATTATTTCCTTCTATACCAGACCATCATCCTGCTACAAGTGCTATTGTCATGAATATGGTTGCCAATATGTTTGGAGCAGGTAATTCAGCTACTGCATTAGGACTAAAGGCTATGGAAGAGCTACAAAGTCTTAACCATGATAAAAAAAGGGCATCAAACGCTATGTGCATGTTTTTGGTCATTAACATGTCATCGATACAATTAATTCCTTTGACAGTTTTAAAAATCCGTGCCGATGCTGGTTCCATTATGCCTTCAGAAATCATTATTACATCCTTATTAGCTTCGATTGTTTCAACAATTGTCGGAATTACTGCCTGTAAAATTTTAGAGGGGAGGGAGGGAGCATGATTGTATTTAGATACGTTTCAGTAATGGCTATTCCAGTTATGATGACGGTTATATTACTTCATGGCTATATTAAAAAAGTAAACCTATATGATGCCTTTGTTGAAGGGGCAGAGGAAGGTTTTAAAACAGCTATTCGCATTATGCCCTACTTAATAGCCATATTTTTGGCCATAGGGTTATTAAGAAAATCAGGTGGAATGGAATTAGTTGTTAATTTATTGGCTCCAATAACCCGTTTTTTAGGAATTCCATCAGAAGTGCTTCCACTAGCACTAATGAGACCATTTTCAGGCAGTGGGGCACTAGGGGTTCTGGCAGACATTATTGAAAGTTATGGGCCAGATTCCTTTGTAGGTCGAGTGGCATCTACAATGATGGGTTCAGCAGAAACCATTTTTTTCACAATGGCAGTTTATTTTGGGGCTGTAGGGGTTCAAAAGTCTAGACATACAGTGGGGGCAGCACTAATATCTCACTTTGCAGCAGTAATTGCATCGGTATTTATATGCAGTCTGATGTTTAGGTGATTGAAAGCTACATTGGTATAATGGAAGTTACTTAACTACATTTATTTAAAATGAAAACTTGTTAAATTGTTTTTTATTTAGTATTTAATATACATGACATACAAAGCTTAAAAATAATAGTTGACAGATGATGTATAATTTTATATATTGTAGTATAATACTATATCATATTAATACACTATCGGTAATGATGGGAAGAGTAGAAAAGGGAAGCAGTTAAAAGAGAGCTGGGATAGGTGAAAGCCAGCACTGTTGAAGCTTTTTGAAGATGGACCCTAAACCTTATAGCTGAGGGTTGTAAGACCTTAGGTTATAACGGAGTTGCTTCCGTTAAGAAAGCAAAGTGAATTATTTTCACTTAATGAGTTTATTATTGAGAAATAATAATGAACTAGGGTGGTAACGCGAACTAATCCTCGTCCCTATAGAAATTATAGGGGCGGGGTTTTTTGTATTTTTATATAACATTTGAGATGAAGGAGGAAGAAAAATGAGCAAAAAACCCTACTATATTACAACTGCAATCGCCTATACATCGGGAAAGCCTCATATCGGTAATACCTATGAGATCATTCTTGCTGATGCAATTGCCAGATTCAAGAGACAATTAGGATATGATGTGTTCTTTATGACAGGAACAGATGAACATGGGGAAAAAATTGAAACAAAAGCTAAAGAAGCTGGAAAAACACCAAAGGAGTTTGTTGATGAAGTGGCTGGAGAAATTAAATCTATCTTTGACTTAATGAATACCAGCTACGATAAATTTATGAGAACCACCGATGAAGATCATGAAGAACAAGTTCAAAAAATCTTTAAAAAGCTTTATGATCAAGGAGATATTTATAAAGACGAATATCATGGCTTATATTGTACCCCTTGTGAATCTTTTTGGACTGAGTCCCAATTAGTGGAAGGTAATTGTCCAGATTGCAACAGGCCTGTTGTGGAAGCGAAGGAAGAAGCTTATTTCTTAAAGCTAAGTAAATATCAAGACCGATTAATGAAACATATTGAAGAAAATCCAGAATTCATACAGCCTGAATCTAGAAAAAACGAGATGATCAATAATTTCCTAAAGCCAGGACTTCAGGATCTTTGTGTATCGAGAACCTCTTTTAAATGGGGAATACCGGTAACCTTTGATGAAAAACATGTGGTTTATGTTTGGATTGATGCCCTATCTAATTACATTACTGGTATTGGATACGATGTAGATGGTAACCATGGCGAAAGGTATAATCGTTATTGGCCGGCAGATGTTCATTTAATTGGTAAGGATATCTTAAGGTTCCATACGATTTATTGGCCAATCCTTTTAATGGCGTTGGAGGTACCGCTACCAAAGCAAGTATTTGGACACCCATGGATGCTAGTTGGGGAAGGAAAAATGAGTAAATCTAAAGGTAATACCATCTATGCAGATGATTTAGCCAGACATTTTGGAATAGATGGCGTGAGGTATTATTCATTACATGAAATGCCCTTCGCCTATGATGGAACCATCACATGGGAATTGGTAATAGAACGTTTTAATTCAGATCTTGTAAATATATTAGGAAACCTTGTCAACAGGACGATTACAATGGTAAACAAGTATTTTAATGGTAAAATAGAAGTCCCAGTTGATGTAGAATCTGTAGACGATGAATTAATACAGTTGGCTTTAGCTACTCCTAAAAAAGTAGAAGCCAAAATGGAGCAGCTTAAAGTTGCCGATGCCATTAGTGAGATTTTTACATTACTAAGAAGAAGCAACAAATATATTGATGAAACATTACCTTGGGTTTTAGGGAAAGATCCAGACAAGAAAGGTAGATTAGCAACTGTCCTATATAATTTGCTAGAATCTATAAGAATATCAGCAGTTTTACTGCAGTCTTTCCTACCAGAAACGGCAGAAAAAATATTTAAACAACTGAATACTACTGAAACTAGCTGGGAAAGTCTTACTCAATTTAATGGTATTAAAGTGGGGGATCAAGTGAATCAGCCAGAAATTTTATTTGCTCGTATTGACGCAGAAAAGAAATTGAAGGAAATAGATGCTGAACAACCAAAAGCAGAAGAGACAAAAGAAGTAGCACCCCTTAAAGAAGAAATTACAATTGATGATTTTGGCAAACTAGATTTACGGGCTGTAAGGGTTATTAAGGCTGAAAAACACCCGAAGGCAGATAGATTATTAGTGCTACAAGTGCAATTAGGGAACGAAGTGAGACAAGTGGTTTCTGGTATTGCATCTCATTATTCGCCAGATGATATGGTAGGAAAAACTGTCATTTTAGTGGCGAATCTTAAACCAGTAAAATTGAGGGGCGTTGAATCTCAAGGGATGATTTTAGCTGCTTCTGATGAAGATAAGCTAGTGTTAGGTACCCTTGATGGAGATATATTAAGTGGAACGCCAATAAGCTAGGAGGAATGTAAATGTTATTTGATAGTCACGCCCACCTAGATGATTCACGATTTGACCGAGATCGTGACGCAGTAATAAGAGCAGCAAAAGAAAGCGGTCTACAGTATATTCTTAATGCAGGGGCAAGTCTTACTACTTCAGTTAAAGCAGTTAATCTTTCAGAGAAATATGAAATGATATATGCAGCAGTAGGAGTCCATCCCCATGATGTAAAAGATATGGATGAGGATACAATAGAAGTGTTAAAGTCTCTAACCAACAAGAAAAAGGTAGTTGCAGTTGGCGAAATAGGTTTAGACTATTATTATAATCACTCTCCAAAGGAAGAACAACGAAAATGGTTTAAAAGACAAATAGAACTAGCTAAAGAAGTTAATTTGCCAATCATTATCCATGATCGTGATGCAAATCAAGAGACTTTTGACATATTGAAACAGCACCAAGTAGGAGACATTGGCTGTGTTATGCATTGCTATTCGGGAAGTGTAGAATTAGCTAAAGAATATATAAAAAGAGGAATTTATATTTCCATAGCTGGACCATTAACCTTCAATAATGCTAAAAAAGTTCAGCAGGTTGCAAGAGAAATACCATTAGAATGGTTGTTGGTAGAAACAGATTGTCCCTATTTAACTCCAGTACCCTATAGAGGTAAAAGGAATGAATCTGCTTATGTAAGATATGTGGCAGAGGCAATTGCAGAAATTAAAGGAATATCTTTTGAAGAAGTGGCAGAAACAACGACTAAAAATGCTAAAAAACTTTTTAGAATAGAGTAATTTTTATGAACCGAAAAATATTTTCGGTTCTTTTTTTTGAAAACTCTAAAAAAAAACTAAGAAACTACCGATAAAATTATAAGGCTATGCGATAAGTTTAAGGGGGTTGATGAGGGTGACGGTTTTATGGAAGCGTGAGTATAGGGAGATATCTGTAGACAGTTTAATTGAAGGAATGGAAATTTATGATGATGTTATTAATCGATTTGGAAATGTTCTAGTTCCTGCTAAGACTAAGGTAGTCGATCTTATTAAAATAAAGAACTTACTAGAGCAGCATGATGTTAGATATATTAAGGTTAATGTATCTGAAGAGGAAAACCAAGAGGACCTTGACACAATAGATTTAGATGAAATAGAAGAAAACGATGATTTTTCTAAAATAGAAGAGCAATTAAATGAAATTAAATATAAAGAAAAAATAAAAAGCTTTAGAGAAGACTTCAAAGAGAATCAAGTTAAGTTACAAAAGGATTTTGAAGGTATTTTAAAGGGTGAAGTGATAGGAAAAGATAAAATTAAAGATAACATTGATAAGACATTAGCTGCATTTAAGGGAAACATAAATGCTTTTCAATTACTTGAGCAGATGAGGGACTTAGATGACACTACATATGCCCATAGCCAGAACGTGACGGTAATTTCCTATAATATAGGAAAATGGTTAGATTTAAACGAAGGGAAGCTACAATCTTTGGTCACTGCGGCGTTACTAGCAGATTTAGGTAAAATGAAGGTGCCAAAAGAGCTACTAAATAAGGCTGGTAAGCTTACCTACGATGAAACGCTAGAGTGTCAGAAACACGTTATTGAGAGTCATGAATTGATTAAAAACTATAGTTTTGTAACAGAAGATGTTAAGCAAGCTGTTTTGCTTCACCATGAAAGAATGGACGGCAGTGGATATCCATTAGGGCTTAAGGGAAATAAAATCCCACTACTAGCAAGGATTATAGCAATTGCAGATGTTTATAATGCCCTAACATCCAATCGTTCTTACCGTAAAAAGATGTCTCCTTTTGAAGCCATTAAGACATTAGAAACAGAATACTTAGATAAGCTAGACTCTAAAATTTTGTATATATTTCTTAATCGCATAGGGAACTGCTTTATAGGACAGAAGGTTAAATTAAGTGATGAGCAATTAGCAGAGATTGTATATGTAGCAAAACAAAATATATACAAACCAGTGGTTAAATTACAGACTTCAGGAGAACTACTTGATTTAGGTCTCCCTCAGAATGCAGGAATCTATATAATAGATTTTGTATAGGAGAAGAAACGATAATTGTGAATAAGATCAATACAAGGGGCTGTCTCAAATTGACAGCCCCTTATATTATTTAAGGTGTATAGAATTTTTGTGTGAAGTAATTATTAAATTTGGCATTGCTACCTCCAAACCATACGCCAACACCAAGTTTTTCGTAATTACCCAAGAGGGCCTTACGGTGACCTATCGAGTTCATCCAACCTTCATGGGCGTATATAGGGTTTTGTTGACCAGCAGCTAGATTTTCTCCTGCCGAACGATATCTAATTCCTTCCTGCTTCATACGATCAAAAGGGCTTTCTCCTTTTAAATTGATATGATCAAAGAAACGATGATCAGCCATATCTTTACTGTGCTTAGTAGCGGCACTTGAGGCAACTTCAGACCATTCAAAGGGTTTAAGTCCTTCTCTAACTCTTAGGGCGTTGGCTAAATCAAAAACCTGTTTTTCAAAAGCCTCTTTTAGCTCTATTGAAGAATTTAAATGTCTAAGATAGCTTTCTTCTACATCTTTATCAATAATAAGAATAGAACTTACTTCATTACCCTTATGGAGGTCATAAAAAATAGTTACATAGGAACTACCTAAATGGAAAACTTCGTACTCTGTTCCTTCTTCAAAAGGAGGAAACAAGTACTTGGTGTTTCCTTTCACGATCCCATCTAAGGGTTGAGATAGAGAGGAAGTTATCATTTCTTTATTTGTTCCAACATTGATATTATATTTATTTTCCCATAGAGGTTGATTACTGTAGATGGCTACTACTTTATTATCCTGAATACCAAGCTGAAGATAGTCACGGTACTGATTATGAAATGTATACCACTGGAAACCATATTCACTAATCACAGTTCGTTGAGCCGATCCTAAAACTTTAGAAACATCCTCCAAACTAGAACCGATGGTAATGTTTTTAACACTGAAATTACGATGGGCTTCTTCCTTTGAAATAAGGACAGTTTGATTTTTGCTATCCCAGTGAACATCTGCACCTAAACTTTCTGAAATAAAGCGAAAAGGAATGAAGGTTCGACCATTGATAATTTGTGCAGGTACATCTAAAGGAACAGATAGATCATTTTTGTATACTATAGCACTATCAATAGGCATAGTAACAATCGTATCATGGTTTTTTGCTGTAACAACTCTATTAGAAGCATCCCAAGAAACATTAGCACCTAAGGCCTCCATAACCGCCCTTACAGGTACCAGAATACGATTATTAATCTTCACGGGAGGTTCATCTAACATGAGTTGTGTATTATTAACAAATATATTGATCACAGAGGACATATTTCCATAAGAGATTAATGAAACAAAAGTGACAAGTAGAGCTAAGGAACAAAGGATTAAGAAAGTTTTTCTAAGTTTCATAAGATCCTCCTATATTTTTAGTTTTAATCAATGATAGCATTATTTAAAGTCTATTCCAATAGTTGAGCTATAATGTAATAAAAATTTAATATACATTTATTTATACCTTCTTAAATGAATGTATAATCAAATAGATACAAATTTCCCGGGAAATAGACAAAATAGCGTATCAATATATCCTACTGCAAGAATGAGAATTGTAAAATAAAATTAATTGAATATAATGGTAGAGATAAGGCAATAATGCCTAAAGAGTTGTCACTTAATTCCAATAAATACTAAAAAGGTTGACAAATATTTTTAATAGGTTAAAATAATAAAAATGATGTTTCTTTCCAACTAGACTCAAAAGGGTTGAATTAGAAGTTTAATATTTCTAATTAAAAAGAACAAAATAAAGCTATTGTTTCAGGACAATAATTTTATTTATGGAGAACAGGAGGAAGTTTAAATGGATAGTAACCTGAGCAATAAGGTGACCCTAAAAGGGAAAATCTTAATTGCCGTGATTACGTTAATGTTTTTAATTAGCGGAATAACCTATATGTCTTTACAAAAGACTGTGGTTATAGCCTACGATGGACAGGAAGTGGAAGTGAAAACCCTTTCTAATACTGTTGAAGCCATACTTAAAAGACAAGGCATAGAATTAGAGCCCGAAGACAAAATAACCCCAGGACTACAGGATAAAATAACAGATGGCAGTAGAATCACTGTCCACAGATCTTTTGAGATACAACTTGTGGATAGTGGCGAAGAGAGAATTATCAAAACCGCAGAGTCTAAGGTTGAAGATTTACTTAATTCTCTAGAAATACAACTAGAGGAACAAGACATGATTCAACCCGCCCTTGATACACCTTTAAGAAAAGGAGAAGTTATAACAATTACAAGAGTTATGGAAGAATTTCTAGTGGAAGAACATGTAATCCCTTTTCAATCTGTAATTAAGTATAATGACTCTCTTGATTATGGAACCACTAAAACGGTTCAGGAAGGAAAATCAGGGTTAAAAGAAGTAAAGTTTAAATTAATCTACGAAGATGGCATAGAGGTTGCCAGAGAAGTTGTAGATGAAATAATCCATGAGAATGCAGCTAATGAGATAATTGAAAAGGGAACACTGAATTTTGTAGTTACCTCCAGGGGAGAGACAGCTAGGTATCGTAAAGCCATCACCATGTCTGCAAGTGCATACGATGCTGGCTACGAAAGTACAGGTAAAAGGCCTGGTGATCCCTATTATGGAGTAACTGCCAGTGGTACTCAGGTCAGACCTGGAGTAGTAGCTGTCGACCCAAGGGTAATTCCCTTAGGAACGAAACTCTATATTGAATCATTAGATGGGATGCCTAGTTATGGCTACGCTGTAGCAGAAGATACAGGTGGAGCCATTAGAGGAAATAAAATCGACCTATATTTCGAAAACAGAAGTGATGCATTGAGGTTTGGAAGAAGAAACGTAAAAGTATATATTCTCGAATAGATCAGAGACTTCTCTGATCTGTTTTTTTGAATTAAATTCTCTATTAAAATCTTTATGAGTTATTAATACATGCAAATCATGGTATACTATTTTCAGAGGGGTTACTTGACTATGGGTTGTGATTATCAAAGGAGGACAAATGATAAAAGAAATTATTGTAGTAGAAGGAAGAGACGATGTAACTGCAGTAAAAAGAGCAGTTGATGCTGAAATGATTACCACCGGAGGTTTTGCTTTACCACCTTCTGTAATCAAGCGAATAGAGACGGCTGTGAAAAAAAGGGGTGTAATTATTTTTACAGATCCTGATTTTGCCGGAGAAAAAATAAGAAAAACCATTTCTTCAAAAGTACCTGGTTGTAAACATGCCTTTTTACCCAGAGAAGAAGCCACAAAAAATGGTGATATTGGAATTGAAAATGCCTCACCTACAAGTATCATAGCAGCGTTAGAAAAGGTCCGTTGCCAATCGATTGAAAAGAGGGCAGAATTTAGTCAAAAAGATCTTATTGTTAATGGGTTAATTGGTGATGAAGGGGCGTCTGAGAAGAGAGATCAGCTTGGAAAAGTACTAGGCATTGGTTATGGAAATGCCAAACAATTTTTAAATCGTCTAAATCACTATGGTGTCACGAGAGAAGAATTTGAGGCAGCACTAAATACTTTAAAAAGTAGGGATGAAAATGAATAAGATAGCTACTCCTAAAAATACTAAAGAAATGGTAGAAAAACATGGGTTCCATTTCTCCAAGAGTTTAGGACAAAACTTTTTAATAGATTACAATATAATAGAAAAAATTATTCAGGGTTCTAATATAACGAAAGAAATAAATGTTATTGAAGTAGGTCCAGGTATTGGAAGCTTAACCCAAGGATTATCGGAGGCAGCAAAAAAAGTAGTAGCGGTAGAAATAGATAAAAAACTGATTCCTATGTTGGCAGATACTTTAAAGGGATATGAAAATACAAAAGTTATTAATGAAGACATATTAAAAATTGATCTTCACCAATTAATAGCAGAAGAGTTTGATGGTGGAGATATTAAAGTAATAGGTAATTTACCCTATTATATAACCACACCTATTATTATGAGATTTTTAGAAGAAAAGGTACCAATACAGTCAATAACAATTATGATACAAAAAGAAGTTGCTGATCGGATGAATGCAAAGCCTGGTAAAAAAGATTATGGCGCATTATCTGTAGCTGTTCAATACTATTGTACAACAGAAATTATTACAATAGTTCCACCGTCAGTATTTATACCTCAACCGAAGGTAGATTCTAGTGTGATAAAATTAAATCGGTTAGAAGAACCAAAGGTAAAGGTGGCTAGTGAAAAACTGTTTTTTGGTGTTGTGAAGGATGCCTTTGGAAAAAGAAGAAAGACATTATTAAATGCTTTAAGTAGTGGAGACCTACAATTAAATAAAGATATGGTTAGAGAAACCCTTAAAGAATGCAGTATTGATGAAAAAAGAAGAGGAGAAACCCTTTCCATAGAAGAGTTTGCCGCTATTACTAATAGGTTTGCTGAAAAAATATAAGCGTTAAACACCGTTTTCAATTAGAGAACGGTGTTTATTGTTATCAGAATAATTATATGGAAACAATCTGTAAACAATTTAGTGTCCTTAACATATATTAATACAGAACTATGTTTTTGTAAGGAAATATTGTGTTAAGGGGGGAAAATATGAAAAGGCGATACAGAAGATACTTTATTATACTTGAAAATGAAGATTCAGGATTTGATGTGGCTAGCCAAGCACCTAAAGGGCATGCCAAAATTGAAATTAGCAATGACAAAGGAAGTATGTACTTACATTGTCAAAATCTAAAAGACTTACAAGAAAAGCGTATGAGATATCGATGGTATTTAGTAAACACAAAAAAAGATGAACCAACTATAGTTGATATAGGACCTATGGTGGTTGATGAAAACGGAAAAGGCGAGATCGTATGGGAGTTTAATGGAGAAAATGTTCAGGCCTCAAAGGAGTCGATAGATGATTTTAACCTATTAGCTTTACTGGTAGAATCATCAGATAAGAAAAGTCTTGAGGCTCCGTTGGTGGGCTACATAGACAAAGAAAAAGTTAACTGGAGAGAATTAGTAGAAAGTAAGCTATATGGAAAAAGAGCAAAGTCATCTGCATCTATTAATATGACTCTTAAGTCTACAGATGCTCCACAAAATATGAAGCCAATAAAAGAAGAAAAAGTTGCAGATAATATTAGCTTGAAAGAAGAAAAAAGGCCACGAGCAGTTAATAAACCCCAAAAAGAGGAAAGTCCTTTTGTAGTTAACAAACCAGAAAAAGAGGAAAGTCTTCTTGTAGTTAATAAGCCAAAAGAAAAGGAAAGCCCTCAAGTAGCGGGTAAATCTAATGAAGTAAAATTAGAACCAGAAAATAAACAAGATGTTAAAGTAAAATCAGAAATTTCTAAGGTTGAAAAACCAATGGAAGGTGAGGTCAAACAAGTAGAAACAGCTTCTAACTTAAATACTAATGAAACGACTTCATCTTCCCATGATTATGTAGACCGACTTTACCAGGAAAGCGAGCATAACATTTTAAAAGGCCTACAAACATATATTGAAGGTACGGTTAAAATGTTCCCTAAAATCAACCCCTTTGAAGAAGGTCTAGAAAATTATAACTGGTGGCATATGTATTACAATTATCAAACCATGTATCGTGCCCATATGCCTTTCATCGCCTATATTGATGGTATGAAGTATCCAACACAATTCTACCCCTACCAACAACCTTCTGATTATCAAAGACAAATTTATCAATACCAACATTATATTTTTGGCATTGTCTATGATGACAATAAAAATGTTAAGTACTATGTCTATGGAATACCGGGAAGAAATTTAAGTATAGACCAACCCTATAAAGGGAATACGGGATTTGAGTACTGGCATTCAACTCGAAAAGGAGCAATTGACGAAAATACAGTAGGTTATTGGCTGATCCATATTGACCCTAAGACGGGCAAAGTGGTAAGGCCCTTAAAGGCAACGAAAGCTTTAGATAGCAATCTTTAGATACTTGTTGCTCAAGAAATAATGCAGAATCTTCAAATTATTATTTTGGTTAAATATACCCCCTTTACAATAAACCTTTTTAATAACGGTTTATATAAAGGGGGTATATTATATAAGGATTGAATACATGTATCTTTATATTTTTATATTTTGGTTATGCTAATATAAGAATTGAGATTAAGGGGATGATTTTTTGTTAGGCACATATTTGCTATTTTTATTTAGTGCATTATTGGTAGTCTATACAGGAACAAAACTTTCCAAGTATGGTGATATTATTGCAGCAGGAACTTCACTAGGTCATTCAATTGTAGGAGGCGTTCTAATTGCTGCAGCAACGTCACTCCCCGAATTTGTAACCAGTGTTTCTTCTGCATTAATTGATGCTCCTGACATTGCGATAGGAAATGTTTTTGGGAGTAATATATTTAACTTGATGATCTTGGCTCTTGTAGATGTGTTGCATACTCAAGGTAGATTTCTAGTTCATGTAAAGATGAATCATATGCTGGCGGGGATGTTTGGAATTCTTTTATCTGCCTTAGGCGCTCTTGGGATTTTAGTAGCACAAGTTTCTGGATTAGATATTGTTTTTGGTTGGGTTAGTCTAACAAGTATTTTAATCTTTGGTACATATGCCTTTGCATCAATTCTAATTATTAGGTACGAAAATAAAGTACAAGCATTAGATGAAATGGATAAAACTGAAGAGCCAGAGGAGAGTGTAAAACCTGACGGGAGTTTAAAGAAGGCTATTATAGGATTTTCGTTATCTTCTGCTATCATAATATGGGCAGGAATGAATTTAACCTATTCTGGAGAAGCAATAGCTACCCACACTGGATTAGGACATACCTTTGTGGGAACCCTGTTAATTGCAGCCACAACCTCTTTACCAGAGCTAGTAGCATCAATTACAGCAATAAAAATAGGTGCCTACGACATGGCAGTAGGCAGTGTATTAGGCAGTAATATATTCAATATGTTAATTATCACTGCTACAGATGTATTTTACTACAAAGGGTCAATATTTAGTGTAATAGATATAAGCCACGGAATAACAGCTATGGCAGGAATCATACTAAGCTCTATAGCAGTAATAGGTCTTTTTTATCGATCAAAACGAACAATTTTTACAATAGGTTGGGACTCGGTATTTATTTTAACTTTCTATTTAGCAACGGTTTATTTAATATATATTACATAAATCTAGTAGACTTTTTTGATATCATAGGGCCACTTTCTATAACCTCCTATTAATGAAAAAACCCTAGGAAATCCCGATTCAGCCATTAACTTAGACGCCTTCAGGCTATCTTTACCATTATCACAATACACTAGGTAGGCATCATTAGGATCTAGTTCACCCAAATGATCCTTAAGATCTTTGATGGGAATGAATAGGGCATTATTTAAGTGCCCTCTATCGTAATCTTTTTGAGAACGTACATCTAGAATTACAATATCAGGATTGTTATGAATAAATACATTAGCTTCCTCAGGAAGAAGTTGTTGATAATTGTATTTAAGCTGTAGACTACTAACGGTTCTATCCTTTGAAATCTGGCTAAAGATGGCAAGACCGATAATTAAGACTAGAATTACTCCAACTACTATATACAAATCTCTTTTTCTTAATACGAAAATACGCATATTTTCACCCCTTATAAAATTTAATCCTTCTACTAAAATATATTTGAGATAAATCTTCAATATTACAGCGTAAACTATATTTACTCTATTATTTTAGCTTCTACAACTATTGAAATTTCTTGACTGATGATCAATGATTTGACCGTTAGTTGTATTTTTTTATCATCTACGTTTATAATTCTATCCTCTAATATCTTATAAATCATTTCCCCATCAATGTTATCAAGTTCCTTACCGACAAGATCAGATAAGTAAAATTGTATGTACTTCTCTATTTCATCTCTGATGAGGATATTTCCATCGAATTTAATATTAATTTTTAGGTCTTTAACTAAAAAAGTACTTTGGTTTTTAATACTTTCATTCAAACGCTCCAGTTTAATTTCACGATCTAAAAGTTGATTAGTAAGTTGGTTCTGGACTCGATACAAACGATCAAAGGTATGCATTTGAAAAAGGGTCATAAAAACTAGGCCAAAGAGAAAACCTAAAGCGAAAAGAGCTGTAGCAAAAGATAATTTTTTCATTTATTTCCCATTCCTTCTAAGTAATAAAGTAGTCTGTAACCCATTTGAGCTCCCGAAAGGGCGCTTAAAATAAAAACTACTTGCTTAAAGAGTCCTCTTATATCCCCATTAAAAACCCCTACTTCAAAAACCTTAAAGGAAGGAAAGGTACCTCCTAGAGATACAGCAACAGCCCAAATTTTTATTTTTTCGCTTAGATCCAACATCGTTTTTAATGGAGGATCCCCATTAAAGGTAGCCGCTATTGCTCCAAAAATACAACCACCCAGCATAACACCTAGAGAAATGAAAAAATTATATAATATATTTTGTAAAAAAGGTATCATAGCTTAGCTCCTAACTCCATTAAATTGTTGCGGTCATTTAAATGTAAACTGTTCATAATACATATAGATATATATGAAAAAAGATGCAAATAAATGATTGAAGAAATCTATAATCGAATATAAATTGTTATTAGGGTATTACAATTGCAATTTCTCCAATGGATATAGTTACATTAAATTTAAGCCTGCATATAATATATCAGAAAACGAAAGGAGGAATAAGCATGAGCCAAAATCCATATCATTACTCAATGAACCCACAACACCAATATCCCTATGGAATGCCAGGCGAATTTATGGATATTTACGAAGATAGAAGAAGACTAATGGATATGTATCCTGATATTTATAGAAGAATATACCCTAGGGTACAGGAGATATGTCACCACATGGACGTTCATACTAATCCGAGAATGTATCCTTATGTAGACCCAAGAATGTTAGACGAAATGATAGACCAGATTTATCATATGGAAATTAATGAAGTTGGTAGTGAACAAAGAAGGTTTTTGAGAGACTTAATAACAATCTTGTTTATTCGTGAATTGCTAGGAAGAAGAAGACGTCATTTTGGTAGATTTCCTTACGGAACTTATCCTGGTTATGGAGGCTTTCCATTTTAGATAATTATGAAAAAAGATTAAGATCTAGATGTATCTAGATCTTAATCTTTTTTTGAAAAAATTTTTGTTTTTTCTACAACCTTAAGTAGATGATTATGTTCTGCCTTAATGCCTTGAAAAATTAGTCTTTCGGCATATCTTTTTAAAAAATTTTTTTTATAAAGCCATATACCTACTGAAAGCTTAATATTTCCAATTTCTGATATATCGGCCAAATATAATTCCTGTTGAGGGATCTGTAAAATATCAAAAACAGAAGTCAGGGCCGGTAGCATAATGGTCTCAGCTGTAGAAGTGCTTAAAATAAAAATATTATTGTTTGCTTGATCTCTGCCAACTTGAACCAGTCTCCCTATAGATTTTTCTTCCATAGAGCAGAAAGTAGGTAATATATTTAAGAATATTTTAGGCTGAGTAGGATCAAAAGAAAATTCTTCTAAGTGGAGGGCGGCTGCAATAGAAGTTAATATCGAATTACCTTTACCATGATAAATCACGTACATGTTAAGCCTCCTTTAACTTCTATCTTTGACATAACTAGTTATATCATTTGTAATAAGTCTAAATTTTATGAATATCATTTCATAGAGGGTTTGTTTTAAAAGGGTAACTATACAGTATACAACAAAATGATTAAAAATAAAACTTATTTTATTATTACAAAGTATTACAATTTAACTAATAATAAAAAAATAAACAACATTAAAAGACAATTAAAAACTGATAAAATCAATAATTGTATACAATATTATAAAGCGCTGGAGGTGCTGAAGTAAGTAATAGCATTACATATAAGTTACAAATGTTACATAAAATTAATATTTAATTTGTCCATTTTGATTGATTTTTTTGTTAATTAATAATATACTTGTTCCAGACTGATATTTTTTATTACTAAATTTTATGCTTTGTAAAAAAATTTTAAGGAGGGTGAAAGATGAGCGTTAAAGTATCTTCAAACAAAAAGAAGGGGCTATTTAATAAGTTCCTTGACATCATCGAAGTTGTAGGTAACAAACTACCGCATCCAGTAACATTATTCGCACTATTTAGTTTAGCAGTTATTCTTATTTCTGCATTAGCAGCTAAGATGGGTACATCAGTAACCTACGACAGAATTGTTGATGGTGAAGCAGTAGCCACTACAGTTGAAGCGGTTAGCTTATTAAGTAAGCAAGGAGTTAGGGATATCTTCTCTAAGGCTGTTTCAAACTTTACTGGTTTCGCACCATTAGGAACAGTACTAGTAGCGATGCTAGGGGTAGGGGTTGCAGAAGGAACAGGTCTAATTGGTTCTCTTTTAAGAAAATTAGTTTTAAGTACACCAAAAGGTTTAATTACAGCCGTTGTTGTATTTGCTGGTATTATGTCTAACGTAGCTTCAGACGCTGGTTACGTTGTTTTAGTTCCATTAGGAGCACTTATATTCTTAAGCTTTAAGCGTCATCCATTAGCAGGTCTTGCTGCTGCCTTCGCTGGGGTATCTGGCGGATTCAGTGCTAACTTAGCTTTTGGTACGATTGATGCATTACTTGGTGGATTCACTACTCAAGCTGCTGATATGTATCAACCAGGATATGAGGTAGGAATCCATGCTAACTGGTTCTTTATGATTGCATCTACGTTTTTAATTACAATTATTGGTACAATTGTAACTGAAAAAATTATTGAGCCTAGACTAGGTGAATACAAAGGTGATTCTAAAGTAGATATCGATAAAATTACTGCAGCTGAATCAAAAGGTTTAGTATGGGCATTAATTTCTTTCCTTGCTTATGTTGCAGTAATCGTAGCTTTAGTAATGTCGGGGATCTTAAAGTCTGATGCAGGCGAAATCTTAAAAGATTCTGCTTTCTTAGCAGGTATGGTTCCAATCATTGCAGGAGGTTTCTTAGTTCCTGGGGTTGCTTACGGTATTGCTTCTGGATCAGTTAAGAGTGATAAAGATATCGCTAACGTTATGGGTAAGTCAATGTCTACAATGGGTGGATATTTAGTTCTTGCCTTCGTAGCGGCACAGTTTGTAAACTACTTCAACTGGAGTAACCTTGGTACAATCTTAGCAGTTAATGGTGCTAATTTCTTAGAAGCAACAAACATGACAGGTGTTCCAATGCTAATTGGATTTATCTTAGTTGCTGGTTTCATCAACTTATTTATTGGTAGTGCATCTGCTAAATGGGCTATTATGGCTCCAGTATTCGTTCCAATGTTAATGCACGTTGGATATACGCCAGAATTTACCCAGTTAGCCTACAGAATTGGTGACTCTACAACTAATATTATTTCACCATTAATGTCTTACTTTGCAGTAATCGTTGCTTTTGCTCAAAAATATGACAAAGAAACTGGTATTGGTACTTTAATTTCAGTAATGGTACCATACTCACTATTATTCTTACTAGGTTGGACTTTATTATTCGTAGTATGGACTGTTCTTGGTTTACCAATCGGACCAGGTGTAGGAATTAAATTATAGTACTCAATCATTATTAAATTGTAGAAAAGGTACCGTTATTTCGGTACCTTTTTTTCTAAGGAAAGGTTAAATAATTTAAAATATTATAAATTTGTAATTTTATAATGTGTTGGAGAGAATAGAAAACAAATGGGTATAATGTTATAATAAGATTAATGGGCTATAATTGTATGGCTAAATTCGCAAGTAGAATAACATATATAGGGAGGAATAGGATATGGTTAATAAAGATCGAGTTGTTAATGAGTTTTTAGAATTAATTCAAATTGATAGCCATTCTGGAAAAGAAGGCGAAGTAGCAAAAGTACTTATTAAGAAGCTAGAAGAACTAGGACTAGAAGTAACTATTGATAATGCAGGCGAAAAAGTTGGTGGCGAAACTGGTAATATTATTGCCAAATTAAAGGGATCAAAACCAGGTCCAACTATTCTTTTCAGTAGTCATATGGATACAGTAAAGCCAGGGCTTGGGATCAAACCAGTTATTAAAGATGAAGTAATTTATAGCGATGGTACAACAATTTTGGGTAGTGACGATAAGGCTGGAGTAGCAGCTATATTAGAAGGTATTAAGCTGATTAAAGAAAATAATGTAGAGCATGCAGACGTAGAAATTGCCTTTAGTATTTGGGAAGAAGGAGGCCTTTTTGGATCAAAGTACATGGACTACAGCTTAATTAATGCAGATATGGCCTTTGTATTAGATAGTGGTGGTTCACCAGGAGAAATTATTATCCAAGGACCAGCTCAAGATAAAGTTAATGCAAAAATTATTGGTAAACCAGCCCATGCAGGAGTTGCACCAGAAGAAGGGATTAGTGCAATTCAAATAGCGGCAAGAGCGATTGACCGAATGAATCTTCTTAGAATAGATGAAGAAACTACAGCAAATGTTGGCGTAATTACAGGTGGAGAAGCCACAAATATTGTAACGCCAGAAGTAATGATAAAAGCAGAAGCAAGAAGTACAAACGAAGAGAAGTTAAGTAAACAAACAGCCCATATGGTAGAAATTTTTGAAAAAGCTGCTGCAGATTTTGGTGGTAAGGTAGAAATGGACGTAGAAAGAATGTACCCTGCCTTTAATGTAGATGAAAATGATACAATTGTTGTTAAGGCGAAGGAAGTATTTAACAGAATGGGAATTGAAGGATACACCAAATCTACAGGTGGCGGAAGTGATACAAACGTATTCAACGGTAATGGTATTAAAGCCATTAACCTTGGGATTGGTATGAAAAAGCCCCATACACTAGAAGAGCATATCTCAATTAAAGATTTAACCGATAGCGCTAGAATGGTATTTGAGTTAGTTAAAATTTATGGCGAATAGGATTTAAAAGGTAAGCACTGATTTAGCCTTCTGGTTAAATTAGTGCTTCTTTTTCAAAACATAGTAAATTTTTCGTAGGAAGGCTTTGTTCATGTTAAAGAACACTAAAAATCACTAAAAGAGCAATATGATTAGCAATTTAGTAATTCTGAATAAAGCGGGTAAATTTATTAAATAATATAATATAGTATGATATACTAAAGATTAGATAGCAGCATTTTATATGCTGTTATTTTTATGAAACCAAAATTTCAAAAAAAACTATTGCATTTTTATACAAAATGTTCTTTAATAGATTAGATAAATATTTTTTAGTAATTCATTTTCTAAGAAATATATAACCTTAGAAACGAAAGATAACAATTTGTACAATAATTTTTCATGCTAAGGAATTATAAAGAAGGATAAAGACTAAAATCTTCTTTTATATAATAATTGAAACAGAATGAAAGGGGTGGATACAGTGTCCTATCTTAACCAAAACCAAACACCACTATTTACAGCCTTAAAGGATTATCACCAAAGGAAGGTTGTACCCTTTGATGTGCCAGGTCACAAACACGGAAAAGGACTTAAAGAATTTACAGACTATGTGGGTAATACCATAATGGAGCTAGATGTTAACTCGATGAAGTGTCTTGATAATATCTGTAATCCAATTGGAGTAATTAAAGAAGCAGAAGAATTAGCAGCCTATGCTTTTGGTGCTGATCATGGATTTTTTCTTGTAAATGGAACAACTTCAGGTGTACAAGCTATGATTATGAGTGCCTGCGAACCTGGAGACAAAATAATACTACCTAGAAATGCCCATAAGTCAGCCATTGCAGGTATTATTCTAAGTGGGGCAATACCGATTTATATTCAACCAGAGGTAGACGAACAGTTGGGAATTGCTATGGGAGTCACATTAGAAAGTGTAGAGAAGACCATCGGTAGACACCCCGATGCAAAGGCAGTATTTTTAATTAATCCCACTTATTATGGTGCGGTTTCAAACATTAAAGACATTGTAAAAGTGGCTCACCGTAATGCGATGTCAGTATTAGTAGATGAAGCCCATGGAGCCCATATGGGTTTCCATGACGAGTTTCCAATGAGTGCTATGGAGCTGGGGGCTGATATGAGTGCTGTTAGTTTACATAAAACTGGTGGTTCTTTAACCCAAAGTTCTCTATTGCTTTTAAGAGAAGGGATTATAGACCCCTTTACAGTAAAAAAACACTTGAATTTAATGCAAACAACCAGTGGATCATACCTACTGATGGCAAGTTTAGACGTAGCTAGAAAACAACTTGTCCTTGAGGGAAAAGAACTGTTAGATAAAGTTCTATTTTTATCTAGGGAAGCCCGAAAGCGTATAAATGAAATTGATGGTTTATATGCCTTTGGTACAGAATTAGTGGGGGCTCCTGGCGTATATAGCTTTGATGAATCAAAACTGGGTGTTCACGTTAGAAAGTTAGGACTTACTGGTTTTGAAGTATATGACCTTCTAAGAGACGAGTATAACATTCAAATGGAACTAGCCGACTATTATAATATTATGGGGATTGTTAGCTTGGGAGATACAGAAGAATCCATTAATGCTTTAGTAGAAGCACTGGCAGATATCGCTATGAAACATAGGAGAGATGAAGAAATTAAGGTAATCAGCAATATACTTAGAAATCCTGATGTAATTATTTCCCCTAGAGACGCTTACTTTAGTAATAAAAGAGTCATTAAGCTGGAAGAAGCTGAAGGAGAGATCAGCGGGGAATCAATAATGGCATACCCACCAGGGATTCCAGTGGTTTCACCAGGAGAAAGAATCACAAAAGAGATGATAGAGCATATTCAAATGTTAAAAGAAGAAGAAACCCTTGTACAAGGGACGGAAGACCCATATGTAGATTATGTTAGGGTATTAGGGCTAGGTGCAAAACGCTAGTTTAACGAAAATAGATAAAGTATGTACAATTAAATAATAGTAGTAATACAAAAAAACAATGCATTCTATAAAATGTGTTGTTTTTTTGTGTTTTATCATTACTCTTTTCAAAAGATATCGATATTCTTCTTTTTATTATTAAAAGAATGGCTTGTATACAAGTTGCGAAATTTGATGTAATTTGTAAATGAAAAAATTTAATTTATATAAAGAAATTTCTGAAAATAAGAAGGGATTTTTTTACACATATAGAATAGTTTTTATAACTAGAAAATAAATAGCAAGTTTATTTGATTAAGGATGTCAAAATTATAAAGAGAGGAAAGGTGTAAGAAATGAAAAGAAGAAGTGTAAAGTGTTGGGTTTTCATTTTAGCATTAACCATGGTACTTGCAAGCTTTACAATGGGAACATTTGCAAACTCTCAGAAGGAAATAAATGTTCTAGAAGTAGAGTTAGCAACCCTCTATGGTGAGTACAACTTTTCGTCATCTGAGTTAACAACAGTTATAGTAGAATTAAAAGAAGAGTCAATTGTTGAAGCTAAGCATAGTGGAATAATGCAAAGTCAGTCTAAACTAGGAAATGCTAGGCATAAGGTTACTAATGAAGTTACTAGAAATGTGAAAGATGCTCAAATAAGAAGGGAGTATGATTACTTATTCTCTGGTTTTTCATTAGAACTACCCAGTAATGAAATACCAAATCTACTTTTAGTAGATGGAATTAAAGCTGTTTATCCTAACGTAGAATATACAGTTACTGATATGGGTGGATACATATTAGATGATGAAGTTATCGGACCTAATATGTTAGATAGTGCACCCCATATTGGCTCACATATAGCATGGGATGCAGGGTTTACAGGTGAAGGAGTAGTCGTTGCAGTTATAGACACTGGTGTTGACTATACTCACCCAGACTTAGCTCACGCCTTTGGAGCATATAAAGGATGGGATTTTGTAGATAATGACAATGACCCACAGGAAACGCTACCAGGAGACCCAAGGGGAGCAGCAACAGATCATGGGACCCACGTAGCAGGAACAGTAGCTGCCAATGGCTTAATTAAAGGAGTTGCGCCAGATGCAACACTTTTAGCCTATCGTGTTTTGGGTCCAGGAGGTAGTGGAACAACAGAAAATGTTGTAGCTGGAATAGAAAGAGCAGTACAAGACGGTGCCCATATTATGAACCTTTCCTTAGGAAATACCATAAACTCACCAGACTGGGCAACAAGTATTGCACTAGACTGGGCGATGGCAGAAGGAGTAGTAGCTATTACTTCAAATGGTAATTCAGGGCCAGCTAATTGGACAGTAGGATCTCCAGGAACTTCTCGAAGAGCGATTTCTGTTGGAGCTACTGCACTGCCCTACAATGTATATACTACTTCCATTTTTACATCTGATGGAGTACAGTATCCATCAGCAAAAGTAATGGGTTTCCCAAGTGATGAGGAAATCTTAGGTCTAAATGGAAACACCTATGAGTTTGTACATGTAGGGTTAGGTTACCCAGAAGACTTTGAAGGTAAAGATCTAAATGGCAAAATAGCCCTAATTAGTAGAGGAGATTTTGCGTTTGTAGATAAAGCCACGAATGCAAAAAATGCTGGAGCCGTTGGTGCTATTATTTATAATAATGTTGCAGGTGAACATGCCGATGTACAGGGTATGGCGGTACCAACAATTAAAACAACACTGGCAGATGGACAAAAGTTATTGGCAGAATTAGAAGCAGGTAACAACCAAGTAACTTTTAACATTGAATTTGCTAGTAGAGTTGGTGAAACTGTTGCAGATTTTTCTTCAAGAGGGCCTGTAGTAGGTACTTGGATGATTAAGCCAGATGTTTCTGCCCCTGGTGTAAGTATAAACAGTACCATTAGAGATGGACAATACGGATCAAAGCAAGGGACAAGTATGGCGGCTCCCCATGTAGCAGGGGCAGCAGCGTTAATTCTTCAAGCAAACCCCCATTGGGGAGTAGAAGAAGTTAAAGCAGCCCTTATGAATACAGCAGAAAACTTAATTAACCCAGCTACAGGACAGGTATACCCCCATAACACACAAGGGGCAGGTAGTATTAGAGTAATGGAAGCAATTAATGCAAAAACATTAGTGACACCAGGAAGCCATTCCTTTGGAGTTTTTTCTAAGACTAAAGGAAAGCAAACAGAAAGACAAAGCTTCACAATTAAGAATTTATCTAATGAAAGAAAAACCTATTCTTTTGACGTTAATTTTGTAGGGAATCCATCAGGGATTAAAGTTATGACAAGTAATAACCTTAGAGTTAATGGGAACAGTAGCCAAAGAATTAATTTCAACGTGCAAGTAGATGATTCCAAATTACAACCAGGTTATTATGAAGGCACAATTAAAGTTTCCGATGGAATTGAAACTGTTGAAGTACCGACAATTCTATTTGTACAAGAACCCGACTATCCAAGGATAACTCATTTTAGCTTCGATGAAAATCCAGCAGGTGGATATAATCTGACTACTTATCTGCCAAATGGTGCAGACCTATTAGAATTTTGGATGTACGAGTATCCAGGTGCTGTAGGTAACTATATTGGAGATGTAGGTCATTATACTAATGTAGGTATTGGATACAGTACTTTTAACTGGAATGGAACCATTGATGGTAACCAAGTAGCAAGTGGTGAATATGCAATATTTGTTTATGCAGAAAAAGCAGGTACAGCTACAACAAGAGGATATATTGTTGAAGTGAAGTAGAGGCTAAATAACTAAACAAAATATAAATAAAGGCTCCCTTGACAATATCAGATCAAGTTCTGATTAAGAGGGGGCTTTTTTTAGTAAATATTAAAAATTTTAAATATTTTTTTATTTTTCAATTAAATATGCTAAGATTAAATAAATTAATTAATCTTAATGGGGTGAAAAAATGGATTATAGAAATAAAACACATGATATATTGGATAATATGAAAACTGTAATTATTGGGAAAGATGAAGCTTTAGAAAAAGTATTGATTTGCATGTTAGCAAAAGGACATTTATTAATAGAAGATGTGCCAGGTGTGGGTAAAACAACCATGGTAAAAGCCCTTGCTAGAAGTATTGGATTAACCTATAGTCGTATTCAGTTTACAACAGATCTTATGCCCTCAGATATAACAGGGATTACGATTTATAATAGAAAAGAAGAGGGATTTGTTTTAAAAAAGGGACCAATATTTAATCAAATCATTCTTGCAGATGAAATTAATCGAACATCTCCCAAAACCCAATCTAGTTTACTGCAGGCAATGGAGGAAGGGGAAGTTTCTATAGATGAACAAACCTATAAGTTAAAGGAACCCTTTATGGTTTTAGCTACCCAAAATCCAGTAGACTATCAAGGAACCTTTGCCCTGCCAGAAGCTCAGTTAGACCGTTTTCTAATGCGAATATCCTTAGGTTACCCTTCAGCAGAAGCAGAGAAAATGATTATTCAAAATTATTCTAAAAAGAAAAAATATGAAGAAATTAATACGGTAATATCCGAAGAAGAGCTATTAAAGATGCAAGAAGAGGTTGAAGCTGTTTTTGTTGATGATGGCATACTTCAGTACATAGTAGGAATTGTCTATGCTAGTCGTAATCATACGGATATAAACTTAGGGGCAAGTCCAAGGGCCTCTATAGATTTATGTAGAAGTGCTAAAGCATTAGCCTATGTAAAGGGAAGGGATTATGTAATACCCGACGATGTAAAGGGAGTAGCAGCCGATGTGCTGGCCCATCGCTTAATTTTATCCCCAGAAGCTAGGATAGAAGGGAAGAAAGCCCAACAGGTGGTTAGAGATATTCTGAAAAAATCTTATGTACCGGTGGTGAGACCTGTTGAAAACTAAAATACTTAGTATGATAACAGGCATTATTCTAATTCCCTTTGCCCTTTTAGTAGGGGGACGAATTCCTTATTTTTTATTTTATGTCTATTTATTAGCCCATTTAATACCCATCGGCCATTCTTTATTAGGGAGACTATTTATAACAGGAGATATTAAAATCCCAGAAAAAGATCTTATGACGGGGGAAGAAATTACTATAAAATATGGGATAGAAAACAATAGTATCTTTAGTTTGCCTAGACTAGAAGTAGAAAACAGCATTGCCAATAAATTAACGGGTAAAAGAGAACAAACTAAATTGCTTACATTAAAGTCTAAAGAACACCTTTGGATGGAAACAACAATTATATGTAGTAGAAGAGGGATTTATCAAATTGGAGATTTTAAAATTACCATCAAAGACATATTTAATCTCTTTTCTTTTCAAAAAATTATTTCTAATCCGATTGCACTTAAAGTCTATCCTCAAATTACACCATTAAGAAATATTGCTATTGATAAAAGTCAAGACTATTTTGCCCTCTCAGAGCTTAGAGAATATCAGGAGGGAGATCCTATAAAGAAGATCCATTGGAAGGCATCGGCCAAGCGTGATGTTTTAATGGTTAAAAATTATGAAGAATGGGGAGAAGAAGAAGTTACCATCCTTTTAGATAGTAATGTAAATAGTTACTCGGAAGATGTTAACAGTCTCCTGGAAGATAAGGCTGTAGAAACTACCCTGTCAATCATAAATCACTTTTTAGAAAATAACGCAAATGTGACCCTCTACTTCCAAAGATATAATACAACAATCCAACTAAAGGGTAACCACTATGGTTATTTAAAACTCTTTATGGAAGAACTAGTAGACTTTTCGCCTTCTGGGGTAGCTCCCTTTTACCAACAGGTAGAAGAAGTTAGAAACAATTTAAAAGTAGGTAGTATGCTGTTTTTGATTACACCTTTGTTAGACAAAAAAATTGGAGCCCAAGGGATACGACTAAAGAAAAAGAATCAGCTACGATGTGTTATTTTAGGTGACTCCCAACAGAACCCAGTGGTATGGCAAGCAAATAAAGAGATAGGGAAGATTTTAGAAGAGGAAGGGGTTAAAAATTACTTTATAGATCAGCACCAAGATATAAGAAATGTAATGGAGGAGGGATATTTACATGGAGCATAAGACTACAAATATTTTATATCGTATTTTGATCTATGTGTTTATTGTATTTTCCCTTTCCAATCTCTGGGGAATTGTATTGGATGTAGCACCGAATTCAGTAGTTCGTTTAATCCTTACAGCAGTTGTGGCTATTTTAATACATTTAATCGCCAGCTACCCCTTTTATTGGATTATTATATCTATTGCAAGCATTATTCCGCTTTTGATATTAAATAGATATCAATCAGAACTAATCTATGAATTTTTGTCGAAAGCCCAGCAGCTTTATTCTAATGTTATTCAGTATTTCAGAGGGACAGAGCAGATTTCTACTGATCATTTAACTGCATTTTGGTTATTAATTACTGCGCTACTTTGCCTATGTACCTGGGTCATTATGATTAAAGCAAAACGGACTTGGATATTATTGCCCTTATATATATTGTTTTTTATCTATTATTGGTATATATACATAGATGCTGCATATTGGACAATGATGTTTTTTCTGATACTTTACTTTATTCTTATGGGGGTTGAGGGTTATGGCAGGGCAGAAAAAAGGTGGATTAAAGAAGCTGTTGATTTTCAACAAGAAGGTCAATTACAGTGGATTAAAACGGCCCTTGTTTACGGAATATTAATCGTATTAATAGCAAGTATTCTTCCTAAGAAGAATAACTTAATAGAATCGAATCAACTAGAAATGATAGTTACACAACGTTTTCCCATTGTGATGAACCTTAGGGACGACTTGGTCTACAGTAGAAGTTTTGGACAAGCCTTGTTATTTAACTTCTCTGAGACTGGGTTTCAAGAAAGCTCAAATGAACTGGGGGGGCCAGTACGTATTAGTGATGATATTGTAATGGAGGTTAAGACACCGATCCCCTTATATTTAAGGGGTAATATCAAAACTACCTATGAAAATAATCGATGGGAAATTGAAAAAATACCTCAATATAACTACCAAACTAGGGAACTACTTTCTAGAGAAGTGGAGTTAGGGAGAATAATAGAGATTGAAATTAACAATGTAAATATGGCTACCTATACAATATTTACCCCTTATCAACCTCTGAGGATTATTACAGAATCACCTGGAAGAATTTTTGTTGATGATGACTTTTTAATTATTAGAGAAAGTGGAACTTATAAAAATGAAAGCTATAAGGTTCAAGCTATTCTACCCTTTAATGTAGAGGCTAGGGCGTCTGTAGAAGGTCCTAAGCTAAATGTTGATTATATTGAACGATACCTTCAACTGCCAGATAATTTGCCTCTATCGGTAACGCAACTGGCTAATGATATTACAAAGGTCTTTAACAGCCCCTATCAAAAAGCAGAGGCGATACAAAACTATTTAAGAAACAATTATAATTACTCCTTAGAACCTTCAATAACACCAGAAGGAAGAGATTTTGTTGAATTTTTCTTGTTTGAAGAACAGGAAGGTTATTGTACATATTTTGCAACAGCAATGGCAGTGATGTTAAGAACCCAGGGTATCCCTACCCGTTATATAGAGGGTTATCGTACACCACAAGAAGCTGTGGATGATTTATATGTTGTTAGACAAAACAATGCCCATGCTTGGGTAGAGGCCTATATAGATGGCATCGGTTGGGTTGCATTCGAACCAACACCAGCTTATCAACCCCCAGCTTTAACAACTGGGTTATCAGGTGTAAATGAGGATGATTCAGAAGTTCCTTTTGATGAATGGGAAGCCATCCTTCAATACGAATTGGAAGCTATGGAAAGAGAAAGTAATGATATCGTCATAGATACATCTATTGAGGAAAATAGGCCAATAAATAATCTTCCACAAGAGAGTCAATGGACTTTAAAAAAGATTAGAGATCACCTACTGACCATTATCTACGGCGCTTTAATATTATTGCTAATATTAAGGATTACCTACAACTATTTCAGAATGAAAAAGTACTTAGTGAAAATTATAGAAGATGAAGCAAGTATTAGTGTTCCTAGCCTTTATCAAAATATACTAGATACATTAGCTGAAATGGGGCATCCAATAGAAAAAGGAGAAACCCCCTACGAATATAGTCAAAGAATTATCCCTAATATATATGATAAGACCTATAATTTTAGATATTTAACCGAAGTATTTATAAAAGTTAGGTATGGAAGACACCAAGTAGAAAAAACTCAAGTTCAAGACCTAATTAATTATCTGAAAATCATAGATAAAAAATTAAAAGTTCAAATAGGTTTTTGGAAATATCATTATAAAAAATATATTAAAGGAACTATGTATAAAAACTATGACAATTAGAAACAATGTTACCATTATATGACTAATAGGCTAGTGCTATAGATTTTTTCTAAAAAATTTGTTAAAATAAATAGAGTATTATCATAAAAAGTCTAGCACCAATTATTTAACCAATATTAGGGAAGTGGAAAAATGAAAACTTTTTTTAAGATTTTCTCCATTGCTTTTTTATGTTTTGTAATTTTGTTTTCAGGTATCGTGTGGAGTTTTAATCGATTTATGAAGGATAACCATTCGGGGTCTGACCTTGTGGCAAAGGCAGTGGAATGGGAGGAAGAAAACAAAGAAGAATTACAACCAGAAGAAAAAGACCTGCTAAGAAGGTTGGTAAATGAGAGTTCGAGGGTAAATATGGTTTTACTAGGGCTAGATGGGCCAAGAAGTGATACCATGATGTTCGTTTCATTCAACCCAGATTCAAAAAAGCTAGATATGATATCGATTCCTCGTGACACTTATTATCACAGACAAGGCTATGATCGTTTAGATAAACGAAAAATTAATTCGGTTTATGGTGATCATGGAGCTAATGGAGTAAAAACTGTAGTAAGTGATATTTTAATTGATGTTCCTGTAGATTATTATGTGACTGTAAACTATAAAGGTGTTGAAGCTATTATCGACTCCATTGGTGGTGTGCCAATCCACATACCAAGACTAATGGATTATGAAGATAAGGCTGAAGGTTTAAGGATTTATTTCGAACCAGGGCACCATGTTCTCAATGGTGAGAATGGGGTTAAGTTTCTACGATACAGAAAGTCTTATCCCGATGGAGATTTAGGAAGAATAAAAGCCCAACAAGAATTTGTAAAATCAGCCATTAAAAAGGCGATGGGCTTTAGGTTGCCAGCTGTTGCAACTACCGCCTTTAGATATGTTAGAACCGATATGGAACTTCAAGATGCACTTCGTCTAGCAACTTCGGCAACAGGTTTAAATACAGAAGAGATAAGTAGCTACATGCTGCCGGGTGAAGATAAGTACCGTAATGGCGTTTCATATTACTTCCATGATATGCAGGCAATAAGAGACCTGTTAATTGAAATCTATGCTGAAGGTAGAGAATTGGAAGAGGAAACTAGCCCGTTGGTAGAAGATGAAGAAGAGTAATATTTAAAAGGTTAATAACATATAAAGAAAAGAGCCGGCTACAGATAGCCTGCTCTTTTCTTATACACGGATAGGGTAGTGGGGGGTACGTACTTATTAATTACCCTTAGATAGATAGACTAAACAACATAAAAAAACAAAATTAATTTCATCAATTAGATTTGCCTTCAAAAAAAATAGGCCTACGCCTACTTTTTATTGATTAGCATTTCACCAATTCGATTAACGTCACCAGCCCCCATTGTAATAATAAGATCTTGGGGTTGAAGGTTATGATATAGTAAATCAGCAATTTCTTCAAAGTCTTTTATATATCTAACATCAGTATGATTGTTTTCCTTAATTAAATCTGCCAATTGTCTGCTATGAACAACTCCTTCATCTTTTTCACGGGCAGCATAAATATCCGTAATAATAACATGATCTGCTAACTGAAAAGACTGGGAAAATTCTTGCAATAGGGCACGAGTACGGGTATAGGTATGGGGCTGGAAAACACACCAAATTTCCTTGTGGGGATAATTTTTAGCAGCTTCAAGATTAGCTTTAATCTCAACCGGGTGGTGGGCATAGTCATCCACTACCTTTGCACCGTTAACCTCTCCTAAAAGATCGAATCGACGACGAGTTCCTTTATACACAGAAATGTGTTGAGCAATTTCTGTAGGTGTAATTCCAAGAATATAGGAAGTTGCAATAGATGCTAAGGCATTATAAATATTATGTACTCCAGGAATACTTAACTGAAAGGTTCCAAGGTCTTCTCCTTTATACGTTACTTGGAAGGAAGGGAAGCCATTTTCATTAAAGATAATATTCTTTGCAGTAAAATCAGAAGGTTCCTTTATTCCATAAGTAATAACTTGACAAGATAAGTCCTGATAAACTTCCGCTACATCAGCATCGTCCTTGCATGCTACTAAATAGCCTTCTGTGGGGATTAGTCTCGCAAAGGACCTAAAGGCATCTTTTATATGTTCAATATCCCGATAGTAGTCCAAATGATCTTCATCAATATTTAAAATAATACCGATAAAAGGATTAAACTTTAAAAAACTTTCTACGTACTCACATGCCTCAGTAATAAAGTGCTCACTTTCGCCAATCTTAATGTTTCCACCAATTTCATTTAACTCTCCCCCCACAAGAATTGTAGGGTCTAAATTAGCATATTCCAACACCAAAGATAATAAAGCCGTTGTAGTCGTTTTCCCGTGACTACCTGCAACTGCAATAGCCTTTTTATATTTTTTCATAATTAGGCCTAACATTTCTGCTCGATCAATTTCATGTATCCCTCGCCTTTGAGCCTCTTGCCTTTCGCAATTATCCATTTTAACAGCTGCTGTATAGACAACCAAGTCAGGGTCTTGTATATTTTCAGCTCGGTGGCCTATAAAAATTTCAGCTCCATGCTTTCTCAGTTTCTCAAGGATATTAGAATCCTTTATATCAGAACCAGAAACACGATATCCGTGCTTTATTAATACTTCTGCAATGGCACTCATGCTGATACCACCAATACCGATCAAGTGAATATGTCTTAATTGCTGGTTAAGTTCAAAAGATATCACATTTTTCACTCCTCTTACATAAATTAAATTATTATATTATTTTTGCAAGTATATTTAATAGGATAGACATAATGAAAAAAAATAATCAACTATAAATAATATGTAATTCTATATTGTATGATAACACAAAAAACTGATACTTACACTACAAATTAGATTTATTACCTAAAATCCTTCAAATAGACTAATTTATTACTTACTAACATAATATTTTAGTTAAATAGAAAGGTTTTTAATCCTTCAAGTGAAGGAGAGGTCATTCATGGGGTACTAGAAGGAGAACTTTGATGTTTTTTTCTTGATATTGCCAATAAAAAAGAATAAAATGAGTATGAGAAGGAAAAGACAGATAAACAAAGAAAAGTTGTAAACTAATCAAATATGAAATTTTGTGAGATAATAATTTAAAACATATTTCGGAGGAAGTTTATGAGCAAATTAAAGCGGAACGAAAGAATAGCAGCAATGGTTAAAATACTAAGTGATCAACCGAATAAAATATTTACATTGAACTTTTTTACAGAAAGATTTAATTCAGCAAAATCAACTATAAGTGAAGATATTGTTATTGTAAAACAAACTATGGAAAAGATGGAGTTAGGTAGGATCGAAACCTTTTCAGGGGCTGCTGGGGGCGTTAAGTTTATTCCTAAGACCACAAAAGAACAAAACAAAGAAATATTAAATGTAATTGCTAGTAAACTAAGCGAAGGAGATCGAATTCTACCAGGTGGATTTATGTATATGACAGATGTAATTTACTCCCCACCTATTATTCATAGAATAGGAGAAGTTTTTGCTAGTCAATTTGATTACAAGAATGTAGATTATGTCATTACAGTTGAAACTAAAGGGATTCCCCTAGCCCTAATGGTGGCAAAGGCTATGAATCTTCCGTTAGTTATTCTTAGAAGAGATAATAAGGTAACAGAAGGATCAACAGTAAGTATTAATTACGTATCTGGTTCTAGTGGGAAAATTCAAAGGATGTCCTTATCCAGAAGAGCAATAAAGCCAGGTTCGAGGGTTATTATTATCGATGACTTTATGAAGGCTGGAGGTACAGCTAAGGGAATGATGGATATGATGAAGGAATTTGATGCCCATGTAGAAGGCATAGGCGTTTTAATTGCCACAAAAGAACCAGAAAAGAAATTAATTAACGAATATACTTCCCTGTTAATTTTAGAAGAAGTGCAAGAAAATCATCAACTTATTAACATTTATCCAAATCCTACATTAGTATAAGCCTTTTTCCATCTGCAGGTTTAAAAAATGCTTCAAATACAAAAAAATTCTGAAAACTTTTCGTGATTTAGCAGGAAATTCAAAATTTTTGGAGAATAGTGCATTAATAAAATAGCAATTAATAGCATTTTATAGCATGACAGATGGAAGGTGGTGAAGAACAAATGCAAGTGACTGATGTAAGGATTAGAAAAGTATCAACAGAAGGTAAAATGAAAGCAATTGTTTCTGTAACATTCGATGAGGAATTTGTAGTGCATGACATTAAAATCATCGAAGGACAAAACGGCCTATTCATTGCAATGCCAAGCCGTAAAATGGGAGAAGGCGATTTTAGAGATATTGCCCATCCAATTAACTCTGTTACAAGAACAAAAATTCAGGATGCAATCTTCAGTGCGTATGAAAATATGGGGGACGAACTAGAAGAGGTAGTAGGTGAATAATTGAAGAGAAAATCACATGGGGGGGGACCGAAGAGGTCCTCTTTTTGTGTTTTTGGTCATTAAGCGTTATTAATTAGTTTAATGAATAATAATGGGCCTCATCTTCTAAAACTTAAAAATATTGTATACAAAAAGAGTTGATATTAAGTCTCAGTATTGTTATAATTCAATTAATCATAACATAAATTTGCAGCAATAATTTAAGTTCATTTTTCTTAATACATTCGATCTTTTAGAGTTATTTCTAGAAAGAATCGAATAGAAAAATGGACTTTTTCGTATTTGAATCCGTAGAGATTCTTAGTTGAGGGAAGCTTTCATTTTGCATTTATTAAGTTAAATGCAATTTCTTTATGGATTTAATGAAATTTCGTAGGGAGAGGAAAAGGAGCTGTATACATGTTGCAAAAGAGTTTAACATTAAGGCTTTATGTTAACATTATTGTATTTGCTGTATTTACACCAATTATTACCATTGTTTTAATGAGGCAGGGGTTAGTTCCATCTGTAGAACATTGGACTAATAGTAGCATTCTAATATATGTTTTAGGGATATTACTGCTTGCCTTGGTACCAGTAATATATCAAAGGATAAAAGTATTAAACATCTATAAAAAATTAAGAAATGTTGAAATTACCCTTTTAGAGGGAGAAAATTGTATTAGTTCATATAATGAAGGAAAATTAGGAGAACAAGTCTTCTACGATGAAATAGATCGCATTAATAGAGGAATTAGGGCCCTTCAGTTTGAGAATAGAATATTATATGATACGGCGCTGGCAATACATACCTCTGCTTCATTACAAGAGCTTTTAGATGTGATTCTAGCTAGATTAACAACCCATATGAAGGCAGATTATGGGCTGATTTATTTAATAGATGGAGATGAATTAAAATTAAAGGCCCATGCCAATGTTTCAAAAGAGAGTATTTTTAAAACTAGTTTTCGAATTGGTGAAGGATTAGTTGGGTGGGCTGTCCATAAAGGGGAAGCCATACTATCTTCAAATGTGGAAAAAGACTACCGATATATCCGGTGCGTAGATCATTCACAGGGGCAAATGACAATACCAATTAAACTCTATGAAAGGGTATTAGGGGTGTTGGTCTTAGGCAGTAAAAAAGAGTCGTACTTTGACTATTCAGATGTTAAGCTAATTAATGCAATAACAGGAGAAATTGGCTTAGCAATTAATAATGGTAAATTAACAGAAAGATTGAAAAAGGAAAGTGAATATAACTTGACCCTATTTGAATTAACCAAAAAAGTTACTTCTTCAGTTGCCTTAGAGGAAGTGGCAGATATAGGGGTAAAGGCCATCGGTGAAGCACTAAAAGCACAATCTTGTGCATTAGCTATATTTAGTGAAGAGACAAAAACATTAGATATTGTGGCTTCCTATGGTGTGGTTGACGAACATCATGAGATATTACAGCTTAAGGGTATTGTAGAAAAATCCTTTAAAGAAAGACATCCTGTAGGGTTAGAAACCAATGAAGGCTATCTCTATTCTGTTCCCCTATTGTTTCAAAACACCTGCGTAGGAATCTTTTATATAAAATTAAATTATGTTTTAATGAAGGAAGAAATAGAATTAATCAATAGTATGATGGCTCCATTATCTAATGCGGTAGAAAATGCATTATTGTATCAGAATGCAGAAAATCTAGCTATAAAGGATGGGCTTACAAATATCTATAATCATCGTTATTTTCAAGAAGTGTTAGATGAATATATTCAAGAGGCAAAACAATATAGCACAGATCTGTCACTAGTGATGTTAGATATCGATGATTTCAAAAAATATAATGATCACTATGGACATATAGTAGGGGATCTTCTATTAAAGAAAGTAGCAGAAGTTCTAAGGGATAACCTTCGGAAGGAGGACATAATTGCCAGGTATGGAGGAGACGAATTTACAATCATATTACCCTATACCGATATCCACCATGCAAATGAAATGATGGTAAAGATTAAAGAAATCATTGCATCTTACGATTTTGAAATAGATGAAGATGCTAAGGTCGAAGATGAAGCTGCTATAACAGAAGAAACCCTTAAAGAAAAGCAAAATGTGGTATCAAAGGGGCTTAAAAAACTCTTTTCAATGAAAGAACTACTAAATAAACCAAAGGCGTCATCAGATTCCTTTAAAATTACCATAAGTGTGGGGATCTCTTCTTTATTTAATGCAAACTATGAAAAAAGTGAACTGATTAAAGGAGCCGACAGGGCTTCAATTGAAGCAAAAAGAAAAGGTAAGAATCAGGTAAATATTTGGGTGCCCTCAAGCCAATAAGTAAAAGGAATTTTCAAGAAAAAAATAATATTCAATAATTAAGCAAACCCAAATAACTTTGCCGAAATGGGTTTTCTAATAGGCAAAAATATAATAAACTATTAAAGGGATATAAAATATGATAATGAAATAAAATAAAGTATGAAGTTTTGTCGAAAAAATTAAAATAGAGGTGAGAAGATGAAACTGAAAGCAATTATATTGGCTGCAGGAGAAGGTAAACGGATGAAGTCCCATCTTCCAAAGGTTTTACATAAAGTTTGTGAGCAACCAATGATAGAACATGTTGTTGAAGCGGCAGAAGGGTCTAATGTTGAAGAATGTATTGTAGTTGTTGGACATGGGGCAGAGGAAGTAAAGAAGAGCCTTCCTTCTCATATTAAAACAGTTTTACAAGAAAAACAATTAGGAACAGGACATGCAGTAATGATGGCCTATGATCATATTGATGATGATTCTTTAGTGTTGGTATTAGCAGGTGACGGACCGTTAATTACCCAAGATACCTTAAATGCCCTAATGGAATATCATAAAAATGGTGGGTATAGTGCAACAGTACTAACAACTGATTTGACAAATCCCTATGGATATGGAAGAATAGTTCGTGGTGATGATCTACAACTAGAAAAAATTGTAGAAGAAAAAGACACTACCCCTGAAGAAAAGATGATACAAGAAATTAATTCTGGCATCTATTGCTTTAGTGGAGAAGCACTAAGAAAAGCATTACCTTTGGTGAAAAACGAAAACGCTCAAAAAGAGTATTACCTACCAGATGTTCTAACCATAATGAAGGAAGATGGAAGAGGCGTTGGCGTATATAAAACCTTAGATTATAAAGAAATTATGGCAGTAAATGATCGTGTTCAATTGGCAGAAGTTGAAGAGATTATGCGAAGTCGAATTAATCAATACCATATGAGGGAAGGGGTTACAATTATTAATCCAAGTAATACCTACATTGGTAAAAAGGTTAAGATTGGGCAAGATACCATCATATATCCTGGTGCTACCTTAAAGGGAAATACTGTTATAGGAGAAGGAACAGTAATAGGCTCCAATACAGTTATTGATGATTCCTCTATAGGAAATAATGTCGAAATTCAAAGTTCAACGCTTATTGAAAGTAAGGTAGATGATTTTACAACCGTTGGGCCCTATGCCTATTTAAGACCTAACAGCGTGGTAGGAAAACACTGTAAAATAGGAGATTTTGTTGAATTAAAGAATGCCCAGATGGGTGACTACTCAAAAGCCTCCCATTTAGCTTATATAGGAGATGCAGAAGTAGGTAAGCATGTCAACATTGGGTGTGGAGTCGTGTTTGTAAACTATGATGGCGTTAATAAGCATAAGACCATCGTAGAAGACCACGCCTTTGTAGGGAGCAATGCAAACTTAATAGCGCCAGTTGTCGTTCGAAAGAATGGATATGTGGCCAGTGGTTCAACCATTACAAAAGAAGTTCCAGAAAAGGCATTGGCAGTTGCTAGAGCAAAGCAAGTTAATAAAGAAGAATGGGTTGCCCGTAAAGGGTTACTTAAAGAATAAAATTATTTAAGAATAAAACCAATGACGAAGTGTCAAGCATAAACAAGGAGGATAATTAATGAATACCAGTGGAAGTGAAATAAAAATCTTTTCAGGTAATGCTAATAAAGCCCTAGCGGCTGAAATTGCAAAATCAATAGGGGTGCCTTTAGGTAACTCAGAAGTAACAACCTTTAGTGATGGAGAAATCGCAGTTAATATCAATGAAACCGTTAGAGGTACAGACGTTTTCGTTGTTCAACCAACTTGTCCTCCAGTGAATGATCACCTAATGGAATTATTAATATTAATTGATGCCTTCAAGAGAGCGTCTGCAGGAAGAATTACAGCAGTACTTCCTTACTATGGATATGCTAGACAAGATCGTAAAGCAAAGGCAAGAGATCCAATTACAGCTAAGTTAGTAGCAGATCTATTAACAACAGCAGGAGCAGATAGAATCTTAACAATGGACCTACATGCAGCACAGATTCAAGGATACTTCAATATCCCGGTGGATCATTTATTAGGAGTACCAATTTTAGCCCAATACTTCCTGCAAAAAAATATTCAAGATTTAGTTGTTGTATCACCTGACCTTGGAAGTGTAACAAGAGCAAGAAACTTTGCTAACCACTTAGATGCGCCCATCGCTATTATTGACAAAAGAAGACCAAAGGCAAATGTTTCAGAAATTATGAACATAATTGGTGAAGTAGAAGGTAAAAACGTTATCTTAATAGATGACATGATCGATACAGCGGGAACGATTGCCCAAGCAGCTAATGCCCTTAAAGAATTTGGAGCTAAAGAGGTTTATGCATGCTGTACCCATCCAGTATTGTCTGGACCAGCAGTAGAAAGAATACAAAATTCTGCAATTAAAGAATTAATTATCACAAATACAATTCCATTACCAGAAGAGAAGCAAATAGATAAGATTCAAACAATGTCAGTAGCACCAGTATTTGGAGAAGCGATATTAAGAATCTACAAAAATATTTCAGTAAGTAAAATATTTGACTAAAATAAAGAATCCTATTTTAAACCCTTTGATTCGAAACAGAAACACTAAAGTACCTATACATCCTTGTATAGGTGCTGGTGTTTTTCAGGTTTTGAAAAAAATAAGGGTTTTTCAGCAATTTTTAATAGTAAAATCAATTTTAAACGATGCTGTTTTTAACGATAGACGAGGTGAAGAAGATGTACGTAGTTGTTGGCTTAGGAAATCCCGGAAAAAAGTACGATGGTACTAGACATAATGTGGGTTTCCATGCAATTGATTTATTAGCAGAGAGACATGACATAAAAGTTAATAAATTAAAACATAAGGCCCTAATAGGAGAAGGCAGAATAGGTAATGAGAAGGTTATTTTAGTAAAACCTCAAACTTTTATGAACCTAAGTGGCCAATCTCTAATGGAAATTATTCAATTTTATAAGGTTGAACCCCAGCAGATTGTGATTCTATATGATGATATTGATGTAAAGGTAGGCTCTTTAAGAATAAGAGAGAAGGGAAGTTCGGGGAGCCATAATGGTATGAAAAACATTATTTACCTCACCCAAAAAGATACCTTTCCGAGAGTAAGAATTGGGGTTGGAAAGCCAACGGTTGGAGATTTAGCCGATTATGTTTTGGGAAGATTCCCCCAAGAGGAAATCCCTCTAATTAAGCAAGCTATTGAGAATACTGTATTAGCTGTAGAGACCATCATTGAAAGGAATATCCAAGACGCCATGAATAAGTACAATGGATAAGGAGAATTATATAGAGAAAAAAGGAGTACTTAAATGTTCATATTCTCTGGTATAATTGCCGCAATTTTTGCTTATTTATGTAATAAGTTGATATTAAAGAGGTTTGGAGGTATTAGCTTAGTGGCTTTTGTTCCCTTTATAGAGGAATTTTCTAAAACCTTTGCTGCCATAGCTTTACTCCAAACAAATTTAGTTGCAACCCATTTTGTTTTTGGTTGCATAGAAGGAATCTATGACATGGTTACTTCTTCAAAAAAGATTGGCAACCTCGCAGCTATAGCTAGTGTCGCTAGTCATAGTTTATTTGGCTTTGTAACATATTTTTCCTATGCTAAAACAAATTCCATCATAATAGGAATACTAATAGCATGGTTATGTCATAGTACTTGGAACTGGTATATTACAAAGTATTTATAGTAAGAAATTAAAGGAATTTTAATAGATGAAACAGCTCGGGTTAATTATCCGGGCTAAAGATGTTACTAATAATGTTTAATGCCATAAAGGTGGTGAAAAAATGAAGAATTTACTACTAGCTCCATTAAAAAATTCTATCCAGTATAATCAGGTAATTGGAGCAATTAAATCGAAGAAAACGCCAGTGTTCCTGCATGGGCTAAATGATTCTCAAAAATCAAATATGGCCTTTGCTATTCAACAGAGCTTAGAAAAACCAATATGTATACTTACCTATAGTGAAATGGAAGCTAGGGAAATATATCAGGACTTAAAGTTCTATATGGAGGAGGTTCTTTATTTTCCAACAAAGGATATTGTCTTTTACGATCTACAATCAGTAGGAGAAGAAATGGAAAATGAAAGAATTAAGACCATAGAAAGACTACTAGAGGGAGGAAATTATATAACAGTTGCATCGATTGAAGCCCTGTTATTGAAGATGACACCTCCTAAAGTTTATCAGAAGTTTCAACTAAAGCTCAAAGTAGGGGATACCCTAGATATAAATAGTTTACTAGAAACCTTCATTGTTCAGGGCTACACAAGAGTAGATCGAGTAGAGGCTAGGGGGGAATTTAGTCAAAGGGGAGGAATTATTGATTTATTTCCATCTTCAGAAGAAGCTCCCTATCGTATAGAATTCTTTGATGATGAGATAGACTCGATAAGAAGATTTGAAGTAGACACCCAGAAGTCCATCGATAAAGTGATAGAAGTACAGATTAACCCAGTAACAGAGAATATTATAGACTCCACAAGAGTTAGCCTTGGAATTGAAAAGATCAGTCAGGAACTAAAGAAAAACCTTGATAAGCTCCACGGTGAAGAAAGAGAACGCTTACAAGAAAAAATGGGTGAGGTTTTAGAGAAGTTTCAACAATATAACTATTTCAAAGGATCAGAAGCTTATTTACCCTATATCTATGAAGAGGCTTCAACATTACTTGACTACCTCAGCCCCCAAACCCTTTTTATTATTGATGAGCCTAGAAGGATAAAAGAAAAGGCGGAGGGTTATGCAGAAGAATTTAAAGAGAGCTTTAAAACCCTATTAGAAAGAGGAGAAGTGCTTCCTACCCAGGGAAAACGTTTAATTCCCTATGATGGAATTCTCAAAAAGCTCCATACTTATGCCACTGTAGTTTTAAACCTTTTGCCAAAATACACACCAGATTTTTCGCCTAGGGAAACTGTCAGTTTTACATCTCGAAGTGTACAATCATTTAATGGTAAGGTAGATCTATTGGTAGAAGAGCTAAAGGGACTCCAGTACAAAGGCTATAAAGTCGTTTTGGTACCAGGAACAAAGGAAAGGGCCCTTAGACTTTTAGAACTAATGAGGGAAAGGGGCATTAAGACCCACTTTATTGTAGATATGAAGGAAGAACTTGTTTCAGGGCAAGTTGCCATCCTTCAAGGAAGTGTCCATAGAGGTTTTGAGTACGTGGATATGAAGTATATGATGATTACCGATAATGAAATATACGGAGTCCATAAAAAGAAGAAGCAAAAGACAAAGCGTAAAGATGCAACACCTATAAAATCCTTTATCGAATTAAAAGAAGGGGACTACATTGTTCATGAGGGACATGGAATAGGAAAGTATATTGGAATAGAAGAATTAAGGGTAGACGGTATTAAAAAGGACTATTTAAAAATACGATATTCTGGTGAGGACAATCTTTATGTTCCTACAGACCAGATGGATCTAATACAAAAATACATTGGTAATGATGAAAAACAACCGAAACTTAATAAACTTGGGGGAACCGAGTGGACTAAAACAAAGGCAAAGGTTAAAAAGGCCATTGAAGATATGGCAGAAGACCTCCTAAAGTTATATGCCGAAAGGGAGAAAAGTAAGGGCCACAGTTTTCCTAAAGATACAGAGTGGCAAAAACAGTTTGAAGATCTTTTCCCCTATGAAGAGACCCCAGATCAGCTTAGATGTATTGAAGAAGTAAAGGGAGATATGGAGCAAGAAAGACCTATGGACCGCCTTCTTTGTGGTGATGTTGGTTACGGAAAGACAGAGGTGGCAATCCGTGCTGCCTTTAAGTCGGTAATGGACAATAAACAGGTAGCAGTATTGGTACCAACAACCATACTTGCCCAACAACATTTTAATACTTTTAGTCAACGCTTTTCTGGCTTCCCAATAAAAATTGAAATGCTGAGCCGTTTTAAAAGTGCAGCACAACAAAAAAAGATTATTGAGGATGCAAGAACAGGCAATGTTGATGTATTAATTGGTACCCATAGAATACTGTCGAAGGACATTACTTTTAAAGACTTAGGGCTTTTAGTTATTGACGAAGAGCAACGATTTGGAGTAAAGCACAAGGAAAGTCTAAAACAGTTGAAAAAGTCAATAGATGTTTTAACCCTTACAGCTACACCAATTCCAAGAACCCTTCACATGTCGATGATTGGTGTTCGTGACATGAGTGTAATCGAAGATCCGCCAGAGGAAAGGTTTCCTGTACAAACCTATGTATTAGGCTATAATGAAGCAGTATTAGCCGATGCCATTTCTCGGGAAATATCAAGGGGTGGACAAATTTATTATGTCTATAATCGAGTACAGGGAATCCACCAAATGGCAACGAAGTTGGCAGAAATAGCTCCAGAAGCAAGAATAGGCGTCGGTCATGGTCAAATGAGCGAAAGGGAGTTAGAAAACTTAATGTTAGCCTATTATGAAGGAGAATATGACATATTAGTATGTACCACCATTATAGAAACTGGGCTAGATATTCCTAATGTAAATACCATTATTATTCATGATGCTGATAAATTGGGCTTATCCCAGTTATATCAGCTGAGGGGAAGGGTAGGTCGTTCAAACCGACAGGCCTATGCCTATTTAATGTATGAGAAGAATAAGTCCCTAACAGAGGTTGCAGAAAAACGACTAAAGGCGATTAAAGAGTTTACAGAGTTTGGCTCAGGCTTTAAAATCGCCATGCGGGACCTAGAGATTAGGGGAGCTGGTAACCTTCTTGGGGGAGAGCAAAGTGGTCATATGGCGGCCATCGGTTATGATCTTTATGTTAAACTGCTAGAAGAAACCGTAAGTGAGTTAAAGGGAGAAGTGGTTGAAAAATATCAGGATACCACGATGGAATTGAATGTTAATGCATATATACCTGAAACCTATATCTCAAATCAAAGTCAAAAAATTGAAATCTATAAGAAAATCGCATCTATTCGAAGCCAACAGGATTTCTATAATGTAGAAGAGGAAATTGAAGACCGCTTTGGGGATATCCCTTCCAGTGTAGCAAACCTTTTAATGATTTCTTATATAAAAGCATTGGCTCAAGGAATGATGGTGCTATCAATCACCCAAAAAGGAAAAGAAGTACGTATAATCTTTAAAGACAGTAGCAAATTGAAACCTGAAAATATAGGTGAAGTCCTTCATCGTTTCGGTAGAAGAGTTACCTTTAATGCCAGCAACGAACCTTACTTTATCTATCAGGCTAGTTCCATTGACCAATATAAGATGTTGGTGGATATAAAGGAAATAGTAGAAAAAATTACTGGTTTGCAAAAGTCGACAAAGTAGATTATAATAGGTGTATAACGCACAGGAAAAAGGATGGGGGATTTGGATGAATATCAAAAAAGTGGCAAAAGTATTATCACTATTATTAGTCTTTGTTCTTTTTACAGTTGGATGTACTAACGAAGTACAAAATACAGATGGTAATAAAGTAATTGCAACTGTAAATGGTGTAGAAATTTTTCAAGATGCATTTGATAAAAATGTAGCTTTATATTCAATGGATTATACAAATGAATTTGGTGAAGACGTCTTAGATCGTGATATGGGATCAGGACTGACGTTACTTGAAACAATCAAAGAACAAGTTTTAGAAAAGTTAATTATTGAAGAGTTGCTAATGCAATTAGCAAATGAAAATAATATTACTGTAGAGGAAAGTGTTATTAAAGAAGCCTACAAAGACTACCAAGACTTTTTAAAGAATAACGATGAATTTAGGAAGTTCTCAGAAAAGAACGGGATTGATGAGACTTTTATCAAGAATGAATTAAAAAAAGATAAGGTTATTAGAGCATATCAAGATTTCTTCATGGAAGAGTTAAAGATGGATTACGAAAAGGCTAAAAAGTTTTATGATGAAAACCCAGATGACTTCATTACCCATGAAGTTAAAGCTAGCCACATTCTAGTAAGTGAAGCAGAATTAGCAGATGAACTTTATGATCGAATTATGGCAGGAGAATCCTTTGAAGATTTAGCAACAGAGTATTCAGAGGACCCAGGTTCAGCTTCAAGAGGCGGAGATTTAGGCTTCTTCCCAAGGGGTGTTATGATTCAAGAGTTTGAAAGTGTTGCCTTTGCATTAGAGGTTGGAGGTGTAAGTCTTCCAGTAAACTCTGTTTTCGGATACCATATCATTAGAAAAGATGATGAAAGAAGTGAAATGGAAGATTTCGAGATCATTAAAGATGAATTGGTTGAAGAACTTCAATACTCCGAGTTCCAAAGGTTTGTAGAGGACAAGTTAGACCAAGCAGATATTGAAAGATTAAATAAGTAGAAAAAAATTACTAAAAATCCAATAGAAAGAGAATCCTTAATATAGGATTCTTTTTTTTGCTTTAAAATTTTTGAAGTAAAATTAAAAATTTCCTAAATGCATAAAAAAGATGGATTGGTAAAATAATAGAATTACAATAAATTCTACTAATTTAGGAGGTAATAGGAGTGAAAGCAACAGGTATAGTAAGACGTATAGATGATTTAGGTAGAGTTGTTATCCCTAAGGAAATTAGAAGAACATTAAGAATAAGAGAAGGAGATCCGCTAGAAATCTTTACAGATAGAGAAGGAGAAGTAATCCTCAAAAAATATTCACCAATAGGAGAACTGACAGAGTTTGCTACTGAATATGCAGAGTCATTGCAAGAAGCTTTGGGGCATATAGCAATTATAACTGACAGAGATACAATTATAGCTTTAGCGGGTGCGCCTAAAAAGGAATACTTAGATAAACGAGTTAGTAAAAACTTAGAAAAATTAATGGATGAGAGAGAGGTTATTGTATTAAATCAAGGAGATCAACACTTTCCAATTGCTTCCGATGAATCAGATGAAGATAAGTATAGTTCACAAGTAGTGGCACCTATCGTTACACAAGGAGATCCAATAGGAACAGTTATCCTATGTTCGAAAGAAAAGGGTACATCAATGGGGGAAACTGAGAAAAAAATTGCCGCAACAGCAGCAGCTTTCCTATCTAAGCAAATGGAGCAATAATACAAATAAAATCCCGGTGAATACCGGGTTTTTTTCCGTGGAAAAGCATTTAAAATCAACCTCTTGACTATACTATGTAATAAAAGTCTGCTATAATAAACCTTATTGAAATAGAAGTAGGAGGAGTATCCATGAAAAAAGATTCATTTTTAAAGGGAGCCGCCATATTGGGGGTGGCAGGGGTAGTTGTGAAGGTATTGGGGGCATTTTTTAGAATCCCGTTGGGAAGAATTATTGGCTCAGAAGGAATGGGATACTATCAAGTAGGTTACCCTATTTATACATTAATTCTATCCTTTGCAGCGCAAGGCTTCCCTACAGCAATGTCGAAATTGATATCAGAAAAAAGGGCTAGAGGTAATTATGGGGGAGCCCATAAGGTATTTAAAACCTCCTTTTATATCTTGCTGGCCTTTGGGATTGTAAGTTCCCTTTCTTTAGCATTAGGGGCACGTTTTTTAGTAGACAAAATAATTGAAAGTCCTAACTCGTATTATGCCATTTTAGCGTTAGCACCGGCACTTTTCTTTGTACCATTGCTAGCAGCCTATAGAGGTTACTTCCAAGGGATGAAGAACATGACTCCAACAGCGGTTTCACAAGTGGTAGAACAATTCGGTAGAGTAATTATTGGACTAGCATTAGCTATTATTATTTTTAATGCAGGGATCGGTTTACAATACGCAGCAGCGGGAGCGGCCTTTGGCGCAACTATTGGAGGAATAACAGGTTTATTTATTATATATTATATCTATTCTAAAGAGAAAGCTAAAATATTAGCACAGTTTGAAGTTATACCAGACGAGGCACAAGAACCATCAAAAGGAATCATTAGAGACCTATTAAAAGTGGCTATTCCAATCACTTTAGGTAGCGCCGTATTACCATTAATCACCATGGTAGATACTATGATTGTTTTAAGAAGATTACAAGAGATAGGATTTAGCTACGAAGAGGCAAATAGTTTGTTTGGACAGCTAACAGGAATGGCTGCCACATTAATTAACCTTCCTCAAGTGTTTACTGTAGCCTTAGCCATGAGTATCGTTCCAGTTATTTCAGAAGCTGTTACAAAGGGTGATCGTGAAGGAATAAAATCCGACAGTCAATCGGCTATAAGAGTAGCAATGCTAATTGGACTTCCTGCAGCGGTAGGATTAGCAGTATTAGCTAACCCAATTATGATGCTGTTATATCCAAATGAACCAGCAACTTTAGGGGAAGTTATGCTATATTTATCTTTTGCGGCATTATTTTTAACACAATTACAAACTATGACAGGTATTCTTCAAGGGTTAGGCAAACCCTTTATACCAGTGAGAAATCTGATGATTGGTGCTGTTGTTAAGTTTGTGCTAACCTATGTTTTAACAGGTATACCTGCATTAAACGTAAAAGGAGCAGCTTTGGGAACAGTTGCCGCTTACCTTGTAGCAGCCCTACTAAACTTTATTGAAGTAAAGCGTAGAACAGAGGCTAAATTTAATATAGTTCAGTTTATTGTAAAGCCAGTGGTGTCGGTGGCTTTAATGGCAGCAGTAGTAAGTGCTTCTTATATGGTTCTTAATCCCATGATCGGAAATAAACTATCAACAGCCTTAAGTATAGGCGTGGGGGCAGCTGTTTATGGTATTGTACTTTTAGTAAGCGGAGCAATTACCCAAGAAGACTTTGAACTATTACCAAAAGGACAAAAAATAGCAAAAGTATTAAGAAAAACTGGACTTTTAAAGGGTGTAAAATAAAGTCTATAAATATTAATAGAATAGGACATGACAAGAAGGGAGGGAATATAATGGGCAAAATAACAGTAGTAGGGTTAGGACCTGGTGCGGAGAAGGACATAACCCTTTCAGTATTAGATGAAATTAAGAGGCATCATCTAGTCTATCTGAGGACTCTGCACCACCCTTCAGTATCATTATTAGATCGCAAAGGGATATCCTATCAAACCTTTGACTATGCCTATGAGGAATTATTAGACTTTGATGCAGTTTATGACCATATTGTGGCTAAACTTTTAGATATGGCTCAGTTAGAGGATATATTATATGCAGTGCCAGGACACCCCAATGTAGCAGAAATTACGGTTCAAAGGCTAAAAAAAGCTTGTGAAGAAAAAAAGACAGACCTTCAAATTTACCCTGCCATGAGCTTTTTAGATGTAATGTTCCCTGTTTTAGGAATAGACCCTGTAGATGGCTTTAAGCTAATTGATGGATTAAGACTGGATGAACAAGTACCAGATCCTTCGATTTCTAATATAGTTACCCAAGTCTATGACCCATTTATGGCATCTCAAATTAAATTAAGACTTATGGACTATTACGACGATGAACAGGAAGTTTTTGTTGTAAGAGGTGCTGGAATTCCAACGGTTGAGCGGGTGGAGAAGATCCCTCTATATCAGCTTGATAGACTAGATTGGGTAGATTATCTAACAAGTGTGTATATACCAAGGATTGACACACTTCAAAAAAAATACTATAATATGAATAATTTAGTTGAAATAATGGAAAGATTAAGAAATAAAGGCGGCTGTCCTTGGGATATTAAGCAAACCCATAAAAGTTTAAAGCCTTATTTAATCGAAGAAAGCTACGAAGTATTAGAGGCCATTGATCTAGAAGATGATTTTCTATTAGAAGAAGAATTAGGTGACCTTCTATTACAAGTGGTGTTTCATAGTCAAATTGCTAAAGAAAGACACGCCTTCTCCATTAATGATGTCATAAAAGCTATATCAGAAAAACTAATCTTTAGACATCCCCATGTATTTAAAGATGTAAAGGCCGAAAATCCTGAAGAAGCTTTACAGACATGGGAAGAGAGGAAGCAAGAAGAAAAGCAAATTGATAGCTATACAGAATCAATGGAATCAATACCAAATCATTTGCCAGCATTGATGAAGGCATATAAAATACAACAAAAAGCTGCAAAGGTTGGATTCGATTGGAATAAGGTAGAGGAAGTAGTCGCTAAGATTCAAGAAGAGTTTTCCGAATTTAGAGAAGCAGCTGAGGAAGGACTAGAAACAAGAATCATGGAAGAAGGAGGCGATCTTCTTTTTGCAGTAGTAAATCTATTACGATTCTTCGAAGTAGAGCCTGAAGGTGCTTTAAATTCCACAAGTAAGAAGTTTATCAACCGCTTCAGCTACATTGAAGAAACAGCAAAGGCATCTGGTAAGAATATAAAAGAAATGACTTTAGAAGAAATGGATGTCCTTTGGGAAGAAGCAAAGAGCAAAAACAATACATAATCTTCTAAAATCACCAAAAACAAACAAAAAATTATTAAAAATCTTTTAAAAAGAAGGATTTTGAAAATTAAAAGAGAATAACTCTATACGTATTCTAATTTATGAGGAGGTTTTTTAAGTGAACAAAGCTGAATTAGTTGCTAGAATGGCAGAAAAAAGCGCATTAACAAAAAAGGACGCTGAACTTGCATTAAATGCATTTATGGAAAGTGTTGAAGAAGCATTAGAAACAGGAGATAAGGTACAATTAGTTGGTTTTGGTACTTTTGATGTTAGAGAAAGAAAGCCAAGACAAGGTAGAAACCCAAGAAATCCTGAGCAAGTAATTGATATCCCAGCTTCTAAGGCTCCTGTTTTCAAAGCAGGTAAAACTTTAAAAGAAAAAATTAATGGTTAATTCCCATTAAAACGTACTTAACAATACAAATATAAAAACATATGAGAGAGATATTTCTTTGAAAAAAGAGATATCTTTTTTATTTTTTGATGTAAAACTATGAGAATAGATGAAAAAATTACACCATTTAAAATAATCATTACTGTACAAAATATAGTTGGGAGGTGTTTAAAATGAAAAAGAAAACAATTCTAACGTTAGCCTGCATTTGTCTAATTGTCATATTAGCTGCCACAGGATGTAGGCCAGCTGAAAGACCAGTTCCAGAAACAGATCCAAGAATGGATCAAAGAGTTCCTGGAGACCCAGCCATAGATCCAGCAGCACCAGGAGGGACACCAGACGCTCCTATACCGCCAGTAGCACCTGTACCAGGAGGAGGAACAGTACCAGAAGAACCAATGCCAGAAGAACGCTTACCAGGACAACCAGCAGCTCCTGAGCGTCAAAGAGGACAGGTTGTAACGCCAACTAGATAATGGGTTAGTTTGTGATTCAAAACAACTAAATAAGACTTAATATTATTAAGACTTAATATTAATGATTTCAAAAAAACTTAATAATAAACATTCAATAATTAAGATTTTATCATTAATGATTTTATAAAAATAAGTTCTATAGCCTATAGAGCTTATTTTTATGAATAAAAAAAGGGCTTTTATCAATTAATATAGAAATAATATAGGGTATAAATAAAACTTATATACAAATGGGGGTATTCAAATGCGATTAGATAAATATCTAAAGAATTCAAGAATTATCAAGAGAAGAACCGTAGCAAAAGAAGCAAGCGAAAACGGTAGAGTTGCTGTCAATGGGAAGGTAGCCAAGCCTGGTACTGAAGTATCAGTAGGCGATATAATAGAAATACAATTTGGAGATAAATTGTTTAAAGCAGAAATCACCCATGTGGCAGAACATGTTACAAAGGATGGAGCTAAAGAAATGTATCGTATCATAGAAGGATAGTTGAAAATACTTGTATACTAATTCCATATTTTCAAATACTAATAGAAACCTCGAAGGGTTATAGTAGGATAGAATAGAGGAGGAATAGTATGCAAGGATATAAAAAATTCAGTCTTTACTTAGTCATTTTTCTATTAATATTTACTGTAGCTGGTTGCAGACCGGCAGAAGAAAGACCTGAACCAGAGCAACAAAGGGATGTTGAAGTACCACCTATTCCAGAAGCAATTGCAGTAGGAGAAGGACAAGAACCATCTCTAAATGTTTATATTGTAGAAGAGCAGACGGTCAAAGAATTGCAATTTGAAGAATATGTAGCAGGTGTTTTAGCTGGAGAGATGTATAATGAATGGCCAGTAGAAGCATTAGCTGCTCAAGCAATTTTAGCAAGAACCTTCGTAATGGAATTTATAGCAGATAAAGGTGGCTCAAAATATGAGGGAGCCCATGTATCAACTGACATAGAAGAAGCACAAGCTTGGAAGGCAGAGCTGATTAATGAAAGAATTAATGAAGCGGTACAGCAAACTAGAGGTCAAGTTATGGTTTATGATGGTGACTTTGTTAAAGCATGGTTTCATGCCCATGCAGGAGGTACAACTGCTACAGCCCAAGAAGGGTTAGGCTTTGGAGAAGAAGAACCAGCCTATATTCAAGTAATTGAATCTCCAGATTCAGCAGAAGCACCAGAAGAAGAAGCTAATTGGTCAGAAACCTTTACAAAGGCAGAAATTATTGAAGCTGCAAGACAACAGGGCCAAGAAGTAGGCGATTTTACCGGAATAGAAATTGCTGAAACAGGACCATCTGGTAGAGCCACACAGCTAAAAATTGGAGAGGCGGATGTTCCAGCACCAGCCTTCAGAATAGCTCTAGGTAGTACGAGAATGAAGTCTACCTTAATTAATAACATTAGTGTGGAGGGCGATCAAGTAACCATATCTGGTACGGGATATGGTCATGGGGTTGGAATGAGTCAATGGGGGGCCTATCAAATGGCTCAAGACGGCAGTAGCCCCGAAGAAATAGTAAAGCACTATTTCAAAGATGTTGATATCGTAAAATTGTGGGATTAATTTCAATACTATAAAATATAGTAGCTATTATAGTAGTCATTTTGTTCTACTACACCTTCATCAATCATAAAATGATAGTGAAACCAAAAATGAGGGAAGGTGTAGGCTATGGAAGATCGAAAAGTGAGTCGCAGTAAAAATCATAATGTCATTATGGAAAATAGAGAAAAGCTATCAATTTCTGGTGTAGAGCACGTCGATAGCTTTAATAGCGAACTAATTGTTGTTGAAACGGTAGCAGGGGTTATGACAATTAAAGGGTATGACCTAGATGTAAATAAGTTAAACCTAGAAGATGGAAACGTAATCATTCAAGGCAATATATATTCTATGGTCTACAATGATCGAGATTCCTTTTCAACAAAAGGGTCAGGCTTTTTAGGAAAATTATTTAAATAGTCGTCGAGAATTCGACGACTATTTTTTTTATGGACATTCACAATTTTAAGATTAGTTTCATATGATAGAAAAGATACCATCAAACCTTTAGGGGTGATCTATGTGAATATGTATTCTGTTTACCACGAAACCTATATTTTATTGGCCACGATCTATGGAGGAATATTAATCGGCTTTATTTATGATCTTTATAAAGTATTTAGGGGAATTTTTAATCCTAAAAAACTCGCCACAAATTTACAAGATATTTTCTTTTGGACAATTATAACGATAGTGGCTTTTTATGTCTTAATTTTTAGCAATAAAGGGGACTTAAGGTTTTATAACTTTCTTGGTTTTGTAATAGGAGTAGGAATATATTACTATTTGTTAAGCAAAAAGATTATTCAAGCCCTCACCTTCCTAGTTAGATTATTAAAACAGTTTATAAGAGATTTGTGGAAGTTAATTACATATCCTTTTCATGTCGGTATTTGTCTAATTTCCGTACCTTATTCCTATTGTAAAATGCGAAGCAAACCAGTATACTATAAAGCAAAGAGAATTATTAAACTTCCAAGTAGAGTAGTAGCCGATTGTAAAAAGAGTATGATTCATTACTTTAAGAAAAAGTAAGAAAAAGTAACTATGATTAACAAAAGAGAGGTGTTGAACAGTGGCTAAAAAGAAAAGAAGACAACTTAATAAATTTGTATTTCTAAGTATTGTTATTTTAATTGGAGGTTATGTGCTGTTCACCCTATATGAGCAGTCAAAAGAATTAAGGCATCTAAAAAGCATAAAGGAAGAGTACGAAATAAAAATTAGTCAGACAGAAGAGGAAATTAATCATATAAAAGAAAACATTGATAATGCCCATAGTGATCAATATATTGAAAGGATTGCGCGGGAACAATTAAAGATGATTGGAGCTAACGAAATTATTTTTATAGATCTTGGAAAAAGAGAAAGGTAAAAAATTGTATACCTTTTACAATCATTGTGTTATAATACATATTGAACATAATATTACTAATATGAGTGATTGATACTTTAGAAGGAGGAATAGTAAATCTATGCCGGTAGAGGTAGGAAATATTCTAGAGGGCACTGTTTCTGGAATTACAAACTTTGGAGCCTTCATTGATTTAGGAGAAGGTAAAACAGGACTTGTGCATATTTCGGAAGTTGCTAATGATTATGTAAAGAACATACACGAATACTTGAAGGTGGACCAAAAAGTAAAGGTGAAGGTTTTATCTGTTGAAAAAGACGGTAAAATTAGTTTATCTATTAAACAAGCAGCGCCACCTAAGAAGAAAAGCGTAAAACCAGCTGAAGTTGATTGGTCAAAACCTAATGAAGTTGACGTCTTGTCCTTCGAAGATAAGATTAATAGGTTTTTAAAAGATAGTGATGAAAAAATGCAAACCTTAAAGAGCAAAAGTAAAAGCAACAGAAGAGGCAATGGACATAGTAAAAAAGTATTTAAAGAATAAATATAAGCCGGATTTCCGGCTTTTTTTTATACACATAAGAACCTAAAGAACCTATAATCTATTCAGTTTTAAGAAATGAATCAATGAGAATATACTCTCAATGAGAATATTCTATAATCGCATACTCTAAATTGAATTTATACTTTTTACTTTAATATAAATCGAATTTAATATACAGTAATATAAATCGATTTTAATATACAATTTTCTGAAATAATAAGCATAGAAGGGAAGGAAGGTATTTATGAAGAAGGTTGCCGCAATAGATATTGGAACAAATTCTATGAGACTCCTATTAGCTGAAGTTACGGGTGAAAAAATTGTGAAAAGAGAAAAGCACCTAAATACCACCCGAATAGGTAAATCGGTTGACTCGGCAGGGTACATAACAAAAGAAGGGATAGACCGAAACCTTAAAGCCTTCAAAACTTTTGTAGAGCAGGCCCGACAGTGGGGAGCCGACGAGATCTTAGCAATTGCCACTAGTGCTGTGAGGGATGCAGAAAATGGACAGTTCTTTGTTGAAGAAGCCTTTAAAGAAACTGGTGTAGCAATTAGAATTATTGACGGTAAAGAGGAGGCGCTAATAGGCTATAAGGGAGTCTTAATTGGTTTAGAAGAACCTTTAGAAACAATCTTTTTAATAGATATTGGAGGTGGTAGCACCGAGTTAATTATTGGTAACCAAGAAAAAATACTTGAGGCCAATAGCTACAATGTTGGTGCAGTCCGAATGACGGAGCGATATATTAAAAATGATCCACCTACTGAAGAAGAACTTGAAATTCTTACTAATGAGTTAAAAAGCCTCCTAATAACTCCTTTAAAAAACTATCCCCAAAATATTGATTGTATTACCGGTATTGGGGGAACAGCCACGACGATAGCTGCCCTTCATCAACAGCTAGATCCCTACGACATGGAGAAGGTCCATGGATACCAGATGGAACTAAAAGAAGTAATTCAGTTAAAGGACCAACTAAAAAGCATACCACTAGAAGAAAGAAAAAAGCTAAAAGGTTTAGAGCCAAAACGGGCAGACATTATTGTGGCAGGCATTATAATTATGATTACCATTATGGAGCTATTAAATATCAAATATTTAAAGATTAGCGAATACGATAATCTCGAAGGTCAGATTATTTAAGGCTAAAAAAGATAATCCACTATTTTATGAAGGATTATCTTTTTTTATTCAATAAATCGTTCTCCATGCCCCCCTAATAGTCGGCAAAATAGCTAAGAAAATAAAAAATACTTCTTAACAATTCTGTCTTACCACCTTTTTATTTAAGGGAATTTGTCAAAACAGCCAAATGATTTGTCAGAAACTTTTTTAAGGTTGTCCAGTATTCTTGACAAATCTTTTAAAAAACCTCTGATAAACTCTTAGATAAGAAACTAAATAAGGATGGTGTCAATATGGCAGAGAGATCAACTACATATTTACAAGAGAGAAGAATATTTGAACTAGTAAATCGAAAAAGCTTTATATTACTACACATGGTGGCCTTTCTATTGGGACGAGCAGGTATTTTGGGGAGCTTAACTCCCTTTGGCATTGGATTTTACACAGCCCTTTGCTACAAAAATAAGAAATATTTGTCGGTGGCAGTCACCACCCTTTTAGGAATTATAACCGTTCAAGGAATAGGTGGGAGTATAACCTATGGTATTTCATTAGGAATCATAACATTAATTACTAATTATTTTATAAACCCACGTAAACATAAGGTTTTAATTGTTTCTTTTATCAGTGCAGTCACTTATTTTTTAATCGCAACGACTGCTATCCTTCTTAATCGTTTTTATCTATATGACCTAATGATGGTAACCTTTGAAGCAACAGTTATTTTTGTCGTTGTATATATAGCTACCTTTGCTATTCCCATAGCCCTAGAAAAAAGCAACCGTAAAATATTAGCAACCGACGAAATTATATGTGTTGCTATATTAATGGCCCTTACCCTTTCAGGAGTAAATAATATTCACTTCTTTGGGGTATCCCTTAAAAATGTTTTAGGGATTTTAATTACCATTATATTTGCCTACAACGGAGGTGCAAGTGTTGGTGCTTCGGTGGGAGTTACCTTAGGTTTAATCACCAGCATGTCCACCAGTGGGATGCCGCCCATTATTATAGGGGTATTTGCCTTCTCAGGCTTGTTAGCAGGGATCTTTAAAGATCTCGGCAAATTTGGTAGTGCCTTTGGGTTTCTTCTTGGAAACACAATCCTCACATTCTATATTAATGGATATTATGAAGTGTTTATTCAACTGAAGGAGGTTCTAGGTGCCTTTATCCTATTTTTAGTAATTCCGTCGGTTTGGATTTTGGAACTTCAAAAATATAGTACCCCAGCCCTTGGGTTAATCCACTCTAGTAAAAGCTATACAGAAGAAATGAAAAAAAGAATTTATGAAAAATTATCAGACTTTTCCCAAACCTTCTCAGAACTTTCTGTCACGTTTGAAGATATGGCGGAAAGAGTAGAAGCTTTTGGTCAAGATGATTTATCTAAGCTAATAGAAAAAATGGCAGAAAGCGTATGTGCCGACTGTGGAATGAGAAGAAGCTGTTGGGAAAACAATTTCTATAACACCTATCGAGGTATGTCAGACCTTTTGGTGTTAATTGACACAAGGGAGGCATTAGAGCAAAGTAGCCTTCCAGAACAAATAAAAAAGCGATGTGTAAAGCCAAAGGCAGTCACAGAAAAGATGATCACCCTATACGAACTAAGTCGCCTTAATATGGTTTGGAAGAAAAGATTACTTGAAAGTAAAGAACTAGTAGGAGAACAATTGAAGGGGATGGCTACGGGAATACAATCCTTGGCAGAAGAGCTAAATAGTGAAATAATTTTTGACACAGAATTAGAAGATACTATTTATGTAGAATTAGATAAGTCTGGATTTCAGGTTAGTCGCTTACTGGTATCTACCAATCCAAAGGGAAAACTAGAAATAACCTTAGAAAGAAGGTCTTGCTACGGTAGAGAAGAATGTATTGACCGATATATTCCTATTATCTCTAAGGCAGTAGGCTACCAGCTAACTAAGAAGAGTCATAGATGCAATCATACCAGTGATGACGGTAGTTGTAGCTTTACCTTAGTAGAGGCCAATCGGTTTGCTGCAATGACGAAGGTTGCTAGAGCCACTAATGGTGGAAACTTATTATCAGGAGATTCTTACACCTTTATGGACATTAAAAACAACGAGTTTCTTGTTGCTCTTAGTGATGGAATGGGAACAGGTGAAAGGGCCCACCTACAATCTAGTGCTACGATAGCCATGTTAGAAAAAATGATGGAGGCAGGTTTTAGGCAGGAAATGACCATTAAAACGATTAATTCCATGTTAATGCTAAAGTCATCAGAAGAAATATTCTCTACAATTGATATGACAATGATCGACCTTCAAGAAGGTAGAGCAGATTTTGCTAAAATAGGAAGCGCCCCTGGTTATATTAAGAGAAGAGATGGTAAGGTTGAAGTAGTTAATCCAGGGAGCTTACCAATAGGTATTTTATCAGATATAGAAGTAGAAAAGAATCAACAAAAACTAAACGATGGAGACTTTATCATTATGATTTCTGATGGGATATTAGAGGTTAACAAGGGGGAAGAAGGGGAAGACTGGGTAGAAAAATACCTAAAAGACGCTAAAACAAGAAATCCTCAAGAACTTGCCGATAAAATATTACACCAAGCCCTGCAATATACAGGCAATCAACCAGAAGATGATATGACGGTTCTAGTGACAAAATTATGGAGGACAAGAGTACATTAGAATAAAATCTATGTAGACTTTAATTAAACCCTGTGGGAAAGGAAAAAACTTTCTTAGCAGGGTTTAAAAATTTTTCAATGTAGCAATACTTAAATATAATGTAAACAAAAAATCAAAATATACGTATAATTAACAATGAAAATTTAAAAATATAAATTGCATTATATTTGCTATTTAAAATATAGACCTTGATATATAGCTGAATATCTAGTATATTAATTATAAGGAATGGAATATATAATAATATTTTATGAATTATTATAAAACCTAGACTCAGGGATAAATTTATTGTTAATTGACTTGATTGAAAGGAGTATAGGATTCACATGGAAATATTAAGTGCGGGCGAAAAAATTAAGAAGCTAAGATGTGACCTTGGACTAAAACAAGACGACATTACAAATGAAGAAGTAACTAAGAGTTTAGTTAGTATGATAGAAAACAACAAACGGAGCCTTAGTTGGAATACAGCAAGAATTATTGCAGGTTGTTTAAATAGATACTATTCGACCCTTGGAAAAGAAATTACACCAGAGTTTTTAATGGAAACGGAAGAAGATCAAGCTAGAAAAATCATTGAAAAAGAAATAGCTGATATGCAACCAGTTATTAAGACTAGCAATGTAGACGAGAAATTAGTAGATAGATCCTTTGAAAAAATGATGGACTTAGCAAATAGCTGGGGGCTAGAAAAGGAAATAGCCGATCTTTATATTTTAAAAGGTGATTACTACTACCATAGCTACCAATATAACAAGGGGTTAAAGTTTTATTCAGATGCTTTAGAGTACTATATGGGTGCTAAAGATTATGGAAAAGTAGGACAAATATATAATAGTATAGGCATCTCTTACTTGATGATGATGTTATACGATCAAGCTTTAATTTACTTAACAAAGGCCTATGATATGGCTCAAGAACATGCTACCAATAATCAAGCTAAAAGAAAGGCCATTGCAACTTTTAATCTTATATTATGTAATCGTTACCTACAAAAACATGACTTAGCTCTACAATATATTAGCTTATATAAAGATTTAAAGTCTGAAGACCCTTCAATAAACCATTATTTAGATAAGGTATTGTTGATTGAAGCTAATACCCATAGAGACCTTAAGAATTTTGAAAGGGCAGAAAAGCTTTATATGCGACTATTAAATAGAAAAGAGAAGTTAGAAGTCAATACGCTTTTCTTAGTTTACGAGAACTGTGCAGAATTATATCGTGAACTAAATAGACCTGAACATGCCCTAGACCACATTGATAAAGCCTTTGAATTTAAAGATAGGGTAAATGAAAACTACCTGCCAAGTTTATACCTACAACAAGCAAAATGCTACATGTTGCTAGGTGAAAATGAAAGGATTATGCCAATTTTAAATAATGGCTTAATGCTGGCAGAAAGAGTTGCAAAAAAAGACTTAATTATTAACTTACACTTTGCAGCAGTACAGGCCTATATATCAATGAAGGATTATCAAAATTCCTTAATTCATCTTCAAAAAGCAGAAAGAATGATATTAGATCAGAATATAGAAACTAAGAAAAATGAACTTTACAGTTTCTATGTTGAAGTATATTTCCTACTAGAAGAAAATCAAAAATCAATGGAATATGTTGCGAAGATGCGAGGGGACTACTTGCATTAAAGTTATTAAACAACTAAGGTATGTAAACTATAACTTTCAGATAATTAAACTAATATACTTAAAAGGACTGAATTTGGTGTTAAACTAGATTCAGTCCTTTTAGCTATTGTATAATACTTTTATGGCACTTATAGTCTATAATTTAATACATGTATACTAGTTTACATATAATGATAGAAACTTGTTAGTTAAAATTAATAATTGTGGAGAAATAAGAAGTTTTGTCGAAAACATTGACTTGAGGTAGAAAAATATATATAGTGTAAATATATTACAGAACAAGTTATAAATGGTATTAATTATAACAAGTACAGTTTTAATGATACTGTGGGCTTGGCAGTACCTGTAAGCAATGAAGATTAGGAGGATATGAAAATGCCTAAGAAAAAAATAAGCAAAATATTAATAATACCTGTTTTAGCAGGATTACTAATTTTTACTTTTATTAATTTCAGCTCTAAAATACTAGATGCTAGAGAGACAGACGATTCAAAACCTATTGAAGAAAATAAACATAATCTAATCCATAAGATACCCATAAGCCAAGAAGAAAAACTAAATAGAGAGCTTCAACAATTAAAGAAAGAAGCTAAAGCTATGCAAGAAAAGCTTATAAATCTTAGTAAAACTAATAGTTATCTTCCAGAAGAAAAGCAATTAGAAGAGAACAAACAGTTATTGAAGGAAGCAGATAGGATAAAAAATATAATTAACAACAATTAATGGGTGACTAATGGAGAGAAACTTAAAATAGTATATAATTATATAAAATACCAAAAAAGCCATAAGAATTAACTTAATGGCTTTTTGTTATTTTATATGCTTCCTACTTCACTTCCACAAACAACGCTTCCCTCAGTAATACAGCCACCTCACCACGACTAACAACATGGTTACGGTCAAGGGTTAGATACTTAGTGATGCCTAAATTGTCAGCTACAGCAATATGTCCTTGGGGCCATTCGCCAGTAACCTCGCCTTCATAGCCTAAAACCCTTACAAGCATTGTTAAGGTTTCAGCATAGGTAATGTTTCCACTAGGCTTAAAGGTTCCATCTGTATAACCATTAACCCAGCCATTAGTAGAAGCTGTAGCAATATCAGAATAAGCCCAGTGACTAGACTGAACATCTTGAAAGGTTAAAGTCCCACTTGAGACATTTGCACCCGTTATTCTTACCATAAGGGTTGCAAATTCTGCACGACTAATTGGTCGTTCTAAACCAAGGGTTCCATCGGGGTAACCCCTGTAAATATTTAATTCCCTTAAAAATTCCCCTGCTTCCACCTGCAGATTAACAGTGTTGCCAGAGGAGGCACTAACTAGTCCTAACATTAGTATTAGACATACCGTCAAAGCCAAGACTTTCTTAGCCATTTAAAACACCTCTTTCCTTGATGTACTACTGCAATTATATCAAATAAAGTAGGGACCAAATATTAAACTTTTATGACAATAAATAAGAATGATTTACCAAATGTTTGGGAATACTTGTAAAGGAAAAAGTAGTACATAGAAGGAGGAAGTAAACATGCCAGTAAAAAACGACATGACAGCAGATTTTTTAAGATCCGCCTATGGGGGAGAAAGTATGGCCCATATGAGATATTTAGTGTGGGGAGACGTTGCAGATAAAGAAGGTTTCCCCAACGTAGGAAGACTATTTAGAGCCATTGCCTATGCAGAATATGCCCATGCAGATAATCACTTAAGGGAACTAGGGGATAAAAAACAAGACTTTAGCGTTACAGCAGGGGCTGTTTTCGGTGTAGGCAAAACAGAGCAAAACCTTCAAGGGGGAATCGATGGAGAACTCCATGAAATTGAACAAATGTATCCAGTATACCTAAATGCAGCTAAGTTTCAAGACGAAAAGGGAGCAGCAAGAGCCTTCCATTATGCCCTAGAAGCAGAAAAAGTCCATGCAGACCTATTTACAAAGGCCAGAGACTCCGTTAGAGAAGGGAAAGATATAGCCATCGGCGATGTTCATGTTTGTGATGTCTGTGGACATACAACAACCGATGGCTTACCCGATAAATGCCCTATCTGTGGAGCCAACAAGGAAATGTATAAGACCTTTTCATAGAATTATAGTTACTGACAAACTAGTAATAAATAACACTAACACCCATTGGGGAGGGCCCAATGGGTGTTTTTTAACAGGAAATAGTTAATAGTTATAGGTTAATTTGAATTACTCGAAGATAATTGGTTGTAGTGTTCTTGTAGTATAGTTAGGTAGCTTATAGTATTCTAAGGTAGTTGTACGATAAAGGTTCTTATCAACTACATTACCAAAAATATCAACATCAAATATAGAATCAATGTGCTGGAATGCCCTTAGAATAAAGCTTCTAAAAGATGCCTCTCCATATTGCTTAACATTAGACCATGCCTGGCTATTCTCATCAAAGTTACCCTCTAAGGTTACCTCGAAGGAACCGCTGTAGCCTTCATTTACTCGATAAGTAAAGGTGTGGGAAGTACCACCATAGGTAAAGGTCTTATAATTGTTATTAAGATGACTTTCTAATTCGTTAAGGAGATCAACAGAACGGATTCTGTCTCCTTCAAAGCTAAATCTAAAGTCATTATTATTGCTTACACCATTAACAATTCGACCATTCACATTTAAGCCAGTATACACTCTCTCGATTTCTGTCTTTAATCGTTTTAGATACTGCATTTTTGTTGCAGGAGTCCAATTTCTAAAGTTTTGGTTAAAGGATACAATCACATCAATGTCTCTTTGGTTTACGAAGACTTCGTAGGTAAAGGTAGCATTATTATAGAATCTTAAACGTTGAGTTAAAGCCTTCTCGATATTTACCCCATCCACCATTTGATTTTGTTTATGCTCAGCTAATCTAAAGTCGTAATATAATCGGTTGCCCCGAGTCCAATAGTTTGCATAGCTGGTGCCATTGAAGAAATTATTAGAACGGAAGTGACCTTGAATCTCCGCTTTAGAATTAAACAATTCTCTTACTACATCGAAAACATCATCAACATAGTTTTCAATATCCCTTCTGTTTAGATTATTCCATCGAGTTACGTCATTAGAAGTAAATACAGCACTAAACTCATAGCGATAACCACCAATGTGTCTAAAGCGAATCGTTAAAGGAATATCCCCCAATCTTCTAAAGTGTTCCCTTAAGTAATTCTCCATTTCTTCAACACTGGTAATTTTTTGATAAGGAAAATTAGAGTTTTTAAGGAGTTGAATCTCCCTTTCAAGCTCTGCGATTTGAGTACGTAGGTCATATACCTCAAAATGGTTTTGATAATTATTCACAATATTATCACTATCTCGATTAGATCTTAAGGTAATCTTTCTTGATTGTGGATCATGCTGAAAATTAATATAAACATGGTCCGATAGTTCTCTTATGGGGACATAAACCTCATTATTGAAGATGAAGGGTTCATTTTGTAAGTTAACAAGAGAGCCATCTACCTCTACTTGAAGATTGTTAAACCAAGCAGTAATCATCCGACTATAGGACTGCGTAAAGGCAGGTGTTACCATTAAAGAAAAAACCAGTAAAACCGATACTATAAGTATGAGAAATCTTTTGCCCACTGAAATACCTCCTTAATTATGCAAGCTAAAACTTGTCCTTTCTATATATCTCTTTATATATTATATATCGTCACAATAGGAAAAAACTGTAGACCTTTCCTTTTATTTATTTTTGCTACTTTAGTCCTAAGTAATGTTTCATTTTTATGACAAATGTCGAAGGGGGAGGGAATTTGCAAAATCCCTATGCTATAATATAAAAAAATGCGGAATTTACCAGAATATACTACTATAAATTTATGGTAATTATACCGATAAAATAATTAGAGAAGTTGAAAAAAGGAAGAAGGAAAACCCAACTTTATATAGGGGCAAAGAGTATAAGGTTTTTACATAGGAAAAAAGATATAGGAGGACAAAATATGAGGAGAAAAATAGCCATAACGACACTAATCTTGATGCTTTTCAATCTACTTTTTACGAATCTATCCCTACCGGAAGTATATGGGGAGGAAGTAAAGGCAGCTATTCACAAAATAACAATTGTTGAAGAATTCGAGTACGTAAATGGAGCTCCCAGAAATAGATACGAAGTAATCTTCAATGGAGATTTTCTAAGGAACATCGATGGGATTCAAGTAGTTCAGCAGGTTGGCGGCAGTAATGTCGTTAGAAAGACTATCTCTGAGGAACAACTTCGAGTAATCAATAACAGTAATGTTGCCCTAATGCTGGAAGGAAACCAGAGTATCCAAAGTATTTTCGGTGCTACTGGCACAGTGTACTTTAGGGTTATACAAAATGGAACCACTACTCCTATAGATATTAACAAACCCTTTGAATTACCAGCGGATAACTTTAACCCTATGAAGGTAGACCGTGTAAAGGAAATGAGCCCCGCTTCTTGGCCAGTAACAGTACTTAAGGGAGAAAAGTTTGCTGTAGACGGAAGCAATTTTAACCCAAGCCTTTATCAATTACGGATTTCAAGAACAGATACAAGTAATACATTAGTATCCTATACATTGGCAGACCCTTTAAAAACAAATCAAATTATAATTGATACCGATATCGATTTACTAGATGCAGGCAACAATCAAAATTTAATTTTCGAAAAGAATACCGGTACCAATGTAGAAATGAGATATATTGTAAGAAATGCTATTAATGTTGCAAACCCCCTTGATCTAGAAGAGGTAAGCATATCTCCATTGCAAGGGACAGCAGGCACCATCGTAAGAATTAAAGCTAAAAACTCTACGCCCCTGTTGGATAGCGGAACAAAAGTTTTTGTTGGAGGGGTAGAAGCACCGAGAAATAAAGGTGGCTTTAGTGATGGAACCTTCACCTACTATGAAGGAGCTGAATTGAAAAGAGGGATAGAGGTGGTGGTGCCAACCTTGAGCACCAGCGGACAAAAACCCATCGTTATTAGAAATTTAGACGGTGATACCTATACCCACCATACAAACTTTGAATATCTTTTGGCGGAAGGACCTATATTAGAAGTTATAGATGCCGATCCTGATAAAGCTTATACCAACGAAGAAAAGCTAATCGATTCCCTTCGGGTTCGTAATGTTGTTCCTGTTAACAATATAAAGGGTTTAACCTATCGAGATTTCCAATCGGTGGAGCTGATTAGCAACCCAGATGATTTGGATTTCTTTAAAGATATTGATGCAAGAGCAAAATATTTTAAGTATGAAGTTAAGGCTAACGAATATGTTGAGCGTAAAATTAATATTATTATCGGGCTACCGGCAGACATCGTCACAATCCCCTTTTCAACAACGCCATCAGCTCAAGAGGATATTTCTATCCTGCAGGTTAGAACCAGTAAAGTAAGTCAGGCAGGGAAATACCCAATATCCGTAAGAACAGAGACAGTGCATTATCGAGTCAACTCAGATGACTCCATAACGGAGCTTAGCTATATTGTTGAAGAGGCCCCTTATACCTCACAAAAAAGGGTGGAGTTTGAGTTTGAGCCAGATATGCATACACCTACCATTACTAGGTTAGTTCCAAATAGAGGACCCTTTACAGAGCATATCACAGCTACCATCGAGGGAACAAACTTTAGAGTAAGCAATTCTGGTGGGGTTAGACACTATCCGATGGTGATCATTGGTAGTGAGAACATAGGAGATGCCCAACAAAAGTATAAGGTGATTACTAAAAATAAAGATGGGCAAAGTGTTTATTATTTCAGTGATCGAGCCGATGGAACCAATTTAGGAGATGAACATCAGGCAGATTTCGATTTTCAGGTCTTAACAGCCAACAATACCATTGTTGATGGACAAGCTGTAACAACAGGTACAAAAATTAAGTTTACCATTCCAGCAGGGGCTATCAACTATAACGGTTACGCCGATGTAATTGTCTTTAACCCCAGTACGACAGGAACAACAGGCGGAAGAGATCGAAAAGACAACGAATTTCAATATATTACTCCTGATGAGGGAACAATCCTAAGACCCGACATCCAATCGGTTTCCCCTGATAAGGTTGCAGTAGGAAGACCAGAGCAGGTTGTGGTAAGGGGTTATAACTTCCAACCGGGGGCCATCTTAACCATTGATGGAGAAATCATCACCAATAGAACAATAGATGTTGCAAGGGGAACAATTACCTTCACCTCTCCACAGGGAAGGGTAGGCAAAACTCAGCTACAGGTTATTAATCCCGATGGGGGATTTGATACTGCTGACTTTGAATTTATTCAAACCCATAGTCAGCCATATATTCAGAGGATTATCCCAAATGTGGGAGGCGAGGGAAGCTTAGTCATTATTAAAGGTAGCGGCTTTTTTGCACCACAGCCAAACAATCCTTTAGAGGCTTATCGAAGAGGAACCACCGTTCTGATCGATGGAAAGGATATAAATAGAAGCTACCATCCTACTCGAGATGCTGATGGTAACATACTGGAGGCACCTTTATTTATAAACGATTATTTTAATCCTCCTGCGGGAGAAGAACCTGTTGTTTATGGACCAGATGGGCCACTTAGAACCTACGGTAGAAACGTAGCAGTGGTAGATACAGAAACCATTTATGTATTAATACCAGACCCAAAGGACACAAGTAAACCCTTCTTTATGAATGCGCCTTTAGACGTAAGAGTGGTGAATCCCGATTTAGGAAGCCATGAAGTTAAACGGGGCTTTACCTTTATCGATGTGGTAACAAGACCAAGGATTAATAGCATAGAACCAAGCTTAGGGGACTACAGAGGTGGAAATATTGTAGAAATACAAGGGGAAAACTTCAATGAAGGGGTAAAAGTATTCTTTGGAACCCAAGAAGCCCAAGTATATAGAAGAAGTAACAACGCCAGAACCATTTGGGCCTATGTGCCTGCCTATGGTGGGGAGATGGGTAGTAGAAATCAAGTAACTGTGCCTGTCACCGTTTTAAATACCAACGGCGGTTCTGCCACCGATTATAATGGATATGTTTATGTAAACCCAGGTTATGATGCCCGTATTACTCAAATTACCCCTAATATAGGAAATACAGCAGGGGGAGATCGAGTTATGATCTCGGGGATAAACTTTAGAGCAGACTTTGGCGAAGATGGTAACGAAGATAATATTAAGTTGCCAGCAGTCTATTTTGGTGGAATCAAGGTGGAAGAGAAGGATATTACCTTTGTATTGCCCGCAAAGCAAGATGGTAGCGCCTATACAGGCGTACAAACCGCAGACCTAATCATAGTAGAGAATACACCTGCCCACGCCGCAGGAAGAACCGATGTTACCGTTATTAACTTTGACGGTGCTACCGCTAACCTAAGGAATGGTTTCGAATATCGTTCTAAACAACCAGCCATCACACAGGTTCTGCCAAACCAAGGAAGCCTATTGGGGGGCAGTGAAATCACCATAGTGGGTAGAGACTTTGTATCCAACGGGTTACATGTTGTATTTGGAAATGAAACTGATAAAGCAGATATCTTTTCGGGGATATCGGAAGTAAGGGTAGGCGATATCATTGTCAAGTACGACGCCCATGCAGCCAATTACAATATCAGTCTATTCTATAAAGAGGCTACACCAGGAAACGAACTAATGGTTTACAAGGATGGTGTTACCGAGAAAACCAATCAGTTTAGAGTGATAGAAGAAGAAGAGTTCCTAATTGTTAGAGTACCATGGAATGAAGTGGATTCCACATTAGGTTTAGCCGACGAGCAAATTAAAATTGAAATTAAAAACAATGACCTAATCTTAACTAGAAGGCTAGGGATCATAAAACGGGTAGAGGGAGAGGCAAGAATTACACTGGTAACCCCTCCTGCTGCAGCAGTTGGACAACAGCAATTGAGAGTATTTAATGCCGATGGTAAATTTGCAACATCACAATTTAACTTTACAAACCCCTTTAGGGCACCAATTATTACAAATATTATCCCGGCAACAACTCGAACCATCAATAGCCTAAATGGTGCGGCTCAAGATCCAGCCCTCACCATAGAAGAAGTTTCAGCATCACCAGTTGGAGGTTCTCCAATAATTATTGAAGGGGAGAACTTTAGATCAGGGGTTAAGGTCTTTATTGGAGACAAAGAGGCAGAAATTAGAACCAAAAGCCCTAATGACGATGAATTGATTGTGGTGGTACCTGCAGCAGTAGCCAATACAGTGGGGTCACATTTACGAATACTGGTAATTAATACCGATGGAGGAGCCGCCTACGGAGACGTTGTTCCGCCTTCCCAGACTAGAAATCCCTTCTATTTTAGATATATACCAGAAGGAAGTAGTCCTACAATTACCAATGTTACCCCAGCAGAAGGGTCTGTAATAGGAGGTACAAAGGTAACAATTAAAGGGACAGAATTTAAAGATGAAGACAGTCAAGGTAACCCTAAAACCGTAAGCGTTTTGGTGGGTGGAATTCCTGTTCCCCAAGCGAATATATTAGAACATGATCCACAAGCCATTGTTGTAATAATGCCAGCTGGTAGGGTCGGAAAACAGACAATAGAAGTAATAAACTATGACCACGGTAGAGCCATCGCCACCGATGCCTTTACTTATATCAGTAAACCTAGAATAGAAACAGTAGATCCAAATAGAATCTTTACAAATGATACCGAAACCATCGTTACCATAACGGGAGAGATGTTCCAACAGGGGGCAAAGGTGATTATCGGAGGAACTGTCGTTTCTGAAAATGATGTTAAGGCAGGAGACACCGTAAATGGAAGAGGGATCGATATTCCAGATGCCAACGGAAACAACCGTAAGGTAGCAGTAATTGGTGGAAAAGAAGCCGCCAGCGTGGTGGTGGAGGATGCAGGTACCATTAAGGTGAGGTTTAATGAAGCCCTAGACCTACAAAACAGTAGCCTAATTATTGTTAACCCCGATGGTGGAGTTTCCGAGCCTTCCGATGACTTTGAATATCGTATCCCTATACCAACAAAGCCATTGATAGTAGAAGCCATCCCTGGGGCAGAGTCTTCAGTAACGGTAATTTGGTCAGAATCAGACCCAGAGATTTTAAATAAAGCCGATCGTTATGAAGTCTATGCTAAAAGAACAACAGATGCAAGATATACCTTTATAGGGGACACACGAGATGCCCAATATCTAGTAAGGGGCCTTCTACCAAACACCCAATATACCTTTATGGTAAGGGCAATGAACCAATATGGAAGTGCCATCGAATTTGCAGAGGTTACAGTTAGAACCTTTAACCAAAGGGAAGATCAACAGTTACAAGATAAAAACGATCAGTTGAATCAAGAACAACAAAAACTTGATCGAGAAGGTAAGGTAGAAATCAGTAACGGAACAGTAATCCGTACTATAGGGAAGAATGAAATAAGCCCAAGTTCAAGCCCCTACCTGCTAGATTTCTCTTTATCACAATACAATAATCAAAATAAATTTGTGGTGGCTATTCCAGTAGCGACAGTACAGACCCTCCACAGACCAATTACCATCACCGATGGTAAGATGAGTTTTACCGTTAACCCAAGGGACCTTTACACAAGTCAAGTGAGTCAAGTGCCCCAAAGCAGCTTAAACGATGCCCATGTTAGAATAGAAGTAACCAGAATTACAGGGGCACCGGCAACATCCCTTTATACAGCCATTGACAGAAACCACCGAAGAGCATCAGAAGCTTATGAAATCTCCTTCCAGCTACAGGTGGGAAGAAATATAACAGAAATTGGCACCCTTTTAAGACCAGCAGAGATCTCCTTAAACTACGATGCTATGGCTTATCCAACAGCCAATAGAAATAGATTGTTCGTAGGAGAATATAGTGGAGCCCGCCATAGCTTTACTAAAGTAGGGGATGGACAAAAAGTAAGTATTCGTCAAAAGGGTAGGTTTATACTATTATCAGAAAGATAATCAAAAAAATAATCAAATTTTAAACAAATAATAATCAAAATATAAACACCAGTGGGGGAGAGTAATCTCCCCTTACAGATTGGAGAGAAAACCAATGCAGAAGAAGCTAAAGCAAAGACACAGCTTAATATTGGTGATATTATTACTCCTTCAGTTTATTCCCATTAACGCCTTTGGAATAGAAGGATATACCTCCCATCCAGTTTATCAAGGGATGGAGAATGGCCGAGCCCAACTAAGCAACTATCGATATAATGATGTGGAAGGCCATTGGGGTATTGTGCCCATTTATGAAATGGCGGGTTTGGGAATTATGAAGGGCCCCAACGCCACCAGCTTTCGACCAAATGGAAGCCTTACCTACCTAGAAGCCCTTACAGTTTTAGTTAGAGCCATTGGTAGAGAAGAAGAGGCCCAACGTTTAGGCGAAAACCAAGCGCCAGCCAATGTAAGGAACATTATGGTGCTAAGTGCTGTTCAAAACTGGGGTAAAGGATATGTACAGGTGGCAACTGCTGAAGGAATCATCACTAATCAAGAAATAAATGAAATTCTAAATTTAACACCCCAACAGCAGGAAAATCTAGAAAACGAAATACAGAACCAATTAAATAGATATCAAGGGAGAGACCTTACACCCCAAGAATTTGCTGCCCTAGAAGCACAAGTTAGAGACAATATTGCTACAACAGCCATTTGGAACAGACCAGTACCAAGACAACAGGTGGCAGTATGGGTGGCAAGGGCATTAAATCTACAACCCCTTTATGGAGAGAATATTGCAAGCGTCTATAATTTTAACGACTGGCGACAAATAGATACAGGAAAAATTCCAATGATCGAAGCCATTTTACAAAACCAAGTTATGTCTGGAATAACCTCCAATACCTTTTCACCAAGGGGAAACCTAACAAGGGCAGAAATGGCACAAATCTTGTTTAATATTAATGATGATCTTTTACCAAGAAGAGGTACAACAAAATTGGTAGGAAGAATCATAGAAATTGAAGAAGTACAACAACAAGGAAATCATAAAAAAATTTTTACAGTATTAAACAATGACAATAGCACCAATTATCTAACCATCGACACCACCAGTGGAGAAGAGTTCTTTGTCCAAAAACATGGGGCCTTCAGTTCATCCACCCTACTTAATAAGGGAGATGTCATCCACTATTACATTACTAGAAATGGTAGAATTAACTATGCTAGAGTAGTTCCTACCAGCATTACAACAGTAGAGGGCTTTATAGAAGTAGCAGACCCAGAAAATAACCGACTAGCAATATCAGACTTTAACGACAAAAGACATTTGTTCGACCTTCCTTCCTTTGCCCAAGTAACCATTAATGGAAAAGAGGCAGGGTTAGGGGATTTAATGTATGGCCAAGAAGTAAAGGTAACCCTCAGACAAGGACAGGTTGAAATCATTGAAGCCTATCTAGATGAAGACCCCTTACTTCATGGATACATTCCACCAGGAAGCAGAACAAAGGTAGGGGATGTACTACTAATTAATTCCAACGAAATTGAATTAAGGGTAGGTAATGAAAGAGAAAAATATCGTATTTTACCTAATACATCAGTAACGAGAAATGGTAATCGTGCAAACCTGTTTGAAGTGAAGGTGGGAGACCGAGTTATCCTACATTTCGATGATATCTACAGTGCAGACATTGCCCAAATAAGGGTAGAAGACGATGAAAGACACATTACAGGGGTTTATCGGGGTACGCTAGAATCTGTTAGTGAAAGAAATAAAGAAATGATCATTAACACCGTTACCCAATATGAAAACGGTAGGTGGAACCCCCACAACCAACAGAAGGTTAAACTTGGGGTTGAAGATCAAATTTATTATCAAGGTGAAAGACTTACCCTAGCACAGTTAAGTCAGTACAGAGGCAAGGAAGTCTATGTTGCGGTAGAAAGTAGCTTTGGTAGTGAAAAGGCAGCAAAGGTTACAGTAAAAGATGGCTCTACCCTTCTTTATGAAAGTCATGTAACAGGGTTGCAATTTGGCAGCAATCGAATGGTGGTAGACAACAGCTCTGTAAACTTTAACCAAGGGACAATCGTTGTTAAAAACAACCGTCTAGTGGATATCTTAAACCTTGAAAACAGGCAAAGTATCTATCTTGTGGCTGACCTCAACCAAGGCGCTAGAAACGCAGCCTTTATTGCTATAGAATATGACGGATTATTAGATGACAGAATAGATGGAACCCGTTTAGTAGTTTATCGAGGAAGAATTGAAAGCATGGCCGACTATAGCATTACCCTTGGTCGACTAGCATATCAAATGGACTATCTTAGACTACAAGATCATAAATGGTCTGAAGTAACTAGACCAAAACAATTAACCGTAACAGAAGATAGTTATATTTATGATAGTGAAATAAAGGTGGAAATAGAAAGTAGCATATTCTTAAGGTCAAGGTTTATCGACCCTAATATGATTCAAGACCCTATTTTAAGGGCAAGGATTAGAAATAATCATTATGTAGGTAAAAGTGCCTTTGTGGTGGTGAAGGAAACCACCCGCAACGGAGAAACAACAGAAGAGGTTATCTCTATTAACCTAACACCTCAGCATCTCCATTATCAAAACTTAGTTAATACCAACCATAGTGCTATTGCAGATATCGGTAGTATCAACCTAGATACAAATGAAATAACCTTAACAAATCTTCGTCATTGGAACGCCCTTTCTAATCGATGGGAAGCAGTTCGAACAGAAGAAACCGTTTCAATGGAAAAGGCAGTCATCATCGTAAACGACCGTCCCATCGATCGTGAAGAATTCTATCGATTAAGGGAACGGGCAAGGGTATATGTAATTAAGAGTAAAAATGTATCAACCCATGACGATGCTTATATTGTAATTGTAGAACAGTAGAAGGGAGAGGTGAAAATGAAAAAAACGATTATAACCATTATGTCACTTTTCCTCATATTTACCTTTAGTCTAAGCAGCTTTGCATTAGATATTCCAGGTTATGAGGGGGGGATCCAAAATGAAATGTTCTATCGTGAAGTCATTTTCATTACAGGAGAACCCATCCTTCTAACAGGAACAATTGATATTCGTACAACCGTTAGAAACAATGTGGTGACAGAACGATATACCTACAGGCTAGAGAATATAGAAAAAGAAGCAAAAATGACCCGTAATGCCACCATTACAAAAACCATTACCAACAATGGTAAACAGCAACAGGAGGTTTTTGCAGTTACCAACTTTAAAGAAGTAATTGATATAGGGCCATTAAAGTTTGAAACCGATCAAAAAAGCAGTCAATGGAGTAAGTCTAATATCCATGAAATAAAGCCAGGAGTAACCTATTTTGCTGGTAACTGGGACGGTAGAAAAAACTATACAATTAATCGAAACGAAGGTAACGTTATGGTGGAAACGAAGGGGTCTACCGTTGGCTACCAACAACATTGGGGCACAACAGAAACCCAAACCCTACAACACTTTATTCAGTATGACGGAAGGGGAGACGACCCCCTAAAATGGCAGGGTACAGCAACAGTAGAGGCCGTGCATAATCGCACCCTAGACTATGCCTATGAAGCCAATGCGCCATCTCAAATTAGCTTTAGAGGAGGCTACCTATTAACAGAGCAGCAGGAAAACGTACTGAAGTATACCTACGATCTGCCCCGTTTTTCGGCAGATGGCAACCTTTTAAGTCAGAGAAACCTGGGAAGCAATAGCTTTAGTCTAGATACAAACCCAGTAAACAAGCGCTTAAACATTCCCCACATGCGGGATATCGAAGGCCACTGGGCAGAATCAAATGTGCTACTATTGGCAAGTCTAGAGGCAGTATACCCAAATAGCTCCTATTTTGGTCCATCCCTTCCTATGACAAGGGGAGACTTTGCTAGGGCAGTTGCAGTTATTATGGGGGTAGAACTAGAAGAAGAACCCCAAAGACAAAGAAGTATACAGGCTCAACAGCAAGAAGCAGGGGTTTTCTTAGATGTAAGTAGACAAGACCCAAACCATAAATATATTAAGGCAGTTAAAGAGAAGGGCATTATGGTAGGCTTAGGGCAAGACCTATTTTTACCTAACCAGACTTTAACAAAGGCAGAAGCCACCACGATTATTGTAAGACTATTGGGCTTTGAAAATCTTGCACCTATACAAAGATATAATACAGGCTTTAGGGATGATGCTAATATCCCCCTTTGGGCGAAGGATTCGGTTTATGTAGCAAGGGAGCTTTCTTTAGTTAGCGGAACAAATGATGGTTACTTCCAACCTCAAAAACCATTAACTAAAGCAGAAGCAACTACCCTATTAACAAATCTAATCCATTATCTTCAAAGAGAACTTAGATACGACTATAGAGAAAGAATACTAAACTATTAAAATTGGTCTTACTAAGAAAGGGTGGGAATAGTGAAACAAAAATTAATTATAGCATTAATGTTGTCAGTAATATTGATAATGGTGCCCATCACTCCTGTTGCAGCAGCAACCTACATGCCACCAGAACTGTTAGAAGAAATTAAAGGCTTTATTTCTGAAAGATATGTTGATGAAATAACAGTAGAAGAGCTAACGGGGATTACGCCAGAAGAAATCTTTGCCCATTTAGATCCCCATAGTATGTACTATTCTGCCGATGTGTTTGAAAAGTACCTTGAAAGGATTTTTGGAGAATATGCAGGCATCGGTGCCTACGTTGAAGAACGAGAGGGAAAGATTTACATCACCCAACCGATAGAAGGTTCGCCAAGTTTTAAAGCTGGCTTAAAGGCAGGGGATGAAATCATTCATGTTAATGATGTAAAGGTAAAGGGAATGACATTAGATGAAGCAGTTACCTTAATTAGAGGCCCAGAAGGAACAAAGGTGACAATTGGTGTTATGAGGGAAGGCGCTAGTGAAACGATAAGATACACCATGACTAGAGAACACATTACTTTAAAAACAGTAAGCTATGAAATAATGGATGACATCGGTTACTTAAAGATAACAGAGTTTAACGAAAGTACCTACGATGAAACCCTCGAAGCACTGGCGGTTTTCAAAAGTAAAAAGATCGACCGTCTAATTATCGACGTAAGAGACAACCCAGGGGGAATGTTAGACTCGGTAGTAGATATTGCAAGATTATTAGTAGAAAGTGGACCAATTCTTCATGTTGAATATAGAGACTATGCAATGATGTATCAATCCTTTGCAACTAACTTTACCTATAAAGAAGTAGTTGTATTAGCTAATGAAGGAAGTGCCAGTGCATCAGAAATTTTAGCAGCGGCAATACAAGATTCTGGTGCAGGGGTAGTAATTGGACAAACAACCTATGGAAAAGGTTCGGTGCAAAGAATTTACTTTTTAGATGAATATGGCGGGTTTAAGCTGACAGAAGCCCGTTATCTTTCACCAAACAAAACAGTGATCGACGGTGTAGGTGTCGAACCAAATTATGAAGTAGCAAGGTTCCCAGCCCATGTTGATATTGGTAACATCGTAACGAGAAGGGCTACTAAAGATATCTACCAAGGGATAAGGGGCCCAGAGGTTTTGGGGATACAACAAAGGCTACAGGGGTTAGGCTATTCAATAAGCGATAGCAGAGGTGTGTTTAAGCAGGGTACAATGGAGGCTCTTATGGCCTTTGCAAAGGACAACGGATTAGAAGAACCAACCCATCTAACAGTAGCATTACAAGAGAAGATTTATGAAGTATTCGTTGAAACCCTATACAGCCAAGAGAATGACCAACAACTTAGTTTTGCCCTAGATTACTTAAGGGGTAAAGTAGATTTGGCAGAAGCGAAATAAAATTTAAAATATTAGTTGACATGTATAAATATAATGTTATAAAATATTATGGTTGATTGCACCCAAGGTGGGTGCCCTGTAAAGAGGTCACCCTTCTGGGGTGACCTCTCACTTTTTTTGGATTTTCTACGTATGAAATCTTCAATATTATTCAATTCTAAGTATAGACCCCATAGTAATTAATTTTTCAACATATATCTGAGGAAATTGCATAATCTCCTCATCTCTATTCCAAATTGTATTAGAAAGGGTGGTTTTTTCATGTCAACAAAGTATATTTTTGTCACAGGTGGGGTTGTTTCTTCTTTAGGGAAGGGAATAACAGCTGCTTCATTAGGTCAAATTTTAAAAAGTAGAGGCTTAAAGGTATCAATCCAAAAGTTTGATCCCTACATAAACATTGACCCAGGAACCATGAGCCCCTATCAACATGGGGAAGTTTTCGTGACTGATGATGGTGCTGAAACCGACTTAGATTTAGGTCATTATGAGAGATTTATCGACATTAATTTAAGTAAAAACAGCAACGTAACCTCAGGTAAAGTCTATTGGTCTGTCATCTCTAAAGAGAGAAAGGGAGACTACCTAGGGGGAACAGTGCAGGTAATACCCCATATTACAAATGAGATCAAAGAACGAATCTATCGTGTATCAAAGGAAGGTAACTTTGATGTCGTAATCACCGAAATTGGGGGAACAGTTGGTGACATAGAAAGTCTACCCTTTTTAGAAGCTATAAGACAAGTTAAATATGATGTAGGGACAGAAAACGTAATGTATCTTCATGTAACCCTAGTGCCTTATCTTGGTAAAGCTGGAGAACTTAAAACAAAGCCAACTCAACATAGTGTTAAAGAACTAAGAAGTATAGGGATTCAGCCAGATATTATCGTTTGTCGTGCAGAACGGCCCCTATCTCAAGATATGAAGGAAAAAATCGGACTCTTCTGTAATCTTGATGCCAACAGTGTAGTCCAAAACCTAGATGCAGAAAGTCTTTATGAAGTACCCCTTCTGCTTTTAGAAGAAGGTTTAGACAAGCTTGTAATAGACAAGCTTAAGCTTAAGGCAGGGGAAGCAAAACTTGACCAATGGCGAGAAATCGTTAGTAAACATAAAAACCCTTCAAGGTCTATAAAGATCGCTTTAGTTGGTAAATATGTAGAATTAAGAGATGCCTACCTATCGGTTTCTGAAGCCCTAACCCACGGAGGAATCTACAACGATGCAGAGGTAAAAATAGATTGGGTACAAGCCAGCGATGTAACAGAAGAAGCAGTAGAAGCCCTATTAAAGGATGCCGACGGTATTTTAATACCAGGTGGTTTTGGCGACAGAGGGGTAGAAGGAAAGATACAGGCCCTTAAATATGCCAGAGAAAACAAAGTTCCTCTATTTGGAATTTGTCTAGGGATGCAGTTGGCTGTTGTGGAATTTGCTCGAAACGTTCTAGGGTTAAAGGATGCCCACAGCGCTGAGCTGAATCCATCAACAACAAACCCAGTAATAGCCCTAATGCCAGAACAAGAAGATGTAGAAGAAATGGGTGGAACAATGAGACTAGGCGTTTATCCATGTAAAATCTACGGTAATACAAGGGCGAGGGAAGTCTACGGAGAAGACCTTGTTTATGAAAGACATAGACATAGATACGAATTTAATAATCAGTATCGTGATGCAATAACCGAAGCAGGTATGATCATTAGTGGAATCTCTCCTGATGAAAGACTTGTAGAAATTGTGGAAATAAAAGACCACCCGTGGTTCGTTTGTGGACAATTCCACCCAGAATTCAAATCTAGACCAACAAGACCCCATCCACTGTTTAGAGACTTTATTAAAGCAGCGGTAAATAAAAGCTTGAAATAACCCTACTTAGCTCAAAAGCCTACTATTACCCCATAGTAGGCTTTTGGTATGAATAAAAAAATATCATAAACCCGAAATATATTATACGGTAAATAACATAAAATTCTAATTAGTTAAAAAATATATTGAAAAAGCCATATAAATTAGTTATTATAGTAATGGAATAGGCAAACAAGCTATATAAATAGTAATAGGACATACTAAAAGTTAACTGTTATTTAAGATTACGGTTGTAGAAAAGGGGAGGGGTATTGAAAATGGTAAAACGTTTGGGGCCAGGGGAGAAGATTAGAAGGCTTCGCTTGGCTATGGGACTAACGCAGGATGATCTGACAAACGATGAACTATCAAAAAGTATTGTAAGTATGATCGAAAGCAACAAGCGTAATTTAACTTGGAATACTGCCCGCATTATTGCCGACTGTTTAAATGTATATTATGAAGGAATCGGCAAAAAAATTACCGCCGAATACCTAATGGAAACAGAGGAAGAAGAGGCAAAGCGAATTATTAAAGAAGACCTAGACCATCTACAAAAGGCAATTAATAACGGAAATGTAGATGAGCAACTGGTGGAAAACACCTTTGAAAAGATTATCGGCTTAATTAATGAATGGGGCTTACAAAAGGAAAAGGCAGAACTACAGATTATTAGGGGAGATTTTTATTATAGGGGCTATAGGTACAACGAAGCCCTAAAAGAGTATTTAGATGTATTAGACTATTCTCTACAGACACAGGACCATAGCACAGTGGGAAGGATGTATAGCTCTATAGGTAACGTATATCAAATGCAGATGGCTATAGATTCGGCTCTAGTACATTATTTAAAGGCTTATGATACTGCTAGGGTGCATCAACCAGAAGATAAGGAGAAAAGAAAAGCTTTTTCCGTTTATAATCAGATTTTATGTTATCGTAAACTTAAAAGATATGATTTAGCTTTAAGTCATATTAGTATGTTTAACGACTTAGAATGGAATGATCCTCAGTATAAAACTTTAGCTGATAAAATTTTATTGCTTGAAGGTAATACTTACAGGGACATAAATAATTTTGATAAGGCGTTGAAGATATACGGAAAAATACTAAATGATGAGAAAAAATTAGATAAAGAGACTTTGTTTCTTTTATTCGATAACTTTGGAGAGTTATACCTACAAAAAAGAGAACCAAAAGAAGCATTGTTATACATAAAGAAAGCTGTTAGTCTAAAACACGACGTAAATGTAAATTATGTACCTGGACTATATTTAAAGGAAGCGAAATGTTATAATTTACTAGAGGAATATGACGTTGTATCTAGTTTGTTGGAAAATGGACTGCGTTTAGCTGAAAAAGTTGCAAAACAAGAGTTTATAATAGAGATGCACTTTTCTTTTGTAGACCTTTACGTTAGAACTCACGATTTTGATACTGCATTAGTTCATTTAGAAACGATAGAGAAACTTATGGCAGATAAGGATATTAATATTTATAAGTATGATCTTTACAGTTTTTACTGTGATGTATATCTAGGTCTAGGTGAAAAAGAAAAAGTATCAAAATATTTGAGTAAGATTCGCAAAAATTATCTAACAAATTAATAGTCTATATTTCTCAATATTAAATAGGGGGTTAATATATAATGAAAAAAATTAAGGGTTTAGTAGCATCTATGATTATTGCATCAGTAATAATTGGCGGATTAGGTTTCCGTTGGGGTTATGAATATGACCTTAAGTTAGAAGACACCAATGTGGGCGGAATTATTACAATTCAGCAAGATCCAAATCCAGTAGAAGATTAGTCGTTACACGGTTTATTTATAGTATAGATAAGAGTAAGTGTTTAAGTGTAGATTACGTATGAAATAACCTCATATATAATGTATAGAGCGGGGTCTTTGTACGTTTAGGTGATAAAATATTGAGAAATGTTGTATTAAATGATTAAAACTACTGGAATGTGTTAATACAGAAGGTAGGATAGTTAAAAAAATTCCAAAAATGTTAAAGAAAAAAAAGGAATTTTTACTTAAATGACGAATACTTATTAAGTGGACACCTAAAGTTGGGAAAGTATGCCTATCCTGTAATGTAGGTGCAAAAAACTTGTAATACTACTGTAATGGTTTTTTGATTGCCAACCGTGTATAATGAATCATGTAGAGATTGCATATGACATGGAGGGGAAACATTATTACAGTTATATTACAATCTCGCTCCACGCATTGACCTAATAAAAAGGTCGGTGTATAATTTCATCTATAGAAGGCGGACATAATTAATAAACTCCGCGTCTATAAATTTAAAGGTCTGGTTGGTTTGAAGAAGGGGGTTACAACCAATACCTAAACTTAACTCACTTCAAAGAAAAAAATAAACAGGAAAAAAGGAGGAAGACATAATGAAGAAGGTTCTATCATTAGTACTTGCTTTAGCAATGGTACTAGGAAGCTTTGGATTTACTTTCGCTGCAGCTCCAACTGCTACAGTTAATGAAGCTGGCGAAATTTTACGTGACCTTGGTGTTTTAGAAGGTTACCAAGGAGACCTTAATTTAGAAGGTCCTTTAAAAAGACAAGACATGATTGTTTTATTATCAAGATTATTAGGGGTAGAAGACGAAGCTAAAAGCTTCCCACTACCAACTACTTTCACTGATGTAAAGGGAGATTTCTATCCTCCATACATCGCATGGGCACAATCTCAAGGTTTAGTTGAAGGTATGGGCAACGGTCTTTTCGGATACGATGACCAACTTACAGTTAAACACTTAGTTACTTTCTTATTAAGAGCATTAGGCCATGAAGGTCAAGAAGCTTGGAATATGGCAGATGCAGCAGCAGCTGATTTCACAAGCGCAGCTTTAAACTCTCAAGCTACAAGAGGAGTTATGGCTCAAGCTACTGTAGCAGCTCTTTCTATGGAAGTTGCTGAAGGTGGAATGACTTTAGGAACTAAATTAGGTTTCGAAGGTTATGAAATTGAAGAACCAACTCCTGAAAAGTTAGAAGTTGTTTCTGTAAGTGCTACTAATCTTAAAGAAGTAGAAGTTAAGTTCAATCAACCAGTTGATAGAGTTACAGCTGAAAGAACTGCTAACTACACTTTAAAAAGAGGAAATGAAACTGTACAAATTAATCATGTTGTACTTTCAGAAAATGGAGAAGTAGCAACATTAACAGTTCAAGGAAACATGACTAATCAAGCTAATCATACTTTAACAGTAAGAAGAGCAGTAGCAGGAGACTTGGTGATTAATAATGTTGAAAAAACTTTTGCACCATTAGATATTACTGTACCAACAGTTGTATCTGTGGATTCTCTAGGACTTAGAGCGGTTAGAGTAACATTCTCTGAGCCAATGAGCGATGTGAAAATTAGCAACTTTAAAATCAACGGAAATGCTGTTTCTGGAAGTCTTGAAGCACATGGAGATAGAACTGTAATCGTTAGACCATTTGTAGACCTTGCTGAAGGAACACACACTTTAGAAGTTTCAGGTGCTAAAGATTACGCTACTCTTCAAGTTATTAAAACAGAAATTAACTTCGATGCAGTTAAAGATACTGTAGCTCCTGCTGTAGCATCTGTAGTAGCTACACCTGAAACGGTTACAGTTAAGTTTACTGAACCAGTTCAAAGAGCATCTGTTAGAGGTGGATCTAGTGTTTACTGGAAAGCTACTACAACAACTACACAAAAGAATAATGCTGACTTTACTTTTGATATAATAGCAGATGATACTGTAAGGTTTGACTTTAAAGAGGCTAACTTACCGTTGCATCAAGTGTATCTTTATATCGAAGGAGTTAGAGACTACTCTGACAACGTAATTGATAAAGATGCTTATACAACAGTAACTGCTAATTTAGATGAAACTAGACCAATAGTTATTGAAGTTGAACTTAACAAAACAAATGATGCTATTGATGTAGAATTCTCTAAGGAAATTGGTAATATTGATAGCAAAGCAAGATATACTTTATTAGACAAAGATGGTAAAGAAGTTGCCATTAAAGATATCGTTAGTTCCAAAGGTGGAACAGTTGCTACAATTGAGTTCTTCTCGACATTAAGTCAAGGAACTTACACTTTCAGAATGAATGGGTTAGCTGATACAACAGTATTAAAAAATACAATTTTACCTTATGAAACTACTTTAGAAGTTGGAAAAACAACTGCACCATATATTGTGGGAGTTTCTATGGCACAAGCTGAAAGACAAATTTTCATTCAATTCAGCGAAGCTATGACTTTAACTGGTGAAGCATCTGTTTTAAGAGCAGAAAACTACTTCATTATGTATAAAGGTGTTATCAGAGCTCTTCCAAATGGTACTAATATTACACTTGCAGATAATGCAGCGAAATCTGTAATTATTACATTACCAGCTAGAATTGATAATGCTGATTTTGTGGCAAGTGACTTAACTGAAATTACTGTACAAAGAGTTGAAGATATACATGGAAACATTATCAAAGGCTTCTCTGAAAACAAAAATTTTGCTACACCAATGACTTTTGGTTTAATTGAGGGTGATAAGAATGCAGAATTAACTGGTAAAAGAACAGTTACTGTTGAGTTTAACAGATCTATTACTCCATCAACTGTTAGAAGAAATGACTTTGTAGTAACATCTACTAATGTTGATGGAATTGAAGTTGTAAACTATGAAGTAAATGGTTCAAAAGTAACATTGACGCTTAACAAAGATGTATATGGCCAAGTTGCTGTGAATGTTTTAGGTGGAAACATCAAATCTGTTATAGGCGAAACTTTTGCAGGTGCTACAGTAGCAACAGCTTATGATAAAGTTGCACCAGAAATGAAGTCTGTAACAAGATTAGATGAAAAAACAATTGATATTGAATTCCATGAAACAGTTTCTGTTCTAAACGAAGATTCTGTAAAATTTGACCTACACGTAAGAGTAAATAACGAAAAATTAAATAGAAATGAATTTAGTGTTACAGCTGTGGGTGGTAATAAAATCCGAGTTGCTATAACAAAACCAAATTTCGTATCTAATAATGTAAGTGTTGAATTAGAAAGTGGTAGAATGATTTCTGATTCAAACAATAACGCAGCAGTAGCTTTCAGACAAACAGCAGCATTAGGAGTATTCTTTAACGGTATTACTGCTAATGCAACTGTAGATAGTGTTACAGTTGACTTTGGGGATATTTCAATGGCTAGTGCACCAGTAGCAAGTGATTTCTCAGCTACAGTTAATGGAACACAATTAACCTTAAAAGATTTCGCATGGGAAAATAACGTAGCAACGTTCGCAATCACAGAACTTACTGAAACAACAACTGTATCAGTGCGCTACAGAGGTGCTGTAATCGATAATGTAGAGGTAAATGTTACTCCATAATAAAAGTGCGAAACGTTGTTCTATAAATTAAGCATAGCTTAATGAAATGAACGGGGAGTAAACACAAAATGGCAAAGGGAGATAAGGCTAACTAAGCCTCTCCCAATGCCATATACATAATGATAACTACATAATATACTCTCTAACTACTTTACTGAATAGATGGGTGAAAATCCTGTCCATAACAAATAGCCTTTAAGTTATGAGTCTGATCCTCCTGCACAATTATAAAGTCTGCTAAACTTTATGTTGTGAAGCCAGGTGAAGTCGTAACTACTTGAAATAGTAGTGCGGGACTCCTTAAAAGGTTGCTATGGCTAACATATGCTAATCCATGACAATGGGATTTAAGATAGTTAATGTTGTAATAAGTCGTCTGGAGTTCAACATTAACCGGTATACATAAGGTGCAAACCGATGGTATAGACGGAGTGGGAATAATTTAGGCTGTTAAACTCATTATTCTTAGGTCGCTAGTGGAAGCCTAAGGCAATCAAAATAAGGGATAAGTGAAGTGGAACGTTTGATGCTGTATATTCGTAGGATTAGCAGATCTTATGAGGGATATACGGGCTCAGCAGGTCCATAGTAGTGTTGATCATATGCCGTTTGTACCTTGCTGGTAACAGTAGGGGAGGATAAAACATATGGGAGCGAAGGGGCCTAGTCGGTAATAAAGAGTTTAAAAGGCGTATAAATGACAATTATTAATCTTTAAAACTCTTTAATGTCGATGGAACGCCGTATGCGGTGAAAGCCGCACGTATGGTGTAGACCGGTCGAAATCCTAATTGGATAGGCACGGAATGACGTAGTAAATGTAATAGGAGTTACTATTACTGAAGATGATCAAACATTAGTAGTAACTGATACTCTACAACTTAATGCTGTAGTTGCACCTGCTGATGCAACAAATAAAGATGTAACTTGGTCATCAGATAATGACACTGTAGCTACTGTAGATGCTAATGGTTTAGTAACAGCAGAAGCAGAAGGAGTAGCAGTGATCACAGTAACAACAAATGATGGAAGTTTCACAGCTACAGTGGAAATCACAGTAGAATAATAAAAACCCTTGACAAGCTGACATAATAAATCAGTATATTAAGGTGATAAATGAAAAGACCCCATAGGTGGTTTATTAGATACATAATCTAGTTGCCCTACGGGGTCTTTTTCGCTTTTTGGGTTCTTTGTGACTGGTGTTGGTGGAGAAAATTTTAAAATATAACAACTGAATAACAATAAAAAATATAATCTAAGGGCTTAGGTGAATATCAGGTAGTATATCTCCTAGGCTCTTAATGTTACTAAGTTTTATGTAATAAGTAAGCATTAAACCCAGAAACATTAGGTATTTTAATTGTTGAAGCTTTAAAGCCATGTTTTATTATGTTTTCATCAAATACATGAGAACAATTGTAGCAATTATTAGGTGTATAAGTTAAAATAGCATGAAAAATCTTAGATTTTACATTATTAATAGATCCTTCGGAATAAAAATCATCCTGAAATTTAAAAAAGGTGCTGGCTTTTAATCACCAACACCAAATATTATAGAGCCTAATAAACTAGCTAAAATATAGGCTTTCATCGATATTTTAATTAGTACAGTGTATAATTCTATTACATTTATGGAAGTTCCTTAAACTATAAGAAACTCTTTTTTAAATTTTAATCAGAAGTTAAATCCTTTGGTTAGACCTCTCAATTTTAAGATATTAAATGATTGAACTAGCATTTAATTATGCTGTTAGGCATATACTATTGTATAATTGTCATTTATACAAATATGTCTTTTAATTTATTATCGATGGAACGCCGTATGCGGTGAAAGTCGCACGTGCGGTGTGGACCGGTCGAAATCCTAAGGGATAGACACGGAATGACGTAGTACGAGTAACAGGAGTAAGTTTAAATCAGCAAGCAATGACTTTAGTTGTTGGAGGTCAAAAAGGTAATTTAGTAGCAACAGTATCTCCTTCAAATGCAGCTAATAAGGCTGTAAATTGGACTTCAAGTAATAACACTGTTGCAACAGTTTCTGGAGGAGTAGTTACACCTTTAAAAGCTGGGTCTACAACCATTACAGCAACTACTTTAGATGGGAATAAAAAAGCTACTTGTGTAGTTACAGTAGAAACTGCACCTATATCGGTGACAGGCGTTACTTTAAATCAACCATCAATGACCTTAGTAGCAGGAGGGGCAACAGGAACCCTCAGTGCCACAGTTGCGCCAGCCAATGCAACAAATAAAGCTGTAGTATGGTATTCTAGTGATGTAGCAGTAGCTACTGTTAATGAAGGTGTAGTAACACCATTAAAGGCAGGAACAACAACAATAACAGTAAAAACATTAGATGGAAATAAAAGTGCTACTAGTACAGTAACAGTTGAAGCAGCCCCTATAGCAGTAGAAGGAATCACTTTAAACAAAGAAACAATGACATTAGTAGTAGATGGAGCGAATAGTGAATTAGTAGCAACTATAGTACCAATGGAGGCAACTAACAAGACTATAGAATGGAGCTCTAGCAATAATGACGTAGCAACAGTTACAGATGGGTTAGTTACACCATTAAAGGCAGGAACAACCACCATTACAGCAACAACAAAAGATAGGGGTTACAAAGCAACATGTGAGGTTATAGTAATAGATAAGGCGATTTTAACCTTAATAGCAGGTGATAAGTCCGTATTAGTAGTTCACAATAATGGTGATCCTTTAACCAGTAATACAGCAGCAAGCCTAGACAACATAAATCAATGGAAACAATTGGGCGCTAATGGAGACTTAGAAGCTAGGTTTGTTAATGCCCCCAATAACTTTGGAAGTTTGATTCTTACACCTAATCATACCAACAATACGGTTACGATAACAGCTACAAGAAGGTTATTAAGATCAGTTTCAGGGTTAGTTACAGTTGAAATAAGAGACAAGGAAAATCCTGACTTAGTAGCTACTTTCACTGTACAAGTAAATAGTAGAGCAGGTAGTACTTCGTTAAATATCGGTGAAGTAAAAGTTAAATAATTTTATTAAAGGAGATCCACAAAGGTTAAATTTTGTGGGTCTCTTTATCTGTTTTTAATATTAAATAGGTAGTTATAGCAATAAGTAAAGTTTTTTAGTATTCAAATTAACTTCCCAGCAAATACTAACCATAATAATTGTTATGGGAGGTAAATCATGAAGAAAAAATTAATAATATTATTTGCCATAGTTTTAATATTTGCTACTGGATGCCGACAGGCCCCTCAAGATGAAGTGCCACCACCAGCACCAGAAACACCACAAGCAGAAGAAAATGTAGACAGGGAATTAACTGAAGAATTAGTTGCAGAAGATGAGGTTATAAATGGTCAAGTATATGAACAAGATGATGTTGTAATTGGAACAATGATTATCGAAGAGGGAGTAAGTCAAGAGGATATAGATCGTATAGCCAATAAGTATGCCGATCAGCTAAAAGAAAAGTATCCTAATAAAAGGGTAAATGTTCAAGCAGTACAGGGGGGGCAAAATGTAGCTAACATTATGTTAGAGTAAAATTATATAACTTATAAGTAAACGTAAGCCAATCCTATGATTGGCTTTTTCTATGAAGAAATTAAAGTCTAGGTCAAAAGAATTAAACTAAAATTTATCCTAATATTTTGCCATATATTGCAGGAATTTCAATAATTTAATCGAATTAAATTTATATAGAATGAATAGGGAGGTATAACATTGAAGAGCTTAAGAAAAAGAATTTTGAAGATTATCGTAATGTCATTGGTAGTTTTAATGTTGGGTAATAGCATAGCCTTTGCTAATAAGATTTTTACAGATGTACCAGAAAACCATTGGGCAATAGATGAGATTAATAAGATGAACGATCTTGGTATTATTACAGGGATGACAGCCGATACCTTTAATCCCAATTTAGAAGTACCTGTTTCTCAAGCAATTGTTATGATGGTAAGAATGATCAACCCTGCCAGAACAGAAATTAATGCAGGTATGAACATCTATAACGATTTAATTAATGCAGTAGGGGTTGAAACCTGGGCTAAAGACCAAATGGCCTATGCGCTACTAAAGGGAATTATAACTGAAGGAGAATTAAGAAGCTCCTATGTTAATGGAAAAGTTAAAACAGCAGAAAAGTTGGAAATTGTAAGATACTTAACAAGAGCCTTAGGCCTTGAAGATGAAGCAAAAAATAAAGAATTTATTATTTTAGGCTTTAATGATTCTGATGAGATACCAGAAATTGATATTCCCCATGTAAATATGATGATTGAAGTAGGCGTTATTAATGAATATGGGGATGTATTAGGAAACTTTAATCCTAAGGATACAGTAACTAGAGCCATGATGGCAAAGATGCTTTCAGAAGCCTACGACTATAAAGAAGGCGAATTAGCTAAAAGAAATAAAGATTTCATCGGGATCATTGAAGAGATTCAATATGGCGAGCCCCATGTAATCATTGTAAAGGATGGCAACAATATTACCCACCAACACGACTTAAGCCAAGATGCTAAAATTACTAAAGGAACAACAGCCCTAACAATATTAGATATAAAGTTCGGTAATGAAGTTGATGTTAAGATTGTTGATGATGTAGTAACATCCATTAACTTAAGGGAAACAACTGTAATTCCAACGGAAGAAAACGTAGAAGGGGTAATAACCTCCATCACGGTTACCGATAAGGTAGAAATTCATTTAAGGGATAATAACGGGATAGATAGAAGTTATACTATATCTCAAAATCTAGTAACCCTATTAGATCAAAAATCCAGCAATCTACTAGATTTAAGAAGCGGATATAATGCAAAGTTAACCCTAACCAATAATCAAGTAACTGTAATCTATGCAGAAGCCCAAGGTGAATCCTTAACTGATCGATATACAGGTAAAATTGAATTTGTAGATAAAGACCTAAAGGCTTTCATCATTAGACCAGAAGGACAAACCCCAATGAGAATTGATACAACTAATTCTACAAACATCGTTAACCTTATTGGGAATGATACCAGTTTTAATGCCGTTACAATTAATAAAAGAGTAACAGTAATCGGCGAAGAGATCAATGGTAGATTTGTTGCCAATACAGTAGTGATAACAGAATAATAAAAGAAATGAAGTTAATAGAACCCTGCAGGTTAAGCCTGCGGGGTTTAGTAATATTAAAATATTTTAGCTAATCAAAATAAGTTGAAATTGGCAAAGTTTACAGGGATTTCTAAAATTATATAGAATAATATAAATACGTAAAACGTAAATTGACACATAAGGGAGGCACAATGATGGCATTAATCAAAGTACTTATTGTAGAAGATGACCCTACGTGGGTTAAGCTTCTTGAAATGCAGTTTGCTATTGAAAAGGACATAGAAATTGTTGCAACCGTAAATGATAAAATCCATCTTTATGAGATATTAAATACAAAAGATATAGACGTAATCTTAATGGATATTAATTTATCTAGTAATCATTTAGATGGTGTTTATATTGCAGCCGAAGTTAGTGAGGAATCAGAGGTAAAAATTATTATGCTTACATCATTAGATCCTAAAGAAGTTGCCCTAGATTCCTTTAATGCAGGTGCTATTGCCTTTGTTTCGAAGGAAGATTATCGCCAATTGCCTCAAATTATTAGAAATGCTATCAAGCCTAATCTCCCTATGGAAGAATTATTAGAAGACTATAGAAGGCTAAAGGAGCAAGAGGTATTAAAGGAACTTTCTAGTGCCGAAAGAGAAGTAGTCTATTTATTAGCAAAAGGCCATACGAGGGCATCCATAGGGAAAAAGCTAGTAAAGTCTGATAGTACAGTAAAAAATCAAATTAACAAGATATTGAAAAAGCTAAAGGTAGAAAGCACCAAAGAAGCCATTAAGAAAGTTGAACTAAGAGGGCTATATCGACCAGACTACAAAGGGTTAGGAGCAAATAATGAACAAGTACATAAGTAAGTTAATCGATCACTATGCTCTATATAAGCTACATAAAAAAAGAAGTAGATCACCCCAGTTTAACAAGCCCAAAATGCAGGCAATTAATATAAAAGATGCTAATAATTTTTTTGTCGAACCAGAACTACCCCCTATAGCATTTTCGCCTGTAAAAGAGGGTGCTACATATCAAGAAGGGAAATTTAGCTTTAAGTCTCAAGTAAATACCCAATGGCAGAACAATGACCATGCTACAGGGTACTATTTTAAAAGTAATAATAACCCTCAAAATATTAGTGTTATTATGGTTCATGGGTGGCGGTCTGAAGGCTTTGGTCATTTCGACAAGTTGTTTTTAGATGATTTTAAAGAGAAGGGTTTTAATTTGTTTTACTACACCCTACCCCTTCATTTAGACAGGCAACCTAATACCTCTTTATATAGTGGAGAATACATGATTAGTGCCAACGTTGAAGGTACAGTAGAAGCTATAAAGCAAGCTGTAACAGATTTAAGGGCATTAATTAAGTGGATTAAAGAAAAGAAAGGGGAAAAGGTAATCTTAATCGGCATCAGTCTTGGGGGCTACGTAACAAACTTAACAGCAACCCTCGAAGCCCAAATAGACGGCTTAATATCGATTATGTATGCCAATAGTCTATCTTTCTCCATATGGAAGACCGTGCCAGGCAAGTACATTAAAGAAGATTTAGTAAACAATGGCTTTACCTATGAAGAATTAAAAGATTATTGGAATATTATAGACCCCAGCCAGTATAACCCTCTAATAACTAATGATAATATACTACTAATTAGTGGTTTGTACGACCAATATGTCTTATTAGAAGATACCAATCGATTATGGAAGCAATGGCAACAGCCCAAAAGGCTCCTTTATCCCTGTGGTCATGCTGGGATTGTTTTATGCCGCAAAAAAATCCGTAGAGATGTTATGAAATATATTAATAAATTTACTGTTAGTATGAAGGGATGAAACAGAAATGATTTTGCTTTTTTCTTTATTATGGCTATTAGCTATAATCCTTTTAATTGCCGACTGGCGAAGGGAAACTAATCGATGGCTAAGTGCTGTTGCATTTTTTTCTGGGTGTGGGTCCCTATCGGTTATTTTAGAAGCATATTCACTACCTGTAGTTAATTACTTTGATGGGGTGAATAATGTCCTAACAAGTGCTAGTACAATAGGGTTTTTATCTTCCTTATCCCATCACATGGCCCCCTACGCCCTTCTAATTTACGGAATGAGTAATACCCTTCTATTTCAAGAGCTACTACACCATTGGAAAAATAGATTGAAATTAATATTATTAATACCCCCTTTAGTTATGCATTTTATGTTTCCCTTTAAAGGGGGATATGACCCTTCTTTTCTAGTTTTATCCCTTTGGGCAACTCCTTACATTATGGGGGCTAATCTGTTACTAATACTGTCATTTTTTAGAGCAAGAAATGAAGAGATAAGGCAACAGAAATTGCTAAATTGCATTATTGTTTCTCCCATCACACTATACGCCCTCTTATCAAACTATATATTAAGAATATTCAACAACCATGAAGCTTGGTTATTCCATCGATGGTTTATTGTTATTCAGTTTAGTTTGTTTGTTTTTTTTAGTGTTAGATATGGTGCATTGGGGGTTAAAATAAGGTTTGAAAAACTCCATTTAGAAAGAACCAGAAAGTCTATTTCTTCGGGAACAGCCATCATTAGTCATACAATAAAAAATGAGATTACTAAAATATCAATGTGCTCCGACTATATTAAAGACAATTGTAAAGATCCAAATGAGTATGTCACCAATTCTCTAGATATTATTAGGGAGTCAATTAATCACCTACAGGCAATGGTAAGTAGGATTAATGATCAAATGTCAGATATAGAGCTAAAAAAATCTAAAAATAGTATAAATGAAATTTGTGATGCTGCCCTTATGATGGTAACTGCTTCGTTAGAAAGCAAAAATATAATTGTTGCTAAAAAATATTCTGGGGCTTCTGTAATAGACTGTGATGAAGTACATATAAAAGAAGTACTAATTAATATTTTTAAAAATGCCATAGAAGCGATGGAAATCGGCGGTAAAATAGAAATAAGCCTAGAGGAAGGCAGTAAGGCAACGGTTCTGTCTATAAAAGATAGCGGGAAAGGGATTCCTAAAGAGAACTTAGAAAAGGTTTTAGAACCTTTTTTTACAACTAAAAAGCATACACTAAACTTTGGTTTGGGCTTATCCTATTGTGATAATGTCATGAGAAAACACGGTGGGAAGCTAGAACTTCATAGCAAAGAAGGGGAAGGAACAACAATTGTACTTAGTTTTCCGACTAAGGAAAGGCCTATAAAATTTAGACCTATACGTAGGATGCTTACTTCTAATAGAATATAGAGTAGAAGAAACTGTAATGGTTTTGTATAGACAGAAGTGGGTGATCATTTTTGTTGGCTTTGTTGGTCTTTTAATTAGTGTACTAGTAAAATTTTTTTAAGGGATTAATAAATTATAATAATAGCAGGAGGAACCAACATGAAAAAATTCTTTAAAACAGCTGGATGGATCGCCCTTTATTTGGGGGTATATTTTATTTTTCAAATTGTTTATGTTTTTGTAGCTGCAATTGTTATGTCAATTAAGATCGTTGTTCAAGAACCAGACCTAACACCAGACTTAATTGCAGAAAAAACAGAGCCTATGATCATGGGACAGCTACCAATGTCCATTATTGTAAGTTCAATTGTTGCCTTTGGAGTTTACTATTTAATCAGCAAAGGAAGAAAACAAGATTTTTTCCAGACCTGTCAGTTTAGAAAAATTTCTTTAAAAAGCGCTTTATCATTTGTTCCAGCGGGAGTTGGGCTAGTTTTCATTAATGGTTTCTTATTGGGAATTCTTAATAAAACGGAGTTGCTTGATAATGCCTTTTCAAAGCATGTAGAGCTAATGGGTCAATTATTGGGGGGGAATACAGTTGTTGTATTTTTAAGTGTGGCTATTGCTGCTCCCTTTATTGAAGAAATCATCTTTAGAGGTTTAATATTAAAGGAGTTAAGGAAAAGCATGTCCCTTAAGTGGGCAATTTTTATACAAGCTTTATTATTTGGGTTATATCATATGCAATTGGTGCAAGGTATTTACACCTTCTTTATGGGAATCTTGTTAGGTTTAGTGTGTGTATGGTTAAAGTCCATTTGGCCAGCCATCATTTTACACCTATTTAATAATCTGACAAGTATGCTCTTATCCAGAACAGATGCTCTAGATGGGGTTTTAGATACACTGTCGATTCCTTTGGTTATGATTAGTGGGTTGGTTGTAGCAGGAGTTACCTACCATACCTATAAAAACCGTCTTGAGGAAGAGGAAATTGAAGAAGCGGTTGCTGACATAACGTCACTATAGACAGCGGTAAATAAATTTCTAGAAACCTTTAAATATAAAGAGGGATAAGTTATGACAGTAAAAATAACCTCACTATTTGCAGAAGACTTTTAATTGCCCTTTAAAAAAAAGAATGCTATACTTAATATAGATAATTTTAAGGAGCGGAATTTATGGAAGATAAAGTTTTTGATTTATTAGAAAAATTGTATAGTGAGTTTGTCGACTTTAAGCATGAAGTAAATCGCAGGTTTGATGAAGTAGAATCTCGATTAGACAAATTGGAGACAAGGCTAGACAAAGTAGAAACACGACTAGATAAATTAGAAACAAGACTTGATCAAGTGGACTCTAGACTAGGCAAAATGGAAGTAAACCAAGAAAGATTAGAAGACAAGGTAACGGAAGTCTTCGAAGCAATAGAGACTTTAGCAGAAACTAATGAAAGACAGCACCAAGAAATTTTGAAAGAGCTAAAGGGCGATATAGGTATACTCCAATTGGCAGTTAAGAAAAAAAGTAAATAATCAAGTTAACCTTAAAGAATATTAAACTCCTAGAATCATAAAACTGACTCTAGGAGTTATTTTTTAGCAATTCTTCAAGTTTTTCAATTCTTAACTCTGCTTCATCAACATCCCTAAAGGGGATATCCACTCTACGACCCTGCATTTCTGTTATTTTAGCCATTAGGTCTGGGCTAGAAATATAGTGGGGCATATTAATTCGATTAAGTAAGAATAGCCCTTTTGATAGATCAGAAATACCATTAAGGGTGGTTATGGTTACTTTAAAACCTAAATCCTTTAGAACCTCTTCAGAAATTCTATTAAATACACCAAAAGGATAAACAAAAACATTAACTTCATTGCCTACATGCTCTTCTATAAGGTCTTTTAGCAAAATTGTATCGGCTAATAGTTTCTCTCGATAGGCCTTTTGTTCCTCTTGGGGCATTCGATTAAAAATCCGACCAAATCTAACCGTATCACCAGGAGAATGGAGGTCGTAGGTATGATGTTGAATATCAATAATGCCACTATCATACATTTCCTTAGCCTGTTCCCATGAAAAGTGGTCAATTATTTTAGTATAATTATCTAAATGATGGCTTCTTCCACGGCTCCAGCCAATAACCGATATTGTAGCTTTAAGATTCAGCTCCTTAAGTATTGGATAGGCATACTCATAATTGCTTAAATAACCATCATCAAAGGTAATGAAGATGGGGTTTTCAGGAAGCGGGCTTCCTTTTTCTTGATAATCTAAAAAGTCTTTAAAGTGAATGGCTTCATAGCCTAATGCCTTAAGATATAGCATATCTTCCCTAAATTTTTCGGGAGAAACTGTTGAATCGCTCCACACATTAGGGTTTTCAGAAATATGATGATACATTAATATGGGAATTCTAAGGGAGCTGTTAAAGTTTTTACTATAGATATAAGAACCAGATAATAATATTAATAGGGCTAGCGTTGCAATCGCCATATAAAATTTAGATTTTAACAAGATAACAACTCCCTTCTAATAGATGCGTATATAGGTATTTTAACACAAACAAAGTCACAGGAAAATGCTAATATTTTTAAGAAGATAAATGTAAATTTCCTTAATTTAAAAGAAAACTGCAGATTAAGGGTTTCTTCTTTTGGGTATAAAGTGGTAAAATAAGGTGATGATATAAAGTAGGAGGTACATTAATGTTAACATGGAGTAAGTTGTTTGAAACTAATATCGAGTCTGTAGATCGCCAGCACCGATACTTGGTAGACTTAATTAATGATCTAAGTACTGAAGTAATCGCCCAATTACAGTACGATAATTATGATAAGATTATGTCTATTCTTACAGAACTAAAAAAATATACGATAGAGCATTTTAGGCAAGAAGAACAACTAATGAAGGACAATATGGCAAAAATGGATGATGAAACTTTAGCAGAATTCTGGCCATTTTTTAAAGACCATAAGGCTCAACATGCTGACTTTATTAAGAAGATCGAAGAAATTTTTGATAAGGACGTAGACGAGAGCCAAGATGATGTTTCAGCAGAGTTGATAGGCTTTCTAGCAGAATGGCTAAAAAATCATATCTTTAAAGTAGACATGCAGTTGAGAAAATATATAAAATAACTTCTTAGTAGAACAGAAAATAATCTCCACAACTGGGAGATTATTTTCATGTATATATGGTAAATTAAAACTTACTAGACTTCAGAGTCTAGAAAGGAGTCATCTATTGGGTTGGAGGATTTTCTTGATTATATAATAATGTAGCATTAATTTCTGCTCCTAACAATATGATAATGCTACTGATATATAGCCAGATTAAAAGTAAAAAAATCCCTCCAATGCTACCATACATATAAGAAAAATTACCAAACTGGTCAATCCAATAGGCAAAAATAAAGGAAGTACCTAACCATCCGATGGTTGCAAAGGTTGACCCTGGTAATACACCCCTAAAGGCAATTTTACGGTTTGGGGCAAATCGATAAAGGGCAGTAAAGATAAACCACATTATGATAATAGAAATACCATAACGAATCCATTGCCAAATACCAATATAATAGGTAGAGACCTCTAAAAATTCCAATAGTCTAACGATCCAAATTTGACCTAACACCAGTAGTAAGAAGGTAGAAAGAATAACGAGAATAAGGGCAAAGGTAAAAAGTAATGCTAAACCTCTAATCACAAAGAAAGAGCGGGTGTCTTTTTGATCATAGGCCTTATTGACTCCCCGTATAATGGCAGCCACCCCGTTGGAGGAAGCCCAAAGGGCACCAATCATCCCAAAGGATAATACCGTTAAACTTCTTTCGTAAACGACTTCTAAAACAACATCCATTACTAAATAGTAGGTTTCAAGAGGTAATATGTCGGCTAACGCATATAAAGACTCCTCCGTCACTAGGGGAGTATAGGTTATTAAGGTGATTAAGAAAATTAAAAAGGGAAAAAAGGCCAAAATCAAATAATAGGTTAGTTGAGCACTAAGGGCTGTAATCTCATCGTCGACAAAACGTTTATACAGTTCTTTAATAAAGTTTATAAAAGGCTTACCTTTCATCAAAAGACCTCCCAAAAGCAGTAGCTGAAGTAAGTAGGGCTACCCTTATTTTACGTAAGATAGAATAAAATAATTATGAAGGAATTGCATAATACATAATTATAATTTGTATAAGATTTATGTAAATCTGAAATGATAAGATATTACTCATTGAACACGCAACAGCGAAGTTTTGATTTTCCATTAATATAGACTTAATAGACTTAATATTACTATGCAACTTACTAATCTATTTGGAAATTATAAGTAAGTTATTAAAAAATTATTAAGAATAACAAAAAAACGAGACCTATTTAGATTATTGAATTATAATAAAGCAATAAGACATAGAATGATTAGGAGGTACTAAATGAACTCCATTTTACAAGGTTTTATATTAGGTTTTATACTAGTGCTACCAGGTATGAGCGGCGGTACACTATTGGTCATCTTCGGAATACATGAAGCCTTAATACGTGATATAGTTAAATTCAACATTAAACCCTATTTTCCTCTAATTGGAGGGTTATTAATGGGTATTCTTGCTAGTGGTGTACTTTTTGCTATGTTTTTTGAATCGTATCGAGACCCCACTGTAGCTTTATTATTAGGTTGTCTTCTAGCATCTATTCGGGCAGTATTAAATGATTGTCCTAAAATGAATAAAAGATATGGAATCTTGATGTTATTGGGACTTGTTATGGGATATTTTATGGTGGGAGACCCAGTAAGTCTTGTAGATTCAGGAATAGCTGTACCTTGGTGGATTTTGTTTGTTGGCGGGGCTTTTTCTAGTGCTGCCATGATCATTCCAGGGGTTCCCGGTAGCTCTGTTTTAATTCTATTAGGGATTTATGACACCATTATACTATATATCAGAGATTTAAACCTAGTTGGTTTAGGAATCTTTGCCCTTGGTAGTGCAATTGGAATCTTTTTATTGGTCAAACTATTAGAAAAGGTTTATGAGAAATATAAAGGGGCAATCTCCTACTACTTTGCAGGCTTAATCATTGGGTCTTCTAGAGCATTACTGCCCCATACCTTAGGCGCTATCGAAGTATTGCTATTTGTTGCCGGATTCGCTTTGGTATGGTGGTGGAGTGGCGTAGAAAATAAAGCTCAAGGTAGTAGAGGTTAATGTATATTCTGTAGAGGATAAAAGGAGGAAGAACAATGGCTATTGTAGAGGTTTCAGTAGTACCTATTGGCACAGGCAGCACTAGTGTAAGTGAATATGTTGCAGCTTGCCATCGTGTATTAAAGGAAGAGACAAGGATCAAGTATCAGCTTACTCCTATGGCTACCATATTAGAAGGAGACTTAGATATACTGTTAGAGGTAGTTAGAAAGCTCCATGAAGTGCCCTATGAAAAGGGAGCCCAAAGGGTTTATACAGCTATTAGAATTGATGACAGAAGAGATAGAGAAGCTAGTATGGAGGGTAAAGTACAGGCAGTTAAAGAAAAACTATAACTATTTTATTAATTTGATTCCATTAAAAATGCTAGTAGAATTAGGAATACTCCTGTTCTCTAGCATTTTATTTTGATTTAAGTTTCTATTCTTTATTTAACTTTAATCCTGTTGGACAAAGCCACCGAAGTTGCTACTACCAATAACCTGTGAAATCTCCTGCAAAATTGGTGGGATATTAGAGCGATCTTGATATTGGCTGATATAATTATAAAGGTCCTTAACCTTTACCACTGATATATTGCTATTGCATTCTAGCGTTGCTTCCGAGTTATTAATAACAAAAATTGATTGAATAGGGATATACTTAATATAATTTTTTTCTAAAAGATTTTCTAAAACTCTTTGGGTACGCCTATGGAGATGGATTGGGTTTTTGATAGAGGTTTTAATTACATCGTAGGGATTAATGACTTTTAAATATTCCCAGTACTCATCATTTTCGAAACCAGAAATAGTCCCTTCAAAATCTAATACCCTTATATTAAAAATCCCCTTAGGAGAGATAATTAGAAAGTCAGAAGATCCACTTGTTTCTCCATCGGAAATTTCAATCCCAGAATAAATCGTAAATTCATTACTAAACTTTTCTAATTGGCGGGATATTTTCTGGCTAAGGCTTAAGTTTTCACCTAAATATAAAACATGAATACAACCCAAAGAAAAAACCAATAGCATTGAAGCTAACACATATCCACCGTAAGAATCTACTAAGAAAAAGGTAAAGGCAGTGATCCCCAGTAAGTAGACCCATAAAGGATCTTTTAAAAACAATGATTGTCGTTTCATAATATCAACTCCTCCCCTTTATAAAAAGCAAATACCCCTTACTCTATTATAATATCTGAGGGCAAAAACATGACCAGCAAAATCTAAAATTTACTAAATTTTCTTGTAATTAATAATACCCATATATGATAACATTACCCAAAAAAAAATAAAAAAAAACCCATTCCATCATTAAGATAGAATGAGCTGTATGAAAATTTATTCGGGACAAAACATCTTAAGACAACAAGACCCAAGGTGTCCCTTTAAAATAGAAGAAGCAACATCATCCTTTAGGGTTATCATATTTGGTCGATCTGCATATCCCATAATATATTCATTTAAATCCTTCAAGCGTACTACTGGAACATCAGTATCACAGCTAAAGGTAGCATTAGAATTTTTAACAACAAAAATAGAACGTAAAAATAAATAGTTAATATGATTCTTATCTAGTAATTTCTCAATAACCTCTTGGCTTTGCCTCAGCTTTTTGAGAGGATTTTTTACTTTTTTACGGTGGATATTATAGGCATTATAAGCATCGTCAAAATCCCAAACTTCCGCATCTTCAGTACCTGTAAGAATACCAGAGAAGTCTAAAAGCTTGATGTTAAAAATACCCTTTGGAGAGATTAAGATAAAACTTGTGCAGGTCTGAACAAACCCATCGGAGATTTTAAGATAAGGAAGTAAAATGAAATTGTGATCTAATTTAGATAGCTTCCTAAAGACACGATTATGAAGCTGTAGTTCTTCGCCAAAATAGGCATAAGCAATAATACACAAGCAGATTAATAGCACCCCGCCAGCTGCTAAGTAAGTATGCAGACTATTAGCTGCCAAAAAACCGATTAAACATATGGAAATTAAAAATATCCAAAAAGGATTCTTAAATAATTCCTTATAATAGGTATACTTGCAAATACTCTGATATCCCTTAACTACCGCCATAACATCACTCCTTGAAATAAAACTTAGTTTGGTTTATATTAATACCCAAAATGAAGGTAAATATCAGTTAATCATATAATTAGTATATTCAATGTTAAAAAATAATTACTATTTGTTAAAAAAATATCCTCGATGCAAATAAGAATAATTATCTTTATATTTTATCACAAAATTCTATAAATTAAAAGTCTATTGACAAAGAATACAATATAGTTTAAGATACTATTTATACTTTAATACTTTAATCAATTAAAGCGACGGGGTGAACATGATGGTTTCAAAAAAGGTTTTATTACCAGAAGGGGTACAGGATCTGTTAGTTGATGACTGCATTTATAAAAGAAAAATAGAAAATAAATTAATGGAAGTATTTCATCAGTCGGGATATATGGAAGTAAGTAGCCCGACATTAGAATATTACGATCTTTTTCCACAAGATTATCTTTGGAAAAATGGAGATAAACTCTTTAAATTAATAGACACAAAGGGGAGCCTGCTGGTGCTTCGGCCCGATTGTACAGTACCGATTGGTCGGATGGTGGCAACAAAGCTGAGGGATTTTGTCTATCCTTTAAAACTTTGCTACATACAAAATGTTTTTCGAATAGATCAAGAACAAGCGGGAAGAAAGCGAGAATATCAACAAGCGGGCATAGAACTTTTTGGGGTCGATTCTTTTCAGGCCGATGGAGAAGTTATTATTACAGCCATTGAAAGCTTAATAAGTCTAGGATTAGAAAACTTTCAAATCGAAATTGGTCATATCAAGCTTATTAAAGTACTGGTGGAGGCTCTGCAACTTTCAGAAGAAGAAGAGGCTACCCTTATTAATTTGATAGAGCATAAGCGATTTATAGAAATTGAGCTGATATTGGCTCAGATTAATGGCAAAGAAAAAGAAAGGGCCAGCTTAAATAAAATAATTAAGCTCTTTGGAAGCCCTACAGTGGTCTTTGATGCTCTAGAAGAAATTCCCCTTGAAGCTGACTTAAAGAAGGCTGTGGAAGATTTAAAAATGGTATGCCACATGATTCAAGACTATGGGTATGGTCAATACATCTCAATAGACCTTGGTTTGATTTCTCCAATGGGCTACTACACAGGAATTCTTTTCAAAGGCTATACCAAAGACCTAGGGGTGGTTCTCTGTAGTGGTGGTAGATATGACAGACTTCTAAGCAATTTTGGGATGGAATGCCCAGCAACGGGCTTTGCTTTTGTCGTTAATAAGCTTACAAAAGCTTTAAAGATTCAAGGAAAGTTGAAAAAAGACAAAGATAAACACATTTTAATTGTAAAAAATGAAAGTAGTATTGTAGCTGCAGTAGCCCTTCAAAAAAGCCTGTGGCAAAGGGGTTATAAGGTAGAACTATCTTTACTAGAAGATGAGGCTTCCATTATGAGCTATTGTAAAAAAAGAAAAATAGATGAAATCTATCATTTAGACGAAACAGGAGGCTATTCTGTCACAAGGGTAAGGGGGGAATTGTTTGGAGGGAATTAAAATTGGTCTAACGAAGGGTCGTTTGGCGGAAGGGGCAATAGAGCTACTTACGAAAGCAGGAATTGATTGTAGCCCTTTAGAGGAAAAGGGCAGAAGACTAGTCTTTGACCTTGATAATGGAAGATTTCAAGTAATTTTACTAAAGGCTGCCGATGTACCCACCTATGTAGAACACGGGGTTGTAGATATAGGCATTGTAGGGAAAGACGTATTATTAGAGGAAGAAAAACAATTGTATGAAGTATTAGATTTAAAGTTTGGTAAATGTAAGCTGGCAGTGGCAGGAAAGACCCACCTTCAAGAGAATTTTAATAAGCACTTAAGGGTTGCCACCAAATATCCTAACATTGCGAAGGGGTATTTTGCCAGCAAAGGGCAGTCGGTGGAAATTATTAAACAAGAAGGCTCTGTAGAGTTAGCTCCCCTTATGGGTTTAACAGATGTAATTGTTGATATTGTTGAAACGGGTAAAACCCTAAGGGCAAATGGTTTGGTGGTATTGGAGGAAATTACCGATATTACAGCCCGTCTGGTGGTCAATCGAGTAAGCTATAAAACCAAAAATGAAGGGTTACTAAAACTAATTAGCGCCATTGAAAAGGTGGCTATATAAAGGGGGAAGTTAATAATGATCGATATTTTCCAACTTAACGACGGTAATAAAGAAGAATTAATAAATAATCTAAATGCTAGAAACGATACTGATTTTAAAATATATAATGTTAAGGTTCAACAGATTATAGATGATGTAAGAGGGTTGGGGGACAAAGGTCTTCTTCAATATACAAAGCAGTATGACCATGTTGAACTTAAGCCAGAAGAGTTAAGGGTAACTAAGGAAGAAATTGAAGCTGCCTACCAGTTAGTAGACGAAGCATATACAAAAGCCATTAGATTAGCCATTGAAAAGATTAAGGCTTTTCACCTTAAGCAAAAGGAAAAGTCTTGGGTAAGTTATGAAGAAAAAGGGATTGTGTTAGGTCAGAAGATTACTCCCATTGAAAAGGTAGGAATTTATGTGCCTGGGGGGACGGCTGCCTATCCATCATCAGTGCTAATGAATGGTATCCCAGCTATTGTAGCGGGGGTAGAAAGAATTGTTATGGTAACTCCTCCTAATAAAAAGGGGGAGGTAAACCCTGGGGTGCTGGTGGCGGCTAACGAGTTGGGGTTAAAGGAAATCTATAAGGTGGGGGGCGGCCAAGCTATAGCGGCCTTGGCCTATGGTACAGAAACCATTCCAAAGGTTGATAAAATAGTTGGTCCAGGTAATATTTATGTGGCAACTGCAAAAAGATTGGTCTATGGACAGGTGGATATTGATATGATTGCTGGGCCTAGTGAAATTTTAGTAATCGCCGATGAAGAAGCGAATCCAAGGTTTGTAGCCGCCGACCTCCTTTCTCAAGCAGAGCATGATGAACTAGCCTCTGCCATATGTATTACCACCAGTAAAGAAGTGGCAGAAGGGGTTAAGGAAGAAATCCTCCGACAAACTGAAGGGTTAGAGCGAAGAGAAATCATCGAAAAATCCTTAATCGACTTTGGTGGAATTTTTATTGTAGCCAACTTAGAAGAAGCTGTGGAACTTTCAAATATTATTGCTCCAGAACATCTAGAATTGGCGGTTAAAAATCCCTTTGAATTATTAAGTGAAATAAAAAATGCTGGTGCAATATTTTTAGGCAATTACTCTCCAGAACCATTGGGAGACTATATGGCAGGTCCTAACCACGTATTGCCCACCAACGGTACTGCGAGATTCTTCTCACCATTAGAGGTGAAGGATTTTATAAAAAAATCTAGCATTGTTTATTATAATCAAGCTGCTTTGGCAAAGGTGAAGGATGAAATTATGGTTTTAGCTGAACAAGAGGGGCTAACAGCCCACAAAAATAGTATGAAGGTGAGGTTTGAAGATGATGATCAATACTTTAGTAAGAAATAAAGTTAAAGATTTAAGCCCCTACAACCCCATCCAAATAGAGTCATTAATTAAACTAGATGCCAATGAAAATAACTATACTTCAACATTGTTGACGCAAAAGATTGTAAAAGCCTTAACAGATGTGAAAATTAATCAGTATCCAGATTCTAATGCTGATGGAGTTAAAAGTTTGTTAGCCCAACGGTTAAAAGTATCAAAAGATCAGATTGTAGTGGGATGTGGCTCAGATCAATTAATTTTTATGATTTTAAGTGCCTTTATCAATGAAGGTGACAAAATGCTGACGACTACCCCTACCTTTTCAATGTATAAAATATCTAATAAGATTGTTGGTGGAGAAACCATAGAGGTCCCCTTAAAAGAAGATTTTAAACTAGACTATTTTCAATTTATGAGGGCGATTAAAAAGGTGTCTCCTAAGGTGATTTTTTTATCAAACCCAAATAATCCCACCGGTGGAGTAATCCCGAGAGAGCAGATTATTAAAATTGTTGAACTATCCAATGCCATTGTGGTGGTGGATGAAGCCTATTACGAATTCTATCAAGAATCCATGATGGATTTGGTAAATTATTATCCTAACTTAATTGTATTACGAACCCTTTCAAAGGCCTATGGCCTTGCAGGGGCAAGGATTGGTTACGCCGTAGCTTCAAAGGAGATGAGCAATATTTTAAACAAGGTTAAACCACCCTATAATATCAGTAGCTTAGATCAAGTGGCAGCAAGGGTCTGCCTAGAGAATTGTCAAATGGTGGAAGGGGTTATTGCAGAAATCATTGAAGAAAAAAATCGTCTAAGTCAAGAACTTACTAAGCTTACATCAATTAGGGTATACGAAAGCTATGGTAACTTTATTTTAATTAAAACCATCAATGCCAAAGAACTGTACCAGTTTCTTTTAAATGAAGGCGTTGCAGTAAGGTATTTTGGTAACGGTAACGAAGGACTATTAACCGATTGTCTTCGCATCTCCATAGGTAATAAGATAGAGAATAGAACTTTAATGAAACTGATAAATACCTTTTACTCAAAGGAGCAGCAAAACCCCTTCTTTAGTCTTAAAGTAGGAGGGAGTTAAGATGAAAAGAGGTTTTGAAGGAAGTCGAAAAACAAATGAAACTGAAATTAAGATGAAACTACAGGTGGATGGAGAAGGAGAGGCATTAATTGATACGGGCATCGCTTTTTTTGATCATATGCTTCATCAATTCTCAAAGCACGGCTTAATGGATTTAAGCCTACAGGCAAAGGGTGACCTAGAAGTAGACTTCCATCATACAGTAGAGGACGTGGGGATCCTTTTAGGAGAAGGCTTAAAACAGGCTTTAGGAGATAAGTCGGCTATTAAACGATATGCCACAGTGTATACCCCAATGGATGAAGCTTTAGGGATGGTTGCAATAGATATTAGTGGAAGATCCTATCTTCATTTTGATGTAATCTTTAGAGGTGAGCGAACAGGTAATTTTGAAGTTCAATTGGTGGAGGAATTTTTTAGAGCCTTTGCCTTTAATAGTGGAATCACCCTTCATGTGAAATCCCTTTATGGGAATAACGATCATCATATTATTGAAGCGCTATTTAAGTCATTGGGTAGGGCAATAGATGAAGCTACACAGCTTGACCCTCGCATAAAAGGGGTTAGATCAACAAAGGGAAGTCTTTAGACTAATGGTGATAAAGTAGATAGACTAATTATCAAGATAGGATATAGATTAATTAGTAAGATAGTATAGATTAATTATTAAGACAATATATAGACTAGTTTTAACAATGGCCTTAAAGGAGGATGTTTTGTGATTGCGATTATAGACTACGGAAGGGGTAACTTAAGGAGTGTACAAAAAGCCTTCGAAGCAGTTGGTGTTAGTGCAATAGTTACTCGAGACTTTAATAAAATAGCCGATGCAAAGGCATTGGTAATTCCGGGGGTAGGGGCTTTTTATGATGCTATGGCGGAGTTAAAGAAAGAAGCCTTAGATGAAAAGATTAAAGATGAAGTGAAGAAGGGTAAACCAATAGTTGGAATATGCTTAGGGATGCAGGTGCTTTTTGAGAATGGGTATGAGGTGAAGCAGTGTAAAGGTTTAGAATTGTTAAAGGGAGATGTTTTGAAGCTACCTCAAAATTATAAAATACCCCATATGGGTTGGAATCAACTAAAACTAAAGGGGGAAAGCCAACTTCTTAAGGGGATTTCTGAAGGTGAATTTGTATACTTTATCCATTCTTTTTATGCAGTGGCGGGAGAGTCGGAGGTTATAAAAGCTACCACCGACTATGGTGTAGAAGTGCCAGCCATCGTGGAGAAAGAGCATATCTTTGGTTTGCAGTTTCATCCTGAAAAAAGCGGAGAAACAGGATTAAAAATAATAAAAAACTTGGGGAGGTTGATAGGATGATTGTCTATCCAGCCATTGATATAAAGGGTGGGAAATGTGTTCGACTGACCCAGGGGCTAAAGGACCAAGAAAAGGTATATTACAATAATCCCATAGATGTGTCCCTCATGTGGGAAAAACAAGGGGCTAAGTTCCTCCATATTGTCGATTTAGATGGGGCCTTTAATGGAACTAGTGAAAATAAAGCTGTAATTAAAGGGATTATTGATGAAATTAATCTTCCGATACAGGTAGGTGGGGGAATAAGGAGCCTAGAGACTATTGAAGAATGGTTAGACTTAGGGATAGAAAGGGTTATTTTAGGAACAAAGGCCCTTTTAGATAGAGACATGCTACTAAAGGCAGTAAAGACTTATCCCAGTAAAATCGTTGTATCCATTGATGCAAAAAATGGGTATGTAACTACAGAAGGGTGGGTAAAAACCAGCAGGGTTAAGGTGTTAGACTTTGTGACAGAATTACAGGAAATGGGAACATCAGCAATAATCTATACGGATATTAGTCGTGATGGGATGTTGATAGGGCCAAATTTAGAAGGAATTAAAAGGGTAAAGGAGACAACTTCTATGGAGGTAATTGCATCTGGTGGGATCGCCTCTATTGAGGACTTATTAAAGTTAAAAGCGATTGGCGTAGAAGGGGCAATTGTGGGAAAAGCCCTTTATGAAAATAGATTTGCATTACGAGAGACGGAGGTGGTTCTACCATGATTACCAAAAGAATCATACCTTGTCTCGATGTAAATAGGGGAAGGGTAGTTAAAGGAGTTAACTTCATTAATTTAGTTGATGCAGGTGATCCTGTGGAAATTGCTAAAAAATATAATCAACTGGGGGCAGATGAACTGGTCTTTTTAGATATTACAGCCACCCATGAGGAAAGAAACATCTTGTTAGAGGTGGTTAGAAGGACTGCAGAGGAAGTCTTTATTCCTTTAACGGTGGGGGGAGGAATACGAACCCTAGCAGATTTTCGTGAAGTGTTAAAAAGTGGTGCCGACAAAGTTTCTATTAATTCTGCTGCTGTAGAGAATCCTCAATTAATAACTGAATGTGCAGAAGCCTTTGGCTCTCAAGCAGTTGTGGTGGCCATAGATGTAAAAAAAGAAGCCGATGGCAATTATTTTGTCTATACGAAAGGGGGGCGACACAATACAGGGTTAGAGGTTTTAGCATGGGCTGAAGAGGTGGCATCTCTAGGGGCAGGAGAATTACTACTAACCAGTATGGATCGAGATGGGACTAAAACAGGCTATGACCTTGAGATTACAAGACGGATTAGCCAAAGGGTAAAGATTCCAGTTATTGCATCGGGAGGGGCAGGGAACATGTCCCATTTTTATGAGGTATTTACTAAGGGATGGGCTGATGCAGCGCTGGCGGCCTCTTTATTCCATTTTAAAGAGGTGGAGATCGGCAAGTTAAAAGAGTACTTAGCAAAACAACAGGTTAGAGTTAGAAAGTAGGTGTTAAGGATGAAGATGAATAAACAGTTAAAAACGGGGATCAATTTTAAAAAGTTGAAATTTAATGAACTGGGATTAATTACTGCTGTAATTCAAGCGAGGGCAACTAAAGAAGTGTTAATGGTTGCTTATATGAATGAAGAATCTCTCAAAAAGACTATCGATACTAATGAGACTTGGTTTTGGAGTCGCAGTAGACAAGAACTGTGGCATAAAGGGGCCACATCTGGAAACCGTCAAAAAGTTAAAAATATAAAGTATGATTGCGATGGAGATGCATTGCTGATTGAAGTTGACCAAACTGGTGGAGCTTGTCATACCGGTGAAGAAAGTTGTTTTTTTAATGAATTATATAATAGAGAAGGTAATCTAGGTGACAATCAACAATCCCTTAACCAGGACTATATAATAGAAGTCAACAAAACTGAAGAGAAAAAAGCTGAAGGAAGTAAAGTAGAAAGAATAGATGATAGCATGCTAGAAGATGTATTGCAAAGTTTATACAACACTATCGCTATCAGGAAGAAAGAGCCTAAAGAAGGTTCCTATACCAATTATCTTTTTGAAAGGGGCCTTGATAAAATTCTAAAAAAGGTTGGAGAAGAAGCCACAGAAGTAGTAATTGCTGCTAAGAACTCCAAACCGCAAGAGTTAGTTAATGAAGTTTGTGATCTATTATATCATATTTTAGTGTTACTAAATGAGAAGGAAGTTAAATTAAATAAAATTTTAAGTGAATTAATAAATAGAAGAAATAGTGAGTCCGTTAGGTAAATATATAAGAAAAGGGAAATATAAAGGTTTAAATAGGATAAAGAAAAAGCATAACATCTAGATTGTAAACAATGCTAAAAACAGCATGTTATTACGAAAATTTAAAAATTGCAACAAATGACTAAATCTTTTGAAAAAGAAGGATTTTCCATAATTTTTTCGAATCTAACATAGTGAACTATTGTAAACACTCAATTTTGCAAAATCTAACTATGCTGGAGGACGAAAACCTATGTTAATTTCTTTTTTACGCAATGTAACCTTGGTCATTTCATTTTGTTTTATCTTTAGCACTTTAAGTCAGCATTTTTCGTGGAGAGAGAAAAGTAAGTATAATAGAAAGTATAAACTGGCTACTTCCCTTTTATTTAGTATACTCTCTTTATCTATGATGTTAGACCCCTTTGTTTACAATGAACTCATCTTTGATTTAAGATCAATTCCCATATATTTTATTGCCTTTACAATGGGTTGGAAATGGGGTATTTTAACAGCTTTAGGCCCCTTGATCTATAGGCTTTATTTAGGTGGCTTAGGTTTAACGGTTGGGATTATTTCTGAGATTATTCTGCCCTTTTTAATAGGTGCAATTGCCCACAAGGTGATCAAATCTAGAGGAATTTTTGAACTTATAAAAGTGAAAAAGTTGTTAATGGTTTATCAACTAAATACAATTGCCAGAGGGTTTCTTTTTACATTTTTGGTAGATATACCCCTAAGATTATCGTTTATTATTAATATTAACTTTATACTATTTTCAGCCCTAACGCTAGTGAGTATAGCTTATGTATTTAACAATGCAACTAAGAAGTATATTGCAGAAGAAAAGCTAAAGGCTAGTGAAGAGCGATATCGCAAGTTAGTAGAAATTGTTCCAGATGGATTAAGTATAGAACATAATGGTAAGTTTATCTATGCTAATGAAAATCTAGCTAAAATTTTAGGACAAGATGGTGCTATCAATTTAATAGGAAAGGAAATAAATTTATTCTATCAAAACAGCTCAGATATAAACGAAATTGTAAATGATAGAATTAATAAAGTTTTAAAAGGGGAGTCTGTAGCCTTTATCGAGGGGGAAATTATCCGCCATGATGGTAAACGCCTAGATATTGAAGTTGCAGCAGCGCCATTTATTGAAAAGAATCAACAATATATCTTTAAAATTACTAGGGACATAACAATGCAAAAAAAGGCAGCTAAGACAAATAAGCTACTAAAAGAGACCATCGAAATGGATCGTTTAAAAACTGAGTTTTTCTCTAATATATCCCATGAACTAAAAACGCCCCTTAATATCATTTTAGGGACAATACAGCTTGCAAATATCTCCAATGAGCAGGATTTAATTTATGGTAATTTTGAAAAACATATTAAAATAATGAAGCAAAACTGCTATAGACTTTTAAGGCTTATTAACAATTTAATTGATATAACACGATTAGAATCAGGGTTTCTACAAATGCAAATTCGTAATTATGACATTATACAAGTGGTGGAGGATATTACCTTGTCTGTTGCTAAGTATGTTGAAGATAATCAAATTCGACTGACCTTTGATACAGAATTAGAGGAAAAATATATAGCCTGCGATGCCGATAAAATTGAACGAATCTTACTTAACCTATTATCAAATGCCATTAAATTTACAAATCCAGGTGGAGAAATTTTTGTAAATATCTTAAATCGGGAGGAATACATTGAAATTTCAGTGAGGGATACTGGGATCGGGATTCCTAAAGATAATTTAAACACGATCTTTCAGCGGTTTAGACAAGTTGATAGTAGCTTAAGCAGAAATTTGGAAGGCAGTGGAATTGGGCTATCCCTTGTTAAATCCCTTGTTGAAGCCCAAGGGGGAGAAATTTCAGTAACAAGCCAACTGGAGAAGGGAAGCGAATTTATTATTAAATTACCAGTAGTTCTTGTAGACGAAGAAAATACCGCCTATAGTGAGGTGGCTGCCACAAACGGTACAACTAAAGTTGAAAGAGTAACCATTGAGTTTTCAGATATATATCCATAGACCCTTGCCTTTTACTTTTATTTACATCTATGTTAGAATGAGATGAAAGATAGATTAGAGGAAGTTAAGTGATTGGAACAGGGGGGGCATTATGGAGAGTCAAAGTTTGAATGGCATTAAACCCTATAAAGAAGTTTTAATTTTAACGCTATTAACTTTTATTAAATTATTATTTTTTCACCACTTCATAGGAATTACTCAAAGATATTGGATAATTAATGTTTTAAATGGAGTAACTATTTTTGGTATTTACCTATGGATCAATTTAATTAAGAGTGAAAAAAGAGTGAAGTTCCTATTAGTTAGTTATTTTTTAGTTTCATTGCTTTTATTTGCAAACACCATGTACTATAGTCATTTTGTAACCTTAATGCCTATTCATATAATTTATCAGATTAGGCATTTAAAAGGAGTATCCAATAGTGTTAATAACTTAATGCAATTTAGATACCTTTTGTTTTTAATTGACGTAATATTATTGGCAATCCTCCAAAGAAAAGTAAGTTGGAAAGCTACCCCTATAATGGGTGTGGCACGTAGAAAAAATTATAAAGTAATTGCATTAATCGCTATTTTCGTTTTTGGAAGCATTCAAGGGGTCTATTATAATGCAGTTGGTTATTATACACCATTAAATTTAGGGGTTTTTAATTATCACATTTACGATTTAGCTACTTTTTTGGTAAGAAGGCCACCAGATTTAGAATATGAAGAAGCTTGGACAGAAATCCTTGAAGAAGAAGAACTTCCTGCTATTGTAGAGTATCATGGGTTGGCAGAGGGAAGAAATGTTTTTGTTATTCAGGCCGAGTCCCTTCAAAGCTTTGTTTTAGGGCGACAGGTTAATGGTCAATGGATAACGCCAAACTTAAATCAGTTGATGGCGGAAGATACCTTCTACTTTTCTAGATACTATGAGCAAGTAGGATGGGGAAATACTTCAGATGCCGAGTTTGTAACCCAATCGGGCTACCATGCTTCTACCAAGACCTATAGTTATAAACAATATGAGGGTAAAAACTTAGTTTCCTTACCCAAAATTTTAAGAGATGAAGGCTATGATACGGCTGTTTTTCATGGTAATGAGAAAAGTTTTTGGAATAGAGAAAACTTTTATCCATACTTTGGAATTAACCATTTTATTGGACAAGAAGACTTAGAAGAGGAAGAGATGATTGGAATGGGCATCGGTGACCGTTCCTTATTCCGTCAATCGATTCCTTTCATTAAAGAATTGAAACAACCCTTTTATTCGGTATTAATAACCCTTACTTCCCATTATCCTTATCCTTTAGATGAAGCCTATAAGATGATAGAAGTGGGAGAACCCTATGAAGAAACAATTTTAGGAGGGTATTTTGAAACTGTCAATTATCTAGATGCAGCGATTGGAGATTTTATTGACCAATTAAAGGAAGCAGGAATATATGAAAACTCCATGTTCATTATTTATGGTGATCATCATGGTTTGAAGGTCCATGACGAAGAAACATCTGATATCATGGGTCATTTCTTAGGAAAAGAATATCGTGAAGATGAAATGTTAAGGGTACCATTAATCATTCATATCCCTAATGGAGGCGTACAGAAGGAGATTACAACTGTTGGTGGAATGGTAGACTTTTTTCCTACGGTTTCTAACCTGCTAGGGATAGATACAGGAAGTTTAAAATTAATAGGTAAAGATTTATTAAACAGCAATGACAACTTTGCCCTAAGTCTAATTCATACAGCCAAAGGGTCCTTCATTAAAGACGACTATATTTTTGTAATGTCAAGGGACGGTATCTTTGAAAATAGTGAAGCTTGGAACATAAAAACTGGTGAGGCAGCAGATATTGAAGCTTTTAGGGAAGGTTTTGAAAGGGCCTTAACAGAGATTCAACTTTCTGAGTATGTCTTAGACAATGAATTATTACTGATTAAAAGTGAAGATGAAGATGATTACGAAGACCATATAAATAATTAGCTATTAATATGATTGGCAAAAATTCCTTAACCCATTGAACATTAATAGAGAAGTTTAAATAGCTGTACCAGTTCTTTGTTCATTATGTTTGAACAAAAAATAGATTTAAAGCATAATTTCCTTAACATCGAAAAAAAAGGAGCATCCTAGGATGCTCCTTTTAAAGTGTATTAACCTCTTATTAAAGCCAAAATACCTTGAACAAATACAATGAAGATTGCTGCTGGAGCAATATACTTAACTAGGAAGCCCCATACATGCATAAGACCGAATTTGATTTTTCCATCGTTTGTAACTTCTTTGAAGGCTTTGTCAAGTCCCCATACCCAACCGATGAAGATACATAAGAACATACCACCTAATGGTAATAATACATTTTCTGCAATAAAGCTTACAGAGTCAAGAATATCTAAGTCTTTTATTAAAGTGAAGTCACTCCATACTCCTAAACCTAAAGATGAAGGAATACCAACTAAGAAAATAATTGCTCCGAAGACGAAAGAAGCTTTCTTACGATCCCAACCCTTTTCATCTACTACATAAGCAACAACTACCTCTAACATCGAAATTGAAGAAGTTAAAGCTGCAAATAGTACTAGTAAGAAGAATACAATACCAAAGATACTACCTAATGGCATTGAAGCGAAAACTGCTGGTAAAGTAACAAATAGAAGTCCTGGTCCACCAGCTGGGTCAAAACCAAAGGCAAATACTGCTGGAAGAACAGCTAAACCTGCAACTAAAGCAATTGCTGTATCTAATAATGGAATTTGGAACGAACTGTTTACTAAGTTTTCGTCTTTGCTTAAATAACTTCCGTATGTGATCATTGTACCCATACCTAAACTTAGAGAGAAGAATACTTGTCCTAAAGCAGCAAGGAAAACTGTTCCATTAATTTTACTGAAGTCTGGTACTAACATGAACTTAACACCTTCCATAGCCCCTGGAAGTGTTAAAGAACGGATCATAATAACGATCATCATGATGAAAAGTCCAGGCATAAGAATTTTAGAATATTTCTCAATACCACCCTTAACTCCACCAAGAACGATTCCTAAAGTAAGAGCCATAAAGATTGCATGGTATAATAATGGTTGAACTGGGCTCATAATAAAGCCTTCGAAGATTCCACCTAAAGAAGCTGCATCAGTTGTGTTGAAGCTTCCTGAAAGGGCAGAGATAAGGTAACGGATTACCCAACCACCAATGATACTGTAGAAAGAAAGGATTAAGAAACCTGCTAATACTCCTATTGCTCCAACCCAAGCCCATTTAGACTTGATTTTCTTGAAGGCACTTACTGCTGACAATTGCGTATGTCTACCGATAGTTAACTCCGCCATCATTAGGGTAAAACCAACAATAATTAATAGTCCGAAATAAAGTAATACGAAGGCCCCTCCACCATTTGTTCCAGCCATATACGGGAACTTCCAGATGTTACCAAGACCTACCGCAGAACCTGCAGCAGCAAGGATAAAACCGATTTTCGATCCCCATTGGTCTCTTGCTTTTGTTTCATTCAAATTCATTTAAAATCTCCCCTTCCTAAATTAGTTAATTAAGGATTTTAAAAGCAAAATATATTCCCTTTTAGAATATTCACTTTCTAATATTACAAATCGACTAGGTGTGAAGTAAAAAAGATAAACACTAAATCAGTGCAAATTAAAATCAGTAAACAAACATTAGCCAAATTTGAAATAGTAAGTGAATATAAGAAAATTGAAAATATTTATATTTCATAATTATACATGGTGGTCTAGCCAGATGCAAGTGTTATTTTTTTGACAATTCAAAGATTTTAAACAATGGGCACCTATGAAAATATCAGTATTTGAAGGGATTATGAAGAAAGTAGGGGTAAAGGGAGTGCTAAAAATTTTTGAACATTACAACAAAATTTTAAGTGATCAGTCATCAAAATTCCAAAAAATGTATAAAATTTCTTTTACATAAAAAACTATTTTTTTGTGTATACAGAGTACAAGGACAAGATATGCAGAAATAATTTCCTCAGATGAACATCATTAAAGAATAAAGTCTACAAATAAAAAAGTTATTTGTTTGCAACACTATAAAATAATGGCTTCATATAATATAATAGGGTTAGGGTCTATGTATAGAAATTAAGGGTAGCTAGACTAATACTGATTGATTCCTATACTAATTTGAATATTAATATGAAGGAACTAGAGATTAATATATGTAAGAATGTAAGAATATAACAGGGAGGAATTTAATATGAAGTTTTTTATTGATACTGCTAATGTTGAAGAAATTAGGGAAATAGCCAGCTGGGGTATTATTGATGGAGTAACGACTAACCCTTCTTTGATTGCTAAAGAAGGTAGAGATTTTAAACAAGTAATTAAAGAAATTACAGGGATTGTAGATGGCCCCATCAGCGCAGAAGTAGTAAGCCCAAAAGCTACTGAAATGGTAGAAGAAGCTCAAGATCTAATAGCGATTCACCCCAATATTGTTATTAAAGTTCCCATGACAGAAGAGGGCTTAAAGGCTGTTAAAATCTTTTCTGAAAAGGGAGTTAAAACTAATGTAACTTTAGTGTTTTCTGCTAGTCAAGCCTTGATGGCAGCTAAAGCAGGAGCTACCTTTGTTAGCCCCTTCTTAGGAAGATTAGACGATATTGGCCAAGAGGGAATGGCTCTAATTAAAGAAATTGTTACCATATTTGCCCTGCATAATTTTCAAACAGAGGTATTGGCTGCCAGTATAAGACATAACCTTCATGTTACTGAAGCGGCTAAGGCTGGGGCTGATGTTGCAACAATACCATATAAAGTGTTTAAGCAAATGATTCTACATCCGCTAACTGATATTGGAATTGAAAAGTTTTTAAAGGATTGGGAGAGTGCTAAAAAGTAAACTAATTTTGAGATAAAGGTTGTTAAAATATTTGAATTTAGTATAATATACATGAGTATAAAACAAAATGAATATAAGTAAATAAGTAATAGGTTTTCTTAGAAATAAGTGATAGGACAACCTTAAGGGAGGATACATTACTATGGATCGAGACTTGGCAATGGAACTAGTAAGGGTAACGGAAACCGCTGCTCTAGCTGCGGTTGGTTATATGGGTAGAGGGGACAAGAATGCTGCCGATCAAGCAGCCGTAGATGGAATGAGAAATGCCTTTTCTAGTCTTTCTATTTGCGGTACAGTTGTAATTGGTGAAGGTGAGTTAGATGAAGCCCCAATGCTATATATTGGTGAAAAGGTAGGTTGCGGAGAAGAGGGAGATAGCGAAGTAGATATCGCAGTAGACCCCCTAGAAGGAACAACCTTAATTGCAAAAGGTCTACCAAATGCTATTGCTGTTGTGGCTATGGCCCCAAAGGGTTGTCTTTTACATGCCCCAGATACATATATGTACAAAATAGCTGTAGGGCCAAAGGCAAAGGGTAAAATTGATATTAAGGCATCCGTAACAGATAATCTTAAAGCTGTGGCCGAGGCATTAAATAAAGATATAGAGGACTTAACTGTAATTGTTCAGGATCGCCCCCGTCATAGTGAATTTATCAAAGAGATTAGAACAGCAGGGGCAAGAATCAAACTTTTTAGTGATGGTGACGTGGCAGCAGCTATAGCCACCGGCTTTGAGGATACAGGCGTGGATATTTTAATTAGCATCGGTGGAGCACCCGAAGGTGTTATTGCGGCGGCTGCCCTAAAGGCTATGGGGGGAGATATGCAAGGAATCCTTCATCCTATGAGTCCAGAAGAAGTAGAGCGTTGTAGAGAAATGGGCTTTAAAACCGATGAAGAAATCTATAAAGTCTTAACCCTAGATGACCTAGTTAAGAGTGAAGATTGCTTATTTGCAGCCACAGGAATCACTCAAGGTGATCTGCTAAAGGGGGTTGTTCATAAAGGTAGTAATATGGCTGAAACCCACTCGGTAGTCATGAGGGGAGAGACTGGGACTGTTCGTTTTATAACGGCCCTTCATAGATTAAATAAAACCAATGAACTACAAGAAGTACTTAAAAAACATGGCAACTTCTAGAATAAAGAATGGGGTGAAATAGATGGATCGTAACTTAGCAATAAACCTTGTAAGGGTGACGGAAGCAGCAGCATTAGGAGCTGCAAAACACATGGGTAGAGGCGACAAAATCGCTGCAGACCAAGCTGGTGTTGACGGTATGAGGAAGATGTTTGACACCATAAATATAGAAGGAACAGTTGTAATTGGGGAAGGCGAAATGGACGAAGCCCCCATGCTCTATATCGGTGAAGTGGTTGGTAATGGTGGGTTTAAAGTAGACATTGCCGTAGACCCTGTAGAGGGTACAAACTCTGTGGCAAAGGGGCTACCAAATTCTATTGCTGTTGTAGCAATGGCTCCAAGGGGATGTCTATTAAATGCCCCAGACATGTATATGGATAAAATTGCAGTTGGACCAAAGGCTGCAGGAAGAGTTCATTTAGATGCTCCTATTCATAAAAATTTAAAGGCAGTAGCAGAGGCTTTAGATAAAAGTATTGCCGATTTAACTGTAACGATGTTAGACCGTCCAAGACATGAAGAACTCATTCGTCAATGTCGTGACGCTGGTGCAAGAATTAAATTATTTAAGGACGGCGATGTGGCTGCTGCTCTAGCTACCTGCTTCCCTGATACTGGGGTAGATATTTTGGTGGGAATCGGTGGTGCACCAGAAGGCGTAATTGCTGCTGCAGCTTTAAAATGTTTGGGGGGAGAATTTCAAGGTAGGCTAATTCCCTATACAGAAGAAGAGAAGGAACGGTGTATAAAAATGGGCATAGATGTCCATAAAGTATTATATATGGAAGATTTGATTAAAGGTAACGAAGCTTATTTTGCAGCAACAGGTATATCCGACGGGGAATTATTAAAGGGTGTTGTTTTTGCTGGTAAGGGAGAAGCTAAAACCCATTCAGTAGTGATGCGGTCTGAGACAGGCACCATCAGATTTGTTGAAACCATACATCAATTAAATAAAAAACCTAAATATGCCTACTAAATTAATTTCTATTGACTAGCGATAGATGTAGATGGTAAAATTTCAATATTCAGGGGACAAAGGTATTTTGTCCCTTTTATAAACAATATGGTTTTAGGAGGTGGTTAGTTGAATATTGAAGAATTAGAAGGAATGAAGCTTCAAGAAATTAGAGACATAGCTAAAGGTATGGGGATGAAGTATACGACTAAATCCAGAAAGGATGAAATCATCCAATGGATCAAAGAAAACCAACAGCCCCTAGCTGTGGAAGAGTCTAAGCCGAGGGAAGCCCATCAAAATAAAGAAGAGACGCAAATAAAACAACAACCAAGTAGGGAAGCAAAGAATCAAGGTTTGCCTGAACGGCTATCCGATGAAATACCAGCTGGGGAAGAAGTTAATATTGCAGAAGGTATTCTAGAAATTCATACCGATGGTTATGGATTTCTAAGAAGAGAAAATTATTTATCCAGTGATGAAGATATATATATTTCTCCTTCCCAAATTAGACGATTTAATATGAGGACTGGAGATAAGATTACTGGAATTACAAGACCTCCAAAAAGTGGTGAAAAGTTTAAAGCCCTTCTCTACGTAAAAAAGATTAATGGACTAGAACCAGAATCAGCTACTAAAAGACCAAATTTCGAAGTTCTTACCCCAATATATCCCAATGAAAGAATAAATTTAGAACTAAATAATACTGAATTATCTACCCGATTAATTGATTTAATTGCGCCAATTGGAAAAGGGCAAAGGGGTATGATTGTTGCGCCTCCAAAGGCAGGTAAAACAGTTTTGCTACAAAAAATAGCCAACAGCATTGCAATAAATTATCCCGAAATGGAAATTATAGTATTATTAATCGATGAAAGACCAGAAGAAGTTACCGATATGCAACGATCTATAAAGGGAGAAGTAGTCTATTCCACCTTTGATGAATTACCAAGCCATCATATCAAGGTTGCAGAAATGGTATTAAATAGAGCCCAGCGTCTAGTAGAGCATGGTAAGGATGTAGTGATTCTTTTAGATAGTATTACAAGACTAGCAAGGGCATATAACCTAACTATTCCGCCAACAGGTAGAACCTTATCGGGGGGATTAGACCCTGGGGCCCTTCATAAGCCAAAGCGATTCTTTGGGGCAGCTAGAAATCTCGAAGATGCTGGAAGCTTAACAATTATTGCCACAGCCTTAATTGAAACGGGTAGTAGAATGGATGATGTAATCTTCGAAGAATTTAAGGGAACGGGTAATATGGAGCTCCATTTAGATCGTAAATTGTCGGAGAAGAGGATTTTTCCAGCTATTGATGTTAATAAATCTGGTACAAGAAGAGAAGAATTATTATTAAGCCAGTTAGAACTAGAAACCATCTGGAGCATTCGTAGAGCCATGAGCAACAGTTCTGTACAAGACGTTACAGAGAAAATTGTAAGCTCCCTTACAGAAACGAAAAACAATAAAGACTTTGTAGACATGTTTAAGAAACGGATTTAGCGGAATTATTTCTTGCACAGCATAAGGATCTATGCTATAATGTAATAGTTAATTTGCCCTATAGGGCATAGTATGCAGTGCTATAATACAATTTACTTAATTGTAAGATATATAAGCGCAACAGAAAGAAGAGGTGAAAATAATGAAAAAGGATATTCAACCAGAAATTAACAAAATAGAAGTTCACTGTGCTTGTGGTAATAGTTTCCAAAGTATTTCTACTAAAAAAGAAATCAGAGTTGAGATTTGCTCAGAATGTCATCCATTTTTCACTGGAAAGCAAAAAACAGTAGAAAAAGGTGGACGTGTAGAGAAATTCAATAAAAAATTCGGTATGTAATTTTAACTTAAAAATGCATCAAGGTTGGAGGGTAACTTCCGACCTTGATTTTTTGCGTTAAGATACAAATGATAGTTAATTTATTGATTCCGTAGAACCAATGTTAATTTGTAGGCTATTTTATACATAGATGTTAAGTCTAAGGTCTTATATTTTATAAAATATTTAATATAGCCTTCAATAGCAGATTAGAATCATTTATACTAAAGATAATAAGATTGAGAGATTGAGGGAGGATTAACGAATGGTTGACATTATGGAGTATTCCAAGATTGGGAGCATTGAAATTATTGTGGGACCTATGTATGCTGGGAAAAGTGAAGAACTGATTAGGCGTATTAATCGAGCTAATATTGCAGAGCTGAAGGTATTAGCCTTTAAGCCCAAAATTGATAAGCGTTATTCCGACGATAGTATAGCATCCCACAATGGAAAACAGGTACCCTGCATACCAGTAGAAAATACTGAAGAAATGATGGCCATTATACAACAGGAAACCTTTGATGTTTTAGCTATTGACGAGATTCAGTTCTTTGATGAAGCTGTCATTGAAATGTGTCAAGACATGGCAGATGCAGGTAAACGGGTAATTTGTTCTGGTCTTGATCTTGACTTTAGGGGAGAGCCCTTTAAAGTTGTACCTCCATTAATGGCAATGGCTGAACACGTTGTGAAGCTTACAGCTATTTGTATGGTTTGTAAAAACCCGGCAACTAGAACCCAGCGTTTAGTAAATGGACAGCCTGCTAAATATTCTGACCCAATTATCTTAGTAGGGGCAAAGGAAGCCTATGAAGCTAGGTGTAGAAACTGCCATCAGGTTATCAAATAAATAAATACTTACTCATGAAGATAAGTTTACAAAATAAGGCGGGGAGACCCTCCTTATCTTTTTATAACGAATAGGAAAGCTTGGCTTTAATTATTATTAAAATAAGAGAACTTTACGTAATGAGTTTTAACATAAAGAGATTATCATTTTAATTGTATTAAATCGTGTAAGTCGCTTAGTTTCTTTACCTAAAGTCATAATATAAATTTTTCGAAGAAAGATATTCTTCAAGTTCTACCAATTATATGTTTTAAGAAATAAATCAAGTTGACACTAAAAGTCTACTATGGTAGCATGGTAATAAATCCGTTATAATTGTTAAATCCAATGTAATTAATGAAATTATTCTTTTGAGGAAGTGAATAGATGAAGTTAGAAATAGTTAAGCAAAAATATGGGACATCCGTTGGGGATTACGTATATGAAGTCATTAAAAAGAATATCATTAATTTGAACATGGCTCCAGGAAACCGTGTGAGTGAAAAAGAGGTTTCTGATCTATTAAATGTGAGTAGAACACCAGTTAGAGAAGCCTTTATTAAATTAGCCAAAGAAGGTTTACTCTATGTACTTCCCCAAAGGGGAACCTATATTTCCTATATTGACTTAAGTCTTGTGGAGGATGCAAGGTTTGTTCGGGAAAGTCTAGAAAAATCTGTACTCACCATTGCGATAGAAAAGTTTCCAGATGAGTTAATAGATGTGCTGGAAGAAAATATTGAAATTCAAAAAAAATTAATCGAAAGAAGATTATTCTTTGAATTTCTCGAAATGGATGAAGAGTTTCACAAAACCATATTTACAGGCTGTAATAAAGAAAGAACATGGTCTTTCATAGAACAAATTAATTCGGAATACAAGCGGGTTCGTATGCTTACCTTCATTGCAGATATTAATTGGAAAAATGTCATTGAGCAGCATATACAGATTTTAGAGAGTATTAGAAATCATGACCATCAAAAGGGGCAGGAAGTTATTAGTAATCATATTAAAAAGCTGATTTTTGAGCAAGTAGAATTAAAAGAAAAGTATCCTCAATATTTTAAAGAGGATTAAATATAGAAATATAAAGGATTTAAAATTTAAACTTAAAATTAAAAAGCCAACTCTAAAATTCAATAATATGAATTTTGAGTTGGCTTTTCTTATAACGAATAGGAAAGTTCGACTTTAATTATTATTAAAATAAGAGAACTTTACGTAATGAGTTTCAAGATAAGCAGATAACCAATTTAATTGTGTAAGTCGCTTAGTTTTTTCACCTAAAGTCATCCTATAAATCTTCCGAAGGAAGACTTTGTTCTGTTTAATACGCTGTAGAAAAGTTCTACTTTAAATAATTTAAATTGGTTTAAATATTTTTAAATATATTGAAGCATTTAAAATATAAAAACTTTATGCAGTGAGCTTTAACATAAGCAGATAACTAAATTAGTTGGATTAAATGTGTATACAATCAGTTTCTTCATTTTAAATCATACCTCGAGTGATCCTATAAAAATTTCAAAGGAAGGCTTTGTTTACGAGTATTATTAAAATATTTTAAATATTACAATTGACTAGAGTAATACTAGTATGGTAGTATATAAACATAAAGGTTGGAAAAATAAAAGGAAAGAGGAAACGTTATCATGGCTAAATTTTTTTGGCATTTATGTAGGAATTTCCTTAAGGAAAAGTACTTATTTAATGAAAAGGTTTTCTGGAAACGTTCTACATTGCACATAAATTATTATGTATAGAGAATAAGGAGGGGGACAAAATGAAAAAAAGTTTTAAGGTATTATCATTAAGTCTTGCACTAGTTTTAGTTTTGGCATTATTAGCAGGTTGTGGATTACAATCGCCAACTGAAGAAGGTCCACAACAGGGGGATTCTAATCAAGGTGGGTCATCAAATCCAGAGATTACTCTTGTATATGCAGAAGTTAATCCTATAGAAACGATTGTTGGTCAAACAGGTACTGCCTTTAAAGAAAAGGTAGAAGAACTTTCAGGTGGAAAGATTAGAATCGATATTCAAGCAAGTGCTGTTTTAGGGTCAGAAAACGATGTTCTTGATACAATGCTTGGTGGGGGTGGAACAATTGATATATCCCGTATCTCAGCCTTTGCCCTTACAAGTTACGGCGGAGAAAAATCAAAACTACTTTCTATTCCCTATACATTTGTAAGTCGTGAGCATTTTTGGAACTTTGCCACTTCTGACTTAGCTCCAGAATTCCTTTTAGAACCCCACGAAAATGGCAGTGGTGTTAGAGGTTTATTTTACGGTGAAGAAGGTTTCCGTCATTTCTTTACGGTTAAACCGATTAGCGGGATAGAAGATTTAAGAGGTATGAAGCTAAGGGTTTCAAATGACCCTATTATGAATGGGATGGTACAAGGGCTAGGGGCATCACCAACAGTTGTTGCCTTTGGAGAACTTTACTCTGCTCTGCAAACGGGGGTAGTAGATGGTGCTGAACAGCCAATCGCCAACTATAAATCAAATGCCTTCCCAGAAGTTGCACCAAATTTAATTTTAGATGGTCATACATTAGGGGCTATCCAAGTGGTGATCACCGATGATGCTTGGGATAAACTAACGGCAGAGCAGCAGGATATCCTTGTTGAAGCTGGTAAGTATGCGTCAGAATTTAATAGAAGGATTTCTGAAGAAGCAGAAAATAAAGTACTAGAAGAGTTGAAGGCAGAGGGTGTTAATGTTGTAGAAGTTGACGATATTACTCCTTGGCAAGAAGCTGTAAAGGCGGTTATCGAGTCTTCTACAGAAAACAACCGAGAACTTTATGAAAAGATCCTTAACATGCAATAGGCTTTATCTTATATTAATGGGATGTTGATAGAGACACAGGGGAGGTTAAAACCTCTGTGTCTAAGTTTTTAAGGAGGAAAAATTATGGCCCAAATTTTTAATACAATTGATAAGATGAAACCAGCATATGATGCAGTATATAAAGTAGTTCTTTTCTTATGTAAAATGCTTTTAATTGTGGATATTCTAATTACCACTATGGCAGTGGCGGGGCGATACGTTTCCTTTATTCCAGATCCAGCGTGGAGTGAAGAAGTTGTTTTAACTTGTATGGCCTATATGGCGGTTCTTTCGGCAGCTTTGGCCATCAGAAGAAATGCCCATATCCGTATGACAGCATTTGATCGGTTTTTGCCTAGAAAATTAATTATTGTTTTAGACATTTTAGCAGACGTGGCTGTTTTAGGGCTTGGGTTGGTTATGATCGTGGTTGGTTGGAGGTATGTGGTGCTATTGGGCTCAAGGGGATCTTATGTCAGTATGCCGGGCCTTTCTAGATTCTGGATGTACTTTCCTGTTCCTTTGGCAGGTATAGCAATGGTCATTTTCGAAATAGAGGCTATTTATAATCATATTAAAAAGATTTTTCTTAAAGAGGAGGTATTATAATGAGCCCTGAAGGTATTGCAATACTAATTTTGTTGGGTAGTTTTTTTCTTATGGTATTTTTAAGGTTTCCCATTGCTTATGCAGTAGCTCTTGCATCAATATTTTCTCTTTTATATCAAGGGCTCCCACTTTCAACCATTGCTCAGCAGATGGTAAAGGGAATTAGTACCTTCAGTTTGATGGCGGTACCTTTCTTTATCACAATGGGGGTCCTTATGGGATCGGGAGGGATTTCAGAAAAACTGATTGCCCTGGCTAATTCATGTGTTGGTTGGATGAGGGGTGGAATGGCAATGGTTAACATTGTTGCATCATACTTCTTTGGGGGTATTTCAGGTTCTGCAGCTGCAGATACAGCATCTCTTGGTAGTATTTTGATCCCTATGATGGTGGAGCAGGGTTATGATGATGATTTTTCTACAGCGGTTACAATTACCTCTTCCTGCGAAGGGCTGTTGGTCCCACCAAGTCATAATATGGTTATTTATGCCACTACTGCAGGGGGAATTTCTGTAGGAAGCCTTTTTCTTGCTGGTTATCTACCGGCGGCAATATTAGCAGTATCTTTAATGATCGGTTCCTATATTATTTCTGTTAAAAGAAACTATCCAAAGGGCGATAAATTTAGTCTAGGGCGATTAATAAGACAATTTGCTATTTCCTTTTGGGCCTTGGCAGCCGTTCTAATTGTTGTAGTTGGTGTAGTCGGTGGTGTTTTTACAGCTACAGAATCCGCCGCTGTTGCAGTAATTTATAGTTTGATCGTAAGTGTTTTTATCTATAAAGGCCTCGACTGGAAGGGAGTTTGGAGGGTGCTTGAAACTTGTGTGGATACCCTTTCAATTGTACTCATTCTGATTGCAACCTCCAGTATTTTTGGATTCACCCTTACCCGATTAGGGGTTCCTAGATTAGCAGCAAGTGCAATTATTAATATTACAGATAATCCGATTCTTCTAGCACTACTTTTAAATTTTATTCTTTTAATTCTTGGATGTATTATGGATATGGCTCCAATTATATTGATTGCCACTCCAATCCTGTTGCCAATTGCAACTTCCATCGGTATTTCGCCGATTCAATTTGGTATTATGGTGATATTAAATTGTGGGATTGGTCTTTTAACACCCCCTGTAGGCTCCGTACTATTTATTGGTTCTGCAGTTGGTAAAGTTCCGATGGAGCGGGTTGTTAAAGCCACATTACCATTTTATATATGTATGGTAGTTACCCTTTTACTGATTACCTTCGTGCCCCCAGTTAGTTTATGGCTTCCAAGCCTATTTAGGTAAAGCATATGAAATATATATTTAATTATCGAACAACAGCTTTTGATTTATGGCAGTTATCTATGTACGGTATTTATGGTTCTATGGTGGGGGTATGTAATTTAGTTTTTACCGTAGCAATGGTACTGCTAAGTGGAAGGTTTTGGGGGGAGGCAAACAGCTTTATAAAGGTACTTTTGATAATGGGAATTTCTTTATTTACCGTTATTCAGCCTGTGGCTATTTATAGGAGAGGAAAAAAACAAGTATCTACAATTCACCATGATACAGAGATCGTATTTAATGATTATGGAGTCCAAGTAAAGTCTGGAGGCCAAAATTCCCATTTAGAGTGGAGTGCAATAAAAGGAGTATCTAAAAAACCCACCATGATTATTGTGTTTTCCAGCAATAAACATGGGTTTATACTAACAAACAAAGTATTAGGGAAAGAAAAAGAAGCCCTCTATAATTATATTCTTTCAAAGACTCAAAAATAATTTGCAAAATAGATTTTAAAAAATTTTAGAAATAAATTCAAATAGAGTTATAAAAATAAATTCAAATTAAGTCTTAAAAATAAATTCAAATTAAATTTCTAAAAATAATAATGGATGATAGAGGACTAAACATAAATCTATACTGGCATACTAGTATGGTTTTGTGGGATGGAGAGGAGATTTCAACAATGAAAATGACATTAAGATGGTTTGGAAGCAAATATGATACTGTATCACTAGATCAAATAAGACAGATTCCTGGTTGTGTGGGGGTTATTACAACCCTTTACGGTACTAAACCTGGAGAGGTATGGCCTATAGATGAGATTAGAGCCCTTAAGGGGGAAGTAGAAGGGGCCGGCCTTCAATTGAGCGGTATTGAGAGTGTTAATATCCATGATGATATTAAAATAGGCCTTCCTACAAGGGATCAATACATTACAAACTATATTGAAACCCTCGAAAATCTTGGAAAAGAAGGAATAGACTTAGTCTGCTATAATTTCATGCCTGTATTTGACTGGACAAGATCGGAACTTGCCAAGAAAAGGCCAGATGGATCTACGGTTCTTTCCTATGATCAAGAACTAATTGATAAGATTGACCCTGCAAAAATGTTTGAAGAAATGGACGCCAATTCTGGTGGATTTGTTTTACCAGGGTGGGAACCCGATAGACTTGCAAGGGTAAAGGAATTATTCGAGATGTATAAAGGAGTAGATGAAGAAAAGCTATTCCAAAATCTTGTCTATTTCTTAAGGGCCATTATGCCAACCTGCGAGAAATACGGAATCAAAATGGCCATTCATATGGATGATCCAGCGTGGTCAGTATTTGGTTTGCCGAGAATTGTAAATAATAAGGAAAACATTCAACGATTATTAGATGCAGTTCCATTAATCAATAATGGGCTTACCCTATGTACAGGTTCTTTAGGTTCAAACCCCAACAATGATATCCCAGACATGATCAGAAGTTTTAAGGGAAGAATTCATTTTGGCCATGTGAGAAATGTTATCCATCTTGCACCAGGGAAGTTTGACGAGGCTGCCCATTTGTCCTCCGATGGCTCTTTAGACATGTACGAAATCATGAAGGCCTTTTATGATATCGGTATGACAGGTCCCATCAGACCAGATCATGGTAGAATGATTTGGGGAGAGAAGGCCATCGCTGGCTATGGTCTATATGATAGAGCTTTGGGGGCCACCTACCTAAATGGAATATGGGAAGCAATTGACAAATCCACAAAAAAATAATTTGATAGTTTAATAATCTGATAGGTAATAACCTAATAGATAATAATCTAATGGATATGAATCCATAGATATTTGAAATAGAGAAAGAGGTGGAAGCATTGAAGTTAAACTTAAGTGATTTAAAAAATAGGAAGGCTTGGGAAAATGCAAATTTTAAGCTTCCTAAATTTGATATTGAAGAGATTAAAGCAAATACAATGAAAAATCCTAACTGGATTCATTTTGGTGCAGGGAACATTTTTAGAGCACTTATGGCCAATGCACAACAAACCATTCTAAACGAAGGTAAAAGCGATAGGGGAATTGTTGTGGTGGGAGGAGAAACGATAGAAACCATCTACCAACCCCATGATAACCTAACAGTCCTTGTTACCATCAAGGTAGATGGTAGTATGGAAAAGACTGTGATAGCCAGTATTGCAGAATCCTTGGTTTTAGATGAAGGAAATGACGTAAGTTGGAATAGATTGAAAGAAATATTTGTAAACCCAAGTTTACAAATGGTAAGCTTCACCATCACTGAAAAGGGATATAGCTTGATGAATCCTAAGGGAGAATATCACCCTGCAGTGGTTGAAGACTTTGAAAATGGTCCTCCGAGGCCAGCGAGCTATATTGGTAAGTTGGCCTCCTTTTTATATGAAAGATATCTTAATGGAAAAACTCCCCTTGCCCTAGTAAGCATGGACAATATGTCTCAAAATGGAAAAATACTCCATGAGTCGGTGGCTACATTTGCTAAAAAGTGGGTAGAAAAGGGATTAGTGGAGGAAGGCTTTGAAGCCTATATTAATGATCCTAAATTTATATCCTTCCCTTGGTCTATGATAGATAAAATAACACCACGACCTGATCCAAGTGTAAGGAAAATGCTGAAGGACGTTGGTTTTGAAGATGTTGAAGATGTTGTTACATCAAGAAATACCTATGCCGCCACCTTTGTAAATGCAGAGGAGCCGGAGTACTTGATTATAGAGGATATTTTTCCTAATGGCAGACCAAATTTAGAGGCAGGTGGTATCATCTTTACAGATCGAGAGACCGTTGGGAAAGTTGAAAAAATGAAGGTTTGTACTTGCCTTAACCCTCTTCATACAGCCCTTGCTATATATGGTTGTCTATTGGGATATAGACTGATATCTAAGGAGATGGAAGATCCTGAAATTAAGACTTTAGTAGAGAAGATTGGCTACGGAGAAGGGTTGCCTGTGGTGGTGAATCCAGGTATTATTGATCCAAAGAAATTCCTTGATGAAGTACTCCAAGTAAGAATTCCTAATCCTTTTATGCCGGATACACCTCAGCGAATTGCTACAGATACCTCCCAAAAGTTAGGAATTCGGTTTGGTGAAACCATAAAAGCTTATAATGAAAGAGAAGATTTAAAGGTTACAGACCTTAAGTTCATTCCCCTTGTGTTAGCAGGGTGGTGCAGATATTTGATGGCTATTGATGATAATGGTGATCATATGGAATTAAGTCCAGACCCTCTTCTTGAAGAGGTAACCCCCTATGTTGCATCCATTGGCCTTGGTGACAAAGGTCCTTTCCATAAGGAACTAAAACCAATTTTATCCAACAAAACCATCTTTGGGGTAAATCTATATGAGGTGGGTTTGGGAGATGGAGTCGAAGAATATTTTGCAGAACTGGTATCTAAAAAGGGGGCAGTGAGGGAAACCTTAAAAAAATATGTTTATTAAATATTTGCGATTTTCATCTTTTTTAGAGAGGGGTAATGATGGTGAAGGGACCTTATGTATTTCAAGAAGATTGCGACTTTGAAAGGGTGTCAGAGGGGATAAAAAGAAGGATACTAGCCTATGGAGAGGAACTAATGGCTGTTGAAGTACATTTTGAGAAGGAGGCTGTAGGACCTCTACATAGCCATCCCCATACGCAGCTTACTTATGTTTTGGAGGGTGAGTTTCAGTTCGAGGTCGATGGAATTAAAAATATTGTAAAAAAGGGAGATACCATCTATAAACTGCCTAATTTGCTACATGGTTGTAGATGCATTAGAGAGGGAATCCTTTTGGACCTATTTACACCCTATAGGGAAGATTTTGTAAATGAGTATATTAATATAAGTATAAAGTTAATGATACAACTATTAATATAAATATAAAATTAATGATACAACATTTTCAAGTAATAAAATTAGTGTAGTTATAGATTTGTTATTTAAATATTTTTAAATAAAAAAGGGTATCCACTTCATACTTTGAAGGATACCCTTCTTTTACTTTGTCCCCTCTTTGTAATTTTTGACAGAATATTTAGAAATGGATATAATAAAAGGAGATGCATTGTGCAATAAAAATTACTATTTAATACTTATTATTATATTCATTATTACGTTCATTATTACATTCATTATTACATAAGGAGGAAGCGGCATGACTATGAAACTTGATGGAAGACCAGTAGTTCAGTATTTAAGGGAAGATATGAAAAAAAGAATAGCAAAGTTAGCAGAAAGGGGACAAGTTCCTACAATTTTAATCATTCGTGTAGGTGATCGTGAGGACGATTTGTCTTATGAAAGAAGTATACTTAAAAACTGTGAAATACTAGGAATTAATAGTGTTTTAGCACCTCTTCCTGCCACTGTTTCTCAGGAAGACCTTATCGAACTAATTGAAAAATTTAATGAAGATGATATGGTTCACGGAATAATGCTTTTTAATCCATTGCCTCCCCACTTAGACCTTAATGTCATTAGAAAAACCATTAATCCAATTAAAGATATAGACTCTATTAACCCTGCTAATTTAGAAAGGGTATTTGAAGGTAACGTAAAAGGAATTGCTCCCTGCACCCCTAAAGCAGTAATAGAAATGCTAAAATACTATAACATTCCTCTTGTAGGGGCAAACGTTGCCATGGTTGGCAGCAGCCTTGTTGTGGGTAAGCCCTTGTCAATGTTATTACTAGATGAGAAGGCTACTGTCACCCTATGTCATTCAAAAACAAAAAATCTTGCTAAAATTACTAACCAAGCGGATATCGTGGTGGTGGCCATTGGTAGGGGTAAATTTTTAAAAGAAGAATATTTTAACGATAATACTGTTATTGTTGATGTAGGGATCAATGATGATGGAAATGGTAAAATATGTGGTGACGTTGACTATGATCAAGTATTTGGAAAAGTTAAAGCTATTTCTCCACCATTAGGTGGAGTAGGGGTCATTACGACTACTATTTTACTAAGCCATGTGATTCAAGCTTGTGAAGGTTTAAATCCAATAGAATAAACAGGTAATCTAGTTTAAGTATATTAAATGCCCAAGAACGAAATAAAAAAATGAAATAAAAAAAAGAAATAAAAAAGAAATAAAAAACGTAGTAAAAAAATACAATAAAAAAATACAATAAAAAAACCTAGTAAAAAATGCATAATAAAACGGGTATCCTTCATATAAGATGAAAATACCCGTTTTTTAATCAAAATAGAATCGGAAGTAGCTATACCAACCATAATTTTCTGACTTTGGTGGATCGTTATTTATCATATCGTGGAGCTCATCATCCTTTCTGTAGCAAATTAGAAAAATTGAAGGAAGTACATTTTAAATCTTTTAAATAGACTGAGATATTACATTTTAAAAATTAAATAAGGATGATTGGAGGGAACTACCGGATTCTATTTAATAATATTATACAACATAAAAAGAAAAAAGGGAATATATTTTTTAGAAAATATCAAAAATTCTAATAATTATCTTTTCTATTAATAAACCAACACAGGAATACAAAACACATTGACTATCATCTATATATAGTATAAAATAAATAAAAAATTAGCTAAAGGAGATGAAATATGAAAATAGCTTTCATTACAGATATACATTCCAATATCTATGCTCTAGAAACAGTTTGGAAGGATCTTCAAGAGAGGGGATTGAAGGAAGTATATTGTTTAGGTGATTTAGTAGGCTATGGACCATTTCCAAATGAAGTGATTGACTTCCTTAAAGAAAAAAAAGTTCCAACTATACAGGGCAATTATGATGAAAAGGTTGGAGAAGGTTTATTTCTTGAAGATAGCCATTATACAGGTACAAAGGTAAATAAGCCTAGCCCCCAGTCTCTAATTTGGACTCAAGAAAATACCACCAATAATAATAAAAAGTGGTTGAATGATTTACCTAAAGAAATGATCATAGAGATTGAAGGTAAAAAGCTACTGTTGGTTCATGGTAGTCCAAGAAGAAACAATGAATATCTTTATGAAGAGTCCCACGTACTCGAAGAGATAGCAGACTTAGTAGATGTTGACATTCTCTTATGCGGCCACACCCATAAACCCTTTCACAAAGTAATTAAGGGACTGAATATTATTAATGTGGGAAGTGTTGGAAAACCTAAAACAGGAAATCCAAAGGCAACCTATGCAATTTTAGAGATTGAAGCTAATGTAATCGATCTAGAGATTATTGAGGTAAATTATGATTATGAAAAAATGGCAAAGGCCATAGAAAATAGTGGGTTACCAAATGAATTTACAGAAAAGATCCGTAAAGGAATCGATTAAGTACTAAAAAGCCAGCGCCAATTATGAATCTATTTTGGCAGCTAGCTTTTATTTTAGAAAACAAGATTTATTAAAGCAATTTTAAAGGATATTAGTCTTCATACATGATCTTATAGATTTTAATGATTTTCTCAATACGTTCTAAAATAAGGGCTTCAGTTTTCTCGTCAAACTTGAATCCTTCCTTCAAAGTTCCATCATCGATCATCCCTTCAAGAATTCGGTTGAATAACTCAACTTTCTTGATTACATTTGCCCTTTGTTGTGGAGACTTATATTCAGAAGATTCTTCATTAAATACACACATAGGATCTTCATTGCCATAGGAATACTTAACATCGGTTCTCCCTAGCAGATAATCTACTGAAACATTAAAGAAATCAGCTAGTTTTTGAAGTGTGGTGGTGTCGGGGTCCCTCTGACTGGTTTCGTACATGGCTATTGTACTAGTAGATAGCTCCATTGATGCCGCTAGTACCTTTTGGCTGATCCCTTTTCCCTTTCTAAGAAGCTTTAATCGTGATGCTAGCATCTTAACTCCCCCCTATACATTATTTTTCTAATATAAAAATATCACTTCGGGTAGATTTAATCAATAGATTTCAAGAAAAGATTGAAAAGTTTTGGAAAATATAAAAAATTATCAGATAGTTTATCAGATGTTGCTGCCTTAAATTTTTCTAATTTACAGGTTTCTACAATTTTCAAGGGTAACCATAGGTATAATATACATGGAAAGAGATTACAATCTAAGAAAAGGGGTATAAGAAACATATGACGGGGGGGATAAAAATGGGCTTTCTTATTTTAACAGTGGTTGTTGGTTTATCGGTATTTGCTTGGTACCTAGGGGAAGGCTATTCAGCAGTAGAGGAAGATTAGGTATATTTAATGGATGGCAAAGGATTTAATAGGTGGAAAAAGGTATATGCAATGATGAACCATATAAATAGAATATATTAATAGAAAAGGGCTGTCTCATTGAAATAGATATTAAATCTATGAATGAGGTGCCCTTTTTATGATGCAATTTTTTTATAAAAAAACTTAAATAATCTTCTTTTTATATAATATATAGAGAATTACGAAACCCAACACAATAAATAATAAAGTTAATAACGCCTGAAGCCATATAGTCATTGTAATTCCTCCTGAATAATTCCTATAAAAATCCTTATAATACTTAAAAATAAATGTTGATATTAGTATGATTGGAAAAGGTAGACTTTATGCTAGGAGAGATAAGATGAAGGTTTATTTAGAAATACTACTACAAACCCTATTGGCATTTTTTACAATTCTCTTTATTACCCGTATATTAGGAAGACAACAGGTGTCGCAACTAACCCTTCAGGAATACATAAACGGAATTACCTTTGGTTCAATAGCTGCGACCCTTGCTACAGACTTAAATCAACGAACGTGGCATCATTTACTAGGATTATTTTTATTTGGGGCCCTTACTTTTGTGGTCTCCCTCTTCGCTAGAAAAAATAGACTTTTTTCAAAGGTGATTCAAGGGGAGCCAGTGATGGTGATTCAGGATGGGAAAATATTAGAGAAAAATCTTAAACGCTTTCAATACACCGTAGAAGATCTTAATGTATTACTTAGAAAGAAAGATGTTTTTAACATCCAAGATATAAAGTATGGCATTTTAGAGCCAACTGGGGACCTAAGTGTCGTTAAAATAGCACCTAAAGAATACATTAAAGCTGAAGACCTAAAAATAGCTACAAAGCAAGAAGAACTACCAACAGAAGTAGTGGTTACAGGAAGTATAATCTATGAAAATTTGAAAGAAAAGGGCTTAACTGCCCAATGGCTAATTCAACAACTAAAGGTAATGGGCATCAAAGATATAAATGAAGTTTTTTATGCTACCTTAAATCAGGACAATAAGCTATATGTCGATATAGAACAGGATGGATTAAAGCATAAAAAGAACATATCAGAAAGCGATAAAACAAAGGATCAAAAAGGAAAATAAAGGAACAATAAAAAATTGTTTAGTGTAGCAACATAAGGTATAATAGAAGAAAGACAAAAAGAGTATGTTTATGTGATATTAACATACATTTGAAAGGAAGATAGACATGGGCAAGTATAGCCAATCGGCAAGACCTACCTCGATAGGGGGACAGGCTCTGATAGAAGGTGTCATGATGAGAGGGCCTAGAGAAGTGGCCATCGCTGTGAGAAAGCCTGATAATGAGATTACGATAAAGAAAGAACCCGTATCTGGGATAACAACTAAGTTTAAATTAGCTAGAATTCCTTTTTTAAGGGGAGGCATTGCTTTAATCGATTCGATGATCTTAGGAGTAAAATCTTTAACCTATTCTGCCGAGATTGTAGAGGAAGGTTTTAAAGATGAAGAACCAGATAAATTTGAAAAGTTTCTTCAGAAGGTTTTTAAAGATAAAGCGAATGATGTAATGCTTTATACTTCTGTTTTTCTTGCGTTAATGATGTCTGTGGGTATCTTTATTTTAGGACCAACTTTTCTAGTGAGTGCCTTAAGAAGGGTTACTGAAAGTAGGATTATATTAAACCTAATAGAAGGTGTCGTAAGACTATCAATTTTTGTTGGTTATATATTATTGGTTTCTAGATTAGAAGATATGAGACGGGTATTTCAATATCATGGAGCGGAGCATAAGGCGATTTATTGTTATGAAAACGGCGAAGAATTAACGGTTGAAAATACAAGAAAGTACACCACCCTCCACCCTAGATGCGGAACAAGCTTTCTATTTATTGTTATGATGGTAAGTATGATCGTTTTCTCAATGGTCAGTTGGTCAAATCTTTTAATTAGAGTTGTCTCAAGGTTAGCCTTATTACCATTAGTGGCTGGAATCTCCTATGAAATAACAAGATTTGCAGGTAGAAGTAAGTCCCCTATTGTGGCAATTGTAAGCTATCCAGGTTTAATGATGCAAAAGTTGACAACAATTGAGCCAGATGATAGTCAAATCGAAGTGGCCATTGAAGCTTTAAAGAATGTGTTGGTGGAAAATAAGGAGGAAGCAGATTGGTAAAGGCGGTTGATCTGTTAAAGGAAGCTATCCAAAAATTAAAGACTATTGAAATTGAGACACCTCAGTTAGATGCTGAGGTGATTCTATGCCACCTATTAAAGGTGGAGAGAATTCATCTTCATATGTACCCAGAAAAGGAGATTCCCCGGGAAATATGTCAATTATTTTGGGAAGCTGTAGAAAAAAGGTGTAATTTTATGCCAGTTCAATATATTGTGAATCAACAAGAGTTTATGGGGATGGACTTTTATGTTGAAGAAGGGGTATTAATTCCTAGGGGTGATACTGAGATTTTAGTTGAGGAAGTGATTAATCTCTATCAAGAATATTATTCTCCTAAACCCGTTAAAATTGTCGATATAGGAACAGGTAGTGGAGCCATCACCATCAGTCTTGCAAAATTAATTAAACAGAGTGAAGTGATTTCTATTGATATTTCTCCAAAGGCCCTACAAATTGCTGAGAAGAATGCCTTGAATTTAGGAGTGCAAGAAAAGATTCAATTTTTAGAAGGAAGTTTATTTCAACCATTAGAAGGAAAAAGTTATTGTAATACCCTTCAATTCATTGTTTCTAACCCGCCATATATTCCCCGGAAGGTTGTAGAGGGGTTAGCCCCCCAGGTGAAGGATTTTGAACCTTGGTTAGCACTAGTTGGTGGCGAAGATGGATTAGATTTCTATAGACAAATCATTAATGAAGCACCAATGTATTTAGAGGATGAAGGTTGGCTGGCCTTTGAAATCGGCTACGATCAAGGGGAGGCAGTTTCTATGCTAATGGGTAAACGAGGTTTTAAAGAAGTAAAAATCATTAAAGACTTGGCAGGTTTAGATCGAGTTGTTTTAGGGAAGAAATAGAAATGAACTAAAATGTAAATTCTTTAGATAGTCATAAAATACAAAGTATGGTATAATATTTAAATGTTTAAAATAATTGCGGTTGAGGTGAATTATAATGCTAGATAAACTAGCTTTTCTTGAAGAAAAATATATGGATTTAAGTAAAAAAATTAGTGATCCCGATGTAATAAGCAATCAATCATTATGGACAAAATTAGTGAAAGAACACGCTGATTTAGAGCCAATTGTAGAAAAATATAAAGCCTTTAGGCAAGCGGAAGAATCTTTGTTAGGAGCAAAAGAAATTTTGCATGACAAGTCGGCGGATGAAGAGTTAAGAGAAATGGCTAAAATGGAAATTGATGAAATGGAAGAACAGATTGAACAGTATAAAGAAGAACTTACAATTCTGTTATTACCTAAAGACCCTAACGATGATAAAAACGTAATTGTAGAGATTCGTGCTGGTGCAGGTGGAGACGAAGCCGGTCTATTTGCTGCTGTTTTATTTAGAATGTATACCCGTTATGCCGAAAGTCGTGGCTGGAAAATAGGTATGATGAGCCACAATGAAACAGGTGTAGGTGGATACAAAGAGGTAATCTTTATGATTAAGGGTAAAGGAGCCTACTCTAAGCTTAAGTTTGAAAGTGGGGTTCACCGTGTACAGCGAATCCCTACCACTGAATCTGGCGGAAGAATCCATACTTCAACGGCAACGGTTGCAGTACTACCAGAGGTTGATGATGTAGAGTTTGAAATTAAGCAAAGTGATCTTAGAATTGATGTTTTCCGTTCTTCTGGAGCAGGGGGACAAAGTGTTAATACTACCGACTCTGCTGTTCGGGTTACCCATGTACCAACCGGTATGGTGGTTTCCTGTCAGGATGAAAAGTCTCAGTTATCTAATAAAGAAAAAGCCATTACAATCCTTAAGGCTCGTTTGTTAGATAAGCTTATTCAAGATCAAAATGCAGAAATAGCAGAAGATAGAAAGAGTCAGGTAGGTACAGGTGATAGAAGTGAACGTATTAGAACCTACAACTATCCACAAGGCAGAATTACTGACCATCGTATTAACGTAACATTATATAAGCTTGATTCCTTCTTAGAAGGTGAAATTGAAGAAATGATTGAGGCTTTAATTACTTCCGATCAAGCTGAAAAATTAAAACAAGTAAACCAAGCATAAAGAAAAATGTAACCTCCTACTATAGTTTAAACTGTGGTGGGAGGTTTTTTTAGATTTATATCCTCAAATATTTAAGAATGTTTTAAGGGGGGAAAAAGTAAACCAGTACTTTTAAATTTATCAACTTTTAAGTTAGATGGTGGTCTTTTTCTATTATAATTGCCGTTGTTGAAGAATATATTTACAAGGGTAGATTTTTTAGAAAGATAACCATTGTTTAATTTAGGGGGGAGTCTGTTGGGGGATATATTAAGAACTACCATGATTGGTTTTTTTGTTGGCATTATTGGAACTGGTATAGGAGGTTCGATGGCTTTTGTCTTAAGAAACCCTTCTAAACGTTTTTTAAGTGCAATTATTGGTTTATCCAGTGGATTGATGATTGCTATCGTTACCTTTGAATTATTACCAGAAGCCTTTATGTTAGGGGGAACTATAGCTGCAGTAGTGGGTTTAGGAGTTGGGGCTGTAGTTGCATCCTTTCTAGATGGTCTTATTTCTCGTATTAATAGAATTAGCGGTAGAAAAGATGCCAAAGGTTATGTAAAAACAGGAGTCCTTTTGGGCGTAGGCATTGCCCTTCATAACTTTCCAGAAGGCCTTGCTATTGGTTCTGGTTTTGTTGCTCAACAAAAACTAGGGGTGGGCTTAGCAATAGTTATTGCCCTCCATAATATGCCAGAAGGCTTGGCGATGGTAACCCCCATGAGGGTAGGAGGCGTCTCTCGAATGAAGGCCTTTCTATTAACGCTTGTTGCTGGGGCACCAATGGGATTAGGAGCATATCTAGGAGCTTTAGTAGGGAAATATGCCTTTGGGTTTATTGGGGTATGTCTTGCCTTTGCAGGGGGAACAATGTTATATATAACTTTTGGAGAACTTTTGCCTAGGGGAAAAGAGCTTCATCGTGGGAAAACTTCCACCTATTTTGCTATTTTAGGTTTTATGTTAGGAATATTAATAACAAAAAGGTTCTAGAAATATTGTTAAATTGCTGATTTTTGTATAAAATAAGATAAATAACTAAGTGGAAAGTAGAAGGTGATCTTCCATGTTTCAAATCCTTTCTTGGATAGTCCGTTATATTTTTATTGGGATGATCTATTACTTTATTTACAGTATCATTCGTTTAATTTATCTAGATATTCAAGTGATCCATAATCGGGGGAAAAAAGGTCAAGCGGGGGCATACTTAAAGCTGATTAATCGAATAGACCGCCTTGACTTTGACATTAGAGAATTTTATGACTTAGAGATTGAAACAACCATAGGACGAAATAAAGATAATGACATACAAATTTTGGACAAGTACATATCATCTAGCCACGCCAAAATAGTAGAAGATGAAGAAGTATATTTTTTAGAGGATCTGGGGAGTGTTAATGGAACCTATCTAAACAGCGAGAAGATCCATGATGTAACGAAACTAAAAAATGGAGACCGTATCGGAATTGGGCAAGTGGAGTTTCTATTTGTAAAAGAGGTGGACTAATTCTATGGTTAAAAGAATGATTTTAGGTAGACCGATTAATATACTAATTTTTATTAATATTCTTTTTTTTGGACTCCTTTACTTACATGTAGAACCCTATGACATTAGCATTCCTATAGCAGGGGCTGCCTTAACCATATTGATGGTAATTGCCAACTTGATTATTGTAAAAAGAAAGATGGGAGATCAATATATTTTCTTAATCCTTTCTGTGCTATCAAGTTTAGGTGTCATTATGCTTTACCGACTAAATCCTTACTATGGCTTTAGACAAATAACATGGTATGGGGTCGGAGTCCTGCTTTATTTTCTCGCCTACCTTATCTTCAATTGGATTAAAAGATGGGAGGACTATGGCTATTTCTATATAGCTGGAGGTATCTTATTGTTTATCTTGACCTTTACCCTAGGGACGGCTGTCAAGGGTGCCACCAACTGGATTAGAATAGGTAATTTCACCTTTCAACCGGCAGAAATAATAAAGTTAATCTACATCTTTTTTATTGCATCCTATTTTAAATATCCTGAAAAATTTAAGAATGAATATGTTTTTGTGGGGCTAATTTACCTACATATTATTTTCTTAGCCCTTCAAAGGGATATGGGAATGGCAATGCTTTTTTATGGAATCTTCATTAGTATTTACTATGTTTATCATAAAGAGAAAAAGCTCTTTTATCTAAATTTTTTATTTGTAATACTGATATTAATTGTCAGTTATTTTACTATGACCCATGTACAGGTTCGGTTTGAGGCTTGGCTTAATCCTTGGAAGGATATTGCGGGTAGAGGCTATCAAATTACTCAATCTCTTTTTGCCATTGGTACGGGTGGCTTTTTTGGTGTGGGCTTAGGTTTAGGGTCGCCAGATTTTATTCCAGAGGTTCATACCGATTTTATTTTTTCTGCCATTTGTGAAGAATTAGGGATCTTTGGAGGGATGGCTGTTGTTCTTCTTTACTTTATTCTAAATTACCGAGGATTTAAGATTAGCCTAACGATTCAAGAGCCCTTTAAAAGAATTGTTGCCCTAGGAATAACCTTGACCTATTCTTATCAGACCTTTATAATCATCGGAGGAGTCATTAAGCTGATTCCATTAACAGGGATTACACTGCCCTTTATTAGTTATGGCGGAAGTGCCATGACTACAGGCTTTATTGCCTTTGGTATCTTGCAAGCCCTTTCTAAAAAATCCTTAGAGGGAGAGGAGATCGTAGAAGTTGGAGGAGAATAATAAGAAGATTATTCATTTGATTATATTTGTATGCCTTTTATTTTTAAGTATCATTATCTACCTAACCTACTTTCAAATCTTTCAGGCGGGGAACATTGTTACAAATCCCTATAATAGAAGACAATGGCAACGGGAAGAGTTTACTGTTAGAGGAAATATCTATGATAGAAATGGTGTTGTTATAGCAGAAACCTACGAGCTAGATGATGGCACAACCCGCTCATATCCCCATAACAGAACTTATAGTCATTTAGTGGGCTATAGTAGTAGACAGTATGGGAGAGCAGGGGTAGAGGCCTTCTTTAATGAAGAACTGATGGGTGCATCTACTGGCAGAAGTGTGGCTAGAATCGTTGAACGAATTACCAGCGATAAAGTGAAGGGAAATCATCTATATCTTACCTTAAACCATCAACTGCAGGTAACGGCAGAAAGTTTGTTGCGGGGTAAAACTGGTTCAATTGTGGCTATAGACCCTAAAACTGGAGATATTTTAGCAATGGTAAGTAAACCAGACTTTAACCCAAATAATTTAGCTGACGATTGGACTAATTTAATTAATGATGAGGCCAGTCCTTTATTAAATAGAGGTACTTCAGGATTATATCCTCCTGGGTCAACCTTTAAGATTGTTATGACAGCAGCTATATTAGAGGCAGGAGATATAGACCCTCAATATGAATGTACAGGAAGCATTACAATAGATGGGTATACCCTAAGAGACTATGGTGGAACCGCCCACGGGAACCTAAATTTAAGAGATTCTTTAGTGGTTTCCTGTAACACAAATTTTGCAAGAATGGCCCAAGAACTTGGAGATCGAAGAGTAATGGAAATAGTTAAAAGATTTTATGTAGGTGAAGCCATTGGTGGTGATCTCCCTATGGCAAGAAGTCGATTCCCCTACTCTGGAAGTATGGAAGCTACTGAACTAGCGGCAGTTTCCATTGGACAAGGCAAATTAATGATTTCCCCCCTTCATATGGCCTTAATTACTGGTGCTTTTGCCAATGACGGTTATATGATGGAGCCACGAATTTTAAGGGAAATAGAAACTCCAGAAGGAAGATTGCTAGAAGGAACACCAATTATATCTAGGAAAGTATTAGATGCAGCGATAGCCAACGAGGTAAAAAATATGATGGTGGCGGCGGTCAATGAAGGAACAGGCCGTAATGCAAGAATTTCGGGAGTTCAGGTAGCAGGGAAAACAGGTACAGCAGAAAATGTTACTGGTGAAAGTCATGCATGGTTTGTAGGCTTTGCTCCTGCTGATAATCCACAAGTTGTGGTTGCAGTTATCCTAGAGCAGGAGGGGAAAACAGGAGGAGCCGCTGCAGCACCTATTGCAAGAGAATTTATGAGAGAAGCGTTAAAAAGGGGTGTACTTAATTGATCAACACAAAGATTATAGAAATAGACCCTTCTAAACTAGAAGAAGGAAATTTAGAAGAAGAAGCTAAAATAAAGGAATGTAGTGAAATCATTAAAAAAGGTGGAACGGTGGCTTTTCCAACAGAAACCGTTTATGGCTTGGGAGCCAATGGGCTAGATCCCTTCTCCATTAAGAAGATTTATGAAGCCAAGGGAAGGCCCTCCGATAACCCTTTGATTTTGCATGTAGCATCAATTGACGAGGTAAAGCCTTTAGTTAAAGAAATTCCAGAAGTGGGATTTAAGTTAATGAAAACATTTTGGCCAGGGCCCCTAACTCTAGTCATGGAAAAGAGCGAAGTGATACCAAGGGAGATTACAGCTGGTTTAGATACAGTTGCAATACGTATGCCAGAGCATCCTATTGCTAGAGGCCTTATTGAAGCTTCGGGAGTACCTATCGCTGCCCCTAGTGCCAATCGTTCGGGAAAACCAAGTCCTACAAAGGCAGAACATGTAATTGAAGACTTATCGGCAAGGGTAGATGCCATTATTTCGGGGGGCAGTAGTAATGTAGGTTTAGAATCCACTGTATTAGATATAACCGTCGAGCCTCCCGTTATTTTGAGACCTGGTGGGATTACAAAAGAGATGTTAGAGCAGGTCATTGCTGTAGTTTCCACTGACCCAGCCCTCGAAAAAGATCATCAAGATTTAGTGCCTAGATCACCTGGAATGAAGTATACCCATTATGCTCCAAAGGCTGATGTAGTGATTGTTAAGGGTAGTGATGAAGGTGTTATTGCAAAAATCAATGGACTGGTGGCAGAACTAACAGCAGAAGGTAAAAATGCAGGGATCATTTCTACAGAAGAAACTAAGGCCCAATACTCAGGTGGTTTGGTTAAATCTATTGGTCGTAGAAATGATGTAAATGAAATAGCTTCAAACCTATTTACAATTCTACGAGAGTTTGACGAGACTAATGTTGAGGTAATCTTTACAGAAGCAATTGAAGAAACAGGCTTAGGAAAAGCAATCATGAATAGACTACTTAAGGCAGCAGGGTATCGTTTAATTGAGGCGATATAATTTAATATTGATATAAGAAGGTGGTAGTATGAAAAAAATATTATTGGTATGTACAGGAAACACCTGTAGAAGTAGCATGGCAGAGGCACTATTAAAAAGGCTTTTAGAGGAAAGGACTGATCACCTAAAAGATATTTTTGTAAGCTCTGCAGGTACTTATGCGGTTGAAGGGGATCGGGCTTCTTCCCATGCAATTATTGTGATGGAGGAAAGGGGACTATCTTTAGAGGAACACCGATCTTCTCCTTTGAGCCAAGACTTGCTAGAAGAGGCTGATCTGGTTTTGACCATGACAATAGGCCATAAAAGGGCTATATTGCAAGTAGTACCCTATATGGAAGATAAAGTGTATACTTTGAAAGAATACATTGGAGACAATTCTTTAGATATTACCGACCCCTATGGACAATCATTGGAGATTTATCGAAAATGTAGTGATGAGATTTACCAATGTTTAAGTAAACTCTTAGATAAATTAGAAAAATAAGAGAAAGATAAATAAAAAGTTATTTTTAGATTAAAAATAATAAAGGATTTTTTAAATTTCTGTAGAATATTATATAGGTTTGAGAGTTTATTGGAAGGGATGTGTAGTAATGAGAATTGCTTTAGGTAGCGATCATGGCGGTTACGAAATGAAGGAAGCTATCAAAACCCACTTAGAATCAAAAGGTTTTGACATAAAGGATTTTGGCACAAAAACAACAGATTCTTGCGATTATCCTGAATTTGCAGTAGCAGTAGGAGAAGAAGTCGCAAAAGGGACATACGATAGAGGTATTTTGGTATGTGGTACTGGGGTTGGTATTTCCATTGCTGCTAATAAAATACCTGGTGTTAGATGTGCTTTAGTTGGAGACTGCTTTACAGCAGCAGCTACTCGTCAACATAATGATTCCAATGTTTTAGCTTTAGGTGGAAGAGTTATAGGCGTTGGGTTAGCCCTTCAAATAGTCGATACATGGCTAGGTACGGAATATGAAGGCGGTAGACATCAACGCAGGATAGATTTAATAACAGATATTGAAAAAAAGTATAATAAGTAGTCTGATAGTAAATTAGAGGAAGATGAAAGGGAGGAATTTTAAGTGGGTAAAGTAGTTGTAATAGATCATCCATTGCTACAACATAAATTAACGTTATTAAGGGATAAAAATACAGGTACAAAAGATTTTAAACAATTAGTAAAGGAAATGTCTATGTTAATGGGATACGAGATTACAAGAGATCTACCTTTACAAGAAATTGAAGTTGAAACACCAATTTGCTTAACTAAGTCTAAGGCTTTAGCCGGAAAGAAACTGGGTATTGTACCAATTTTAAGAGCGGGTCTTGGAATGGTAGATGGTATTTTAGAGTTAATGCCTGCTGCTAAGGTAGGGCATGTAGGTCTTTACAGAGATCCAGAAACCTTAGAACCAGTAGAATATTACTGCAAGCTACCTACTGATGTAGAAGAAAGGGATTTAATTGTGGTTGACCCAATGCTGGCAACGGGGGGCTCTGCAGTAGCGGCAATTAAATTCTTAAAGGATAGAGGCGCTACTAATATTAAATTAGTATGTTTATTAGCAGCTCCAGAAGGTGTTGAGGCTGTTCAAAAGGTCCATGATGACGTAGATATTTATTTAGCTTCTCTAGATGAAAGATTAAATGAACATGCCTACATTGTACCAGGCTTAGGGGATGCAGGAGACAGATTGTTCGGAACAAAGTAATTAATTGAAACAAGAAATAAATCAAGAAATAAAACAAGAAATAAAACAAGGAATAATATAAAAAAAGTAACACAAGTAACACAAGTAAAACAAGAGAAAGCAAACCAACTTTGAAGGAAACTTTAGGTTGGTTTGTTTTTTAAGACCCGATGGTAAAAATATCTTTAATTGTAAATAATAGCTTTGTGTATCGATGGGTGGGAGGTATATGGATGATCAAAGTAGATTTTGGCTTTTTAATTATGTTATTAAATTTAGCTGCACTAGGGGTAATTGGATATGCTTTATTTCTATTAATTAAGTTAATTAAAGTAACATTAGAATCAAAAAAAGAAGGTAAAGAATAACGTATTTCTTGTCTTTATTAATATTAAATTTTCGTGACATCTATAACATTAAAAAGGATATGTGTTACAATAGAGATTATTGGACTATAATTAGACTATAATTTCTACTAGGGGGAGAGGGAATGCGCCTTTCTTGGAATCAATACTTTATGGAGATGGCAGAAGTCGTAAAAAAACGCTCCACTTGCTTGAGAAGACAAGTAGGGGCAGTAGTCGTTAAAGATAAAAGAATTTTATCAAGTGGATATAATGGAGCACCAAGTGGAATTAGACACTGTGAAGAGACAGGCTGTTTAAGGGAACAACTTAATATTCCATCTGGGGAAAGACATGAGTTATGCCGTGGAACCCATGCCGAGCAAAATGCAATTATTCAAGCGGCCCTACATGGGGTGAAAATTGAAGGGGCAACAATATATGTAACCCATCAACCCTGTATCTTATGTACTAAAATTATTATTAATGCTGGGATCAAAACTGTAATTTATCAAGGGGATTACCCCGATACCTTTTCAGAAGAAATGCTTAAAGAAGCAGGGATAGAATTGGTAAAATGCGATTAAAGAGGTATTAAAAAACATTGTTTTCAACTGAATAATGGTGTATGATGAGGATTGACTAGCAGATTAAACAAGGAGTGAAACTATGGAAAAATATTTTATAGCTTTTATCGTAGCCTTGATTATCTCTTATTTATTAACCCCCTATGCCATCAAATTGGCCCATAAAATAGGGGCTATTGATGTGCCTAAAGATAATCGAAGAGTTCATAAAGTGCCAACACCACGTCTTGGTGGGTTAGCTATTTACATTGCATTTATGGTAACAACCCTATCAATGGTACCTTTGAAAAGTGAGGTTGTTGGGGTCTTAATTGGAGCTACTTTAATTACTATAATAGGAATTTTAGATGATCGAAAGCCCATATCGGCTAGATATAAATTATTAGGGCAAATTGTTGCAGCAGCAATTGTAATCTACAGTGGCGTTAGAATTGAATATTTTAGTAATCCTTTAAATAGAGGACTAATACCCTTAGGTGCTTATAGCATACCGATGACCCTCTTTTGGATTGTCGGAATCACCAATGCAATTAATTTGATTGATGGGTTAGATGGGTTAGCGGCAGGTGTTTCATCTATAGCCTCTATTACCTTAGCTTTTATAGCTTATTCAAATGGGCAAGCTCAAGTAGCTCTATTATTATTAATTTTAGCTGGTGGAACCTTAGGTTTTCTACCCCATAACTTTAACCCCGCTAAGATTTTTATGGGGGACACAGGAGCATTACTTATTGGTTTTGTGTTGGCCTGTGTATCAGTAGAAGGGGTAATTAAGAGTGCTACTACCATTGCAGTAGCTATTCCTGTACTTTGTCTTGGGGTACCAGTATTTGATACTGCCTTTGCCATTGCAAGACGACTAGTAAATAGAAGACCAATTATGGAAGCCGATAAAGGCCATTTACATCACAAACTACTAGATAAGGGGCTATCCCAAAGACAAACAGTTTTAGTACTATACTTTATTAGTACAATTTTAGGTGGAAGTGCTGTATTTATTTCAGACACCAATAGTAGAGTGGGTGCCTATGGGGTTTTAGCAGCAGTAGCTTTAGCTGTAATCTACGGTGCCTATAGAATAGGCTTAATGAAGAAAACAAGTGAAGAAAAAGCAAATGTATAGTTTAATAAGCAGCCAACCTTCTTACGGAAGTCAACGTAGGGAGGTTGGCTTTTTGTCTGGTTGCAATTAAGATCTTTATCATATAAAATAGTAATTATTTAGTTTCTTCATCTAAAATCATCCTTTAATTTTCGAAGAAGGATTTATTAAAGGGAAATACATACCAATAAAACTTATGGGTAATTTATAACTTATGTTAATTCATAACCTAGGTAATACATAGCCAACAGAAAGAACAGAAAATTTAATGGAAAGTTGATAAAATCAATGTCTAGTGTATTAAATGGTAATTTAGGGAAATATTATTAATTGGGAAGAATGAGGAGGAGAACAAATGAAAAAATTAAAGGTAATGTCGATCTTCGGAACAAGGCCTGAAGCAATAAAGATGGCGCCATTGGTTAAGAAGCTAGAAGAAGCGGAAAAAATAGAGTCTATTGTATGTGTAACTGCTCAACATAGAGAAATGCTAGATATGGTACTAGAAATATTTGATATTAAGCCCGATTATGATCTAAATCTAATGAAACATGGTCAAACTATTTCAGACATTACGGTTAGAGTCTTAAAGGGTTTAGAGGAAGTGCTAATAGACGCAAAGCCCGATGTTGTATTGGTCCATGGCGATACATCCACCACCTTTGTTGGGGCATTGGCAGCCTTCTATCAAAAAATTAAAGTAGGACATGTTGAGGCTGGCCTAAGAAGTGGCAATATATATTCACCTTATCCCGAAGAAATGAATAGAAGATTAGCAGGGACTTTAGCTAATTTTCATTTTGCTCCTACAGAGGGGAACTATAAAAACCTAATTGCAGCTGGAATATCAAGCGATGAAATTTACATAACAGGTAATACTGTAATTGATGCATTATTACAGGTGGTTAAAGAAGATTATCGTTTTGAAGATGATCTTTTAAACCAAATAAACTATGAAGAAAAAAGAGTATTACTAATGACATGTCATCGAAGGGAAAATTGGGGTACACCGATGGAAAACATTTTTAAAGCGGTGAAGGAAGTTGCAGAAAAAAACCCAGAAGTAGAAGTTATTTTCCCAGTACATATGAACCCAAGTATCAGACAATTAGCACAGGAAATATTAGGGGGGAATGAAAAAATCTACTTAATTGAGCCAATGGAATATGAGGCCTTTGCAAATTTAATTAGTAAAGTTGATATAATTATAACAGACTCTGGAGGGATACAAGAAGAGGCTCCAGTCTTTGGAAAACCAATACTTGTTGTAAGAACAGAAACAGAAAGGCCAGAAGCTGTAGAGGCTGGAACCGTCAAGGTAGTAGGGGTAGATAAAGCGGAGATTGTAAAGGAAGTCAATTTATTATTAACCGATCAATCTGCCTATGATAAGATGGCGAATGCAGTAAATCCTTATGGTGATGGTAAAGCTAGTGAAAGAATTGTAGAAGTATTGCTAAATTATTTTGCAAGTTTAAATTAGCAAATATTTCAAAATTATGAAATTTTAAATAGGCTCAAATTCATATTTAGTTAAATAATTAACGTTAATTGGCAAATCTAAATAAATTAAAAATAAATTAAATTTAAAAAAAGGAATTTGTTGCGTCGTGTCGAATACTATATGACGATAATTAATAGCTATATATCAGTATGTAAGCCAGAAAAATAGCATAGAAAGTTGTATGCAAAATATGAATTTAGTCATCGGAGAACATGCAGTTTTTGACATTTTTTTAACGGAGAACATGCTATTATATTAATGGAAATAATGGTAAGTACATAAAAAAGTTTTTCGGGAGGAAAACATGGGGAAAAAGAACCACCCTTTAGCTAATGTAGCTTTAATTACTTATTTAGGTATTTCGATGGTGACCCCAATCCTTGTAGGTCTATTTTTAGGTCGATGGTTGGATCGTCGCTTCAATACTGAGCCTCTATGGCTTTTGGTATTTATTGTATTAGGGATAGGAGGCGCCTTCGGAAACCTTTTCAGGGTAGCTACTAAAAATATCCCTAAAAAAAGGAAGTGAGTAAATGGAGTCAGTTCAACAGACTCAAATTAAGATCATTAAAGGAGTTGGCATCTTAATTGGTATACTTTCAGTTTTAAGTTTTGTGGCATTGGCAGAACCTAAACCTTTTATAATTGGTTTAGTCTTTGGGGCAATCGCCAGTGTTTTAAATTTTAGGTTAATCTTTTTAACCGCATCTAAAGCTGTTAAATTGCCACCACCACAAGCTCAAACCTATACTGTTAGAAACTATTTAATTAGATATAGTATAACAGGGGTCATACTTTATATGGCTGCTACAGAAAATCATATTAATATCATAGGAGTTGTAATAGGTTTATTCTCCATTAAATGGGTAATTATAAAGAATGAAATATTAAAAGTAAGCTTTTTTAAAGACATCTTTAAGAGAAAGGAGGAGAAATAATCTATGGAAGGTGCAAGGATATTTTTTACTTTACCGTTTTTCGACGGTATCCCTATAACAGAGACTGTAGTAGTAACATGGGGAATTATGGCAGTATTAACGATACTTGCAATTATTACAGGTCGAAACTTAGAGAAGATTCCTAGAGGTATTCAAAATGTGATGGAGTTATATGTAGAAACGATTAATAATTTCACCCGTGATAATATGGGTGAATCAAAAAAAGGTTTCAGTGCCTATATGGGGACGATCATGCTCTATTTACTATTTGCTAACCTTGCAGGATTAGTTGGGCTTAGACCACCTACAGCTGATATAAACGCCACCTTTGCTTTAGCGATTATGACGTTCTTTATCATACAAGGAGGAGGCTTAATTAAAAAAGGTCCTAAGACATACTTAAAGGGTTATTTAGAACCAATGCCCTTTTTACTGCCCCTAAACATTATTAGTGAAATCTCTTTACCGATTTCATTAGCTTTCCGTTTATTTGGAAACGTTGTGGCTGGTACTATTATTCTAACGCTACTCTATGGTGCATTAGGGTCATTAAGTGGTATGCTAGGAATCACATTTGCACCAGTTTTTCAGGTGGGAATACCAATTTTCTTTCATGCATACTTTGATTTATTCTCGGGGGCCCTACAATCATTTATATTTGTAATGCTCTCAATGGTTTTCATTTCTATGGCTTGGGATTAATAATTAACTAGCGGTAGAATTGCATTAAATTGTTTTCTATTCTTTAAATAGAATTTAATTATTAAAAATAAAATTAAAAAATTAAAATTTAAGGAGGAGTTATATTATGGAAGGAATTACAGGAAGAGATTTAGTATTGGCGGCTTCAGCTATTGGTGCTGGTTTAGCGGTAATCGCAGGGATAGGACCTGGAATTGGACAAGGTTATGCAGCTGGTAAAGGTGCTGAAGGAGTTGGAAGACAGCCAGAAGCTCAAGGGGAAATCATCAGAACAATGCTTTTAGGGCAAGCAGTAGCAGAGACAACAGGGATCTACGGTCTTTTCGTTGCAATTATGTTATTATTTGCTAATCCTTTAATTAGATTATTAGGATAATATTTCTTCGGGGGACAAAGCTCCCCCGAAATATCTGTTAAATACTATTTGAAGGGAGGCAATATTGTGCCATTAGTAGGAATAGACGTATGGACTTTTATATTCACTATTGTTAACTTGCTTATTTTCTATACAATCCTTAAAAGGTTTCTATTTAAGCCTGTTACCAGTATGTTAGAAAATCGACGTATTGGAATTGAAACTTCCCTTAAGGATGCAGAAGCTAAAAATATGGAAGCTGATCAATTAAAGACTGAATACCTTAAAAAGCTTGATGGAATTAAAGAAGAACGTAGTGAAATGATAAAAGATGCAGCTAAAAGAGCAGACCAACGGGGTGATGAAATCATCAAGAAGGCTGAAGCTGAAGCGCAGAAAATTATTGATAAGGCTAACCAGGATATTGCTAGAGAAAGACAAAGAGCCCTTAACGAATTAAAGGATCAGATGTCTGAGTTGGTAATTATGGCGGCTTCTAAAATAGTTGAAAAAGAACTAGACGCAAAGCAACATGATGCGATGATTAAAGAATTTATCGACGAGGTAGGGGAAGCAAAATGGCAGAACTAGTAGCTAAAAGGTATGCTGGAGCGCTATTTGAAGTTGCCCTTCCAATTAGAAAAGAACAACTCTTTAAGGAAGAGCTACTGACATTATTAGAGGCATTAACAACTAATCCTAATTTTGATCAGTTGTTAAAATCTCCGCTCATCCAAGCACAAGAGAAAAAAAATATTCTTACAACGATTTTCCAAGGGAAAATCAGTCAAGAGGTTTTAAACTTTCTATATATCTTAGTAGATAAGAGAAGGTTAAATTATATTCAAGAAATTATTCATGAATATAAATCAATGGTAGATTCAGCTCAAAACATAGTCGAAGCAACAGCAATTACAGCTACACCAATGTCTAGAGAAGATGTTCTTCGACTTCAAGAGAAGCTATCTGCCACTTCAGGTAAGAATGTAACACTTAAAAATGAAATAAACCATGAGATTATCGGTGGTGTTTTAATTAAATTAGGTGACAAGGTCATCGATGGAACAATTAAAAATCGATTAGCTCAAATGCAGGAACAATTATCACAAATCATAGTATAGGATAGGGGTGATATGACGTGAATCTCAGACCAGAAGAGATAAGCTCAATTATACAAGAGCAAATTAAACGATATGAAAATAAATTAGAAGTAAAAGATGTTGGAACTGTGATTCAGGTTGGTGACGGAATTGCAAGGATTCATGGTCTAGAAAAATGTATGGCTGGTGAGTTATTGGAATTCCCTGGTAATGTATATGGTATGGCATTAAATCTAGAGGAAGACAATGTTGGTTGCGTACTTTTAGGTTCAGATGATTATATCAAAGAAGGGGACTTGGTTAAACGTACCCAAAGAATCGTTGAAGTTCCCGTTGGAGATGCATTACTTGGTAGGGTAGTTAATTCCCTAGGTCAACCAATTGATGGTAAAGGTTCTATTCAAACTGACAAATTCCGTGAAATCGAAAAGGTTGCACCAGGAATTATTAAAAGAAAGTCTGTACATGAGCCACTACAAACAGGTATTAAAGCGATTGACTCTATGATTCCAATCGGTAGAGGACAAAGGGAGTTAATTATCGGAGACAGACAAACTGGTAAAACAGCCATTGCTATTGATACCATCATTAATCAAAAGAATACAGATGTAATTTGTATCTATGTTGCAATTGGACAAAAGAAGTCTACAGTTGCTCAAATCTATGATACATTAGAAAAGAATGGTGCTATGGACTATACAATTATTGTATCGGCCTCTGCAAGTGAATTGGCACCATTACAATATATCGCTCCCTACGCAGGTTGTGCCATGGGTGAAGAATTTATGGAAAATGGTAAGCATGTCTTAATCATCTATGATGACTTATCTAAGCATGCCGTTGCATATCGTGCAATGTCATTACTATTAAGACGTCCTCCAGGGCGTGAGGCCTACCCAGGAGACGTATTCTACCTACATAGTAGATTACTGGAAAGAGCGGCTAAACTAAGTGATGCTATGGGTGGAGGATCATTAACGGCGTTACCGCTAATTGAGACCCAAGCTGGGGACGTTTCGGCTTATATTCCTACAAATGTAATCTCCATCACAGATGGTCAGATTTTCTTAGAGTCGGAATTATTCCACTCGGGTATTCGTCCAGCGGTAAACCCTGGAATTTCAGTATCCCGTGTTGGTGGTTCTGCACAAATTAAGGCGATGAAGCAGGTTTCAGGAAAGCTAAGATTAGAGCTTGCTCAATATAGAGAATTAGCTGCCTTTGCTCAATTCGGTTCTGACTTAGATAAGGAAACCCAAGAGAAATTAGCTCAAGGGGAAAGAATCGTTGAAATCTTAAAGCAACCACAATACCGTCCAGTGCCAGTTGAAGAGCAGGTTATGATTATTTATGCTGTAACCAACAAGTACTTATCGGATATTGAAATTGATAAGATCCGTGAATTCGAAGAACAATTCTTAGAATATATGAAAAATACTTATCCTGAAGTTGGTAATACAATTATTACCACTGGTAAGCTTGAAGGAGAATTTGAAGACAAGCTTAAAGTAGCTATTGAAGAATTTAAAAAGCAATTTAAATCCGAAATGTAATAATAAAGTTACCCGCTTTAACCGGGAGGTGAAATTTTGGGACTTGGAATGCGTGATATAAAAAGACGTATTAAAAGTGTTAACAGTACAAAGCAAATTACAAAGGCAATGGAACTGGTTTCTTCAGCAAAGCTTAGAAAAGCTAAAGAGCAGATGGAGAAAACAAAACCTTATTTCAACACAATGGAGGAGACCATCCAAGGGATTTTAGTTAATACCAATGGCATTAGACATGAATTTTTAACCCAGAGAGAGGTTAAGAAAACTGCCTACATTGTGATTACTGCAGATAGAGGTTTATGTGGTGGTTATAATTCAAATATTATTAAACTAGTTAACCAACATATGAAGGAAAAACCGAATAAATCTATCATTGCAGTTGGTTCTAAAGGTAGAGATTTCTTTAAGAAACGTCACTTTGACTTAGATGGAGAATTTACTCATCTTTCTGAGACCCCATCTTTTTCTAAGGCACAAGAAATCAGTAGACTAGCTCTAGAACTTTACAAGCAAGAAATGGTGGATGAAGTATATTTAGTTTATACAGAATTTATCACTACTATTAATCAAAAACCATCAGTGAAGAGATTATTACCTCTTGATATGTCAGTAGAGGGAGGAAAAAGGGAAAGTAAGACAATGATTGCTTACGAACCATCTCCAGAGGCTGTATTAGGTTACCTAGTTCCTAAGTACATTGACAGTATGGTTTTTGGCGCTTTAGTTGAAGCTTCAACCAGTGAGCAGGCGGCTAGAAGAGTCGCAATGGAAAGTGCTACTGATAATGCTGAAGAAATGATTGGAAGTCTTAAGTTAAAATACAACAGGGCAAGACAAGCCTCCATCACTCAAGAAATTGCAGAGATTGTTGGTGGAGCTGAAGCTCTTAAATAACATAATTGATTATTAAACAATAATGAAGAATGAATGAAGGTTATTATTATTAACATTTATTCTTTTTCTAAGGGAGGTAAATAGATGGCTGGAAATGTCGGTAAAGTGGTCCAAATTATCGGGCCCGTTTTAGATATACGATTTGACAGAGATAATCTGCCGGCTCTATTAAACGCTATTGAAGTAATTGGCGAAAACAGTACTAAAGTAACCGTTGAAGTTGCTCAACATATCGGGGACGAAATTGTAAGATGCGTTGCCATGAGCTCTACTGACGGTTTAGTTAGAGGCGCAGATGCCTTCGATACAGGTAGTCCAATATCAGTACCTGTAGGAAGAGAGACCCTTGGTAGAATATTTAATGTACTGGGAGAAGTGGTAGACGAAAAAGAACCAGTACAAGCGAAAGCTAAATCACCAATCCATAGACAAGCCCCATCCTTCGATGAGCAAGAAACATCTACAGAAATCTTTGAAACAGGTATTAAAGTAGTAGACTTAATTGCTCCCTATGCCAAGGGTGGTAAGATCGGTCTTTTCGGTGGTGCAGGTGTAGGTAAAACAGTATTAATCATGGAGCTTATCAACAACATCGCAAAAGAGCACGGTGGTTTATCGGTATTTGCAGGGGTTGGTGAGCGTACAAGAGAAGGTAATGACCTTTATCATGAAATGATCGATTCAGGAGTTATTGATAAAACAACTCTAGTTTATGGTCAGATGAATGAGCCACCAGGAGCAAGAATGAGGGTTGCGTTAACAGGATTAACGATGGCTGAATATTTTAGAGATCAAGAAGGACAAGACGTACTTCTATTCGTTGATAATATATTCCGTTTTACCCAAGCAGGTAGTGAGGTTTCAGCCCTATTAGGTCGTATGCCTAGTGCCGTTGGTTACCAACCAACATTAGCAACAGAGATGGGAGCCCTACAAGAGCGTATTACCTCAACTAAGAAGGGTTCTATCACATCGGTACAAGCGGTTTATGTACCAGCCGATGACTTAACTGACCCAGCACCAGCAACAACCTTTGCCCATCTTGATGCAACAACGGTTCTATCAAGACAAATTGCAGAATTAGGTATTTACCCTGCAGTTGATCCACTGGATTCCAATTCAAGAATCCTAGACCCTATTGTTGTTGGGGAAGAGCATTATGCAGTTGCAAGGGGTGTGCAACAGGTACTTCAAAGATATAAAGAACTTCAAGATATTATTGCAATTCTTGGTATGGACGAATTATCAGATGAAGATAAATTAACTGTTGCCCGTGCAAGAAAGATGCAAAGATTCTTATCTCAGCCTTTCCACGTTGCAGAGCAATTTACTGGGATGGCAGGTAAGTACGTACCATTATCTGAAACAATCCGTGGATTTAAGGAGATTTTGGAAGGTAAGCATGATGATCTTCCAGAAAGTGCCTTCTTATATGTAGGAACAATAGAAGAGGCGATTGAAAAGGCTAAAGGGAAGTAGGTGACGAGATGCCTTCAAAGTTTCATCTCCAAATAATAACCCCCACAAGGACTTTTTTAGACGAAGAGATAGAGATGGTAGTTTTAAGAACAACAGAAGGGGATCTTGGTATACTTAAAAACCATATACCATTGGTAACACCCCTAGCCATCGGAAAATTAAAAATAATGAGTGATGGTACTACCCGTGAAGCAGCAATTGCTGGAGGCTTTGTCCATGTAGATCGTGAAAAGACTGTAATTATCACCGATACTGCAGAGTGGCCAGAAGAAATTGATGTAAAACGGGCAGAAGAATCAAAAAATAGAGCGGAAAGTCGTTTAGGAAAAGACGCTCCAGAAGTAGATACAATTAGAGCAGAAATTGCCCTTAAGAAGGCCATGAACCGTCTAAATGTGGCGAATAAAAGATAAGTTAATTTATAAAATGCAGCACCTCAAATCGATGTTTTGATTTGAGGTGCTTTTCTATGCAAAAAGTAGGTCCCTAGTACTATTTTAATCTTGTTGTAAAAAATATATATTAATAGTAATATTTACAATGGAAAATCAATCCATAATTTATCGATCCATAATATAATGTAAACTTAAAAAAGAAATAGCTGTATTTAATGAATTTAGTAAAATAACAAATATAAAGAGTGGGTAGGTGAGGGAATGGGACAAAAAGTTGATTACAAAAAAATCGAAGCATTATCAAAAAAACTCGACAACTTAAGAAATACAGTAGAA
>NZ_JHYF01000013.1 GCF_000621485.1 Alkaliphilus transvaalensis ATCC 700919
AAGGAAAATCTTTTGACCTATTGAGCCAGGAAGCTATAACATTACTGCAGAATCATATCAATAGCGAAGCAAGAGACAGTCTAAATGGCTGTACGCCTTATAAACTGTCTACTCTTCTTCTGGATCAAGAACTTCATAAGTATTTAAAATTGATAGAAATAGAACCTGATGAAGTGACTTTGAAACCAGAACTACTTAAATAAAATAGATGTCGCACAGGCAGATTTCACTGTATAGAAGTTAGTCTTACACGAAGGCATGTGGAATTTAGTCTCGCACACTATTTTCAGATGCCTCTTGGTCATGCATAAAAGTCTATTGGTTAATGCCTGTAATATAAGTATAGACTAAAATTAGCCTTTTGATAAGGGTCAAAAAAGGAAGTTAATCCTGCATAAAAGAGTAACTTCCGTGTAACTGGAATTTAGTTTTTCATTCAACGCAGATTATTTAAATAATAAACATAAACTAACCTAAAATGAAAACTAAAATGAAATTTTAAACTAGGTCTACTAACACCAAGATCATAACAGCAACAGATTAATTTAACCCTTCTGTTGCTGTTATGATCCTATTCTTTTTTATTTATTCTTTTTTATTTATTCTTTTTTATTTATTCTTTTTTATTTATTCTTTTTATTTATTCTTTTTTATTTATTCTTTTTTATTTATTCTTTTTCAATAAATGCCATCTTTGGTTGATTACATGTAGGGCATTTCCAGTCATCGGGTAGTTCATCAAAACTGGTATTTGCTTTAATATCATGGGTCCAATCTCCTTTGGCTGGTCTATAAACATAACCACAAACGGTACACTTGTAATCCTTCATCTAAATGATCCTCTCCTCTATCGGTGTTATATTAGTAGTGTTTTATAACGTTTCCTACTTTAAATTGAATTATACCCAAAAAACCAGTGCTCTTACCATTTAAAAGTAATAGTACATAGTGTCTTTAACATATACTCTATGGGGATTTTAAGGAGGGTTATAAATGTTTATATTAGTTAAATTAAAGAAAATTAAATTGATCATAATGACTCTTGTTTTTTTACTTATTCTAAGTTTGGGACTTGGCTTCATTTATTGGAGAAATTATTATCTTACTGCTGAAGTCTCCATCAATGAAGATTTAAAGATGCAACTTACAAATAAAATAGAAGAAATTTTAAATATTCGAAATCAGGCCTATTTAGATATGGATATTGACACCATTAGTAATCTTTATAATAAAGAAATTAGAAATAGTCTATGGGCCTTTGAATACGAAGAAAGAAAAATGAATAACATACAAAAATGGTCTCATCAACAATCTGTGGAGTTTAAGAAGATTAACTCGCAAGTTGTTGTAAAAAGCGGAAAAGAAAAGGGCGAAGGCTATAGTGTTTATATGCTGGTAAATACAGAATACATCTATACCTATACCGATGAACCAGAAACTATTAACTCTTTTAGATTAGGTAGCTATCATACGATTGATATCTCTCCAATGAAAGAGGACTGGGTTATTATCAAGGAATGGTATGCCGATCCCTTCATGGTTACATTTAATTCCTTAAGTGAAGAAAAAATAGCCACCATCAATGGGATTATTCTAGATGGTAAAGAAAAGGACTTTTCAGAACTCAATGAAAGAAGGGTTAATGCTGTAGCCTATGCCGACAAGTATTCTGGAGCAGCAAGCCTACCTGAATATGGCTTTCAATATAACACTAAGTATCGAGATTATAACCCTCTAGGGGGTGATTGTGCTAATTTTGCATCTCAAATTTTATTTGAAGGTGGTGGCTTCAAGAAAAATCGTACTTGGAATTATGAGCGGGGAGCTGGTAGCAGATCATGGCTTAATGCCCATGCCTTTAACAATTATATGGTTAATAGTGGCAGAGCTTCGGTTATTATAAGGGGTAGCTATGAACAAGTTTTAAAAGAATCATATAAGCTATTACCGGGAGACTATGTAGCCTATGAAAAAAAAGGAGAAGTAGTTCATATCTCCGTTGTAACAGGTACAGATTCAAAAGGATTTCCCCTAGTTAATTCTCATAATGCCGACCGACACAGAACCCCCTTCGATATTGGTTGGAATACCAACGGAATTAAATTCTGGTTAGTACGGGTTCATTACTAAATAAAAAAATGTATCTAATCTAAAAAAACAGCCTACCTCTTTTTAAAATGTCCTTAACATAACTTAGGGTTCACTTAATTATAGAAAGAAGGGAAGCTGTTTTTTTATTTTCATTACTTTAGATTGCGTAATCAGTATTGGTTATTTATATACTTTGATCAACTTCATCAATGGTTTCCTCTTTAAAATTATTTAAAGATAGTTTTCTAGATAAAATATAGGTTAAGACGAAGGCGGCTACTAATCTAGTCCCTAAGAGCAGGTACCCATTGGCTCCAACTGCTACAAATAACAAGGTATCTTCGAAAACAGCATGGCAAGTAGCTAAAAATACTGTAATGAGAAAAAGATCCCGCTTATTAAGGTTTCCTTCCTTAGCACTCTGTATAATTACGCCAGCCCCATAGGATAAACCAAAAATAATCCCCACCAAAAGTGGCAAGACTGTTTCATTAGAGGTTTTAAATAGCTTTGCTAAAAAATGAAAAGGCCCAGTAATTTTATCTAAAATCTTATAGTCCTTTAAAATTTGAAGAATTAGCATGATAGGAATAATGATAATAGCGATTGAGTAAACAGATTCAATGCTACCAATTGTTGCTTCCTTTAAAATTTCTATCATATCAATGCACCAATCCTTCCTATAATCATACCCGATATAACTGCTAAACCAATTCTAATTAAAATGACCTGTAGTCCGCTAATTCCCAGCTTCTTAGACACCGCTGTTTCTACCAATAAGGAGTGGGAGAAGGAAAGCATCATTGCAATCGTTGTAATCTCTAGAGATGTTAACTCTATAGCAGTAATCGCACCTATGGCTGCATATAGATTTAAAACATTTCCTAAAACTAGTATTATAGCTGCCTCTCCCGGAAGGTTGAATATAGCCATTACAGGTCTAAAAATAACGGCAATCCCATCTATAATGGGAGTATATTTCAGAAATGTTACTACAAAATAAACTGGAATAATTATTTTTGCCAACATCCAAGTCGTCTCAAAACCTTTTTTTAAACCTGTCTTTACTGAATTGATTAGCATCATTACTGTATTCTCCCTTTCTTTAAGTCATTATTCAAGGTTATGAACATTAGGGTTAGACCTAAACCTATGGTATTTTTTACCTTTAAATAAATAGAGTGATATTAATGAAATTACTGGAGCAATATAACATAATATAGCATACGGCCCATAGGCAACTGCTGATATACCAGAGATCATTCCTATAATTAGGGCATTAACATTCCAGGGTATTATTGGAGCAATAATTGTTCCAGTATCTGAAATTGTCCTAGCAAGGGTTGTCGCTTCTACCCCAAATTCCTCATACTTTTCTTTAAACAGCCTGCCTGGGAGGATAATTCCAACGGATTGATCACAAGTAACAATAGTTAAGATACTACTAATTAGTCCTGTTTTAAAGATCAACTGCCCTTCAGTTTTAATTGAAGCTATTGTTTTACTAATCATTGGTTTGATTAATCCCGAACTTTCCAACAGACTACTTAAACAGACGGCTCCTGCCACAATTAAAACCACCTCTATCATAGAAACTACTCCACCGCTCACTAAAATATCATTTAGTTGTTGAGATTCTGTCGTTCCTTTAAATCCCCAAAACATAGCATGTAAAACCGAAGCAAAGGCCACCTTCTGCAAAAAAACACTAACCACAATTCCTCCAACTAAACCAAGGGAAATTGTTTTAATGGTTTTAAATCCTAATATTGATAAACTTAAAATGCCAACAGGTAAAAGAAATAACCACGGCGAAATATAAAACCCACCTAAAATTGCCTCTTGATATTCTCCAATACTTGGGGAATTTAAAGAAACGATATAATTTCTACCTATATAATAATATACAAGTGAAGTAACTAACATGGTTGGTATTAGGGTTATGATCATGGCCTTAAAGGCATCTTGATACTTCAGTTTTGTAGCTTCCAAAGTTAAATTTAGCAAACCAGATATTGGTGAAATTTTATCAGCAATGAAGGCTCCCGAAATAACTGCCCCTAACAAAATATGGGCTGGTATACCAAAGCCCCTTCCGATCCCCAACAAAGCCAACCCGATTGTACTAATTGTTCCGATTGCTGTTCCCATAAAAACTGCCATTAATGAGGTAATCAAAAAGGCTGCTAATAAAAAGTTCATTCCCCTCATATATTCGAGTCCATAAAAGATCATGGTCGGTACAACGCCCGAAGACAACCAGACCGATACAGTAGCCCCTATCAGCAAAATTAGTAAATAGATAGTTTTACATTCTAATATACCTTCACAAATTAGCTCCTTTAACTTTTTTACACCCATTCCCCTCTTGATTAGAATGTAAGAGGTTAATGAAATGCTCCCTAAAAATCCAAAGAGCAAAGATATATTTAATAATATACAAATTAAAATAAAAGAGACTATCATCATTAATAAAATAGGCGTATCCTTTGGCTTGATTCGTAAATGCTCCATAAGCTTCCCTACCCTTTGTTTTGATTTAAGAAAATTCAGCTCTACTAATTATTATACAGTAAACAACCACCCCTTTACAATAAAGAGGATATTTTTAAATGAAGAGATTATTCCACATTCTTCCTCCATTTGCAGTAGATAGTCAATCCTTTCGTTTTAGGATATAATGGATATAGATTAGAGGTGTTTTATTGGATTAGGGGGTGATGACTTGAAGCATTTCTCAGAAGAACTGAAGAAAATTAAAGTTTTGCAAAAGGTTGATCTTGTAGGCTTAAGGCTTTATATTAAGCATAATCACCCTGAATACGATCAAAGAAAACGGGCTATTGCCTTGGCTACTAGCATTCGGTCAATTATTAGTCAGCATCTAGAGGGCCTACCGCAAAGTCATCAGCAAGCCCTATTAAAACAGATTATTACTGGCTCACTACTAACAAAAGAAGAAGGTCTATTTTTAAGTGATGTCCTTGAAACCGCCCTCTCTCTTGACATAGAAGAAACAGATTACATAGAAGGGTTGTGTCATTGGGTAAATGGCCATATTTCTAACCCTATAGCCCTAGAAGACATGTTGGAATACCAACAAACAGTAAAGATCCTCCAAAAAGAAACTACAATAAAAGAGATCCAAACCCCTAATAAGACCGAAGAAGATGCCACTCCCGATGAAATTAAAGGTAAGATAGTTAAAGATGATTTAATTAAAAATGAGATAGTAGAAGATAAGATAATTGAAAATAAGAACAGCGATGATTTCACAGTTGTTAGGGAAGAAGTAACGGAAGATAAAACTACTAAGGATAACTTCATTAATTTAATTAAGATTGAAGAAATAAAAGAAGTGTTAGGAGTCCTTACAAGTAAATTTAAGTTAATAGTAGCAGATCTTCGAATAAAAGAAGTAATAGATCATATAAAAGATAAATGTTTACACTTAAATAAAAAATTACAGCTAACAAAACAAAAACTATTACTGATTCCGCTTCTGGCAATACTTCTTGCAGTATCCTTCTTTTTTCCTAAAGAAATGAAACCAAAAGAACCGGCAGTTATCTTTTTAGATTTACCTATATCCTACGAATATCCCGTTTTTCCTGCTGTTTTTCAGTACCGAGATATTAACGAAGATAAATTAAAGGCTTATTTAAATAGTAGAAATTCTATTCTTGAAGAAGAACCTTATTTTTCTGCAATAATAAGTACTGCTGAAGAATTTCAATTGAACCCCTTAGTTTTGTTTGCTATTGCAGGCCACGAACAAGGATTTGTTCCCAAGGATCACCCTAGAGCAACAGAAATAGCTAATAACCCCTTCAATGTTTTTTATAGCTGGCAGCATTATAATACCGACATTGTCGATACTTCTAGAATAGCTGCCCGTACTGTAATTAATCTGTCTAAAGACAGACCCGTTGGTAAAGACCCTTTTAAATGGATAAATCGACGTTATGCTGAAGACCAAAACTGGTACAAGGGTGTTGGAGCAATTTATAATCGTTTAGAATTAGAAGTAGAAGAAGGCCCTCCATAAAGTAGAGAACCTTCTTTTTTTGCCTGTGAGTTATTTTATTTAATCCTTTTTATTACTTTTTTGGATTAGCTTTTTTATTAGCTTTTTTATTAGCTTTTTTATTAGCTTTTTATTACTATGTATAATAGGTTTATTTGATAAGATTCAATAATACACTAAGTTCTTTATTAGTCAAATTTCGCCACTGTCCTGTCTTCAAACCATTTAAGTGAATATTCATAATCCTAATCCGCTTTAATTTCATTACTTGATAGCCAAAAACCTGACACATTCTCCTTATTTGTCGGTTAAGACCTTGAGTCAGAATAATATTAAAGGTCTTATCATTAATTTTCCTTACTTTACAGGGCTTAGTTTTGGTTCCGAGGATCCTAACCCCTTTAGACATTCCTTCTAAAAATGAATTGTTAATCGGCTTGTTTACAGTAACAATATATTCTTTTTCATGATTGTTCTCTGCCCGTAATATTTTATTTACTATATCTCCATCATTGGTTAGTAGTATTAGTCCTTCAGAGTCTTTATCTAAACGACCTATTGGAAAAATCCGTTCTGGATGATTAACAAAATCTACAATATTCTCCTTAACCTGTTTCTCTGTTGTTGAGGTAATACCAACCGGTTTATTAAGAGCAATGTAGACTGGCTTTTTTTTAGTACCAATAGGTTTTCCATTAACTTTAACCACATCACCTTCCTTTACAGTACTTCCTAATTCAGCCACAATTCCATTAATTGTAACACGTTTGTCGGAAATCCATTGGTCAGCTTCCCTTCGAGAACATACTCCAGTTTCACTAATAAATTTATTAATACGCATTGATAAGTCCCTTCTTTTCAAATGTTTTATGTTGTTCCTTCAAATTATTATACACTATCAGCCCTCAACTATACAGTAGAAACCATCAAGAAAGGATATCTAAAAAAAAATGACCAATACTCATATAATGAACATGGCCATTTATTACATTAAAACTGCTGATAAGTTTTGTATATAATTGTTGACTTAAAAGGGCTATACTAAAATAATTCATTGTTTATCTTTGTTTACTTTTTGATTTAGACCCTACTTTACTTGCCTTACTTTTTTTACTCTCTATATACAAGATCTCCCTTTGAAGCTTTTTGTAACTCTCAAATCTAGCTTTAGTCAAAACCCCTTCTAAGATGGCTTCTTTTACAGCACAGCCCGGCTCTTTGTCATGACTACAATCATTGAATCGGCATTCTTCTGCTAGTTCTTCAATATCACTAAAGGTTTCATGAACACCATCTTTTCCATCCCATACTTGAAACTCCCTCATTCCCGGAGTATCGATAATAATTCCCCCCTCTTTTAATGGTACCAATTGTCTATGGGTGGTAGTATGCTTCCCCTTATCATCTGCTCCTCTGATTTCCTGTACCTCTAAAATTGTTTCTTCTGACAGTTGGTTGATTAAGGTGGATTTACCAACCCCAGATGATCCTAAAATTGCTACGGTCTTACCAAAGGTTAAGTATTTTTTAACTTCATCTAACCCTGTCCCCTCCAATGAACTAATTACATGGATAGGTACCCCTACAGCAATAGCCTCTAGCTCTGCAACCTTTTCCTCTATATCTTTGCACAAATCAGCTTTACTCAAAATAATTACAGGATTTCCTCCACTTTCCCAAGCCATAGTTAAATATCTTTCTATTCTTCTAGGATTAAAATCTTTATTGAGGGAACTGACAATAAATACTGTATCAAAATTAGCCGCAATTATTTGCTCAACTAACTCCTTCCCTGCAACCTTTCTAGAAAACTTACTTTTTCTAGGTAAAATTGCTTGAATTGTTGCCTTTTGCTCATCCTCTCTAAGGGAAATCACAACCCAGTCTCCTACTGCTGGAAAATCGTCATTCCCAATAGTTTGATATCTTAGTTTTCCAGAAACTTCACCTAAAACCTCACCTACCCTTGTGATTATTCTATAGATATGTTTATGCTCAATCACAATTCTTCCAACATCATATCCTTTATTTTTATAGTTTTGAAATTCTTCTTCTAATTGATTATTCCAACCATATTTAGCTAATTCCATCAAAAGGCATTCCTTCTTTCTTTTATTTTTAATATATCAATCATTTCTTCTCTACGAATTTTTATTTACTACTCTAAATTTTATTTACTACTCTAGTCTTTAACTTGCATTTATGCTCTGAAAAAGGGCATAAAAATACCGCATAAAGAGTAACTTTCTGCGGATAACTTAAATTTGGGCATAAAAAAAACACGCTAACCTATACCGTGTATTTGCCACTTATTATTAAGGCTGAAGGTTATACTCATTAATTTTGCAAGAGATAATAATTAAGCAGTAATATCCTATCATAATATTATCTAATGCACTCTATTTAGTTAGTTTAAAATCACCTCATATACTTTTCTCATCATACAACGCTCCTTTCATCCTTAAACTTCATTAATTAGGTTCTATCAAGATTATACTGTATAATTTTGGGATAGTCAATCATAATTATGAAAATTTCTAAAACTTCTACAACTATTATACCCTTTTTTAAGAAATACATTAATTTATTAGAATTTTTTTTATCTCTTAAATTCCAATATAAAAATTAAAACTTATGCCAAATTACCATATCAAATTATATTAATTTAAAAAGAATCTTCAAAAAGTCTCAAATCAAAAATTAGACCATTGTTTAAAAGAATTTTGTATATTATAATATTGATTATACTTATTTAATCGAGTTTGATTGAGAAAATTGCATAATACCTTAACCCATGAATTTATCTTTGGCTGTTTTAATCCCAGAGTATAAAATTAATTATGTAGTTTTCATAAGTATCTATTTTACTTATTAATTAAAACAAAAGGAGAATTAATCTATGTCTAACCTAGAGAATAATTCTAAAGACCAACAATCAGAAGAGAAAAAAAAGCTCAGTCTACAAGAAGCTATGAAACAAGCCTTAGCTAATAAAAAGCAAGGGAACAAAGGTGGAAAGGCTAGTGGCGGTGCAATTGTTACTAATACTAGTAGACAGAGTCAGGCAACAAAAAAAGTTTCAAACCAACGTAGAAAAACAGGTGGTTCATAAAAAGCTGAAAAACCAGCATTTTAACGATAAGTTCCGTAAAAATGCTGGTTTTAATATGTCTAATTCCAAAGCTATTATTTTATGTTATCATGATGGTGGCATTTTCTCACGTATTTATAATAAAACCCTCACGACATTTGGGACAAGTAACTTTAAGTTTTCCTTTATTCTTAGGAATACGCATACGCCCTTTACAATTTCCACAACTAAATATTTTATAATCTAAAAGGGACTCTATACGATTAATATCCAAGCCTACAATTGTATGATCGCCAACGATAAAAGCTGGTACCCCCTGTAGTTTGCGCCTAGTAAATTCTGCCCTAGCAAAAGGGTCTTCATTAATATCCTTCGATTCAAAGCTTATACCTTTTTTGGAAAGAACCTCCTTCGCTGTATGACAATGGGGTCATGTCTTACTTGTAAACATGATCACTTTAGTCATGATGTTACCTCCCTCTTTAACTTTTATAACTCAAACTCTACCTTAACACATTTACCGATCAATTTAATTTTGTTTAAATCCATTACAGTTGCTTCTAATCCTTTAGCTCCTGTTAACAAGCTTACCTTATTATTGGCTTCTTTTCTTAATTGTCTAATAATACGCTTTTGATTTACCTCTAATAAGTAGATACTATTATTATGAATTTCATTTGTCCTACAAATCATTAGAATATCTTCTTTTTTTATTCTTAAAGCCTCTAACTCATTATTGTTAGACTTCACAAATAAGATCTTATCCCAATGATACCCATCAATCTTCTTATTTAATACTGGTAACTCTTTATATCCTACTATTTTATTTGATTCCACTTCATAAATTGGGAATTTTTTAATTATATTTGCCAGGGCATCTGCCCACTGCTCTGTTGGCTGAATTGTATAGAATTCCTCTTTCTTAGGCGCCTGTGGCTTTTCAACTTTAGATTTCGAGGTTTTTTCCTCACCAAAAGCTTCCTCCCCTAAAAACTCCACCTTTGCACCTAGCACCTTAAGTATATTTTCAGCAGCTTTTTCATTAATCACTTTTTTGCCAGATTCAACCTGAATAATGTAACCTACGGATAACCCGCATTTTTTAGCTAATTCCTTTTCAGACATTTTAGCCTTTTGTCTAGCTTCTTTGATCTTTAATGCTAAACGGTTCATACTTTCACCTCTATTTCTTTATACTGACCTAAAAAGGTTATCTCTATTATAGCAGGACTTTCTTTTCTTTCCAATAGTATACACTTCTAGCTATTTATCAAAACCAAGCTCCTTTTATAGCTGATATTTTAACAATGCTAATTTAATGATAAAATAATAGTACATCCAAATTAAAGGAGACAAATTTATGAAGAAAGTTATTTTTCTCGTAGATATGAATGCCTTTTTCATATCCTGCGAGATGACAAGATATTCCCATCTAATTGGAAAACCTGCAGCAGTTGCAGGAGATCCTAAAAAGCGTACTGGGATCATTTTGGCGGCAAATTATGAGGCAAGAAACTTTGGTGTTAAAACAGCTATGGTACTTCACAGAGCTTTAGAGCTTTGTCCTGATTTACTTTTAGTTCCCCCAGATCATCAATTCTATCAAAAGAAATCTAATGAAGTTATGGAAATTTTATCAAACTATACGCCGGTAGTCGAAAAGAATAGTATTGATGAAGCCTGGCTAGATATGACGGGCACTGAAGGTTTATTTGGCCCACCCACCAAAGCTGCAGAAAAGATTATGAATGATCTTAAAGACCAGTTAGGATTATGGTGTTCTGTAGGTATTTCTGAAAATAAATTTCTCTCTAAAATGGCATCTGAGTTTAAAAAACCTTTAGGTATTACAGAACTTTGGAGGAAGGATATGAAAAAAAAGATGTGGCCCCTCCCTATTAATATGATGTATGGCGTTGGCGAAAAGACGGCTACCCGCTTAAATAGAATGGGAATCAAAACCATAGGCGATTTAGCTTTATTTGATCGTAACTATTTAATTAAAAACTTAGGAAAAAGTGGACTAGATCTTTATGAAAAAGCTAATGGGATAGACCCATCCCCCATTGTAGCCAATTCACCTGAAGAAATAAAGTCTATTGGCAGGTCCACTACTCTTTCAGAAGACACCTCCGACTTAGAAACTTTAAAAGACATACTTATGGAACTTTCAGAAGATGTAGGAATTACAGCTAGAAAGCATCAAAAAAAAGGACGTACAGTTCAAATTACCCTCAAGTTTTCAGATTTTCAAGTAATTACAAGACAAACTCCTGTTGCTCCAACTTGCTTTACAAAGGAGATCTATCGGGCAGGATATCAACTATTAAAAAGCAATTTAAAAGACGCTAAAAAAGTAAGATTAATCGGTATTACCCTTGGTGGCTTTGATGATTATGATCAGCTTGAACAACTTTCCTTTTTTGACACTACTAAAAATACTAAACACGAAAAAATTGATGAAGTAATGGATAAAATTCGTGGAAAATATGGATTTAAGAAAATTAATCGTGCCTCTTTACTCAAAGATAGACTTAAAGACAGAGAGTAAATCTAAATTAGATAAAAAAACTAAATGATATTATTTTTCATTTACAAATCATTTTCATCGTGATAAAATAAGGCTATAAAAATTCTACCGCGGCTATTAATATTAAGTGTATAATATTAGGAGGTAAAATTTTGGCTAAAATGATGGAACCTAGATTTAAACTTAGTCGTAGATTAGGAGTCAATGTATATGGACATCCTAAGGCTATGAATCGAGCAAGTAATGAATTTTACAGAGGTAGCAGAAAACTATCTAATTACGGAATTCAATTACTGGAAAAGCAAAAACTAAGAGCTTATTATGGTGTTTTAGAAAGGCAATTTAGAGGATATGTAGCTAAAGCTATGAAATCTAACAAAATTGCTGGTGAAGCTTTAATTCAGCTGCTAGAATGTAGATTAGACAATATGGTATACCGTATGGGGTTTGGAAAATCAATTCGAGAAGCCAGACAAATGGTAAACCATGGCCACATATTGGTTAATGGTAATAAGGTAGATATCCCCTCTTATGGCATTAAGATTGGAGATATCATTTCTTTAAGAGAAAAATCTAAAAGGGTTGAAAAATTTGTCACTCAGTTTATAGATTCGGGGCAAGCTCAGTTTAGTTATATTGAGAAGAATCTTGAAACATTAACAGGGACATTAACTACCCTTCCTAATAGAGACTTGGTACCTATTGAGGTAAATGAACAATTAGTTATTGAATTTTACTCTCGTAGATAAAGAAAATCCTTAGACGGCATAGGCTGTCTAAGGATTTTTTATTACCATTATTTCTTTCTTACCTTATTTTTATATTACTATTAAGAATATTAATCTGCTTTGCTTAAGATAAAGTATTCAAGCGTTTCGAAGAGCTTTTAAAAATACTTTCTTATATTATGCAACAGACTCTAATATCTCTATATACTGTATTTCAGTAGCTTTAATATATTCTAAAATTAATTCATAAGCACCTTGGGATAGATTACCATTTCTAAATTCTCTTTCTAAATCCCTGTTAAGTTTTTCAATTGCCCGATATAAATTATTTTCATGGGCTTCTGCCGCCCTTGGATTGTTTGCTTCTTTCACCTTTTCTAAGTGGTTCTCGATGGTATTAATTTGGTTAACAATAACATTATAGGTGCTATTTTTATATATTTCCTTACTATTATGAAGTTCTACCACTACTTGCTTCACACTACCGATTACATCAACAGTTTCAGTTGGTTTAACAACATATCCAGCTGCTATTGCATCTTCTTCACTGTTAAAGAACACTCTATATTCTGGTTCAACCGTTCTCCATTCATTTGCCTCTACATAATACTTAGTTCTAATATCTCCAACTGGTCTATAAAGCTCGTCGCCTCTTTCCCTTGCCCTAAACTCGAAAGGGTATTCTAGCATTGGGTCTTCAGGGTTCCAAATTGCCAACTGATTTTGTCTAGCAATTTGAAGGGCCTCTCCATAATGTAATACTGCATCATCCTCAAAAGGCCAGATAAAATAAGTAACCGCATGACCCGCTAAAACCATCTCGTAGTTGGTGTTTATCCCATCTAGGGTAAATACTTCTGCCAATAATCTACCATATCCATCAAGAGGTTCGTCTCCTAACTTTAATATCACTTCATCTCCGTCAGAAAGCATAGTTCTTAAGTACTCCCCGGCCCTTAACCCATGCATCATTTGATTTTCGTCAAGTTCATTTCTCACGGTATGGTATGTCTCTAAAGTATCAATATTTAAGTAACGTACATTTCTAGCACCAAATACAGGATCAACTAAACGAATTGTATCTCCATCAACCACTCGTTCAACTGTTGCTCTAATCTCTTTACCACTTCCAAAAGGCTTATCTTTTTGTACTGCCGAAACAACAAAATCAGCATTGCTTCTTGGTAGAATTTGATATGTTCCTCTATATTCACTGGATATAGCCGTTATTTCGTACCACTTATTAGCTTCAATTTGAGATAAATCAATTCCCGTACTTTCCCATGCTCTAATAATTAAAACATTGAGATCTTCATCAACTATCGTAATATTTGTACCACCATAGTCGTAGCCTGGCACTGTAAAAATATATCCTTCTAAGGTAATCAACTGCCCTTCATAGGCCTCTGCTACATTACGATCTACATATTCAGCAATTGTTACTTCTTTTACTTCAACTACTTGCCCCCTCTCTTGAAGGGTTAATTCGTCTACAACAATTTGAGTAACTCCATTATATTCTCCAACTCTACCTTGAACTTTAACACTGTCACCTTCCTTTATTTCAGGGAAAATACCAGCGCTATAGTTAAATAATTGAATACCAGCATCTCCATCTTGAGTGTATACAGATAACCTTCCAGGTTGTAGTAGTCCGTTATCTACATTAACAATTCCTTCAGTAATAACGATTCGCCCAATCATGTTTCTTGCTTCTGCAATGGTAACCGTTGGTATATCTGGGGTTGGAACTTCTCCACCATCTACAAACTCGTAGGCAGATGCATTTCTTAGTCCAGGGGCAGAAAAATATGCAGATAAGTCTCCAGTAATCTTAACAAGCTTTCCAAGATTATCTGGATGGTCTACAAGATTTAAACCATTTCGAACATTACCAATTGGCAATTGTATTGGCAGGGTCTTTGCAAGATCTCTTTCAAAGGGACTATCGGCAATTTGAATGTTTGTATTAACCGTAAAGGGACCATCAAACACATTTCTGGTTCCTACAATGTACCCTAAAACGGTGGCATTACCAGTATTGTTTTCAATAGCTTCTGCAACAGTGACATAATCCCTTACTTCTTCTTGGAACTCGTAGGCAGTCAGCGTCTTTAAACCTGCAACCCCAAAATAAGCTTCAAGAGTTCCAGTAAACCTAATTTTTTTCCCAAGATGATCAGGGTGATCTACTAAATTGGTAGCAGTTCTAATTTCATTATTAGGAAGCTGAACTGGCAACACTTTCGTAATATCCCTTTCATCGGGGCTATCGGCAATAAGGAGATTGGTTCTAATTGTAAAAGGCCCATCAAAATTGCCATTACCAATAACACTTGATGTTTGGGTTGTTCCAACAATGTATCCTTCTACAACGGCATTGCCACTATTATTTAATATGGCTTCTGCAACGGTTATATAGTCTCTATCAATTGGGTCTTCATCAATTGGACCTGATGCAACAAATTGATAGCCTGTCAGGTTTCTAAGCCCTGGGACAGAAAAATATGCAGCTAAATCACCAGTAACTTTAATTTTCTTCCCAAGATTATCAGGATGATCCACTAAATTAACAGCTGTTCTAATGGCGTTATTTGGAAGTTGTACCGGCATAATTTTAGACATATCCCGCTCATCAGGGTTATCTGCTATTAGAACATTCGTTGTTACGGTAAAGGGCCCTTCAAAAATACCACTTCCCAAAACACTTTGAGTTTGAGTTGTTCCAACTATGTATCCTTCTACAGTTCCACTGCCTGTATTATTAGCAATGGCTTCAGCTACGGTAAGGGTGTTTTCTGAGTTTGCAAATACACTTCCCATCGGAATCAACAAATTAAAAACCATTAAAAAAGTAATTAAAAAGGAAAAAAACTTGTTCTTTTTAAACATAACCATCCTCCTCTTAAATTGTTTTCACTGTTAGCAACAACCTCAAAGCTTTACAATAAAAAACTTCCCTCCTTTTTCTTTTTATAGAACTTAATTTTTAATTTCTTTAATTTCTTAGTTGTTAGTATATGTTTTAACATTAGTGCATCAATAAGTGTATGTTATACAATAGAATAAAAGTCTTTATCAATGGATAAACAAACCCTATTCTAGTTATACCTAAAGATTTTTTTCTTTAATCATTCTTTCCCTCCAATATATGTACTTTCATTCTACTAATATAATTACATTTTCGATATACGACTGTAAAACACCTTCTATTTTTTTGCAAATTAACAATGATTTTACAAAATATCATCTAACTTCAAAAAAGAACAAAGTCATGGATAAAGGCTATGTTGACAGCTTAGTTTTTGAATGACATTTTAAGTAACACCAAAATATTAGGGAATACCTAAGAGAATAGAGTTCCTGCTATGAGTAAAGGAATTGGGAGTGTCAATGATGACATGCAACCTCAGAAAGATGAAATAACATATGGTTGGTTATCTAATATCAATATAGTATAATGATTTCATCAACTAACTTGAATTTGCGATTCCTTGTTTAGATTAAGGCCTCAAGCATCATTAAATAGTTAATTTTGACAAAACTTTCAACCTACCCTTTGATACTATAATAATAGAAGGAGGGATTGAATTGGATTATACAGATATTGTGAAAAAATCCATAGCATATATTCATTGCCAGTACAGCGAACCTATTACTGTCTCCGATGTTGCTAGCCATGTATATCTTTCGTCGTCGCATTTATCAACTGTGTTCAGGACACTAACCAGCTACACAATGAAAGATTATATACTTCGATATCGGTTATATCAAACAGCATTAGAACTCAAAGGAACTAATAAACGGATTATTGAGATCGCCTATGAGAAGGGATTCTCTTCTCAGCAAGCCCTCACTAAGAGCTTTTCACAATTCTATGGGATTTCGCCGGCAAAATTCCGTCAATTAAATCCAAATATCAAACCATTCCCTCTAAATCTTGAAAATTTATTAAAGGAAAGAGGTATATCTATGGAATTAAAGAAAGTGTTTGAGAAGGTTCAGTTTGTTAAGAAAGACAGTTTTTTTGTAATTGGTATAGAAACCGATATAAATTATCACAGTAGTGAGGGAACTCAAGGTATAAGTGATTTATACAAACAATGGGAAAATGAGAATCTAATAGAGAACATTCCTAATCAGGTTCACGATCAACTTTGTTATGGCATGACTCATAGTGAAACAGAGAATGATACGGCAAAATATATAGTTGCTGTTGAAGTTTCAACTCTTGAAAACATCCCGACTGGCTTAATTGGACGTCGTTTCGATGCCACTGAATATGCAGTATTTGACTGCACATTGGAAGACGAAACCAGCGGGAAATTTTTTCAATATTTCTTCAAAACTTTTTTAAAAGAAAACAACCTCAGTTTACCTGATGCAGTAATCACAAAGAATGGCAACACATACTCACGTTATCCTCTCTTTGAAGTGTATAACAGGCACTTTAAAAATAAAACTGACCCTATTCAAATCTATGCACCGATTAAAAGAAGATAATATTCAAATATTAAACCAGAAGATTGTTGCTGTGAGAATAGAAACAAGTGACAGACTAGCTAATTAAGTAGTCTGTCTTTTGCTATCTAAAGGAGACAAAAAAGCTGACACCCTTTCAAAAGAATGTCAGCTTTCATTTATTTCTATTTCTAATTCTATTTGATTATTTAATTATTTTTTTCATTTTACCGACAAGTAACCTAAGCTTCTATAATAATGGGATTCCTGCTTCTTCACAAACTGTTATCATTTCTTGAGACCAAATTGAAGCTTGTACTTCTCCGATGTGGGCCTTCTGTAGGAAGAACATACAGATTCTTGATTGACCTATCCCACCGCCTATTGTATAGGGCAGTTTTTTTTCTAATAGCATTTTATGAAAAGCCAATTCTCTTTTTTCTTCAGTATTGGATGCCACCAGCTGTCTTTCTAGGGCATCCTCATCAACACGGATTCCCATAGAAGATAATTCAAGAGCAATCCCCAATACTGGATACCAAAAGATTATATCACCATTTAGTGTCCAATCATCATAATCTGGGGCTCTACCATCGTGCTTAGTTCCAGATGCCAAGAGGTCTCCAATTTGCATAATAAATACTGCTCCTTTTTCCTTTGCAATCGCATCTTCTCTTTCTTTAGGTGTTAGAGTTGGAAAACGATCCTCTAATTCTTGTGTTGTAATAAAATAAATATCTTGTGGAAGAAATTTTTCAAAGCCAGCATGTATCTTGCTAACAAAATCTTCGGTTTCTTTAAAAACCCGATAAATTTTATTTACAATTCCTTTTAGGGTATCGGTTGTTCGCTCTTCCTTTAATAACACCCTTTCCCAATCCCACTGATCAACATAAATAGAATGGATATTATCTAAATCTTCATCCCTTCTAATGGCATTCATATCCGTATATAGACCTTCTCCTTTGCAAAATCCGTAACGTTGAAGGGCTAATCGCTTCCATTTAGCAAGAGAGTGAACAATTTCCACTTCTGACCCATCGACTCCCTTTACATCGAAGGCCACAGGACGCTCTACACCATTTAAATTATCATTTAAACCAGTTTCCCTTTGTACAAATAAAGGAGCGGATACCCTTGTTAAATTTAGCTCTTTTGCTAGTGATCCTTCAAAAAAATCTTTTAATTGTTTAATAGCTACTTCCGTTTCTCTAATTCCCAAAATTGGTCTATAACCATCTGGAATCATTAGTCCTTTTTTAATGTTTGTCATATAATAACCTCCTTTTTTCATACAAAAAAACCCTCCATCCCTTATAGAAAGGGACGAAAGGTTTAACTTCCGCGGTACCACCCAAATTAGTATACACTCACTTTAATCAGTACGGAAACATTATGCTTCGATACCTACCAATGATAACGGTTTGGCTCCGTCTAAGTCTACTCTCCTTTAAAGGATTTCAATTAGCAACTCCGAGATGTTCTTCAAAATAGGCTTCGTACTGGACTTTCACTATCACCAGCTCGCTGAAACTACTTCCTAAGTCTACTCTTCTCTTCTTCGTTTTTAAATAATTATACATAGCATATCTTTATTTTTTATAATTATAAGTTAATTTAGAAGTTACGTCAATACCTTTTTGAATATTTATTAATTTTTATGTATTATTTCCACAATGTAATAATCTAACCAAATTATAACATAAAAAAATTAATTAATATCAATTATGCAATTTCCTCAACTACTAAATTACTGGAAAATAAATTCTAGCCACATAAATGATAAATACTAGACTGATTCCACTAAATAATGTAGAAGTCATTACAACTTGGGAGGCAAAGTCTGGATAGTTATCATATTCGACTGCAATTAATGCTGAATTTACTGCTGTTGGCAATGCTGCAGCAATTACTAGTACTTGTGCCATTATTCCATCTAATCTTAATAAATATACTGCCAGTAATGCTAAAATAGGTCCAATAAAATGTCTTACCAGCACTGCCAAATAGACTTCTTTATTATTAAATTCAAATTTTGTTCTAGATAACTGAATCCCAAGGGCTAATAGGGCAATCGGTACCAATGCATTTCTTGAATAATTTAGGGCTGGCCAAATAAAAGCTTTTGTTAGGTCATAGGAGGGCACTAGCTTTAAAAGAAATGCTAAAGGAATTGCATAAATAGTTGGCATTTTAAACACCTTTATTAAACAAGTCTTCCAATGGGTTTTAGCACGCCCTGCATTTATAAACCCAATTGTATTGGTGGTGATATTCTGCACAACTAAAACCATTATTTGAGCAGTTAATGCAATACTTAGATAGGGGGTCTCTCCATTGACAACAAAGGGTGGACTACTAAAAACCAATGTTATTAAGGGAATCCCTATGTTTCCAGCATTATAAAACATAATAGAATTGGAAAAAGCACTTTGCATTCCTTGATCATAGTTTCTCATCTTAGATAGAATTATGGAAATGAATGAGTTGATAACCATGATTAAAAGAGCACCTAATATTACTTTTGTCATCTCCAAAGGTATTGTTGTGGTATAAATATTTACAAAAGTAAAAGATGGGACAAAGATATAAAAATTTAATTTTGTTAAAGTGTAAATATTCAAATCAAATTTTTTATTCATTAAATAGCCTAATAAAATCAGGGCAAAAATCGGTAGAATATTATTAGTTAAAATAAATAAAAAGACACTCATTGCTTATTCCCCCTTTCGTCCCCTATTAATTTACGCTGAAGCAAAGTCTTCCTTTGGAAGATTAATATAAGTGTAATATTAATTATGCAATTTCCTCTATTATAAATTCAACCTTTAGAAAGTCAAATTATTCACTCAACTATTATATCAGTTAATAATATGCATTTCTACTTTTGTCCATTTTGTTCATTAATATTTTCTATTATTTAATATTATTTACTGGTGAAATAGAAGATGGCTTTACGACATTAACAGGGTTCCCTGATAAATACTTCTCTAAATTATCGATGGCAATCTCCATTAACCTGCTTCTTGCCTCCTTGGGAGCCCATGCAATATGGGGGGTAATAATACAATTTTTTGACTTTAGCAGTGGATTGCTTTCTTTAATTGGTTCAGTTGTAACAACATCCACTGCTGCTCCCCCAATTTTGCCTCGATTTAAAGCCCCAGCTAAGTCTTCTTCATCAATTAAAGGTCCTCTAGAAGTGTTTATAATTAAGACGCCATCCTTCATCTTTTCAATCGTTTCCTTATTAATCATTCCCTTTGTATCTTCAAATAGAGGGCAGTGAAGGCTGATTACATCGGATTTTTTGTACAATTCATCTAAATCAACAAAAGTAACTACATCTCCATCTAGCGCTTTAGGGCGATGATTAAAGGCTATTACTTTCATACCAAATCCATGGGCAATTCTAGCAACCCGCTGGCCTATTCTACCATAACCAATAATCCCCATCGTTTTACCTTCAAGTTCTATTAAGGGATGATTCCAAAAACACCAATCTTGACTATTAGTCCATTTACCTTTATATACAGCCTCACTGTGGTTTCCAACATGGTGACATAATTCTAACAAGAGGGCAAAGGTAAATTGCGCAACTGCTGCTGTACCATAGGTGGGGATATTGGTTACCGTTATTCCTCTTTCTTTTGCTGCCTCGACATCTACTACATTATAGCCGGTAGCTAAAACCCCTATATATTTTAATTTTGGTAGGTTTTCAATTATTTCTCTATTTAAGGGGGTTTTATTAGTAAATACGATTTCAGCATCCCCTATACGTTTTATAATTTCTTCCTTGCCTGAAAGATCAAAAGCTGTACGGTCATATACAGTCAATTCTCCGATTTTTCCCAACGATTCCCACGATAGATCTCCAGGGTTTAATGTATATCCGTCTAACACAACAATTTTCATAGTAATTCCCTTCCTCTCTCTTGGCTAAGATCATAATCAAAGTGTAAATTCTTAGCCAGTTAATTTTGATATGATATTTGCATAAAACCTATATAATTTATAGTTATGTTATTATGCAATTTCCTCAAGTATATAATATACAGAACATGGTACAAGATACAATATAGGATGTCATTTATTTTTATAAATATAATTAAAGTAGAACTTTCCTATTCGTTAGAACAAAGTCTTCCTACGAAATATTTAGTGGTATGCTTGTGTTGAAATACATTACGGAAAGCTATGACGATTGTAACCTTTAAAAGAGCATAATTTCCTATATATTAAACCAAGTCTTCCTTCGGTAGATTCAAAGGATAACTTTGTTGAAACTCATTACGTAAAGTTCTCTTATTTTAATAATAATTAAAGTCAAACTTTCCTATTCGTTATAAAAAAAACCTCTCAACAGAAAATATCTGTGGGAGGTATAACATGGAATAGTTTTCTATATTCCTTTAGATCGATAGTGTCTACTATTCCTCTAACAATAGATCAATAAATTTTGATGGATTATTTAGAAAATCTTTAGTAATTTGGTAATGGTCTGTTTCATCATATTTAACCTCTCTATATCCTGCATCTACATCATAAATTTTACAATTTGGATAAGCCATAATAATTGGCGAGTGGGTGGCAATGATAAATTGAGACTTTTCCTGAATTAATTGATGCATCCTTGTTATTAATGCCAATTGCCTAGTAGGTGATAAAGCCGCCTCTGGCTCATCTAGTATATAGACTCCATTACCTCTAAACCGCTCCATCACTAGAGACATAAAGGACTCGCCGTGGGATTGCCCATGGAGAGATATTCCACCATAAGAAGCGTAAAGGTCACTTCCAAGTTCATCAACCTTTGTAGCTACATTGTAAAAACTTTCTGCTCTTAAGAAAAACCCATCTTTAGGTTGTTTCACACCTTTAATAAGCTTCATGTGTTGATGTAAAGTAGAATGGGTAGCCTTTGTAGTAAAGTTAAAATTTCTAGACCCACCTTCTGGATTAAAACCATATAAGGTAGCTATCGCTTCTAATAGGGTTGATTTTCCACTACCATTTTCTCCAATAATAAAGGTGACATTTGGATGAAACTTTAAATTTGTTAGTTTTTCTATGGACGGTATATTAAAGGGATATTGTGTTATAGGGGGAAGTTGCTCTTTCAACAACTCAACTTCCCTTATATATTGATTAAGGTTAGGTTTATCCATACTGAGGCCCCCATCTACTTCCTATCTTTATTTTCTTCTTTAATTAATCTTCTTTAATTATCTTCTTTAATTCTCTTCTTTAATTATCTTCTTTAATTATCTTCTTTTCATCCTTGAGGTAATTGCATAAGCTGCTTAGTGTTTAATGAACAATGTTAATATATAATATATTATATTATCAAAGAAATAATCCTTACTCGTTTAATATGACTTTTCTTTCCATCTATTCAATTAATCTTGTTTTAGGGACCTAACAGGTCTTGCTTCAATATATCCCCGCTCACCTAAAGGCACTAATTGAAATCTTGGTCCATCTTCATCAGCCCATTTAAAACCATACAATTCGGGGTTATATTCCTTCATAGCCTCCCATAATTCAGCTATCGCATCACCAAATTCTTCATTATTAAAAGGAGCCCCTTGAAACACCATTACTTTACAAGGAGAAAGTTCTATTATTTCAAAACCCGCTGGCACTTCTCCTTTATAATTGATTGGAACCTCTACTCCTTGAGCATATACCGATGTGCCTTTTTTTCTAAGGTTTTCTGGTAACCACATTCCGATGGGTTCATATAGAGCTTCTTTTATACTACACAAAATTCCCCAAACATCACACCCAACCTCTTCACAGTAATCAAAATAGTTGTCTGCTTTAATCCCTCTTTTTAATATAAGCTTTCTTGCTGGCCGTTCTACAACTTGAGTGAAAATAATATTATTTTTTGTTTTTTCCATTTTCTTCACTTCTCCCTTCTTTATTATGAGGTAATACTCTCGAATGGAGCTAGGCATAAATAAAGGAATGGGCGGGGTCCCCTTCTGATAATGCTTGGGTGTCATACCAAATTGCTGTGAAAAAGCCCTCGTAAATCCTTCATGGGAATTAAAGGCAAATTCTAATGCAACATCTACTACTTTAATCTTCTCATCCCTTAATTTTAAGGCTGCATGGCTTAGTCGAAGGGCCCTTATATATTCTAAAGGAGGTTTTCCCACCAATTCTTTAAAAATGCGGGATGTATACCAAGGTGAATAACCTGCAACTTGTGCCAACCCATGTAGGGTTATTTCCTCGGTAATATGCTTCACAATATAATCCTGTACCCGTTGTACTGCATTTATATTTTCCCAGTTCTCCATTTTTTCACCTCCTGAATAAAGAATAACACACCAACAATAAGCATTTCTTGACTTTCCTTGTCTAAATGAGGTTGTTATATTTCTAATATTTTTCCTATTTTATTGTTTATTCTATTGATTATTTATTCTATTGATTGTTTATTCTGTTGATTGTTTGTTTATTTTATTGATTGTCTATTCTATTGATTGCTTATCCTTTTTTTGCTTTCTCTTATTTTCCCTAAAGTTTACTTACAATCAAATTCCCCGATTCATACTTTCTAAGACCTCGCCTGAAGAAATAATAGGTAAAAATTAGCCAAGCTACTACAGCCCCTATCAATAGACTAAACCACCCCCAAGAAAAGTTATTAATTAACCTTGCAGGAACTAAAGAGATAAAAGCCGCTGGTAAAAATGTGTATATTATTAATTTCGTATATCCCCTATAAATTCCTTCTGGATAAATCGAAAAGGTAATCATAAATTCCATAAATAGGCTAGCAATCCCCTGAGAATTGCCCATATAAAAGGTTAGGGAGTTAGCAAAGATTAACAAACTGGCAAACACCATTGCACCTGTAAAGGAGAAGAAAATAAACATCCCTAAGCCTATCAAGCTAAATCTATAAACCCCCATAAATAGAATTAATCCGTAGAAGATATCTCCCCAAGCTGAAATAACTGTCCCAGAGGCAATAATATTAATTAATACATCTTTAGGTTGTAATAGGTAACTATCTAACTCCCCATTAACAATCATTTGGGAGATTCGTCTGATATTACCAAACAGAACAAAGGTTATGCCAAAGGAAGTAGAAGAAATGGCCCAGATCATCATTACCTCTCTAAAACCATAGCCTCCTATTGTTTCAATGTTTTCAAACAATATCCACCAAAAGAAGATAAAGGTGCTATTGTTTAAAATCATCCCAAAAGTTTGGGTTAAAAAGCTTGCTCTATATTCCATACTGGACGATAAATTAAATTTAAAATACATTGCAATCAAATTTAGGTGTTTCTTAACCTCCATTAACATTGAGCTCCTTTACCCCCCTTCGATATACAAAAATTGAAATAAATATAAAAACAGTTAAGTAGAAAACTTGAAAACTAATGATACTAAAGAACTCTGACAAACTGAATTTTACGCCTAATCTTGCTGGCCCATAGGTGACATAGGCAAAGGGTAAATACCTTGCAACTTTCTCTAACCAACCAGGAAACATTTCTATTGGAATAAGCATACCTCCTAATGTAAAAACTAACTTAGAATAAATCCACATAAAAGCCGTATTCTCCTCAAACCAAAAAGCGGTTAAAGCTAAATTGATATAGATGAAAAAATTCAAAAACATCCCTAGAAGAAGCGAAATCAAAATTAAGGGTAAATGTACTAAATTTAAGTTCATCAGGGGGCCTACATATACCAACCCCATAATCATCCCAATGATCATATTACTAGTGAGCTTAACCCCACTTTCACCTAGGGAGTTAGAAAAACAATAAAATATATAATGATAAGGTTTATTGATTAAATAGGCAATCTGCCCTTTCTTAACATCCTCTGAAACCTCTGTAAAAACATTTGACCTCGAAAGGGTAACCATTTCTGTGATGATTAAATACCAAATCATTTGATTTAGGGTATACCCTGCTATCATGTTCCCCTGATGGCTATAAATGTTTTGCCAAAGTAAAAGCATGACATAAACAATAAAAACAAAAAACATATTTCTTGCAATAAAATTTGAAACATATACTAAGTTGTTGGATAGACTAATTTTAAAAATATAAAAATATTTATTTAGCGCCTTCAAGAGAATCACCACCAATAGCTTTTTCTTGATAGATCCCCGAGATAATTTCTTCCAGCGGTGGATCTGAAATGGTTATATCAACCACTTTTCCTAGCTTCATAAGTTCGGCTATGATGCGGTCTAAATCGCACTTCGAACTATCAACTTCAATCTTGATAGCATAACCTTTACTCTTCAATACCTTTAACTCTGGATTTTCGATTACCACAGGTTCAGTATATTTAATATCAATTATTTTTTGATTCATATAATTATACTTTAGATTTTTTACCGATTCATTTAGAACAATTTGTCCATGGTTAATGATAATAGCCCTTTTACAGAGTTGCTCAATATCGCCAGCATCATGGGAGGTTAAGAAAATTGTTGTTTTAAACTCCTTATTAAGGGTTTTAATAAGATCCCTAATCTTCTGTTTTACGACAACATCAAGACCAATGGTAGGCTCATCTAAGAAAATAATTTCTGGTTGATGTAAAAGAGAGGCAGCAATTTCACATCTAATCCGTTGCCCCAACGAAAGCTTCCGTACAGGGGTATCCATCAGATCAGCTATTTCAAATAGCTCTGTTAAGTTGGTAATCCTTTTCTTAAGAAGACCTTCTTCTATTTCATAGATTCTTCCCAGTAAATTAAAGCTATCTAATGGCGGCAGATGAAACCATAGTTGTGACTTCTGACCAAATACTGTTCCAATTTTAAAAGACAACTTTTTTCTATCCATGATTGGGTCTAAACCTAATACATTAATTTCTCCCATTGTTGGATGTAAAATTCCTGTAAGCATTTTGATGGTGGTTGACTTACCTGCACCATTTGGACCAATAAAAGCCAATACCTCTCCTTCCTCTACCCTTAAAGATAAGTCTTTGACAGCCTGGACCTCCTTATAATTAGGGGTTACAATGGCTTTAATGCTTCCTCTAAATCCTTGTTCCTTTGTTTTTACCCTAAAGGTCTTACTTAAATGATTCACCGTTATGATACTCATTCCCAGCCCTCCTTAATTGATAAAATATAAAAAACCCGCAAGGATGATCTCTTATGAGACTCGTCCTCCGGGCTTTTTCTCCAGAAGTGTAGATTAAATCCTGTACCGCTCGGACCTGACGCACTAAGCCGGAACCCTAGGTACACTCTCAATATATTATTATATATTAATATGGAAATAATTACATGTCAAGTATTAATTAGAAAATTTTACATTTTTTCCTTTTTACCCTTTAAACTGTCTTGATCCTTGAAGTTGTAATTTTACCTTCCACTTTATTTAAGCTTTTAATCTTAAGGGTAGGGTCTGTCACACCACATTGTATCATAATATCTTCTAAAATTTTAAATTCTTTTCTTCTGATCACAACCTCTACTTTATGTCTAACATGCCCGTTGTTACCCCGTGCGATAAAGTTATTGACTGTATAACCTTCTTCTCTAAGTTGCTCTGCTAATTGCACCATCTTTTCTTTATTATTTAGAAAGACATCTACTTCTAAAATTCCTAAAGCAAGACGTTCTTCAATGATGCTCCCCATAAATACACCTAGTGTTTTTCCTAATGCAAAGGCAAAAGCAAAGTGGAGTCCATTTGAGCTGGTGATCTTTCCAAGAACTGTTGCAAATATAATTGCATCAATAAAAACTAAGAAATACACTGGATTCATGATTTTTTTTGCCATTAGTATACTCTTTAATGTACCTAAAATATTGGCGAATACTGTTACTAAAAACAACCCTATTAGGGTTAAGATTATCTCTTTTGTCATAATGACTTCTCCTTTTTTCATTACTAATTATTTTGATGAAATTCCATAGATACTCTTATAGATCTAAATTTATCTTTAAGAACTATATTTAATAGTAGGCCATATGTAATTCATCTTTATTCAAAAACAAAAAAACTAACCTAAATACGTTAGCTCGAAAGTTATTTAATCCTATAAATTTTACGTTTAATAATCATATGGAAAATTTAAGAAAAGAATAAATCTACATTCATTATATTAGGAAGGCAACTAATTTTAATAACGAGATAGAATGAAACTCATATTCACAATCTTGAAACGACTATATTATAAAGCTTTATAAAATTTGGTTATATTTTTGAAAATATACAACCATTAAACTAACTTAACAAGTATATCATATATTGAAATATTTTACAAGTACCCTGCAAAAACCTTTTATCAGTATCTTTGCAGGGTACCCTTTCATTAAACTTATTTTAATTTAATAGTACTTAGAAAATATATCATAGGTTAACTTAATGATCCCGCCACCTGCTACAACTACAACTATGGCTGGTATCAGTGGAAAACCATTATTCATATAGATACTTGAATCAATCATATATCTTGTTAGTGAAAAGGTCCCTTGGCTATAAGTATAGATTATTAAATCAATGACAACCCAAAGTAAACCTAAAGTAAATCCCTTCCATCTGGCCCTTGTTAATAATGTAAGTAAGCCACAAAATAAGTAGGCTCCACAAAGGGCAATCCATAAAAATATTGCTACGTTTAAATTACTGTAATTATTATTATATTCAATGGAGGAATAGTTAACACTAATTAACATTACAATAGTTGTTAAGACTATTACTGCAGCAATAATAGATAGATCAACAATAATCTTTGAAGCCAATACTTTCCCTTTGGATATATTTCTTGAAAGTAAGAATTCTAGTATTCCTGATTCCCTTTCTTTCCCTAAAATATTGGACCCTAAGAAAAAGACAAATACATAACCCATCTGCCAAACCGGTTGTCCCCACCAACTCCCCCATACAAAATCAGCAAAAGTAAAGTTGTTGGATAAATATAAGATCGGAAACAAGTTACGGTACATATAAGGAAGTGATAAGGCTGCTACTAATAAAAATCCACTGGGAATCACAAAATACCACCGACGTTCCTTTAATTCTTTTTTAAGCAGGGTTAACATCATAGGTACATTTCCTCCCTTAACATTTCCTTATAGACATCATTAATTCCCAAAGGAATTACATCAAAAAAATCATGGGGTATTTTCCTTAAATAATCTATGATTTCTTCTTTATCTTGATTAATTCTGACCAAAATGCTTCTTCCGTCCCTTTCCAAGCCATAAATTCCATTTAAATTAGGAATTTCAACATCAAGTTTCTTCGGTACAATTCGTACCCTACAATAATTGGCTATTGCATCATCAACACTTCCATTATAGATGAGTTTTCCTTTATTTAGCACGCCAAACCGGTCAATAATGCCTGCGATCTCGACTATTGTCCTTGAAGCTAATATTAAGCTGTTTTTTCCATCCTCCATAAAGGATAATAGTAATGACATCAGGGTTTCTTTTGTTAAATCATCTAACCCTTCCATTGGCTCATCTATTAGTAAAATTCTTGGATTTGTGGCAAGGGTTAGGGTAATGTATAACAGACTTTTTTTACTTTTAGACAGACTTCCCACTATTGATTTACCATCTATCATAATTTTGTTAAGGAGCTCTGAGAATAGACTCTGATTCCACTCTCGACTTAGTCCTTTGCACAAAGCTTCTATTTCAGAGACAGTCATCCGATCGTATAGGGCTCTAGTTTCTGATACGTACCCTAACTGGGAAGAAACAGCCTTAATACCTTCCGTAATCTGATTTAAACCCATTATTGCTTTTAATAAATTGGTCTTACCTGAACCTTCAAGCCCTAAAAGGGCAAACACTTCACCTTCATAGACCTCTAGGCTAATGTCTTTTAAAATTGTTCTACCCTTTTTTTGAATTCCTATTTCTTCTAAGGCTACTGCCACATTCCTAGCTTTCAACATCTTTTCCCTCACTTCCACCATGAGACTTCCATTTATCAAATTCTTCCTGAAAAACACGATAAAGCTCATCTTCATCATACTGTAGATGATATGCCTCTGTAAACAATTCCTTCAGGATTTTTTTGACTCTTTCCTTCTTATCTTCATTGGAAATCCTAATGGGTGTACTTGATAAAAAAGTACCTACGCCTCGGATTGTTTCAATGATTCCGTCTCGCTCTAATTCTTGATAGGCTCTGGCAATTGTATTAGGGTTAATGCCAATTTGTCGACTCAATTCCCTAACAGATAATAACTTATCACCCGGAGCCAGTAGTCCTGTTGCAGCAGCACTTTTAATCTGCTGTATAATTTGATGATATATTGGCACATGACTATTGGCGTCTACATGAACAAACAATCTAAAGTCCTCCATTACATTCTTTTTTTATATTAACCTTCCAGTTTTGCAAATTGATTTACACCCTTTGTATAAAGCAATTTATATACTAAGAGATTTAACCCGCCTGTAATACCAATTAGTACTAGCATAGTACTTAGAAGTCCCAAGTTAAATTTAAAGATGGGAAAAAGGGTTATACCGCCTAAAACTAGACTAATTAGTAGATTATATATTAAGTTGAGATTTTGCTTCACAGCTTTTTGTTCTGTATCCCAATCTAATTTAGGATTAAATAGGTCAATAAAGATTCCTGTAAAGGACAACAGTAAAATAGGAATCCAAGCAGTTGTTAATACTAGCAACAACAGATAGATTGGTGGCCTTAACAATATTCCAATGAAAACAACAGCCATTAACATTCCTAGTATGCCAATTATAAATCCAGATAGAACCTTTGCTGTAATTTGGTCCCTATAGCTTACTGGTAAATATTTTTTAACAAAAAGACCTTGACCCTCTCTAGAGATTGATGTTGATGTGATCCCACTCATACTAGAAATAAAAAACATTGCTCCAAAGACGGCTGCTACTGCTTTACCTGCCCACTGGGGGTCTTTCAAAAATTCCCCTATCTCAGCCAGCATACTAAAATCTATCGAGTTAGTGAGTAATGGAAACAGAAAAAATACGGGCCATATGAAAGTCATTAAGATACAATTCATAAAATAAATTGGTGTTCTAATAAGAAGTTTAATCTCTGATAATGTATAGGTTTTTATTACAGAACTCTTTCTCAAAGATTGATCAAAATTCTCTGGTTTTTGGCTATTCCTTTTAGAAGTACCTTCTGATATTCCAACTACTCCTTTAAAGTATAGAAGCTCTCCCAAAGAAATTAAGATCACATATACAATAATAGATATCGTAACATAGATAAGAAGTTGGTATAGACCTGTCAATGCTTGATGGTTTAGTAGTGCTTCTGTAGCATATTTAACCGTAGGAAATATCCCTGAGGTCAAAGCCACCAAAGAGTTTTCCCCCCCGCTTAGTAATGCTTCCACTTCATCTGGACTTAGGTTCATAGTAAATTTTTGAATCATAACATTAGCCCCCATAGCTAAGAAGAAAGCGATTAACCCCCCCACTAATTTAAAGGCATCTTTATTTTTGGTTACATTAGTAAACCTCATAATAACCATAACTAATATTGAAGCTGCTGCTAAGGGTAAGATAGGAATTAAGAAGAAAACCACCATACCATAAATATAATAAAGTAGCCCTGCACTACTTTTAATACCATAAACAAATAAGATCGGCAGATAGAAAAAAGCAGTTATAATATATTCATAAAATGTAACTACTAAAAATTTTGCACCTACGATCTGTTTTGGTCTTAAAGGAATATGCAAAAGATTTTCTATATCGGTGGAAAGATAAAAACTACTAATAATATAGACAATTCCAAAGACAAAAATTATTAAAGATAGCATAGCTAGACCCCAACTGATCATTGTACCCTCTTGACCTATCGTAAATAAAAGGTTATAGATATTTAATAACACTTTTGTAAATCCCACAAATAAAGGTGCCAAAGAAAGAGTTAATATAATTAGCATAACCTTTGAAGACTTACCTTTTCCTTTTCCAATTCCAAAGCCTTCACCATTTTTTACTAATATTTTTGCTAAGGTTAAAGTTTTATTCTTCATTTTCCGTCAACTCCAAGAATATTTTTTCTAAAGACTCATTATTTTTAAAGTGATCCTTCATTTCATCCATCGTACCACAAAATAAGATTTTACCTTTGTTGATTATCGCTACACGATCACAAATTTTTTCTGCTACTTCAAGAACATGGGTAGAAAAGAAAACAGTATTATTATGATCTGCATGCTCCCTCATCATTTCTTTTAAAATGAAGGAAGAACGAGGATCTAAGCCAGTTAAAGGCTCATCTAATATCCAGACCGGTGGTTGATGCACTAATACACCAATTAATACAATTTTTTGTCTCATCCCGTGGGAATAGCTTTGAATTTTATCTCCTAATACTTCTGACATACCGAATCGTTTACTTAGGGTTTCTACCCTTTCTTTCCTTACCTCTTGAGGAACGTCATACATATCTGCCATAAAATTAATGTATTCTATCCCTTTTAACCTTAAAAACATGTTTGGTGAGTCTGGTACAAAACCTATTTGTTTTTTTACTTCTATTGGATTAGTTTTTGTATCAAAACCATTGACCTTTATACTGCCGCCATCGGGATTTAAAATTCCTGTAAGCATCTTAATGGTTGTTGTTTTCCCTGCTCCATTTGGACCTAAAAACCCAAATATTTCTCCCTTTGCAATAGTAAGATTTAAGTCATCAACAGCCTTTACACTACCTCCGTAGGTTTTATTAACATTTTTAATTTCGATCATCCATTATTCCTCCTAAAATAGTCAAAGTAGTAATCTATGTCTTTTTTTAACTGAGGAGATTGCATAATTAATATTATATTTATATTAATGAAAAATGAAAAGAATATAAATTAAGAGTCATGGTATTATGCAATTTCCTCAACATTATAACTAACTTATATGTTTTCCTAATTATTGGTTTAATACTGATAAAATCTCTTCATATACGCCTTTTGTCTTTTCTGAATCCCGATAATTAATAATCAATACTTCCTTATTTGTATCAATTAAAATATATGGGCCTTCCTTTGAGTGAAGATAAAGCTTTGCCTTTTCTATATTTTCCAGTCTAAAATTCCCTTTTTGAATACTACCTAATCCAATTCCATTGGTTCTTCTTACTATTTTTGGAATTGTCTCTTCTAGACTAACAGAATTAATCTCTTCGCCTTGAATTTCTCTTCCATAAAACCCACTAATTTTTATATAGTCTTCCCTAACTACAATTGTACTTTCAGTTCTTGTAACTAAAAAAATGATACCCACTAGAACTAGCGCTACAACGACATAGATTGGAGACTGCTTTTTCTGGTTAACCTTCATCATATTTTCTCCTCCTCAAATAATAATTTAGATTTTTTAATCCAGATATATGATAAAATTGCAAAAACCGCTACATAACCTTCTATTAGCCATATTCCCCCTGGAAGGATTCCCATATAGGCAGCAGGTAGGTTCAATAGGAAGTGACCTAAAAAGGCATAAAAAACATAACGAAAATCTTTCATTTTAATTCCGTAAACAACTAAAACAGAAAAACCGATATGAACAATTAGTGTTAGTAATCGTTCTATTCCCGCCACTAAGAATAAAACAGGAGGGGTATCTATTAACAGGATCAAAGCAGATCCCAATTGTAGATTAATATCAGTTGGAATGAACTGCAGATTTTCAGTATAGATAAAAATCATCAATAATGTATTAACTACATAATTAATTCCTACTAATAAAATAGCTTCGATACCCCCGTGGCCAATCCCAAAGGCAACAGCATTTTTCCAATCCAAATATTTTCTTAAAAATCCTCTATAAAAAATGAAGCGCCCTCCCTCTTCAAAAAGGGCAGCTGTAATAGATAAAAATAGGGCATAGGTAAAGAGGTATATTCCCCCTGAAAGAGCCTTAGTCCCCCATGGGTAGTAGGCTTCTAACAACTGTAAAAGGGGGATTCTAATAATAATTTGTGTGACAAAAAAGGTCAAAGCTCCTATTAAAACAGGTTTTGCCGATACATTGTATCGTCTACAAAACCCTATAGCCAAAACAACAGGTAGAACTAAAGCTAATAGCACAGTAATAATAGAAAAAATAATAGACCATAAAGAAATCATTGACCCTTGAAGCATTTCCCCCACCCCTTTTTAATTTATTTCGTAATTAATTAAGTCAAATCTAACATCTTGCTGAGCATATCGAACCATAATTTGATCTTCATCAGCTGAATACCACACATAAATATCTGGTGCCTTCCCTCTACCTTCATACCTTAAAACAACCCTATAACAGTCTACTTTACCAAAGGGAACATCGATTGTTTCGATTGCTTCGACATCGACACTGTAGGGTGCAACAGCCCCTGTTGCAATTATTGCTATATTAATGTCTTTGGAGTATCCTACTTCTAATGGAAAATTTCTAATCATCATCAAACTAGCTTCATTATCTATAATATAACGAGGAACTGCAGCAGACATTTTTTGTTCTTTATCGCCTCTACTGATCTTAATATTAAACTTGTTGTCTTCATAGGTTCCTACCATTTCTCGTGAATCATAATTTGTACCAACAGGCGGAATTTGTCTATTAAAAGAACTAATGGATTCAAAAGTTTCGCCATCAACTACTGCCCCTGTTGTGTTAACCCCATCTTCAAGTTCTATATCAAATTCTATACTAAATAATTTACTATTTGATTCACTGTTCCTTTCAATTGTATAATGAACTGGTGCTAACTTGTCATCTCCATTATAAAAATCATAGGTAGCCTTTTCATAGTCCTTCCAAATTAAGCTTAAATCATCTAGACTATCCCCTACCTTCACCGCCCCACTGCAGGCTGTCAGTAATGTTAAAGTTATTACCACCCCAATTATCATAAACCTTCTATAAGACATTATATTTCCCTCCGTTTTAAGTGTACTAGTGTACTATTGTTATAGTACACCTTTAAAATATCACAACTCCATTTTATTGTCAACTGTTTTTTCTGGGATTATCCCAATGGACAGCGTAATAAAAGGCCATTAACCAGCGGGCGTATTGCAGGAGAACATGCTGCTCAAAATCTAAAATAATAAAATAACTTACTAAAAAAGCTAGCAGGCATCCCAGTTTTAATTGGGGTAGTCTGTTAGCTTTAATCTTTTGTTTATTAATAGGGAATTGCATTGCATAATTAATATTAGATTTTCTTCTTTGATTTTCTTAGGAAATTTCCTCGTTTATTTCTTAGTAACTCTTCTATTAAAGGTAATTCGATATCCCTCTTCATTACTTTCTGGATAAAGATAAAAACGATAAAAGGTTTTTGGGCTACTTTTGCTATCTTTACTTACCTGCTCTTTGCCAATATTCATCAGAGAATAAGTAAACTGTTCCTCATCCAGATTATTATTTTTAAGAGAGAAGTTAATATTGTCATGTTCTCCTTCTGCTCCTTCACGGTATTCGATATTAAAATTAAATATTTGCCCCTTGATGACGGTATCATCTTCATTATTTAAAACCTCTATTGCCATTTCTTTTTTCATTGTCATGATTAAATAACGAATAAAAGATGCATATTCTGAAGAAGCAATTGAATTACTATATGTATACTTTAAGCACTCATTTAAATCCTGTGAAGATATTGTTTTCATGTTACCTTACATCCTTCCTAGTTCTAAATCTCCATCTTTTTTACTTCATACTAGCTATGGTTGAAGTATTTCATCCCATTTGGCTATCTCATTTTTATTACCACTGATATCTTGAATTAAAATAATCGGATCAAACCTTCTAAGCTCATCTCTAGTAATTCTAGATATTTTTAAAACATCTTTGTTCTTCGTTTGAGTTGTTCCTTTAATTTGTTCATTAATTGCTGCATCATTCATAATAACTGTAATCTCTTCCCCTCGGTACTTTTCTAGTTCCTTAAGTAAAGATAATAACGCTACTTGATTTACGATTGCAGGTTTAACAAACTCATGAAAAGTTGTTCTTTTCTCAATCAATTCTTCATCTCTATAAATGCTATATCTAATTTCTATATCTTCTCCCTCATAGTGGGTTGAAATTCCTACTAAATATGCCTTAATCATTTTACTCCTCCATATCATTTATTTTCTAATGTTATACTAGTAATACTAGTAATACTACTAGTGTTCCATTTTTTAGTTTTATTGATTATTTTATTGATTGTTTTTTGTTAATCCCTAATAGTATTATTTAATTGCTTGTACTATGTTTCTAGAAGCCCTTAATTACTGGAAATAGTAAAATTTCAATCGTAATTAGCTTAGACTATATCATATTATAACCTTCTCCTACACTAAATACAACTTATAACCATAAGAAGATCTAAAAAAGAAAAAGAAACTTCCTTCTAGTCATTAATAAGATAACCAGAAGGAAGCCTATTATAATGGGAGTTCGACAATAAAAGTAGAACCTTCCTTAAGGTTGCTTTCTACAGTAATTCTTCCACCTACTAAATCTATGATCCGCTTAACTAAAGATAAGCCTAACCCATTCCCTTCGTGGGAACGGGCCTTATCCCCTTGATAGAATTTTTCAAAGATACGATGGATTGTCTCCTCCGACATCCCAATCCCATCATCTTTAATGCTGACCCTAACCATATTTGAAAAGGCTTCAAGATGAATTCCAATTATACCATTTACTTCAGAGAATTTAATCGCATTCCCTATTAAGTTAATCCATACCTGTTGAAGTAATTCTTCATCTCCGAAATAATAAATTTTATTAAGTTCTATATCAAATTCTATGTTCTTTTTTCCCCATTGATGTTCTAAAAGAAGAATACTTCTTCTTATTTGTTCGTCTAATGAAAACTTAACCTTCTTCTCAATTATTTCTTGATTTTCTAATTTGGACAACTTCAGTACATTAGATGAAAGATTCGATAGTCTGACGGATTCTTCAACAATAATATGGGCATATTCCTGTTTCTCATCCTCTGATAAATTTCCTTTTTGAAGAAGCTTTGCAAAGCCTTGTATTGAAGCAATGGGAGTTTTGAATTCATGGGAAACATTAGTGATAAAATCCTTTCTAAGGTACTCAATATTTTTAAGTTCTTTTGTCATTTTATTAAAACTTTTTGTTAGTTGCCCTATTTCATCTTTACTTTTATTTTCAACTTGTATATCAAAATTTCCCTTAGCTACCTCCTCCATGGCAGAAGACAAAATAGACAAAGGCTTAACTGCCCACTTTACAAATAAAATAATTAGTATTGCTCCCGCTAATAAATAGGTAAATATTGGGAACTTCACCCTAGCCGCTACAATTCTATACATATTATGCTGTGGCTGTAGACTGATATAAAAATATTCATCCTCTATAAAAAATATTGTAGCAGTTCCTTGGTATCTGCGATTAGGCAAAAATATAATTTCGCCTTCATGAATTCTTTCAATTTCTTCTCTGGTAATATTAATGTTTTCTAAAGAACCTAACCTTCCAACTTCATACATAAAGCCAGGTATAACTTCAGTGATCTCTTCTATACTTAAATCTGTCTTTTGATTTAACTCCTCTATCATGACTGCAAACCCCTGTTGAGATAACTCAATTTCCTTTTCAATGGTATTTGTAAAGATTGCCGACATGAAAAAGGAAATAATTGAAGATACACAAATCAATGAAATAAAGAAAAGGGCCAACTTCACAGAAACATTCTTCATATTTTTTTCTCCACCTTATAGCCTAATCCCCTAACCGTGACAATTTCAAACTCTGTAAAGTGGCCAAATTTTTCCCTTAACCGCTTAACATGAACATCCACCGTTCTTTCATCGGTTTCTGCTTCCATTCCCCATATTTCATCCATTAATTGTTGTCTTGTAAAAATTTGCTTAGGGTAACTTAACAATTTAAATAACAACATAAACTCCTTCTTCGGTAATAAAATTGAATCTTTTCCCTTTGTAACTGTAAGGGTGTCATAATTCAGTTCAACTTCACCAACTGTTAGTCGATGCTCATTTATTATTCTTGATCTTCTCAATAATGCTGCCACTCTTAAAATCATTTCATCCATATCAATTGGCTTTACCATATAATCATCGGTCCCTACTAAAAATCCCTTCTTTTTATCCTCTAGGGTTTCTTTTGCTGTTACCATCAATATTGGCAAATTATAATCTGACTTTCTAAGGGCATCTGTTAAGGTATAACCATCCATATTTGGCATCATAATATCACTAATTATTAAATCTACATGGGAAGTGTCCAATATCTGCAAGGCTTCCATACCATCTTTAGCACAAAGTACGTGATAGCCATTTTGTTTTAAAACAGCTGACATCAGTTTTTGTAGGTTTTTTTCATCCTCTACTACTAAAACATTAAACATCTATAACACCCCTTTACACTTCATTGCATCCTTCTAATTTTACATTTCATCCTTCTAATTTTAGTTTGCAACACTAGACTCAAAAATACAAGTTATTGTCTTAACATTAATCATTTCACATCAAATAATTTCTCTAGAAGTTTCACTATATCTAGATAAAGATAAAAACTATGCAGAGCTAAAGCACCCCTGCATAGTTTTTATTTATTAAATTTCTCTATTTATATTATTACCACCCTTTACCACTACTTCATCTTTTCTGTGGAAACTATCATATAAAACCGGAATCAATACTAGGGTTAACAATGTAGCATAGATTAGTCCACCGGTTGCTGTGATCGCTAAAGGCTGCATCATTTCTGTTCCTTCTCCAGCCCCTACTGACATAGTAGATAGGGCGAAGATCGTCGTTAATGCGGTCATTAAAATAGGTCTGATACGGTCATTCCCTGCTTTCACAATTGCATCCCGCTTACTCATTCCTTCTTCTCTCATCTTGTTGATGTAGTCAACAAATACAATACCATTGTTTACCACTACACCTGCCAATACAATTAAACCTATCATGGCTACAATACTTATAGGGCTTCTGGTAACCATTAATCCGATAAATCCACCTGTAAAGGCCAGAGGGATTGTAAACATAACAATGAATGGTGACAATAATGATTGGAATTGAGCAACCATGATCAGGTAAATAAAGGCTACCCCTAAAATTAACATTAAGAATAAATCTTTAAAGGACTCCCTAATCATTTCACTTTCTCCACCCATATCAATAATATATCCTTCAGGAGGGTTATAATCACTCAGCTTATCACTAATCTCATTGTTAACTAATCCAACATTATATCCATCAGCTAATGCAGCTGTTACTGTAATATACCTTTGTTGATTAGTTCTTCTTATGGAAGCAAAGCCTCTTGCTTCTTCAACATTTACAATTTCTTTAATTTGAACACTTTCACCCTGTGGTGTTGTAATACTTAATTCTAGAATATCCTCTATACTAATATTTTCTCTTCCTGCTTCGTCTTTAACAAATAGCTCGTAATCTTTACTTCCTAATGTTAGGGTTGTTGTAGCTGTTTCGTTAGCTAGCACACTGTTAATTTCCATAAAGACTTGGGCTACGGTTAAACCTTTTGCAATACTCTTATCCTTATCTACAATAAATCGCATTTCTGGCGCAGTTTCTTGCACTCCACTATCAATATCTATTGTTCCTTCAACGGATGCAACAATTTCAGCAATATCTTTCGCTATTGTTTCTAATGTATCAAATTCTCTACCTCTAATTTGTATCTCTACAGCAGCTCCTGCCATAGCAGCCATATCCATACCAGAATTATCAACTGTTAATTCGTAGTCATCACTTTGAGCTTGATCTCTTATTACCTGAATTACTTCGTCGGTAGATCGATTACGATCTTGACTTAAGGTAATATTAAAGGAAATAGATTCACCACCAGAACCACCCATTCCTAAAGCTCCCATACCCATCATACCACCGCCAATAGAAGCACCTACAGTCTCAACTTCTTCTATCTCCATAATAATCTTAGTTACTTCATCGGCTACTTTTGTCATATCATCAAACATAGTACCGCTTGGCATCGAAAGCCTAACAGATATTTGACCTGAATCGGCAGAAGGGAATAACTCTGTTCCCATTCTAACAGATCCTGCAATACTACCTACAAACAATATTAAAACAGTTAAGATTACAAGCCATTTATGGTTAAGGGAGAAGTTAAGAAGTTTTGTATAGGTTCCCTTAAATTTATCGAAGAACTTATGCTCCTTTTGAATGTTCTTAACTAACATATTTGAAGCCATCATAGGCACAAGGGTTAGGGCAACAATTAAACTTGCAAATAATGAGAAGGCTATTGTTAGTCCCATATCTGAGAAAATTTGTCGTGTAAACCCTTGGGTAAAGAGAATTGGCACAAATACTGCAACTGTAGTTAAAGTAGAAGCCATAATTGCTCCTGCCACCTGCTTAGCTCCTTCAATAGCAGCTTCTTTTGGTTCTTTTCCTTCATTTCTCATTCGATAGATGTTTTCGATTACTACAATTGAATTATCTACTAACATCCCGACTCCGAGGGCTAGCCCTCCCATTGAAATAATATTTAATGTGATGTTACCAAAATACATCATAACAAATGCGGTAACTAAACTCACAGGAATTGCAAATCCAACAATTATAGTAGGTTTGAAGTCCCTTAAGAATATTAGTAAAATTAGAATAGCCAATACTGCACCAATAATTAAGTTCAGGGAGATTGAGTTCACCACGATGCCGATATATTCTCCTTGATCCATTAAGGTAACAAACTGAAGACCTTCATTTTTAGCCATTACATCATCAAATTTATCTCGAAGACTCTTAGCTACATCTGCAGTTGTATATTCTGTTTGTTTCTGAAATGTTATTGTAACTGCATCATTTCCATTTACTTTTGAATAACTATCGCCAGAACTATTAATCATTAATACTTCTGCAACATCTTGTAGCTTAATTGGTTCTATTCCTGGTAAAGGTAATGTCATCACTGTTAGTGAATTAAGCTCATCTAAATCCCTTATTTTGTCGCCAGTTCTTATTAAGTAATCTACGTCATTTTCAATAATGTAACCTGCTGGCATACTAAAGTTTTGTCCCTTTAGAATCCCTGATACCATCTCTTTTGTAATCTGTATTTCGGGAACCTGAGGACCTTGCCCTGGGGGAAGCATAGCTAATTGTTCTGGTGTTAATCCCATAGATGCCAACATTGCCACTTTAATTTGTTCATTTACTTCATTAATTTTCTCGTCTCTAAGAATTACATGGATCTGCTCTTCTATTAATCCTGATGTAGAAACGGATGCAACGCCTTCAACACTTTCTAATTCTGGAATAATGGTATTTTCTAAGAAAGGTGAAAATTCACTGATACTCTGTCCTTCAACAGCAGCAGAGGCCACCATTAAGGGCATCATGTCTGGATTTAATTTCATGATCATAGGAGAGGACACCTGATCTGGCATATAGCCCTTGATCATGTCTAAATTTTCCCTCATCTCAATTACTGCTGAATCCATATTTGTTGTTTCGCCAAATTCTAGAATTACGATGGACATATGTTCCTGAGAAACAGAGCTTACATTTTTTATATTACTAATGGAGGCCATACTCTGTTCGATTGGTCTTGTTACTGCCATCTCTACCTCTTCTGGACTAGCTCCACCGTAGGTTGTAATCACCACAGCATAGGGTAGATTCATACTGGGCAGCAGGTCTGTAGACATGTTTGTAAGGGATACAACCCCCAAAATGGCTATAATAATTACAGCGACCACTACTGTATATGGTTTTTTAACACTAAAACTTGAAAACATTATTTTTACTCCTCCTTATAGATTGTTGCACTATTTATTTAGCTCATGTTGGTTATTATAGAAGGCTAATATGAACTCAGTATGAATTATCGTAATTATTATTGTACCCGCTTCAATCATCTCCAATAATAAATGGCCAATTGGGTTCGATCTCTTAATTGTAATTTATCTAAAATAATAGATAGGTTGTTCCTAACTGTTCCTTCGCTAATGAACAAAGCCTCTGCAATTTCTTTATTTGACATACCTTGTACCACCAGCTTAACAATATCCTGCTCTCTTGGTGTTAGCTGATTAAGTTCTTTTTTTTCTGGTTGTGTTAGTTGTTTTAGTACATCTGGGTCTAATATAGAAATACCTGAATTCAAAGCTCTTAATTGTTGAGCCATTTTAGATACTTCTGTAGATTTAATTAGGTAACCTTCTGCACCTGCCAAAAGGGCCCTTCGAATATTCACTTCATCTTGAAAGGTTGTTAGCATCATCACTTTAATAGAGGGCCAGTCCTGTTTTATTTGACGTGTAGCCTGTATGCCATCCATAATCGGCATTTGTATATCCATTAATATGATGTCTGGTAATAGATTTTTACAACATTCGATGGCTTCTGCTCCGTTATTAGCCGTCGACAACACTTCTATATCCTTTTCCCTAGAAAGTAGCACCTGAAGACTTTGGCAGACTAACGGATCATCATCAACGATTATAATTTTCATCTCTATTGCCTCCTTATTAATGTTTTTCTAGGGGTAATACGCAAATTAACCTAAATCCATCACTGGCATCAATTGATATATTCCCACCAACGGCTCTAGCCCTTTGTCGAAGATTCCTTAGCCCTACACCATATTCAACTTTAGGCTCCTTTTGCCTAATTCCGTCATTATATACCGATAAACGTACAATATATGGACTAACATCTAAATTAATCATAATTTTTGTTGCCTCTGCATGTCTAATAACATTGGTTAGGGCCTCTTTAAGACAAGGTTCTAAAATACTCCACAAATAAACTGGCACACTAGACGTATCTCCATAAACACTAAATTCTAAAGGATATCCATCCATTCTATTAGAAATATCCTTTAATCGGTCTATACCAATAGCTTGTACAGGTTTCATATTATATACTGTCTCTCTTAATTGCTTTGCACTATTGGTTAATCTCTTTTGGGCTTGCAGAAACATTTCTTCAGCAAAGGGGTCTTTATCCCTCCATAGTTGTTCGAAGGCTTGAAAAGCCAATACTGCGGCGGTTATTTCATGGCCCACATCATCATGTAATTCTTGAGCGATTCGATTTCGTTCTGCCAGTTCTGCCATTTGTATCCCTTGAACATTTGCTAAAAGAAGTTCACTCTTTAGATTTTCTAGCTCATATCTCTGTCTTCGTTGTTGATCTGCTTCATGTCTATATAAACTTGTTTCTTTTGTCCAGCCCCTTATTATCCAACCAGTAAAGCCAGCTTGTAGAAATGTTGCTATTAAAGGAATGGAAGCACCTGAGTAAAAGAGAAAAACAACGGCGGGTAGTGCATACCAAGGTTTACCCACTAGGCTCCCTTCAAATAAAGCCAATGCTAAGGCAAAAATACTATAGGGCCAAAAGGGAATTACAATCATACAGGCTACTTGATCTAGGAGTATTACCCACCCAGGTAGAGGAAATCTCCAACGGATTAATGCCATTATGATTAAAAACAGTAGAAGGACTATTCCTACCTCACTGCCTTGCCCTGTTAGCCAGAGCAGGCACAGTAGAAATAATCCTATTGATCTGCAAAGTATTTTACTATTTTCTGGTGTCCATATATTCCAATCTTTTATCATATTTATTAACACCTTCTTATTAACTTATTCTCTATATTATGGAATTAGTATACCATCTATTTAAATTTGTAACAAATCATTAAAGTCTCCTTCTACTCCCCAGTATGATAAATGCTATACTAAACATAAGCAACAGACTAAGAGGTAGTATCAAATCAACAAAGTTACCTCCCCTAACAACGACTATAATACCCTCCATTAACCAATAGGTGGGCAATAACATTGCAAATCTTTGTAGTAATTGAGGCATAATCTGGATAGGCCACATAACTCCCCCTAGCATAACCATAAGCATGATGACTCCACCTAATAAACTAAAGGCAGTTTCTTTATCTCTAAACAAAGAATACCATGCCAAGGCGAATCCTATAGAGGTCATAGAAAAAATAGAAAATATGATAAAAAGTAATATAGGTGAAATTAACGTATTCCCATGTACTAATAGGCCGATTATCATTACAACTACATTTACCCCCATTAAGATTAAGGAAAATGCAAGTAAGTTTTGCCATAGGTATTGGAGGTGGGTCATTGGTGCCACCCCAATACGAAGTACAGTTTTATTTATGCGGTCCTCCAGAATTACCCCTGCTAACCTTGCTGCAATTAATAATAATATAATACCATAATACTGAAAGCCTAAAGGCAGGGGAATCCATTCTGGGGTTCCCCCTATTGGTAAAAAGGCTGCAACGATAGGAAGTAGCAATAAAAAGATGACATTTGGTAAGTCTCTAAAATATCTTTTGAAAACAAATTTAAATACGGTCACGCCAACTTCCTCCTTCCAAGATAAGTTGCCACGATTCCCATTAAAAGAGATGAAGCTATTAGAATAACAACACTTACAATTCCTCTACTAATCCCATCTCCGGTTATGATTGCATATACAGCATTCTGGCTTAGTGACAATGGATTTCCATAGGTTGAGATCACACTTAAAATCCCTGTCTCTGGCATTGGAAACCAAACCCCTGCCAGTACAATTGAGATTAACCCTAACCACGTGGATACATTTCCAGCAGTCTTATGATTTTTCATCCATAGCACTAACACAACAAATGCTAGATGGGATAATGTTGATAGGGCCAATAGTACCACTATTACTAGCCCGATATTTCCCCAATTAACCCCGTAGACCCATTGGGTGAATAATACGATTACTAATCCTTGTAAAGCTGTAAATATAGTACAGCTTAGAACAATTGCAAAGGCATGGATAGAGGAATTATAGGGTAATGAGTTCATTCTCCATTTATTTGATGAAAGAAGATCACTTATTATATATTCCATTGAATAATTCCCTCCAAAAAGCTGGGTAGCAAAAACCATAGTTATTGCAATTCCATCCATAATAGGAATCCCTAGTTTCTCATCTACCCCATTCCCTGCAATCAATCCTAAGACAGTAATTAAGGCTAAAGGAAGAACTGTTAACATCACTAATCCAACATATCCCCTTAGCATTCTTTTTAGCATAAAGTAACTAGATCTTAAAATCATTACTATTCCTCCCCTCCATCCCTAAGACTTTTTCCAGTAAGGGTTAAAAATACGTCTTCAAGCGTGGGTTTTTCAGCATTTACCGAACGTACACCTCCAGCCTCTTTTGCTACCGAAAGGGCTCTATCTAAATTTCCTGCACCTACACGGGAAATAATTAAGATTTCTTTTCCCCTTAAACTTACATCTTTAACACCATCAATTCTACGTAGTTTCTCTAGTAGGGCTTCGGTGGGCTCCATAACCTCCAGCTTAATCTTTTCTTCATGTTGTATTTTCTCTACTAACTCTTCAATGGTTCCTTGAGCAATTACGTGACCTTGGTCCATAATAACAACCCGTGATGCAATGGCTTGTACTTCCTCCATGTAGTGGGTTGTATAGAGGATTGTTGTCCCTTGACGATTTAATTTTCTTACTGTTTCTAAGATATGATTACGGGATTGGGGGTCTATTCCAACTGTAGGTTCATCCATAATTAAAAATTTTGGTCTATGGACAAGGGCACAAGCGATATTTAATCTTCTCATCATTCCTCCAGAAAATTTGGTTGGAAGTTTTCCACTATACTCCGTTAAGCCTACAAATCTTAAAGTTTCATCTACCCGTTCCTTTAGTTCCTTTCCTCTTAATCCATAGATCCCACCGAAAAATTCTAAATTTTCTCTAGCTGTTAAGTCTCCAAAAATCGTTATATCCTGCGTAACTAAGCCTATTTGTCGTTTAATATCCATCAGGTTACTTTTTTGCTGTTTATTAAAAATTTGTATGTCCCCTGTATCAATACTAATGAGTCCTGCTAGTGCATGAATTAAAGTTGTTTTTCCTGCACCATTAGGCCCTAATAGACCTAGTATTTCACCTTCAGCAATATCTAAATCAACATGGTCTAAAACTAAATTTGCACCATAACGTTTAACTATATTTTTCATATGTGCTATTGCCATCTCATTACCTCCTATTAAAAGCAAATTATTAAGAATTAATATTATCATATCAGGTGACTGCCATACCTAATAGTTACAAATGTAATGATTTTTATTTAAACAATAAAAAAAGCGCATGATCTCCATACACTTTTTTTACTTTCCACTAGATTTTAAATTGATCAACTTGCTCCTGCATATTGTCAACTAACTCCATCATTCTTTTTGCAGAAGTTGCAACCTCTTCCGAAGAGGCCGCCATCTCTTCACTGGCAGCGGAGATCTCTTCTGACGAAGCCGCTACCTCCTCTGCTACTCCTGAAGCGTCTTCTAGTTTATTTAAAATATTAGTTTTATCATTGTTAATTTCAACTGCAACGATATTTGTATTTTGAATCTTACCACCAATATCTTGAATTGCCTCCACAATAAGTTTGTAGGAGTCAATTGCCCTCTCAGTTACCTTCGCTTGACTATGTAGTTCATCGTTCATATCATTTGTTGTTTCTATAATGAACTCAGCATCGGTGGTAATATTGTTGATTAACTGATTAATGGCCTGTAATGAACCTTGGGATTGCTCTGCCAACTTTCTTATTTCATCTGCAACTACCGCAAAGCCTTTTCCAGCTTCTCCAGCTCTAGCTGCTTCAATTGCAGCATTTAAGGAAAGCAAATTTGTCTGCTCTGCAATTCCATCTATTAACTTAGTTATTTCTGTTACCTTATTAATATTAATATTAAAGCCTTGAATTTTATTAATGAAATCACTAAAGGTTTCACCCATTTTTTTGATAGATTCTATTAATAACTGCATGTCCTCATTGCCTTTTGTAGACATTCGATTAATACCTTGAGCATTTACATCTATATCTTCAATATTTTTGACAATCCCTCCAAGTTTTCTATCAAAATTAAACATGGCTTCATTAATACTCTCAAGTCCCTTTGCCTGCTGATTAACAGCATCGGATGTTTCACTAATGGCTCCTGCAACATGATCTGAGGTTAATGACATTTGTTGGGCAACAGCATTTAAGCTTTGTGCGTCTTTATTAATAGTTAAAGATGCCTCTTTGATAGATTTAATCATGTTACCCACCGATTCCCTCATAATAGCCATAGATTTATAGGTATCTGCAATTTCATCTTTACCCTTTTTAGCTTTTATACCTTCTTCTTTCCTAAAGTCTCCATTAGAAATTATACTTAAATCATCAGCAATTCCTTTTATTTGCTTAGCAAAAAAACTAGTTACAATCTGAATTATGATTAGACCTAATATTAAAAACAGAAATGATCCTATTACAATACCTCTTTTTAAGGAATCTAAAGATGATAAAATTTCATCCTTAGGTACAGTTACGGCAAGAAACCAGTTGCTATTGTTTACAGGTGTAAAGGCAGCAAATTGTTCTATCCCTTCGTAAGAAAACTCCCCAAATCCTGTTTCTCCACCTATCATTCTAGTAATTACATCAGCTAAAGTTTTTAAAGAATTATCTCCTTCAAGATTATCTAAAATATTATCTGCTGATCTTATTGCTTCTTCGTTTTCATGGGCTACTGTCATACCTATTTGATTTACCATAAAAGCCCTACCGGTTTCACCTAGGACAATATCATTAGTAATGGCACTTAACTCGTCACCATGTCTAGCACCTATAAGAACTCCAATAACCCTTCTTCCACTATCATGGATAGGTACTGCATAATTAACAATTAATGTTTTATTATCTTCTCTACTGATAATTGGATCTGTAACAACACTTTTTCCGCTTAATGCTTCTTGATAATAATCTCTTTCCTTTAAACTGATCATTGTCCTTGCCATAGTAAGGGTATTTCCCTCAGTATCACCTATTCCTAGGGACATATAACCGCCTCTAGCAGCTTCTTTTTCCAAAAAATCCATCTTTTCTTCAAAAGAAATATTTGGATCAGATATTAGTTCACTATTGGCTATTGCAAGTAACTCTCTAAATCTAGTATTAATTCGTTCCTCCACGACTCTTGCTGATTCAACAGCTGTTTTCGTTGATAATTCTTTAGCGGTGGTATATACTGCATTGGTGGCGGTGTAATAGGATACTAAGCCTAAACCTATACAGACAACAATTAATAAGGCGCCCAGCATTATAGAAAATTTTGTTTTTATACTCTTCATTAAAATCCTCCTAAGTCAAGTTTTTAACAATAATATAGCCTAAGTTTTAGGACTTTGCAACATAAATTATTATTTTTTGTCATTTTATGTCCTTTTTTATCTAAAATAGGTATTTATCCCTATAACTTTTAGTAATTTTAACCAAATTAAGATGTAAAATGTAAAGAAAAATATAGATAATTCCTGTTTTTTAATTAACGTAGATATGTAAAATATTTAATATTTTAATGAAGATATTGGTTCAAGTGGAGAATATACATATGAAAGAATACAAATAAGGCTTTTAAAAGAAATACCCCATCAAATATGAAACGTTGATGAAGAGAGAATATATTTCTAGCGGACAAAAAACAAAGTGTTGCTATTGCCCGGGCTATATTACGGAAAACACCCATCATTATTTTAGACAAAACAACAGCTTCAGTAGAAATTAAAAAGCCTTCCCTTACAACCTGAACCATAGGATCATCATTAATTGTCTATTTATTATCAATTGACATCACTAATCATCAGTCATCAATTATTAATATCAATGAACAACCATAGAAAAAAGGACATTCTTAAAGTTTAAATGTTCTTTTTTTATTTATTAATGGAAATACATCATTTATTAATGTAAATATATAGTTTATATAAATAATTAATATAAATACTAGTTATGCAAAGCTGTGAGATTTTTTATACCATGATAATATAAGTTCTCTTATTTTAAAATAGTTAAGTAGTACTTTCTTATTGGTTATAAATATAACATTAAAACATGCAATTACCTAAGGCGAATTCACTTTTTAGTTTAATTTATAATTTCATTTAACATAACTGGTTTGCTGAAATAATAACCCTGACAATAATCTACGCCTAATTTTGTTAAGGTTATTAATATATCTTCATTTTCAACATACTCGGCAACTGTTTCTATCCCTAACTTGTGGGCAAGATTATTAATACTCTCTACTATAGCTAATTTAGTTGGACTAGTGTTTATATCTTTAATAAAAGCACCATCAATTTTTAGATAATCTATTGGTAGATCATTTAAATAAATATAAGATGAAAATCCACTTCCAAAATCATCGAGGGCAAAGGCACAACCTAGCTTTTTTAGCACCATCATCCACCGATATACTACTTCTACGTTCTTTATTGCAGTTGTTTCTGTTATTTCAAATCCTAACCGTCTTGGATCAATATCACTTGCCTTAACAGTTTCTTCTATAAGACTTAAAAATTTTTCTGAGCTCAGACTTGATCCCGAGATGTTTACAAAAAGATTAATTCCTTCATACTTCTGCAACACTTTAATAGCTTCATGTATCACCCAATAATCTATTTGAGGCATCAATCCTGACTGTTCTGCTACAGGTAAAAATTCTCCTGGATATAATAGATTACCTTGTTGATCTTTCATTCTTATCAAGCATTCATAATGGCTAATCCCCCCTTCAACCTTATGAACAGGATGATAAAGCAAGATAAACTGGTTGTTCCTTAAATTCTTATCAATTAAATTAAACAATGGAACATTATCAGTTACCAATCTTAAGTTTTCTAAATCAAACAAAAGATGGATACCTTTTTCTTTTATTTCTTGCAATAAAGACATTACAATACCCCTTTTCAAATTTTCTTAGTTTTATTATTTAATTCATTTAACTTTACCCTTCCTGGTTTTGTATCAATATTAAGCAAAAAAATAGTCCATAATAAGGGTTCACAAAAAACACTTATTATGGACTATCATATTGCAAACATAAATATATATTTGATATTAACAGCTATTCCATATAAATATTAAATTATCATTGCACTTTACTTTTAAACATAATTTTAGTCAAAATCAGCTTATATTTTACAACATATCTAATTTTTCTCTGCTAAAATTATTTCCTAATATTTCTATGTATTATTTTATCATTATTTGACTAAATATGTCAAATAGGACTTTAGTCCTATTTTAATACTACTTTATTATCATTTTTACTGAATCTTTAGAACTATTTTTTCATAGGCTTCTTTAGGATGAATTTCCAGATTTATCATCGCTACCCTTCTACCGATTAATGTTTCTATTTGATCTTCCACTTCTTTTATGGTATTTTCATATATTGTCTTACGAATAATTTCTATACTTTTAAAATGATTACCAGCCTTTAAAAAACTCTCTTCGATTATTGTGAGGTTTTCTTTAGCAATAATTTCAATTTCTTTTCCCCTTATAAAAACTTCGATTAACTTGGCTCCCTTTCCAGTTGTTTTTTTCAAAAAACTAGAATATAGGTTCCTTATTTTAAACTCTAGTTCATTTTTTTTATCATCAGATAGTATAAATTCATGATTTATTACTAAAAGATCATTTTTATTTTCTACTTTATCTATAGCAATTTGAATCAGCCTATCCATTAAAACATTTATATCGATGGGTTTTATCAGATACTGCTCTATTCTAAGATCAACGGTCTCTAAAATGATTTTTGAATCTGATAAAGCTGATGTAATGATAAAAGGACATCGATACCCATCGCCCCTTATTTTTTTCATCATTTCAATTCCATTCATATCTGGCATAATTAAATCTGTAATAATTACATCTGGCTGATGCTCTAGAAATTTTCTAATTCCATCACATCCATTTTCAGCAACAACAATCTTCCCAATCTTTTTTTTCAAAAATCTTGAGACTTGATTTCTTGTTATTGGTTCATCTTCTACATATAAAACCTTTATATTTTTTAATACATTTTCTTCGAGCATGTTGAACTACCCCCAATATCTAATGGAAAAGTGACTATGACTTTTTTTTCTAAATCCTTATTTATAAATTTAATTGTTCCTTGCATCTTTTTTCTTATGATATTATCTAACATCACTAGACTTAACTTTAACTGTTTGTCCACATAGGACAGATCATCACTATATTGCCTAATATCTTCTATGATGACAAATGTTAAAGCGATACCTTCTTGATCAGTTGAAATTTCCACATCAATAATTCTATTCTCCCTATCCAACACTTCCTTACAATACTCTATAATATAATAGAATACATAATACATAAACTGTACAAATTCATTTGGTGATCCATATTTGCTTATTTCCTCACTAATCATTATATTAAATTTAATGCTTTCTTTACTTATTTTTTCTTCCATTATTTCCAAAACCAACTCTAGATACTTTTTAATTTCAAAGTATTCCTTCACATGATTCACTTCAAAGAACTTCTTGTATGTCTCAATCTTAGTAGATAAATTATTAATGATTTGCCATATTTGTTGATAATAGGATTCTATAACCTCAGGGTTTTTTGACTCATCTGCAATTTCTTCAATTAAATTAAGTATTGAGAAGTTTAAGCTATTAAGGGGTTGTCGCCAAGCATGGGATATATTTGTGATCATGTCAGACATATTAATAATTTTATCATTATAAATTTCAATATCCTGTATAATTCTTCTCTCTCTTATATTATCTAGCTCTTTGTTGGTATCTTTAATGATAATAAGAACTTTATAAATGTCTTCATGGCTTAGGGGATAAGCCTTAATTCTCCAAATTTTATCATTTCCATCACCTATATCCTCTAAATCTACTATTTCATAATTTTGATCTACCTCTTTTACATAAACGCTTATATTTTCATCTATTTTATTTCGATAAAGATAATCAACAATTTCATAATTAATGTCTCTTAAGCCATCCTTTAGTGTCAACAAGTTGTGTCCTTTAATTACCTCTTTGCTCATATTTAAATATTCTGCATAGTTACTGTTAATATTCAGAATATAATATTGCATCCTATTACCTTCTCTTTTACCTTCTATTTCAAGGGTTAATTCAAGACATTGATCAACCTTATTTAATAAATATCCCCTGTGACTTGTAAATCTTTTCTCTTCTCTCATTAAATGCCTCCTCAATCATCTAGCCCCATATTCAATTTTATAACATGAGTAGCAGAATTTCTAACTTAGAAAAGCTATACCCCATATTTTTATTATTAAATAAAAGAACAACCTAATTTTTTCAGCGACATTAATCCCTCTATGTTATCTACGGTCATATTCTTAACTGGGTCTTTCCTTACTCTGAAGTTAAGCCTTTTGGGATTAATACCGCTGACAATAATGCTTTTTTCTATATCGGTAATTATTGTTGCAAAACTTAAACTACCAATGGAGACATTTACAAATAAACTAATATTTTTTCTTACCATCAACATATCAATTGCCTGTTGAATTGTCCAGTAGTCTATTTGACTTATTATATTAGTATCCTTTATTATCTGTGTAATATCTCCTAGATCATCTATATTTCCTTCAGAATCTGCCCTTTGAAGTAAAAACTCATAGCAGCAGATTCCCTCTCTAGTCTCATAAATAGGATAGTAATTCAACTTAAAGTAGTTTTGCTTACCTTCTGTATCATTTGAAGCTAATCTTGATCCATTTTTTAAAATCAAAGTGAAATCATCAAAATAAATCAATAGGTCGTTATTTTTATTCTGTTTAATTGCCATACTAGACCTCTTTATAGGAAGCTACTAATTATACTTTAAACTTATTAGTTAAGTTATTAAGATTCTCGGCCATTTGAGATAATTTTATTGAGGCTTGATTCACTTCATTTAAAGATAAACTGGTATGTTCAGTCCCCTTGGCTACTTCTTGTACTCCAGAAGAACTCTGAGTAATGCTAATAGTTACTTCTTCTATGGCTTGTGCCACTTGTGAAACAATTTCATTTACCTGTGATCCATTAGTTGCTGCTTCGTTAGTAAGGTTATAGAAGCCTAATGCATCATCCTTATAGGCATTGGCAGTTTCTAAAAATGCTTTATAGTCCTTTTCCACATCATTGTTCATAAAGGTTAAAAGCTCATTTGTATCTTCTGTTAGTCCATTTATTGCAAGTTGCACCTGCTGAGTTACATTTTGTATGTTGATTACTGCACTAGAGGATTCTTCGGCTAATTTTCTAACTTCTTCGGCAACTACGGCAAAACCTCTCCCCTGTTCACCTGCCCTTGCTGCTTCAATTGCGGCATTTAATGCTAATAGATTCGTCTGGGCACTAATGTCAGAAATCATACCCGCCATATGGGATATCTCATTAATAATTTTGGATTTTTCGATAGCCTCCAATAAACGTCCTTCTAAATTACTTAATTTAGTTTGGGCAATCTTTTGGTTTTTCACTACTTCTTCATATACAGCCATTGCTTTTTCTTCTATTTCCATAGCTCTTTGATTACCTGAGTGCATTTGGTCATTTAATGAATTTACTGAGGCTCGCATCTCTTCGCTGGAGGCATTTATTTCTTCAGCAGCAGCAGAAACTTGTTGTAACGTAGCAGCGATCTCTTCGGTAGAAGCAGAAACCTCCTCCATATCGTAGGTTGAATTATTACTGATTTGGGTTAATTGATCACTAGAAGCAGCAACCTCCTCTGATAAGGCTACAATACCACCAATTAATTCTCTATAATTATTTACCATAACCTGATAAGACCTCGCTAAAACGCCAAATTCATCTTTACGAAGCTGATAGACTTCGGGCACTTCGCAACTTAAGTCTCCATCTGCCAGTATTTTAGTAAACTCAGTAGCTGAAATTAATGGTTTACTTATGTTTCTAGCAATAAAGAACATAATAATAGCCCCTATTATACTGAAAATTGCTCCAGCTACAAAAAAAACATATCTCAAAATCAGTATCTGGGCCATCACTTCTCTTTCTTGTGCTACCACAGCAATTGACCATGGAGTCCCTACAACAGGGGCGTATCCGATATAACGTGTTTCCCCTTCAAATTTAAACGCATCAAAACCTCTTTTACCGGAAACCATTTGACCTTTAATATTAGCTATAGGAATCTTGGTGGGATCTTCCTTTGCTTCTTCTATAAAATTCGTTCTATTAAGTACTAATTCTTCGTTCATATGGGCAATAAAGGTTCCATCGGATCCTAATACAAAACCATAGCCTGTTTCTCCAAAGGATATTTCATTGGTAATGGCATTTAAACTATTACCATCTTCAATCATTGCTAAAACCCCTATGATCTGTCCATTGCTTCTAATGGGTGTTGAATAGTTAAGGATTAAATTATCATCTACTAAGCTAACCATTGGCTCTGTTACAAAAGATTTACCCTTCATCGCTTCGATAAAATATTCACGACCACTAATATCCAGTACGCCTCCATCAGCCGCCATTGCTAACCCCGATGCATCTGCCATAATTAAAGGAACCCCTAAACTTTCAGCAAATTCATTATTAATGGCTTCAATTTTTTCTGCATTACTTAAACTCTCATCCTTAAAAATGCTATTATCTGCTATTACTTCAAGTAATCTAATATGTCCATCTAATTCCTTTCTAATAATTAATGATCCTTTAAAAGCCATTTCTTGCAGGGATTTCTCCACCTCTCCCTCAACTGATTCGGCTGCAAAATAATATCCCAGCAAGCCTAAACCTCCACTAAGAACTAATAATAGCGTACATACAATACCAATAAGCTTAACAGAAAACTTTCTTACTCTCATAGCTAAATTCCTCCACTTCATTTTCATTTTTCGACATATTTCTGCATATTTTTCAATTTTGTTACTACAATTATAATCTAGAATTGAATTTGTGGATATTATCTTTAACAACTAAAAAAAAGAGTAAGCTATTATCCATAGGAGATAATAGTCTACTCTTCTTTTTGACTTCTTTCTTGATTTAGTTTATGAAGTTTTATGGCTATTCCAAGATTTAATCTAGTTTCGTAGTCCTCTAATGAGATCTCCAATAGCTCTTCTATCCGTTTTCTTCGGAATACAATCGTCTTGGGATGTATAAAAAGGCTTGAAGCAGCTTCTTTAAGACTTTGATTTTTTAAAAGGGCATGTAGGGTATTTATAAGTTCCGTTCCTTTCTTCTGATCATAATCGATTAGCTTTCCAATATAATCTTCTAAAAAATTTCTACAATACTCTTCATCCTTAATAATGGTTAATAATTGAAATACTCCTATGTCCTTAAAATAAGATATATGATTGACATTCTTATTTTCAATATTTTCAACCATTAGAGCTTGCTGGGCCTCATGATAGCATTTTTTAATGGCATTAATTCCTTTGTGTATTTTACTGACTCCCATTACATAAGAAAGCTTTGGAGAATATTTAGTCAAGACCTCTTTTATGTGCTGTACAGTATTAACAAGTATGTCCTTTTCTTCTAAGCTTACCTCTTGATGGATAATTCCTATAAATTTCTCCCTATCCCATAGGATATAGTTAGACATTAATTTGGCTAGTTTTTCAAACTCAATAGATTCTTCTCCTGTACTCGTCAATAAGCAACAAAACATTGGAGCCTGTAAATCGATATCTAACAGGGTAGCCTCTCTAATATGCTTTTCTGTAATATTAATGTCCCCTTCAATCAACTTGCTAAGGAAAATACTTCTTTGAGCTTGCTTCTTCTCATTAATCATATTCACTTCATGATCATTTTTTAATAAAAAATTAAATAATTGATCCTGTTGAGCTTTTTGATCTAGTGCGTCATAAATTACATTAACAAGTTTTTCATTTTCCCAAGGTTTAGAGATATATCGAAAAATGATTCCGTTATTAATTGCAGAGATAAATACTTCTATGTCAGAGTGGCTTGACATTAATATCCTTATCGTTTTAGGAGATATATTTTTAACTTCTGCCAATAGTTGAATCCCCTCCATTAATGGCATTCTTTGGTCACTAATAATTACATCAATGTCCTTATCTTTAATAATCGCCAACCCTTCCACTGGTGATGTTGTCGAATAAACCTCAAGCTTATACTGCATAAGCAAACGTTTTATCGCCCGCAAAATGTTAACTTCGTCATCAACAATTAAAACACTTGGCATTCTATCCATTTTTCCACCCCTTTACTTAGGGTAATTTACTCCCTTTGTAGCTCTTTATAAATTCTTTCTTCTAATACTTCCCTTTTAATATTTAGAAAATCAAAAACCTCTAAATTAACCTTCTCTCCCCAAGGAAAATTTAGTAATTTTGCTGCATAATAATCTGCTAAATGTATGACGGAAGCTAATTCCTTATTAATCACATTTTCTTTTAATGGGACATGATGAAAAAGAATTGCTTCCACTAGGTTATAGGGTAACCCCCACCAGTTTAAAAGATATCCACTTATTTCTTGATGGGTTACTCCAAAAACACCTTTTTCTATTTCATGAAGGGAAATTTGATCTTTTTCAGCTATGGCAATTACACCCTCATATTCCTTTGGGCAATTATTCAACAATACAATTCTACCAATTTCATTCAATAGACCTATACAAGAGCTATCGGGTGGTATTTCTTTAAATAAGAACTTAGAATAGATCAAACTACAGATTTGATTAGTTAGTAATGAGTGTTTTGAAAATAGTTCGTTGATCTTTGAGAGTCTAATATTAAGATTGCTTTTATAAGATATACTTGCAACAAGAGCAATGTTTTTTACATTAGTTAATCCAATATAGGTAATTGCCTTCTTTAAAGAGGCGGTTTTGATATTTAAAAAGGCAGAGTTAACAAGACGTAATATAGACGCCACAATAGCAGGATCCTTCATTAATAGCTCTTCAATTTCTCTAATATTAACCTCTTCATCAATTAAATTGCATAGCTTGGTATAAATAGAGTTAAAGGTGGGTAATTCCTCAAGATATTTAATTGTTTTCAACATTTCATGGCTGGTTAAAATATGGTTCAACTCAAAAACCTGATGAATATTCTTTAACAATTCATCATTATTCCATGGTTTACGAACATACATTTTTGCTAAATTATTCTGTATTAATTGAAAAATTTTCTTTTCATCTGTAAATCCGCTCAAAACTAACCGAATCACTTCTGGATAATTACGTTTAACCGCTTCTAATAACTGAAAGCCATCCATCTCTGGCATTCTAATATCGGTGATTATTAAATCAATTTTTTCTTTTTCCAAAAGTTCAAGGGCAGACATTCCATCTACAGCAATAAATATTTCATAATCACTTTTTAGAAATACCCGCTTTAAACTCTTCAAAATTTGTTCTTCGTCATCTACTAAGAGTATCTTTTTTTTCATTTAATACCCCCTTCTGTACCTATATCGAAATTTTATACTTATTCGCTAACAATAGGAAATTTGAGAGTAAATTTTGTTCCAACATGTAAAGTACTTTCTACATCTATTTCTCCATGATGTTTATTAACCATAATATCATAGACAATACTTAATCCTAGTCCGGTACCTTCACCTACTGGTTTAGTAGTAAAGAAAGGATTAAATATTTTTCTAATATTTTCTTCTGCAATACCAATCCCGTTGTCTTCTATTTCACAGTACACAAAATCCCTATCGTGATAGGTAGTTACTTTAATTAATCCTTTTTTGCTTTCATTTTGATATTTAGCTTTTATTGCATAGGCTGCATTTAATATAAGGTTTAGAATTATTTGGTTGATTTGGCCTGGCATCCCCTTAATTTTAGGAATAGGATTTAAGCAACTGCTAATCACTGTGTGATACTTATATTCATTAATTGCCACATTTAAAGTGCTTTTGATTCCTTCATGGAGATCAAAATCTTTTAATTCTAAAAATTCGTCAACCCTTGCAAAAATACTTAATCCTTTTACAATATCTTCAACCCTTTGTAGTCCCTCCTGTATATCCTTTAAAATTTCAGGCAGATCTTCCATGATATACTCAATGGCATTCTGCTTTTCCAAATCTTCTATTTCATCAAGTCTAACCCTTACATCCTTCGTTAAATCCAATGCTTTTAGGTATACCATAACTTCTTTTTGTTTATGAATATTAATGGATAATGTTTCTAAAAAGTTTTGTAAAGTACTACAATTACTTATGATAAACCCTAAGGGATTATTAATTTCATGAGCTACACCTGCAGCTAACTGCCCGATGGCAGCTAATTGTTCCTGTTGTATTAACCTACTTTGAGTTTCCTTAAGCTTTATGATCGTCTCCTGTAAAATCTCATTCTTTTGCTTTATAGCCTTATCCATAAGTACCCGTTCCGATATATCTCTTCCCAAAGTCATAACTACAGCCTCATTCCCTAAATTCAACAAATGAGAATTCATTTCGAGGGTTATTTTTGAACCACCTTTAATAATTATATCCATCTCATAGGTGATGTGACCACATTCCTTAATGATATTTTGTAGGCTAGGGATCTTATCAACAAAGTCTGGCCCACAAATTAACTTAGGATCTATAGCTAGAGCTTCTTCCCTTGTATAACCTGTCTTCTTACAGGCAAAGTCATTAACTTCAATAAAGCGCATTTGGTCTTCTTCATTAAATGTATGTACACAAATAAAATCATTGGCATTATGGAATAGTTCCCTAAATTTCTCTTCACTCTTCTTTAATGCCGCTTCTACTTCAATCCGCTCAAAAGCACTACTAAAGATTTCAGAAATGACTTTTAATAGGGAAATATCCTCTTGATGCCAGCCCGAATTTTCAAAGCTAGTTTCAAATTCAATGAAACCATAAAGTTCTCTCTGTACAAAGATTGGCAGTACCACAGTAGAGCTGGAAACGTCCTTTACTAAAATAATTTGTCTTTTATTTAATTGATTTATCCACCCTAGATAAGCATCGGGTGTAATCTTCTCTATATCCTTATCTCCCTTTAGTAATTTTTCAACCCGCCATTCGTATATTTTTTCTATACGATTTTCTTTATTACAATAGGAATAGATATGGGCTCTACTGGCTCCACTAAAATGCACCATATCTTCTAGAGATTTTATAATTGCCTCATCATGATTAGCTAAGCTAATTAATCTCTTGGAGATTTTAGAAATTAGCTTTTCGAAGGCTAACCTACGAATAAAAGCTTCCTCCACTAATTTTCTTTTTCTGATTGGTTTTGCACTAATGCTAACTGAAATTACTTCTCCTGATTCTTTGTAAATTGGACTATAACAAAACTCAAACCAATTCTTTCTCCCTCTTTTGCATTTAAAATCCACTTCATATTCGACTATATTCCCCTTTAGAGCTTCATTTAATGAACACTTAATGTTTTTTCCGTTGTCTTCGTTAAAATATTTAAAAATTGATTCATTTGCCAGTAATTTCTCTTCAAGTATATCTTCAAAATAGTTATTTGCAACTCGATTAAAACCTAATATAATATAGTCCTTACTTACAATTACCAATGCATTTGGACCACTATCAAAAACTCGCTTATAATCTATTTCTTTAATTTCCATTTGATCACCACCAATAATATAATCCTAGGGGTTTTATATCCTTATACCCAATTTTTAGAAAACCCATCATATGAAAAGTCAATTAATTGCACATTCATTCCTTTTAATTTGTCAATATTCTTTAATTATTCACAATTATCTTCTGTTATTTTGAAAATAGTAGAATATATCACTATTATCTATTATCCCATAATTAACAAAAAAATTCATGATGTAATCTTTGGATATAGTAAAATAAAAACCTAACTTGAATTGACTTAATCAACTCAAGTTAGGTTTTTTAACGTTTATTCTGCCAGTTCTTGTATTTTCCTTCCACATGCCTCCATCGCTTCAATGACTGCACCTCGAAAGCCTAATTTTTCAAGAGTAGCAACACCTTGTACAGTAACTCCTCCTGGTGATGTTACTAGGTCTTTTAGTTCTCCTGGATGAAGTTGAAGCTCTAACAACATTTTTGCTGTCCCCAATAATGCTTGGGCAGCAAACTGGTATGCCTTATCTCGTGGAACTCCTTGTAGGACTGCTCCATCAGCTAGTGCCTCTGCAAATTGAGCAACAAAGGCTGGACTACATCCACTTACAGTTGTAACCATATCGATCATGGCTTCTTCTATTACATCTACTTTACCTATACTATTTAGTAAATCTACCACTAGCTTTAATTCATGATCTAATACCTTCTTATTTTGACTAATTACTGTTATTCCTTCCCTAACAGCCACTGCAACATTAGGCATAATACGTAAAATTTTCTTATCGGATGTAAAATAGTTTTCTAAGTCTTTGATTGCAATTCCTGCTGCCATCGATACAATGATTTGATCATCTCTAACAAAGTCTTTAATTTCTTCTAATACTCCATGATACTGGTCAGGCTTAATACTTAAGAAAATCACATCACTGTTATTAACTAACGCTAGATTGTCATCACATAAATTAATTCTCTTTTCTTGACTAAAGATCTCTCCTTTACTTCTTGTACGATTAGTAATAAAAATTAATTCGTTGATTCCATCAAAACTTTCCACTAATCCTGTTATTATAGTTTGGGCCATTTTCCCAACACCGATAAAGCCAATTCGCTTGTCCATTCTGTCACCTCTTAATTGAAATTATTATTTCCTTAGATTGGAGTCATATTATTTTTTTATTATATCATATTTTTAAAAGTATATTTTTAAAATCAATTAGGTGATCAGGCTTTTATCTGCATTAGTTCTTGAACATAAAATAAAAACTAAAAGAGTAATAATGTTGATAAAAGACATAATTAAAATTACATTTCTAGTTAACTTAGCTATTTAGACAGCCCTAGTTTCACTCATATACAATTCTTTATATTGATGATTATTATTAATAATATCTTCATGATAACCATCAACAATAATCGCTCCATGTCGAAGCATTATTATTCTACTATTTAATCTTGATACATTTGATAATCTATGACTAATAACTATCTTAATATTTCCTATATCCTCATTTTTTACTAAATCAAACATTTGATATTCCGATAAGGGGTCTAGGGCAGAGGTTGGCTCATCAAGTATTGTAATTTGTGATTGTCTTAGTAAAGTCCTAGCTATACCTATTTTTTGCCATTGACCGCCTGATAGTTCCGTTCCACCAAACCAGCTCCCAAGCCTACTATCTAATCCATTAGATAGTTTTTTCACAGTGTCTACTAGTCCCACTTTATTGATAATATTCATAATTAACTCATCGTCATCAATAAAATCTTCTTTAGATATTCCAATATTTTCCCTTAAGTTAAACTCATATTTATTAAAATCCTGAAAAAGAACTGCTATTTTACTATGATACTCTTTTTTATCTAACTCTTTCAGTTCAATCCCATTTATCTTTATCTCACCTTCATAGTCATCATAAAAACCAGCTAATAACTTTATAATGGTAGTTTTACCAGATCCATTTTCTCCTATTATACCTAAAGTCTCACCTTTAAGGATTTTAAAACTTACATTTTTAAGACTATATTCAGTCCTCGATTTGTATCGATAACTGACATTTTTAAACTCTATTTCTGCAATTTCTTCTAATTTAATTTTTCCCTTTGCTTCCTTAGACTGATACTCTAGCAACTTATATAATTCTTCGATATATAGATTTTCTCTGTATAATTCTATGATTGATCTTAGTATGCCAGTAATATTACTTTGTATTGTAGATAGGGTGTTTATTAATGCTACAATATCTCCCATTAACATTGTTCCTACAATCGAAATTTTTACCACATTGTATATAACTATAGCACCAACAATCTCGTCAAGAATAGATAAACAGGTTGTTACAGATACTTGCTCCTTTAAAATTTTTTTATCTTCGTTAATTATATTTTTATAATTATTCTTAAAGATATTAATTAAATAACCCCACGCATTATAAGATTTCAGTTCTTTGTAGGCAATATTGTTTGTCATTAAGTAATTGATATAAGATATCTTCCTTCGCTTATCCACTCGATTCATTTCAATTAGATAGCTTTTATGTCCAATATAGGCTGTATAGAGGGTATTAGCAATTGGAATAAGTATTATTACAATTAAGATTAATGGATTCCAAAATAAAATTATTGTTGATACACTAATTAGTGCTATAGATTGTGTAATAAAATCATTTATAATCATGTAAATATTAAAAAGTCTTGATGAATTACCATCTTGAGCCTTTCTAATCATATTATAAACATTTTCATCTTCATAATCTAATAAACTGAGGTTTTTGGTTTTTAAAAGAACCCTTTCATTTATTACATAATTTACCTCAATTCGAAATAGGTTGGTAATATAGCTCTTAAGGTTTGAAATAAGTATGGAAAATACATTTATAGTCAAATAAATCATTAGAGCATTTATGATGATCTCCAAACTATTATTGTTATTCTGTATACTATTAATTAATTTTTGCATGGATTTGATTGAAAATAAAGGTATAATTCCTGAAATTATTGTTAATATTGAAACAGATATAAACTGAAGCTTATTAATTCCATAAACAAGCTTCAGTGTCTTAAAAAGTTTAATTATTTCTTTGTTAAGTATTGATTTTTTCATATGCTATCATCCTTGATGTTAGATCGCTAGGGAATTCTCATAATGTTTCCCTACTACCTCTATTATTGTTTTCAATTTTTTACTTTGTTCTAATCCTTTTAATTCTAATTCAGTTTCGAACCTTCCTTCATAAAGATATAGCATCTTATCTGCATAGGAGGCAATTTGTGGACTATGAGTGATCATGATGATGCTATAGCCTTCCTCATTAAGCATTTTAAATATTTCCATAATTTCTGTTGAAGTTTTAGAATCTAGTGATGCTGTAGGCTCATCCGCTAAAATTATCTTTCTATTTCCTGCTAAGGCCCTGGCTATTGCAACTCTCTGTTTTTGCCCGCCACTAAGCTTAGTAATCTCTTTATTTTTTAATTCAGCTATGTTTAACTTTTCTAAAATTTTGTCGATTTCTTCTTCACTAGATTTACTATTAATTAGTTTTATATTTTCCTTTACATTCAAAAAATCTATTAACTGAAAATCCTGAAAGATCATTCCTAACTGCTCTCCTCTAATCTTTGTTAAACTACCTTTACTCTTTTTGTGGAGTGGAAGACTGTTAAAATATACCTCGCCTTCATAATTGCTTAAGATTCCTGATATTATTTTTAAGAAAGTTGTTTTCCCGCACCCACTCTCCCCCATTATTACAACAAAATCTCCTTTGCTAATTTGACACTCTAAGTCCTTTAGTACAAGTAGGTCTTCATACTTTTGATGTTTAATTTTTATATCATACATATTCATTCCCCCTATTTAATAACTTCCATGATTTCATAGATATAATTGGAAATATTACTTGAGATTGTTAGGTATAATATTAAACCAAATACTGTTCCAACAACCAGTGTTGAGACGTTTAAATGTGTAAAAGCCTTCTCAAAGCTACTGCTATCTGCACCTATATTATAAAAGGCATTAAGGTTATTTTCCTGAGATATCTTATCATCTACTCTTTTTGCCCATATAACTGCTCCTAGTAAAATTGTATAACATATGAATGTAATGAACATCATTACTCTAGAAATTAATGTACTTAGTTCACCAAGGTCATTTAGCCTTACTTTTCCATCATTGATTCTAAGGTCTCTAACTTCTCCTGTTTTTTGATGTTCTTTTAATTTTTTTATTACGATCTCCTTTTCTAAAGGATCATCATACTTCAATAAGAATGTAAAATACTCTTCGACGGTTCTTGGTAAGTTTTTCGTCATATCATTTAATAAGGCTTGCTTCTCTGGACTAGGAACTATATACACTGTATTCATATCATTAGAAAATATATTAGTAATCCCTGAAATAGGATACATTTGTGGTACATTCCGATGCAACTCTTCTAACATAATGATCCCATAGGAACCAATTTCAAAATTTAATCTATTAGCTACCGAATTCGATACTAACATGTCAAATCCTAGTTTTTCTTCATGAAGTTCCTCAGGATAAACATTACGATGAGGATATTTAGATATAAAATCACCTAAGGTTTCTTCATATTTTGGATAATCTCCTAGTGCTGGCTTTTTAAAAAAAGTTTCATAATCTCCATAAACCATAACTGCATTAACTAACATAGCTTTATGATTGTCTATACCTTCTCCATAGTGATGTATTAAATAACTTTCATGGTTTACAGAAATTACAGCCCATTTATCTGCTCCACCTAAAGTATCCATAACAATTTTACCCTGTAAATCTACATATATATCGTAATTTAATGGATTTGAATTAAGATAAACATTCTTCATTGTATTTATTCCACCATTAATGATGAATAGAGAACTAGCTATAACTAAGGTTACTAACGCCAAAAAAATATATTTTGATGTATATAAAGCTAAGATTCTTTTACGATAAAAAACAATATCATATATTTCATATTTTTTATTTTTAATTCTTTTTTCGCTACTCTTAATCATTAATAACTTATAAACTAGGTAGCTTATGAAAGTAGAAATTACATATATTAATATAGGAACCCATAAGTATTCCACTATATACTCATTGAATTGAAAAATATCTTGTAAATATATAAGGCGTACTTCGAATATTAAAATTAATAATAAATTAAAAAAGAACCATAAGATGATGCCTATAGCTAACAGAACTATTTCATGGAAAAGAGTAGAAATAAAAATTTTAAACTTTGCTATTCCTATCTGGAACAATACTTTTCTTCTAGAAACTAAATACTTATTTTGTAAATAAACTATATAAATTAAGCTTACAACAATAAGTATTAATAATGAAAAAAACTTAAATATGACAAAAAACTTAGTAGTAGAGTTAGATAAGCTAGAATTTTCCAACATTTTATGATTAAGTTCAGATTTAATATAATAAGAATTATAATTATCTACATATAAATTTAACCTTCCTCTAAGAAAGATTTCCTTTTGAGTATCATATTCATCAAAATAGATACTGTATTTTTTAAATAGGTTATAACTGTGATCCTCAAAGGTTATGTATTTATCATATATATTTTTATAATCAAAATCAGTCACAATGATTGTATCGCTGTACCTTATCTCCGGAGCACTATCCTCTGCATTATCACTATTTCCAAGTAAATTTAAGTATCGTTTATTAATTCCACTATTCTTATATATAGATGTTATTCTAAAGTTTAATGTGTCCTGCATTAATATCTCTGTATTTAACAAGCCCTCATAAACCATATATGTTATTGGAATCTCAACTGATTTACCAATCGCATTTCTTATGGAACCAAAATTAAGATAAGCAAAATATTCTGAGATAGCAATTTCACCTTCTTCTAAATCAGAAATCGCTTTTCCTTTAGAAATCTCTCTAAAATTAGTGTCAACAAAGTTTTCTATATAAATCCCATTACCTGTATCGAATACATCTCTAACTTTGTAATCTTTAACATGATAATTTTCCTTAATATCGATATGCTCCAACTGTTCATCAAATTTTTGAGGAAATTGGTACAGTCTTCTATAAGGAACATAGTAATTGGTTAAGTCTACCCCTTCTTTATTCAACTGATCCATCAAGATATCATTGCCATGAAACATCGGAATATATATTTGAAGTAGCGTAAGGGTAAGAAAAAGGATAAAGACTTTAAGATATTTAATTTTCTTAGAATAATAAGAATTTATAATATAAAGTTCTTTCAATAGATTATTCCTCCTATTCTAACACTTTTTAGAATCTAGTAATTCTGTAAATTTAATAAAACTTGACTCAAATTATAAAAATGTATAAGTTGAGTTAACTCAACTTATACATTTTAGATATTATTTTTCTTGACTTGGGATATTGTACGGATTAACTACAGGACTACATGGATTTGAAAAAATACTGCCACACATATATGACATTTCACAAGCATAATATCCCGCTGGATTTGTACATGGTGTACCATTTGTTGGTTGCACTAAATTTGTTCTTGTTGACTCAATAATTACTTTCATTTTTCTTCCCTCCTTTCACATTTGATATTCTATGTATAATAATAGATAGTTTTATCTATTATTAGCATATACTTCTGTAAGAATTGATTCTAAAATATATTTAGGAATATCACAGGAATCTTTTCCTTTCGTTCTCTTTAAACATCCTCCCATACATAATGGTAAGTATTTACATTCTTTGCATTTTTCTTCTTTTATCGGATTATTAAGCAAGTAGTCCATATTGGTTTTGTTATAAAAATTTAATTTATCGTTAATATTTCCTACAGATAATTCTTGTTTACCGATGTCTTCCCAACATTTATAGGCTTCTCCATCGGCTCCAATAACTAAGCTGAATATTCCCTCTGCTCCACAGGCTATAGATTTTATCTTTGGATACATATGGATTATGTTCTTATAATTTCTAATACTAAAGTTTAAATTTAGATTGCTGAATTCTTCGTTGTTGAAACATTCTTTATCTTTATAGCATCCTCCTGTGGCCATCACTTTCCCTAAGTAGCAATTGATTTTCTTTTTCTCATTGATTTCTGAAATTGAGTTGGTTACTTTTTCTACTGCGTTAATATTGCTTTTATCCACATTAATCCTTAAACTGATGGTCATTTCATAGTCATTAATTAATTTAAGATTATCCATTATTTTATCAAAGGATGGAGTTCCACCAGTCAAAAATCTTCTTTTGTCATGGGTCTCTCTATCTCCATCGATGGTTATTTGAAAGGATTTAATATGACATTGGGATAAAATATCTAAGTTTGCTTTATTTAATAAATATCCATTTGTTATCATAAAGGAGTAATATTGGACTTGATTTTCATTACAAATCTCTATAACGCTATCTGATATATATTTAATGATATCCACTCCTAATAGTGGCTCTCCTCCATACCAAGTTATACTTAATCCTTTGATGCTTTTTATCTTATTTTTAATAAACAAAATGATGTTATCTGCAGTCTTTAAATCCATATATTTAGGTTTAATTGAATCTTTTTCATAACAATAAATACATCTAAAGTTACAATCTTCTGTTGGTGCGATAGTTAATACTAATTGATCAGTAGAATACTTTGCCTTTAACATGCTGCACTCTATTGCATCAATTTCATTAAAATTTTCTTCAACTATGTACCCATTCTTTTTTAAAGCTTCAAACATTTCTTGATCTAAAGATTCAAATCCTATCTCTCTCGCCATCTTAAAGTTGTTAAACTCCTCCATACTCATTTCTGCCATTGCACTAGTATATGAGTTATATGCAATTATGCCAGTCTCATCTTCTTTAGTAATAAAAAAATTATAATTAGACTCTTTCATGTATTACCTCCATGATCTAAATTCTTTTGTTATTTTTATAACTTTATTAATCTTAAACTTTATTAATCCCATTATATACCAAACAAACCTTATCAGTTGTCGAAACATGTCATATTCATTTTTACATTTTAATTACAATTTTGCGTATTTATTAGTTAACACTTAAAAATATTCAAATTTTTCTTACACCTCTATCCTGCAAAATCAGAAAAATCAAATAAATAAATCGATTTAAGTGTATTTTCCTTTATGTTGACTAAAAAATCTTAGTAATATTTTAAATGTGTTATTATACAATTAGCATTTTATGTTTACCTAGGTTTTTTATTAAAAATTTTATAATCTTTAGATATGCTTATGTTTTTACGCCAATTCAACATTTACTTCAAGGGCCTCTGACTACATTGAACAAGCAATAAAATTGCAAAAAATGATGGTAACAGGCTTGGGTATGAGCAAAATTTTTGATATGATGGGATTAGAGATTTTAATTGAAAAGAAAAACAATAAGTGGAGATAAGTTTTTCAAAATCTTCTAAACTAAAAAAGAACTGGAATAAGTTTTATGTTTATTGTTAAGCCTATTCCTAATATAAAAAGGAGATATAATATGAATAAAAAGATATTTAAAATTGGCCATGCTATCTTACTTCTATTTTTAATAATTTATGTTGGTTCATTAATTAATTGGGTATTTAATCCACTAATCGTAATTTTTCAAACCTTGTTTATACCAATGATTATTGCAGGATTTCTTTTTTTCTTATTAAGGCCTCTTGTTAAACTTCTGAACAAAAAACTATCTAGGGGAGCATCTATTCTTCTATTATATTTCATCTTATTTTGTATTTTAATAGGTGTACTCTTAATCATTGTACCAATTCTTCAAAAGCAGTTTATTAGTTTGAGCAACAACATGCCCTTTATTATTGCAGAAATTCAAAAGGGTATTATTAATATTCAACAGGGTGAACTTCTTCAGCGGTTCCAAGCAGAAGCAATTATTGATGTAGAAGGAATTTTTCTACAACTAGGAGACCTATTAAATCAAGTTAGTAGATCCCTTGCATCAAACATAGCTAGTTTTATTGGGGTAATGGCTAATGCAGTACTAATACTAGTAATTGTTCCTTTTATCCTCTTTTACATATTGAAGGATGGCGAGAAGTTCGGACAATATATTATAAATCTTTTTAACGAAAAACACCGAAAAGATGTTCAAGAAATTTTCCGAGATATTGATAAAACCTTAAGTTCTTATATACAAGGTCAAGGAATTGTTTGTCTGTGTGTAGGGATATTATGTTATATCACCTTTTTAATTGTGGGTCTAGACTATGCATTATTACTAGCAGTTATTGCAGGTATTACAAATATTATTCCTTATGTAGGCCCATGGATAGGAACGATTCCAGCTGTTATTGTTGCTCTTTTTCACTCTCCCTTCATGGCATTAATCGTTACCCTTTTAGTCGTTGTCATTCAGCAGATTGAAAGTAGCTTTATTGCTCCTCAAGTAATTGGAAAAAAGTTAAAAATACATCCGATTACAGTTATGTTGTTAGTCTTGATTGCTGGCCGTTTAATTGGCTTAATCGGTATGATTCTAGCTGTACCTACTTATGGAACCAGCAGGGTTTTATTTACCCATGGGCTTAGAATTTGGAGATTAAAGTATAAAGATTAAACCCATATAATTTAAGATATATGCTACTTATAGATAGCAATAGCCCCCTAAATAGGGGGCTATTCTACTGTGCTGACTTCACTCTTTATTTAATAAGTGATAGTACTTCTAACTAATCACCTTTATAACATTGATATGATGCAGTACCATCTAGTTATAGATTTACTTTAGTCTACAAAAATCAGAATTTTATCCTCCCCACTAATCCATTCTACTCTTCCCCCCAAGGCTTCACTTATAAATCTTAAGGGTAAATAAGCAGTCCCACCAATAATGAAGGGTTGGTTTGCTATAATCATTTCTTGATTATTCATATGTACTACACCAGTTGTATAATTCACATTTATTGTAATAGCTTCCCTTTCTTCTCTTCTTTGACTGATTATTGCGGTTTTACTATAGGTATCCCAATCTATTGTTGCTCCCATATTCTCAAAAATAGAACGTAAAGGAATAAAAGCTTGGCCGTTTTTTATAATCACACCACTGTTCATTACAACAGTTTCACTATTTATATAAACTGAAACAGGCTTTTGCATAGGTTTGGGCGTATCATACATTACCTTAAAATCTCCGACTCCTAATTGACCATTTTTATTAATTCCCCATCCCCACAAAGATCCATCCTTTTTCTGTAGAATTAGATGACGTGCTCCCGCTTTTATTTCTTCTACATCTTCCATTAAATGTTGGAAGTTTGGATTTTCTGACATAGCTTCCCGTTGAATAGAAGTAACATATACATCGCCACTATCTGTTAATACGATTAGACTACGTTCAATAACAAAAGCATCTTTAACATCATTTATCGTGTTCAGTTTCACTGGTACCCACTGATAATGACGGGTTGTTCCATCTGAATAACCCGTAAGGGTTACCCCCCAAAACCAAAGGTTATTCTCTTGATCAATAGCAAGATTAGAGTTTCCATAGGTTTTTATTTTTTTAATGTCGGTTAATTCTTCTATTAAAGTTACAATAGGTGCAGCAACAACTTCATTATCGAATTCATAAGCCCATGTCCAAACTGTCCCATCCTGCTTTAATGCAATGTTTTGTTGGATGTCAACAACATTATTAAGCGATTGCATTGGTTCTAATTCTACGTTGGGAAAGCTTCCCTTATTTATCCATACCTTCCCATCCTTTTTTAGAAAGATCCATCTCAACTCAACATTTCTTGGGCGATATTCATAATAGCTACTTATACCGATAATGTCTTCTAAATCCTTTAAGTAATTAATATCCTTTATCTGATTAGTGTCTAACTTACCTTGTAGGTCAATATGAAAAACCCTACCCTCTTCATCTAGGGCTAACATGGTATTCCACTTTTGATGAATATCTACAAGTCTATTTAGTTGATTAATCTGATGAATTTCAATTTCCCTCGACGGATCATTCTGTTGCCAAAACCATGTACTTCCATCATTTTTCATTACAATGTTACTTTCAAAAGATTGTTTTACATTAGTTAAACCATGGATTTGGATAGGTACGGGCCTTTCCTCCCCCCATATCCAGTAGGAACCATCTGTTCTTGATAAAGAATTTGCATCAAAGGACTGGATATTTGATTCCATACTTGAAGCCAAGGTAGAATCATTAAATAAAGTTAGTAATAGACAAATAAGTAATGTAAAGAAAATCAATATCTTTTTCACAGAAATACTTCCTTTCTTAATATAATGACTATATGAATTGTATAGCAACTAAGATGCAAACTCTTCCATATAATACCTATATTATAACCTTATATCCTTTTATCGTCTATTAGATCTCTATTATAGAACTTTAAATCTATTAATTTCTATCGAGTTATCCTTATTTTTCAGCTTATTTACAACAATAGATATTATGACATTATGATAGCTACTGGAATTACACCTGCTAATTATTATTTATTGATATGATATGAGATTCTTAACATAAAGGCAGTCTCAGCCAGATTTCTATTATATTATTCTCAATAGATGCTCCTGCACTGCCTCCCATCTCCTGAACCAAGTGCTGTACAATGTGTAAACCTAGTCCAGTTGTTCTGCTCCTTGCTTGATCGCCAGTATAAAAACGGTCAAATACCCTATCAATATCTATTTTGTTTTTATCATTTACTGGATTTCTAAAGGAAATGATAGCCCAATCCTCAGCTGATACACTTACTTCAATATCACCAGCTGAATGATCGATACAATTCTGAATGAGATTTTGAATGATCCTTGTGGTCATATACTGATCTACCATTGCAAATATCTGGGGTCCATCTTGAAAGTTAATCCTTAGCCCACTTACTTCAAGATTCACTACAGATTCAGCAAGTCCCTCCATAACAAGATTTGTTAGGTCAATACATTGACTATTTAACTTTAAGTCTGAAGTAACTAAATATGAGTACTTAAAAAAGTTTTCTATTAATCCCTCTAACTCTTTTGCATGTTTTTGAGCTATTTGTAGCCTTACCCTCTGTTTATCGGTTAAATGATCCTTCTCTAAAAGTTGCTGGTATCCCCTTATGGCTGTAAGGGGCGTTCTTAAATCATGGGAAATATTAGCAATTACTTCTTTAAAGGCTTTTTCTTCACGGCTACTGTCAAGACGGAGAAGTTCTTCCTCCTTTAAGCACCTATTAATATTAACTACCAATGCATTAAGGTCTCGATTAAATAATTCCACTGTTAAAGGCTGGCGTGTTTTTTCTTCTAACCGTTTAGTTAACTGGCGATTTATATTGCGTAATTGCAACTGAAGAAAAAGAATATACGATAAACTTAATATTAATAAAATGCTTAAAATGCCAGCTACGATTACCAAAATTATCACCAGCCTTTCGACTACTTAATTTCTGCTTTTCTAAATAACGTGTAGGTTACAATAATTATTAAAATAATAAAGGTAAAACTTACCCCTAGAGCTTTTAGAATATCAGATGCTACTGTGTCTAATGTTAAAAAAGCATGATTACCTCCAAAGGGGGTTCTTGTAAAAATTTGATTAAAAATAGAAGAACTATCGGCCAGTAGCATCAATTGACCACTCAAGATCGACAATCCATAGTATATTGCTACAACATAAACTTGTTTCTTCAATATAAAAGCCAAAGGAACGCAGATACTCAATTGAGCCATATATACAATAGTTAATACCAACATTGTTATTAATAATTGTCCTATTGTCGATGTTGAGAAGACTGCCATAGTATCAGCAGTTAACATATTTAAAAATCCTATTGCCACTGATCCCATACTAAATTCAAATCCTGTGCTAAGGGCAATTATTGTTACAATTGCATAGGGTAATAATATAAGCCCTATTGAACAGAAATAGACAATTACTTTGCTAATGATGACAGTACCTCTATTAAAACCTGTAGAAATAGCATCATGAATTGTTTTATTCTCGAAATCACCACAGATAAAAACACCTGCAATTACTGCCCCTAGAATACTCACCATATTAATATCAGAAAACATAAATCCAATTCCAGTTAAACTACTGCTAATCTTGCCCTGGGGTATCAAGTATGCCATCAATGCCATAGCTATTGAGCTTAGAGATGTTATTCCAAATAGAATCTTTATTACCATTGATTTACGCAATTTGTAAAAATCAGCTACTACCAGATTATACATGCTTGCCACCTCCTACAATGGAAATAAAGTAATCTTCTAGGGTGTCTCCTTCATGAGAAAGGTTTGTTACAATAATTCCATTTTCAAAGAGAACTTCGGACACCTTTTCTTTTTGATCTAAATAATCATAGAGCTTAACAGTTTTATTTGGCATCACTTTATAATTAGAAGTATTCAATTTAATTTCTAGAATACTTACTAGCTTTTCAGTTTGCTGACAACTGATCAGAAGATGATGTTTGCAGCTTTGTTCTAGTTCTGATAAGGTTAAACTTCTCTTAATTTCACCTTTATGAATAATAATATAGTCTGTTGCAGTTTGATAAAGTTCTGGTAAATTATGACTAGATATTAAAATGGTCATTTGGCGTTCTTCACACAGTTTTTTTAGTAGATTCCTAATTTCTACTACCCCTAAAGGATCAAGTCCATTGATTGGTTCATCTAAAATTAAAAACTCGGGATTTCCGATTAAGGCAACAGCAATACCTAAACGTTGCTTCATACCAAGAGAAAAATCCCTTACCTTCTTCTTTCCTGTATCATCAAGGCCCACAAATTCTAACAGTTCTCTCTCTATTTCCTGATTAGGTATTCCCTTCATAATCCTTTGAAATCTTATATTTTCCTGTGCTGTCATATTGGGAACAAGACTAGGATGTTCGATCATACAACCAAGTCTTTTTCGTTCTAATTGTAAAGCCTGCTCTCCCTCATGGCCAAAAAGCCCTATCCTGCCACTGGTTGGAAAACTAAGACCTGCTACAAGCCTCATTAGCGTAGTCTTTCCAGCTCCATTTTGTCCGATTAGTCCATATATTTTACCAGCCTCTAAAGTAATCGTCACATCATCAAGTGCCTTCACACCACGATAGCTCTTAGTCAGGTTATTTGTTTTTAGAACCCATTTATTCATTATCCTTCACCTGTCCTTTCTATCTATAAGTGTAATGGTAAAAGGTTTAGAAAAGGTTTAGAAAAGAAAGAAATTGTATGGAATTAGATAATTATTCCTTAAAAAGTCTATACCCTAGTCCCCATACAGTCTCAATATACTCATCATTGGGATTTACCTTCTTTAACTTATTTCTCAAGTTGCTTATGTGGATTTTTACGGCATTTTCATCCCCCATGTATTGATCCTGCCAAATAGATTCATACAAATTAGATTTTGTAAAAACCTTCCCAGGATTTTTTAGCAATAGTTCTAAAATCATGTGCTCTTTAGCTGTTAATTCTATATCAATACCATTAATAGAAAGTCGTTTTAAATTGTTATCATAGATCATGTTCTTATATTTAAAAAGGCTGCCCTCATTACCACTTTTTCGATAACGTCGAAGATTAGTTTCAACCCTTGCAATAACCTCGCCTAGGTCAAAGGGCTTTGTAATATAATCATCAGCACCTAGCTTTAAAAGGTCAATCTTTACTCCAACTAAGTCCTTTGCTGAAATGACGATGACTGGTACATCTGAAAAGTTTCTTAAATCTTTAAGTATCTCATCTCCACTTTTGTAAGGAAGCATAATATCTAGTAAAATTAAATCATATGCATTGTTTTTAATTTCAGTAATTCCATCTATTCCATTATATACTGATTTTACATGATAGCCCCCATCTATTAAAACTTCTGCTATCATTTTATTAACATCAATACTATCTTCTATAATTAATATTCTATCCATTTAATCTTACCTCCCTTATCCTGCTTCTATGGTATAAATTTAAAATTCTTTTATGCTTAGTTTATTCTTAGTATATCATTTTCTATATTACTTCAATATATCAACTTAGCATTAACCATAAAGGACATAAAAAAACACCTATCCTTATGGTCTACTCCCCTCATGATGGCAGTTTTGATTCTTTTACTGTCCACCATAAAGGGAGCATATCATTTTTTCAGATAGATGTTTCTCGTTTCTTTATCTCTTTTATCTCTTTTATCTCTTTATCTCTTTTATTTCTTTTATTTCTTTTATTTCTTTTATTTCTTTTTTACTACAGGTATCCATATTTCACTTTTACAATTTGGCGAACTTAGATCTTTCTCTTCGATCCACAGAATTTCTGGTCCCTCTGCCTGTTCATAATTGGAAGATGGGAACCATTCGGAATAGATTCGTCCCCAAACTTCTTGTAGTGCATCAGGGAAAGGTCCTTCCGATGTAAATACCCCCCAAGTTGAAGCAGCAACTTCAAGTTGGGTAAATTCATTTGGACACTCTTTCGTCGTTGCAACACCGATATAATGATCTAGCTCTCCCTTTTCTTCCATTCGCTCTTCTGAAAAGTTTGTTGATGCACTAATTAACCCGTGGGGTTTTTCATTTGAAAGCGCTTTAAGCATTTTAATACTTTCATCAGTTAAACTTTCCCACATAGCTGCAATTTCTGGATTTACACCATTAAATATAATTGGAACTCTCTTTTTAATCCCCACAATTTGAAAAGATTCTTTTGTTTCAATTCTGTAATTCATTTCACTTCCTCCTTTAATAGATAATTGAAAGGTCATTGGAGGATAGGCCTTTAACAATTGACTATACTTTCTAACTTCCGATGGAATTACCCCATGCAAGTTTTGAAAAGCCCTCGTAAAAGAATCTGGTGAACTATATCCATATTTTATAGCGACATCGATAACTCTTAAATCGCTATTACTCAACTCTAAGGCTGCTAGCGTTAACCTTCTTCGTCGAATGTATTCTGACAGTGTTATCCCAGCAAGGAAGGAAAACATTCGTTGAAAATGATATTCTGAAGAACATGCCCGCCTAGCAACTTCCTTATAGTCAATATCGTTTGTCAGATTCTTTTCTATATAACCTAATGCTTCATTCATACTTTTTAGCATATCCAATTAAATGACCTCCTCTCATCAATAGAATATCAAATTTAGAAATGCTTAATCCGACTTTTTCTGCCAAGTTATGTGGGGTTAGCTAAAGACAACTTAATAATCAACCACTCAAAACTTCCAATTTTTAAATATATCATGTTGATTTCCTTTATAGTTCATCTGGATTTTCTGCTGGATTTTCTCCCTACAGAGATCATAAATGTTTTTTATATTTTAGAATTAAAATTGCACCTCTTTTATAGAATTAGCATACTATACTATAAAAAGTCTATGAGAGGATGAAAAACATGTATTATACTTACCCTGTAAACCCGTATCCTTATTATCCTAACCCACATATGCAACATCCTTACAATATGTATCATGACTATAGAATGTATCCCTACCCCCACTGGCCTACTCCACCAAAATGTTATCCTGATGTACCAAAACCCTATATTCCATTAAAGGATTATGGCCCAGAACCTTATGTGGTTAATATTGAAGAAGCTACTAAGCAAAATAATACTTTCCGCACCGCTCTATGGACAGGAGAATATTTACAACTTACCTTGATGAGTATCAACGTAGGTGATGACATAGGCTTAGAGATTCATACTGATCATGATCAATTCATTCGAATTGAAGAAGGTCAAGGGATTGTTATGATGGGAGACAGTAAAGATTGCTTAGATTTCAGAGCGGAGGTTTCTGATGATTACGCAATATTGATCCCTGCCGGTAAATGGCATAATCTTATTAATACAGGTTGTAACCCCCTTAAGTTATATTCTATTTATGCTCCCCCAGAACACCCACGGGGCACGGTTCATGAAACAAAAGAAGATGCTGAAGGCCACCATACACATTAACGAATAATAAATTGAAAAACTAAGAAATAGCTTTCTAATTTTCCTTTAGAAGGCTGTTTTTTATGTATTCTTACTTATATAAATCTGCAGCTAATTCTTCTAGCTCTTTTCGATTAATTACCTCTATAGAACTTCTATTTTTCTTTATGATTCTCTTATCAGTAAGCTGATTTATTGTTCTTAATAAATGTCTGTAACTTGTGCCTAACAATTCTGCCAGCTCACTGAAATTCTCATATACCTCAATTTTATAATCATCTTTATCATCTAAGCGCTCTCCAATTGCTAATATGTAACTAGCAAGCCTATTTTCTAATGGGTATAATAGGTTGATTGAGCTATTTTTCGAACAACGATTCAGCTTATTGCCTAATGAACTGCAAATATATCTCAAGAATTTTGCATCTTCTATCAAATTCACCTTTGCCTTTTCCATAGCAATTCCAATGCAATAAGCATCGTTTACCACTTGAACATTTGAAGAAGCATTTTCAATGCCACAAAATTCAACATCCCCCAAGATCTTAAACCCCTCATAAAAACATAACAATAAAGATTTTCCATTACTTAAGGTGGTATATACTTTAGCCCTTCCTTCAACAAAAAAATAAATATAGTGCATTTTTTCACTTTCCCGGCAAATATAATCATTTTTTTTAAACAGAAAGAGCTCCATAATTGAGGTCATATCCTTTGTAAACAATTGATTTATACTGTATTGTTTTATAAAATCATTTAAACGTTTTGAATCATTAACCTTCCGCATAACGCCACCTCCATCTCTATTTCAATTACATCTTCTATATTTAATATGACATATGTCATACTCCTTTTCAATCAATTTATGCTAAATTATTGTTAGCATGCAACAGAAAGGAGTTTTATATGATTAGTATTTTTTCTGTATTAGTTGGTGGACTTATATCTTTAATGATTATGTTTAATGGAAGCCTAGCTAATTCACTTAATAATTATACTTCTAATGTGATTATTCACTCAGTCGGGCTAGTAGCCCTTATATTCATCTTGATATTTAATAGAGAGCAAATTAAATTTAAAAAGAACATTCCCGTTTATTTCTATAGTGGTGGTGCAATAGGGGTATTTACAGTCCTTTTTACCAACATCAGCTTTGCTTCTTTAGGTATCACCATCCCCCTAGCCTTAGGCCTATTAGGTCAGTCCTTAGCCTCTATTTTAATTGATCACTTGGGATTAATGGGGGGCAAAGTTGTAAAATTTCAAAGAAAAAAATGTATTGGATTATTATTTATTTTAGTAGGCATTGTTGTAATGATTGCTTTTTAGGAGGTTCTATCATGTTTTATATAGCTATCGTATTATCTATTTTATCAGGGGTAACAATTGTTTTATCTCGTATGTTTAATGCCAGTCTTGCAAAGGAGATTGGTTTAATACAGAGTACCTTTTTCAATTTTGCTGTCGGTTGGTTATTTTCTGTTCTTTTCTTAATTTTTAGTAATGAATTTACTCATTTATCCTTCAATACCCTCGTATCTGCTCCTATATGGGCTTACTTTGGTGGTGCTGTTGGTGTTGTCGTTGTTTCCCTCTCAAGCTATCTGTCTTATAAGATACCTGTCTTTTATTTAACCCTTCTTCTTTTTATAGGACAATTATTTGCGGGAATATTAATTGATTTTGCCACCTTAAATCAACTATCAATTGGAAAAGTTATTGGAGGTATTTTTATTTTTATTGGTTTAAGTTATAATTTAATGCAGGACTATAAAAAAGAATTGGATCCTTCAGCATTAATTAGTACAGAGAAGCTATAACGGTAACCATAAAAGGCTGCCCATTATGGACAGCCCCTTTTATAAAATTGATGTAGTTATCTAGTTAAATTTGCACCAAGATCTCGACCACCTACACCGATTCCCTTAAATCTACTGTTATTAGCTAATTTAAGGAAGTTTCCAATGTTGATACTACCATCAGCGTTTCTCCATGTTTCATGGATATTTTTTAGGTTGGTTGGTACGGCTAGGCTAACAAATTCACTAGTGGTAGGAGGCGCAATCTCTGTTCCTCTAGTTGAACTGTTAGCTTGGTCTACCCTCATTTGATTCGTTATTTGATAGTATTTTCTTGAATTGTAAAATACGCTACTAGTTGCTGTTCCACGATACTTATCACTACCTGTTACTCCTATTGTTGTTGTAAAAGACAATAGATTTATAAATGTATTATCAGAATAGGAATGTCTTGCAAAATCAAAATTACTCTTAGACCCTGCACTTGCTTTACTATTATCAAAGCTTGTGCAATCAATTAAAGTTATTCTACCAGGATTACTATTATCAGTAAATCCATGGGCCTTATTATTAAAAGCAATAGAATTTTCTACAAGGTGATCTACTGCGATTCCTGATCCTCCAAGTTTAAACCCATTCCCGTCGCTTCCAGAACTGTTGACACCACTAGTTGTAATACCATTATTAAAGGCAATGGAATTTCTTATGGTAACTGAACCAATTGGACCTGTATCAGATTTAGTGAATAGATCCCACCCATCATCTACGTTGTTGTAGGCAATACATCCATCAAATACATTTCCTGGACCTGTAGTCAACTTCGCTGCAAAGCCGTCTGCATCTTCATAATTGTCTGGATCTGCATTATTAAAAGATGTAGAATTTAATATTAAGTTATTTGAAGGCCAATCCCTCATATTCGTTAGAGAAGAGTTTCTTCTCCCTAGCTGAATTCCAGTATCTCTATTAGCTTCTGCTATACAACCTTCTATAATATTATTACTTCCTGATATAAATAGACCGTTATCTGCTGATCCATAGAAGGTAATTCCTTTTATTTTCCAATAATTTCCATCTAACTGTAGTCCTCTAGCATTTCTACTTGGATCACTAGAATTATAAGGCTGTGAAGAAAAGTTCAATATCGGTTTTTCATTTCCGTATGCAACCATCTGCTTTAGTTGACCTGCCCTACCATTATTTCCATGTTCTATGGTAATTTGATTACTATAACGGTATTGGCCTCCCCTTAAATAAATTACACCACCTGGTGCAATTTTCTTAATAGCTTCTGTTAATGCGATTGGATTTGCCAAAGTACCAGCCCCATTAGTAGGTGCATTTGGCGCAGAATAAAGTAGCATTTCTGTACCAGGATTTTCTGGATTCCCTGGTTGTCCTGATCCATCTAAATACTCAATTTTAACTTCATCGATTACTACTGTCGAATTACTTTCATTACGAATCCCGATAAAGGATTCTCTAGTCCCCACATTTGATTCAATTACAAGATCACCTGTTGTAATATTTCTAATGCTTTCATCATAGATTCTTGAACTACTTCCGTGAATCGAGCTGGACCCACTAGTTGTATTGTTGTCTACTGTTACTTGAAATTTTTTACTGGTATCGCCACCTGTTTGAGCTATTCTTATTGTAATACGGTAAGGTCTTGAAAGATCAAATACGCCTCCTGGTGTATAACTACTGGTGGTAGAGTTGCTACCTTTTGCACCCATGGTCATTCTTCCACCATTGAGGGTAAGTCTGTTATTAGATAGACTAAGTGTGCCTCCCGTATTGATGTACATTGGCTTAGAAGAATCTCCTGGAAGTGAGCGGTATCCCGTTGTAAAAAAGTTATTTGACGTTGCTCCATTAAATTGCTCTTGAAATATTAGTGTATTCGCCCAAGCTGCCAGAGACCCAATACCTCCAACCATTAAAGTCATAATCATAGTAAAACACAAAAGAAAACTAAATATTTTTGATTTTCTCATCTCTAATTCCTCCCTTTGTAAGATACTCATTGCTTAAATCATTTTGATCTTTCTACAATCCCCCTTTCCAATAAGTTTTTTAAATCCCTTCATACCTCCTTTCCTTTTAAGAGAAGATAATTGTATCAAACTATTCAAATAATTTATTTAGTTTATGGATTATCATCTTTAAAGAGTAATCAAGCTATTGTTAACGTTTGCATAAAGTTCTTTAATTCAACATGCTATTTATAATTCTACAATTGTTAACGTTTGCATTTTGTTCCAAGAAAATTGTCAACAAAAATATTGACATCATTACATTTGTATGTAAATTCACTTTGATTATTTAAAAGGTTATAATTTTCATTAACATGATATTTAAAAATTAATTTAATGCAGTTATGATATTGCTATGTTCTAAATACGGCATATATATTTAAACTTCACTATTGTTTAACTTTTCAGAAAAGTTATGTAATAATTATATAAGATCTATTACCTTCAAGTCAATATAAAATTACATTTTTATATATTTATGTTTACTTTTTTATGTAAATTTCATATTTGACTTTTAAAACAAAGTTCCTTGCTAGAAGAATTCTTTATGGTTAATTCTTTCTAGCAAGGAACTAATTACTTAACATTAGTTAATTTTATTTTTAATTTTATTATTTTTTAAAAGTAAAATTGATGAGGTCCCTGAAGGAAATCTACAGAAATCTAAGAAGTTTAAAATCTAAAAATTTTAGTAGTAGATATTACCTTCGTCATCTATAAATATACTTTTTATGACAGTTCTTTGAAATTTACTACTTGAATTATTAAATCCACTAATATCCAGCGTAATATTAAGTATCCCTTTATTATTTTTAATAGCATTGTTAAATCTCACTAAATCACCCATTTCAATATCTTCATTCGAATTTACCTCTAGCGAAATTATTTCATGATCGTGATGGTCTACAGGAATAAATTCCATCTTCTTTGATATAATGTCTAAATTAGATAGTAGGTCTGAAGAGCTGGATTTCATCATTATAGTATCATCAGATATTAAAACAGAATCACTAATAGCATATATGATCTCTTCCATAGGAATATTTAAAGCTAGATCTGACTGATATGTAACTGTCATTAAATAAGCAGTCTCAGAATCAGTTATATCCTTATTTTTCCCTTTAGCATTACTAGAAGAAAAATATTTGTTATCTATAATTTCTAAACTCCATTCGCCTTCCATCGGATTATTAATTTCAATTGTGTGATGGTAGGCACCTTTAAAGTAATTCTGGTCTTTATTAACAGTCCATGAATCAAATTTTTTATTTTGATCTGGGGAAGTTATTCTTATGTGATTTGATTTTATAGGTGTATTTGAAATGAAGTTAATTGTAATACTATCAACCCCCTCTTCTACAAAGAAAACCTCTTTAGAAGTTTCTTTACTAAGAAGGTTACCCCTAACTAAAGTATCAGCAACTACTTTACTGGCAACACTATGACTTCTCACCTCTTCAACTATGTCGTTAGCACTAAGCGTCCCTAGTGTAGTAGTAAGATATGGTTTAAACCAATCAAAAGTTGTATTCCCATGGGTAAGATTATAGTGATCCCAGTTAGCTATTCTTACCATATTTCCATAAGGCAGGTAAGCGTTGTTTACAACCACTGCTCCGTCATTGGGTCCATAGGAAGATAGGTAAAGCCCTCCCCAATAAAGGGCAGAGAAAAATGAACCAGTAGAAGTACCTGCAAATGTATAATAATTGTTTCGTAGTCTGTTGCTATTTGAGTCTGTAACGCTTCTAAAATAGCTCATGTATCCCGTTTGTAAGCTCTCTGTGGCATCATTTTTTTGGCCTAGAATCGCTCCCAACCACGATGCCCAGCTGCTATAGGCTAAATCTGCCAATTGAGATCCGTAATGGGGGCTTCCTAATGTTATCACGTTTGATACATAAGGATGGGCATTATAATGAATTAATGCAGATTGGGTGTCCAAACCACCTTTACTATGGGAAACAATAACTATTTTTTTATTATACTCGTTATATATTTCTTGAATTTTTGTAGCCAATAAGGCACCATTTGTCCACATATTTTTATCGGGATGTAAATTAATAAACACCGTCTGATACCCTTCGCTAAGGGCTTTATTGTACATACTATTAGAACCGTCAGTCCAGGTGCTATAATCACTGTTTAAGCCATGAACAAACAATAGAACGGGTTTATTAGGATCAAGATTGGAGGGGGTATTTCCTTCAAACCAACCACCTACAGGTAAATCACTTGGATTTCCGATGAACTTACCTCCATAAACTGTTGATATTGATGCTAGCGTTAAAACCATAACTAATAATAATATAAAATATTTTCTTTTAGCCATACTAATAACCTCCTTATAATTTAGAATAAAAAATAACTAATAACTAAAACTTATAAACAAGTCATAAAACAAGAAAATGAGTCCCCATATAAGCACCTCCTTTACAATTTATCTAAGTAACAAATCATATATTATCTTTTTAATAAAACACCTGTGGGCTAATGTAATCATTAGTATTAACTAATACAGTGTTATATGAACACCACTTTCACCGAACTGCTAATAATTAATTACCCTATTTAAAAGTTTAAAAGACTCTATCAATTTTTGCTTTTTACATTGTGTTATAAAATCAGTAAATTTTTCTATTAATTTGTAGTTCTATTCATAATTAAAATCTCCTTCTTTTTTTACGCAATTTTTACAAAATTCTTAATAAACTGATAATTCTTCTTTTTCCTTATCAAAATCAAAAAAAGACAAACTTAAAGTAAAAAAAATCCCTTAAACGATATTGTCTAAGGGATAATCTCTTTTTACTATTTTTTTTTGAAATTAATGCTATAGATGCTATAATAGTAAAGCAAAATAATTGGTTATTCTATTTAATGTATCGGATAATAGGGCATCCACTCTTTCAGTAACAGCTTCTTGATAAGGTCGATTTACCCTTTCGACAACTGATTCAATAGCTTTTTCTTTCATTTTTTCTATACTAATTAATAAATCCGATTGATCCTTTACTTCAACTAGCAAATCTCTATAAGTATTTAACAACTTATCTAAAGAACCTTCCTCCAGTTGTGCTAATGCCATTGTATTCGTAATATCTAATTCTCTTCGTTGCGTTGCTGGAAGACTAACGTTAGTGGCTGATAATTTAGATCTAGCTTGATAAAATTTTTCTTCAATAGATAGATGTCCCCTTACTTTTTTCTCATTATGTTCAACATAATCCTCTATCAGGGAATCAAAACCTTCCTTTAAATCATCAGTTAAATATTTTTCACTAAAAAGTTCTAAAGCTTTTGTTGATGCTATCAATTCCAAACGTGCTTCATGGGAAGTTAACTGTTTATTCGTTCCGCTAAAACTAATACCTGTAGATGTCAAACTATCTAATCCATCGGTGATCTGTTTAAGGATATTTTCTAACTCATATGCTTCTTGATTTGTCATCCCCTCGAATCCACCTTTATCATGTAAATACTGACTAAAGACCAACCATTGGTCTCGTGGTCTATAAGAAAAAACGTCATTTGGATCAGCCTTTTTCACATTATAATCATTTAACAAAAATTGTTCCATAGAATTATTTAACTCAATATACTCATCTGATATGGTAAGAGAAAAAGCTTCACCATTTAACTCTCCCGAAATAGTTTGTCCTGCCAATAGGGAGTTATTGGTTTTCATGTTTCCTTCAGCATATCTAGCAGAAACTACACCTTGGTAAGTAAGATTAATTCCAATACTCATAAAGTTCTTCCTTTCATCTTATATTTAGTACCATATATATACAATGTCGGTTTATTTTACTAAACTCTTTAATTCTTCTAGTAATATTTATACAAAAACTAACTGCTCCATAAATATTCTTCTTAATAGCACAAAAAGAACACCTACATAGTAGATGCTCTATCAAATCGTCTATATCTTAGAAACATTCATTTCCGTTACAAAATATCTTTCATTTGAAAGGGGTCCTATTGTATCTTTACTAACTCCTACAAAGTCCTTACCAAACATGTCAAACAAATTAGATGAGATAGTTAGTTCAGGTAATCTGCCTATCATTTTCTCTCCGTCAAATAAAAAGGCTAATTGTACAGGACTACCAAAATTCCCTTGGGGTGTAAAGTCTCCTCCTGAAGCTACCATAACTAATACCCCTAGTTGGCCCCCCAATAATTCTTTTGCTGTGTAAGCAGACTCTTTAATCTTTAAATTTGGATATCCAATCGTTGGAACACCATCATATTGTGCCGTTGCTGCTCCTGATAGAGGTAAATTGTACTTGTTTGCCACCTTTTTATCTGTGTAGGGAGCAATAAATACACCATTTTCAATTAAGGCAAACCTATCATTATGATTAACTGTACCTTCCGCATCAAAGAATGGTACCAAAGTGGTATCTTCAAAATTCTTAGTTTGATATAGGCTAAAGCCATCATTAAATAATTTTTCTCTGCTTTTACCACTCAAGATGGAGCTTCCTGTTCCGAAGATATTACCATTTAAATCCTGCATCAATTTTCGATAAATTATCTCCTCACCAGTAGAGAATATCACAGGGATTTTTTCTTTTTTAGGAAGATCCACTTTATTTTTATAAGCCCCACAAATTTGATTTACTAAATCAACAGTAAGTTTACGATTATATTTTCTGCCATCGAAACCAACAAAGCCATCCATGATGTTTATAGATGATTTTTCCTTAAAAATTAAAGATACCTCTACAGCCTTATCAAGATAGGATAAATCTAATCCATTATCATTAATCATTTGATATTCATGTTCTCGTATCTTTAATTTATTAGAAAAATAAAAATCTGGCTGCTCTTTTCTAATTTCCCTTAACAGTCCTTCAAATTCCTCAATTATCTGTTCCTCCCTTATTATTTCCCCTCGTAAATCCTCCCTTCTTGAAAGATTTCCCTTTAGTTCATAATGATAAGAAATTTTATTATTAAACCCTTCAGCTGCTTTAGCTTCTAATTCTTTTTCATCATATTTTCCAATTGCTCCTGAACAGCCTATATAACCATCTTTGTAAAGTCTTAGACTTGTTTTAACGATCTCCTTTTTCCTTACAGATTCTATTCTACTCTGAACAACATTCACAGACGTTTCTTTTACCTTGCTAATATATTTTTCTTTTAACATGACCCATCCCCCCTATTGAACATTAAGATTTTTAACTCTAACATAAGGACCGCCAAAGCCCACAGGCAAAGGATACTGTTCCATCTTTCCGCACCCACCTGTAACAAAGGATAGAAGTTCCACTTCGTCGGATACGCCATCAATCTCTCCTAAGGTCTCCATAACATTTCCACTTAAAACAGAAATATTAACTGGCTCTGCAATTTTTCCATCTCTAATGTAATAGGCTAATGAAGGAGCTATTGTAAAAGTAGACATCCCAGAACCATGATTGATAGTGTAAACATAGATCCCCTCTTTAATCTCTGAAATCAACTCTTCTTTTTTCTTTGTACCTCTTTCAATATAGGTTGTTGTCATCCTTACAATTGGCTCATATTCAAAACTAACGGCTCTAGCATTTCCAGTTAATTCTTCATGAAGGGATGTAGCTGTTGCTACACTATGAAGTCGACCATTTAATATCCCATCTTTTATAATATAAGTCTTAGATGCCCTAGTCCCCTCATCATCAAAGGGTATGTATCCACTTCCATAAACAGTGCCGTCATCAATGATTGAAAGGATACTAGCCCCTACCTCTTTACCTATCGCCCATTCTCTTTTCATCGTTTCATCACTAACCATAAAGTCTGCTTCACTTTTATGCCCAAAACTTTCATGTGCAAAAACACCTGCAGCTAATGGTGATAAAACTACAGTATATTTACCTGGCTTAACAGGTTTTGCTTCCCTAACAAATCTTTCGCATTCATTGATAAATGCTTTAACTTCATGGCCCAAATTAGCTAGATCATGATAGTTGTGGGAAGCCTTCTGATATGCGTCCATAAACCTATTCTCACCATCTATAAAGTTCATTGTCATAGCAATGCCCGCCAGCTGTGTATCAAATATAATTTCTGATCCTTTACTAGAATAAAATTCTTTAATTACTTTTTTATCGGTATAAACCGCCCTCCAAAATTTAATTAGATTATTGGATTCTAGTAATGGAAAATAGGATTTTATCAGGTCTTGTTTCTCACCGATAGTAATATTTGAAACGCTGTTTTCCTTATAGTTCAATAGTTCTTCTTTATTAATTTGAAAGTTTAACACATGTTGATTTTTATCAATTTCCCCATTGGGCTTCCCATACCTTGCAAGGATTTCAATTTCCATTTGAATACTTTCTACATCTGATGTCGAACTATAATACCATCTCTCTCCATCGAAAACCCTAATAAAAGCTGCCTTATAGCTTCTGGTTTTCGATTCTTGTATTTCACCTAATTGATAAATAATATTTGTTTCATAAACATTTTCTATCCGTACATCTGTATACAGATTTTCTGGAAATTTAAACATTTAGATTCCCCCTTTTATTATTTTTTATTAAGTCTCTTTATGCCTTTCCCCTGTTAGCTATATTATTTATATTTTACATGATAAAGTTCTTACTTAAAACAGTCCTTAGACTATTTTTTTCTCAGCCTTTAGTCTGAGATTTTCTAAACCATTGAAAAATAATTATTCCACAATTGGAAATCCCATGAGAATTATCTCCCATGGGATTCAGTAATCAATTTTTTATTTTAGCCAATAAGTTTTACAATCTTTGGTTCTTTCCATAAATCTATAATCTATTAAATAACGTCTAATAACTACATAATCATCAAAAATCTCTTTTAATATCTCATTTAATTCCTTCTCTGTATAACGTTTCCCAACTTGAAGTTCCTCTGCTATTTTAGCTAAAATTACAATCTTTTTCTTTTCTTTTTTGGGGAAAGTTTTAAGCTTCAAAGGGGATAAACTCTCAAATGTTGTTTTTAAGATTTGCTCTTTTTCTTTTTCTGTTGTGATGTATCGATCATCCACCATCACTGCATTACTATGGATAGGCACAATCATCTCTTCACTTGATAACTTCTTTTCCATAACTTGTTCATAGATTGCTAAATACATTTTAGCTTGTTTAGCTTTTTCTCGAAACATAAACCTCTGATGCCTAACTGTAGATGGCGAAATGCCTAGTTGTTTTGCAATGTCCTTATCCGAAAAATCAGCATATATTAAAGATAATATTTCTTTTTGATTTTCTGTAAAAGTATTATACTTAGATTCTGTGTTTAGTAATTGATTAAAATTATCACCATGTTCAGCTTGAACATGGATTTTGACAGCCCTAACTGCTTCAAAGAATCTCTTATCAAATTGATAAATTTCCCCTGTCTCAAAATTCCTATTACAAACATTACAGATATAAGAACTGCTATCTTCATTAAATCTATAACCTTGCTTTAGTTCTTCTACAGAAAGTTTTTCTATTTCCATACCAATCACTCCCTCAATACAGTTTGTTTATATTATAAACATATTTTATAATTGTTTATGATATATGTCAACACTTAAACTGTATTTAGTACTTAATAACTTAATAAATCTATACATGCAATATATCTTTCTACTAATTATCATTACAGTTTAGTTGGGATTTAATATTAGGGATCGCTATCAATTTTGGAGACATATGTTAAAAGTTTGATTCATCAAGAATCTCAAAAACATAACCCTGTGACATAATATATTCAATGAGATCTGGCAATGCATCAACCGTCGTTTGCTTTGTGTTACTATCATGCATTAAAATAACAGCTTCTCTTTTATTTTGAAGGGTTTCCTGTAGTCTTTTTAATTGCTTTTCAGGTGAAACATTATTCCCTTCAGCATCTCCATTTACTACATTCCAATCTATATTAATATAACCTGCTGCTGTTACAGCTTGGCGGAAGGGCTTTAATTTTTCTCCAAAGGAACCGCCTGGAAATCTCATAAAACTTGACCGCTTATATTGGCTCCCTAATATTGATGTAAATAGTTCATCTGTCTTTTCTAACTCAGCGATAAGCTTCTTGGGATGAGAATAAATATGTTTATAGTTATGGCTATAGGTATGATTAGCTATTAAATGGCCCTCGGAGTGTATCCGTAATAGTATATCGGGATATTTTTCTGCCAAATCTCCAATAACAAAAAAAGTAGCCTTTATATCATAATCTTTAAGTATATCTAAAATTTGAGGTGTTATTTTAGGGGAAGGTCCATCGTCAAAGGTGAGATAAGCCACTTTAACATCTTCATTTTCCACTGTATCTTCATCCTTCTCCTGAAGATCTTCTTTTACTAAGTCTTCATATGACCCTTCATGAAAATTATCTTCAAAACCATCTGGCAACTCCTGTAAATCTTCCACTACATCCTCCATAGGTAGATTTCCTACTAACTCCTTCTCAACATTACCTCCATCTACAATGGCGGCTGTTTGGAATGGAATTCCCCTAAAGCCTAAAAGACCAGTTATGACAATGGTAAATACTAATAGAATCATAATTGTTTTTAAGTAACCCTTCATCGTTTGTTCCCCCTTGCTGTTTTCATTTCCTACTAAAATTTTATCGTTTTTTGTCGTTTATTGATTTACAAATTGATTAAAAAAGGTTACGAAAAAATTAAGGTTTGCAAATGGAGCTAATAGAAACTAGAAGTGAAGTGAAAACTATAGTACAATATGCTTAAAAATAAATTGATATTAGGTGATTACGATGAAAGACACACAAAAAAAGGTACTGGTGGTGGAGGATGAATCCTCTATTAGAAAATTTTTAGCTATTAATCTTAACAGAAGTGGTTTTCAAGTATTAGAATGTGAAAGTGGAGAAGAAGCCTTAGTTCTATTAGAAAAGGAAGAGGCTACTGTGGCTATTCTAGATGTGATGCTACCAGGAATGGATGGCTTTGAACTTTGTCAAAAAATAAGAAAGACTAATCCCGAAATGATTATTATTATGCTGACGGCGAAGGGTCAGGATATGGACAAGATTATGGGGTTAGAGCTAGGGGCAGATGATTATATGATTAAACCATTTAATCCCCTAGAACTTATTGCCCGCATTAATGCCCACTTAAGAAAAATAGCAATCAATAAAAAGAGTAACCATAAAATGATTGAATTTCATGGTTTAAAATTAGATTTAGATGGCCAAAGATTCTTTAAGGAAAATAATGAAGTTGAGTTAACCCCTACTGAATTTGCCATGATGAAGCTCCTCATGACAGATCCGGGCAAGGCCTTTAGTCGAGATGATATTTTAAATGGTATCTGGGGCAAAGCCTATTTTGGAGATATAAAAACGGTTGATGTTCATATTCGTCGTATTCGAGAAAAAATAGAAAATAACCCATCAGACCCCCAATGGATTGAAACTGTTTGGGGATTTGGATATCGACTGCGGGGAGTGAGGAACAATGAAAAGTATTAAAAAAAGGTTAGTTTTTTATTTTGTATTTATTATCATAATTACCGTAGTTATTCTTGAAATTGTTTTGCTTATTAACATACAGCAGTATTACTATAGTAATCTAGAAGGTACGCTAGTTAATCAGCTCCATACTTCTACAGATCTCTACGAAAAATACTTTTCTGATGCTACATTACAGGAAAATGTCCTTAATAACGTAGATACTTTTTGGAACCAGACCTCTGCCCAAGTAGGCATTATTGATATGAAGGGGCGGGTTTTAATGGACTCCATTGGGGTAATGCCCCCCACCACTGAAGGTATGGAGGATGTCAAAAGAGGACTAGAAGGCCAGAGTGGAAAGTGGATAGGCAATGTCGATTATGATACCGAAAAGGTAATGGCCCTTTCCTCTCCCCTCTACTCTAGAGGCCAGCAAGTAGGCGTATTACGGTTTGTCGCTTCCCTTAGGGAAGTAAATAATGATATTAAAAAAATTGCTTATATTTTTATTGCCTTTGGATTATTAGTAACATTAATCACAGGGTTAGTTAGTATCTTTTTGGCAAATACAATAACAGACCCCCTAGAAGAAGTAACCCGTACAGCGGAAAAAATGGCTGAAGGTGACTATTATGTAGAGAATAATAAAAGGACCGATGATGAAATTGGCAAACTCTCAGATACTTTAAATCACATGGCAAGGGAAATTATAAAAAAGGATCAGATCAAAAACGACTTTATATCATCGGTATCCCATGAACTTCGAACCCCTCTTACTTCTATTAAAGGTTGGGCAGTTACCCTAAAACAAGATTATGAAGATAAAGAAATTTTATCGGACGGTCTTGAAATTATTGAGAAGGAAAGCGATCGATTAACCCTTATGGTGGAAGACCTATTAGATTTTTCTAAATTTGTATCTGGTAAAATTAGCCTTACTATAAAGTCAGTTGATTTGATAGAAATATTAGAGCATGTAAAAAAGCAGCTCACACCAAGGGCATTAAGGGAAGAAATAGATTTTCAGTTCCACTATGCCAACAACTTTCCTTTAATTTATTCTGATGAAAATCGCCTCAAACAAGTGCTAATTAATTTACTTGATAACGCCTTAAAATTTACCCCCTCAAATGGGAAAATCAGTTTATTAGCTAAAGAAGAGGATGGCAAAATCATAATCATTATCGAGGATACAGGTAGTGGTATAGACCCCCAAGAGCTTCCAAAAATTAAAGAGAAGTTCTACAAAGGAAAAACTAGTAAGTCTCAGAATGGAATTGGTTTGACCATCTCTGATGAAATTATTAAAATGATGGGTGGAAACCTAGACATCAGTAGTCAATTAGATAAAGGGACTAAAGTTACCCTTACATTGCCCTTACAGGAGGTTGTATAGATGAGACCCTTTAAACTAATTTGTTCTTTACTGATGATCATTTTATTGCTAACTGCTTGTGTAGGTACTGCCAATGACTTAAGTATGCAAATAGTTCCTCCTAAAATTACAGATATTTCAATTGGTGGCACCTGGGAAGTTGTCGATGTATTAAATCAATCTTCTTTTACTGATGAAGATCAGCAATGGCTGGGTAAGCCCATACTGTTCTCTAGTCAATATGGAGTAATAGCAGATTACTTTATCAAGGATATCAGTTACCAAGTGAAGCGAGTAAATGCAGATGAATATCTACTTTATCATTATAAAGCCTTTCCAGAGGGTTATCATTTTTCTGAAGAAGAAATTGAAGTAATTACAATTATGGATCAAGATGTTTTGTTTGCTGAGATTTTGAGAGAACATGGAGAGCATTTAATATTAAAAATCAATAATGACAGCTTTATCTTGAAAATGGTTTCTCAAGAAGTCGATGAAGAACTGTTGAAACAACGACAACAAGAAAACAGCCTAACAGAGTTGGTTGAAAATAACCCACAATCTACTTTGCTACGTACTGGCGTATTTATAGGTCTACGTCAAGACATCGAAGAAAATCAAGGTGAGATTGAAAGTCATCTGTATAGAACCCTTTGGATCGCTTCTGAAAATAAAGACTTGTATTCTTTTTTAGAGACGGAAAATATATTTTTCCCAAGACGGAAGGGATTTTGGAAAATGGAAGTAAATAGAGTACTTGAAGGCAATAGAATTGAAGATTTGTTAGTCTCTAACAATATTCTAAGTAAAGAAGCGTATTATTCCTTAGATAACATAACTCATCAATCTCTTCTACAACCAAGTAAATTAGAAGTCATCTATCGAAAAATTAATTATATCAGTAATGATTATGTTTCCATTGAAGAGAAAGTTTTTCAACAATACAAAGAAGAGAAAGTTTTACAACGGGAAGGATTGCATATTTTAGCCATTGACAGCCTCCCCAATATTAGAAGGATAAATATATTAGATTTATTAGGGAGTTCTGGTTTAGAGGCCATAGAGACTGGAACAAAGAAAATTTTAGAGCAAAATAACGAGAATAATTTACTCCTTCAACAGAACTTAGGAGAAAACTTTGGCCTCGAAAGAAGATTTGGACATTGGTTTTTAAAAGGTCGAGTCAATTTTTATGAGGATGACCAACTGAAGACTTCAGATTATAATATTAATCTTATCCCCCCCTCCGAACTGGTCTTTTATGATGACTTAAGCATTCCCTGGACATCTGTAAAGGATAGGGTCCCTGCTACCCATGATCTCTACACCTCTCCAAACAAAGATATTGCTTTAGTTGTAACAAAAGATGAAATAATGGTGTTTTCAATAAAAGGTAGAAATCTACAACTAGAACCTTTAGAGAGGATTCCCTTGAAGGATGGCGAAGTTGTAATTATGACAGAATGGGCAACAGGTCTATATGTAGAAAGTTGGCAAAGAACCTTTGAGAATTATGTTTTTGAAAATTACCTTGATGACTAATTTAAAAATAGTTGCAAAAAATGAAATAAGCAACTGGTGGAAATTTATTCCCTAGTTGCTTATTTGGGGTATATATCAATTCTTGTATATGATACTAAAATTATGTATTATTTATTAAATTCCCTTACCACAGTCCTTGCAAAACTTAGCATCTTCATCATTTAGAATACCACAACTTGGGCATTTAATTTTTATTACTTCTTTAACAATATTTTGACTTTTTTTATTATCAGTAATACGCTTACCAACATCCACTTCCTCAATGGCATCCTTCAGCATTCCCCCTGCCATCTTAGTCCATGGCTTTACATCTTCCCTTGCCTTTTTAGGGTCAAGCACTAACCCAGAGCCTGCAACGCCCATTCTTCCTATGCCCATTAGTACAGAGCCTGCAACCATTAAGATCATTCCAGTAACTGCCCTGCTAAATTCTTGTTGTGCTCTTTGCTCAAAATTATGGAAGTCACCAAAGTTAGCGGCACTTGAAAGAAACGTTGATAAAAACATTATTATTCCAATGGCTATTAGCACCATACCTAAGTAATACATAATCTTTCTACCACCTGAAATATTATGATCCATAAACTCCCTCCTTTTTATTCCATTTTAACATATGCCCTACTTAATAGACACTATTTCATTGTTATTACTTCAAGTACTAATTATACTACAAAAAATCCCCCAACTTTTCAAGTCGAAGGAAATTTTAATGTCCATTTTTAATTTAAATTTAAAAGTTTGTTTCTACATTTTTCTCTATCCAGCTTACAACATCATAGAATACTTCTTCTTTACCAATTTCATTTAATATTTCATGTCTTTTGTCTTGATAGAGCTTAAGATCTACCTTTTCTATTTTTAGATTAACATAATTTTTATAGAGTTTTTTAACTAAAGTGCCGTAATTCCCTACAGGGTCTTCCTCCCCTGCAATAATGAAAATTGGAAGTTCTTTAGGAATCCTATTTAATCTATCAGCATGATATAGTTTTGTAAGGCCTTTTAAAAAATAATAATAAAAGCCTGCTGTAAAAACGGTTCCGCAAAGGGGGTCTTCTTGATATTTTTTAATCTCTTGGTCATCCGATGTAAGCCAAGCAAAATTTGATTCACTCTCTTTAAATTTCTTATTATAGTTATAAAAGCTCAAGAAATCTAACAGCTTGCTTTTTTTATTGTCATTAAAAAGGATTTTTTCCATGTAGGCAATGGTTTTACCAGCATATACATCTAACCCTGTCCTTGCGGCAGAACCACATAGTATAATTCCTGCCAGCTCATTTCCATATCTCATAATGTATTCTTGAGCAATAAAAGAACCAAAACTATGGGCAAAAACAATAATGGGAAGCCCCTTATGTTTCTCCTGAATTAAATTCTTTATTACAGCTTCATCCTCAACAATTTTATTAAAACCATCTTCACCTATACACCCTAGGTTTTCAATACTTCCTGCTGTTTTACCATGACCTCTGTGGTCATCAGCATAAACAATAAAGCCTTCATTGTTAAGGTACTTTGCAAATTCTTTATATCTACCTGCATGTTCTGCCATACCATGGAAAATTTGTACTACTCCTTTAGGTTCTTTAACTTCATCCCAACAATATACAAAAATCTCTTTACCATCTTTCCCCTTAACAAAAAATCCATCACTGATTTTTCCCATTATGCTTCCCCCTATTGGTTTAGTGGCTAAAGGTTTTCATTTTTTATGCTATATTTTATTGAAGAAATTGAGTTAGCTAATTACCAATTTACTGCAGCTTCTTTTTATCATGAAAATCTCAAAATTACTAAATTACTATAGTTTTTGCAACTCTACAGCGATGGCAGAACCTACCCTAGCATTGTTGTAAACTAACTCTATATTAGCCTTTAGACTATCTCCTTTTGTAATCTCTTTTAGATAATCTAGTAAAAATGGAGTAACTTTTTTCCCTTTAATCCCTTTTTCATCTGCTTTTCTTAAGGCGTCTTCTATCGCTTTGTTAATAAAATCTGGGTTTAGCTCATACTCTTGTGGAATTGGATTTCCAATTACAACTCCACCCTTTAACCCCATAGCCCATTTGTCATAAATGAGTTGTGCCATTGTTTTAGCATCTTCTATTTTATAGTCGGCCTTAAATCCACTTTCCCTTGTATAGAAGGCTGGAAATTCTTCTGTACCATATCCCAATACTGGTACGCCTTCTGTTTCTAGATATTCTAAAGTTAGACCTATATCTAGTATTGATTTTGCTCCTGCACATATTACTGCCACCTCTGTATTGGCTAGCTCCTTTAAGTCAGCAGAGATGTCAAAGGTTTCTTCTGCACCTCTATGAACCCCACCAATACCTCCTGTAACAAAGACTTTGATCCCTGCCATTTTTGCAATAATCATGGTGGATGCTACTGTTGTAGCGCCATCTAGCTTATTAGCAGTAATATAGGGTAAATCTCTTCTACTGGCCTTTACAATAGACTTGGCAGTAGCAAAATATTCCAGTTCTTCCCTAGTAAGACCTGCCTTTAATTTTCCTTTGATAATTCCTATAGTTGCAGGAACCCCTCCCACTTCTCTAACGATTGCTTCTACCTTTAGGGCTGTTTCTAAATTTTGAGGATAAGGCATACCGTGGGATATAATAGTAGACTCTAAGGCAACAACTGGTTTTCCAGTTGCTAGTGCCTCTTGTACCTCTGGACTAATTTCTAAGTATTGTTTCATATCTATTTCCTCCTTTTAAGTTGCTAAAATATTTTTCTTAGTATTCCTTTACATCAATAGTCCCTGCGTTAATAATTTTTTGTATCTCTTCTTGAGACATACAAGGATTAATAGTGCTGTAGCTTCCAATGGCTATTAAAGAGGCTGCAGTGGCATAAATTGTGGTCTCCTCTAGGTTCCTCTCCTCTAAGTGACTGTCTATAAGACCTGCCATAAAGGCATCGCCAGCGCCTGTTGCTCCTTTTATTTCTTTTAGACTCCCCTTAACCACCAGTTCCTTCTTCCCATCGAAGGCATAAACACCCTCTTGCCCCATACTAATGAAGACTCTTTTAATCCCTTTTTGAAGAAGGACTTCTCCTGCCCGCCTCACATCATTTAGGGTTGTCACCTTCATATCTAAGAGCTTTGCGACTTCATAAATATTGGGTTTTAATGTATGAATTTTGTCTAGGGAATCTTTAATTCTCATTACCTTTGTTGTAGAAACAGCATCACAATAAATAGGGATTTCTTTTATACTACTACATAAGTGGTCTATGGTCTCCTTTGGAATATTAGTATCAAATACTAATAAGCTTGAGTTACTAATCAGTAGTTGATTTACGTCAATGAAGGTGGGGTTTAATTCTTCATAGATGTCCATTTGAGAAATAGCCACCTGCATATCATGATCTTCATCCATTATTGAGAGGTACATGGAGGTGGGATATTTTTTTGATATATGAACATTTTTCATGTCTATTCCAACAGCCATTCCCTCTTCTATCAATTTTCTTCCATAGAAATCATCCCCTACTGCCGATAGTAATCGGACGGGAATTAATAGGCGGGCAATATTTTCTGCTATATTCCGTCCTACTCCCCCTAATGAAGTATCAATTTTACCAGGATTAGAGTCCTTTAGAATGAGTTTTTCCTTTGGGAACCCTTGTAGGTCTACGTTTGACCCACCCAGCACCGACACTGCTTTTTCTTCTGTGACAATATATCCCTTACCTTTTATATAGCCTTTTTTCATGAGGTTTGCTATATGGACTGCCACCGATGATCTATTAATATTTAGAAGATCGGCAATTTCCTGCTGAGGAATTAAAGGATTATTTTTAATTATTTCAAGTATTTCTTTTTCTCTTGAAGTCATTTTATCCTTCCTTTTTATAAACTTTAGTTGCTAGTTATAAACTTTAGTTTAATTTTATAATATTTGTTTAGATAATTCAAGTCTTTGTAAAAAAAATATAAATTAAATCTATAAATGTTAGCTTTTCCTAAAAACAATAAATTCTCTACATTTTTTAATGACAACTCACTACTTCCCTTTTATAATACAGGTTCTTATCGACTTGATTAAGGATTAATTCAGCGTTATGGTATTATATATTAGCATTATTTTAATCTATTTTAATCCCTTGTTTAACCAATTCAATTGTCTGATCAACCAATTTATAATAGTGTATTTCATCCATTTCATATAAGTCTATAAATTTATTTCTACAATAATCGCCTAGAGCTATGGATAAAGATGTTAACATATAAGCAATAAAGTCTATATCAATATTAGAATTAATTTCTCCCTTATATATTCCTTTTTGAAGTAATTCTTTTAAGAACTCATTACTTTTCTCAATCCCCACTCCTAGTATCTCCTCTTTAAATTCTCTATCAGTGTTCTTAGCAAAGTCATCGCTAATTAGTGCTAGTTTTGGATTTTCTCTTAAAAATTGTAAAGCAACCCTATATAATACTCTAAGTAATTCAAAAAAATCAAGGCTACTAGCTTTTATCTGACTTTCTCCTAGATAGCTAACTTTCTTTATACTAGCCACTTCAATAATATACTTAAATAAGTCCTTTTTATCTTCGAAATATTGATAAAAACTTCCTTTAGCTATACCTGCATTTTTTACTATATTACTTATACTAGCATTTTCATACCCCTGTCGACTAAATTCATCAATGCTAACCTCTAAGATTAAGTTGCGTTTATTTTCTTGTAAATTAAAATAGGTATTCTTAGGCATATTGATCCGCTCCTTTAATTAAATACTTTTACGAACAATTACTAATAGATAAAAATTGCTAGTAAAAGTATTACTAGTCCAAATATTCCTACCCCTATGTCTATTAGTAAAACGTCTTTCCCCTTGTCTTTTCTTAACATCTTAGCAACCCAAACCTGAAATTTTTCGTAATTAAAGATAAAGATAATTGATTTAATCGCTATAAAAGTAAATAAGATCGCTAGTATAATGGAATAGGGAATATTACTAACTATATGTTTATACCAAGTAAAACCTACTAAAAGAAAAGCAGCTACAGCTACTGGAACTATCCATACAGGACGACGTTCAACGTATGTTTTTTCTAAGAAACTATTTTCATCCCAGGGTAGTAGATGCATATAAACAGGCTTTAGGAAAGCTATCGTACCAAATAATATCCCCAAAATTTTAAAATAATTCATTTTATCCTCTCCTCCTTTAACCATCTATTAAGGATTTCATATCTCTAATAGACAAATATCCCCAAAAGTACCAGAGCAATTCCTAAGACTGTTGTAGCAATATTAATTTTTACAATTATGCTTCTATCATCTATTAAAGCTTTTTTTACAAACTTTCTGAAATTATCATAATTGAATAAAACCTGTGATACTTTAATGAGTGTTGAGGTAATAACTAGAGTCAAAATAATTGAAAACCTAACATCACTAGTTAGCTCCATATACCAGGTAACTCCTACAACAACTATTCCTATAATTGCAACAAACCATATCCATAAAGGTCGCTTCTGTGTGTAGGCGTGATTAAGTTCAAAATCGTTCCATTTTTCCGGTATTAAGTGTATTAGTAACCTAACACCAACCATTAGTAACCCAAACACGATACTGAAACTTTGAAAGTAATTCATCTTTTTTTCCTCCTCTTTGATCTTTATTTACGTTCCAATTGCGGGGCTAAAATACATGTAGATTTAATCATGGAAATCTTTATGACTATCTAGTCATGTGACTATATAGTCATAATATGTTAAATTTCTCTAATTGTCAATAAGTAAATTTTTTGATCTACTCAAGACACAAAAAAGCCTTCTCAAAACTTAAATAGCTTGAGAAGACCCAACAATTAATTCGTCAAATAAAACTTTACAACTTAGCATCAAATCCATCTGCATTCATCTCTTTTATTCCACAATTGTATAAAATAACCAACATATTTCTCATGTACATCACCACTAGCATAAACTTTCGAATAAGCTCTTAGCTGTAAATTCGAAGTAGACCTATCATTAAAACATATTACTATAATCCACCTGTTTATAGATAGCGTTTGATATAAGCAACCATAACATAAATAAGTGTAGCTATACCTTCATTCTAACTCTAACTGAAACCAAAAAACACTACCTTTACCCACTTCTGATTCAACTCCATAATCACCACCGTGGATGTCTATCATTTTCTTTACAATAGAAAGTCCAAGACCCGTACCCATAAGAGCCCTTTTGTGTTTTTGATCAACCTTGTAATAGCGATCCCATATATATGGTAAATCATCTTGACTGATGCCGTCTCCATGGTCAACCACCTCAATCCTCACACAATTTCCCTTAAGAATTTGGCGCATAATAATGGTTTTATCCTGACCGCTATATGTAATTGCATTTACTAAGATGTTATAGAAGGCCTGTGTAATCTTTACCTCATCTGCGTATATATAGATTTCTTCGTCATACGTAAATTGCAGGTGATATCCCTCTTTTTTAGTAAGTTCTTTAAATCGATTGATGGTTTTCCTTATACTTTCAGTCAAATTATAGTTTGTCTTATTTAGTTTTGTTATACCTGTCTCAAAACTTGAAATATCAAGCACATCATTTACAAGAGAGGTTAGTCGCTTTGCTTCGTCCATAATAATTTGACTTTGTTCTGATGTAACTTCATGAGGAAAATCATGCATCATCTCGGCATAGCTATAGATAAAGGCAAGGGGGGTTCGTAGATCATGGGAAATATTAGACATTAACTCTCGACGCATTCCCTCCACCTTAGAAAGTTCTAAAGCAGTAGTGTTTAGAGTGTCGGCTAACTCTCTAATTTCTAAAAAGCCTTTACCTTCAAACTCAATTTCGTAGTTACCCTTTGCAAGCACTTTAGCACTTTGATTAATCTGCTCAATGGGATTTGATATGTGTTTTGATATGATCATTGCCAGCAACGTAGCGAGAAGTAGTATAATTCCCGTTATAATTAAAAGTTGCATTTGAAGGGTAGATACTGTAGCATCAACTGGTGTTACCATTGCATGAAAAGTAAGAGAAATTTTACTTCCATCAGCTAAAACAAATACTTTTTCCTTCGTAATCGATTCAGGCTGCCTACGGTTGTGTAGGTCGGCCACTGGCCTAGCCGGTGGTATAAAATTTCTTGTTGGCCTTACAATGATCTCTTTATTTAGTTCAAGGTCGTATAAAACATCTTCAAGCTTTGGGCTATTGATGTTTTTCTCCACTAACGTAATCCCTCTCTCTATCTCAATCTTACGAATCATCTTATACATGTCACTTAAAAATACCGTTTGAAATATCCATAGGATAACTAATAGCAAAGCACAAAATCCCAAAAGGAATCCGAATATTTTCCATTGTAATTTAAGTTTATCCATCGAACCGATACCCCAATCCTCTCAAAGTTTTTATATGATACGCATAAGGGCCTAGGGATTTACGCAACAATTTCATATGGGTGTCCAACGTCCTATCATCGCCATAATAATCAAAACCCCACACTTCTGACATGATCCTTTCCCGTGGTACAGCAATGTTTTTATTACGTATTAGAAAAAAAAGTAGGTCATATTCTTTGGGAGCCATATCTATTTGTACTCCATCAATAGACACCTTATATGCAGTGATATCGGCCTTAAACCCATCTTTTTCAAAGATGATATGCCCATTGTCTTCTGACTTCTTAAGGCTGCTTTTCTCTACTCTTCGTAAAATAGCACCTACTCTAAGCATAATTTCCTTTGAAGAAAATGGCTTAACAACATAATCATCCACTCCAACCTCAAAGCCCAACACCTTATCATATTCCTCACCTCGAGCAGACAACATAATTACCGGGGTATCAGAGGTTTTACGTATTTCCTTTACAGCCGAGAAACCGTCAAGTTCTGGCATCATAATATCCATAATAATTATATCAAAGGTATTATTACGGCAAAGTTCTACAGCTTCCATACCATCTCCTGCCTCGGTAACTTCATGGCCTTCAAATATAGCATAACGCTTAATTACAGCACGAAGTCCTGCTTCATCATCACATATTAAAATTTTAGCCATTCTATCCCATCCCTTCTAGAACTACTTTGGGAGCACAAGAAAACTGATAATTGCCTATATAAAGCTAAATCAATTTATTTGTATAAATGCCTTTACAGTTCTACGCTAATTCTCTGTTAATTATAGCACTTAATTAATATTAATGAAAAATTATCTGTATTTGTTAAACAATATAGAGTCGCAAATGATAATTTTCTGCGACTCTTAGGACTTAATAACTTTTTTTGAAGAAGGAAACAAATAATAGAGCAATAATTAGCATAAGTGACAACATACCCATTTGAATAAGATTATTGGTCGCCATTTTGGGGCCTTCTGTAGCACTATTCAGCATTACAGGGAGCATCTGAATCTGATCAACAGTTAATCCTATAGAAGTAAGTATTTCCACTACTTCGCTAGTTATTTCTCCATTAGTCTGCTGGATGATTTCCATCCCTTTGCTCATAATTTCTATATCTAGCGTATTATTCATGCCTCCTGGAAATGGGTTCATATTTTGCCCATTCCTTCTATCGGAGAAATCTCCGTTATTGCCACCTCTTCCCCCCATCATACTACCAAGGTCTGATAAATTTAAATTCTCTGCAGATACTAGCTGATCAGGATTTGCATTTTGCCCTTCTGTAGTAGAAGGAATAGTGCCATCAAGCTGCCCCTGTACACTATCAGCCCGAAGATTACCAAGGGTAATAAAGGTTGAAACAGCAGTCTTATACTGATCATAGGTAATAAATGCAGTTGCGTCTTTTTCTACATAATCAGATATTAAGGAATCAAGTTCATTAACTCTTTCCTCAAACTTACCATTTGCAAAGTAAGTATCAATCAATTGCTGCAAGTAGTTGTGATACCTTTCTGTATACTCAGTATTTGCAAATAGCTTTTCTATCAAGGGCCTACTTGACATATCAACCCCACTTAATGGTGTATCAATGGGAAAATTTATTACAGATGATGCATTTCCACTTTGAAACCCACCCCAAGCAAGATTATAGTCCCACGGTAGAACAGTAATTTGACCGTCACGCTCATATATATAGTAATTTTGTGCCATACTTGAGCTATAACTATCAAGATTTACAACAATAGTATGGGCAGCCAAATAGCGTAATATCTGGTCAACATCAAAATATGTTTCTAATTCTCTATCCTCAGAAAGGGCTTTTAGCGCTTCTACAACCCGCTGAAAATCTCCCTCTGTTCCTTTTCCTACCACATTATTAAAAATTGCGCTGTAACTTTCGGTGTTATCATCTGTATATTCGAGACTCCCCCCCGAATCACCCCGCCCACCTATATTTGCAAAATTTCTATCCATACCCCCAATTCCACCTTCTGTTTGTGCTGAAGGTATTACTCTGTCTCTGTCGGTATTAATTTGCGGGCTTAAATTAGGTCTAGTATTTCCACCAGATGGTTGAGAAGGTTGAACTTCATTATTCTGTTGAGGGGTTTCTCCTCCTCTTGGCCTTTCTATAGGGACATTTTCAGGTCTTTGAGACCTATTATTTTCTTCATCTGGCATATTTGGAAGATTTCCTCCTTGCTGTCCGGGCTGGTTCCCTCCTAAATCCATGCTTTTTACGTTGTACAGCATTCCTGCTGTGTCTCCAAAAACCCGTTGTTCATAACTTTTGTTATATAGTTCAACTGCAAGGTAAAGTCCCCAATTTTCACCGTTTACTTTTATGTCGGCATAGCCGAAATAGGGGGCATCTACGCCAATTTTTTGCATTAATTCATAGGAAACATACTCCTTCATATAAGTGTTATCGGCATGGATATTATTTACAACAAAACTCTCAAGCCCAAAGCAAGTCTGTCCTTTAATATACTGGTCAAATTTTAAGCGAAAACTATATCTATCGCTTTCTGAACTTGCCACTTGGGTTAAGCTAGAATTACCCTTTGGACGAATACCTACATTTTTAAACTTCCTTCCATTTACAATTACATCTACCATGATATATTCTTCACTTATGGCACTATCCAGCATCTCTTGCCAATCGTCTTCATTTGCAATAATTTCAATAGAAATAATATCATGACCAAAAATCTTAGTTGCATATTCTGGCTCGGTTTTTAGAATGCCCTTTGCCTTATGAATATTTCCTATTACCACTAAAGCTATGCTTGTTATCAAGGCAAAAACCAAGGCTATCGTTACAATTATGTTAATTTTTTTATTTTTTATCATGATTTCACCTCGAATTTTCTTATTGTAATAAATTAAGCGACATATTCGCCGTTATAGCTTACAAGACAAGCATTGTTAACACCATTTATAGTCAGCAATTCATTAAGAACCTTTGCAGACATATCTAAAAGTCGAACTTCAACAGTAAGTTCAATGCCGTTTCTAGAAACAGTTTTCGCCTTAATCAAACTTTTCTTAGTTTTTTCTTTTATTATTGCCATGCAGTCCCTTTCGGCTTCATCATTATCCAGATTAAGCACCACAATATATGGTGTGTCATTACTTTTCTTATTTACAAACACAAGGAGAATAATTCCAATAAAAACCGATCCAATAATACCAAGGGGAATCAACCCTGCACCTATTACAATTCCTGCCGAAATAGCCCAAAACAGAAATGCAATGTCTAGCGGCTCTTTAACAGCTGTTCTAAAACGAACGATAGACAAGGCACCTACCATACCAAGAGACAAAATGATGTTTGATGTCACTGCAAGTATAATAAGGGTTGTAATTAAGGTCATAGCCATAATTGAAACACCAAAGGATGCTGAGTACATAACCCCTGAAAAAGTTGCTTTATAAACATAAAATATAAAAAGCCCTATGGCAAAGGATAAAAGCATTGCAATTCCTACATCTAAAATTGAAAACTCCACTGCCTTTTCTAAAAAACTTGATTTAAAAATATCATTAAATGTCATTATAATACCTCCTAGTTATATCATTCTTGTGACTGCATATTTTGAAAATGCAGTACTACTCCTACTGGAAAGAGAAACCATACCTCGAATAATCTCTGGCAGAAAGCTATCATATTTCACTTCGAGAATATAGACTCCTGAAAGTGGTACAGGAATAGCCTCAGTTCTCAGAAAATCTTGGACGTTATTGCTTGTACGAATATCATAATCTAAGGTGACACGCACATTTCCCATATTGTAGATAAAAGCCTCCCGCATATAGTCCACAATGTTTTTGGGTCTAAGCTGCTGGTATAGCATTTTGCTGTACAACTCCATACACAAGGTATTTCCATTATCCTTTAGGGTAGCAATATCTCCATTAAGCAAACGTCTACATTCATTTGCCGTTATGATAGCATTTTCCTTATAACAAAATCCATTTTTCTTGCTCTTTTTTTCAAGACGGATAAAGGATATATCGTTGTTATAAAGACGTAATCGGAACTTTTCTCGTTCGTTTACACCGTCAATTTTTTCTTTTAAGGCTTTGTCGTTATAGTTGTCAAAGTATAGACTCTTCACCCTATATCCATTTTCTATTGCGGCATTTTTGTCAATATCAGCCACAAATGGAAGCCTTGCTCTAAGCTGCAATATGTCAGCATAGTTTATATAATGCTTCATTTCATGTCTGCCTGTTGATTCTCTCATTTTTCTCACCCCTTTTCTTTGGAATAACTTAATACTAAACTAAGAAACTGAAATGTAATTGTTTGTTATCTGAACTTTGTCTGAATTATTATAAAAATTTACCTAGTCATATTAGTTATGTATGAGACATTCCATATAAGTCTTAATAAAATAAAATTCCCCTAAACTCTTAGTTTAAGGGAACAGAAAATACATATTTATTTTTACTTAAAAACCAACAGAAATATTATGGTCCATTCTTAATATAGCAAAAATTCTAAAATAGGATAAAAAATGTAGGTATTTTTTAGTCCCTCGTAACCTTCAGATGCTTCAGGCTCTTTGCAAGTTCATCGTAATCTATGCAATCTAGTATTTCTTTCATCTTAGCATCAATATGCTTATCTATCATCTTAAGTACAAAATCAGCTATTTTACAAGTAACACCCGCAATGCTTAAAGGCACAGGAATAAAAAACTTTAATGAAATTATCCTTATCTACACTTCTTTGCTATCACGCAATTTAAACTTGCAATGGCTATTAAATTCTATTTGAATAAACTAAACCACTTAAAACTACTAATGTAGATGGTTGAAGAAAAAAATTGCAAGCTGAGTTCGGTCTCTTAATTCCAATTTCTCTAAAATAACGCTTATGTAGTTTCTCACCGTCCCCTCACTTAAAAACAATTCCTTAGCAATTTCCTTGTTTGATAGGCCCTTTGAAACCAAAGAAATAATCTCAAATTCCTTATCTAAAATGCTGTAGTCTTGATAATTTTTTTTATTAGCTTGATTAGTCATAACCGATGGGAGCTTATTAATAATTTCTTCACCAAAAACATTCTGACCAGAATAAACTGCATTTAATGCTGGTATGATGCTGTTGTAATGCTGTTTTAAAATATATCCCTTTGCTCCTATCTTTAAAGCTTTAATAATGTACTCATCATCTGCAAAGGTAGTTAAAAAAAGAACCCTTCCATTGGGAAAAGTATTTAATATTTCTTCAGCTGCTTCTAACCCATTTATATTTCCCATTCTAATATCCATTAAAATGATGTCAGGTTGATAGACTTCATATAGTTTTATAGCGTCTTCCCCACTATTGGCCACGGCCAACACTTCAAAACCATTCTCTGCCTCTATTATCGTTTTTAATGATGATGAAACAAGAATATCATCGTCTACAATTACTATTTTCATATTCTCCGCCCCCTAAACATACATATTATGCCTTCATAAATGAAATAAATATTTTAAATCCTTTTGATTGATCGAAATTCACGATTCCATTTAGTGATGCAACTCGTTGCTTAATACTCTCAAGGCCCATTCCTTTGAAATTATCAGGGTTCAATTTCTTATTGCCATTATCATATATAATAAGTTGAAAAAGCTTTGGGTGTTCATATAAACTTATAGAAACCAAGTCAGCATTAGAGTGCTTTATCACATTCGATAGTGCCTCTTTAATAATGGCTATGATAGCATATTTAGCCTTTGCAGGCATATCTCCAGTTATTTCATAATTTAATGTTGTTTTACAAAATGTAAAATTATTAAGTAATTTATTTATCTCCCCATAAAGGTCAATAGAATGATCGTGTAGGTTGTGTACACTATCTCTTATAGAGTTCATGCCTTCATTCAAAGTTTCCTTAACCACTTCAAGATGTTTTATAGTATTCTGATCTTTACTCACAGCTATGATAGCCCCAATCTGTAAAATGGAGCTAGAAAGTAGATGTCCTACATTATCATGTATTTCTCGTGCAATTCTATTTCTTTCGTTTAAAGTAGCAAGATTAACCTCTACGTCTTGTTTACTAACTAACTCATTAATTTTTTCTTCAAGAGAAATAGAAATCTCTGTTAGATAGTCCCTTTGGTTTATATATTCATCTCTAAGTTTCTTTTCATTAGTTTCTCTTAATTTTAATAGATATACAATTACACTTATGGCTATTAAAACACCCATAGTGCCTGATGAAAATTGGTTAATGTGTATGGCATAGGGAATTAAGGCTAACAGTGTTAATATTTGTCTTTTAGTTCTTAGTAGGTCATAGCTTATTAAGGGCAAAAAGAAAACAAATTGTACATAAAACCCAGATAATATTAAAGAAATAAAAAATAAACCTTTATCCAATTTGTCATTATTAAAATATTCTAATAATCCACTTATTGCAATAGCAAATGCCATTGCAATAATCCCTTCATAGGGAGTGAACTCAATCAAAAGAAGCCAGCAGGTTCCCACAAAAATAATCAGTTTGTTTAGTATATTCCCCATAACTTGCCTCCCTTACTTGACATCACCTTAATTATAGCATATCAAGACCCTTCAATTAAACAAGGTCTTATCGCAAAATATCTAAATATTTCCTTTGCTGAAATCTATTATACAGTAATATTACAATTGTCATATTAATCTGATGACAAATTACACTGCCCCTTACTAATTATTTCTACTACAATAGTATTATAAAGAAAAAGAAAGGGATGTTGATTATGATCGTAAAAATTGAAAATTTAGTCAAACGATATGGAGATTTAATAGCTCTTGACCATTTAAACATTGAAATTAAGGAAGGTGAAATTTTTGGACTTTTAGGACCAAATGGTTCTGGAAAAACAACGGCTATAAATTGCCTACTATCTTTACTAAAATTTGATAAAGGTAGCATCGAAATATTTGGGAAAGAGATGAAGCCTTCCGCCTATAGCATAAAACACAATATAGGTATTGTTATGCAACATGTAGCAGTTTTTGAAGAATTAACTGTTTACGAGAATATTGATTACTTCTGTGGTCTTTATATTACCGACAAGAAAAAACGTAGAGAGCTGGTGGAAGAGGCAATTGATTTTGTTGCTTTAAAAGACTTTGTAAAGTTTTATCCAAAAAAATTAAGTGGTGGTCTTTTAAGAAGACTTAACATTGCCTGCGGAATTGCCCACAAGCCAAAGCTAATCATTTTAGATGAGCCAACTGTCGCCGTTGACCCTCAAAGTAGAAACAATATTCTAGAAGGCATCAAACGACTAAATGCTGAGGGGGCAACCATTATATATACCTCCCATTATATGGAGGAGATTGAGCAGCTTTGCTCCAGATTAGCTATATTAGATAAGGGTAAGGTCATTGCATCGGGAACAAAGGAAGAAGTTAAGGGAATGATCTCACTAGGAGAAAAGATTGTGGTAGAAACCTTCAATATCAACGAAGATCATCTAGCTCAAATATGTGAAATACCTAATGTTATTGATGTTGAACTAAAGGAGAATACATTAACCATCAAACAAAGGAATGGTGCAAGTAATCTCGTTAATATAATAAATTTTATTGCAGAAAATGATATAAGCTACGGTAAAATTTATTCGGAATTACCAACGCTAAATGATGTATTCCTTGAAATAACAGGCAAAGAATTAAGAGATTAAGGAGGTCTATTATGTCATTTCATATTTTCAAATATAGCTTTAAGTCCCTACTTAAAGACAGGATGTCTTTATTCTGGTTGCTTTGTTTCCCCCTTATTTTAGCTACATTCTTTAATCTAGCCTTTTCAAACCTAATGTCAAATGAATCCTTTGAAAAAGTTAAAATCGCCATATCAACGGATCATGTAGTGCCAGAAGGACTTGAGGAGGCAATGAAGGAAAGTAATCTTTTTGATATATCTTTTATAACTGAAGCAGAGGCTAAAGCGCTTTTATCAGAAAAAGAAATAACAGGTTATATCAAAAATACCCACGAACTTGAATTAGTAATTTTTGATTCTGGTCTTAATCAATCTATTGCTAAAGTTTTTTTAGACAGTTATCTTCAGGTTTCCACCACCATTTATAATATTATCGACGGTAATCCTCAGATAATTCAAATGGGATTCCTAGAAAACTTAAGTTTAAATGATGGGTTTACAGAGGAAATACCCGCAAGTAGCTCAATGAACATGGTGGTTGTCTACTTTTTTGCCCTACTGGCAATGACCTGTCTCTTCTCAGCCGTAGCAGGTTCCTATTCCATCTCAATAATTCAAGCAAATCAAAGTACCCTTGCAGCAAGAATTAATGTTGCACCTACCCCTAAGCTAAAAGCGTTTTTATCGATGATCTCTGCTACTATATGTTTTCAGTTCATGTCGGCAATTATTGCAATAACCTACATTACACAAATTTTGAAGATAGACTTCGGTGATAAAATCCTACACATTGGCCTACTGTGTTTAGTGGGTTGTTTTACAGGAACGATGTTTGGTACTTTATTCGGTTTGGTTGTAAAATTAAAGGCGGAAATTAAAGATATGTTGGTCTCTAACATCATCATGATTATGTGTTTTCTATCGGGTATGATGGTTTTACAGATAAAGTATATTGTCCAAGAAAAAGCTCCAATTATCGCCTACATCAATCCTGCAAACTTAATCACCGATGGCCTTTACGCCCTATACTATTACGATACATTTAATAGATACTTCCTAAACCTTGCTTTACTAGGTGGACTGGGATTAGTCTTTTGTACCATTACCATATTGGTTTTAAGGAGGCAAAAATATGCAAGTATTTAAAGCTTTTACTAAAATTGTTCCAAAAAAATTCCTTGGTGTTTTTATGATCTATACAATTATATTTGTTGTGCTAGCCATCTTTTTCTCAAGAAGTGGTTTAACCCAGATGGAAGATGCCTTTGAACTATCAAAGGTTAAGGTTTCTGTTATCAATGAAGACAATACAGTACTAGCCAATGGATTAGAGAGTTATATTAGCCATATTGCAAAACCTGTAGAAATTGAAATAGATGAGGAAAGCATTAAAGATGCACTTTTCTTTCGCCATACAGAATTTGTTATTTTTATTCCTAAAGGTTTTCAGGAAAGTTTCACATCTTCAAATTATCAAAGGATAAATACTATGTCTGTTCCCAATTCCACAAATTCGGAATATGCAAAGTCCCTTATTGATAGATATTTAAACACTGCTAAACTATATATTGTAGCCTACCCTGAAATTTCTCTTGAAGAGATACATGAAAAAGTACTCAGGGATATATCAACAGAAGTTAATGTATCTTTTCTTGACAAAGTTGCTAATAATAGTATGTCTTACCTCAATGGATACTTTAATTTTTTATCTTATATATTGATAGCTATGCTGATATCAATGGTGGGTCGTATCATGTTAATATTTAATAATAAAGAAATTAAAATGCGTAACTATTGTGCACCTATTAATATCAAAAGCTATAATCTCCAGCTTATTTTCGGTAATCTGTCAATTGCCCTCATTATTTGGTTGATATTTGTTGTATTGGCTTTTGTTTTATATAAAAACACATTTACCCAAACTGGTTCATTTTTATTTATAATTAATTCCTTTATTCTAACTTTACTTTGTTTAAGCATAAGCTTTTTAGTTGCTACCTTTGCAACAAAAAATTCCATAGATCCTATCGGAAACTGCCTTTCCCTTGGGTTATCATTTTTAGGTGGTACCTTTGTACCACAAGCGCTTTTAAGTAATACTTTACAAACCATTGGAACCTTCAATCCAATATTCTGGTATATAAAGGTCAATGATGCTATCGGAAACCTTACTAGCCTTACTCAATCAACACTGGAGCCCATCATCTACGGTTTTCTCGTTCAATTAGCTTTTGTTGTTGCCTTACTTTCTATTTCGTTAGTAGTAATTAAACAAAAACGATATTCCCAGCAGTAAAAGTATCATTTAATATATCTAAAAAATTAAGGGGCTATCTTAACATGATTTCTTAAATCATTAAAAGACAGCCCCTTTTTGCTTTGGCTACTAAATTAGCCTACTCTATAGGATTTTCACCCCATTTTTTGTCACTCCAGCAATAGAGTTTTTTATCCTTCTCATATACATAGTCAATTCGAACATACAAAGGGGGTTCTTCTAATAGGCTAAATATATCTTTTAAAAATAATAGATCCTCTTCTGTAGGAGCAATTTGCCTATAGGTCCCTCCCCAAGTCCCTTGCTATAAGTTCATCCCTTAATGCAATATCATCAATATAAGCTTCATTTGACTAACTAAGATCGTAAAATCCGTCATCCTTCTGCACCTCCAAACCTTAATCAATATTTGTAGATAAAATGAGTTAAGTTTATCTTAAAAGTTAACTCAGATAAATGACAACGATATTCATTAGTATTTATGTTATAGAACTAAAGACGGAATTATTCAGGACCGATGGTTTTTGATAGCATGTTAAATTGGAGTATAATAGTGATATAAAAAGCTATGCAAATTGTAAAAATAACGTTACACTTTACAACTCTATAATATAATGATGGTAACATTATTGAAATAAGGAGGTTGATCAATATGACATCCATTTTAATCGTTGAGGATGAAGTTGCTATCAATGAACTAGTTAAAAGAAATCTACAGCTTGTGGGATATCACTGCACTTCTGTTTTTGACGGAAAAACTGCTATTTCCGAAATGCAGCGTCAATCCTATGATCTAATTGTTTTAGACATTATGCTGCCAGGACTCGACGGATTTGAGGTGATAAAACATGCTAATGAAACACCCACAATCTTTCTAACGGCCAAAAACAATCTACCAGACCGAATAAAAGGCTTTTCAATGGGTGCAGATGATTATTTAACAAAACCCTTCGAAATGCTAGAGTTACTGGCCCGTGTAGAAGCAGTACTAAGACGGACTCAAAAAAACAGAAACTATTTTGAAGTAGGAGATGTAAAAATTGATTTCAATAGTCATCAGGTATATCTTAATGGACAGCTTGTAGAGTGTACCCCGAAAGAATATGAATTATTAGAGGTTCTGGTGAACAATCGCAATATAGCCCTCTCCAGAGAAAGGTTATTGGATTTGGTTTGGGGCTATGATTTTGAGAGAGACTCTCGTACCATAGATGTACACATACAAAAACTGAGAAAAAAATTGGGTTGGGAAGATGTGATAAAAACAATTTATAAGCTGGGTTACCGTCTGGAGGTCCTCCAATGAAACAAAGAACTTTTTCTACCACCCTTGCGCTCTTTCTCTTCTTTTTCAATCTTGGGATATTTATTATTTCAGTTACTATATTTAAAGACACTATAAGTCGAGCAGAGGAAAGAAGCCTAGGAGAACACTATTTTATCACATCAGCTCTTATAAAAGATTTCCACGCCGTAGAAAGTCGAGGAATTGCTATAGAGGGATCTTTCAGCTCTCTACTCCAGCCATACAGCTATCTATCTGGAGATAAAAAAACTGGACTTGCGTTTTTTAAAAACAATCAGCTTGTCTATTCAAGTCAGGATACATCAATGCTTCAAAATAATTTATTAAAGTCTTCGAAGGATGGAATCCGTGTTTCAACGGTACGTAAAGTAGAAAAAAAAACTTATGTCATCGTCTCAGGAAAACTTCCCGTTCCTTATGACTCCTACGCATTGGTTTATATTTATGATATATCAGAAGCCATAAGTTCTTGGAGCAATCTAAAAAATATGCTATTCCTGGCGGGATTTCTTCTTTCTGTTTTACTTTCTTTTGGTCTTCTTATTATACTTAATCAGATATTCAAGCCCCTAAAACAGATCTCACAGACCTCCAAGAACATCGCAAAGGGCGCATATGAAACTAGGCTTCCAATTTACGGACATGATGAGCTCTCTGAAATGGCACGGAGCTTTAATCACATGGCCGAGGAAATCCAGCATCAGATGGCAGAGCTTATTGATACTGCGGATAAAAAGCAGCAGTTTATTGATAACTTCGCCCATGAGATTCGTACACCGCTGACCGCTATCTATGGGTATGCAGAATACATGCAAAAAGCCCTTTTATCGGAGGACGACAGGTTATCAGCATTAAATTACATCATGTCTGAAAGCCGACGTCTTCAGACCATATCATTTCAGCTGCTGGAACTGGCAAACCTGCAAAATAATCTGATCACTTGTGAGGAGCAAAAAATATCCCGTCTCTTCGAGATGGTCAGGCAAACTTTATACAGCAAGCTTGCAGAAAAAAACATAAATATAGAGTTCAGCAGCGAAATAGAGACGATTTGGGGAGACGCCTGTCTGTTAGAAAGTCTGCTTATAAACTTGATTGATAATGCAATAAAGGCCTGCGGAAAAGGCGGACACATTTTTGTATGTGGGGCTAATGAAGCTGGTAAAAAAACGATCAGCATCCGTGACAACGGAAAAGGCATGACTCCCGAAGTCCTTTCACAAATCATGGAACCCTTCTACCGGGGAGAAAAATCCCGTAACCGTAGCACCGGTGGAGCGGGACTGGGGCTTGCTATCTGCAAACAAATTGCTTTGCACCATGGAGCAGAGCTAAGTTTCACCAGTTTTCCTTGTAATGGAACAACAGCAAAAATAACTTTTACAACTTAATCATAACTCGATTACAATTCTATAATTAAGACCACCTATACTACTTATGTGATCACAAATAAATTTATAAAGGAGAGATTTACATGAAAAAAACAAGCTCAGAAAAAAACCATTTTAAAAAGCCCATTATAGCTGCCGCAATAATCATCGGGGCAAACATAATAGCATTTCAAGGATTTACACAGGCAGCCGCAACGGCGGAATATAATAAGACAAATATTATTCCAACAAGCTACGCAAATAGTACGAGCATTTCATTCCATACAGTGGAAAACAGTTTACTAGAAGGCTATACAAAAGCGAATTATACAGTTGGAACAATTGAACTTCCCTATTACAAAGATCAAATGCCTGCTGAAAAAGACATGACAAAAGAAGTAGCGGCTGAACTTGCGGCACAATACCTTTGGCAGATGTACGGTGCAGATTTAGAGGGTCAGACCATCAAAATGGGTTATAATGCACCGACAGACAACACTCCACGTCCAATGTGGATTGCCGATGTGGAGATGAAAGACCAAGCCTACAACGATGGATATCGTGTACATGCTTATAGAGTGGAGATCGATTCTGTTACCGGGGAGCTTTACAATATCTATTTAAACAGAGCACTAAAAGAAAAGGTTCATGCAGGCCCAGACTGGTCTCTTGACGAAAGTGAATATGAGGCTGTGGCAAAAAAGCTGGCAGAAAAATATAATATCGTCCACAGCGCCGTCCAATCGATTCACAGCACCGGACAAGGATCCTATTTTTCAACAAATACTAGTAGCACTTACGGCGACCCAACCATCAGTTTTCAAATTCATGGAGAAAACGGGGAAGTTGCCCTCATGACAATTTCCAGATACGATAAAGTATTATTAGGTGTGATGTATAATGGACAATATAAATATGATCTCATAAGAATCGAAGAGCTGATACAAGAAATGGAAACAAAGACAAAAATAAAGGATGACACAAGAAAAGAAGCCGCAACCTCTACCAAACGCGATGTCCCAACTTTAATGGATGAATATTAAAAGACCTCACAATATAAAGTAAATATCAATACTCGAGAGTCCAGAAAACAGGATAGTGAATTCTGTTTTCTGGACTCTCATAGAATCAGACTTATGTTTACTTTTACGGTTCTTAACTCATGAAAATATCACACGGGATAATAGACCATGGCTATATTAAATATATTACTATCAAACTATGCCATTGTTGACTACGCTCTTCTTGAAAGGAATATGAACGCTGTATATCTCCTTCCCTACAATAGAGATGTGACCTATTCTTACTGACTGTTTCATATACCATTGTAAACAGATCCGTTTATCTACAACTCATTGAAATTCTCTGACAAAAATTTTAGTGTTGTATCCCAAGCTTTTTTGTTAGCATTTGCAGCATTTTGTGCTGTAACTGATGGGTGATCAATCATAGGGGGTATATTGGGCAGAAAGAAAGTGTGTCCCATATCATTAAAATCAAGGTGTTTTGATTGATAAAAATTATTAATTTTCTCTAAAGTTTGCATCATATCTTTACACATTTTTGAGGAAGACCAAGTAGTATCTTTTTCTCCTGAGATCATTAGAATAGGACATACTATTTTTTCAATTGGTATACGAGCTCTTTCTAATTGTTTAGGAGTAGAAGTATTTAACGCAATATCATGGATTTTACGTATGTCAATGGGATTCATGTCTTTTGAGAATTTTGTATCCACTGGATACTTTACAAAATCTATCGGATGGTTATTATAAGTCCATGATGATTTATTTTGATGCTCGTTCATTGAAATTCCTTCAAACACGTGGGAAGAAGGAACATAAGCAATAATAGAAGCTAAATGTTTAGAAAAATATGCCCCAAACAGTAATGATAATTCACCACCTTTAGAAATACCCATTAAGCTTATATTATTTTTATCAATTTCCGATTTACCTTTAAGCCAGTCAAATGCTTTTTTAAAATATTCTATTTTAATTTCAATGAGTTCACTTGGCAAATTGTCATTTTGTACGTCAAAATAATTCAAAGCTAGAGTTGCATATCCTTTAGTACTAAGCAGTGCTGCCATTTGTTCTGCCCATAGAAGACCTCCAGTAGACCCCCCAATAACTATTACAGCTGGTAAATTATTTTCTTTTTTAGGTTTAAATAGTTTGCCTATTATTGGATTTTGAACGATTTCTTGTTCAGTATTAGAGTTTGTAAAGTTAATCTGCACTTCTCTTTTATCTTTTACTTTACCTTCTACTAACAAAGATAAACTTACCTTATGAGATCGAGTACTCATTTTTAAAAATATAGGAGGAAAATGAGCATTACTTTCTTTTAACTGCATAGACCATAGCAAACCATTAGGATCACAATTATTATAAAACCCTTCGTCAGGTGCTACTTTTTCTAAATTAATTTTCCCCTCATGATCAGATGTGAAAATTGCATAGGAATACCATGTTCTCTCCATATCATCCTGCATTTCTGCAGATAGCTTTACCTGTTGCTTAGGTTTCAATCCTGTAATTAAAACATTTAGATTTTCGTAGATTAACTGATTAGTTGATGGCAAAACTATTTTAGGATTCATCCTTAATCTCTCCTTTTTATTTTATTTATGTCTGGTAGATGAACTTCAAATGATTCTTTAGATAATAGATCCTTTATTTCTTTTAAAAAATTTATATTTACTTCTATGTGAGTACAACCATTTTTAAACAGAGCTTTCATATAATTTGGCAATTTTTTAGATTGTATTTCTTCTTTTGCTTTCTCAGCCTCTTTCCAACTTCCTAACTCTTTTTCCAGATTTTTTATATGGGTATCTATAGCTTTTATTGCTTTTTCATAGGGTAATTCTCCTAAAAAAGTTACAGCAGTGTATAAAGAATTGGGGAAATTTAGGTCTACTTGACTGAGGGTATCTTCTAATTCTCTTTCAAAAAAGTGTTCTCCTTTTTCAGTAATGGAATAAATTGTTCGTGAGCGATTTCCAACGCTTTCAATAGATTGAACTTTTATTAGATTTTCTTCTTCCATTTTATTGAGAGCATAATATATAGATCCTATTTTAATACCTGCCCAACTTTCTGCATGACTTAATTTTAAATATTGAAGGATTTCATAACCAGTCAAATCTCTTTGTTGTAATAAACCTAATACCATTATTTTTATCAAACAATTTCCTCCTTCTGTCATATATTCAAATTTGATTATTAAAATTTGAATATATGATATAATAATTATACTTAAATGTCAACTGTATTTGTCGTTTCATTTAGATATTTGATATGCTTTTCATTCTGTAATTCCTTATTAACTGACTCTGATCTCCACTTTGGCTTTTTAGCTACGGTAAAATAGTTGTGGATTTCTATTTCTTTTTTTAACATTTTTTCAAAATTTCATACCATTTCACAAAACACTTCATTCTTCAAAATTTCTTCTCCCCTATAAAGCAAACTCCCCTAAACTTATATCGCCTAGGGGAGCATATATTATTCTTTGACTTTTATTTAAACCTTATAAACCTTTTTAAATATTAAAGCAAGGAGGCGTTACAATTGACCTACAATGCATATTATAGTCAACCACATCTTGAACCTCCACTACCATTCGATGATTTTCAACAACCCTACGCAGTAGATCCAGGAGCAATTAGATTCTGTCTATTTAGGTTTACCTTCGTAGAACTAATTAATGGAAGAACATTTGTATTCTAGCCCGTATTTGAAAAGCCCTACCTTAGTTTCTGGCTGGCAGCATACTAGACGAGGATGGAACGTTATTGGTATTGATTAAAGAGAAATTAGAATTTTTAGGTGTTATTTTAAAATTTAGTTTAGATTAATAAAAAAGAAAGTAAAAACAGTTACATTGATTGAAAGATCCATCTACCTGTCCACCATACACTCGTCAATTGGGCATGATGCAATTAAAAATTTAATGAATATATACTATGTAAATACTTTTTCCCTCTAAAAAGCTCATGCTTTGAACCAGTTAATACGAAACCTAGTTTTTCTGCCAAACCTATAGACTTATGATTTTCAATATAAATACAGGCATTTATCTCTTTTATATCCATTGAGCCCTTAGCAAATTCAAGAATTCCATTTAAGGCTTCATGATACATGTATCCTTTTCCCCAAAATTCTTTTTTCAAATCATAGCCTATTTCAACTTTAGAATCTTTAATACTCCAACAGTGGAATCCACAACTTCCCACCTTCACCCCATCAGCTTTTCGAATTACTATCCATCTATGGTGTAGTCGTGGTTCAGGTTCTAAATAAAATTCTATAATTTCATCTGCCCCACTAATATCTGTCAATGGTTCAGCATCAAATAAGTATCTATTTATATCATCATCAGAAAATTGACTAAAGATAAATTCCCGATCTTTTTTATCAATGTTTCTCAGTAATAACCGATCTGTTTCTATATCATTAAAAAACATGTTTTTTTCCTCCTCTTTTTTTTTGCCAATATCATTAATAAAAAATTATATTTACTTTATTGAAATGTAATAATCTACAAGATTTTCATTTTCATAAATAATCTCATAGTCAGGAGTTTCAGCAAGCTGGAAGCCCGAATTAGGAAGCCATAGACCGTCAATATAATCATATACTGACTGACTCAATATTTCACCATTTAGAGTGTTATTTTTAGTATCATAGCTAAAAACAGCATATTTCCCTTGAGGTAAAATTTTTTTTACCATACCAGTAGGAATATTCTCATATTCTAGTACTTCAACACAATAGAAATAAGTGTAATTAATTTCATCGTCCACTTTACCGATATCATCCGAATTATAATCATATACAGCATAGTAGGTTTCATTATTTACTCTTTTTTCGATAGTTCTTACCATTTCCATAAATTGATTTTTTACTTTTACTAAAAGTTCAAACTTTATATTTTCTTCTTGATTGATTTTTCTAGCTATACCTAAAAGTCGTCTCTCCTCTTTACAAATAATCTCTGGTTTTAATATTACTCCTTCACCTTCATTATCTTTACAAAGTAAATTAACCTTTTCATAAAGAATTGGCTCTATTTTAAGCTTTCGAAAACCGCTTGGTGGCATACCATAAGCCAATTTAAATGATCGGGTAAATGCCTCGTGGGATTCGAATCCATACTGAAAAGCTATTTCTATTATGCTTCTCTTTGAGGTTACTATATCAAACATTGCCTCGCTCAGTTTTCTTTTACGCACATATTCCTTTATTGGGCACCCTACAATTGCAGAGAACACCCTATAGAAATGAGGAATTGAATACCCAGCAACTTTGGATATTTGCTCCAGACTAACATTATTTTTCAAATTCCTCTCAATATAATCTATTGATTTTTGAAGGTTAACATAATAACTCAAATTAAATCCTCCCTTTGGACCCTAAGTTTAATAATACATTCTAGAAATGCTAAAATCTTGATATTTTTTATCATCTTTATATAATGATACATAGTGTTATTTGAACAAATAAATAATATCTAAGAATCTAGGTTATCATATTTCATTGTTATTATATTGAAAATTCTGTATCTGTACAACCCTATAGATGATCCATCTAGTCCCTCACTAAAAAGTATGACAAAGAAAGGAAAGTTTTCACTTTAACATTTAGATTGGCAATTAACAAGAAACTAGCCTAAAGTTATTGTATAGGCTAGTTTCTTGACTATTTTATTAATTTTAGTTTCATCTCTTCTTCTACATTTTTAGTTTCATGGTAGCCTTTAATCTGAACTGTCAAAGGTATTTTATCTATAGAGTCTTTATCAGAATTAGAAAAAATATCTTGATCTAACGATTCAAGTTTTATATCATAGGAGGTCACATAATACTTTATTCCCTCTTTATTCTCCTTAGAATGGTTTTGAAATATATCCTCTATATCGTGATGATTATATAAATAAGACCAAGCAATTTTATAGTATTTACTTCTTTTGCTCTGCATCCATCTCATAAAGGACTTTACATCTTTTTTTCTAATATCTTTAATAATACTTCTATTAGACGCTACAGAAGCATTATTTCCTAATACGCTACTAATAAGATGACCAAGTTTCACTTCCCCCTCACCTTCCCTTCATCAATTAGAGTGAAAACACTATGGAAAAGTTCCACAAATCTTTATTTTTTATTTTTCCTACATAGTTTAATAATTGTGGGCTATAGCAATGATTAAATTAATCATCATCTATAAAAAATTTAGCTAATGTGACTCCTTTATATTCTATTCTTGAATAAAAAAATGAAGTCAACCCTATTGGATGATTGACTTCATAGTTCTAACAATTGAATTCGTCTTCTTGTGAAGTTCCGACTAGAGGCATAGATCTTCTTCTTCAACCCCCTACACCTCCACAGGTAGTGCTATAAATCATCAAAAACTGTCTTCTTCAATTAACTGCAACACAGTCTCTAGGGCATCTATGCCGGGACGATTTAAATGGTGGGGTGTGGTGGGGAACTCATTTAAAGCTCGACCATCACTATCGGTTAAATAATCTATATCCCATCTTAATATAATGCCAGTCTTAGGCAAGGTAAAGAAAGACCCTGCACTACTTGTGGTATATGCACCACCAGTCTCTTCTCCTACAAGGGTAGCAAAGCCCATTTCTTTTGCATGGCGGGCAAACAGCGCAGAACCAGAAAAATTATTCCCATTGGTTAGAAGCCATATTTGCCCATTAAAAGGATAATAATTTAAAATCCCCGCCTGCCGCACATACCATTCATCAATATTACTAATACTAGTATTAAACTTAACCCCATAAGCTAAATCTACTATATCATCTTCATTAATATGTAGCAAATTATTAGTTTCTATTATTTCCTTTGCCGGTAGCAAATGCTCTGTTTCCGGTACATTACGGGTATGCTGTCCTTCCATTTTAAGATTCTTTTCTCCTAAAGATTTTCCAAGTTTGGTTCCTCGGTGAAAAGCAAACAATGGCATATCAGGCATATTCTTCCCATCGGCCCAAAGGGGCTTCATAATAAGCATTCTCCATAAATCTGGTGATCCTCCCGAATTGTCTCTGATATCAATAATTAAATGCTCATACCCTTGGATATCACGGTAAAATTTTGCCAACTCTGAAGTAGTACTAGTGTAGAAATTCATAAAACTTGGCACTTCTAAATAAGCGATCTTGTCTTCCTCAATAATTTCTGTATTTACTGTCCTGTCCGTCAACTGAATCTGAGGGTAGCCTCTAAAAATAAATTGAAAAAGAGCTTCTTCCTCTTCAACAAGGGTATTAAAAAGAGCTTCCTGTTCTTTGTAAAACCTTTGAGAGACAGAATTAGTAAAGGCATGGTAATTATCAGATGTGTAAAAGGGACTCTGCCGACTTAAATATTGGGGTTGAAATAGTTTATATAACCCGGAATCCAGCGGATAGGCATGGGCTAACCCTGCGAAATGAGAAAAAAATTCATGCCTAATAATGCTCCAAAAAATATGTTCATCTAAGTCAGGCATATCCTCCAAATCAATACCCTGTTCATTTGCATAACCTTCAAGGGAATTGGGGTAATTTTCTATCATATCCCGTGTTTCTTTCCCTAGCGCTCTTATATCGACACCAAATCTTCTTTCTGCCACACCAAAATAAGGGAAGGTGTCTTCCATTGTTTTCATCAAGTAATCAAAATCATTTAAAAAATCTTTCTTTGTTAGCTGTTTATTAGAGTTTCCACATGCCACAAATATAAGCATTACCATTAATAGTATAGCCACCATAACTAGATGAAGGAATTTTTTCATTGTCTTAACACCTCGCCATTTATGAGTTCTGTTTTTGTTTTTATATATTAACTTCTAATATCGAAAATACCCATTTCCTAAATATTCCACGAAAAACTTTAAACTCCTTTTTTAATTTGTAATATATAAAACAGTATTTCCATCTGGAATTAAAATGCCCCTAAACTAATTGTCAAGGGGCATTTTACACTTAAAGTGTTATTCAAATTCTTATATTTAACAAGCAATGATTTCTTTTATCATAAATTCTTTACCACCTAATAACTGGAAGTTTTCACTTAAACAATCTGGACATTTGCTTTTATGCTCAATGAGGTTAAAGACTTTATTACAGCTTTTACAGATACCATTACCGGGCAATATTTCAATTTTTAATTTTGTCTCTTGTAATAGGGTTCCATCGACGGCAGCTGGGTAACAGGCTTCTATATATTTAGGAATCATTGATGAAAGCTCACCAATTTGAAGAACCAACGTATCAATTTGGGTCACTCCATTTTTTTTAGCAAAACCTTCAACTGTTTTAATTACTTCCATCACAACACCTAATTCATGCATATGAACTCACCTCTGCTCCTATGGGGTTATGAATCTCACGATATGAACTGACTTTTCTTAATTTCTTTTGTATCGACCCAAATTTCATCCTTAAGGGGATTAAATCGATACTTAGCTATTCGATATAACTGCCAAATAGCAAGGATACCATTAAGCCCTAAAGATATCCAAGCCAAGGTCCAATTAGCTGTAGGATTGTAGCTTACACTCACATTAAAACCGCTGCCTGTAGCAAAGAAATAGGGGAATGTCATTACCCACATCATCCAAAAGGATAAGGTATGGGCACGATTTTGCATCCAAGTCCCTTTTGCCCAAAATAGAGCAGGAACAATAGGTGCAATATTTAATGCAACACCAGAATAGAAGGCATTACCTGGTGCACATGAATATACGTATGAAATATTCCAGACGGCGTAGGCTATAATATACATAATGGTCTGATCTGGCCAAACCATATCTTTGCGCTTACCAGTAGTTCCATAAATACCAGTCCAACCACAGATTAATAGCATACTTAGAATACCTGCAATAGCATTTACGTAATTCCAGCCACCAGAGATATAATACATACCATCAACCATTCCATTAAAGCCCCCTAACCCTACCTGCAGTTCACGTATCGCCGCTTCTAGTATATTTAAGGCTAAGATGGCTGGAACGAGATTGATGTACCATTTATGCTTTTTAGGATAATCAGTAAATCTAATCACCATATAGATCATACTACCTGTTAGAGCAGAGTATACCTTTACCCAATGAAACCAAGATGTGATTTCATCTCCCTTCATTAACCAAATTGGAGTAAGTAGCACGGGTAAGACCATAAATATAGCAATACTTCCCCATTTACTTAAGCGTATGAATTCATTTAGTCCAATAAGAACTCCCAGTACTGCTAACCACATTAAAGCATTATACCAAGGGATTGCTTCGAAAAACCACATAAAACAACACTCCTTTTCAATGAATTATTTTAGCTAGAAAAAGCAACGCTGCGTGGGAGAAAAAACGGTTAAAGATGCACTTAATTGGGTTTTTAGACACGCCCTAGGGTAAATAATTTACCTATGGAGGTTTTTACCTTTTTAACCACAATTCGCCCCTTGCGTTTTACTATGTATTTCGCTACTGTAGGTCTTAATTCACTTAACTCTATATTGCTGGCATCGTATTTCCGTACTAAAGAGATAGCATCAAACTTACATTTTGTCACACATACGCCACACCCTACACATAGATACTCATCTACCACCGTAGAACCACAACCGAGACAGCGTTCTGTTTCCTTCTTGATTTGTTCTTCTGTAAATGTAGTTCGTAAATCCCTGAAGGTCTCTTTGGATTGATCTCCGTCTACATGGCTAGATTTCTGTCTTGGAAGCCTATCGTAGCCTTCAAGATTAAGATTTTCTTTATCAAATCCACGGTATTCTCTATTAATACGACCAAGGGTGAGGCTTTGCCCAGGTTGAACATAACGATGAATTGAAATTGCGCCTTCCTTTCCTAAAGCAATGGCATCGATGGCAAACCTTGGACCAGTCAAAACATCTCCCCCAGCAAATACATCAGCTTCACCAGTTTGGAAGGTAATAGAATCTGCTTTTATAGTCTTGTTGGGATTTAATTCTATTTTACTATCTACTATTAAGTTGCCCCAATCTATTGCTTGACCTACAGAAATTAGTACATGGTCTGCCTTGACAATCTTAGTTTCATTTTCATCATACTGAGGATTAAACCTGTTATTCTCATCAAAGACAGAAATGCATTTTTTAAATTCTACCCCGATGACACTTCCGTTTTCCACAAGAATACGTTTTGGACCCCAAGAATTGTTGATACTAATAGCTTCTGATAAGGCTTCCTCAATTTCTTCAGTAAGTGCAGGCATTTCCGCTCTACTTTCTAGACAATATAGTTCTACCTGTGATGCGCCAATTCGTGTCGCCGTTCGTGCAACATCAATTGCAACATTACCACCACCTATTACAATTGCCGATCCATTTATTTCAAGCTTTTCCTTTAGGTTGACCTTCCTTAAGAAATCAACACCAGTGATAACCCCCTCAGCATCTTCACCTTCTAGCCCCAGCCTTCTGCCTGCTTGAGCTCCAATTGCAAGATAAAATGCTTCAAAGCCTTGGCTTCTTAAATCATTAAGACTTACATCCTTACCAACTTCGATGCCTGTCTTAAACTCAACCCCCAATTCCTTCAGTATGTCAATCTCTGCATTAACGACATCCTTTTCCAATCTGTAGGAGGGAATTCCCAGTGTCAACATACCACCCAGTACTTTTTCCTTTTCAAACACTGTCACCTTATAACCATCAACAGCCAGGTAGAAAGCACAAGAGAGTCCAGAAGGGCCTGCACCAATAACAGCAATTTTATTGCCGTATTGATGTTTTACTCTAGGTACATAGCGACGATCAATATTTAAATCTTGTTCTGCAATAAATTTCTTGATATCATCAATCGCAATAGGGTCATCAATATCTGTTCTGGTACAGGCGGATTCACAGCTTCTTGGGCAGATACGTCCACATACGGCTGGGAAAGGATTTTCCTGCTTGATCAGTTCAAGTGCTTCTGTATATCTTCCTTGGGAAGCCAGCTTGATATAGCCCTGAATACCAATATGTGCAGGACATTGGGCTTTACAAGGACTTGTGCCTGTATCAACAACAACCTGACTATTAATACGATAATCGGGATTCCATTTGTCGGGTCCCCATTCTGTATCATAGGGAAGAGGGCGCTCCTTTTCAACGATAGGTGTTTTGGTGCAAATTTTTTGCCCTAATTTTACTGCATTTACACAGCAATTTTCAACACATTCTCCACAGGCTACGCATTTTTCTTTATCTACACGGGAAACATAGTTTGAGCGTACCATATCAGTATTTAAAAACATCCCAGCTGTTCTTAAGGAAAGACAGGAGCATCCACAACAGTTACAAATCGCATGGGTTTTTCCTGGCCCGTCTGTGTTGGGTATCTGATGCATAAGGCCATTCTCTTCTGCTTTTTTAATAATTTCGATAGCTTCTTCACGGGTAATCTCCCTACCCCTACCTGTACGTATATAATACTCGGCAGCATGACCCATCTGAATACACATGTCTTCCTTCAGATGCCCACAGCCTTCTCCCATAACTTCTCTTGCTGTACGACAAGAACAGTCGGAAACTGAAAATAGGTCATTTTCATTGAGATATTTTGATACTTCCTCATAGGAGGCTCTTTTTGTTTCCCCCATAATAGATTTTTCGATGGGGATCACCCGCATTAAGCCTAGTCCTACTGGGAAATTACCAGCTGTCTTAGGGCCTCTTACTCTTCCATAGGCTTCAAAGGCTTCAGCTATCTGTGGATACTTTTTTACATTTTCCTTATTGTTAGCCATCATTTCCATGTGTCCTGGAATCCAAAGGTCATGCCAGTATTTATCTACTCCATCAATTTCATTAACAAAGGAAACCCCTGCCACTGCTAGTTCCCATAAGAGCTTTGATGTTTCCTCTACAGATTTACTGCACAGAGCAGCAACCTCTTCTGCACTCTTGGGCTTACGTAATTCAAGACAAAGGGCTACCTCTGCCATTTCCTCTGTAACAACTGGCTCTAGAATTTTATATTCTGGATCTTCAGGCTTAATTTCTGATTTTGAGCCACGTTTTGTCCTGCTAATTTTATTGGCAAGATCAAGTACCTTCTCTTTTACCATATGGTATCCCTCCAAATACAGTTTAGTTAAATCTCATTCTCATTCCAATTTTTTACCTCTCTACGTATCCAATCCGCCCACTCTGTAAACCCTTCACCTGTTTTGGCAGAAACAGGTATAATCTTGATATTTGGATTTAATTTCTTTACACGGCTTTTCACTGCTTCTAGGTCAAAATCAAAATAATCTATTGCATCTATTTTGTTAATCAGCAGTATATCAACTAGCGAAAACATTAAGGGATATTTTAGGGGCTTGTCATCTCCCTCTGGCACACTTAAAATCATGGCATTTTTTGATGCACCAGTATCAAACTCCGCTGGACATACTAAATTCCCTACATTTTCTAGAATGACAAAATCAACATCTTCTGTCCCTAGTCCTAAAAGACCTTGCTTAGTCATATCGGCGTCTAGATGACACATTCCTCCGGTATGCAACTGGATTACCTTTGTTCCTGTTTTTGCAACCGCTTGGGCATCTACATCGGAGTCTATATCAGCTTCCAATATACCGATCTTCATTTCATCCTTCAAAACCTCAATTGTTCTTAGTACAGTCGTTGTTTTACCTGAGCCTGGTGATGACATCAAGTTCAATAAAAATGTCTTTGTCTTTTTCAATTCTTCTCTAAGCAAATTTGCCTGTTGATCGTTATCTTCAAAAACACTTTCCTTAATTTCTAGAACCTTAAATGTATCCATATCTGATCCCCCTCTTTATCTTTAGAATTATTAAGCCTTAATCCGATGATGTTCAAACCCTCGTTAAGATTGTTATTATTTTGTCACTTTCAGTATATTCATTAAAATTGACACTGTCAAAATTGATATATACCTTGTAATTTCAATATTTCAATGTATTTATATTTCATGTTTGTTTTACACTTTAAAATCAAAAATAGCCATCTGCTAATGGTTGGTAAGAATGCTTACTAGAGATAAAAGTGTAAACTCTACTTGAAAGTAAAAAAATCTTCCTTCTTAAGATTTAAAACTCATTACGTAAAACCTTTTAAAAAATAAATAAAGTAGAACTTTCCTATTAAATAAAAAAGTTGCTTAAATGACTTAAATTCATTTAGCAACTCGATACACATTAAAAATATTTATTTATCAAGTAGTTGGAATATCGAATACAGTTCTCCATTGAAACGGTGCTCATAATTTCTCCCGCTAAGTAAATGTTATTCTTCCCCTGCATTGCTTCCATTTTTTCATAGAAGCCCTTTTGCAATGTATCGGTATCAACATAAGGACACTGCTTCCAGCTTTTAAACTGATATAGCCTTGGATTTTCAATACCCAATGCTAATAAATCACTTTTTACCAACTGTAAAGATTTTACCCTAGAGTCTGCAGGATGATTGTAGGCATAAACCGTTAAAAGATTTTCCTCATTATTTGAATCCCACCGAGAATTCCAAAGGATGATATGACCCTTCCTTTTTGCAGACAGATTGTCTAACACACATCCGCACCCCTTTGGGAGTTGATCTACAATAAAAGTGTAAACGTTGTAATTTTGATATTTTATACAGCTGAAAAAATCCTTCATTTGACTATCTTCATTAAAAAGATTAGAAAATTGATTAAGAGGGGCTGTTATGACAACCCGATCAAATTCTAGTTCCTCAACCTCTGTTTGAATCAACAAAGTGTTACCTTTTGATAAGGAAATTTGAGTTATATTTTGCCCTAATCTTAAATTTTTTACCTTCTGACCTAAGCTCTCGATTAAGGAGAATACACCCGCTTTCCATGTGAAAAATTCAGGCACCTCCATAAAAGACATTACAGTCTCATAGTTCAATATTCTTAACACATAAAGAGCTGGAACTGTATCAATGTCTCCTAGCCCGTAACTAGTGAAATAATGCATATAAATTTTTTTTAAAACCTTAAATTGGTGGTAATCACACCACTTTGAAAATGGCAGCATCAATGGCTCCTCAATGTGATGGATGTTGGTTTTATCTAATGATTTATAATCCTCTAAAACATCAGGCAGGCGATCGACCTCTTCCAGAAAATCTCCAAGTTCCTCCTTCTGAATTTGCATAATCTTATTACCCTTTATATCATAATTGACTCGAGACAAATTTGGACCATCAATTCTAATATTGAATTCCTTCATAAGATTTTTCAAATGCTTCTGAACAGGTAAACCAAAGACAGCACCCAATTCGTAAGACTTACCCTTATACCAAATCGTATGGAGCTTACCACCTAACCGATTATCACTTTCAAATACAGTAACATTTCTATAACCCTTTTTTTGTAGTCCAGTGGCTATAACAAGCCCTGAGAGTCCGCCGCCGATCACAACAACCCTACATTTCGCTTTATCCATTGCCATTGCCCCCTTTTCTTTGATTCAGCAAAGCAAAAAGCCAAAGGGGTAATGTGTCGAAGTCCACATTATTCTGGGCAGCTCTTTCAAGAATAATCTCTGCCGGCACTTTTCCTTCATTGCTACCGCTAGAGATGCTCCTAGAGAAATTGTAATTTCTTAAAAACTTTTGAAATGCTCTTTCAAACTTATGAAAAGAGTCAATCCCCTTATCCGTTGGGATTTTGTTATAAAACTCTTTGACCAAGAATTCATTAAAGCCATCTATATTATCAAATAAAGGACTTTCTTCATCTTCAATGAAACTGTGTTTTATATTTAAATGTTCAAGGATTTCCCGATCCTTATTACCCTTCACAAAATAAGCTACAAATTCTTTTGTTTTTTTAGTAATTAAATAATCTATTTTTAAATTAAATGTCTTAAGCAAATACACAATTTTCAACTGAAAAAAATGCCAAATATCTATATCTTGCTTTTTATTGTATAGTTTTACAACACCAAATTTGGAGTAGAAATCATAAAAACTGTACTGATATATTTTACCAATCCCATCAAATTTTCCGATAAAGTCAATACGTTGAACTACATAATGACCTGGATAATGAGCTTCTTGCTCGTTGACCACTGGTTTTATCTTTTCTTTGTTTTTTTGACTGGCCCTTGATTGTAGGGCTTTATTTTTCGAATATAAAATACGTTGAGCTTTTCTTGACAAGTTATTCCGTTTTAAGACGTTATAAATTCCTGATTCACCAATATTAAGATTTTCTGATTTTAGTTCGTAGTAAATCCTCTTGGGGCCATCTGAGGGGTGTTTCTCTACATAGGCTAAAATTTCGCCCTCAATGGTTTTATTTACTTTATTGGGCATTTGAGGCTTTTTAGGTTCCTTATTTTTCAATCCACTGAAGCCATACTTCTGATAAGACCTGTACCAATTATAAAATGTCGTCCTTGAAATACCAAATAATTTACAGGTATGAGATACATTATTTTCCTTAAAACCATGCTTCAATATCATATATTTGCTATGGGCATTAAACCCTTCTGATTTCATAATAGTTCTCCCCCCTGGTTCCTACTTTAACTTTTTTGAGTACTAGTGCCTCTTGGCAATTAATTTCTTCTATGTTTTAACTGCCAAAAGGCACTAGCTATCTTGTATAAAATATATAATAAGGGGAGCTATTTGTAAATAGATGATACTAGTTGATAAACTTATCTAAATAAGCAATTTACTTTAATTATTTAATGCATTCATTTCTGCTACTGTATAAAAGTAGTAGCTAAGTCCAGTTTGTTGACTCTCTAGCATATCTCTGTGAAAGTCATCCTCAATAAAAAACCGGGCTGTCTCAACAAGTTCTTTAGCGTCAGTAGGCATATCATGAGAATTCAAGAACGCTATATGTCTTTCTAGTTCTTTTTTTAGTCTCTCGTCATTTGGTCTCCATCCATTTTTTAACCCATTAGCTAAAAAGCTCATAAACCTTTCGGATTCTATTGCCATTTCATTTAGTTCATTTACATCAATTGAATCTGTATCCATCTCAAATTCATACGCTTCACTTAAATATTCTTTTTGCTCAGCAAGTACCTCTTTCCATTCCTCTTTATTCAGTCCTTTAAACATTTTTGATTGCTCCATATTTTCTCCTTTCTCAGCACAAATGATTGATTCTTCAATTGTCTTTAATATCCCATCCATTCTTTCACTCCGTTCACTTAGAAGCTTGTATTGCCGTTTTAAGGTCTCAATTCTATTTGATTCATTATCCATAGCCGTTTTTATGTCTTTTAATGAAAAATCTAATTCTCTATAAAACAATATTTGCTGTAATCTTTCTAATTCTTTTATTCCATAAATTCTATACCCACCCTCTGTTACTTTAAGTGGTTCCAACAGACCTACCTTATGATAATGATGTAATGTCTTCACAGTAGTTCCTGCTAATCGGGCAACCTCTTTAACTGTATACGCCATGATACTTCACCCCTTTCATTTTTTTCCTAAAATAGAATTCCATAGCTTATTTAACCTTCTTAGTAGCAAGTAAATTTGATGTTTTTTAGCAATTATTATATTGAATTTTGAAATTTTTTAAATGACTGTAGTGAAATTAAAACGCATATCACTCCAAATAGGAGCACCATTGCTCCATTATTAATCACCTCTGTCCAATTAATTTGTGAGCTTAGCACCTCACGAGCTCCTACTATTGCCCAATCAATAGGATTTACAGTGCTTATTGTACGAATCCAAGCAGGCATAAGATGTCTTGGCATAAATGCTGATGATAGAAACATAAGGGGCAAGGTAAAAAATTGCAGGGCAGTTATCATAGCTTCATGCTTACGTGTTATAAGTGCTAAACTAATCGATAGAGCACTAACCCCTAGCCCCAACAATATAGGGATAGTTAAAAATATTATTATACTAGAGATATTTAAGGTAAATCTTGCCCCCATAGTTAAAGCCAATAACACTATAATAATAAACTGAGCCAGCAAAAGAACAATTAGCTGCACTAATTCACTTAAGATTATTACGATTTTATTTATAGGGGATACTAAAAAACGTTCCAATGCTCCATAATTTAAATCTGTTAATGTACCCATCCCAGTATAGATACCGATAAACAATGTATTCATTACTATCATACCCGGCAGAATATATACTACATAGGAATCAGTGAAAAAACCTGGAATCTGAACGATTCCTTTAAATAGATTACCAAACAGTAATAACCATATGATCGGTTGTGCCATTGACATAAAAATAGTCATTGGTCTACGAAATGTTGGTCTAATACGGCGTAGGGCCAAATTCCAAGTATCCTTTATTAATTTTTTCATATCTATCGCTCCTTTGTCATTATATAAATTCATGATATTAATATTCAATGCTTTTACCTGTATATTTTAGATATACTACATCAAGGGATGGGGGAATAACCTCGACTGAAGCTACATCTATTGATAATGATTGTAATACCTGTAGTATATTAGGTAATATACTTGAACCTCTGCTGACTATCAGCTGTAGGTCTTTACTTTTGACTTTTACCTCTTTCACACCTTCTTGCTTTTTTAAAACATCTTCAATGTGAACAATGCTGTTTGAATAATTTTTTAGTAGTTCTATCTTAATTATATCCCCTGCCAATTCTTCCTTTAATTCTCTAGGAGACCCTTCAACAATAACCTTGCCTTGATCAATAATCGCCACTCGATCTGCAAGACGGTCAATTTCATCTAAATAGTGAGAAGTCAGTAAAATAGTAACCTTCTCCTTTTTTGAGAGATTAGAAATTATTTCCCAAAGAGTAGACCTTGCCTCTGGATCGAGACCAGTAGTTGGTTCATCTAAAAATAAGATTTGAGGGTTGTGGATGATTCCCATGGCTATATCCAGTTTCCGCAGCATTCCACCGGAATAAGTCAAGGTAGACCTATTAGCAGCATCTTCTAATCTAAAAATACTAATTAATTCATCTACCCTATCCTTTAGATTCTTGCCTTTTATCCCGTGTAGTTGTCCCTGAAGAATTAAATTTTCTCTACCAGTTGAGTCATAACAAACTCCTGATTTTTGAGAGACACACCCAATGACACGTCGAACCTTATCAGGCTGCAATAAGACATCGATTCCTAATACATTAGCTTCACCACTATCAGGCCTTGATAATGTAGTCAAAATTTTTACTGTTGTCGATTTTCCTGCTCCATTAGGACCAAGAAGCCCATAAATAGTTCCAGATCTAATACTAAAGGTTAGTCCATCTAATGCTTTTATGCTACCTCTATAGGTCTTTACTAAATTATTGACTTCAATGGCGTTATTGTTTTCGTTCTTTAATAACATTTGATTACCTCCTTGGAATTATTGATATTGAAACTGTAATCTTTCAGCTGGTATTTCTTAATGTATAAATTGCCACTAATATCATTCCTTTTAAGTTTATAATATTGCAATATTATCTCTAAATTAATGTTAATGCCTCCCCTAAGGTAAGAGTCAAGTAATTAGAATAAAAAATTTTTAGATCTCAATATTAAAGAGAATTTGAATAGTTCTTATAATGGTATGCTAATGAAAATCCCCCAAACTTTTTAGTCTGAGGGAACACATAAAATAATTATATTTTTTTATATACTCTCATTGCAAAGAGATAAGCAACAACAATTATTGCTATACACCAAGCAAGGGCAACCCAGATATCATTTCCTACTGGTTGGCTTGCTAGTAAATTACGAATTGCTTCTACAATAGGCGTTACAGGTTGATTTTTTGCAAAGGCACCTACTACTGGAGGCATCGTATCTGTTGGTACAAAGGCAGAACTGATAAATGGCAAGAAGACGATTGGATATGCGAATGCCCCTGCACCATCTGGTGTTTTAGCAGCAAGCCCCGCAATTACAGCAATCCAAGTCAAGGCAAGGGTAAAAATCCCAAGAATTCCAAATACCGCTAACCATTCTAAGATTCCTGCCGAAGAACGGAATCCCATTAATAATGCAACAAGTATAATCACTACTACAGAAATTCCATTTGAAATTAATGAGGTTAATACATGTCCCCACAAAACTGTAGAACGAGCAATAGGCATAGAGTGAAAACGTTCAAAGATCCCCCGCTGTTTATCTGTAAACAAACGGTAAGCTACATATGCAATCCCACTACCAATAGCCATTAACATTATACCTGGCAATAGATAGTTAACATAATTTTCTGTACCCGTTTCAATTGCACCACCAAATACATAAACGAACAATAACATCATGGCAATTGGTGTGATACAAACTGTAATAATTGTATCCATACTTCTAAAAATATGACGCATCGACCGGCCAAACATAACACTCAAATCTTTTAAAAAATATTTATTTGTTGATTCCATTTATTTCTCCCCCTTTTTACCAATGATTGTTAGGAATATTTCTTCTAATGTAGGTTGTTTTTCAACATATTCAATTTTTGCAGGTGGAAATAACTTTTTCAAGCCTTCTAGTGTATCTAGCGCAATAATTTTCCCCCCATGAAGAATAGCAATTTTATCTGCAAGTTGTTCTGCTTCCTCTAAATATTGTGTCGTTAAAAATACCGTAGTTCCTGTAGCTGATAACTCTTTTATAATACTCCAAACTTCTAAACGTGCTTCTGGATCAAGACCTGTTGTTGGTTCATCTAGAAAAATAATCTTTGGATTTCCCACAAGACTCATTGCGATATCAATTCTTCTTTTCATACCTCCTGAGTAAGTATCCACTCTACGGTCTGCAGCTTCTGACATACCAAAACGATTAATTAACTCATCTACTACTTGATTTGGATTTTTAAGATGTCTAAGCTTTGCTATCATTTGAAGATTTTCACGTCCAGTCAAAATTTCATCAATAGCAGCAAACTGACCAGTAAGACTGATAGAACCTCTTATCTCACTGGGATTTTTTTCAACATCAAAACCATTGATCACAACACTTCCAGCATCTAATTTAAGTAAAGTAGCCATGATTCTAATCATCGTAGTTTTTCCTGCTCCATTAGAACCTAGTAATGCAAAGATACCTCCCTCCTCTACTTCCATATCTACTCCCTTGAGGACTTCTACATCCTTGTAAGCCTTCTTAACCCCTTTAACTTGAATTATATTTTTTTTCATCTATTTTCCTCCTTTACAATATAGCTTGATCGTTGTTATAAATAAATAAAGAGCCGATAACAGTGATTTCACTCACGATTATCGGCTCTGCGTCTTTACGTCTGGCTCTTTGATAACTGATATATTCAGTTGTTTTACATTGATTTTCGTCTCCTGCTTACACTTAGGACAAAATAGTGGAAAGTTTTCCATTACCGTATCAACACCTATCTTGACCCTTGTTTTGTTACCACAGACTGGGCATAATATCCATTCGTATTTAAACACGCTATCCCCCCTTTTACTTTATGTTTTTGTAAATTCTTATCATTTTAATGCCTTTATACATTAAGCTCATGGTGATGTCTTTATTTTGAGTTCCTTCCCTTTCCGACTTTTTTCAGTATGTCGCGGTTTAACGTCTCCCGCCAGTTTGCTGTGTATGTGCTGGCATTTCGCAGAAGCTCGTCGCAGAATGCCGCCACGTCATCACCAGTAATATCTAAAACATGTATTCCGTCCGCTACACCTGTTTCAAACAATTCTATAAGATCATAATGGATTTTCATCATGTCATAGCCGGATCCCGCCGCAAACATCCACATGTGTCCCTGTATTTTCTTAAAGACGTATTGATAATCTGTCGGCAAAGCCTCTACTCTGGCCATTTGTTGCTTGTACTCACGCTTGCTCTTAATTATTTTTTTGATATTGAAGTAACTATCGAAAAACTCAGACATTTGATTGCTCCTCCTTTACTTTTTCTTATCCGTTATCTTTTTCATTTCCTTGCTATATTCTTGGTCAATAGATTCTTGAATGATGTCAGCAAAAGTTTTTGAATCTTTGACTAGATCGTCGCAGAAAGCCGCTACGTCACTGCCCGTCACTTCGAGCACGGCTTTCCCCAAGGCCGCCCCCTCTTCAAAAAGATCGATAATCCCCGAGAGCATATCCGTCTCTTCTGTTAGCTCAACAAGACCAACCTTAAAGAGGTATTTTTCAATCTCTTTATAAACAATCTGATAATCTTGGGGTAGGGCCTTGACCCGAGCAACATGGGCCCGCCACTTTTTTTTACCTTCAATGATATCTTTTATGCTCATATTATTCCTCCTATTTACCTAATTTTTTTGCGATATTATTATTCAGTTGCTGGCGCCACTTGTCGCGATAAGACTTTGTCCCTTCTTCACCAGCCAGAGCTGAACAGAATCCTTCTATATCCTCACCCAAAACCTCCTGTACACTCTGCCCCTCCACCGCGGCTTCCTCCAAGAGGCCAAGGACACCATCAAGAATTGACATGAGGTTGCGACCAGTGAAATCTGAGTACTGCCAAAGATTGGTGTCTATTTTTTCCCATGCCTCTTGAAAATCAACAGGCAGCTTCTTGATCCGGGAATCGAAGTCTTGCGCTTGTTTTTCCATGTCTCTACCTGTGATTTTATCCCAAAAATTCATTATATCTCCTCCTTCAATTGGTTAATTTTAGATGATAGAAACTCCCATTTTTCCCAAAACTTCTGTAGTTCCTTCCGACCCCCGTCATTGAGGACGAAAAATTTTCGTGGCGGCCCTGTATCCGATGGTTTTTTCGTAATTTCCACCAACTTATTTTTCTCAAGCCGCACCAAGATTGTATAAACCGTCCCATCTACAACGTCCGAAAAACCGAGGGCCTTCAGTCGACGGGTGATCTCGTAGCCGTAGGTTTCTCCCCGACTTATAATTTCAAGTATACAGCCCTCTAGTACGCCTTTAAGCATTTCTGTTAGGTTTTCCAGCGTAATCCCTCCTTACTATTCAGTAATACTAATTACCAGTATTCCGTATTACTTACTACCACTATATAGTATCACGTAGTAGTAGTGGTGTCAACATGAATAAGAAAAATTCCCCCAAACCATCAGTCTGAGGGAATATAAAACATACTTTAATATCTATTTTTAACCGAGTGAATATCGCTTTTTATCATCATCCTTCACTTTTTTATAATCATAGAACCCTAAAATCTTTCATGCTTTCACCTAAAATATAATGGGAAAACCACATCAAATTCTGTTTCATAATTGCCACATTAATTCCTGGCTGGTCCGGGCTATATGCCATTCCTTTAAATATAATTAATTCTGCATCAACCTTCATATCCTTAAGCCCTTGATATAGCTCATATGCATTTGTAATTGGATTTCTTGCATCCTTATCGCCATGCTGGATTAAGGTGGGAGTACATGCTGATTTAATATATGTGATTGGTGACGCTTGAGCATATATCTCTGGATCATTCCATGGATTATTTCCTAAATACATCCTAACAAAGTAAGGTATATCTGTATTTGCATAATGGGTACTCCAATTAGTAATGCCCCCTCCAACTGAAATAGCTCTAAATCTATCACTATATGTGGAACAGAAGGCTGCTATATATCCTCCGTTGCTCCATCCCATAACCCCTACTCTATCTTTATCTACGTTCCCCATGTCAACTAGTTTATCGACTCCAGATATAACATCATCGTAGTTAGCAATTCCTAGTTTTCTGTAGTTTGATTTTAAGAATTCATTACCATAGCCAGAGCTTCCCCTGTAATTTGGTTCTAAAACTATAAAGCCTTTTTCGATAAACTGTTCAATAGGATATTTCTCATTAAAACAGTCTGAAAATATTGGAAAAGATGCCCACGCTGGGCCACCATGGATTACCAGTAATAAAGGATATTTTTTATTTGCATTAAAATCTACAGGGGTTGATAAAATCCCTTCTATTTCATGACCATCACTATTTTGCCATACAATTATTTCCCTGTTACTTTTTTGTTTCCCTTCAAAAATGATATTTTCATTTGTTATTTTTTCATCATCTAAATAAATTTCAAAGGTTTCATTTGTTATCGCCTTATTATAGGACAAATGATTTCCATCACGGGTTATAGAAGCTTCCATTATAAAGCCATCTACTTTTTCCCTTAGCATTTTCACTTTGCCATCCTCAGATAGCAACCCAATAAGATAATTCGTTTTATCCTGCCATCTAATTAAAATTCCTTTAGCTGTCCATCGTAATGGAATAACTGTACTATCAAAATCTGTCAAAGGTTGAATTAGTTCTCCACTATTAATATCGTATATCTCTATTGTGCTGTCTTGTATATTGTTTTTATAATATTCCTTCTCCTTAACGCTTGCCGTGTAACATATTTTGCTGCCTTCAGGAGAAAAGCAAACCCTCCCTCTCAACAACTTATCTATATTCATCTTTTTTAACTCTGCAGCTTTAACATCTAGTATATATAGATCCCCATTAATATAATCTCCCATATATGGGCTTGGTGTAGCCATAAATACAACCTTGTCACCATCATTTGAAATATCAAATTCGTGGATATGAAAATTTTTACCATTAGTTAGTTGATGCACAACGCTATTATCGTTTTCAAGTTCATTCTTACCAGCACTATTAGATTCTTCTAAACCCTCATGTTTACCATTGGATTTTGGTATCCCTTTTGCTATTTCAATGTACTTTAAACAATTATTCTGGTTTTCCTTGCCTATGTGATGGAAATCTCCATAGATCTCCTTGCGTCTCTTTATCGTTTCAGCTTCTTTTGCCAGCGTAATATAGAAAAAACCCTTGCCATTAGGCTCCCATTTGAATTTACTGACCCCGTCTTTCTCATCAGTAATTTGAATACTACCATCCCTATCAAATGACCTAACAAAGATCTGATTTCTCTTGTTATCACCGTCACCAGCAGGGGTAAGGTATGCGATATGTCTAGAATCTGGAGACCATAATGGGTATGTACAATCTTTATTTCCATGTGTTAGTGGGTAACATTGCCCCTTGTCTTTTTCATATATCCATATATGGTTACTATATTTATTGTCCTTCCAGTTAGTTGTCCTCTTTACAAATGCAACTTTTTTGCCATCATCACTTATGTTTGTACCTGATAGCTTTGGTAACGAAACAATCTCTTCTATACTTAGATAATTTTTTTTATTAATACTCATTGTAAACCTCCCCTTATCATTTGATTCCCCAAAGTCCCCATTCTAACTAAAAAATCTAATCCACTCTGCTCTACTAAATCTTTGCTAAATCATTTCTATTTCATTATTAATGATATTTTCCATGTACTAACTTTCCATTAGTTATTATTCATTATATCGAACAAAGACTGACAACAGTATGTCAGTCTTTGAAGGTTTATCCTTATTATTTTTTATTGTACTCTAATTCTTCACTTGATGCCTTTTAAAACTAAAGTATGCCCCAATTAGCATAATAATCGATAAGACAACAGCTACAAATGCTGTAACCCATGGCAACATAATTACTTTGTCAAACAGATAAACGGCATCGAAGGTTTTAAAATGATCAACACCAATTAAAACTTTAGTAGGCATAAACATAATCATTCTATTTAGCATCCTGCCTCCAAACATCCCCGAAAGAATGATAGGAAACAAAGTTAAAACTCCAGCTGTAACCAATGAGGTAACAGATCCTTTTGATCGAGATGAAATAAACAAAATGGTTGATGTTAAAAATATTAGTCCTAAAAAACTCATTGCTGTGATCACAAAGTAACTTGTCATATAGGTGAAGGGATAGGGACTTGGATTCTGCGCCCAATTCTGAAGAAAAGATCTGGCTCCTTCAGTCCCAAAGAAAGTGAATATCAGGACAATATTAATGAACTGTATCATCATCCATGATAAAATTGATACTAAAAATGCTGTAATCATCTTTGCTTTTATTACCTTATTTTTTCCATGTTTTGCACTTAAAATAAGGGAATCTGTTTTTCTGACGTATTCTTGAGAAAATATAGGCGATAGGACCACAATTAGCAACAGCCCCACCGTATAAGGTAATACCGTCTGCATAGCATGAAGTCTTGACCACCCCCAGCTGTAACCGTAATAAGCCCTATAGCCATTACTTAGATACCCATACATATCTTCTGCTTTTGTAGCTAATGCTTCTCCCTTTTCATCCTCGTAAACTTCACGATAATAGTTAGCTTTTTCTGCTCCTATTTCTTTTGCCACCCTGTAAAAGTTTGATGCTACTTCAGGCTCTTCCAAACGTTGAAGCTCTTGGCTAAACAAAACCTCCTCTTTAATAAAAAAGATGATATTTGAGTCGATCATTTCTCTAGAGAATCCCCGTGCAAGCAATTCTTCTGTTTTTTCTATAGCCTCTTCTTCGCTTATTTGATTAGCAGGATTAAACAATATTGAATTTTTTTCATCTTCTACATTCTGTATCCATTCATCATCAATGAAGCCTGCAAATTCTGATTTCTCATTTTGCAATTGGTTTACCTTCTCTTTACTATATGGCATCCCATAGGTGGGCTCACTGTCAAACGTTGAATAAAAAATCATTAAAACATTATAAAAAAGAATAATAGCTAAAATACCAAAAACCACAGGTCGCTTCATACTTTTTCTTATCTCTAATCCAATTAAATCCTTCAAATATGGTCACCTCCATTAATTTTCCACTTGATGTCTCTTAAATGTTTTAAATGCAATTGAAACCACCAGAATAGATAGCAAAATAGCCACCATCGGTACTACCCATTGCATTAATACAACCTTTCCTACAATATAATAACCTCTGAAAAAAGTGAAATAATCAGTTGCTATTAATAACCTAACAGGCATAAAAAGCATTGCCTCTGAAATGAACCTCCCAACTATACCACCTACATTCGGTATCGATATAACAACGGGAAATAGTAAAAGAATCGTACTTATGACAGTTGTTAAAAATGAACTCTTTGATTTGACCGATATTAAAATAATTATACTGGTTAAAAAGATTACACCAATTAAACTAACTATCCTTACTGCAATATAATTTGTTAGTTGTGGGATGGCAAATGGACTATTGTTAAATAACCAATCCTGCACATAGGTCTCTGCCCCTTGCAAACCAAAGAGCCCTGCTGTCACAAGTAAGTTCATGCCCTGTATCGTTATCCAAAAGCCTATAGCCAATATAAATGAAGCCCCTAACTTTGCATAAATCAACCTACTCTTACCATATTTAGTAGATAATAAAAGGCTATCTGTTTTTTGACTATACTCCTTTGAAAATATAGTAGATATTGTCACGATTAGAAATAGTCCCACAATAAAGGGCATCAGACTTTGCATAAAGCTGAGTTTAAGCCAACCTAAGTTGTAGCCATAATGGGCTATATAGTCCTGTGCTAGGTACCCATACATTGCTTCAGCTTTAGATGCTAAGGCTTCACCCTTCTTTCCATCCCCCTCCCTTCGATATAGTTCTCCCTGCATATCAGAAAATTGCTGGGCATAATCATAAAATTCTGAGGAATATTTGGCATCCAGAAGTATGTTATAGGATAGACTATTTAATATCTCTGGTTTTAAAAAATTTGTATTGTCCATCTTATCGACATATTCCTGTGTATAGCCCCTTTGTAAATATCCTTGCTGCACCTTTATCTTCTCATCTTTAGATATCAAATTATCAGGATTCTCCTTAAGACTCTTCAGCTTTTCCGTTATGCTTGTCGTCCAATTTTCATTAATTGCACCTGCATATTGAGATTGCTCTGCCCTTTGCATTTCTATATCTTGTCGGGATACAATACTCCCCTCACTATTAAATAGTAAGACAATCCCATTAACGGCAAGTAATATCAAAATTAGCATAAGAGATAAAGGCTGTATTAACATCTTTTTGAGTTCGTACTGAATGATAGTGATCATTTACACTTCTCCTTTAAAATGATAGAGATACAGATCTTCAAGGTTTGGAGAAACATTTACTGCTTTTTCTGAAGGCCGTTCTTCTGAGACAATACGAAGTTCCACCTGCTCACCGCTATGTTTTAGATTACTTACAATAAAATTACTATTGTAACTGTCCACATCATTAGGTGCAACCTGTAGGCTCCATACGAAGTCCTTTATAGAATCACATATACGGTCTGTGGTAGCTTGCTGAGAAAGTTGTCCCTCCTTCATAATCATAATTCTATCTGCAATGTATTCAACATCAGAGACAATATGGGTAGAGAGTAATACGATCTTTCCAGTGGAGTTCTCACTGATGATGTTACGGAATTTAGCCCGCTCTTTTGGGTCAAGTCCCACTGTAGGCTCATCTAAAATGAGTATCTTAGGATCATTAATTAAAGCTTGGGCAATTCCTAACCTCTGCCGCATGCCACCGGAATAAGTCTTGATTTTCTTTTTCCTTACCTCATAGAGTCCCACCATGTTGAGTAACTCTTTACACCTATTCTCAGCAGTCAACCGAGGCAGTCCTTTTAGGGATGAAAAATAGAGCATAAAGTCCCAAGCTGAAAAATCAGGATAATATCCAAAGTTTTGTGGCAAATACCCTAATAATTCTCGGTAGGCTTCATCTAGGGTTGTTATATTAACTCCATCTAACAACACTTCCCCCGATGTGGGTCGCAATATATCGCACATCATTCGCATTAATGTTGTTTTACCCGAACCATTTGCACCCAACAAGCCATTAATCCCTTCAGTAAATGTGACGGAAAACCGATCCACCGCTATTTTATTTCCATATTGTTTTGTCAATTTATTTATTTTTAGTTCCATTGGATGAATACCTCCTTGTTAGTTATCCCTCTCATAAAGTAATAGAGTTCAATTAGAAAAAATACTGTTGTTACCACAAATAAGACAATCCAGATTGTTTCGGTAATGGCTATAAAAAAGCTAAGATCTGTTAACATCTTCATCAAAGCAACCAGACAGAGGGAAATGCTTATAGATGCAACAGAAGATCGAATCTTTATAAAATGAAGCATGAATAAGTGAATTCCATTTACGATGTTAAAGGGCACTAAACCATAGAGTACAACTTGAGTAAATGGTATTTGGTGTTGAATAGATAAAAAAGTAATCATTATTGTTAACGCTACAAGATTGATACTTCCAATAATGAACAACCTTGCTACCAAAATTTTTGACATACTATTTTTGCAGGTGTCCTCCAATTCGGACATGCCATAAATCATACTTTTAATTAGTTCTGGTACTGCAAAAAAAGCGAGTATAGGTGTTAAGATAAATAATATCCTTTGGACTTCAAGGTATGGATCAATTAAATTAATAGAAAGTACTATTGTCATAATGATAGCAATTATCTGTGTTAGCCAAAGATAGGGTGAGATATATCTTGCTTGTTCCCTCAGTAGTCCACTAAATGCTGTTTTAGAAGGTGTCATTCTCTCCATTATTTTTTGTCCTGCCAATATAGTCTTAGAAATATTCTCTTCTCTTCCATGGGGCACTTGATATTGATGAAGCACTTCTTTAAACCGATCTTTATCTTTCAAAGTAATCCTCCTCACTTAACATTTTTTTCAGCTTATCCTTGCCTTGCTTCAGTCGTGATTTTACTGTAGCTAAACTTACCCCTGTAATCTTAGCAATATCCTTAGCCTTCAAATCATGATAGTAATAAAGAATAAGGGTATCCTTCTGTATATCAGGAAGTACATCTAATTTTTTCTTAATAGCCCTTGCTTCCTCATTTCTGACAATACTTTCTATCGGTTCGGGTTTTCCATCACTTTTCTGCAGGCTATTAACATCTACATAGCTCTGTTGGGGCTTCTTATAATAATCGTTGCAGGTATTAACGGCTATTGTAAATAAAAAATTAGTAAATTTTCCTGAAAAACGAAAGTTATATATGGCTTTTACCAGCTTTAGAAAAATATCCTGTGTTAAGTCGGCGGCCACCACTTGATTCCCTACCCGTCTTAAACAATAGCTATAGATATTTTGATAGTGTTTTCTTACGAGAATATCAAAGGCTTGCTTATCACCTTTTTTTATCTGCCATATTAGTTGGTAATCTTCAATAATGATCGCCTCCTTTCAATTTGAAAATGTTCTACACCTATATCAACGAGTATAACTTAAAAAAAGATTTAAAATTCATCCTAGAAATAAATGTATTTTTTTATGGCTGCAAATCCATGATCTATACTTTACGATGATCAATGTCTTCCTTCAGAAGATTTATAGATTTAGCATCATGGGTGTTTCCTATTCGTTATATAAAAAAAGGGCCTCAGCCCTAAACTTTATTTTCTATTTTGAGACAGCTCCTCCTTTAAGAAAAGATTTATTATTTTTAATTTCCTTAATATATATTTAAATGAGGAAATTGCATAACTTATTGAAGATAAAGCAGAGAAGTTCCAGTATTAATCAAAAGTGATTACAGAAGACACTAGTTTCTTAGCATATTGGTTTTCTGTTTTTGCTAAATCAGTAACAAGTAATTCTTCTTCTATCTTGCCTTTATATAAAAATAATACTTTATCACATAAACTGGCTACAGCCTGAAGATCATGGGCAATAAACAAATAGGTAAGGTTTAAATCTGCCCTTAGCTCCTTTAGTAAATCTAATATTTGAGCTTGTACCGAAACATCTAGAGAACTTATGGCTTCATCTAAAATAATAAATCTTGGATTCGTAGATATTGCTCTAGCAATACACACCCTCTGTAATTGCCCTCCACTTAGTTCATGGGGGTATCTTTGTAAAAGCTTCGATGGTAAGGCCACCCTATCTAAAAGTTGAGTTACTTTAGTTGCTGTCTTCGCTATATTTTCCTTTACCAACATAGGCTCTATAATCGCTTCTTCTACAGTGAATCTGGGGTTTACAGATGAGGTATAGTCTTGAAACACTACACTTATTTCACCGGGATTTTTCTTTTTCCATACTGGTATACTTTCTCCCTCTAAAGTAATTGTACCTTCATCTGGTTTCTCTAAATCCATAATTAATCTAGATAATGTGCTTTTTCCGCTACCACTTTCTCCTATCAGCCCAACACACTCACCTTCTTTAATTTCAAAACTAATTCCTGAAAGTACTGTAAATCGATTTTTTTTAAATAAAGATCCTGCCTTTGGATAACTTTTATATACATTCTGCACTTTTAACATTTACAACTTCAACTTCCTCCCTATCCATGATTTTGCGAAAAGGTTGTGAAAGAGCCATACGAGTTTCTACTAAATAACGAGTATAATCATTTTGGGGTCTTCTAAAAATCTGATTTGCATCTCCATATTCTACACAACTGCCCTCCTTCATCACCAATACCTTTTGAGCTAATCGTTGTACAACACCTAAATCATGGGATATAAATAAGATGGCAGTTCCAGTTGTACGTTGTAATAGCTCAAACTGTTCTACTACATCCCGCTGATTAATAGCATCCAAGGCAGTAGTAGGTTCATCTGCTATCATAATATCTGGCTCTATAGCCATAGCAATGGCTATCATACACCTTTGGAGCATACCCCCTGACAATTGATGAGGATATTTTTTTATTACATTTTTTGCATCATATATCCCCATCCTATTCATCGCTTCTATTCCCATAGCCTGTGCAGCTTTTTTAGACATCTTTAGGTTTGTACAAAGGGTCTCTTCTATTTGATATCCTATGGTATAGAGGGGATCAAAGGCTGTCATTGCATCCTGCAGAATCATTGAAATTTTTTTACCTCTAATTTTTTGCATTTCATTAGGATTATTTTTAGGAATCTCTTTTCCATGAAGATAAACAGATCCCTTTACTTCCAGCCAAGGGTTAGTCAACTGCAATAGAGCTTTACATGTCATAGACTTACCACTGCCGCTTTCTCCTACTATGGCTAGACAACTATTAGGTTCAAGAGAAAAGGTAAGACCATGGAGGATTCTTTCCCCATTACGTAGGTCAGTTACTGATAGATTTTCTACTTTTAGCAAAGTCACCTTTTTTCACCCTCCTGTCTACATATTTAGGATCCATAATATCCCTCACCTTATCGCCAATAAAATTAAATGCAGATACCACCAATAATATGGCGATACCAGGGGGGAGCATCTTGGTAGGATGGGTAATCATAATGTTTTTAGCCTCATTCAACATCATTCCCCATTCTGGGGTGGGTGCCTGTACCCCTAATCCTAAGAAGGATAATGCAGAAACACTTAATATAACCGTCCCCGTATCTAAAGAGGCTAGTACTACAATTTCACCTAAAGCCCCAGGAAACAAGTGTTTTTTCATAATGTGTAGAGGGCTACAACCAACCACCTTTGCAAAATGAATGTAGTTTTTCCCCATATACTGCACCACGATAGCTCTTATCATCCTAGTATACCAAGCCCACTTGGCGATAATATTTGCTATGATAATATTTTCAAGACCAGGTCCTAACATTCCTACAATTGCTAATATCATTACTTCACTAGGAAAGGATAACATTACATCACATAAGCGCATAACCATTTCATCTACCCATCCTCTAAAGTAACCTGCCACCACTCCTAGTATTGTTCCTATAGAAATGGTTATGATCATGGTCAAAATTGACATCCCTACTGTAGTACGGATTCCATAAAGTAATCGTGATAAAACACATCTTCCCAGTTGGTCTGTACCAAAGGGATATTGAAGACTGCTACCAGAAAGTTTTTCCCTAACATTTGTTTCCACCGGGTCATTTGGTGCCACCAATGGTGCCATGACCCCTAACAAAACAATTATGACAAGGAGGATTAAGCAACCAATTGCAAGTTTACTGGATTTGAATTTTCCCCATACATTCATGCTACGTCATCCTCCTTATCCTTGGATCTAAGAATGCACTGAAGATATCCACCAACAGATTACATACTACAAACAATGTGGCCATCATGACAATATAGGCCTGAATGATAGGGTAATCTCTATTAAAGATAGCACTAACACATAATCTCCCAATACCTGGCCATGCAAAAATATTTTCTACGATTACAGTCCCCGATATAAGTTTGGGAATCGACATTCCCAATGCCGTAATAGACGATTGGATTGAATTTTTAAGGATATGTTTTATGATAACCCAATTACCTAACCCCCTTATACGACCATACAATATGTAATTCTCGTTTTTATTTTGTATCATACTGTTTCGGATCAGTCTTGTATAGATGGCAATATAGCTTAAGGAAAGGGTAGTTGCTGGTAATACTACTGAGGTGAACCCCCTCATCCCACTGGTGGGAAATAGGTCCAGCTTAACAGCAAATAGCCACATCAGCAGCAGTCCTACCCAAAAGTTAGGCATTGCCGTAGCTACAAAAATAATACCTCTTGTTATTTTATCCCCTATAGAATCTTCGAAAATAGCACATAAAATCCCTGCTATCATGCTAATTCCTAAGGTCATGATGAGGGCTACTGCCGCTAGATATAAAGTAGCAGGTAATGCATTTAAAATTTCACCTGAAACAGGTTTGTTATTTACATAACTATTTCCAAAGTCAAGGCGAAGACTATTTCCTAGCCAAATAATATACCGCTGAAAAAAAGGTTTATCTAGCCCCAATTCTTCCCTCATAGCTGTTACTGCTTCATCGGTGGGGACAATCTCGTTGACCCTCAAAGCAACTTCTGCGGGGTCGCTGGGGTTCAGATTAATTAATAAAAATGAAATAAAGGATATCCCTATCAATATCGGTATAATAAGCAATATGCGGCGAATAATATAGTTTCTCATTGGTTTCCTCCCCTACAGCAATCCGATTAAACCAATTTATTAGGAGGATTCCCTACTAGGAGGGAATCCTCAAATTAGTTAATTACCTCTATCTAAAAATACATTTTTTCAAAGGGTATTTCATATTGAGAAGCATTAAAATCTACACCTTTTAAGGATGGTACATGGACTGCTTTTGTCCTAGAATAAGTTAATGGTATATATACACTAGCATCATGAATATAGGTTAATATTTCCTGATACATTTCTTGACGTTTGTCTTCATCGGTTTCAATCATAACCTTTCCAATCCTTCCATCTAACCATGCCTTCTCTTCTAGTCCTACTTGGGCTTGATAATCGCCATGGGCAGGAATTCGCCAGGATGATAAGTAGGATTGAGGATCATAGGGAGTCCCCCAAGATAAGGAGTATTGTAGGTCAAAATCGCCTGTTTTTTGTCGATCTAAGAAGGCCTGTTTTTCTTCACCAAAGATTTTTAAGTCTACACCAATATTTTTAAAATTGTCTTGAAGGTATTCACTGATGGTTCGCTCTTGACTATTATCGGAATTGTAATAGATGGTCATTTCCATTTTAGTGCCATCTTTATACCTGTAACCATCATTACCGATAATCCACCCAGCCTCATCTAAAAGCTTTGATGCTGTATCTACATCATAGGTCCTCTTTTTCAAATCTATATCGCAATAGGTGACAGTAGGAGACAATAGGGTATCTGCTATAGTTTCAGAACCATTCAATATCCCCTCAGCTATGGATTCTTTATCCACAGCATATTGTAGTGCTTCTCTTACTTTGATATCTCCAGTAATCTCTTTGTTAGAATTTAATAGAATAGCCCTAGAAGCTATTGGTTGACTCATAATGGTAACATATTTTCCTTGATTTTCTAAGGCTTTAAAGGAATCTAGGTCAATCATGTCTCCATCTGCTCCAAATAACAGGTGGATTTCTCCTTTTTCAAGGGCAAGAAGTATGGTTTGATGATCCGGCATAACTTGCCATTTAACCTCTTTAAGCTTTGCTTTTTCACCCCAGTAGGATTCATTGGCGGTAAATATGGCATATTGGTTTTCTCTATGTTCAGTAAGTATCCAAGGACCTGTTCCAATATAGCCATCTACACCATTCTTGGTGTTATCATCAATAAAACAGTTAGGTGATATAAATCTAAAGGGTCTTGTTAATGCCAATTCACTAAGGGTAGGGTAATAGGGATTTTTTAGTACTAAATCAATAGTAAAATCATCTACAATGTCCACATAGTCTATCTGATTTACTAACTCTAGCCAAGCATGTCTTTCGTAATTATTCATAACAGCATCGATATTCAGCTTAGCTGCTGTTGCATCAAATATCTCTCCATCAGTAAATTTTACATCCTCCCTTAATTTGAAGGTGTAGGTTTTTCCATCCTCTGATATCTCCCAACTTTCAGCTAACCAAGGTTCTACTCCATCTTCTGTATTGATAACTAAAGATTCGAAAACCATATTTTGTGCTGCCATTTCTCCAGAGTAGGTATGGGGGTTTATGTCCCTTATATCCTTTGTACTGGCATATACCAGCTGGGTTTGTTCTTCTCCCGCCTCATTATTTGTTTCTGTAGTTGATGTATTACACGCTACTATAGAAAAACTTAAGGCAAGTATTAATAGCATTGCTGCTACTTTATTGTATTTCATCATTCTTCCTCCTAATTTTAGATGTACTTTGTGTTTTAATTCTAAGAACTGAACAGCAAAAAATCTCCTCAATTGCATAAGGAGATCATGATTAAAATAGTCCATATTTTATCAAGTCATACCCCCTATCCTCCGTAGAGTTATGCTTCCTAGTAATAGGCAGGTCTTCTGACTCAAGTATCACCACAGTGCAAAGCCTTCCCATATCAACAGTGGCATATTTTGCACTACTCCTCTTTTACAGCGGCGGGACCGTACAGGATTTGCACCTGTTTCCCTTTTAATCGAAGACCAAAATTTCTAGTTCTTCGAACCTATTACCTTTAAATAATTAAATTTTCAACAATTTATATTATATGCCTTCAGTAATTTCTTGTCAATATCTGCTATTTTTATCTTTATTCTTACTAACTGTATAACTTGTGATAATATCACCTTTGTATAAATTGATTCTACAATCTCAATCTCCAAAACACAGTCAATATGGTTTTGTTCAGCCAAGCGATACATTTCCCACAAAGTAATAAAGAGTACTTTCCCAATAAAAAAACAATTGACTGACCATTCGGTTAGTATTATAATGAAAATAAGAATAAATAGAAGGAGGCTTGCAATGACTCAAGATCTAAGAATCGCTAAGGGCAACGAAACGAAAGATCGCATTTTAGCTGCATCTATGAAAATCATTGCTAAAGAAGGAATTGAGGGATTAAGTGCCAAAAAAATAGCTGATCTTTTAGGTATTAGTAAAAGCAATATTTTTCACCACTTTGGCTCTATAGATGAAGTTTTAAATGTGATTTTTGAGAACATCCTAGCTGATCTGGTGAAGCCAGTTAAATCCCATGAGGGTCCAAACTTAAAAGTGTTTCTCCTTTTCCTTGGGGAGAGTATTTACTCACTAACCGAAGAAGAAAAGTTATCTTATTCGGTTTTACTTCATTTCTATAATTCTTGCTTATACAATGAAAAATATAGAACTTATTTGTTAAAAACTAAGGATGAGATGGTTGATGCTATCGCTACACAATTATCCCATTATAGCTCCCAAGAAAAAGACAGACTTTTAAAAATTTCAGAAATGATTATCATGACATTAGATGGTTACGGTCTGCATTTTTTACTAGAATCTGATATCAAAAGATTTAGAGACGTTTGGACTTTACAAGTAGAAGCATGGCAGTCTTTATTAAAATAAACAATAAACCTCTGCCATTTTTTTACACTATAAAAATTGACCGTTCGGACGGTCAGAAGGAGGTTCTCTATGATTAAAATTCCAAAATTTTTCCACGAAATTCTAGGTGAATATCAGACAAAATCATCCTTAGTTATTATTACTATTTTTGTGCTGATTTCTGGTTTTGCAATAGGTATTTTAGGTTACGATGAATGGAAAGGGTTATCTTTACTAAAACAAATTGTAACTTGGTTTTTGTTCTTAGATATCTCAGGGGGTGTTGTAGCAAATTTAACCAAGGGTACAGATCTTTTTTATAATCGATATCCAAGGAAAAGGTGGATATTTATAGCCATCCACCTTCAACCCATAGTCCTTTCGTGGTCGATGGAATTTTCTATCTATTCTGGGATTATCATTTGTACCTACACTTTAATTACGGCAGCCCTTTTAAATTTAACGAGAAATTATTCATTTCATAATCTCTTAGCTGGAAGCTTAACAGGATTGGGTTTCCTCGTAGTAGCTTATTTAGGGCAAACATCTCCCTTCTTTGCAGCTACGCTACTGTACTTTTATGTTTTTAAGGTGTTATTTAGTTTTTCAGTTCTTCACCATAGGGGGGAACAACATGAACATTAATGAAACTCATGTTTCCTTACTATCTCGGGCATTTGAGAAAGACCCCATGTTTAATTATTTATTTTCAAACAAAAATGGCAAAGAGCAATCAAAAAATTTAATTAGATTTATCATTAAACGAAATCACTTATTAGATGGTCTGATCCTTACAGATGATACTAAAGAGCCTACTTATGTGGCGATTGTAGATCGACCAAAAAACCTTAAGAATGTATCTATAAGAGCTAAACTTAGATTAAATATAGAGATGCTTTTATTAGTATTTCGGCTACCATTTCATGGGCTTAGATTCTTAACTAAGTACGAAAAACTAACTTCTACAAGTGGACCACATCAACCCCATTACTATTTAACCATGATTGGTGTAGCGCCTTCCTCTCAAGGAAAGGGCATTGGTAAAAAAGTTCTAAGAGAGATCCATGAAATTGCTGAATCCTCACAGCCCTCCTACCCAATTGCACTTGATACAGAAAATCAGCATAATGTCTCTTATTATGAAAGTTTTGGATATCAGCTAAAGGATACTAACATCATTGATGGCATAAAGATCTATTGTATGACTCGACCTGCAAAATAAATCAAATAACTTCTTATTTTTTCTATAAAACAAACCTAGCCTCCTTTTATCCATGAGGCTAGGTTTTAATTACTTTATACTTAGAAATATATCTAGGGTATAGGCCTATCTCTAAGCTAGTAATGTTACACTTGACAAAATTTCAATAATAGTTTAAGATATTAGTCTGATATCGGACTAAAAAGGAGGTATTTTTTTATGAATTTACACAAACAATTAATGGAGTTCTATGCTATCTCCAATGAGATAGATGCTTTTTTTACTAACTTAGCAATAAAAAGCGGACTTTCTGTAAGTGCCCATTGGACTCTATACTTTATCCGCCAATCTCAAAATGGATGCACACAAAAAAGCATCTGTAAACAATGGTCTATGAGCAAGCAAACTGTAAATTCAGCACTAAAAGTACTTATTAAAAAAGGATTGATTACTTTACATCCTTCCGAGGATGATCGGCGTAGTAAACAGATTCAATTAACCCAAGAAGGAGAGGCCTTTGCAAAAAAGCATCTGGATACTATCTTTGCAGCAGAAGAGAAGACCTTTATGGAGCTCAGTGAATTATCACGAACTGCTTTGATTCAAGGTTGCAGAGATTACCTTAATGGGTTACGAAAAAATTTAGCAGACATTTTACAGAAACAAGAATATGAAGAATAAAAGAGGTACTTATGAAAATTCAATTATCAGATCATTTCAACTATCGACACTTATTAAGATTCACAATACCTTCAATTGTAATGATGGTCTTCACCTCCATTTATGGCGTAGTAGATGGCTTATTTGTATCTAACTTTGTAGGGAGCAACGCACTCTCTTCTATCAATATTATTATGCCTCTAGTTATGTCAATTGGTGCTTTTGGTTTTATGCTGGGCGCTGGTGGCAGTGCCGTTATTTCTAAGGCTTTAGGTGAAGGAAAAACAAATCAAGCAAAGCAGTATTTTACCACCTTAATTCTTACCATTATTGCTTGTGGTATCGTTTTATCAGCAGTCTGTATTATACTGATTCGCCCAATTTCCTATTTGCTTGGTGCAAGCGATTTATTAATTGAAGATTGTGTTACCTATGGTTCTATTTTAATATTTGGAAGTGTTTTCTTTATGCTTCAAACATCCTTTCAAACTTTTTTTATAGTAGCAGAAAAACCTAAACTAGGTCTTTTATTGACAGTGGCTTCGGGTATTACAAATATTTTCTTGGATTTTTTATTTATATATGTATTTAAGTGGGGAATTGCAGGGGCGGCCTGGGCAACGGTTAGCGGATATATCATCGGGGCCGTGATTCCCATTGCTTATTTTTTTGTTGGTGAAAATCCTATACTGCATTTTACTAAAACCAAACTATATCCTAGAATGATTCTAAGTAGCTGTTTGAATGGTTCTTCAGAAATGGTATCAAATATATCTATGTCCTTTGTTACGGTGCTTTACAACCTGCAAATGATGAAACTTATCGGTGAGTCTGGCGTGGCGGCATATTCTGCTATTATGTATGTGAGTTTTGTTTTTGTTGCAATTTTTATAGGATTTTCTATTGGTACAGCACCGATTATCAGTTTTCATTATGGTGCTGGGAATAAAGGGGAGTTGAAAAACCTGCTTCAAAAAAGCTTTGTTATTATCTGTGTTGTATCATTATCCATGGTAATTTTAGCACAGCTATTTTCAAGTTTTATTGCAACCTCTTTTTCCAGTGGTGACACTGCACTTGCTGCTTTTACAAACAAAGGTTTCCGGCTATATTCTCTATCATTTCTCTTCACTGGCTTTGGTATCTTTGGCTCTGCTTTTTTCACTGCACTTTGCAACGGAACAGTTTCTGCAACCCTATCTTTTCTAAGAACACTTCTACTCCCTACGGTGATCATCCTCACCTTGCCATCAATTATAGGAATTAATGGAGTTTGGCTGACTGTTGTGGTGGCAGATGGGCTTGCCTTTTTCATTGCACTTTGGTTTATTCTAAAGAAAAGAAAGCAGTATGGATACCTTTCACCATAATTTAGTTATATTTTTAATCATATCAGCCAAATACAGGCCTATATTAATTAAGTCCTATTCATGATAAGCTCATCATGAATAGGACTTTTAATGTTTATTTTTATAGTGGAAAGAATTAGATCGATTTTTTAAACATAGCTTTTGATAGCAATATAAGTTTTTTTAGTTTTCACTTACCTCTAGGGTTTGTTTAGCCATCTGTTCATACTCTTCTTGACCAGATATGATGGCGAATTCTGCAATGTCAACTGGATAGGCGGCAACCAATTCGATGATATGCTCTTTCATCTTTGGCCAATGGTATCCTCCTGCTGCTTTATACGCCTCGATAAGAGATTCAAGCCCTTCCTCTCCAAAGGCTTTATACTGGAATACAAAATCATTTGATATATCTGCCACCTTTGCTTCTGTCCAGTCAATTAAGCCAGTCACATTAGCATCCTTATCAATTAAAGTGTGCCCTGCGTGGATATCCCCATGTATGAACCCCGTATCCTGCGGCCACAATCCATCATCATTTAACCATCTCTGCCATCTATTCCATAAGGTTTCACCAACTCCAAATTTAGCCTTCACGTCATCCATTCTTTTTTTCATTAACAACCTTACTTCTTCAGACGTATAAACCTCCAGTCCAGCCTCTTTTGCCTTGTCTTTTGAAATACTATGCAGTGCTGCCAATACCTTCCCTAAGGTTTTATGAAAGCAGTCTGGAACATTATTAATATCAATTTCCCAAACATAGTTTTGTATTTCATGATCAATTGTTCCTGCTGGTACACCCTTTAACTTCTTATATGCGATCAACTCATCTGCGTAGATAGACCAATTTGGTACTTCAAATGTGGCTATATGTTGATTTACTAAATCAAGTGCCTGTTTTTCAGCCTTTGTTCTTATCATTACATCTTCACGCCTAGGTAATCTTAAGACCCATTCATTCCCTTTTAAGTCAAGGGCAAACACCACCTGGAAGTCAAGCCCTGACTCATTAAATGTTAATGTATCCTCTTTTAAATTTAGACCATGTTTTTTTGCTATTTCTATAACTTGTTTTAAGGTTCTACTCATTCAAATCACCCCACCATTTTTTTTTGAGAATTCACTTTAAGATAATCCGTAAATCATAACTCTTAAGGGGATCCCCCCCTCGTGACAAATATCTTCAAAGTCCCTATTGAACTTAAAGACTATTTAGTAAGTTCATTAGCTATAGCATTAAAAAGAATTTCTTGCACTTTAGGATAAATATCCTCACTAACATCCTTTTTATGAATAATCATTGCTAAAGTTGATCGAATAACACCAGCAATAACTTCAACATCTTCATTGATTAGTTTCTTTGACTCCTTATTTTTCTTGATGAAGTCCATAAGGGGAACAATACTTCTTAGGGTCTTTGTTGCTAAATATTGGGGAGTTACCTTTCGAGCTACCATTTTGTATTCTTCTATATCAGTTATTAATCTTTGTGTTAAAATGTTTGATTCCAACTCAGAAACCATTGCATATAGATATGCCTTAATTGCATCACGTACATTCTTTGCTTCTTGAACCTTAGGCCAAACCTTTTTTTCAATTTCTTGCCCTTCAAGGGTTAATAGTTGGAGATAAAGTATCTCTTTTGATTCGAAGAAAACATAAAAACTACTCTTTGCTATCGACACAGAAGAAGTTATCTCTTCAATAGATGTATTTTTCAATCCCTTGGCGATAAAACTCTTATGGGCAGCCTGCATCATTTCTGATTTAATTCTTTCTTTTTCTATTTCTGTAAATTTCGGCATTTATTTCACCTCAAATAGTATTTTAATAATTATAAAAACAATTTGTTTATTTGTTTTTATTGTAGCAAAATCATGTTGTCCTGTCAATTAGTAACAACCAATTGCTCAAATACCTTTAAATTCAACGTTTTAGTACGTCTCCTTAAGAAAAAACTTCTTCATACGCTATACTCTAAGGGAACCTATAAAACCTTCTAAACCCCCTCTATAACACGACGGGATTCAGACAAAACTATCATAATAACAATAATAAAAAAACGTTGATATCTATTTTTTTTATTGTTTTAAAAGAACTAGCAAAATATTTTTAATCCTCATTGACCATAATAGTAACATATGTTACTATTAACACATGTTATTTAAAGAGAGGTGTAGTTAATGTCAATAAAGTTTGCAATACTAGGTATGCTGAGTTGGAAAGCTTCCACAGGATATGAACTAAAGAAGATATTTGAGGAGTCTTCTATCCTGTATTGGTCTGGTAATAATAATCAAATTTACAAAGCCCTTAGTCAAATGCTAGATGAAGAGCTGGTTAAAAGCGAGGTTGTTCATCAGGATAGCTCTCCTTCAAAAAAAATCTATACAATAACTGAAGAAGGTCTTAACGAACTAAAAGAATGGGTTATATCGTCACCAGAAGCTCCTGAGATAAAGAAAACTTTTTTGGTTCAACTAGCATGGTCAAACATGTTAAGTGATCAGGAACTAAATACCTTATTAATAAGGTATGAGAATGAACTTAAAAATCAATTAATGATGGAGCAGGAAAAAATCAGACGTAGGCTTCCTTCACCCAACAGAAGCTCTAGAGAAAGTTTTATATGGAATATGATTTCAGAAAACATAATTTCTACCTATAATAACGAATTGAATTGGGTTCGAGAAACCCGACAAAAATTACTTGAAAATCAAATAATAGAGGAGAAGGAAAAAATGAACTATCAAATAAGAGAAATAGAGAATAAAAAATATATAGAGCTGATTTCCAGTACTGAACCTTTAAGTACAGAGAATGATTTACTTGATCTGATAGCTTTAAGCTGGGAGCAAGAGACCTCCCTTCTTATGATTCACCATACAGCTTTAGCACAGGATTTTTTCAAACTTAAGACCAGAGTAGCAGGAAATTTCATTCAAAAGTTTACAAATTATAATATAAAAGCTGTAGTAATTATCCCGCAGGAGACCATTCTAAAAGGCAAAATTAAAGAAATGGCCACAGAAACCAACAAAGGCAATCATTTTAGAATATATGAAAGTAAAGAAGAAGCTGAAAGATGGCTTCTAACATAGAAAAAAGGTGAGGTATGCTTACTCACCTTCTCCCTTTATAGGTTTAGTGTATTCTATACAGTTGCAACTATAATAGATTTGGCTGCATAGCATTTTTCTACAGAGACGACCATGATTATTCCATGCGCCATACATCTTGCCCTGCTTTGTATTTTCTATAAATTTATCTAACCTTTTTTTAAATAATTCAGGTTGATTCTTCACCTGCTGAATTGTGTCTATTCTTATTAGCCTATAAAACTCTGGGAATTTCATGAAATTTAAATATCTTTCTTCATCTTCCTTCAATCTTCTCTCTATAACCTCATCGATTATAAATGCATTACGACTCATATCTGGTAGCACTTTTCTCCCATTATCAGTCATAAGTCCAAGCCTTTCAAGACGTCGTACTCTTTCTTTGTTCAATTCTGTCCATGAACTTTTCTTAGTTCTTCTCTTGTTATTACATTAAGTATTTTCCATATCTGTCATTCATCCTTTCCAACCGTCATTCTGCACCCTTTAATATTGCGGGTAACACAATGAAATCAACCAAGACTTCCAGTTTTTTAGTTGAAATAGGTTCATTTTCTAAAATAATTGCATGACGAATCAGTTGAAATAGTGCTAGTTTCGTTTCTACAATAGGCATTTTAGTAATTTCTTTTTTTTCTATTGCGATTAGCAGAATATCATCAATTATCTGGAGATGGCTCTTTCTTGCTTCTGCTAGCATTTCCTTTATACGCTTGGGACTATTTTGCATCTCATATAAAACCATACGGTTGAATTCCAATGGGAAACTATTCAACTGTTTTATGAACATTTGACCTATTAGTATAAGGTTGTCGCGTAGATTACCTTTGTCAAAACTTATTTTTTGACTTTCGCCCTCTAATTCTTGAAATCGATTGTGAACTGTCTCAAAGACTAAATCAAACGCAGTATCCCAATGTCTGTATATAACAGAACGGCTTGTCTTCGCTTCTCTCGCTATGCGAGCAAAATTGATAGCGTTAAATCCCTCTGTCGTTAACAGACGATAGGTAACCTCATATATAGCACTTTGAAGCTGATCACCACGACGACGCATTGTATTATTAGCCATTTTAATCCCTCCTAAAAGTCATTATATCGTAAAATGTACCTTAAAAGCAATAAGATACACCTTGAACCTTATTGACATTTTGAGTTTTTTTGAGTATTCTATATACATTAGATACACAGTGTATCTAATGTGCATGGTTATCATATCAAAATAATTGATAAATTTGTTTTATACTTGTTAATCCATACCACATGAAGGGATTAGTGTATTCAGATGAGCATGTTTTTAAAGTAGCCAAGATTTTTAATAAAGTATAGAGAGGAGAATTTAAGTATGTCAAAGCTTAAAAGAAATATTGCTGAAATAAAATGTTTAAGAAAAATTTTTGAAGCCAAAGGAAGCATAAAAAATGATTTTAAAAAATGTGTTTACTGCGGCTTATGTCAAAAGGTATGTTCGGTTGATGCTATAGCTGTATCTAAAGATCAAAAAACATGGAGCATTGAAGATGACATTTGTGTTCGTTGTACCCATTGCGTTTTCAAATGTCCAATCAAAGCACTAACATTACAAAAGTAAGCTGGATTAGAGAAAGTAGAAGCTAGAAACTTCTGGTACAGGAGGGATACCTATCATGGCTAATGGAAGAAAAACCATTTATGAAGAAATCGTTAAATATTGTATTAAACACCAGAAGAATTATGCAGAAACAGCTGACAAATATCAAGTGTCCTATTAGCAGGTTATATGTGGACAAGTAAATATGAAAATAATGGCGTTGAAGCCCTTCAGTATAGACACGGAAAGCGAAAAGATAGAGGAGCAAATGTCAGAGTTAGAAAAACTAAAGGCACAAAATAAGCTTGAGATTTTCATTATACAATAATAAAAAGGGGTAATAAAAACACATTTACCCCCTTTCATAAGAGTTTTAAACTCATATGATTTTTATTTAGTCATAATAGATGTTTGGTTTTGTTGGTAAAACTTCATTAATATACATACTTTCATGAGGAATATGATTAATACTGTCTAAAAATTCTTCTGCTGTTCCAAAAACTAGAACTCCATAGGTTTTAACTCCGTGCTCAGCAATATACTTGAGTGCTTCAGCATAGAAATCTGTCTTATAATAATTATAATCAAACATATTTACATAGTCTTCTCGGTTTCTAAGATACGCTAGCCTAGACTTGAAATGAATCCCATAGCTTTCATATATTTTTTCCGGATAATCTTTATTTGCTAAGTCAAAATAATCTCTAAAATCTATCAGATAGAACAGAGGATATTTCTCTGGGTCAGGCCGTGTACTAGATGAAGGTTCATCGTTGTAGTTCGGGTTAAAACCCACTAGGTGAATCTGTTGAGTTTCACTCCATTGAACGCCAGGCTTTACCGTTCGGATACCTACCCATTTAAAGTCTAATGATGGATGTTCTTGGCTCATGTGATAAAATTCTTTCATAGTAAGATCTTCATCAAACACGATACTCATAGAAATATAGGACAGTGGATTAAGTTCATTTAAATAACGAAGCGTTTTTTCATTTTTTTGTTGGATTTCTTTATTCCTTAATGTAGCCTCATCTTCACTGGCATATTCACTATAATCATGTTTTATTCTCTCAAATCCTTCCCAAATTCCAAATCGATTTTCTATACTAAAGATTCCATCTATTGCATAGGTCAATTTTCCTCTTGAAAGATTAACAAAATGACGTTGCTCTTTTTTTGTAAAAAGATCCCGTAAAGAGTAGCTTACTTCATATTTGCCAAATCCTTTGGGTTCTTGGAATGTAACTAAGTTACTTGAGTATCCAGGTATATTAAGGCTTACATAAGCCTGCATGTCATAGTAAAAATCTGGTGATTGATACTCTTGATCCTCTGACTGAGTAGTAGCTGTTGGGTCATAATATACCCAGTCTATGATGCCTGATACTACGTAAAAAATTCCGATATAAAGTGCCACAACTACCATCACTGAGGTAAGCACTACTTTTCTCAATCTTTTGTTTACACTCTTCTTTAGTTTACTCGTTTCCTCTTCCTGATACTCAAAACTAGATGTATTCCAACCCCCATAAATCTCCTCATCCATTACATCCGATAAATATTCTTCTAAAACTTCGTGCCTTTCTATCTCTTGCTCAATCAAATCTCTCTCTTCATCATTTACTAGACCTTTCTTATACCGATTAAATAAGTCTTTATAATCCATTTCATCCCTCCATCTCCTTCTTAAGCTTCTTCCTTGCTCTGAATAACATAGTCTTAGCAGCACTTTCTGTGCTATTCATTAGCTTACTTATATCCTTAACAGAAAAATCACAAAAGTAATATAGAATAAGAATCTCTTTGTAGGAGTCATTTAATTTTATCACTAAATTGTATAAGTACTTCTTTTCCTCATCATCAATAACCTTATCCAATGGAGTTTCATTATTTATAAGTATTCTCTCAAGAATTCTTTCACTGCTATACTCCCTGTTTTTCTTAAGATGATCTAAGTATAAATTCTTGCAAACTCTTAATAACCAGTACTTAATGTAACTTACATCATCAAGAGACAAATAGGCTTTGAAAAAGGTGTCACTAGTCAAATCCTGTGCTAAATGATGATTTTTACACAGTGAAAAAGCGTATAGAAATAATTCTCTATGATATTTAATAAATAATTGTTCTATCTGATCATTTATCACACTGGCACCCCTTTCACTACATAAACGAATTATATAGATTTAGGTTACACTATTAATTAAAATTTTTAAAATTCTTTCTCAAGCTAAATTTAAAGCTGACTCAACAATAATGATATAAGTCAGCTTTATAAATACTTCAATTCTATTTTGTTAAATCATTCAATAATAACGGCAAAGAATAACCTTAACTGGTAGGATGACTTAATCAATCCAAATTAATCAATATCTGCAATCTTTTCTCTCTTCCATTTTATAGTGATTCAGGATAAGCTTCTAATTTTAAATTTTTCAACTTTATCTCTTTGCTTTTTAAGGTAACAGGGTCCAAGCAGAAAATTTATTCTATATCCTGATTAGCCTTGTTATCACTAATCTTAAATAGAATACTTTGACTAATCACCCACATAGTAAAAAATATGATTAGGGATGCAAGTAGCTTAAATATATCTTCTATATTGGATAATTTACCCTTCATCATAAAAAACTTCACAATTGTAAATGTAATTGAGCCTACGAAGGCCCCGATAATGCTTACCTTTTTTCTTGAATATTTATTTCTGTGGGTTAAATAAAAGCCTTTTAAAACATTATTTACTACTACATATATAGAAAGTCCTACTGTAAGCAAGAAAATATCTATATACTCTGCTACATTCTGCTGAAGCATAAATTGTCGATAGAGCAAGATCCCCCATAAAGCTAAAAAACATAAACCAAAGGCACTTGAGTTAATCTTTCTTTTCTCTGAAACAATCCTTTCATCTTCAATCCTCTTCATTCATTATTCCTCCCAAAAAATGTCATTTAAAGTCTTATCCAATACTTTACATATGGAGATACAAAGTTTCAATGTGGGATTGTAATTGCCTGATTCAATCATACCAATTGTCTGCCTTGTAACTCCAACTAAATCCGCCAACTGTTCCTGCGATAAATCCTTCTCTACTCGTGAAAGCTTTAATTTCATATTTTTTTGACTAACGGGACTCACCTCCTATGTAAATTATTGTAAGTTTATTATAATATATAATTAACTTAATGTCAAATATATTTTGCATTTTGTATGTATTATATTCCATTAGCGTTAATTGTAAAAATAAATTTCCATTTGTATTGGGATGAAAAATAGTTAACATCCATCTGATGAATAAAAGCAGACTTAACGCTGTTAATGTTAAGTCTGCTTTTATTCCAAATTCTTTGTCATCTTGACATAAAAAAAGTCCTATTGGCAGTTAATCTTCACCAATAGGACTTTTTTTAGATTAGGGGAAAGGGCAACTATATTTTAAATTGTGCTACTGCCTTAGTAAGGCTTTCAGAATTTTCCTCAGTATCCTTCATGAAGTCAGCAAATTTTGTAGCCATCTCCATTACGAGGTTTGTTTGAGATGTAATTTGCAAAATGGATTCCGTCAATACATTAATTTTCTCCACTGCTTTTGATTGCTGGATGGATGTCCTCATATCTTCATCAATCGTCTGTCGTATATCATATGCTGCCCTCTGGGAAGTAATGGCATTCTCCTTTAATTCCTCTGCACGATTACTGATTTTTTCAACAATCATAGAACTATTTAGTGCTTTTGTGGCTATGGAATCGGCTGTACTTTCAATTTCTGTTGAAGTTGCGTTCATTTCCTCTGTTGATGCTGCGGTTCCCTCCATTCCAACAGACATCTTTTCTGTGGTTGCAGAAACTTCTTCTATTTGGGAGACTAGCTCAGATAAATTTTGTAATGATGCATCAACTTTATCCCTCATATTATCAGCTTCACTGACAATATCATGAAGAACAGACCGAATTGACTTACTCATAACCTCCACAGAATTTGCTAGTAATCCAAGTTCATCCTTTCTAGTTAATAATTTTCTATCTACTTCCTTGGTAAAATCTGCATTTGCTAGGACATTCATATGTTCTGCCAAGGACTTTATTGGGGCCATTCAGCTACAAGTAAAGGTACCAGAATGACCTGGTGAGTACCCCATGAAAATTATTACTATCATCAAGTATCGGTGTACTTATTGGGATTTCCTTTAACTCTGTATTAATATTTTCGATCATATCAATAATAGCAGTGCTTTTTGTATCTCTTGCTTTAATGAAATATTCTCTATGGCTAATGTCAATAGGTTTATTGTTAGCCAGCATAACGCCTGCATGGCCATTTTTATCTGCAACGGTGGTCGTAAAGAAAAATGCCCTAACCGTCTACAAAAATTGTATAGTTCATGTGTTGGGAGAAAGTCTAATCAAATTTAACTTTTTACTTAATTATATTTAATATAGATTTCTTATAGTTTTTTACTGTTATAAGATATCCTATAGTTTGAAGTGCTAAAAATATTATAAAACTTATTGTCGTTACTTTAGAATAATTCAAATTCAGTTTTGAAATTAGCATCCAATTCTGCATAAATAAAAATATTGTAGCTATGATAAAGGGTGTATACATCAGTATTGCTATATTTTTATAATGTATCGTTGAAAATTCCCTTTTAGATAATCCCAACTTCATTAAATTTTTATATTTGATAGCTTCTTTTTCCTTTTCTGTGACTAATCTGAAATATATCATGCTGGCAGAGGCTAATAAAAATATCACACTCAATGCCCCACCTATATAAAGCATTAAATTTTTCGCCATATTTTCAGTTTCATATAATATTCCAGCAACAAAAAAACCAGTAGGGTTTTCTCCATTGTCTGTGATGATAGATACTAAACTATTAGCAGTACTTAAATCTTCCTTCCAGTCACCAACATTAAAAACATTTACTTGATTTATACTAAATTCTTCTTCGTCTAAACTATTATATAGTTCATCCTCTATTACTAAAAGATTTCTATAATAACCTTCAGGTGTAATTAATCTTTCACCTTCTCCTATAACTTCTAAATTTCTATCTGATTTACTGTTCAAGACTTTATAACTATCATTATTCTCTACATCAACAGTACTAACTTTAGTTCTAGTTGATCCTTGTACGATAAATATTTGATTACTCTTTAAATCTAATTCCTCTAACATTAGTATTGCTGCTGCCTTATTATATTCTCTCTGAGAAATAATCCCTGTACGTGAATTATCTTTTAAAGTAAGAATATCAAAGGTTAGTCCTACATATTCTTCCTTTTTAGATAATGTATTTTTTAAAGTTTCTACTTTTTCTTCCCCTCTTACCGTATCTTCACTGACAATATAAATATAATTAAATGGATATACTTCTAAGGTTTTAGTCTCTACATCTTTTGTCATTCCATATAACAGTGTAGTGGTAGAAAAAACTGCAATTAATAAAAAGGTTACTGAAAATATCATATTGACATTAGTTTTAAACTTAGAATTAAGCTCTGCTATTAAGAGCATATTGGTCCTTTTATAATAATGTTTACTTTTAATAACTAACCATAGAATTAACTTTCCTAACACTATAATTAAAAAATATAAACTGATTAATCCAAGTAAAAAAACAACTAACAAGCCAAGTGTATTACTTAAAACTAATTCTATTTTTTTAAGAATAGTTAAAGCTACTAAAGTAAATACAGAAAGTACTCCTAATAACATAAAAACAATTGGTATCCTTGCATTCTTTTCATCCTTCTTATCTGATTTTAATAAATTTAAAGCCTTTTCTTTTCTTATAAATCTAGGTGATAAAGTAGCCACTAAGAAAAATAGTCCCAAAAACATCACAGTTGTTAATATAATAGCTTTTATTGGAAAATACATATTAAAGTTTTCTACCCCTATAGCGTAACTGGAAGCCATAAGGGAAAGAGGTGTAATAACCAATCCTAAAATAATAGCCACTATAATTGCCATAATTCCAATTAGCATATTCTCTATAAATATCATTTTATTTATTTGCCTTTTACTTGCACCACTTAATATAAATATCCCTAGTGTTTTCTGTTTGTTTTTTAAAAAAGCACCTATGGAATAAGAAATAAATATAAAGGTAAATAAATATATTAGTATATTGCCTGCTCCCATAGCCAGAGCTAAAGAAGAACCAAATTGTATCACATTTAAAGCTGGATGGAACATAGAGACTGAAAACAAGAAAAATAGTAATACTGAGAACATGCTACTTAGAAAGTATGCAAAGTAGGTCCACATATCTCTCCATACATTATTAAATGCTAACTTTTTAAAGGTCATCTACATTACCTCCTAAGAAACTCAACATATCTATTATTTTCTTATAAAACACAGTTGTATTATCTCCCCTATGAATCTCATTATAAAGATTGCCATCTTTTATAAAAATAACTCTATTGCAAAAGCTTGCTATATATGGATCATGGGTAACCATTAAAATAGATGTAGTAAGTTCTTCATTAATGGTAGTAAATATTTTCATTACATCTTTTGCAGCTTTCGTATCTAAATTACCTGTAGGTTCATCGGCTAATAGTAACGATGGATTATGAATTAATGCCCTTGCTATAGCAACTCTCTGGGCTTGCCCTCCTGAAATTTCAAAAGTCCTTTTATTTAATATCTTTTCTATCCCTAAAAGGTTTATGATTTTGTTAAGCTTCTCTTCCATAACTTTTGAATCTATACTATCTAGTACTAATGGTAGTATAATATTTTCTTTTACTGTTAGAGTGTGTACTAAATTAAAATCCTGAAATACAAAACCTAATTCCTTTCTGCGGAATTTAGATAACTCTTCTTCATTTAATTTATGTGGATTTTTGCCATTTACTAAAACTTCACCAGTTGAGGGTTCATCTATTGTAGAAACGCAATTCAATAAAGTGGTTTTACCGCTGCCAGAAGATCCCATCACTCCTACAAATTCCCCTTCTTTTAAATTAAAATCAATATTTTCTAATGCTGTATAATTTATTTTTCCTAAATAAATTTTCGATAGATTCTTTACTTCTAAAACATTCATATATGTTTCCTCCTTTTTTGTCCTAAATCATAAATTAATTATAGTCCATTATGTAAAGTCTCTCTATTTAAATACCTTACACCATCATTACATGTTTGTAATAAAACAAAAAAACCATGAGCTACTCATGATTTTTTAAAGTATATACTAAATGTAGTTTTTTCACTTGGGATAGACTTTATGCTGATCTGGTGGGATAAAAGATCTAAAACCTTCTTAACTATATACAGTCCCACACCGCTGGATTCCCCATATGTCCTTCCATTTTCTCCTGTATAAAATATATCAAATACTCTATCTATATCACTAGCAATTATTCCAATTCCCTCGTTAGTTATATTTAAAATAGTATTTCCTATATCTCTTTTAACATCAAATACTAATTTGCTATCCTTCCTACCATACTTTATTCCATTGTTTGTAATCTGATAAATAACATTTTTAATTTGCTTTTTATCTGTAAAAACAAATAGTTCCTCATCAATATTTACAGAAGGATAGATAGCGTTTAATATGAAAAAATCTTTTAAATCATTAATAACTTCTACCACTAAAGCTCTTAGATTTACCTTTTCAATTTGTATATCCTTTTCAATATCACTTAGTCTTAAAAACTCTAACGTCTGAGATAAATAGTAATCCAAGTTATTTACTTGAGCTAACACCTTTTTAAAGCTTTCGTCTTCTCTATTATTTTGGGAAATCATACTGATTACAGATAAAGGTGTTTTCATCTGATGAATGCTCTGATCTATAAACATTTTGTATTGTTTTTGAATACTTTCTAATTCCAATATCTTGTTATTAAATATTTTAAAATATTCTCTTTGGTTTTGTGAAAATTCCTCTTCTAAGGCTGATTTAGGATTATGCAATAATATTTCTTTAAGTTCCTTAGGTTTATTTGAAAGAGCATTATAAATTCTATAATTTCTAAAATATTCAATGGCTAAAAAAATAAGCAACTGAAAAAAACTTAGAAAAATAAAGTATTTGAAGTTATTTTCAATTCCTCCTAAAAATTCAATAGTAAACCCTAAACATATAAATACTAGTATAAATAAAACTATAAATGAAAGATGATGTTTTATAAATAGTTTCATTTACTCGCCCTCCACAAGCCTATAGCCTACTCCTCTTACAGACTCAATAAGGAATCTTGCATCTACCTCTGTTAATCTTTTTCTGATCCTTGTAATATTTACATTTAAAGTATTCTCTTCTACAAACATTTCATCATCCCATAAAGCCCTTAGTAATTCTTCTCTTGAAATAACTTTTGGATGTTTTTCAATAAATAATGATAAAAGTTCAACTTCCTTTTTAGTTAATCTTACTTCTTGATCCCCATTCTTTAATATGAAAGATTCACAATATAGGTTTAAATCTTCTAATTTTAAGATTCGTTCTTTAGTCAAATTGCTGTAATCCCCATAAGCCCTTCTAATATTGGCATTTATTTTTGCTATAACTACATCTAGGGAAAATGGTTTAACAATATAATCATCAGCACCATTGTCCATAGCATATATTTGTTCTAAATCACCTGTCCTAGCAGATATAAATATTATAGGCAAACTAGATATATTTCTAATTTCTCTACACCAGAAAAAACCATCATATATTGGTAAATTTACGTCTAAGAGTATTAAATCAGGTTTATATTCATTAAACTCATCCATTATCTTTTCAAACTGCCTTACTATAAACACTTCATAATTATATTTTACAATATAGGCTTTTAAACTCTCCGCTATAGTAATATCGTCTTCTATAATCATAATCTTATACATAATATTCCTCCTAGATTACTAAATGAATTCCACACAAAAACTATATCTATATCCTATATAGTTTGAGTAAGGTACTAAATATCCTCTCTTAATAATCTCTAAAGATTCTCTCAATGAATCATATTTTACATCATCACTTTTAAGGTATTTAAAAATATTTCAATCTAAATATACATAAGGTTTCAACTATAGGCTCCTCTAAAAGTATAGTAATACGATTGATAATGTATTTAGAATCCATAATGATACTGGAACCCCTGTCGAATAGAAAAGTTTATCTGGCATGGCAACAGTACAATCTATTCCTGCCTCTATTTCAAATAACAATTAATTAAATACTTTATCTCATTACACCGACTTTAATAATATTCTACAAGTGTACAATTTTCACCTTCTAATATTACAAATCTATCCATTGATATCTTTTAACAAAGTCTTCCTTCGGAAGATTTATAGGATGACTTTGTTGAAACTCATTTACAGAAAGTTCATATTTATTAAATTTCAAAGTAGAACTTTCCTATTCGTTATAAAAAAGACATCCGCTTGAGCAGATGTCTTTTAAATGGATCGCCTTTTATAAAGAAATTTCATAACTGTGTTATTATCAATCATATATCATTAAACTCTTTAAAAATTTATCAGTTACTTTATAAGGCTGACTAGTCATTAGACTCTGCTTATCAACTATTTACATTTGTTAACTTTCACTTGCAAGCATATATGCAGCTGTCTCCTGCATATCTTTCATACCCGACACTTGAGCATATTCTGCAACAGTGATACCACTTGTTGTTAGAAGTTCGACAATATGCTCATCCATTCTTGACCAAGTTTTACCTCCTGCATTATCATAAGCGTCAATCAACTTCTTTAGTCCATCTTTGCCAAAGAGTAGATAGTGGGACATGAAATCTGCAGACACATCAGCTATCCCTACTTCTGTCCAATCAATAATTCCAGTAACATGATTGTTCTTATTAATAAGGATATGGCCTGGATGTAGATCTCCATGTCTTACCCCTATATGAGATGGCCAAAGAGAGTCTTCAGCTAACCATGCTTGCCATCGGCTCCACAAACTGGGATTAACATGATATTTTTCTTTCACACGTTCCATTCGCTGTTTCATGGATGCTCTTAACTCACTAGCCCCAAGAATTTCAACACCGATATTTTTGAATTTATCCTGAGGTAATGAGTGTAAATTTGCTAGAGCTTTTCCTAATGAGTGATAATATTCAGATGGTACATTGTTTTCATCGAAACTCCATACATAACCTTGTTTTTCAACGTCAATAGTAGCGGCAGGAATACCACTTAGCTGCTTATATGCAATTAAGTCTTCTGAAAAAACAGACCAGTTGGGAACTTGAAAGCTTGCATAGTTACTTATGATATCTAACGCTTTTTTCTCTTGTATTGCATGTCTCATAGATTCAGGTCTTCGGGGAATCCTTAGTATCCATTTATCGCCATTTTCCACTTTAGCATGAGCTACTAGAAAGTCCACACCAGAACCATTAATTTTTATTGTGTCTTCTAAAATATCTAGACCTTTATTATTTGCTAATTGTTTAACTTTAAGTTTATTCATTTTCATTTCCTCCTAATATTCATTTTAGTATTGTCGTTATAAATCATAAAAACCGTCTTTCATCTTCATTATTTATCAAAGATATGAATATCTTACAAATCACCATCATTAATATGGCAGCCATCAATACTGTCCAGTGTATTTCAATCCATTCGAGAACAATTCCATATGCTAATGCACCAAGGGGCATACCCCCTCTAGAAATCATACTCACTAAAGAAAATACCCTAGACATATATTCATCTGGCGTTTCTCTCTGTATATAAGTTTGCACAGGAACAGATATCACTATATTGGCAAGACTAAAAAGACCTAGTGCTCCTGCCAATACAACCAAATATATCATTGTATCATTCCCCAATATATCTAAACTCTTTGGGAAAAGCAAAATAGAAAATAGTAGCATAGTCCCTAAAAGTAAACCACTACCAATTGTAAAAGGTTTCGTTATTCGCTCCTCTTTTCCAAACCAGACACCTACTACTACACTTCCTACTAAAGAGCCTAATATAATAATTGTTTGCAAATACCCGTATTGAGTATCAGAATATTGTAAATTAATCTTAAAAAACAATGGTAAAATGACACTAAAAATTGGTTGAACCACAGAGTAGATTACTAAAAAGAAATAACACATATAACGAGTGATCCTGTTTTTCATGATGAATTGAATACCTTCCATCAGATCATTAACAATTCCCTGTGCTCCCTCTGTTCTTTTGGGTTTTACATGAATATACTGAATCATCATCTCACTGGCTCCCGATAGAAGAAATGATATTCCGTTAATCATAAAAACCATTGTAATCCCGAACTTAGCGTATAAGATAGTGCCTATCACTGGTCCCATCATAATCGATAGACTCCTCATAGATGCGACAATAGAATTACATCCTGTCAGCTCCTCTTTATCAACAAGCTGTGGTAGCATCCCTCTTGTGGCTGGTTCAAACAAGCCATTCAACAAGGAAATTACTGCCTGAACTATTAATAATAGAGGAATACTCATAAATCTCCAATATGAGATAAGTCCCAAGGCTAATATAACCCCTGCACTAATCCAGTCTGTTACTACCATAATCATTTTTCTATTCATCCTATCCCCAATTACTCCTGCAAATGGATAAATAATCAGGGCTGGTAATAGTGATAAGAAGGAGAATAATCCAATTGTAGTAGCTGAGCCTCCAATATCTATAATATATAGTGGCATAATCATCATTTGTACGCTATTTCCTATATCAGATACCATTCTGCCCAGTAGGAACAATGTAAAATTAGTATTTAAGATATTTTTCCTTTTTTGATTCATTACTTCACTCCTATCTTAAAGTCTGTAAATGTCCCTACTTGTTATTTTACTTGTACGATCTTTTTATCTTTAATTTCATATATTACATCTGCAACATTGTCAACTAGCCTTTTATCATGGCTAATAAATATAATTGTACCAGCATACTCCTTCATCAACTTCTCTAAAGCCTCTAAGCTCATTAGATCCAGATAATTGCTTGGTTCATCCATTAATAAGATATTATATTTACCTAGTAACATTTGGGCTAGCTTTAACTTAATCATCTCTCCTCCGCTTAAAACATCTAATTTTTTGCTGACATCATTCTGATTAAAACCCATTGACGCCAATACTGAACGTATTTCAGATACATTATAATCACAGTTTTCCAACATAAACTCTATGACTTTTTGATTAAGATTATATTTATAAGTGTTTTGAGCAAAGTATCCAAATTCAACTTTAGGAGATATATCAATACCTGGTTCACGATTTAAAATTATTTCCATTAAGGTGGTTTTTCCTGATCCATTGCTACCAGTTAGAGCTACTTTGGCTCCAAGGGGAATATTAAAAGATGCATCTTCAAGTAACACCTTATCACCAAAACGTTTCGTTATTTCAGTTCCTATAATCGGATAGATGTTATGAAGCGCCAATACTGCACTCTGACGAAAATGAATCCTTTGATAGTTTTCTGGGGCTTCCACATCTCCGAGAGTCTCAATCTTATGCTCAATTGATTTAGCAGCATTGTGCATCTTCTTTTGCTTACTTCCAACAGACTTCTGATGTGCCAGACGTCCACCGCCTTCAGAACTATTTTTCCTAGCAGCACCTTTAGCCTTCTGATCAATTTTTTGTGCCTGTCTTCGCTTCTCTTCAGCAGCCTTCTCTAAACGTTCTCGTTCCGCAACAAATTTTTCATACTTTACAGCCTGAGCTTTACGTTCTTCTTCTTTTTGGCGAAGATACGCTGAATAGGTCCCCCAATACTCGGTAATTTTTCCATCTTTCAATTCCCATATCTTATCTACTACCTCATCTAGAAAATAACGGTCATGACTAATCACTAGCAATGCTCCAGGAAAATATTTGAGCTGACCGATTAAGAAATCAATTCCTTCACGGTCTAAATGACTGGTAGGTTCATCTGCAAAAATACCGTGTACTTGTTCCGAAAGGGCCTGAGCTATTTTAAGTCTTGTTTCTTCACCACCGCTCATGGTTTTTATCTCTTTCTGTTCAACGCCAAACTTACCCATCAATGCAAAATCCTTGGGTTCTTGCAAAATTACTTCATCTAGCTGAGTGATATAAGCGAATTCTCCTAAGCGTTTGATTTTACCTGTTGAAGGTGTTAATTTACCTAAAAGCACTTTTAGTAACGTACTTTTTCCTGCTCCATTTGCTCCAACTAAACCGATCTTGTCATAGCTATATAATTCTAATTCATCAATATCTAAAACATCACGTCCTGCATATTCCACACATATATCTTTTCCTTTTATTAGTAATTCCAATTTTTATTCCTCCTGTCTAAAATCGCATGTTTTTAAATACCTTGTCGCAGAAAAAAACTACGACTTAAACAGAAAGATTACATGAAAATATAATGCATATGTGTTCCTCCTTTTTATTTTTTTCCAACAAAAAAACACAGGTTGGCTACCTGTGCATTGAATAAGCGGAAAATGTATAACAAAATAGAAACACCTTGCATTTCATTATAGAAACAAGTTGTTCTTACACTTTAAATATATGGGTCATTTTAAGAAAACTTTTCAATATAAATAAGCAAAACCAAGTACTATTATTTATACAGATACATGCTTTTCAATTAATGAATCTAAAGTTAAAAAGCACGCAAAAATAGACATTCTTTAGCTTTACTGATAATATAATGATAAGATTTTTTATTGAATATGATTCTATTTTTAGGCACACAAAAAGAGGGTAGATTTGTCCCTCCTTTTTAACGTCCTATATAAATTTAATCATCGTTAATAAGGTTTTCTTAAAAATAGGCAGACCAATCCCGATTACTCTACACATAGGTAGATCCTTTAAGCACTATTCAATTAGTTACATAAAGTATAAAATCGAGATCTGAAAATTCCACACATTTTTAAGCACCCCTCCATTCATTCTAAATCATTTAATATGATAACATAAATAATTGATTTTTGCAAACATAAATAATTAAAATGAAATACTTAATAAAAGACAAGTACAACCTAACAAAGCACCAAACCTAATCTTTAATGCAAATATCGCTGATTCTACGCATCAAGTAGCCCCCTCTAATGCATACCCTTAAAACCGTAGTAAGGAACATAAAACACATCAATATTTACTTAAAATTCTTTTAATCCTTTGATTTCAAGAAATTCCTTCTCTATCTTTTAGTAATTTCTTTCTACTTCATGTTATTTTTACTGGAAAACTCTAATAAATCTTTATCTACACCAAGAATTATCTTAAAGTCTCGTTGTTTTATATTATATACCATAAAAAGGATTGTTCGATTATATATAATCCCAAGCATTCTGTGGTATAACAAATATCCGCATAATGTTTTGGAAATATATTTGGTTAGATGTTGTATTTTAACTAGTGATTAAATCCGATATCAATAATCTTCAATTTCTATATCACATTAGTGAATTGAATTATGCTACCGTGTGAAGGCACAAATTTTTTATAAAAAATTAATAGTTTATCTGTTTATGTAGTCATCGATATCTTCATCAATATTACTTAATTGCTGTTTTGCTTTCTCCAAACCCCAATCGTTGGGCATCTCGTTTTCATCATTGAACTTCCACTTACACCCACTATTTATCCACTTTGCTCTTAATAATCGATGGGCTACCTCGACTGGCATACGATCATATTTTTCTAAATCACTTTTAACATAGCCTGCACTATTAAAATCTTGATTGGTGAATTTTTCTAATTCTTCAGGCAATAAATCATCACTCACACACGATTCATTACCACAACAAGCACAAATATACCCAATAGTAAACTCTTCTAATAATACTTTTCCACAAATGGAACAAAAATACCTACTCATATTGAAATAGTCACCTCTTATTTTATATTATTTACATAATAGTTATATGCATCCTGACTCCATTTTGCTATATTACGGGCATTACTACTACTCATTTGACCAGTCTTCTAGGATTGGTTAGCTAACCTATCAACATCAAAGGCACTATTAGTTAGTACATTTTCATTACTAAGGGCTATCATCTAACAACTTTTATATGAAAAGTAAAAGATGATGTCAGTAACCCTTGACATGTCATTTAAGAGTTTACTGAATAAGTATAACATAGTAATCCCTGTTTTATTTTAAAATCATTGTCGAATATGTTGAATTTTGCTCTGGAATGACTAGAAATTCACATCAATCTTATTATACGAACTTGTTCTATTAACTGTTGAATTTTTCCTAGAAAAAACTCATAAAGACCCATATCTTTTAGCACATCGAAGTGCATCACATAACAAATATATAAATCAAGTTATGCATAGAAAATATTTAATATATATCCACTTGTTAAATTAAGGTTATATTTTCCAATACAGAAAAATAATACAAGCACCTACCCTAAGATAGATGCTCTCCTATATCCCTACTCCCCAACAACCCCAATAATACTATACCACCTCTACATCCCTTGCGACCACAACCTTTTTTTATTTATTCCTTAGATAGCTTTACTATACACTCCACATGCATGGAGACGTTGGTAATACTATATATTTTATAATTTAATTGTAAAATGTGAAACTGGTCTTTCTTTATCTCCCCACCGACAATCTGCTTCCCAAATTCCATTTACTTTTTCTTTCTTTCTAGTATGAACTGTAATTTCATTATTATAAAGTTCGATTATATTGTATTGTAGGGGTATTCCTGCCCTCTGTTCCTTATGAGGGGCACCAAATGTGCCTGCTCCAATAATATGTATACCTTTTTTGATATCATAACTAAAATAACTATTTTGTGATTGATGAATATGCCCATGCATACATATCTTAAAACCATGTATAACCAATAAGTCCATAAAGTCATTATTCATCTGTTCCTCCCCAATTACAGGGTGATGAAAGATAGCTATTTTAAGATAGTCATCATATTTCTTACTAAATATTTTATCCAACTGAAATGATAAAGCGGATAAATTAATAGAGGCTCTTTTCTTATTTAAATGATCTATTTCCCAAGCAGAATTTAGCCCCATAAAAATGATTCTATCTTCATCATTAATATTAACATCACCTTGTTCTTCAACTTTCTTTGAATACTTCTTGTCTAATATTTTAGAGTAAAGGTAATTATTAAAATTATCAAACTTTTTCTGATACAAACTCTTGTTAATGATTTCTGTAGCATCCATTGCATTTTTACACACAGCCCAATCTAAATCATGATTTCCAGGTACAATAACTATAGCATTTGTACTAACTTGAAAGACACATATAACAGAATTTAAAAAATCATTTGCATATTGAAACTCTTGTTTTGAAGAATAATTAGTTAAATCTCCTGAAACAACAAGATAATCAATTTTTTCTTTATTAAAAGTTTTGATTAAGTCTGTTCTGAGTTGTAGTCTATATTTATCAACATCTTGCTTTTCTCCAAAGTGTAAATCTGATAGATGAACTATGATATGCTCCCTATTAGGTAGACAGATTAAAAAATAAAATCTGTTTATCTAAGGGGAGTATATTTATGTCCAAAACAAAAAGTTATTCAGCTG
>NZ_JHYF01000014.1 GCF_000621485.1 Alkaliphilus transvaalensis ATCC 700919
CCATCCTGTACCGAAATTCTTTGACCCATAAGGGATGCCCCTTTAGGGTTTTATGAGGTATTAGCAACGGTTTCCCGTTGTTGTCCCTCTGTACAGGGCAGGTTGCCCACGCGTTACTCACCCGTCCGCCGCTAAGTTTATTAAATTCCATCCGAAGACTTCCTTTAATAAACTCCGCTCGACTTGCATGTGTTAGGCACGCCGCCAGCGTTCATCCTGAGCCAGGATCAAACTCTTAATAAAAAATTTCTGGGTTCCATTTTTCTAAATGGATAAATTATATGCTGGCTTAAATCTATACTGTTTAGTTTTCAAAGACCTTCATTAGGCCTTTCGGCCCATCGCCATATCTTAGCGACTTTTATACTTTATCACATTTTGTCGATGTTGTCAAATGTTTTTTAAAATCTTCTTTTTCCTAAGTTAAATTCTTTTAAGGACTTTCGAACCATGTCCACTAAAAGCAACTAGACTACTATATCGTATTTTTAAACTTTTGTCAATATCCTTTTAAATGTTTATTATTTTTTTTGTTACTTTTCGCTATAGTAGCTATAAAATCACAATTTACTCTTAAAAATTTCCTTCTTGTTTTAAGGACAAGTTATACTATACCATGGTCAAGGGACCTTTACAATATAATAATTATTCCATAGGTGATATTTTTTCCCAAAGTTAATTCTTTTTATACATACGGTAATTACACGATACTGCTATTGATTAATTTATGATTGATTTACAGGGATATGGAAGCAAAGATCTCAACACTGATATCTATTTAGATTTAGGAAATACGGTCCCCTTCTTATATATTGTTCAGCTATATTGTTCAGCACATAGCTTTCTTAAAACTATTATAACTCGATAAACTTTTTGTCTCCACAGTTATATACTAACGCTAATACCTTCAAGATTAGTAGCTAATATTCAATTTTAAAACATTTTAATACATTAGCTACGCCACCCTATGCAGAGAAGTCACAATTTTTAACTTTTATTGAATTAATGTAAGTCTAAAATTAGCGATATATTTTTGTTACATATATAATAAAATAAAACAAAGGAGAGTGATGTCAATCTTCACCTATCCCCTTTGTACTATTTATATATTAATAGAATTCATATATTAATATAATTTCTTTTACTAATGTAATTTACTTAGTAATAGAACTTCTTTTTAGAACAGAATCTTCCCATATTATACTTATTCATTTATATTATTCATATCATATAAATGAAGTTAGTCGAGACAATTGACATTATATAACTCTAATTTATATTTAACGGAAGCCTGAAAGTAGATCCTTCAGTGAAAAAAGCAGATGTGAAAATTTTTAATTAGATGCTAGCTATTTTTTTATAGTTTTTTATAAAGTAACGGTTTATAAAGTAACGGGTATATTTCAAACCCACTTCCCCAGTAACTCAACCAACATTCACCTTACAATTACTAAACTTATATTAATAACCACCCAATATACTATTAATCTATTTTTCATAGCTCAATAAAGGTTACAACTAAAGTTTATTTGTAGAACCTTCTTGATCTTCATTGTTTCTATATAACGTAATCATAAACTGACGGTTTTCATAAGCAATTTTCACTTTATCTATCATCATTCCTACTAAGCTTAATTCTCTAAACCCTTGACTCTCACCAGCTAATTCATATAGGTATTCTTCAACTTCATGCCTCCTAGGCACGTCTAGGTCTTGTTGCAACTTTTCTAGCTCATTTTTAGGAAGATTATCAATATCACATTTTAAAGAGATCTCATAATAATCTTCTTTGTTCAATATATTAATGTTCATATTATCGGCGCCTAAGTTATAACAATAAAATGCAATTTCATTAGCAATTTTTAATAACCTAGCTTTTTCATGATCCATTCCTATCATGCTTCCCTTCTTAATGCTTCTAATACAGTCACTAATATAGCAGCTACTATACCTCCTGAAAATCCATTATTATAAAGGTTCATTCCTCCATGGAGTTGACCAACATTCATAACAATTGCCATGTGCAAGAATCCTGCTACAATCCCCGCTTTCCAACCAAACTGTCCCGCTATGGGAGCTAATGTTGTACCGAAAAGAGCAGCTAAAAGGGGCCCAATAGCGTTTACTTCCCACTTCATTAGTGAAGCAGCTAATAATACACCAAGCATTACTGGTAAGATATTTTTTGTATGCTTTCCAAAAGCTCCAAAACCAACTATTGTTAATATACCACCTATAATAGGACCATTCAATTGTCCTCGTACTACCAATATATAAGCTGTAGAGATAAAACCTAATACCCCCATATTAATAAAACTTACCCCAAACCCATTTAATAAAACAAAGTCTTGTACCGATCTACCTGATCTACTTAATAGATTTCGATATCCTTTAAATGTATTTTTATTAAAATACATTCCTATTAATAACATTGACCCAAATAATACAAACAAATAGATACTTAGTGATAAGTTATATCCTTCTAGCAGTATAACTCTTCCTTCGTTTTCAAACCCAAAGGCTCTAAACATAGCCATAAAAAAGGTACCTATTAAGCCTCCAGTAAAACCGACATTATACAGGTTAAATCCCTGATGAAACTTAACTACGTGGGTTGCAACTGCAGGTAAAATGAACCCTGCTACTATTCCACATAAATTACCTACTATTATACTGGTAAGTGATGCTGTTCCAAATCCATAGCTTACTTGACTTATGATGGGGCCAAGGGCTGTTCCAAATAGTGCTGGCAAAATAAACTTTCCGAAGTTTTCATTTTTATATTTACTATATAAAAAAACCCCTAAAAAGATTGACCAAACATTATAGATGTTTTTACCAAACAAAGCAAAGCCTGCTACTGTAAAAACTGCTGCCATTGTTGTTCCTGTCATTTTAACATTGCTCTTCTTAATAAGGAATATTGAGAAGAGGGTTAACATCCCACTATTTAAAAAGGCAGCCCCTATATTTCCTATTTGCATATAATCAGATACTAATATACTTGGGTCAACGATAATGTTAATCATACCATTCATAATCTCTTGTGGCGTGTTAAAGATTAATGAAGATAAAAGTATAATGACCCCGTAAGTGTACATAACCATAAATTTTGCTTTTTCACTTACCTCTATAATAGTTTCCTTCATGAGGTCCTTCCCTTCCTCCGCTGACTTCAAGTTTAAATCAAGTGTTTTTTCCACCATTTTTCCCCCTTCTATCATTTAAAACATATTTCCGAAAAAAGTTATAATATTGTATACAAAGATACTGTTATATTATATACCCTTTGCTTTTCTTTCTCAATATATTTATAGTCTTTCTGGGATAAAATTGTGAAAATATTAACTTATATTTCATTTAATCCTAAGCTTTTCAAAGTCTCAAATTTTAACTAACTATAATTATAAGGTTGCCCTCCATTTACAGAATTATGTTTTATAAATATAGGATTGATAAATATAGGATTTGAAATAAGAAATGTAAAACTGACCTATTGGTATTTTTCTTTAGTCTAATCAATCACTAGAAAAATTGATCCTTAAATTAGATTAAGACTTGTGTATACACGATTGACACAAGTCCTATCCGATTGAACTGTTAACATGAAAGTTTCTAACTTCTATATAGTTCTTGTCCACTAAGCAGGTGTATTTGCATTTTTCATTAATATTCATTTTTCATTAATATTCATTTTTCATTATTCGTTTTTCATTAATATTATTTCCCATTAATGGTTGAAGTGCCAAAAGGATTTTTAAACAATGATACATACACTTTATAGTACAAAACCTTTAAGTTATTAGTATATAGTGTGAACATTTCATGGGATTTGTAGCTTTGACACCCCTAACCATTAATATAAATATTTATATGCAATTTCATCATTTACTAAAATTCATTTAAAAGGTTTGCCATCTCTATAGCCGTTACTGCGGCTTCAAAACCTTTATTACCTGCCTTTGTTCCTGCTCTTTCTATTGCTTGTTCTATTGTATCAACAGTTAGAACGCCAAAAATTGTAGGGATTTCTGTCTCTAAGCCAACCAACGCAACCCCTTTAGTTACTTCACTTGAAACATAATCAAAGTGGGGAGTAGCTCCTCTAATAACTGCACCTAAACAAATTACAGCATCATATTTACCTGACTTAGCCATCTTTTTTGCTACTAGAGGAATCTCAAAGGCTCCTGGAACCCAAGTAATCTCAATATCATCCTCATCTCCGCCATGTCTTTTAATCGCATCAATAGCACCTGATAACAGTTTACTTCCTATAAACTCGTTAAACCTTCCTACTATAATACCTACTCTTAATCCTTCTGCTGTCAATTTTCCTTCATATACTCTCATTATTGTTCCTCCTCTTTAAATTTTAACATATGTCCTAATTTTCTTTGTTTTGTTTTTAAATAATGTTCATTTCTTTCATTATGATTCATTTGAATGGGAACTCTATCCATTACTTCTAAGTCATAACCCGATAATCCCACTAGCTTCCTTGGATTATTTGTCATTAGCTTTATCTTTTTAATTCCCAGATCTTTTAGTATTTGTGCACCAATTCCATAATCCCTCATATCTTCTGGAAAACCTAAGGCTAGATTTGCTTCTACAGTATCATATCCTTGATCTTGAAGATTATATGCTCTGATTTTATTAATTAACCCAATTCCCCTACCTTCTTGCCTCATGTAGAGGATTACACCTCTGCCTTCTCTGTCTATTTGCTCCATTGCAGTGGCTAGCTGATCTCCACAATCACATCTTAGGGACCCAAAGGCGTCTCCTGTTAAACATTCTGAATGGACCCTAAGTAAAACTGGCTCTCCATCAGTTACATCTCCTTTAACTAAGGCTACATGATGCTCTTTATTTAATTGGTTTTCATATCCTACAATAACAAAGTCTCCATGTTTTGTTGGCATTAATGCCTCCGACTGTCTTTTGATAATTTCTTCAGTTCTCCTTCGATAGGCAATTAAGTCTGCAATTGTAATGATTTTTAAGTTATGTTCCTTAATAAAATCCATTAGTTCTGGTACTCTGGCCATAGTTCCATCTTCATTCATAATTTCACAAATAACCCCAGCTGGTGCCAGTCCTGCCAACTGAGCTAAATCTACTGAAGCCTCTGTATGGCCTGACCTCGCCAATACTCCACCTCTTTTAGCTGCAAGGGGGAAGATATGTCCTGGCCGTTTAAAGTCTGATCCTTTTGCTGCTTTGTCTACTGTTTTTTGTATTGTAAGAGCCCTTTCATGGGCTGAAATACCTGTTGTGGTATCTATATGATCTATTGAAACTGTAAAGGCTGTACCATGCTCATCGGTGTTTTTAGTAACCATTTGAGGCATATCTAATTCTCTTAATCGTTCTTCTGTCATTGGTAAACAAATTAGACCTCTACCATGCTTAGCCATGAAATTAACTATTTCTGGAGTCGTTAGTTCTGCAGCTGCTACTAGATCTCCTTCATTTTCTCGGTCTTCATCATCTACTACTACAATCATCTTGCCATTACGTATATCTTCGATGGCTTCTTCAATGGTGTTAAACTGATATTTCATTTTATATCCTCCTTTAAGTATGCTTCAAAAACGACAGCTAAATTAAGAATCTATCCATTATATTAATAACTATCACTGTTATATTAATAGCCTATCGCTGTCTATCGCTTAAAATTCTCTAGCCTTTAGTTTAGAGATTAAAACCGTGTTGGGTTAAAAAATCCATTGTAATCTCTTTTTTTGCTTCTCTATGGTTAGAGCTCATCCCTAATAATCGCTCAACATATTTACCAATCATGTCACATTCTAAATTAACCATTTGACCTACCCCTTTTTCGATAAGGGTTGTTTCGTCTTTTGTATGGGGGATAATAGAAACTTTAAAATGATCTCCCCCTAACTGGGCTACTGTCAAACTTACTCCATCTATTGCTATAGAACCCTTTAAAATGATGTACTTCATTAATAATTGTGGCGGTTTAATAGTAATCCAAATTGCATTATCTTCTTTTTCATAGCCTTCTATTATTCCCACATCATCAATATGTCCACTAACTAAATGTCCTCCTAAACGGTCGCCAACTGCAACTGCCCGTTCTAGATTTACTTTGCTGCCTCTCCTTAAAGTTTCTAGGTTGCTTCTTCTCATGGTTTCTGCCATCACATCTACTCTAAAGTAATTTTTTTCGAAGTGATTAACGGTTAGGCAAACCCCATTTGTAGCGATACTATCTCCCAGTTTTACATCTTCAAGTACTTTTTTAGCTTCTATTATAATGCTGGCCCCATCACCACTGGTGGAAACACTTCTTATTCTTCCTATTTCTTCAATAATACCTGTAAACATTTTCATCTTCCCTTCTTATTGATCCTTCTGTAGATAGGCCTCTATCAATAGATCATCTTGAAAAGTACGATAAGATATATTATTTAATTGATAAGCTTCGGAAATTCGTTCTTTTCCATTTCCTTCTATTGGAGTAATAGCCTCTTTCCCTCCAATCAATTTTGGAGCAATAAAGCTCATAACCTTATCTACTATACCTGCCTCTAAAGCTGAATAGTTTAGTGTGCCACCACCCTCTAAAAGAATACTGTCAATTTTTCTTTTACCTAATTCCTTCATCAGCTGTTTTAGATCAACCTTACCATTAGCTTCTGGTATAACTAATACTTCTACCCCTGCATCCTCTAGTCTTTTTCTATTTTCTACTGACGCATATTCTGTTGTTGCCACTAAAGTTGCTTGTTCTTTAACGGTTGTTACAACCTTACTATTTAATGGTGTTCGACAGCTGCTATCAACAATTATTCTTAGGGGATGCTGGACTTCTTGCCCTTGTATCCTTGTATTTAAGGCAGGATTATCTTTAATGACTGTATCAACACCTACCATAATTCCTGCTGTTCTATTTCTAATTTCATGAACATAAGTTCTCGAATCTTCGTTACTAATCCATCTAGAATCTCCCCTATGGGTGGCTATTTTTCCGTCTAATGTCATAGCTGTTTTTAGGATGACGAAGGGCAATTCTGTAGTAATATACTTTATAAATACTTCATTCAACTTTTGTGCTTCTTCTTCTAAAACACCGGTTACTACTTTTATCCCCTTTGATCTAAGAATATTAATTCCTCTGCCAGCTACTAAAGGATTTGGATCCTTCATTCCAACAACCACTTCAGCAATTTTGCTGTCTATAATGGCATTAACGCATGGTGGTGTTTTTCCGTAGTGGGAGCAAGGTTCTAGATTTACATATAATGTAGCTCCTTTAGCGTCGAAGTTAAGTTTTTTTAAGGCATCCACTTCTGCATGATCTGATCCATATTGATGGTGATATCCTTCTGATATGATCTTACCATCCTTTACAATAACGGCCCCTACTAAAGGATTAGGTCTTGTTTTCCCCCAACCTTGTGAAGCCAATTGTAGTGCTCTTTCCATTAGATGATACTCCATAGTTTCACCTCTTTTTGATTTTTAATTTTAGTTTAACTATTTTGGCAAAATAAAATACCCTGGGGTAGACTTACCTCAGGGCATTAATGATTAATTTAAGAATAATACGTATATTATGTATTAGTGGCTAAAAGATTTTAGTGTAAGACAATTAGAAATTAGTAGTACCTCTATCATTAAATAACAACTATGTTATTTATAAATTAAGATTTGTCTTAGTTAAAAACCTATAGTTAAAAATCTTATACTAATACAACGTAATATTAATAATATATACCTTCTCTCATCCAGACTATACTGTCGGCTCTGGAGTCTCACCAGATCTGCCTATTGGCTCGCGGGCTTCGCTTTAAGCGTTACCGCCGGTGGGGAATTTCGCCCCGCCCTGAAGGATTATAAAGTTTTATTAAATAAAGAATAGCATAGTTTTTTTTGTGGAGCAAGTTATTTTTTTGTTGTTTATTGAATTTGGGGACTAACCTCCTCCGATGATGAATTATGAGCCTTTTTATCCCCTAAATAATTAACTACATAGATACCCAGTAGAATAAAGAATCCTCCGATTAATTGCATTGAATATAGTCTCTCACCTAAAATAATATAGGCTGCAATAACCCCCACCAAAGGCATTAAATTTATATAAATATTTGTTTTAGTTGCTCCTAAATTATTTAAAGCATATAGATAAAGGTAATAGCATAGGGCCGAGCAAATTAATGCTAGGTACATAATGTTAACCCAAGATATTGCTCCTATTGGTTGCCAGCTTTTTCGTTCTAATAACGCCAGCGGAAAAAGGAAGACTGCTCCATATAAGTTTTGCTGATAAGACAGATATAATGTAGGGTATTTACCCTCTAGTTTTTTGTTCATAATTGAGTAAAAGACCCAACTAAAGGCTGCACCTAACATCAAAAGACTCCCAAGAATTTCATTAGGATTGCTACTAACTGATATTGATTTTCCGATAACAAAAACGACTCCTAAGACTGATAACATGACACCTATTGCTTTTTTTAATTCTATAGGGGTTCTAGTAATAATAGCTTCCACTATTATTGTAAATAAAGGTATTGATGCTAAAAGTATTGTTCCGTTGGCTGCACTAATATAGCTTAAACCATAATTCTCAAATATAAAATATAAAGTTACACCCACTGCCCCACATAGAAGCACTTGAAGCCGATCAACCTTATGGCACTTTATTTCAGGATTTTTTATTTTATTGATAATAAATAAAACAAAGGTAGCAATGGTAAATCTAATTAACGCCAGTGTTGCTGGTGGAACTTCCCTTAATACAATCTTATTGCTTGAGGCAGATATTCCCCAAAAAATAATTGTCATCAATATAGCTATGGTAGCCAATACTCTTCTGTCCTTAAACATCTCTTCATTCTCCCCTTTTATATGTCACTCTCTTCCAATTATACTTCTGCACTTTGTAATTGTAAATATAATTTATCTGCTAATCTACAGGTAATCTATCACCTTATTTCGACAGAACTCATACCCTATTAACATATAGACTTTAGGTTAATAAGGAGGGATCTTATGCTACAGGGCATTTTAATCGCCATAGCGATTAGTATAGATAGTTTTAGCGTAGGTGTTGCTTATGGTATAAGGGATATTAAAGTTCCCCTACGTTCTGTACTTATTCTCGATTTTATTTCTGTAGCTTTGTTAAGTATAGGCTTTTTTGCTGGAAATCTACTAAGTCGATTTGTACTACCTGGTACTTCTGAAATTCTTGGGGCCATTACAATACTAATTATCGGACTATGGTATTTTACTCAAGGTTGGTTAAACTACAAATTCCCTACCAATCAATCTGATGAGGTCACCTCAATTGCAACATTTAGTATTAAATCTTTAGGTGTTGCAATTAACATTCTGCGTAGTCCTTTCGATGCAGACTTGGATATATCAGGGGAAATTGATACTAAAGAAGCTATTCTTCTAGGGTTTGCTTTGGCTATTGATTCTCTGGCTGTAGGGGTTGCTGTATCAATTTCTTCTTTTACTATTATATTTGTTACCCTAGGAATTGTAGCAGTCATGAACTTGCTTTTATTATTTACTGGTATGCATCTTGGAAAACAATTTCTTGCGACTCATCTTGGTAAACGCACTCCCCTAATACCAGGGATCATCTTAATTACTTTAGGTTTTATCCGCTTATTTAAGTTTTAGTTTAGTTTTATTAATTATATAAAACTGGACATAATAACTATCATAGTAACTATAGAAAAAACAGTTTCTTGGAGGCTAAAAATGGTTCATATTATAGAGCATTATGTGGAAACCTTTGTAATTTATACAATACTGGTTTTAGAGGTAATTGGTATCTTTATTATTGGTTACTCTGGTATAAGAAGCTTTTTCAATTATGTGAAACAAAAACTTAAATTTAATGACACCTGTATCAAAATCGAGTTGGCTAAAGGTTTAGCCTTAGGTTTGGAATTTAAACTGGGGGGCGAAGTCTTACGTACCATTTTAGTGCGGACAATAGATGAAATAAAGGTTTTGGCTGCGATTATCGTATTAAGAATCATCCTTACTTATGTTATTCACTGGGAAATTTCTTCAGAAATTCACCAAGATGAAGAAATTAGGGAAAGTTTTAGTAAAAAACGTCGGGAACAGTAAAATTGTACTTCAAAAAAATATTGTAGCAACTTACCTTTTATGTTAAAATCCTCTTTTATCTGGGTATAATATTCAACACTAGATATGGAAGGGGGTTTTTTATTGTTAACAACTATTTTAGAACTAATTATTGATAGTGCAGAGGCGGCATTTCTAGAGGTTGGAGCTTTTGTGGGAGCTGTCTTGATTATATTCGGTTATTTTAACTATAAGAAGTCGGGAAGTTTTATTTCTTCTATTGGTAACTCAAAAAAATGGCAACCTGTAATCGGTGCCCTTTTGGGACTAACACCTGGTTGCGGTGGTGCTATATTTGTGATGCCATTATTTTTTAAGAAAGTGGTAACCTTTGGTACTGTCATTGCTACTTTAGTGGCCACTATGGGGGATTCGGCTTTTGTTATTATCGCCAGTCATCCAAAGCAATTTTTAATTGTAAGTGCACTTTCTTTTGTAGTAGCCATCATTACTGGTTATATCGTAGATATGACTGGAATTGGTAAGAATATTCTCGACCGTTATAATGAAAGAAAACTCCACAAGGATGAAGTGAGAAAATTACATGATGATGCAGATCACACGATTCATCAAATGGAATTTAAACAGCTTGGGGATTCTGCTAACCAACAGATTTCCCATATTGGCCACCATGAAGGGGATGAAATTGACCTTGCACTTCACCACAACCTAAAAGGGCATCAGAGTCAAGATACCTTTGGCTATAAATTTACCCATAATAGTTATTATCTCTATTGGATCTTTATTGCAGTTGGTCTTGTTTTAGGAGTAATGGATCTATTACAATTTGAAGTAAATGAATTGCCTATTCCTAACCTAGGATTAGTGATTGGTGTAACTGGAACCATCTTCTCTATTTTAATGATGATTATGGGTAAGAAGTTTTTACAAGACGATACCCATGAAGAAACTGAGTTAAAGCTAATGTCTTTAAAGGAGACGATTATCCACAATGCTCAAGACACAGCCTTTGTTATTACTTGGGTATTTGTTGGATTTTTAGCCTATGAGTTAGTAATCTTAGCAATGGGTGGAGGAGATTATGCTGCAGGTGAACAAATGATTGAAACAGCCTTATTAGCAACTGGTTTTCTATCTATTCTTATTGGTGCAACCATAGGTTTAATTCCTGGTTGTGGACCCCAGATTATCTTTGTTGCCCTATTTACAAGAGGTCTAGTGCCATTTGCAGCTTTATTTGCTAATGTAATTTCTCAAGATGGTGATGCGTTACTTCCTTTAATTGCAATTGATCGACGTTCTGCTTTATGGGCTTCCATCATCACAACTGTACCCGCAATCATATTTGGGTTAATTGTTTATTGGTTTGAGTTAAATACTGGTCTAGGGGATTTCTTTATTTCTAGTCTAGACTATATTAAAAATATCTTTATTCCAATTTAAAACTTTATTCCTGTTTAAAAGGTGCCATTGGCACCTTTTTTTATTGATATACATATGGATTTGCGGGTTCATCTATTTCCTCTAATTCTTCTACAATAATAATTGGTGTAGCAATTTCTCTCTTTAAAGTTTCATCAAAGTACTGGAAGGACTGAAGATTACCCGTTATCCTAACCCAAGTGTTTTCTGGTAATTCATTACCATATTCCCAATGGCTTAGAAGCCCTAAGATTTCGGCATCGGCTGCACAACATTGAATGGCTACTCTTGCAATGGCAAACTGATTAACATCGTAATGGTCTTTTCGATAAATGAAACCCTCTACCTCAATTTCTGCTCCATGAAAATAACTAAAATTATATATTATATTTGTAAGATTTTCTATGTAAGATTCTGCCCCTAAAGACACTTTACTATTAATTATAGGGATGATGAAATCTTCCTCTTTATCTATTGGTGTTTTTTCACTTTCTATTCCTCTATAATTGATTCCCCTCAACTCTATTGAATGATAATCTATCGGTCTATGTTCAGAAAAAAAACCGACGAAAAGGGTAATTAAAAATATTAAATGGAATAACTTTATTCCTCTTGAGGAGGGGGTTGGTTTTAGTAGTTTAGAAATTTCATTAAAGGCTAATATCACTAAAATAATTATTGTAAAATACAATGCAGGTACCATTCTAGGATGAATGTAATACAATATGGTGTTGTCTTTAATTAAACTATATATGAAATAACTAAAAGAAATTAATATTACTGTCTGAATTAGCGATGTTATTCTACCCATTAACTTCATCATATACCTCCATACTATATTCCTATGAAATTAATAATATTTGCCATCAAAAACGTACAGAGTATAATTAATCCTGTAAGCTTCAGAACAAACTTTCCTTTGAAGGTTCCCATCATCATAAGGGTGTTTTTTATATCTAACATTGGTCCCATTAATATGAAGCCTAATATTGAGCCTGTGGTAAATTGACCTACAAAGGTTCTTGCTATGAAGGCGTCTGCCTCTGAACATAGGGACAAAATAAAGGCTAAAGCCATCATGATTATTATTGATAAAATATTACCAGACCCAATATTAAGTAGTAGGCTACGGGGAACATAAACTTGAATTAAGGCCGACATAAAGGCACCTAAAATTAAAAATTTACCAACATCAAAAAATTCATGACCTGTATGATTGATTACTTCCAACACATGATCTACTCTATTTAACTTATTATGGGAATGACCAAAATCACTACAACAACCGCAACCGTTGTGATAATGGTTATGGTTATGGTTATGGGTATTATGGTGATAATTTAGCAATTGGTCTCCCTTAGTAGTAATTCCAATCACATAGGCAATTATTGTTGCTAGGATAAAAGCCATTATTGCCCTAAGTAGAAGATAAACAGTATATCCTCTAAAGGCATAATAAGTAGACAATAAGACTATAGGGTTAAGTATGGGTGCTGCCAGCATAAATGAAATAGCAGCATGAAGGGGCATCCCTTTTTTAATTAAACTTCTGGTTATAGGAATAATTGCACATTCACAAACAGGGAAGATAAACCCTAAAAGACTGGCTGTTAAGATAGCTCCTCCCCGATTTTTAGGTATTATTTTATTAATTTTTTCTGGTGTAAGGAATACTTGGATAATGGCAGAAATAACTGCCCCAACTATGATAAAGGGCAGGGCCTCTAGTAATATACTTAAAAAAATCGTTTTAAATATATTAAACTGCTCTGGGTTCATAAATATTAAACTTTCTTGAAACAAAAGATCCTTCCTTTCTATGGATTAAGTAGTATTAAATTAGGATTGAAATATCTACACCCCTTAAATCTTTAATCGTTTTTGACTACAGAATATTTTCCATATATATGACTTCTAATAATAAATTATACATACCCTAAAGTAGGATTAGTAATTGAGTTTTTTTGATAAAGGAATGATTTTTTTATTCTTTTAAATGTCTTCAAGAAAAAATAGAGGAAGGGACTAAGTCCTTTCCTCTATTTTTTCTATTCCTTTAGATTCTTTTATCGTTTCGATAAAACCATAAATAACAGTAACGATAGGTAATAATACACATAAAAAAGCATAGGGTAGATATTGTAGTGTCGGTACCCCCAGTATAGATGTAATAGCTATGGCATTAACATTCCAGGGAATTAATCCAACTGAAACAACTCCTGAATCGCCTATCGTTCTACCCAATTTTTCTGTAGCTATTTCCCTCTTTATATATTCTTCCCTTAAAAATCTACTGGGTATAATAATTGCTAAACTTTGATTACAGGTGGCTGCCGAAATCATAATACTTAAAGTGGCGGTCTTATAAATTAGATGCCCTGAATTTTTAATTCCTTTAAGGAAATTTTTCATTAAAGGCTCTAGCATCCCCATAGATTCCATTAAACCATTTAAAGCAGTTGAAGCAGTAATGATAATTAGAACATTTTTCATTGATACTAGTCCTCCACCTGATAGCAGTTCTGCTACCTGAATATTTGTGGCAATATATCCCTTTACCATAACCTCCATCAGCTCAACTATACCAACATTCTGGCTATATAAGACAAGGACCATGCTACTCATAAGTCCCGTCATTAAACAGTATAGGATTGGTACTTTAAATAGAGCCAATAATATAATTGCTAATGGTGGAATTAAACTATACCATTGAATTGTAAAATAGCTATTCATTAAATGTTTTATTTCTTCTACCCTTTGATAAACTTCTCCATTAACGGCATAGGCATTTCCTAGTAGGTAGTAGGCTACTATACAAATGATGCCCACAGGAAGTAATGTTTTTAGCATCTCTTTAATCATATCCATTAACTTTGTCTCAGTTACTGCTGCTGTTAGGTTAGCACTACTGGACATAGGTGAGGTACGGTCTCCTATATAGGCACCTGAAATGATGGCTCCTGCAACTGCTGGTAGAGGTGACCCTATGGCATTTCCAATCTCCATTAGGGGTATTCCTATTGTCGTCATCGTACCAATAGAAGTTCCTAATACCAATGAAATTACAGATGTGATTAAGAAGGTTGCCAATAGAAAGTTCATTTTTGTAAGATACTGAAATCCTAGAAGCATCATTGCTGGTATTGTTCCACTCTTCATCCAAAGGGCTGAAAGCATACCGATCAAGCCCATAATCACAAGGACAATCATTGCTTTTTTCACACCAGACTCCATCATTTTTATTAATTCTTTTAAGGTATAACCCCCACGATAGCCAACCGATAGGGTCAAGAATAGTCCAAGAATTAGTCCGTAATGGGCTTTTCCAGCCCAAAAGATACCTACTATAATACCTAGCAGTGTAATACTTAATATTGTTAGGGTTGTAGTATATTTAATTGTCTTATTTTTCATCATTAACCTTCTTTCTGTTTTATGACAATTTAGCTGCTTATATTATTTTATCATAGTAATTGAGGAAATTGCACCACTTGAGAAATAGCATTACTAAAAGAATTGCATCACTAGAAAAATTGCATCCTAACGGAATTGCATCCTAGCGGAATTGCATCATTAATTTAAAATTAGATTAATGCAAAATGAAAACTTCACTGCTTAATCTTCTATGAATAATATAAATGATGTTAGAAACCTACATTCTAATAGTTGGATTTTTGTGTTGCTTTTATAAACATTTATAGTTAGTATTCAAATTTATAACAAAGTCTATCTTAAAAAGATCTCAAGTATGACTTTAGATAAAGAAACTAAGGGACTTACACAATTAAATCCAAATTAAATTGCTTATCTGCTTATATTGAAGCTTATATTGAAACTATTTACAGAAGTTTTTTTATATAATATCAAAGTAGATGATTCCTATTGTTATAACAAGGGACTGTCTTGAAATTAAAATTTCGGCTACCTGTTATCCATAATGGCAACTCAACCTCATATTTGATAAGTTATATATAAGTTCATTGTTATGAGATGATTCAATTGCCTCAATCATATTTTAAAAATAATAAGGATATTGATGGAAATATAATGCAACCGATTGCATAATATGCTATAATGAAGTTAGGCTTTTTACTAACCATGTAAGGGGGAGTTTTTATGGCTAAATCATCACCTATGACTTTACGAAATCATGTTATTTATTCTGTATACGTAAGAAATCACTGTGGGGTTGGTACCTTCAATGCCTTACTTGATGACCTTCCTAGAATTAAAGACTTAGGGGTAGATATTATATGGCTTATGCCTATTCACCCTATCGGTGTTAAAAACAAAAAAGGATCCCTTGGCTGTCCTTATGCAATTCAAAATTATCGAGAAATTAACTCTGAATATGGTGACTTAACCTCCTTTAAGAAACTAGTGGAATCAATTCACCACTTGGGTATGAAGTGTATGATTGATGTTGTTTTTCATCACACCTCACCTGATTCTGACCTTTATCATAAGCACCCCGAGTTTTTCTACATGAAAAATGGTAGAGTTGGTAATAAAGTCGGTGACTGGTATGACATTATTGACTTAGATTTTTCTAACATCCAATTATGGCATGAACTCATTGATACCCTTAAGTATTGGGTTAGTTTAGGGGTAGATGGTTTTAGATGTGATGTTGCCTCCCTTGTCCCCATTGATTTTTGGCTTATGGCTCGGGAAGAGGTTGCAAAGATTAAAGAGGATGTTTTATGGCTATCTGAAACAGTTGAACCTCATTTTGTAAGTGATGTACGTCGGGAAGGTTATTATGCTGCTTCTGACTCTGAGAGCTATCAAGCTTTTGATATAACCTATGATTATGATGGTTTTTTATATTTTAAGAATTACTTAGAGGGTCGCAATACGCTGGAGGATTATTTAGAAAAGATAAGACAGCAGGAATATATCTATCCTAATAATTATGCGAAATTACGGTTTATAGAAAACCATGATCAATCTAGAATCAAAACACTAATTCCTAATGGGGACTTATTAAAAATTTGGACTGCATTTATGTATTTTCAAAAAGGCCCTGTTCTTTTATATGCAGGGCAGGAAGCTCAGGAGATCCATAGACCTAGTTTATTTGATCTAGATCCTATAAGTTGGGATAATTTAAATGATGATTTTGTTGATTATCTAAAAAATCTATATAAAATAAAACAGAAAACCATTTTTGCTAATGGATATTATCATATACATAGAATTGATAAGAAAGGGGTTATTTACGCCACCTATGAGATTAATAATAAGATTCTTGCAGGTATTTTTAATGTAGAGAATAAAGCAGGCACAATTAAAGTTGAATTGCCCGATGGAAACTACACTAACTTAGTTGATGGTAGCCCCATTATGATTGAAAAGGGTGAGATAGTCCTTAAAAATAGTGCCATTATTCTTGAGATCGTTTCTGCTTAGCATGTTTTTAATATAAAAAAGGATTGGGATACCCAATCCTTTTTTATATTAATTTCGCCAATTATAAACTGGTGTATCACTTACTCCTGTAGGACTACTAGATGAGGTAAAACTTCTATTACTACCACTTTCCCAAATTACATTTCCACTTTGATCCTTTTTAATAAACTTAAATTCAAAGGTTGTACCCCGAGGAATACTTACTGGTAAAAACCATTCAGGATGGTGGGGATTCATCATCGCCTCTGTTGAGAGATCTGGATTCCAGCTTCCTAGTTCGGGGATGTTACCCACAACGTGAATATTCTCTCCCATATTTGTTTGGGCGTTTACTTTAAAGATTACTTGAACAAGGTCCCCCGAAAGAACATGGTATCTAAAAGGATTACTTGTATTGCCACCTTTTGTAACTGTGATATTTTGAATTCCTGGCGTTGTATTTGGAACAATTGCCGTTATCACTTCGTTGTTATTACTAACCACCTGTGCTTGTGTATTGCCAAATCTAACTGTTACTGCGCCCCCTAGCCCAGTACCGTAAATATAGACTAAGTTACCTGCTCTACCCATAGTTGATACAACATCCCCTACTCTAGGTATTGTTGTACCTAATGAAGGATTATAGGACCATACATTAACCTGACCACCTGCTAAGGTGAAACTTCCTATTCTGTTTTGTCCCCCCACATTTGTAACAGACACCGATTTACCAAGTAATAAACCGCCTAGTACATCTTGATATGTACCTGTTGGTAAAGTCGTATTTAAAGCTGGAACAGTGAAACTCTGGTTTGGCTGTCTATTTACGGCAATAATGACTTGCTTATTATAGAATTGACGCTTAAATACTAATACATCATTTGTACTGTATAAAATTTCTGTTGTTCCATAGGCTATTGCTTCATTCTGTTGTCTTAAATCGGATAAGATTTTAATTGTTTTATAAGCAGTGGTATTTGTATTGAAATCTGTTTCCCGCTGCATAAACACTCTGCCTGCAATGTCACTGGCATCGGCAGCACTTAGGTATTGTTCTGTACCGTAATAAATGTTTGGGGTTCCCCTTGATGTCATTAATGTAGCTATAGCAGCGTGATAGGGCTTATTATTAGGTTGAATATATCTAAAACGGGTAACATCGTGATTATCGATAAAGGTAACTGCTTGATTCTCGTAAATGTAGTCATTACTTGTTTTAATCATCATTTCCCCAAAGGCTGTCATTGTTTCTGAGAAGTTACCAAATGCATTTGTAGCTACTCTATAATATTCGAAATCTAAATTATTAACGCCGGTACGGTCTGGGAATGTTCTATATTCATCATATTTAGGGTCTGGTCTACCAATAAAAAATTCGCCAAAATGGGTAATCGGACCTCCGGGAGCTGAGTCAACTGCATCCTTAAACCCTTGCACGAATGCCGGGTTCATGTGAAGTGTCGCATCGTGTCTTATACCGTCAATCCCCTTTGACTTCCAAAATAGCGCTGCTTTTTCTAAGTGTTGTACTACAAGTTCATTTTCTTGAGAGAAATCTGCTAAGGACCCTAGTTCCTTATGTCTAAATCCAAATCTAGAATTATCATTTCCTCGATCACCTAAACCGTGAAAGAATCCATTAATATCATTATGGGGATCTGCCAATAGATACTCTCTTTTACCGTCACCATTATGGTCGTATGTATTACCATTACTATCAAAAATATAGTTACCGTTACTGTCTTTAGCTGGTTCATATAGCCTTCCGTCTTCTGGTTCGAAGTTTCTTGTAGGATTTTGCCACCTACTTGTATGATTTGCAACAAAATCGATTACCAACTTTATTCCATTACTGTGAAGGGCATCCCTCAAGGCAATGAAGTCTTGCATTTCGCCAAAGTGCTTGTTTGTTTCAAAGTAGTTTCTTACATGATAGCCGTGAAAGCTTGTCCACCTATCAATTGAGCCATTTGGTTGATAGTCGTTTATAACGGTGTCACGATTTGAATAGGGGGCTGAAATCCAAACTGCTGTAATTCCCATTCCCTTTAGGTATGGAATTTTATCTATGATTCCCTGCCAATCGCCCCCTTGATAGAGCTTTAAATCATTTCCTGTTCCATCAAAAAGTGATGGGTCAAAACCTGGGGGGATATTATTGGACAAGTCTCCATCATAGAAACGATCTGTTAAAATCTGATAAACTGTGTCCTTGGGAGTGATGGGTCCTAACCCTTGATAACCTGTAGATGCTTCTGTTTCACTAGGTTGAAATCCTATACTTGCAATGACAATCACTAAGGTCAGTATAACTAGGCTAACTCTTTTTCTGAATAATCCCTTCTGAATAAAATTACTCATTGTTTTTACCTCCTCTAAATTATAAAATTTTAGCCTACTGAAAATAATAGCAGTTTGTATATCACCTCCTTTAAATACATTGGCTTATGATCCTAACTTTTTACTGCACCTTTGGTTAAACCTTCTACAATATGTTTTTGCAAATAGATAAATAGAATTGTTATTGGAATTGCTACTAAAACACTACCCGCAGCAAATACGGTAAATTTAGTATTATGCTGTTGTACTGCCATTTCCCACAATCCAATGGCTAATGTTTTCTTATCAGCGCTTCTTAATATTAATCTTGGAAGTATGAAGTCCATCCACGGGCCAATGAAGTTGGTAATTGCGATAAAGGCAATGATTGGTTTTGCTAATGGTAGAATGATCTTTCTAAAAATCATTAGGTTGGATGCCCCATCGATTTTAGCTGCTTCGTCTATACTCCTTGGTATTCCATCAAAGTAACCCTTTGCCAACCATGTATTATAGGGAATTTGCCCAGTTGCATAAACTAAAATTAGTCCCATGTGGGTATTTAATAATCCTACTTGTAATAAGAGGACATAGATGGCGGTCATTGCTAAAAAACTAGGGAACATTTGCAAAATTAACATTGTCATTAATCCAAACTTCCTGCCCTTAAAACGATACCTAGAAAATACATAGGCAGCACTTGTCGTTAATAATACTGAAACAAACATATTAATAGTTGCGATCTTTAATGTGTTCTTGTACCAAATAGGAAAGTCTGTTTCTCTAAAGAGGGTTCTAAAGTGGACTGTACTGAAGTTTTTGGGTATTATAGTGGAACTGAACAGGCTGTTGCCTGGATTAAAGGCGGCTCCAACTATCCATATAATTGGCACAATTACAATAACAGATATCGTCAGTAGCATAAAATAGATTAATATTTTTACAAATATATCGCTTATCTTAAAATTTTTAGTTGAATGATGGGTGCTTTTAGTTCCATTATCTTGCAATTGGCTAGAAGGTTTATTCTCTTTTATCTTTACTGTCATTGCATTAGATCCTCCTCTTTAAAGGATTTTGTTTTAGAAAATGTTAATGCGGATACTGTTGCAATAAATATAAATATGAGTATTGATACAACCGATGCCATGTGGAATTGATTTTGCTCTAATGTTAGCTTATAAATCCATGAAATGAGAATATCGGTATCTCCAGCATAACGGTAAGCTGGATTTGCTGGATTACCGCTGGTTAATAAGAATATAATCATGAAGTTATTAAAGTTATGGGTAAAACTGAGGATCAACAGTGGTGATGTCGCATGAAAGACTAAGGGTAATGTAATTTTAGTGAATTTTTGGAATCTTGTTGCTCCATCTATATCAGCTGCTTCATACAAATCATTAGACACATTTGTTAAAATACCCGACATTAATGCCATAAAATATGGTGCGCCTAACCAAATATTGACTAGTATGAGCATAACTTTTGCAAGGGTTGAGTTGGTTAACCAAGGTACTCTTTCAAAACCTAAGCTTACTACGATACTATTAATGGGACCTAAACCTGTAAACATCAGTCTCATTACTAATATTGATATAAAGGCAGGTATTGCATAGGGTAATATAAATATACTTCTCCAAAATTTCTTGAGTTTCACTTCTTTTGCATTAATTAATAGGGCTAAAAATAGACCTGCAAAATAACTTGTTACTGACGACAACACTGCCCATATAACGGTCCATATGGCAACTCCTATAAAAGTACTATTCCATATTGGCATATTAACTAGGTTCCTAAAATTTTCAAACCCTACCCAATCGACAAGATTTTTAGGTGGTAGCTTAAAGGGTGCGGCATAGTTTGTAAATGCAATTGATATGGAAAATAGTAAAGGTAATACTGTAAGAAATAGCATTAATATAAAGCATGGGGTTAGAATAATATATGGGAAATACTTATCAAATGAGTATTTTACAAAACTCTTAAAACTCATTGGTTTGATACCTTTTTCTCGAGCTATTGCAGTTCTTTGAGCATCTGTAACATTAAGTATATAGATTAAAATAAATATAAAAATTACTAATACTGCTATAATTCCTTGTATTAATAGAAATATGGAATGATCTCCATAGGCTAAGCCATTATAAAAGTACTGTGGTGTTTCTCCTAATGTTATTAAACCCCAAAAAGAATAGGTAAAGTAGGGGATATTTATTAGAATGAAAATTTCTATAGCGGCAAAAATGATTCCTTTTATCTTTTCTTTATTATAGAATTGCCCTAACCCCATAAATAGTAGTGACAGTATTGCAGCTTTTTTGGGCTTATTCATAAATCTTCCCTCCTAATTTTTTTAAAAAATCTAGTCATTTGCGACGAACAAATGACTAGATTTTGCTATTTATATTGCCATATTCTTTATTGAGTTTTGATAGCATCCTTAATGGTATTTACAGCTTCATCTAGGGCATCTTGTGGTGGGATATTATTATTCCACATAATTTGGAATGCTCTTGCATAGGGTTCCCAAACTACTCCCATTTGTGGAATTGAAGGCATTGGTACTGCATATTGAGCCTGTTCTAAGAAGGGTGCTACTAATGGATCATTTTTAATGATATCTTCTGACATTAATGATATTACTGGTGGTATTTGCTTAGTTATTTCATATCGTTTTAATAACATTTCATCTGTCGTAACAAAGTCTGCAAATAATTTAGCTGCGTTTGGATACTTTGTATAAGCACTTACAAACATTGTTCTAATTCCAGAGAAGCTTGCAGGATTTTTCCCGTTAGAAAGAGTCGGAAGTGGTGCAATACCAAAGTCTATTCCAGCCTCTTGATAACCTACGATTGCCCATGGTCCATTAATAACCATTGCTACTTTACCTTCGGCAAACAAACCATCCAATACTTGATAGTTTGTATCATCTGTTTTTACAGGCAATATTTCTTGGAAAGCAAGTATTTCATTTCCACCTACTACTGCTCCCTCATTATTCAAGCCGATATCAGTTTTATCTGTTCCACCCGCTCCAAATACATATCCACCACTACCTGCGATAAAGCTATGGGAGTAATATGCGTTTCCGACATCCCACATAAAACCAAACTTATTCTCTCTTGGATTGTTATAGTTCTTGGAGAATTCGATTACTTCTTTGAAAGATTTAGGTGCCTCTTCTATATGTTCTTTATTATAGAATAATACATAGGTCTCTATTGCTGTTGGATATCCATATAATACTCCTTGATAGGAAACTCCATCAATTGCTCCCTGTAGAAACTCACTTTTAATTCTATCTTCAAAAAGATCATTTGGAATGATTAAGCCCGAAGCTACTAATTCTCCAGTATGATCATGGGGCGCAGCAAAAACATCGGCTCCTACTCCTGCTGGACCATCCTGTGCTAATCTATTTCTTGAATCTGAATGGGTAACTGCTTCAAATACAACTTCAACACCATACTTTTCAGTAAACTGCTTAGCTGCATACTCTAAAAATCTTCCTTCAGAGCCTTCACTTTCCCAAACAACTAGTTTTGCATTTTCTTCTGGTACCAACTCACCTGATTCTTTTTCAGGTTGATTTTGATCTCCATGATCAACCTGTTGAGGTCTAGAAAGGCAAGCAGTTAAGGAAAATACTAATACTAAAATCATTAGGTAACTTATTAACTTTTTCATGATTTTCCCCCTTATCATTTTATATAATCATGCAACCGTTTGCATAATTGCCCTAATATAATTATATACTTTACTGGAAGCAGCTGTCAATTATGTTTTTCCAATTTTATAAATATTCTACTGGAATAGGGTTTTAGTTCTAACTTATCAATTACTTCTGGTTTTTCTGTATAAATATCTTTAAATCCCCTAAAGTCTTCATTACTAAAATTAATAGTCTTTATACTATTATGATTATTTATCATAACGATAACCTTTTCCCCTGGAATCGCTCTAGAATAGGCTAATATCCCTTCATAGTTCTCCCATTTAAAGTTACCCCTTCTTAAGGCTTTATACTTTCTTCTTACTGCAAGAAGATTTTTATAATAATTAAAAATTTCTATATTCCAATTGTTTGTATTCCACTCCATTGTTCGTCTACAGTCGGGATCTGCTCCCCCCTCCATACCTATTTCTGTTCCGTAATAAATTGACGGAGCACCTATAAAGGTTAATTGGAATGTTGCTGCCAGTAAAAGTTTTTTAATGTCTCCTCTACATCTTGTTAAAAATCTTGGTGTATCATGACTATCTAATAAATTAAAGGAAACTTCATTACCCTGTTGGGTATTCTTCATTAGCATTTCATTAGTATATTCTTTAAACTGTAGGTCTGAAAGTTCTTCATTTGCAAAATAGCCTATACAATTTCTTAAAAAAGTGTAATTCATTACTGCATCGAACTGATCCCCTTTTAACCAAGGGGAAGGGTCGTGCCACACTTCTCCTATAATAAATATATCTGGTTTAACTGTTCTTACTGTACTTCTGAAATGCCGCCAAAATTCATGATCTATTTCATCTGAAACGTCTAGCCTCCAACCATCAATATCTGCCTCTTCTATCCAATATCGTCCAACCTTTAATAAGTACTCTCTTACCTCTGGATTTTGTGTATTCAATTTTGGCATACTGGCCACGAAGGCAAAGGTGTCATAGCTTGGTGGTTCATGTTCTATAGGCCATTTTTTAATATGAAACCAATCATAATACTTTGACTTACTACCCTTTTCAATAACATCTTGAAAGGGAAGAAACAAATATCCACTATGATTAAATACTGCGTCTAGCACTACTTTTATGTTTCTTTGATGACATTCGGTTACTAGTCTTTTTAATGTATCTAAATCTCCAAAATGTGGATCTACTTTAAAATAATCTATTGTATCATATTTATGATTTGTTGGTGAATGAAAAATAGGTGTTAAGTAGATTGCATTTACCCCTAGTGTTTGTAAATGTTCTATTTTTTTTATAATTCCTTCTAAGTCTCCACCATAAAAATCCATATAAGTAGGCTTTTGGCCCCAAGGCGTTAAAGGATCAGGATTGATTAAAGAATTTCCATTATAAAATCTCTCTGGAAAGATTGAATAAAATACAGTATCTCTGACCCAATCTGGCGTTATATGGATATCTGCTTTGTTTAAGTAGGGATACTGAAATTGAAGGAATATTAGGTACTTATTATCTATGTTTTTTACTAACCCGCCCTCTGTATAGAATAGTATTTCATCTATACCTTCTATTTTAAAATAATAAGCTAATCGGTTATTAACAGGCTTAATGGCTACTGCGAAGTATTGGAAGAGATGATCAAAATAGCTTGCCTCCATTTCAATTTCTTTGCAGTCTTCCCATTGATATTTATCACCATAAATTAAAGTTACGCTTTTCACATCATTCTTAGCAGCTCTTAATCTAATATGTATTGTTTCTTCGTCATAAGCGTAACAATAGCTACTTTTAGGCCGATGTTCAATTGCATGCTTATTCATATTTTTATTCCTCCATATTATCTTTAGCCCTAGTTTTGATAAATTTTATAGTTATGCAACCGTTTGCAAACCCTTATAATAAGTATATTTTAATTATATTAGTTTGTCAATATTTTTATTCTGAATCTTCGTTATATTTAGTTCTTTTTATGACTTTCATATTTGAATAATATTTCAGTAACTTGGATATGAGTTGAAAGTTATGGTATTTACCTTTCTAACATAGAACAAAGTCTTCCTTCGGAAGATTTATAGGATGACTTTAGGTGAAAAAACTAAGCGACTTACACAATTTAATCCATTAAATTGGTTATCTGCTTATCTTGAAACTCATCACGTAAAGTTCTCTTATTTTAATAATAATTAAAGTCGAACTTTCCTATTCGTTATAAAAAAGCAAACACGGAAAATACGTGTTTGCTTTATCTACTGGAATTTCTCTTTATAATTTCTGTATTGACAATATAACTATTCTTTTTAATCTCATTGTCTTTTATATAACTTACCAACAGTTTAGCTGCGTTTGCCCCTAGTTTAGTGGGATGTATTTCAACTGAAGTAAGACTTGGCTTAAGGTATTGGGATAATGTTGTATTATTAAACCCTGTTATTGAAATTTCATTAGGGATTTGATACCCTAATTCTTTTATTGCTCTTATGCTCCCATATGCAATTAAATCATCTGTCGTAACAATTGCATCGATATCGGGAATTTCCTTTAACAATTTTTGTGTAAAGTAATATCCTTCACTTTCACGAAAATTAACTTCTAAAATTAAAGAAGGGTCTGGTTTCATGTTATGATCTAGTAACGCTTTTTTATAACCCTTTAATCTATTTTGAGTAACAATTAAATCTTTTGATCCACCAAGAAATGCTATTTTTTTATGTTGTGTTAGAATAAGCTCTTTTGTAAGATTATACATGGCTTTTTCATTATCATTGTCTACCCATAACATTTCTTTTCTATTTTCTGGTGTCCCTACTACGACAAAGGGAAATTGCTTCTCTTTAAGGAAGGCTATATTTTTATCTTGGTCTCTGATGTTTAATAAAATTATTCCATCTACTCGCTTTGAATAGGCGGTTCGTTGAATTTGTTGTAATTCATTTGATTCATTCTTAGCTGATGATAATAGTAAAGAATAATCTTGACTTTCTAGATAACTGGTTACGCCTAATATAAATCGTGTGAAAAAAGGGTTTTCAAGGCTTTCTTCTGCAGTTACTGGTAAAACTAGACCTAAAGTATAGGATGATTGTTTTGCTAAGCTTCTGGCAATCTCGTTAGGGTGATATCCTAATTCATTTGCGGCATTAATGATCCTGTCTTTTGTAGATTGACTTATTAGGGAACTATTCTTTAAGGCTCTTGAAACCGTTGATGGAGAAACTTCTGCCAACCTTGCTACATCCCTTATGGTTACTTTCATAGGCGATCTTCCTTCTCTTAAAATTTTCATCCTTACTTATATCATCATTATAATAATATCAAATTTCCTCAATTATGTCGAATAAGTAAAACTGTTAAAGGCTAAAATTTCTTTAGGTTGTTTGTCATATTCAGCAGTTTTTTGCTACAATAACCATAAAGGGCGCTTATCATTATTTAGTTGCTATTCTAAGTTGCTTTTTTTATTTACTACCTGTTGTATTGTTTTACCAACTGTGCAAGTTTTTCGATAACTTCTCTTGTTATTTTTTCTGGTCTATATCTCCAGTCCCAGTTATCACCTATTGTCCCTGGCCTGTTCATTCTACCACTGTTATCTAATGTTAATATGTCTTGAAGAGGAATAATTGTAAATATAGATTTCACTCTATAGGCGATCTCTATTAGCTTCCAACAAACCTCCTCTGGTGATAAGTCTGTCTTAATATTATATTGTTTTTCTAAGGTCTCAATTACTTCTAAGTTCTGCTCTTCTACGATGCTTTTATACCACCCAACAGTGGTTTCATTATCATGGGTTCCTGTATAGACGATGGAAAAGTCTTCAAAACCATGGGGTTTTTCGGTTTCAGCATTATCTTTGCCAAATGAAAACTGTAGAATTTTCATTCCTGGAAACTGAAACTTATTTTTTAGTTGAATCACTTCTGGTGTAATAAACCCAAGGTCTTCTACGATTATTGGGAGCTTTCCTAAGTTTTCATGAACAATTGTAAATAGTTCATCTCCTGGTGCCTTTACCCACCTACCGGTTGCTGCTGTTTCTGCTTGAGCCGGTATTTCCCAATAGGCCTCGAATCCTCTAAAATGATCTATTCTGATGATATCCACTAGTTCTAGTAGTTTTTCAAAACGTAATTGCCACCACTTATAGTTATCTTTTTTCATATGGTCCCAGTTAAAATGAGGATTTCCCCAAAGCTGCCCTTTTTCACAAAATAAGTCTGGTGGTACACCAGCAACTAACTTGGGATATCCCTTTTCATCCAACGCAAAAAGATGAGGGTTAACCCATGCATCACTACTGTCATAGGAGACGAAAATTGGTATATCGCCTATAATTTTAATGTCTTTTTCATTAGCATATTTTCTAAGGTTTTGCCATTGTTTATAAAACTGGAATTGAAGAAATTCTTGATATTGTATTTCTTCTGCTAGTAACCTTTCATACTCTATTAATGCCTTTTTTTCTCTAAAAGCAATTGCTTCTTCCCATTTATTCCATGGCAGACCATGAAAATGATTCTTCAATGCCATAAAAAAGCAAAAATCTGGTAACCATTCTAAATTATTTTCCCTATATTCCTGATGCTCTTTGCTTGTTTGCCTTCTCTTGTAGTTTACATAAGCTTTTCTATAATATTTTTCTTTATAGCTTTTTACCCTTTCAAATGCTATTTTGTCTTGGTTAAAGTTGGGCATTTCTTCAATATCTCCCTCTGTTAACAGACCCTCTTCCATCAATAGATCTATACTAATCAACATGGGGTTACCTGCAAAGGCAGAAAAGCATTGGTAGGGGGATTCCCCATATCCTGTGGGATTAAGGGGAAGTATTTGCCATAATTTTTGCTTTGCTTGATATAAAAAATCAATGAAGTTGTATGCATCTTTCCCTAAGTCTCCTATGCCATACTTTGATGGTAAGGATGTAGGGTGTAATAATATGCCACCAGATCTTTCGAAGTTCATGTTAAACCTCCTGTCTTTTCATAATTTAATATCTTGTATTCCTTAAATAGTTTATCTAGTTTATTTAGCCAATTGATTAGATTGTGTTAGATTATGGGGCAATTTAAGCTTAACAGTATAGTTTATCGTAATATTCTAACACCATTCGATCTACAGAAAAAAACGTTTTTGTCGATTGAATACTGGCAAGCATCATCTCTCGCCACTTTGTGGGTTCTGTATAATAAGTGGGGACCACTTCTTCTAATAAAACTTGATAGAGGGCCTTTGCATCTTTTTCATCTTGCTCTAATTCATTATTAAGAACTACTTCATCCCCTATTGCCCACCCATTAATACCATGCTGGCAGGCTTCAGGCCACCAGCCATCAAGTATTGAGCAATTTAACACGCCATTCATGGCAGCCTTCATTCCTGACGTTCCACTGGCCTCATTAGGGCGGCGGGGGTTATTCAGCCATACATCACAGCCTCTAGTAAGGATTTTACCGATCTCCATATCATAATTTTCTATAAATACAACGCTTTGAGGATACTTTTTAGACATTCTAACCAAATCTAATATGATATGCTTACCCGAATCATCTAATGGATGGGCCTTTCCCGAGAAGATAATTTGTACCTCTCCCCTTTCTAAAAGGGTCTCTAAACGCTTCTCATCTCTAAAGATCAGATTACTTCTTTTGTAGGCTGCGGCTCTTCTAGAAAAACCGATTAATAAAGCGTTAAGGTTAAGCTTGATTCCCTTTATTTTCTCTACATAATCAATTAGCTCTTTTTTTATTTCCATATGGTTATTCCACAATTCATCTAAGTTTTTAAATTCATTTGTCATTCTTTCATCCACCCATGTACCCCTATGGATGGCATTGGTAATTCCAATAATTTCTGACTTTCCTACTATATCCGACCACATTGTATTGGCAGTTTCATTATGCAGGGCTGCAACGGCATTGGTCTTTCTCGATAACCTTAGGGCGGCTACTGTCATATTAAAGGGAACGCCCCCAATTTGAGTCATTTCATCAATTGTAAGATTAAGGTTTGCCCCCATATACAATAGGGTTTCTATGTTATGGTGCTCATTACCAGCTTTGATTGGTGTATGGGTGGTAAAAACCACTTCTTTACGGGTATTTTCCCATGCTTGGTGGAAGGACTGCCCTGCTTCCATCTTTTCTCTCACTAGTTCTAATCCTGCTAAAACTGCATGGCCTTCATTAAAATGATAGACATCTACAGTTATTCCCAATGCTCTTAGAGCTCTAACTCCGCCTATTCCTAAAACGATTTCTTGAGCAATGCGATCTTCACTGAAGCCTCCATAGAGTTGTCCAGTTACCCATCTTTGATTATTTTCTGGTAAATCTGTATCTAATAGGTAGAGGGGAGCGTTTCCAAAGTTCTCTACCTTCCATACCTTACATTGAACTTCTTCTTGCCTAATTCTCACTTTAACTCGAACACCTGTATCTTCTAAAAAATCATAGTGGTATTGACGATAGCAATCATATAAGTTTCCCATTTCATCAATTTTCTGCTCTACATAACCCTGCTTCCATTTTAGTCCTATGCCAACTAAGGGAAGATCATTGTCTTTTGCTCCCTTTAGATGATCTCCTGCGAGGATTCCTAACCCTCCTGAATAAATCTTAAAGGAATGATCTAATCCATATTCCATACAAAAATAGGCAACTTGAGGTAAATTTTTCACTATTTTCATCCTCCTTTTTACGCAATCGGTTGCATAACTTTTTATATAATATGCGGTAGTCTTTTTAAATGAAAAAAATCTACCGCTAATTATTAATTTACTAGTATCTATATCGGTAACTACAAACATTAATAGCTAATTTACATTCTTTAATTTTATGTTATGTTTTGTTATAAATATTGAATAGTGGAGATTATTATATACTCTTTCTTAAAAGAATCGCAATCTTATAAAACATTGCATCTTCAAATTTTCTAAGGTCTAAACCTAAAATTTTATGAATTCTATCTAATCTATAGGATAAGGTATTTCTATGTATGTATAGGTTTTTAGCAGTCTCTGCAGCATTTAAGTTGTTTTTTAAAAAAACCTCTATTGTGGACTGTAATACTTCGTCTATTTCATCATATCCTGATTTCCCATATATTTCAATATAAAGTTTTTTTCTTTCTTCTTTTGGTATAGCTAAAAGGGTTTTCTCTAAGGTCATTTCTTCTTCTAGTATTATTCGACTTTTTTGAACAAGGCTTTTCCCTATTTCTAATGACTTCCTAACAGCAGTTAAAACTTCTGGAAGTTTCCTTATGTCTTGAAACTTGGTACTAATCCCAATAAAAAGGTCTAAGAAAAGCTCTGCATTTACCATATCCCTAATCAGTTTTGCTATATTTAATAACCCTTCTTTTGATTTGTCTTCTTCTATCAGTATAAATAACCCTTCTTTAAGGGGAACTGTTGTAAGCTCCTCTTCTTCTCTAAAGCATTCTTCAATTAATTCTAGCACTTCTACAATTTCAGATGCAGGGGGAGTTTCTATAAAAAGAACTCGATAGGCCGAAGCATTAAATAGCTTTTTATAGCGCAGGCTATTACCTTCTATTACAGCTATATCTATATTACCTTCTAACATATATTGAAGAATTTGCTTCTTATTAAGATTATTTAAGTCTTCTAAAAGAATTCCTATCAAAATCTCTAATAGTACTAACGTATCCTTCGATAATTCTTCTTCTGACATTAGAAAGTAACCTCTATTAATAGGGGTTTTAATTGGATAAGTAGCGGGATCTACGGGAGAATCTACTATATTCTCCCCATTACTACTGGTCACAACTGGACGCAGGGTATGGTCCACTATAGTTAGTTTATAGGGATAAGCCCTATGGATTTGCTGAAACAGTTTCGATAATGTATTCATCTAACTCCCCCTATTAGTCTTTAAATCACCGATAATTCTGTTTCTTTGTTGAAGATATGAACCTTATGAGGATTAATTACTAGATTTAACTTTGAATTAGGTTTGACATCTGCATTTGCTCCGATTCTAGCAGTTAAACTATTATCAGCTATTTTTGTATATAGATAAATTTCAGAACCCATCAACTCAGTCACTTCTACAATCCCTTCCACTACAGAATTAGGATACTTTTCTAAGCCTTCATTATGAATATCCTCAGGTCTTATTCCAATGATTACTTCTACATTATGGTAGCTTAATTCCTTTAATTTTTTTGATTTTTCTTCTGAAAGGGCAATTTTATTTTTATCAAATACAAAGTAGGCTGTATCACCATCAATTTCAATTTTACCTTCCACAAAATTCATTTGGGGACTCCCTATAAAACCTGCTACAAATACATTAACTGGAAAATTATATAGGTTTAGGGGTGTATCCACCTGTTGTACGATTCCATCCTTCATTACAACTATCCGGTCTCCCATTGTCATAGCTTCCGTCTGGTCATGGGTCACGTAAATAAAGGTGGTTTGTAGTTTTTGATGAAGTTTGGATAGCTCTGTCCTCATTTGAACCCTTAACTTTGCATCAAGGTTTGATAACGGCTCATCCATTAGGAACACCTTAGGTTCCCTTACAATAGCTCGCCCCAAAGCCACTCTTTGTCGTTGTCCGCCTGAAAGGGCTTTCGGTTTTCTGTCTAATAATTCTTCAATATTTAATACTTTAGCTGCCTCTAACACTCTACGGTTAATTTCTTCCTTTGGCATCTTCCTTAGTTGTAACCCAAAGGCCATGTTATCATAAACAGACATATGGGGATATAGGGCATAATTCTGAAAAACCATAGCTATGTCTCGATCTTTTGGTGCTACTTCGTTAACTAATCGTTCTTCAATGTACATTTCCCCCTGGGTAATTTCCTCTAAACCAGCAATCATCCTTAAGGTAGTTGATTTTCCGCAACCAGATGGGCCTACTAAAACTAAAAATTCTTTGTCTGCTATTTCTAAGTTAAAATCTTTAACAGCTGTAACTTCGCCATTATAAACCTTATGAATCTTTTTCAATGTTAAACTAGCCATCTTCTACTCCCCCTTATATTTATAATCTAAGTTTATTTTACAATATATGGAGGTAATATGACCATTGTGGCAATGCACAAATTTTTTCTATTCTTTTATTGCAGATTGACAATGACTAATTACTTTTTGATAGAGGGTGGGGAGGGCAATATTTTTTAACTCTTCTATTGGTAACCATTGATATTCTTCTTCAATATTCATAGATTTTTTATTACAACATCCTATAAAGATAGCTATATTCCACTTTTGATGGGTGAAGATATGCTTTTCATCCCCTATATATTGATTAATTTTGATTCCCCCATAGCTTAAATCAACCTCTTGTTGAATTTCAGCTATTTTTTTGAATTTCCCTTGGGTCTCTAGGGTTGGTAGTACCCACATACCTGCCAATAGACCCTTTTCTTTATTCTTTTTTATTAGGATTTTATCTTCCCTTTGAATCCATAATATAGCTTTATGGTGTTGGGTAACCTTTGTTTTGTTAATTCTAATAGGTAGGTCATTTTCTTTGCCAAGTTGCTTAGCTAGGCAGTATTCTTGTATAGGACACTGACAACAATTAGGATTTTTGGGAGTACAGACGGTTGCTCCTAATTCCATTAAAGCTTCACTAAAATCGTTGCAATTACCAATAGGCATCATTCCTTCTACCAAATATCTTACTTGATCTATGGTTTTCTTCTCCATGATATCCTGTTCAATATGGTATAGTCGACTATATACCCTCATAACATTACCATCGATTGCCGCCACTGGTTGATTATAAGCAATGCTTAAGATAGCACCAGCTGTATAGGGACCAACCCCAGGCAATTTAATAATTTCTTTGTAGCTACTAGGTACAACCCCTTCATACTTTTCTACCATTTGCTTAGCAGCCTTATGAAGATTCCTGCCCCTAGAATAGTATCCTAACCCTTCCCAAAGTTTTAACACTTCTTCTTCTGAAGCATGGGCTAGGTCTTCTATTTTGGGGAATTTTTTAATGAAACGGTTGTAATAGTCTATAACTGTCTCTACTCTTGTTTGTTGGAGCATTATTTCTGAAATCCATATTAGGTAGGGATTTTTAGTTTCTCTCCAAGGCATCCACCGTTTATTTTCACTAAACCATTTAAGTAGGTTATTAACTAATTCTATTTGTTGGGTCATTTTTCTTTCCCTTCCTTCCTACTTGATCATTTATATTCTAATTGCTAGCAGGGAATCTACCCTATTAAATGCTGTATATTAAGAATCTATATCAATGTCTATATTATGTTAACATATTAAGTAGCATAATAAAAGAGACTGATGACAACCACCAATCTCTCTATGAATTATAGGCTTTTATTCCATTATAAAACTAAGTAGTTATATTGTGTTTAGGCTTACTCTCTATTTTTCACCATAAACTGGCTTCTTTACTAGCATAACCAGCACAGCTGATACTAGGCATAGAATCGCCATATAGTAGAAAATACCATTATAGTTTCCACCGTTGGCACTTACTACATATCCACTTATTCCTGGTCCAATAATTCCTGCTATAAAACCATAGGCAGTAAAGACAAGACCTAAGATTACACCAAAGTGTTTAATTCCAAAGCAGTCTGAAATTAGTGGAGCTGAACAAGCAAATAGTGTTCCATAACCAAATCCGATTAGGCCTGCTAAGATTGATATGGTAACAAGGCTTGAACTGTGGGGCAAAATTAAATAAGCCACCCCTGCTCCAACGAAGGTTATTGCTAAAGTAAGATTTCTACCAATTACATCTGAAATCATCCCTGTTACCAATCGGCTAATTCCATTTGCCAAATTATATACTGACAGTATGGTGGCAGCCGCCGCTAAGCTATATCCTTTAGACATTCCGAAGTTAACAGAGATTGTTACCATCGAAACCCCCGCAGCACCCATTAATGCCCAAATAGCCCATATAAGCCAGAAGCTTTTTGTTTTAGTAGCTTCTTGTGGTGTAAAGGATAGTGGTTCTGCTACAGGTTTTGTTTCTTTATTTGTTGTATTTGCTAGCTGAAAGCCTTTTACCTTCTCTGGCATTTCAGTAAATTGAGAAGCTATTAAACCAATAATAATTGTAATTACAGCTACAATTAAACATAGGGCCTTGTACCCTAAAGATTCTAACATAATTCTGTAGATTGGTACCATAGCTGCTGCTGAGATACCGAAGGTTAAATTTACAATTCCAGAAACTAGACCTCTTTTTTGTGGAAACCATCTCTGAACAGTATTAATTCCTGGCGAATAGATAAAGCAGGAGGACGCCCCCACTAAAAAGGCCCATACATATACCATGATTAGGTTTGTAGCAAAGGTCACCATAATGGTGGCCGCACTGGCAAGAAAAGTACCAATGATCATTAGTTTTCTAACCCCTAAGCTCATGGTCCACTTACCTACGAAAAACATAAATATACCTAAGGACGCTAACATAAAGAACATGGTGTAGCTTAATGCACCTGATTCAATAGCAAGCATTTCCCTCCAAACAGGCCCCATTAGACCTGGGAATCCAAATACAAGAGAACCTGGGAAAAAGATAGCTCCTGCACTTCCTAATACGGCCAATATTCCCCTTCTATTTCGTAATTCTTGTTGGGTAGCATTGATTACGTTTGCACTCAATTAAAACACATTCCTTTCTTCTGTACACTCATTAGATTTTAGTTCAACTTTTTTTGTAATACTTCAATTATTTTTCTATTTTATATTATACAACATTTTTAATGTAATGTCCTACTTTTCCATAAAAATTATAGTTCTGATTTCAAAGTAGGTTATTCATTTTAGAACCTCCTCTAGATAAATTAAATTAATTTATAATAGCACCCTTTAGAAGATTAATGAATACTATTTCTTTGAGGGATGAAATAGAACAATAATTTTATTAAGTATTCTTCTAGGCCTTGGTGTAAAAGTTAGTCTAAGTTAAGTTTATTAGTGGTGAATAACTTTATTGTTTGTAGTTTTTTTAAAGGCACCTTCTATTAATCTCTTTAATTTCTAAATTACAGGAGGTAGATCAATATGAAAAATAAGTTACTAGCTATTTCAATAATTGGGTTACTGTTAGTCGGTTGTTTTATCTATTACATTATTCAAGGGAATACAGCACAGGAAGAGCTGGGAAATAGGCAAGAAGATAGTCAATTAAGGGTAGTAACAACTACTACTCAAATTACTGATCTAGTAAAGATTTTAGGTGGTGAAACCTTAATTATCAATGGATTGATGGGAGCTGGGATAGACCCCCACTCTTACCAAGCTACTGAGGGGGATGTTAAATTACTTCAAGAAGCTGATATTATCTTTTATAACGGTCTTCATTTAGAGGGGAAAATGGATGACCTCTTCGAAGAAATGAGAAAGAGAGGCATTTCTACTTATGCAATTACCGATGCCCTGGATACCTCAAAATTTTTAGAGGGTGAAGATGATTATGAGGGTAGCCATGATCCCCACATTTGGTTTGATGCAACCTTATGGATGGAAGTAACCACCTATGTAGGTGAGCAACTAGCAAAGTATGATCCTGAAAATGAGACACTTTATAGAAGGAACGTAGCGGAATATCTTAAGGAATTAACAGAAACCCATCAGTATGTTTTAGATAGAGCTTTTAGCTTACCTAAGGAACAAAGGGTATTAGTTACTGCCCATGATGCTTTCCAATATTTCGGCAGGGCCTACGATTTTAAAGTTGAAGGAATTGAAGGCATTAGTACAGAGTCCGAGGCAGGTATTGCAGATATAAGGGAGTTAGCAGATTACATTTCTAAGAATAAAATTAAAGCAATCTTTGTTGAATCTTCTGTACCTAGAAGAAATGTTGAAGCGCTGCAGCAGGCGGTAAGGGCCAGAGGATTTAATGTCTCTATTGGCGGTGAAATTTTCTCGGATGCTATGGGAAACCCAGAGACCTATGAGGGGACTTACGTTGGAATGATGAGATACAATATTGATACGATTGTAGATGCATTAAAAGACTAGGTTGATTAGGAGGTATGTGTTATGAAGGAGATGGCATTAATTGTTAATGATCTCACTGTTGCTTATCATGAAAAACCTGTATTATGGGACGTTGATATTAATGTCCCTTCAGGTACTTTGCTGGGGATTATTGGTCCGAATGGAGCTGGTAAAAGTACTTTTATTAAAAGTATACTAGGGATTGTAAAACCTATAGCTGGCAATATATTAATTTATGGCCTCCCCTATAAAACCAATCGTAACAAAGTAGCCTATGTTCCCCAAAGAGGTAGTGTTGATTGGGATTTTCCCATCACCGTATTAGATGTTGTGATGATGGGCATGTATGGAGAGCTTGGCTGGATTAAAAAACCTGGTAAAAAAGAAAAAGTAAGGGCTATGGAATCTTTGAAAAAATTAGGGATGGATGAATATTCTAATAGACAAATTAATCAACTCTCTGGAGGACAACAACAAAGGGTGTTCTTGGCAAGGGCCCTTGTTCAAGAGGCCGACTTATATTTAATGGATGAACCCTTCCAAGGGGTGGACGCATTGACAGAGAAAGCCATTATCAAACTATTAATGGAGCTAAAAGAACAAGGAAAAACGGTTATTGTTGTACACCATGACCTGCAGACTGTTACTGAATACTTTGATTGGGTGATGTTACTTAATATCAGTTGTGTTGCTATAGGCCCGGAAAAAGAAGTTTTTACAAAAGATAACCTTAAGAAAACCTATGGCGATCAATCTGTTTCTCTAATTGATCAAAAAAAATCTCCTACTACGACTAAAGACAGGATAGAAACAAGTACGTTAAAAAACATAAGGAGGAAGGTCTATGATTAATTTCTTCTCAAGTTTATTAGGGGATCACACCCTTAAGACAGTTATGATAGGAGCAACATTTTTGGGAGTTACCAGTGGTTCTATAGGTACTTTTGCAGTATTACGAAAACAGAGTCTTTTGGGAGATGCCATCTCCCATTCTGCCCTTCCAGGAATTGCCCTTGCTTTTCTTTTAACGGGTAGTCGTGCTCCTATCATTCTCTTAACTGGCGGGTTATTAGTTGGATGGATCTCTGCTCTATGTATGATGGTTATCGTTAAATATAGTAGCATTAAGTATGATGGTGCTTTAGGGATTATTCTATCTGTGTTTTTTGGAATTGGAATGGTGTTAATGAGTTTCATTCAAAGATTACCTACCGCTAGTCAAGCTGGTTTAAATAAGTTTTTATTCGGTAGAGCAGCTACACTATTGCAGGAAGATTTAGTTGTTATGGGATGGTTTGGAGGAATCGCTCTTTTATTAATGTTAATATTCTGGAAGGAAATTAAGCTATTATGTTTTAACCCTGAGTTTGGTAGCAGTCTTGGATTTTCGATGCTTGCTCTAGACCTGTTAGTAACAACACTTTTAGTGGTTGCCATTGTTGTAGGGTTGCAAACTGTAGGGGTGGTTTTAATGAGTGTTATGATTATTGCCCCTGGTGTCGCTGCAAGACAATGGACTAATCGATTAGAGATTATGGTGATTCTTGCAGGGGTTTTTGGAGCTTTTTCTGGTATTATTGGTGCTATTATTAGTAGCGAAGTAAGGAGGATGCCCACGGGACCAATTATCGTTCTTGTGAGCTTTCTACTAGTAGTCTTATCTATTCTGTTTGCTCCTAATCGTGGTTTGATATATAACCTTTATCGTAAAAATGCTATTCATAAAAAGATTCGAGAAGACCAAATTCTAATCTATTGTTATCATTTCTATCAAGAGGGTTTAGAAGGGGTTAGTGGAGAAAAATTACTTAACAGATTAAATTTTCTCTCGAATAGAAGAAGAATAAAACTACTCAATCGTTTGATTAAAGATGGTCTCCTTTCATTTGGCTCAAAAGGTTGGCATTTAACCCCCAAGGGGATCAATAGAGTATTAAGCCTAAAGTAGAAATAGGAGGTGATTACCGTGAATAACCCTGCATTGGAGATTCAGATATTGGCTGCACTGGTGGCAGTAACCTGTACCTTGTCTGGTGTCTTTTTAGTATTAAGAAAAATGGCTATGATGAGTGATGCCATTAGTCATTCAATTTTACTTGGGATAGCTGTCGCTTTCCTATACACAAATAGTATTCACTCGCCTTTATTAATTTTAGGTGCAGCCGCAACTGGTTTAGTTACTGTATTTTTAGTGGAATTGTTGAAGCAAACAAATTTAGTGGCTGAAGATGCTGCTATTGGCTTAATTTTTACAGCATTATTTAGCATTGGCGTTATTATCATCTCCCGTTATGCCGCAAATGTTCATTTAGATATAGATGCTGTATTACTAGGTGAGATTGCCTTTGCTCCCTTTAGACGATTAACTGTATTTGGATATGACTTAGGACCAAAGTCAATCTATATAATGGCTGGGATCTTGCTCTTAAACCTCTTGTTTATATCATTATTTTTTAAAGAATTAAAGTTAATTACTTTTGACCCTAAACTGGCGGCTGCATTGGGGTTTACGCCGGCATTAATTCATTATAGTTTAATGGGAGTTGTTTCTATCACAGCTGTTGGAGCCTTTGATGCTGTCGGGTCAATTTTAGTTGTTGCTTTAATGGTTGTGCCTCCGCTAACTGCCTATCTGTTAACTGAAGAACTAGAAAACATGCTGTTAATTAGTGGTGGTTTTGGAGTCGCTATTGGTATATTAGGTTATCAAATGGCTAGAATACTGGATGTTTCTATTGCTGGCTCAATGGCAAGTATGGCTGGTCTTCTTTTCTTATTAACTTTTTTATTGGCCCCCAAGAAAGGATTAATTTCTATCATAATTAGAAGAAAGCAACAACAATTTAGTTTTGCTTGCCTAACCCTTCTAATTCACTTATTCAATCATGAGGATTCTATAGAAATAAATGAAGAATCTAATGAAGAGCATATCATCGACTTCATGAGGTGGCCACCTCCAAATACTTTAAAAATAATTAATCAACTAATTGAGATGGGGTTAATAACTAATGACAAACACATTCTACGTTTAACTGATCAGGGTAGATATGAAGCTAGGATAGGTCTTAATACCATTAAGCCCTCAACAGAAAACTAAAGAAAGAGCCAAAAAAGAAAGCTAAGGTTGATGGGGTTAACATCAACCTTAGCTTTTATGAGGGAAGCCATTTAAGTCTTCAAAATTTTTAATTAAAGCATTTCATCTCCTGGTTTCCAATCGATTGGGCATAATCCACCAGCTTTTAGTCCTTGTAATACTCTGATTGTTTCATCTACACTTCTTCCTACATTTAGGTCATGTACAACAGAGTATCTTAGTACTCCTTCTGGATCTATAATAAATAATCCTCTTAAAGCAATTCCATCTTCTTCAACTAATACCCCGTAGTCTCTTGCTACTTTTTGTGTCATATCTGAAGCTAATGGGAATTGAAGTTGCCCTAATCCACCTTGATCGTGGGCTGCATTAATCCATGCTTTATGAGAATGCTCACTGTCTGTACTTACCCCTAAAATTTCAGCACCTAATTTTTTAAAGTCTTCGATTTTACTATTGTATCCTTTAATTTCTGTTGGGCATACAAAAGTAAAGTCTAGTGGATAGAAGAACATTACTAACCATTTTCCTTTGTAATCTTCTAAAGATACTCGTCCAAAATTTTTACCTTCTCCATCTACTGTTTTCATTTCAAAACTTGGTGCCTTTAAACCTACCATTCTTTCTGCCATTTTATGTACCTCCTATAAATTTTTTCTAATTTTATCTCAGTCAATATATTTATATCCCCTATTTTTTATTTTAAACAATAAAATTTATTAAAAAACAAAAATTATTATTTATTTTTTTCTCAGAAGAAATAAATCTATTTTCTTTAGTATGATTGTTTTTATAGACTTAGTATATGTATATGGTATGATTAAGAATTGTGATAACTAAAGGTACTTCTATAGATATTGCAAATAAGGGCAAGAACCCCTATAAATACTTTTCCAACGATATTAAATTAAATAATTAAAAGGGTTGGTTTAATGGTTTGCCCTAATACAACTTTAGTTGTCTCCTAAGAAAAAAGTATAGGCTACTAATCCGCCTATACTTTTTGGTTTAATATTATTTGGTTTAATATTATTTGGTTTAATATTATTATGTTTTTAGTATTATTTGGCTGACTTAATTTTAAATTACAATTTAAATGTCTATTTCATTTTTAGAAGCCTCATGCCGTTTAAAATTACAATGATAGCAGCACCTGTATCTGCAAAAACTGCCATCCACAGATTAGCCATTCCTAAGAAGGTTAAAACCATAAAAATTGCCTTCACAAAGATCGAAAACCATATGTTTTGCTTAATAATGGTTAAAGTTTTTCTACTTAAATCTATTGCATAGGCTACTTTTGTTAGATCGTCTCCCATAAGGGCAATATCTGCTGTTTCTAATGCTGTATCTGTACCAGCTACCCCCATGGCGATTCCAATATTGGCTGTAGCCAATGCTGGTGCATCATTGATTCCATCCCCAACCATTGCGACTTTTCCATACTTTTCAGTCAGTAGATTGATTTCTTTTAATTTATCCTCTGGCATTAGTCCTGCTCTGTAGGAATCTAACCCGATCTCCTTCGCAACTGCTTCTGCTGTAGCTTCATGATCACCAGTTAACATCGTTATATTTTTTATGCCAGATTTTTTTAAGGATAAAATCGCCTGTTTACTTTCTTTTCTTATGGTATCGGCTACAGTAAATAGAGCTATAATTTCTTTATCTGTTCCCATTAAAATTACTGTTTTACCTGTAGTTTGATAAGCCTGTATTAGATTTTCAAGATTGGATAAATCTATCTTTAATTCATTAAACAAGCGACGATTCCCTAAATAATAAGTTTTATGGTTTATTTCCCCTTTAATGCCTTTTCCTATTAAGGCTTCAAAGTTTTCTACATTTAAATGATAATTAAGGTTAGCTTCTTTTGCTTGTTCAACCACTGCCTTAGCGATTGGGTGCTCTGAACCCTTTTCTAGTGCCGCCGCCAAGGCTAGTGGGTTAATCCCTTCTTCTTCCTTTATAATCTCGACTTCTACAACCCTTGGCTTACCTTCTGTTAAGGTACCTGTTTTATCTAAAGCAATAGCCTTTAGTCTCCCTGTTTCTTCTAAGTGGGCGCCTCCTTTAATTAATATACCTTGTTTTGAAGCGTTTCCTATAGCTGAAACAATTGAAACTGGTGTAGATATAACTAAGGCACAAGGGCAAGAAATAACTAATAGAATTAAAGCCTTTTTCAACCATTCGCTAAATTCCAGACCAAATACTAGTGAAGGTATTGTTGCGATCCCCATCGCTACTATAACAACAATTGGCGTATAGTACTTTGCAAAGACATCCACCATTTGTTGTGATGGCGCTTTTTTATTTTGTGCTTCCTCAACCATGTGCATGATTTTAGCAAGAGTTGTATCTGTAACTAATTTTGTAACTCTTACCTCCAATAACCCCTGTTGATTAATGGTAGCAGCGTAGACTTCATCCCCTATTGTTTTTTCAACAGGTATTGATTCACCAGTTATAGGGGCTTGATTAATTGTGGTATACCCTTTAATAATGGTTCCATCTATAGGAATTTTTGCACCCGGTTTTACAATAATAACATCATCAACCTTGAGATCATCAACTGAAACTAATACTTCCTCCTTTCCATTTTTAAGGAAAGCTTCGTTTGGTGCTAAATCCATTAAAGCTTCAATGGACTTTCTTGTTTGATCCATCGTATAGTTTTGCAATGTATTTCCTACTGAAAAAAGAAATACAACTGCTGCTCCTTCTGACCATTCTCCTAAAAAAGCAGCCCCAATTACTGCCACAGACATTAAAAAGTTCATGTCTAAACTAAGTCTTTTTAATGAATTGAGGCCACTTTTACCGATATAATAACCTCCTAAAATAATTGATGCCAAATAAAAAGGAACTAGGGTATTCTTTTCTATGCCTAACGCACCTAATATAATAGCAGTAGCAAAAATTAGGCCTGAAGCTAAAGTTAGTCTCAATTTTTTATCTTGATACCAAGGTCTTTTTTCTTTTCTATTTTCTTTGCTAATAGAAGACTTGCTAATAATCCTTCCCGAATGTCCACTGGCCTCTATTGCTTGTAAAAGTAGATTTTTATCTAAATCTTTTCTATGTTTGACCTGCATTTTACCTATACTAAAATTTAGTTTAGCATCTTCAACACCTATAACTAATGTAACGCTTCTCTCAACCTTGAGAGCACAACTAGGTCAGTCTACTCCCTCCACCAAGATCACAGTTACCTCACTACCAGTTTTTTCATTAATCGATTCCGCAGTCATTGGTTTTGTCCCCCCTTCTATGAATGTTCTATATGGGCTAATCCTTGCTCTAAAACCTGCATTACATGGTTATCATCTAGAGAGTAATAAATTATTTTTCCCTCTCTTCTGTATTTTACAAGTCTTGCAGCCTTTAATACCCTCAGTTGATGGGAAATAGCCGATTGATTCATATTTAATACCGCCGCAATATCACAAACACACATTTCTGTTTGAAAAAGGGCATGTAGTATTTTTATTCTTGTGGCATCTCCAAAAACTTTAAAAAACTCTGTTAGTTGATTGACTGTAGCCTCTTCTAGCATCTGTTCTTTTACATTTTTTACGTCTTCTTCATGGATACATTGGATTTCACATACTTCAATTTCCTTATCTTTCTTCTTCATTCCTCTCACCTTCCTTTTCATATGAACAACTATTCATATGTTTATATATCTATAATACCTATTTATGGTATTGTTGTCAAGATATAATTTCAAAAAAAAGAAGCCCTTGGGCTTCTAATTATTTAAGAAATTAAACATTCTTTTCTCTATTGGTATTAAAACCTTTATGGATACTCCAATAAACTAATCTTATTAACTAACCTCTTTAACTACAAAGACTTTATTTTTCTTTTTTAGATTCCTTAGCTCTCATTCTTTAGTAATTTTTCAACTACAATTTGAGCCTTGTAGCCTTCATTAAAGTCAATGATCTTTGAAGTTTCTCCATCTATTGCATTAAATACTTCATTAATTAAATCGAGTAGATGATCATCTTCTGGTAATTCTACTAATGTTTTGTTTTGTTCCCTAGAAGTAACCCATAGTTCCCTCCAATTTACTAAAGAAAGGGTCCCTTTCCTTCCAAAAAGAGTTAATGAAAGATCCTCCATCTGGCCTATATCAGAAAAACCATTTAACAACACAGGTGTTCCATCAGATAGGGAGGCAGTTGCAATGATTCCCCCTTCACAACTGGTGGGATCATCTGGATATTCTATCTTTGTATCAATATTTTCTATAGGACCAAAAATCATTTGAACCATTTGGATATAATGGGTAAAGACTTCTCTTACGAATCCACCCTGCTCCCTTGATGAAATCCAGTCAGTCTGCTGCCATGGACGAGGCCATTGAGGAAAGTATGCCTTTAATTCTATTCTTCTTAATTCTCCCAAAAAGCCTTCCCTTAGTAAAGATTCTAATTTTTTGAAGGCTTGTGTATAGATTGTTGGAAAGTTCATTGCATGAACAATTTTTTGTTTCTCTGCAGCTTCTAGCATTTCTTTTGCCTCTAGAGTTGAGTTAGCCAGTGGTTTTTCACATATAATATGTTTATTTGCTTCCATAATCTCCAACGCTAAAGCATGATGGTATTTTGGTGGTACTGCTAAATAAATTACATCAATTTCTTGATTTGATAATAGTTCTTTGTAATGGCTAACCGTGGAAAGGTTATATTGTTGTGCAATATGCTTAAGTCGTTCTTCATTAACATCATAAATACCTAATACATTACTTCTGGGATGCTTTCTTAAGGCTTTAATGAACCTTTCTCCCACGATCCCTACTCCAATTATACCAATATTAATGATTTTATCCATTCTTAAACACCCTCCCTATCCATTTTAAATTACATCATCTTCAAGCTGAATCCCTTAGCAGAAATTATATTCCCCTATGGAATTTTAAAATTTATTTACTAATTCTAATTCTCTAGACTATATTAAAATCCCTTCCTTCTTAAATTAAGGATCTTTCCAAAAATTAGTCTCCATCAGTTTTTACTAACAGATTAAATATGATAAAATTAAAGAAACAAAATAATACATAATGGGGGGGAATCTATATGAGCATGATTGATCAAAGTATTATTATCAATAAAACTAAAGTTAAAAATAGAATATTAATGCCACCTTTGGTCTGTTTCAACTGGGGGGACGAAGATGGTTTCGAAACCTATAACAGGGGTGAACATTATGGAAAAAGAGCAAAGGGAGGAACTGGTCTAATTGTATTAGAAGCCACTGCCATCTCAAAGGAGGGTCGCCTTTGTGATACCGAATTAGGACTATGGAAAGAGGAGCATGTCCCTCAATTTCAACGGATAGCCAAAAGCTGTCATGATGAAGACGCAGTGGTTATTGTGCAGTTGGTTCATGCAGGTATGAAGTCTGTAGGAGACACAGTACTATCATCTTCTGCTGTTGAGGTAGGGGATAAAAAGTGTCTTGAAATGACCTTGGATGATATTGAGAAAGTAAAAAATGATTTTGTTGCCGCTGCTGTAAGGGCTAAAAAGGCTGGACTTGATGGAGTAGAAATTCATGGAGCCCATGGCTATCTTTTAAGTCAGTTTACATCTAAAGAAGTTAATCAAAGAACCGATCTTTATGGAGGCTCTTTAGAAAACCGATTGAGGCTTCCTATTGAAATTATTGAAGCGGTACGTTTAGCCACTGGTGATGACTTTATCATTGTCTATCGTTTTGGGGTAAATGATCCTACTATGGAGGAGGATATTTATTTTGCTAAGAAGTTGGAGGCCTTAGGCGTAGATCTACTGAATGTTTCTGCTGGCATCGGATCTAACGACATTATAGTACCTAAAGATTATCCCTTCTCTTTTGTAACTTATATGGGAACAGAGCTTCATAAGGCTGTGAATATTCCTGTTGCTTGTGTTTTTGGTATTAAGGAGCCTAAGCAGGCTGAGTATTTATTAGAGAACCATATGACTGATATGGTGGCGGTTGGTAGGGCTTTATTGGCTGATCCTGAATGGACTAATAAAGCGATTAGGGGTGAGGCGGTTGATGTCTGTTATCATTGTAAGCCCCGTTGTAAGTATAGTGTGGATGGTAGAACTTGCCCTTGGTATTAGAATTACCTTAAGATAGTATAATGGCTGATATAATAGCAATAAGAGGCTATCTCAATAAAAGATAGCCTCTTATACTTACACTTAGCTTATACTTTAAATTAATCTTTATATTATATTTGATGAATGAATATTTGTTAATTGACTTCCCTTAACTCCTTTAATGGAACTTCCATCACATCATTTGAAAACATATCTTGTTTAATTTCTGCTGTGTTTTTATTGGGATTAACTCCTGCAATCCAAATAGATTGGCCATTATATTGCACTGGTATTTTTTCGTTAGATTCTATGATTTCTTGTGCTCGTCTTGCATCCATTTTTTACACTCCTTTAGATTATTTTTTAAGGTTTCTTAATTTCCTTGATAATATATTCTTTCCACATCTGCCCATGAAAAATTCCTAATTTTTTTTATTCATAAAAAAACTCTTCTCATAAAAAATAGAGAAGAGTAAGCGTATCTTATATTATTTACGGGCTACATTTGTAATCAATGCTGCATTGGCTACTGCTTTTGCCACCTGTTCTACTACTCTTTTATCAAAGGGATCTGGAATGACATAATCTGGGGTTAATTCTGCATCTTCAATGATTCCAGCTATGGCATAGGCCGCCGCCACCTTCATCTCTTCATTAATTTCCGATGCCCTTACATCTAAAGCTCCTTTAAATACACCTGGAAAGGCTAATACATTATTAATTTGGTTTGGAAAATCTGATCTTCCTGTCCCAATTACCTTTGCCCCACCTTCCTTTGCTAAGTCGGGCATAATTTCTGGTAATGGGTTTGCCATTGCGAATACGATGGCATTTTCCTTCATACGACTAATCATTTCTTTTGTAACAACATTTGGTGCTGATACGCCTATAAACACATCTGCACCCTCCATTGCAGTTTCCAACTTTCCTTTTAATTTCTCTTTATTTGTCACTTTTGCCATTTCTTCTTGATATGAATTATTTGAAGGAGCACCTTCATAAATAATCCCTTCTCGATAAACTAAAATTACATCTTGGACCCCCACATTTAATAAGAGTTTCCCTATAGCTATCCCTGCTGAACCTGCACCATTTATAACGACTTTAATCTCTTGAAATTTTTTATTTACTACTTTAATTGCATTAATTAATCCAGAAAGTACAACAATAGCTGTTCCATGTTGATCATCATGAAATACTGGGATATCTAATACCTCTTTAAGTTTTTCCTCTATTTCAAAACATCTTGGTGCAGCAATATCCTCTAAATTAATTCCCCCAAAGGTTGGTGCTAAGTACTTGACTGTTTTTACTATTTCGTCTACATCTTTTGTATCTAAACAGATAGGAAAGGCATCTACATTGGCAAAGCTCTTAAACAAAATTGCCTTACCCTCCATTACTGGCATAGCTGCTTCTGGCCCGATGTCTCCTAATCCTAACACTGCACTACCATCGGAAACTACTGCAACTAAATTTCCTTTTGATGTATAAGTATATACTTGTTCTTTATCTTGGTGTATCATTTTACAGGGTTCTGCTACCCCAGGAGTATAGGCTAAACTTAAGTCTTCCCTTGTTTCGACCTTCACCTTCGAGTTTATAGCAATTTTCCCTACGGCATTTTCATGTAATTTTAAACTTGCTTCAGCATTATTCAAATCTTTTTTCTCCTTTCTATTTGCTACAAATTGTTTTAGCTATGTAGTGATAGATTCTTCTTATGTATTATTGTATCACTATCTATGAAGAGGGAAAACCAAAAAAAATAGGCAGTGAATGGGGTCCCCTGCCTCTCTTATTTATAATAGATTTGATAAATTTATAATAGATTAGAAAGACTAAAACTTTCCTTCTTTTGAATTAAACTGATTACAAACTTTAAGTGGGTAATCTCCCCTACAGTAAGACTGTGATCTTGAACTTCCATATATTTTTCTATTTTAGCCAAAGAAACCTCTATTGAATCTAAGTCATAATGTTCTAGTAGCGTTTCAAAAACCCCTTTAATCTCGTTCCAATCATCTTTAACTTTTTCCAATTTCTCTTTTCCAGTTTCCCAATCTTTCGCCATTATTACCTCATCTAATTCATTAATGGAGGCAATTAAACCTTCAGTTTGAACTCCTACATAGTGGGAAAAGTATAGGGCCCCACCAAAAAAGAGAATTAGTATAATTGTCGTTATCATTACAACCCTCATATGGCCTCCTTATGATATTTGCTTTTTTTGTAGATGAAACTCTCTATTTGAGGTAAGAAATGCAAAAAAGACTTCATTAATTTTTGAAACATTATTTTTTCTTAATTGTTGAGTAAGCCAATCTTCATTAAAACCAGCATTATGTAAATTTTTCGTTAATAGCTGTCCATCTAAAATTAATGTAACTGGTAGCTGTTCCTGTTGCTTATCAATTTTTAAATCCTCTAATAGAACTTGGGTTTTACCTACCTTTGGCATAATACTTATATCTCCATTGGTTTCCATTATTGCATATTCTACGTCACTTAAATTTGGATAATCCTTTAGTCTGAGTTGCTCCAGCAAATCATTCATATTGATTCTTAATCTTCTTAATTCTGACTGATCGATCTGACCTTTATTTATGAGGATACTTGGTTTACCGCAGATAATATTACTTACACTTTCACTCTTAATCGATAAATAGGAGATGATTACCTGTACTGACAGTAGTGTCAAAATAGGCACCACTCCATTTATTAATGGGATTGAGGTGTTTTCCATAGGGGTGGCAGCTAATTCTGCAATCATTAATGTAATAACAAGCTCAAAGGGCTGCATCTGAGCAATTTGTCTTTTTCCCATCATCCTCATAACAACTACAACAATAAAATATAATATAAAAGCCCTTATAAATAATATAAGCATTTTTTCAACTCCTAGCTTTAAATTACTTATATTATTATTACCTATCCTTCTTGTAATATTTAATTAAAGATGGAAGCCAACACTTGTAATTATTGGTTATTTAGGTTTGGCTTTGGGTAAATTAATAGCAATAGAACTCAGGAAAGGATGTTTTATATGTCTAAATTATTTACTCCTATTAAAATCAAGAATTTAGATTTAAAAAACAGAATTGTTATGGCTCCTATGTGTCAATTTTCTGCTGATGAAAAGGGATTTGTTCAAAATTGGCATTTTATTCACTATAGCAGTAGAGCTATTGGTGGAGTAGGCCTTATTCTTTTGGAAGCCACCGCTGTTGACCCTAATGGTAGAATTATGGTTGGTGATTTAGGTATATGGGACGATCAGCATATCGCTGGATTAAAATCTATTGTTGATGAATGTAAAAAATATGGGGCAAAGATTGGAATACAATTATTTCATGCTGGTAGAAAGTGTACCGCACCTGAAAAAGAATCTGTCGCTCCCAGTCCCATTGCCTTTAGCGAAAAATATGCTGTTCCCCATGAACTTACAAAAGAAGAAATTAAGGAGATTGTAGTTGCCTTTCGACTAGCGGCTAAACGCTCATTAGGTGCTGGTTTTGACACCATTGAAATCCATGGTGCCCATGGATATCTAATTCATCAGTTTTTATCTCCCCTGTCTAATTTACGAAAGGATGAATATGGAGGTAGTGCAGAAAATAGAGTTAGGTTCTTAAGGGAGATTCTTGAAGCAGTTAGAGAGGTTTGGGATAAACGTAAGGCCCTTCTCCTTCGTGTATCTGCTGAAGACTACGCTGAAGGTGGTAACACGTCTGAAGACACTGCTTATTTGATTAATCTAGTAAAGGAATATGAAATTGACTTGGTAAATGTTAGTTCAGGAGCCATTGTTCCTGCAGAAATTAATGTTTACCCAGGTTATCAAATTACTTTCTCAGAAATTATCAGGGATCTTACTGGATTACCTACTATTGCAGGAGGACTGATCACTTCTCCTTTAATGGCAGAGGAGATTCTTTGTAACCAACGGGGAGATTTAATTTTTATTGGAAGAGATTTATTAAGGAATCCCTATTGGCCTTTATACGCCGCAAAGGCCCTAGATGTAGAGATGGAATGGCCCAACCAGTATCGAGGTGCAAGATTATAAAGAAAATGAGATGGTAGATTGTGATCCTTCATAACAACAGAGTATGAAAAGGAGGTAAGGGTTCATTTTGTTCCCTTCTACCTCCTTTTCTTTTTTCATATGGAAGTGGACACTTATTTTAATTTTATATTATGGAAATTAAGAAATTCCTTAAATAATGGTAAATTTGTATAACTTATGATGTTTGAAACTTTCTACTAATCCTTTAAATTATAAGTAATTATAGTTTCTCTATTCTATAATTCTATTGAGATATGTTTAATCTCAAGAAAACCTTCGATCCCAAAATGTCCTCCTTCACGTCCAATGCCACTTTCTTTGTAACCACCAAAGGGGGCTTGGGGAGTAGAGGTTCTACCGTCATTAACTCCTATAATGCCAAACTCTAACTTTTCCGCTACTCTAATGGACCTGGAAAGGGATTCCGTAAAGAAATAGGCTGCTAATCCATAATCGGTATCATTTGCCATCTCAATAGCTTCTTCTTCTGTTTTAAAGCTAATGACTGGTAGAACTGGTCCAAAGGTCTCTTCTTTGGCAACCGTCATTCCCTTTCTGACATTTGAAAGCAAGGTTGGTTCCACAAAATATCCCCCCTGCTGACTAATGCCATTGTGATAAGATTTACCACCAAACTCTAATTTTGCACCTTGCTCTATAGCATCTTTTATATGCTGTTGTATTTTATCATAGCTATTTTTATCTATCACAGGACCAATTAAGACCCCTTCTTTCATACCGTCTCCTACAATAAAATCTTTTAATCTGTTTTTAAGTTTTCCAATAAACTCTTCTTTAATTGATTCTTGCACATAAAAGCGATTTGAGGCAATGCAGGTTTGACCACAATTTCGTAGCTTTGATGCTAAGGCCTCTTCTACAGCTTTATCTAAGTTGGCGTCTTCAAATACAATTAAGGGAGCATGTCCACCTAGTTCTAGAGAAATATTTTTAACGGTTTTTGCCGATTGTTCCATGAGTTTTTTGCCAACCTCAGTTGATCCAGTAAAAGTTACTTTTCTTACCCTTTTATCTTCCATTATGGTATTACCAATAACCTGAGCAGAACCAGTTACTAAATTAACTACTCCCTTAGGAATTCCTGCTTCTTCAAACAATTGACATAGTTTTATAGCTGTTAGTGGTGTTTGAGAAGCTGGTTTTAAAACCACTGTGCATCCCGCTGCTAATGCCGGGGCAATTTTCCTAGTAATCATTGCAGCTGGAAAGTTCCAAGGAGTGATGGCTGCAACTACCCCCACCGGTTGCTTAATAGCCAAAATCCGCTTGTTTGGGCTCCAAGCGGGTATTGTTTCACCATAAATTCTTTTAGCTTCTTCTGCATACCAATCAACAAAACCTGCAGCATAAAATACTTCTCCTAAAGCTTCTTTAAGAGGTTTGCCCTGTTCAAATGTCATTAATTGAGCAATTTCTTCTTGTCTTTCAATCATTAACTGATATACCTTTTTTAAGTAATTACTTCTGACATTAGCTGGAAGGTCTGCCCACCGGGGTAAAGCCTCATAAGCAGCTGTGATTGCTTCCTTTGTCTCTTTTTCTCCTCCATTAGGAACATAAGCAATTAATTCTCCTGTAGCTGGATTATACACTTTTATTGAATTTTCTTTCTTACCCGAAATCCATTCTCCGTTAATATACATCTTATAATTTTCCATTGCAATTCTCCCTTCTTCCCCTTATTTCTGCTGAAGTAACTGGCTTTAGTTTAATTGAAAAGCATGTTGATTTTATTTTTACTTATATTTGATTTTAGATTTTCATCATTATTATATCAAAAAATCGCTGTAGAAAAATATCCTTTAATGCATCGTTTAAATTAATCATATAAATTTTAGTAATATCATTATTCTGTTATTGTATTTTATGTTTTTTTATTGGTATAATTGAATATACTTTCTATGGAGGTGTTGACATGAATATTTTTAAAGCAATTATTTTAGGTTTGGTACAGGGACTAACAGAATTCTTGCCTGTTAGTAGTTCTGGTCATTTAGCAGTTACCCAAGGAATTTTGCAAGTACCTGAAGATCGAATCTTATTCTTAACAGTGATGCTTCACTTTGGTACTTTAATGTCTATATTTTTCATCTATTCAAAAGATATCATTAGAATTGTTGTAGAGTTCATTAAGCTTATATTTGAACTACTTAGTGGAAAAGGCCTTAAATTCAACAATGAATATAGAAAATTAGGACTCCTTATTATTATAGCCACCATCCCTACAGGATTAATGGGGATCTTCCTCAATGATATTTTTGCAAGTTTTTATACTTCACAATTAATTATAGGGATCTCTTTGCTAATTACTGGTACCTTATTATGGACGGCAGAAAAAGTCCATAAAGGTAAGAAAGATATTCGTCATATGAAATGGCATGACGCTCTCATTGTTGGTATTTTCCAAGGGTTTGCTATTACTCCGGGAATATCTAGGTCTGGTTCGACTATCGTTGGTTCCCTTTTAAGGGGCTTTAATAAGGAATTAGCCACTCGATTCTCCTTCTTAATTTCTATACCAGCTATTTTAGGGGCTACTGTTTTCGAAGTAAAAGATGCTTTGGAGGTCGGGTTAGGAGATCTAACCTTTGGAATATTATTAGCAGGTATTCTTGCCGCCTTCTTTTCTGGTGTATTTGCTATTAGAACTTTAATTAACTTTATTAAAAAGGAAAAATTATATTATTTCTCTTATTATACTTGGGCCGTAGGAAGTATTATTATAATTTTAACCTTAATAAGATAGCTCAATCAAAAACATATCCATGATTCTATAAGAATTTGACTTAATTTACTACAGATTATAAAGAGTAAAAACAACAAAACCTATAACAAGCAATATAAAAAGGAGTCGTCTAATATGATGGTAATCATTTAGGCAACTCCTTCTTTTATTTAGGTTATTAAGTTATTAAGTTATTAAGCTTTTAAGCTTTTAAGTTCTTAATACTTACTTAATTAACCTTGGAAATAAAACATTGTTTTCTAGGTGAATGTGTTGAAATAAATCCCATTCTAGTTCTTCTAGTCCTTTGTAGGTTAATACATAACTAGTGCAGATTCCTGCAGGTGGCGTATAATCTGATGTTATTTTTCTTAAATTCTTTATAATATCCCCTGCTCCATCGTGTTCTTCTTCAAGTTCTCTATTAACTTGGTTAATTTTATCTAAAAGCTCTGGTGAAGGGTTTTTATCATACTCCTTCACTAGGGGGAACAAAATTTCTTCTTCTTTAATTAAATGTTGCTCTAACTCTAATTTTAACAGGTGGAAGTTTTTATGCACCTTTGTAAGAACTTCTCCATGGTCTACCCCATGAACCCTTAGGATTTTTGTTGTTAAGTCACTTAATCTTGGTAACACTTCCTTTACATAGGTGTGGTGTTTATCAACAATATAATCAATTAATTCAGAATTACTAAACTCAAGATAATCAGCTGCTTTTTCCTTTAGAGCTTGAGCTTCTTCATAGGCCTGATCTAGCTGACTTAAAACTTCTTCAGTTTTTAAACCTTGTTCTTCTATCGCTTCAGATAAAGGTCTATGTCCACCACAACAGAAGTCTATTCCTAAAGTTCTAAAAATTTCTGCTGCCTTTGGAAGCTTAATTACTACATCACCAATCTTTTCATTACTATTAAATATCTTTTTCATTGTTATCCCTCCAATTACTTATTTTATGTCTTTATCTTACCCCATTTTGGGAGGGATTTCTTTGATTTAACTCACATTTAGAATCTTTTTATTTCTACTTTCTTTTTCTTCTATTCTTTTCTTGTCCACCTGTTGGCATCTCTTGTATTAAATTTTTGCATCATTAAATGAAAGGCTTCTTCTAAATCAATATTTAAAGAGTTTGCAAAGCAAACGATGATAAACATAATGTCTGCAAGCTCCATATCAATAGTATTATGGGGTTCGTCTTTTCTTTTTGGCTTTTCTCCATGATAATGATTAACCTCTCTGGCCAATTCTCCTGCTTCTTCTGTTAATCGTGCCATTAAAGCCAGCGGACTAAAATAACCTTCTTTAAATTGACCTATGTAATCATCAACTAATTTCTGCATTTCTTTAAGGGTTAAATCGCTTTTCTGTTTCACTTTATTTCCCTCCTTATTTTCACTCTTCACTGCCAGTGGAAGTTTAATTCGCCAAATGCTACTCCTTCTGTCAAGGATACTGCTCCTATGGCTGCAATTAAAGCCCTACTGACCTGTTCTTTATAAACATTATATAGTTTTTTCCTGAAAGACACAAAAAAACCTTACTGCACAAAAATACTTATACTGTAGTAGTCATTGACTGTTGCATGGGGTTAAAGGCGAACTTCATCAGATAGTAAGAAACTTCTAAGCTATGATATTGGTATGATAAAATTTTTTGATTAATTCTTTGGCTCTTGAATCATACTAGTTATTATTCTTATAATAAGGAGTTGATAAATTGTTTAAGGAAATGCTTCAACCTGACCTGTATCACGGTAGGTCTCCTTGGAATAAATTTGAAGGTTGGTATTTTAAAATTACTAATGAAGCCGCCACTGAATCTTTTTCATTTATACCTGGTATCTTTTGGGGAGACAATCCAAAAGATTCCCATAGTTTTCTGCAAGTATTAGAGGGTTCTTCTGTTAATTACACCTATCACCAATTTTCTACTGAAGCTTTTAGGGCCTATTCTAGTCCTTTTAGGATTTGTTTAGACAAAAATGTCTTCTCCTTAGACGGTGTATCCCTTTCAATCAAAACAGATCATCAGAATATTGAAGGTGAACTTAGGTTTAAAAATCTAATTAAATGGAAGGACCATTTTCTTTCCCCTGGGAGCATGGGATATTTTAATTTTATCCCCTTTATGCAATGTTATAGTCAAGTCTGCGGAATGGACTTAGAAATTTCTGGAGAGCTTTCTATTAATGGAAGGACTTATCACTTTGATCAAGGAAGAGGCTATATTGAGAAAAATTGGGGTAATGCTTTTCCCTATTCTTGGATTTGGATTCAGTCTAATAGTTTTATCCATTCTCGAACTTCTTTAAGTTGCTCGATTGCCCATATTCCCTTCTGGCGTACTAGTTTTAGGGGCTTTTTAGTAGGCTTGTATCATGAAGGAAGTTTTTATTCTTTTACTACCATGAATGGTTCTTCTGCTGTAATTAGGGAGCTAGGAGGGGATGTGACGATCACTTTAGAAAACAAGAACCATCTTTTAAGCATTGTCACTAAAAGTACTTCAGATGATTTTCTGCTATGTAACGGGCCCAGAGACGGAAAGATGGTCCCCTTGGTAAAGGAAAGTTTAAAAGGGAATGTATCTGTTAGTTTAAGGGACCAAAAAAATAATAGTTTAATTATGGAGGGTTTAGGGAGAGCTACAGGTATTGAATATGGTGGAAATTTCAAAAACCTGTATTAATAAAATACAGGTTTTTGAAATAACTTATTTATTTAAAAGTTAAAGGTATATACTTTGTCAATATGCTTCTTTACATCCCAGGTGCATTTTAATCCCTTGGGAAAAGTCACTAGCATTCCTTCTGTTATATGAACAGTTTCATCTGATGTTGTAACGATTACTTCCCCTTCATAGAAGTAGGCTGTCTCTTCTTCTGGATATTCCCAATCGAAGATACTGGGCTCACACTGCCAACGGTTCCATAGGTCGACCTCCATCTCCTTTGCTTCCTGTAGGGTTAATTTTTTTACTTCTATCTTTTCCATTAGTACACCTCAATTATTTTTACATTTTGTGTATTCATCAAATAATAAAATCCTATTACTACTATAGTAAAAAGGACTAACTACTATTATAACAAAAAAACCCTAGGATGATAAAGCCTTTTTCTCCATCATAATCATGTAATTTTATCCTTTTATTTGCTTTTCTAGACTGTTTCTATTAACCTATATCCAAATTATCCATTTAATTTTAAATACTGGTATATCATTTACCTAAATGTTATAATATATAAAATATTCCTTCTCTTCATAAAGATTTAAATAAAACATAACTGAAGAATTAGAAGGCAAAAAATATATGGGAGGAACAAAAATGAAGAAAAGACGTTTGTGTCTATCACTATCTATTCTTTTAATTATTTTTTCAACATTTACCACCTTTGCCGGTGGTGTTGAAAAGGCCATACCATCTACTCCAACTAATTTATCAATTATAATAGATGGTAGCCCCCTTATCACGACAGGTTACGATTTCTATGTCGGTCAAGATGGCTTGACGATGTACCCCTTACGGCTTATTGCTGAAAACCTTGGTGGTGAGGTTTTTTGGGATGCCTCTAGCAATACCACTTTAATTGCCAACGAAAAAGGTAGTATCTATCTTAACCCGACGACTGCCTCAGTAATGATTAATGGTGTGAATAAGAAGATAAACTACAGTTTTGAAACATTTGACTCTAGATTATACGTTCCATCAGATTTTTTTCGTGATGTATATGGGGCAAGGATAAAAATTGATGCCGGTACTGTAAACTTTATTAGCCCTGCTTTAAGCCTTGAATCTTCTGACCTAACAGCACCAGAAGAAGAAATAAAAACTGCTTTGGCATCTTATTTAACCAGCCTAGAGCTAAATAGAAACTTCTCTGGTCAAATTTTAGTATCTAATAGTGGGAGGATTTTATTAGACAGATCCTATGGCTATTCAGATTTCGAAAATAAAATTAATGCTTTTAATTCTACCAACTTCGCAATAGGTTCAGTTACAAAACAGTTTGTAGCAGCTGCTATAGTTCAATTGGCTGAAGTTAACAAGCTTTCCTATGATGATACTATTTCAAAATATTTAGACAATGTTCCTTTTGGTGATGAAATCACAATTCATCAACTACTAACCCATACTTCAGGACTTTTTAATTATACCGATTTATTACCTAATATGTTAGAACAAGATCTTTCAGAATTAACGTTTCCATATCTGATGACATTAATTAAAGATAAGCCACTGGATTTTGAACCAGGAACAAATTTTAACTACTCTAATACTGGTTATCTTATTTTAGGTGAAATTGTTGAAGAAGTCACCGGTAAAACCCTGGAAACGTATCTGACGGAAAATATCTTCCTTCCCCTTGGAATGAAAAATACAAGTATTGCCTATAGATTAGAAGAAAGGCTTGTTGAGGCCAAAGGTTATACAGGTCATACAGAGGTAGTTGAAGACCATATTGATAGGTTGTTATTAAATATGGCCTATGGAGCTGGTTATTTAGCCTCTACTGCCCAAGACCTTTACAAGTGGAATTCTGCTTTATTAGGGTGGGACATTGTTTCAGGTAAAGGACTAGAAACATTATTTGGTAAATCACCAGATATGAATTTAATGGTTCCCTATGCCTACGGATGGATGATTAATACAGGTGAACTAGGTGAAGAAATTTCCCACGGTGGTAACACAATAGGATTTACCAGTGAAAATGCTATTTTTACTGATGCTGATGTTCAAATTATCATTCTAACTAATAAGGGTTATGCAGATCTTCAAAGCATAAAGAGTGATATTATCAGCATTCTTAATGGAAAAGAAGTAGAGCCTTTAGAAGAAATCACTTATGTAACAGTCTCTGAAGAACAGTTAAATAAATATATTGGTAGCTATGAAATTAAAGATCTATTAAAAATCGATATTTTTGTTCATGAAGGATCTCTTATGCTTCAGGGGGAAGACCAACCTGCTATTGAGCTTGCTCCAACCTCTGTAACAACATATGAGTCTCCAATGTTTGGTATTGCAATTGAATTCGATAATATAGATGACCCTACTTATTTTATTCTTCACCAATCAGGGCTACAACTTAAAGCAGAAAAAATACAATAATCTTGTATAAAAGGGACTTCCTAATATGGAGGTCCCTTTATTATACAATTGCTATAAATAATCTAATACAAGATTATGGGTTTTACTATTTAATCTTAACTCGATATTCTTTCATCCATTCATTTATTTGAATGAAATATGCCAACAACTGAGGCCCAGTCATTAATTGCCCAAACCAAGGCTTTTTAAAGCTAGACCCACCTGTATTAACTAAGTCCCATGCATGATGCTTATCAATTATTTTTAATATAGGAGAACTTGGATCTTGAAGGATCATTTTCATTTTCCTTTGTACTGCTTTTAGATATGCTGGATGGTGGGTTTTAGGATACGGACTTTTTTTGCGTTCTAAAATTTCTTGAGGTAATATGTCTACTAAAGCTCTCCTTAGCAATCCTTTTTCTCGATTATCACAATACTTCATCTCAAGGGGAATATTCCACGCATATTCTACTAATCGATGATCTGCAAAGGGTACCCTTACTTCTAGGCCATTTCTCATACTCATTCTATCTTTTCTATTTAATAGAGTGATCATAAACCATTTTAAATTAAGAAAGGATATTTCCCTCATACGATGAACTTCTGGTGTTTCTCCTTCTAACCTAGGTACTTCCTTTAAAGTATCTTCATATTTTGCTGCTACATATTCTTCTAAGGGTAACCTTTTAAAGTTCCCTCCTAACATTATTTTTCTTTCTTTTGTAGCCTTTGACCAAGGGAAGGTATTAGCCTGAATGTCTTCTTGTCTTCTAAACCAAGGGTACCCACCAAAAATTTCGTCTGCACACTCTCCTGATAAAGCAACAGTGGCATTTTCTCTTACAGCTTTACAAAATAAGTATAATGAAGAATCTACATCGGCCATGCCTGGTAGGTCATTGGCTTTTACTGCCTCATCTAAAGCCTCTACTAATTGGGGAATATTTATGACTATATTATGATGCTTTGAACCGATAAATTGTGTCATTTTCTTTACCCACATACTATCCGCATTAGGTTGAAATTCATTGGCTTTAAAATATTTTTCGTTTTCTTCGTAATCTATTGAATAGGTATTTAACTGTCCTTTGCCATCTCTTTTAAAAGCATTGGCTGCAACGGCTGATATGGCACTAGAATCTAAGCCTCCAGATAAAAAAGTACACACTGGCACATCTGAAACTAGCTGTCTTTCTATGGCATCTACTAGAAGTTCTCTTGTATGTTCTACAGTAGTCTCTAAATTTTCATTATGGGGACGACTTTCCAATTGCCAATAGCGATTCAGTTTCCAGCCTGTTTCATCTAACAATAAACTATAGGCAGGAGGTACTTCATAAATATTTTTAAACACACCACTACCTAAAGATCTTGCTGGCCCTAGCCCAAATAACTCCATTAACCCCTCATCATCAAGAATTGGTTCTACTAATGGATGCTCTAACAAAGCCTTTAGCTCTGATGAAAATAATAAATTATTACCTAGCTGAGTATAGAAAAGAGGTTTTACTCCTAAAGGATCTCGTGCCATAAATAGTCTTTTTTCTGATTCATCCCATATACCAAAGGCAAATATACCATTAAATTTTTTAATACATTCGGGCCCCCATGCAATATATGCCGTCAACAGTACCTCAGTATCTGAATAGGATTGAAATTTATAACCTTCATCTAATAATTCTTTTCTGAGATCCTCCGTATTATAAAGCTCTCCATTATATACTATGGTGTAGCTTTTATCTTCTAATTGCCTTGTCATTGGCTGTGCTCCACCTTCTGGGTCAACAACAGTTAGCCTACGATGTCCAAATAATACATTTTGATGGACATAAAAATCTTCTGCGTCGGGACCTCTATTTGCTAGGGCCCTTGTCATATTTTCAATAATCTTGTGTTTTTCCCTTAAATCTTCTCTTAGGTTAACCCACCCTACTATACCACACATAATTTCATCTCCTTTTCCATATAAAAACAAGTATCTGTCTTTATAGCTGCAATTATTCGCCATATATCAACATATGTGTAAAGTATACAATTAATGTTTGTCCTTTTTAAATTTCTTTCTGCTTCCTTTATTCTACAGGCTTATTAATGATGGGAATCCTCTACTTAACTTAGATCTGTCTAAGATAAAATGATAACTTTCTTTAAAAGTAACTTGGCTATCATTTTTATATTAGTGAATATAATTAATGGTTAAGGTATTATGATATTTCCTCCTTAAAAAGCTAGTAATATTTTTAATTATCTTAATTATATGATATAATGTTTTAGTTAGGGTGTCGAAGTATTAAATTATATAAAAGGAGTAAAGAAATTATGAAACGTTTTATTAAGTATTACAAAAATCATCTGCCGTTGTTCTTTTTAAGTTTTGGATGTGCCTTCCTTATGGCTGCTCTAGATTTGGTTTTCCCTATGGCAGCAAGGAAAATTACAAATGAAATTTTACCGGCTATGGATCTAGAGCTTTTATTGAAAATAGGTGCAGGCTTACTGATTCTCTATATTGTTAGAGCTATTCTGAACTATATTGTCGACTATTATGGCCATGTCTTAGGAGTTAGAATGGAATATGATATGAGAAAAGATTTATTTAGTCATATTCAAAAATTATCCTTTAACTATTTTGACAATACTAAAGTTGGTCATATTATGTCTCGTTTAGTAAATGATCTAAATGAAATTTCTGAATTAGCCCATCACGGACCAGAAGATATTTTTATAGCTTCTGTTACTTTACTTGGTTCATTTATTATTATGTTACGAATCAATTGGCAGCTTACTTTAATTGTATATTCAATTATTCCTATTATGCTTATCTTTGCAATATTAAAGAACAAACAAATGAAAATAGCCTTTAAAGATATGCGACTAAAAATTGCCGACATTAATGCTCAAGTAGAAGACAGTCTTTCTGGTGTTCGTGTTGTCAAATCCTTTACAAATGAAGGTTATGAGAAGGAGAAGTTTGAGAAGGGAAATTCAAAATTTAGAATATCTAGAGAAAATGCCTTCAAAGTAATGGCCCACTTTTTTTCAGGTATCCATTTCTTATCTAATTTTATTAATTTAGTTGTTTTAATTGTTGGTGGAGTATTTATTTATCATGGCAGAATGAACTATGGAGACTTATTAAGCTTTATCCTCTTTGTTTCGATGTTTCTTCAACCTATTAGAAGAATTACTGCCCTTATAGAAAATTTACAAAGGGGAGTTGCTGGATTTAATCGCTTTACTGAAATATTAGATATTCACCCTGACATAGTTGATTTACCTACAGCTAAAGAAGCCGGAAGACTTAAAGGACACATAGCATTTGAAAAAGTGAGCTTTAGCTATAATAATTTAGGAAATGTATTATCTGGTCTTAACCTTAATATCAAAGCTGGAGAAACCGTTGCTTTTGTAGGGCCTTCTGGTGCAGGAAAGACCACCCTCTGTAGTTTGATTCCCCGTTTTTACGAAATAGACGATGGAAGTATTAAAATTGATGATACTGATATTAGACAATTCACTCAAAAATCTTTAAGAAACAATATCGGAATTGTACAGCAGGATGTTTTTCTTTTCTCGGGAACAATTCGAGAAAACATTTCTTATGGTAAGATCGGGGCCACCGATGAAGAAATTATTGAAGCAGCAAAAATGGCAAATGCCCATGATTTTATTATGTCTTTAGAAAAGGGTTATGATACTTATATTGGTGAGCGAGGGGTGAAGCTTTCTGGTGGTCAAAAACAAAGACTATCCATAGCAAGAATCTTTTTAAAGAATCCACCCATCTTAATTTTAGATGAAGCAACATCTGCTTTAGATAATGAAACTGAAAAAGTTATTCAGGAATCTTTCCACCAGCTATCTCAAAGTAGAACAACTCTAGTAATTGCCCATCGTCTAGCTACAATTCGTCATGCTGATCGAATTATGGTTCTGACTGAAGACGGCATTGTGGAAGAAGGTTCCCATGAAGAGTTGCTACAAGACGATAAGGGAGTATATTCCAGACTTTATCAGTCACAATTTGATAGGGCTGTTTAAAAAAAGGAGTTCTTTAACTCCTTTTTTAATGCTTAAATCTAATTTCTTAATTAATTTAATGTAAATAAATGTAACTAATAGCTTTCATTCTAACTTTCTACAGTCAGTTCTCCAATCTTTCCATTTACAATTTTAATTAGATCTGATGGATTAAGGGCAATCTGACAACCCCTTACTCCCGCGCTAATTAAAATTTTTGGAAAGTTCTCTATCGACTTATGGAAATATGTAGGGTAACTTTTCTTCATTCCTATTGGCGAAACACCACCTCTTATATAGCCTGTTAGTTGTAGAATTTCCTTTAAGGGTACCATTTCCACTTTTTTATTACCGCTTATACTAGCTAAAGCCTTCAAGTTAAGTTCTTCTCCCCCCGGAACACAGGCTACAATAATACCTGTTTTGTCACCTCTAGCCACTAAGGTTTTAAAGATTTCCTCTAGTGGTACCTCTACTTTAGCTGCTACATTTTCTGCACTTAAATCCCCTTCATCAACTTCATATTCTAATAGTGTATATTTGATTTTATTTTTGTCTAATATTCTTGCTGCATTGGTCTTTTTCACATCTCCACTTCCTCTCATATCTAACCTTATAAAGTATTTTTGCTTTTTTACGCAATAAATCCTTCTTAATAATAGATTTTTATAAGGGATTATAAGAAATAAGAAATTAATTATATTTCTCATAGAAATAAGTCCCATAAAACAACCTAATTATTTTAGCGATAGATAGTAATAAATCCGTTGTATTAACAACGGATTTATTACTATCTTTATTCTATCTTCAACCATATGATAGCTAACTTTATTCTATACCGATTCTACAATTAAGTTGTTTTCCTTCTTAGCGGCAAGGTGAGTGGTTAGTACGATCATAAACCAAATTACGAGAACGATACCTTTAAAAATACTAGTTGAACTGATACTCCACCATACGCCATTTAACCCTAAACTGTCCATTGAAGATAATATAATGGCCAAAGGTATACGAAGAGCATTGAAGAAAATCCCCACAACAGAAGGAGGTACAGTTTTTCCCATTCCATTGAAGGCTCCACCTGTTGTAATCTCAACACACATAAATATTTGAGAATAACCTAATATGCGAAGGTAGTCTATCCCCATTCGTACCGCTTCTTCTTCTGCTAGGAAGAGTCTAAATATTGCTTCTCCACCAAAAATCAATAATAGAGTGGCAAAAATTCCTACGCCTCCTGCTAAGGTAACTGCTTTATAATAACCCTTCTTAATACGATCCCACTTCTCAGCACCGTAATTTTGACCTGTAAAAGCACTAATTGCAGTAGAAAATCCTCCTGCGGTCATCCATGAAATAGCTTCTACTTGACTTCCAATTCTTTGTACTGCAACTGGAATTGAACCCCAATCTGCCACAATTCTAGCTATAAACATTGCAAATACAGTAAATAATCCACTCTGTACAGCTGGCGCTAACCCTAGTCTACTAATTTCTTTAACTTTCGTTTCTCCTGATAGCTTCAATAAATTGAGTCCTCTAAAGAGTTCTGGGTCTTTTCTGATGGTGGAAATAAATATTAAAGATACCATCATTTGTGAAAAAACTGTTGCGATTGCCGCACCTTTAACCCCTAAGGCTGGAAAAGGTCCTATCCCTAAAATTAAAAGGGGGTCAAGGGTCATATTGATCAAAAGACCAATAACATTTATTTTAAAAGGTGTTTTACTATTTCCCGATCCATTGAGTATGGCTGTAAACACTGGATTAATAAAACCAAAAATCATTCCAAACCCTATAATGGATAAGTAACCTACTGCTTGACTTACTACATTTGAATCTTCAATTCCAAAAAATTGAATTAATGGATTCCTAAATAGCATTAGACTACCACCATAAAGTAATGCTAATAACACATTAATTTGTATAGCACTTTTTATATAACTTCTAGCTTCTTTAATATCGTCTCTACCTACTGCCTGGGCAACACCCACTTCTGCACCTATTTTTGAAATAAAAATAAAAGCCATAGATAGCCATGTAAAGAAGCCAGCAGTACCAACAGCAGCAACTGCATTACTTCCAAGTTTCCCAACCCAAAACATATCGGTTAAGTTATAGGCTGTTTGAACAAAGGAAGTTCCCATAATCGGCAGAGCAAGCTTTAAAAGTACATTTGAAATATTTCCTTCTGTTAAGTTCGTTTTAATCATGATGAGATACCTCTTTCTACTCTCGAAATATTTATTACCCTACTAATTATACGGTTTTATAGTAGTACATTTCAATATAATTATTAGATTATTTTCTCATAATTTTTTTTATAGACTAGAACTTATAATTGGGGCATTTTTATTGGTATCTTATTACTGATGTAGTGGTATTAACAGAAGAAATAAGCAATGGCGAAGGATTAAGTGCTTTAATATCCCTCGCCATCTATTTCAATTGAATATTATTGTTGTAAAGGAAACTGAGATTGATATCCAGTAAAAATATCTACTAAATCTTGTATTTCTACTTTAGTAGCAATGTTAGCTTGATATTCTCCTAAGTTGAAAAGTTCATTAAAATATTGAGTATGGACTTGTTGTAAGCGATCTCTATTATTGATAACAATTTGACGTAACTGATCATCAATCATTTCATTGATTCCAATTTGATAACTTACTAAGTTATGCTTTTCCATCAAAAGTATATCATTCAATTGATCTCTAACATTTATATTAGCATCCTTAACTTGGGGTAATTCATTTGAAACTGTCTTTCCTATTTTAGACACCCCTGCCTTTGATGTAATTAACTGCTCTGTATTCATTAGTTCATCTGACCCCCTTGATTATTATTCCCCATATTCATACCATTTTGCATGGTGTTAACTTGGTTAGCATAATTCAATAGATCCATATAATTTTGCTGATGTACTTTCGTTGTTTCCAGAAGCATTTGTTTTCTTTGGGGATTTGTTTCTTGCTGAGCATACTGATAACTTTTTTTAAAACTTAACAATTCCCATGATAAAAAGTCCTTCAGATAGTTTAATTCCTTAGATGCAATATTTTTCATTAATATCCTCCTTCATAACATACTTCTCAAGTAGTTTCTCCATTTTTTAAAATATATCTATCTATATTGTAATGGTATATTTTTCAATTTTATTAAGAAGGTATTATAGAAGCATCTTATTATGTATTTAATATTAAGTTTCTAGTTATAGTTTCTAGTTATATTCATCATTGGGTTTGAATTAAATACAGTTTCTAGTACTTAAATAACATTAAAATAATCCTTAGATTAATCTGTTACGCTAACTCAAAACTATGAATCTTTGGCGTTTAAAAACTAATATCATGTCTATTCTCTTTTATATGCGTTATTTCCCCGGAAATTTTTATATTCGACAACATTTTGACAAAACACTACTGATTACTAAAATTAACTTACTTTTTTTCAAACTTAAATCCTGTTAGTAAGATTAATCCCACTGATCCCTGAATTGCACTAACTATTATCCTTAAAATGTAGTTTGAGAACATTAATGTACTATCCTCATATCCTTCTAGGGAAATGAATTCTACTAGTGGATGGTAGTACATCCCATTACTGAATAAAGTGATCAAGAGAACAATGGTCTTTACGATAACTAGTATTCCAAGAAATGCATTAAAAATCGGCCTATATTGTGATAATAGGATGGAATCTAGAATACTTAATTTCTTTGTGTCCTTATTAATACTAACCTCAATATAATAATAGACAATTAAGCCAACAAGAATAATTATTACCTGACCTATTAATACGCTTTCCATTGGGGAAGGATTAAATAAGTTATTTTCATTTAACCTATTTACAATTATGTATAATGTACCTTCTGTGATCAAATTAAAAGAACTAATGATAACAGAATAGACTATTGCCAACTTGAAACCTAGCTTTACTATCATTTTAGATGACATGACATCCCCTCCTAACCATTTAATAAACCACACTATAGTCACTATATCTAATATATGCAGCTATTAAATACTACGTACCATAATACTTGATTTGAAACGTAATAGAATTGAAAAAAGAGGATATATTCTATCCTCTTAAATTATCATATTTATATAGTTGAGGAAATTGCATAAAAGAAATATAAATTTAGATTTATGGGATGCTGCAATTTCCTCAGTTATTTTATGAAAGAGCTATCTTTTGATTAAAACCTGCGGGAACTGCCACCCCCTCCTCCACTTCCGCCTCTACCTGATGGTCTAATTCCTCTTCCTGAAGAGCGATTTCCTCTACTGGCCATTCTGATGAACATATAGGTGAAGGCCCCTCCTGTGAACTTAAAATCTAAAATGATAAGAGGAACAATTAGTAGCAGACCAATTACCACAAAGATAGGTGATATTGTGGCTTTAGCTAAAGGATTTAGTTGGTCGTTGTTAATACCGTATTCTAGATAAATCTCATTAACAAGAGCGTTAAATCCCTCCATAATTCCTTTACTATAGTCTCCATTTTGAAAGTAAGGTATCATATAATTATCTTGAATTCGTCCTGTTTTTCCATCTGGCAAAGCTCCTTCTAAGCCAAAACCTACTTCGATTCGTGATTGTCTTCCTCCAATATCCAAAAATATTAATAGTCCATTATCATCTTGTTGGTTCCCTATTTCCCACTCTCTAAATAAACCCAAAGAATATTCTTCTAACGATTGATTTTCAATATTTTCTACTGTTACAACGACAACTTGTGCGGTTGTAGCTCTCTCTAAATCTGTCGCAATAGATATAATATGCTGTTTTACAGAAGTACTTAAAACGTGGGCATAGTCATTTACGTAAAACTCCCTAGTAGGAGATGGATAACTTGTAGCCCATGTCTGTATACTTAATAACCCCAATAATAGTAATGTTAATACTAACCCACAAAAGGTCCTTCTTGATCTAATTACCAAATAGACCACCTACATTCGGTACTTGTCGAGCTTCATCTGATGCTTCAAAATAATCCACCTTTTCAAATCCAAACATACCAGCGTAGATTACTGTAGGAAATTTACGAATTTTTGTATTATAAATTCTCGCTGATTCATTATAGTCCCTTCGTGCTGTAGCAATTCTATTTTCTGTGCCAGCTAACTCATCTTGTAACTGGATAAAGTTTTGGTTTGCTTTGAGGTTTGGATAATTTTCTGCAATGGCAATCAATCTAGACAAGGCTCCACCCAATGCGGCATCTGCCTCTGCTTGCTCTGAGATGTTTCCTGCCCCAGCTAACTTTGCCCTTGCTTCTGCTATATCTGTAAATATTTCTTCTTCATGGGAAGCATATCGCTTTACTGTTTCTACAAGATTAGGGATAAGGTCGTTTCTACGCTGTAATTGATTGTCTATTTGACTTAAGGCTATATCGACAACTTCCCGTTTCTCTACTAGACCATTGTAACTACCAACTACACTAACTACTAGTAACAGTAGGATGATTCCTACAACAATTAAAACTTTTATGGATGTTTTCATTTAACCCCTCCTATCTACTTTTATGACTCACTCTATACTATATGCTTCCATCTTTAAACAAAGTATTTCTTTAGAGATAAAAAAGCCTAGAAACAACGAAATAACGCTTCGGTTTCTAGACTTTTCTTTTTTTGTCATTAAAAATTAAATCATTAAATGTTCTTTAGATCTTCTTTAGATTTTCTTTAGGTCTTCTATAAATGCTTCCACAGCTGTTTCTTTTGTTGCCCATGAGGTGACTAGTCTTATGACGGAGGTTTCTTCATCTATCTTGCTCCACACATAGAAGGCGTAATTCTCTTTTAATTTTTCTATAGTCTTGTTGGGCAGTATTGGAAAGATCTGATTAGATTGGGGTGGGGTTAGTAATTGGTATCCCAGTTCTATTATATTTTCGCTAAGTTTCAATGCCATTTGATTTGCATGGTTCCCCAGTTGAAAAAATAGGTCTTCTTTAAATAATTCTAAAAACTGGATTCCAAGTAATCTACCTTTGGCTAACAATGCCCCTTTTTGTTTCATGTTAAATCTGAAGTTGGTTTTTAACGCTTCATTGCTAATGACGATTGCTTCTCCAATCAATGCACCGTTTTTTGTTCCTCCTATATAAAAGACATCTACTAGCTTTACAATTTCTGCTAAAGTTAGATCATTTTCAGATGAACAAAGAGCAGAGCCTAAACGTGCTCCGTCTAAAAATAGTAAAAGATCATTTTCTCGGCAGAACTGATGTAGGTCTTTTAGTTCTTGTTTCTTGTAGATGGTCCCTACTTCTGTTGTGTTGGAGATATACACCATTCTTGGTTTTACCATATGTTCATCAGTATGTAGGTCTAGCAGGTTTTTAATTTTCTTTGGGGATAGTTTTCCATCCTTTACATCTATGGTGTTTACCTTATGACCAGTGGCTTCAATTGCACCTGTTTCATGGGTACTGATGTGACCTGTATCGGCAGCAATCACCGATTCATAGGGTCTTAATATTGATGATATAACAATTAGATTAGCCTGTGTGCCACCTGATACAAAGTGAATATCTACATTGGGGTCTTGTAGCTTTTCTTTTATAGTTTCTATAGCTGCATGACAGTATTGGTCTTCTCCATATCCATCTTGCTGCTCTAGGTTACTGGCCACCAAGGCCTGTAAAATATTAGGGTGGGCGCCTTCACTATAGTCGTTTTTGAAGCTGTAGGTGACTTTTTTATTTTCTTGTTGCATGGCATTCTCTCCTTATTGATTAGGTTTTATATAAATTTTTGTCAGGTCTACCTTATATCTAACAACATCATACCGTTTCCTTTCATACTCTCTATATGTCCATTAACTAGTTTCTCTCTTAGATCAAACACTTTTATTATTGACACTACTTTAATGGCCTTTTTAATTTAATTGCCAAAACCCTTTCCTTCAAAACCCAAATTATTTAAAACTATTTAGAACTGAGTTTCTGATATATTATTATAATAATTATAGCACACTATGTAGTTTTTTCTCATTAATCCTATTGTTTTAGTGCTTTAATCTATATTTTACTATATAAAAAAGAACTGAGTACTTAGCCCAGTCCTTTCTAATTTATAACTATTAATCTACTTTTGTTCTAGTAAATTCCTCTGTTTAATCCATCTCTAATGGCAGAAAGAACCTTGTTAGCTCGAACTGTAGCTCCTGTAAATGTATCGATGTTATCAATAAATTCACCTGGTGTGTAAAGATCAAATAGCTACTCCATAATCGTAATTCCTAATGCCTTTAGTGTTTCATGGGTAATAGTAGGGTTTTTAGGCAAACCATTATCTTTTTGAAACTGATATAACGCATTTTCCATCATGGGCCCGTACTTACCATCAAAGTACTCTACATTGTAATAGCCTAATGCTTTAAGCCTTCTTTGAACTTCTAACACATCTGCCCCAAAGTCTCCAGGTTTTATTACATTTAATCCGTACCCAAAGGGGCCAAAGACACCATTTATGATTGCCACAGGTGTACCATGCTTTACATATTTATACAAGTCCTCTACATCTTCGTTTCTCATCCGTATACAACCTGCTGAAGCATCAAAACCAATAGAGTTTGGTTTGTTTGTTCCGTGTATTCCGTAGGTACCCCACCCCGCGTTGATTTTGGTACTCATTAAAACGGCTTTTTAAATTTATAGTGTATTACGATCTTCTGTTCTTCAAATATTTCTATTTTATCAACCAATTTTGCTATGATTGCTTTACTTATATTATCGAAGCTAGCAATATCCTGCACCAGTGTAATTAGCCTATCTGTTTCACTGTTATGCTGTGCTAATTCTTTTCTAGTTACATCAAGATTGTTTAGGCGCTTATTGAGCTGCTCTCGCTCTTTATTATAATCCTGAGTAAGATCAATGAAATCCAGTTCTGATATAATACCCTTTAGTTTATCTTCATAGAGGTTTTTAATAACCCTTTTTATTTCAGTAAGTCGATTATTGATTTGAGCTATATCATCCTCTAGCTTATTACCCTTAGTGTTGTTGCTCTTATCCTGTGCTATCTTAAGTAACTTCTCTTTGTCAATAGCATACTTAGATATTTGTTTCAGTTCATCTAGTACATGTTTTTCTAGTCCTTCCTCTAAAAATGAATGTCTAGAGCACTTTTTAAATCTCTTGTACTTTGAACATATGCAATAGCTGGTACCCTTGGCTGTCTTGGTAAAGGTCATTCTTTCTCCACAATCCCCACAAAATATTAAACCAGACAACATGTGCTTTGATTTTTCTGTGGAGTACTCATTACTAACCTTTTTATTAATCATCTGCTGTACCAATTCAAACTTTTCTGCAGGAATAATTGGTTCGTGGGTGCCTTTAACCGTTATCCAATTATTCTTAGATATTGCCTTTAACTTCTTTACCTTATAGTTGATCTTTTTAGATCTGTTTTGAGTCAAGTTTCCTGCATAGGTAGGATTGGTTAGTATCCTCTTTATTGTTTCATGGGTCCAAAGGCCAAGCTTTGATTTTGGGTTCTTATACTTTGTTTTCTGAGCCTTATAAGCAGCTGGGGATAGTATCCCTTCATCATTAAATACATGGCAGATATGTGAGTACCCGTGGCCCTGTAGATACATTTCAAAGACTCTTACAATAATCGGTGCTACCTCTTTATCAATGATTAATTTACTTTTATCCTGTGGGTCCTTTGCATATCCATATGGAGCGAACGCACCAATAAATTCTCCATTGTTCCTTTTAGCATCCATAACTGATCGCACTTTTTTAGATATATCCTTTGCATACATATCATTAATAACCGACCTGAAGGGACTCATATCATTGTTACTTGATTCGTTAAAGGTGTCAATTCCATCATTTACTGCGATATACCTTACATTGTGCTCTGGAAAGTACCTTTCTAAGTAATGTCCTGTACCAATGTAATCTCTTCCTAATCTAGATAGGTCCTTTGTTATTACCATGTTGATTCTCTTACTTTCAATATCTTCAATTAACCGCTGAAAGCTAGGTCTATCAAAATTTGTCCCTGAATAGCCATCATCACAATAGACCTCTACTAAATTCCAACCATTCTCTATTACATACCTTGTAAGGTAATCCTTTTGATTTTTTATACTCTCAGACTCAGTTGCATCAAGGTCCTCTCTAGATAATCTAACATAAACCCCTACATTAAAAATCCTATTATCATAGCCATCTATTAAACCTAACAACTTATAACCCCCTTATCCTTGTCCGTTTAATAGATAACTACCTGTCGTATACCACAATTATAAAGTAATGACAGGTAGTTTCAAAGTAATTAACCTCGCTAATTAATGGTAATCTTTACGATTTCCTCTAGTATCTCTTGTAGGGTTTTCCCATTATCACTATATATAGAAATAATCTCTATCCCTTCTTTATCTTTTGTGGAGATGTTGCTTTCACCCAAAGGTGCATTGCTTTGTTTGCTCATTGTATCCCCACCTAAACATTACTAATATTAACTTATGCATGGGTAGTATTAGAAATTACTATATAGCTTATATGAACGTAATCTCAGATAATAAAACTATATCTAATCAATTATAATATCGTAATTATCGTCACTACCGTCATGAAAAGCTCTATAATGCTGGGTCAAGACCACAACTTATCGTAACCTTATAGTCATTCTACGTCACTGGTTAATAGCTTGATTTAAAGCTTTACTGCAATCTGTGTAGATAATTACGATATTTTTCTAATTACAAACATGCGTCCATTATTTGCTCTAAAGGTCTCTACTTCAATTCCCACAACCTTCAGTGCTGGATTAAGTCTTGTAAGCCTATTTTTTATACTCCTATTTGTAGGCCATTTTCTAGAGTGACTTACTCTGTGAGGGACAAAACGACTAAGACACTCTACTAGCTCTGTGGCAGTGCCAGTCCACTCGCCATTGTTTTCTGCCAATTCCAATATAGCCATTGCCACTGGATCTGACTCTAAGCCCACTTCTATAGTTCGTTTACGGTTTTCCTCATAAACTAATTGAAAGCTATTAGGCTCCCAACCTAAAGTTGTTTCAGCCGCTGTTATCCATAGAACAAAGTCTGCCATCCTAGGTAACCTTTTTAATTTAACACCAGGTAAATTTCTTAAAGCACTACTAATCAAAGTATATAGAGCTCCTAAAATTCTAGGCTTAGCAGCTTCAAACTCTTTCCAAAAACTAGCTTCATCTCTTCTTAGTTCTTCAGGAATTGATTTAAGATAAATTACTATCGTACGATCTAATAAATCCTGTCTTGTTGCAATATCGTCTATACCGTTAAGTATAGCTGGTCTCATTACGTAGAAAAGTTTTTCCTCATCGTTGGTAAACAATGACCTAGTAGCAAAACCACCACCTGTTGATAATCTACATAAAGCATCTGAAACCCAATGATACAACCCTGATAAATTGTCTAACGCTAAAACCCAAGTATTATATGCCCTAATTATTAGGTCTTGCTCATTTTTAGGTGCTGTACAAAGAGGTACTGAGGAAGGATCAATTAAAGAACGCAATATTTTGGTGGTGGTACTTTTTGCACTACCTTGTTCTCCTTGTATTATTAATAGAGGAAAAGGTCCATTAGATCTTAATGCAGATAATAACCATGCAACTATTGATCGCCAGACTCTTTCATTAGCACAGTTAATAAACTGTCTTAACTCTTCTATATTCCCTCCTGATGTTGGATTTGGCAAAGCCGCCATACCACCTGTTCTTTTAAAACACACAGGGTAATTTGAAGTCACTCTCCATCCTCTCGTAGTAATTTCCACCGCCCTCCACGTATCATCTCCTAAGTCAATATAAATGGCATTTTCTGTGCTAGCTACCCGAACAAATACTCTTTTTACCGTTCCTTCAAACATTGCTTTTGACTCAAGGTAACCTATTGTGTCTAAAATTGATTGTTTGTTAGGAGGTTTCGTATGTATTTCATAATATTTTATTATCAACCAATTTTTAAAGCTCTTTGATAAAACATTATAGACTTCATAGTGATCTTTTACTGGTATTCGTGCATACACTTCTTTATCTGGTGTTTGAAATAATTCAACTTTAGATGCTAACTCAATTAATATTTCAGTTTGTGTCTTTTTCAGCTCTCTTTCCTCTTCCTCATGTTTTTCAAGCCTTATTATATTTTCTGGAACACTAGCTATGTCCTTCATTTTTTGCCTACCTTTGCCCTTTTTTCTAGTTCACGACCAGCAATTGAGTCGACTACCCTTTTTAATTCATCATTAGGAAGAGGTGGTTCATTACAGATTTGATTCCAACAATATATCAATTGGTAGGTAATAACTGGGTCAATCCTATGTGCTAAAAGGTGCCCTGTAAGAGAGGTGACAGCCATATTCCGCTCTCCTTCTTTAACTCCGTATAATACTAAATCCCTCCATTTTTGAGTATCTCTTTTAGATTTATGTTTGGATCTATTTAGAATTCTAAATAGCCATTTTGGTAAATCGGCAATGTCTGTGTTATCTGGATGAGAGGATAACTCCCACTGGTAAAAATCCCCGCTAACATGTAGACTTGGTGGTGCAACTATATATCCCCCATCACCCCTAATGTCTATGCCAGGTAATATATTTACTGTGGATTTAATGCTATCCCCTCTACATTTAAATAAAATATGTCTCCCACCTCCTCCTGTCAATGATTCGACTGTATCTGGTAATCTCTCATTGGTATAAATCAATTCTTCTAAAGAATCATCTCCACCATGTCTTGGATCGATGTCGATTGCAATAAGTCCAGATACATCACCAGTTACAATTCCGATGTTTGCATCTGGCCAATCTTTCCACCACTTTCTAATCAAATATTCGTTAGTCGTTGCATCCTTTAACCCATTTTGGGTCCTGGGGTGTTTTCCTTTACTCTTGCAATTCCACTTCATTGTACATGAACACCCTTCTTTAGTAGGGGTGTGCAGTGGCACAACTGACCAGCCCTTGTTAGCATAATCCAAGGCACTCCACACATTATTCCTCTTTCTCATTTCTATCTCCCCTTTGTTTTTCTTGGTTCCCTTTGACTAATTTTAATTCTCCTTTTAATTCTTCATCAGGCAATATGAGTTGGAAGATTCTTATTAGTTTCTCTGCCTCTGCTTGACGCATAGCTGCTATACCTGCATCAATGTCTTCCCAGAAAATGGCTTCATCTATTGCTTTTTTTATCAAATCGTCCCGTAATACTCTTAGCACACTTACCTCTGCTGTTTTTCCAATTGCAATAGATTCAGCATTTTCATCAATACCAAAAGGCCTGTATGTTAAAACTGCTTCTACTATATGCATCTTTTTCACCCCTTTCAAAAGGAAAAACCGCTCTAATTAGAACGGTTTTTATCCCTCTATATATAAGGGTGCTATTTTTCAAATTTACTTAACGTTTTTCAAAAAATTTTTAAACTTTTTTCTTTTAACCTTTTGCTGTAAAGATATCCAAGCTGACCAATCTCTGCCTAATTCCTCTATTGCTTCTGCAGGTGTATACCCTTCATCTACAATTAAGTCTATCACCATATTTTCTTTATCTGATGCATATTCTCGTAACATTCGGATCTTCTCTTCATATTCTTCTCTTTCTACTACTATACTAATAGGGTCCCTACATTCTGCATAATCAGTCCCCGTCATATGTCCTTCCAGAGGTATAACTTTTGGCAAATTGCCCCAAATTCTATCTTCTTGTTGCCGTTTTATATAAATTCTTTTTGTTTCTTTAATTACTGATGTTTTTACATACGCAACAACATTGTGAGGATTTAATATTATCCATCTATCCTTTAATATTACTTCTTTCCACATGGCCTGTAGCAGTTCAGTTTCACTATAATTATTTGGATAAATTTTAATCTTTAAAAAACGTTTTATAAATAGCATAACTGCTTCTTTATTTTTATCTACCACCATACAAACTGCTGCTGTAAAAATTATAAAGTAATTAATCCCTCTAACCTCTGTTTTGATTTGTTTTACTAATTGTACAATTGGACTTTTCCCCATCTGTACAATATTATTTTCTATACCATTTATATTTCTTACAATTGTATGTGTGTTTGCTAAGACCTTACCATATTGCTTATTCAAGTTTCCCTCCATTGCCCTAGCTTCTTCTCGGAGCCTTTCAAAACCTCTAATTACAGTTAAATCAACAGATAAAACCATTTGATTCTCCCCCTTTTTTCTTTTGTGGTTAAAGATTTCAGCATATTTTGTTAATATCATCATAGTGTTTGTATGCAGAATATATACCAACAAATATCTAGAAAAATAGAATTTCATAGTAGATTTTATTAAAATAGTAAATCTAACCTCGTAATTTTACTAGCTTATATATGAAAAGTAATTTTAAAATTAAATTACCCAGTTCCCAGTAAATCTTCGTTCTAACCTCCATACAGCCGCCCTATAATCATTCTTAGCCGCATTATATATAACCTGTACATCTTTTACTTCAGCTACTGCCAATGCATGTTCTACCTGTTGTGCGAACTCAACATAAATTTGTTCTCTTTCTCTTATTTCCCGCACATTATCTACCTCTAAGCGTTCTAATTCAGCTTTCCCTCTGTTAATCCACCTTCTTACTGTAGAAACATCTAATCCAGCAAAAGCAGCAGCAGTTTCTAAGTAGTTTCCTAGCTTTATCATCTTTACTATGTGTTCTTGTACCCGTTTATTTAGTTTAGTTGGTCTTCCTCTACCCCTCATTTACTTACCTCCTCCTACAGTGCAAAATTACATAAAGCCATAGCTCTCTTGTTGTAAATATCAGCATTTACTGCCTATAGTCATATATTTCTTTTTCTTCTTTATCATAGGTTATATGACAATTGATATAGCATAATGTTCTATTTTCCTTTAACCATAATTCTTTCTATAAGTTTTTTCATGTTTTTTGCGCCATCCCACTCATTATATTTAGTAGCATTGCATTTCCCGCAAATTGGTCGAATGTTCGCTATTAAATTTAATCCTCCTTTACTTAATGGTTTTATATGATCTATTTCATTAACTGGTTCTCTACATATGTAGCAAATTCCGCCATGGTAATTCCATTTATTAATTAATTGGTCCCTAGTGAACTCTCCACGGTTTTCATAGCGAAAGTTCTTTATATTTGTTTTTGCTTTACTTACTTTTCTTTCAAAGAAAAGTATATCTCTCCTTTTTTCTCTTCTAAATTTATCTAATTTGTTACTACATTTTTTACAGTATCGACTTATTCCATCTCTTACATCATTGTCTTTACCAAACTGTTGTAAATCTTTCCATTGTAGACAATGAGAGCACTTTCTTGTATTTTTCTTTACCCTCTCTTTAAATCGATTGTGTCCATTAATATATTTTTGTGGTTTCCCTTTTATCCATCCTTTTGCTTTGCTTGTGTATTGTGCTATATAAGTATATTCTTCACACCCACATCCACACAGTTGATTACTTTTAAATTCTCTTTGATTTAGTGGCCCTATAATGCTCCTTTTTTCAATCTTTACACCACCAATCATGTCCATCTTTACTTTCTTTTCTCTTATGAAAATCTTTTAATAACTTAATTACTCCACATTTAGTGCATGTCTTATACATTTCAATCACCTCCCACTACAGTGTAAAGGTACGCTTTCAATATATCCATTCCATCTTATGGACCTTCATAACTAAGAATTAATCAGTTATCATTCCACCTTCAGAGTTTTTACCATTCCATTTTTCTATGAAATTTTATACCTTTTATTAATATATACACTAATTCATATCCAGAATTTCATAAAAAAAGAACCGTACCGATATGGTAGGTCCTATAATCAAAATTTAGTATTTATTTTTTATTTTTCGTTCCTTACCTCAAGTAGTTCTTTGTAGGCTTGTTATAAAAACTACGCATCGCTTGTTCCCTCTTCATCAAATAATTTTTTACCTATTAATATTAAAATTCGTACTAATGTCTCAACTAATGTTTCCAATATATCAATTACGCCGATTGTATTAATGAATCTATTTATACTCTTCTTTTTCCTCAGCAACTCTATCTAATGCTATTTCTATAACTTTTGAGCTTTTACAAGAAGATGGTATGCTCTTTTTATTACTTTTCAGCATTGATACCAATACCTTTGTAAGGTTTAATAAATTTTCATTACTGCCTGCGTTTAATGGAAATGCTCCAACTCCATTATATGCATTATAACAAATAGATTCCTCACACCCAACGCACTGTCTTTTTTCATTATATACCTCTGGAATGTCTCCAGGATATAAAACAAATGCACCTACAACATCTCTAATTGCATCCTTATAAGCATGCATTTTGGTTATATCATCAACATTATAGCCAATTTCAGTTTCTTGATTATTTGGCTTATAGCTTGTAACTCTAAATTTGGCATCAAGTATATAGATTTTTTCTAAATTATTATTATCATCAAATATTTCTATAGTAATATCTGGATCATAAGGTTTTGAATATGATAATGGATTTGCATAATTCTTATTATAAAATAGTTTAATTCTAGGCAATATCTTTCTTACATCTTCTAATTCAAAATAATTAGCATTTGTTTTTTTAACTAAGCTCTTATTAAACTCATTTTGATAAACTTTATAAGATAAATTGCTTATATTAACTTTATATATATTACAAATTATCTCAGCTACCATAAAAAAGCAGTAATACTCGTATAACAAATCTAAGCTCTTATTTTCAATAATATCAGATAAATCATCATTAATGTCACTTATTTGAGGCATGGACTTTATTGTTACAAAATAATTATAAAATTGCCTATATCCTTCTCTTCTTTGTAAAACTGTAGAACTAGAAGGTATATATGACAGGTCTCCTACATTCCTGAGAAAAGTAGTATTAATTAAGATTTCTAACTCCTTTTTATATAACAGAGATTTTTCAATAATATCATAATTTATCATTACATCTTTTCTACTGATAAATATATTGGAAAAATAATCAACTATTTCGATAATATATTTAAGAAAAAATTTAAGGAATCTATTCTCATTAGTATCAAAAGTATCTTCCGTTTCGACTTGCAATATTTTTTTAGGAAGGTAGCTCTTTCCATCATTACTTAATTTATCAGTTAGTTTATTTTTAACTCCTTGTACTTCCATCAATTCATCTAAATTAGAAAAAATATCAACCATAACATCTTCATCTACATATGATAACGCATTAACATCCTCATGAAAATAGTTATCATAGTCATTTCTATGGGGGTTGTTTTTAATTAAGTTAAACAAGGTAAATAAGTTTATATTTCTTTGTTTAGTATCAAGCCAATGCATTATCAATATATAAACGTGGTATTCTATATCTGTATGTATCCTTTTATCTCTTTCTATGTTTCCATAAGTAGTCTGATTAAAATCGAACGATAAATTCAATATATAACTATTAATTGTATTGAGCATTTTTTGAAATGTTTCTTCATCTATTTTATTTGAAATAATGAAAACTGTCAGACTTTTAAAAAATGAAAGGCCCGTACAATTTTTAAATGTCAATGTTCCAAAATTATCATTACCATACATCCCTCTTTTAATGAAATCCTTCTCACTGAAAGTATTATCCTTACTTAAAGGTTCAACTTTATATGAAACCCATTCATTTAGATATACTATGTTTGACGTATTTTTTGAAGAACTAATCAACATACTGTCTTTACAACATTCATCATGAATTAAATATTTTTCTTTAGAGTTTTTAAATTTGGTAAGTAATTCATTTGATATGCCATTTACATACAAAAGAATATCCTTCTCCTTTATTGCTAGCAGTTTTATATATCCCATCATATTTCCACCTATTCTATGTAACTACTGAAACCATGCATTTCAAGATTCTTCATCATAGACAGTATTTTTTTTGCACTTCTAGGATATTTGTATTTATTTTTCAACACTTCTTTATTTAAGCTTATTCTTTTATGTCTTTCTTCTTCAGACACAAAGGCTAGTAGCTTTTCTATATCGGAGCTTGTATAGTTTAACTTGTTTTTGTAATCACTTGGGATTTCATTCATACATACTAAAAGTATATTGAATAAAGGATTCCATAGTTTTTCATATGAGCCATGAAATTTGGGTAATATCTTTTGAAGTATTTGTAAGTCAACAGCAATTTGCAATTTATCCTCAAATGAAGTAAATTTGTTGACATTGCAAATAAACAAACTTATTTCATTCATGGTCCTATATCCAAAATGCATATTATACCCTCTTAAAATATCAAATATTGTGAGGATATCTTTAAATCCATCCGCATATATGTTCATAAAGCGCTTGGCATGTTCAGCATTTGGTATATCTATTGTAAATTCTTGAAGCTCCATCTCATCATCAAAATAAAATTTTTCATCCCATATATTATTAGAGTTTTCCCTTAAAATTTCTTCAAAGTCCCCGGTTAAATCTAAAAGATTTTCAAAGTCAACATCATTAAATTCAATTACATTAGCTCTATCTAATACTTTAGGGCTAAACATATATGTTGTCTCATCAATATTTACAGTTCCTATAGTAAAAAGATTTAGAGGTATTGGCATTTTAGGTGGTACTAAATATGTATCTAAACTATTATTATATAACTTATCACATTTATATTTCTCTTCATTATTGTAAGAACATTCAGTTATAGGACAACCTAAATCACTGCACACTCCGATGCACATATCATTGTTATGCAATGTTATTAAATCTTGATAAATTTCAATTGATTCACCATTTATCAATTCAGTATAGGTTTTCTCTAAGCGATCAATAATAGCTCTATCAGATGAATTAAGGCTACTTTTATCTTTTAGCCTATAATTGCGCCCTTCGCCATTTGGAGATTCAAATACTCTATTAGCTAATCTATTCTCACCCTGATTTAGTTCAGTTCTAAATTGAGGCGTCCAATTTTCGTTACTTACGTTACTAAATTGCTCCCTCCATAACTTTGAAAAATTATGCTCTCTATAATCTGCCACTGGGAGATATCTATTTGTATTAAAATCTATAGCAGCTAAAATAATAGCTTCAGATAAAGATGCTCCTTGTTTAAAGTTAAAGTTTTCTTTCAAATTATTATAGTTATTGATATTCGTAGTAGTATTTTTTACTTTCAATTGTCTACTCTCTATCAAACTAAGATAATCAGCAAAATAATGCTCAGTCTTCGCTAAATTCATTTCATCTAATACTAGGAAATATGGATTTTCTGGGTCATTTAATGCCCTAATCATTAATTTGATTAAAGGGGTAACATAGTATGTATTATCTAGCAAATTATGGTACCCAAATAGCCCTTTACTATCTTTCCAGTTTGGTTTAACTGGGATTAATTCGATTTTTGACTTATCGCCTTTCGAGATAATGTCTGCGAACACTTGGGATAGCTTTGATTTACCAGATCCTGATATTCCTGTCAAAATTAAAAAAGGTTTAGTTTTTAAGCAATTAAAATAATTGAATATTAATTCATTATTAAAAAAGAAATTTCTTGATTTGATTTCATTAGTTATATTTTCTACCTTAATCGGTTCCATCTGTAGCAGCTCCTTTCTCAATAAATATACCACAATCCGAACCTTCTCACAATGTTGTCAATTATTTTATTGATTATTTTGTTGAAGTGTGTTAAAATTTCATTTGTTACTAAGATAGACTTGGAGGACTTTGTGATGGATAATAAAAAATTATTAACAACAAAAGAAGTGGCATTAACATTAGATGTATCTCAATCAACTGTACGGCGATGGGCTGATTCTGGATATTTGCCTTGTTACCGAGTTGGTGAATCTAAATATAGAAAATTTGATATTGATGACATTGAAAAAGTAAAATTGAAAATATACTCTAAAGATAGCTCAGCAAATAAAGAGTATATTAATAAGAAAAGAGTAGTTATAAAAAAAGATATACCACCTTTACCACATCCGGCACATTACCTGATGCATAGGTATTGGGGCCGTAAAGCACATAATGTTGTAAGTGAATACATAAAAAATTTTACTAGTGAAGGTGATATTGTCTTAGACCCATTTATGGGAAGTGGAGTAACAAATATAGAAAGTTCAAAATTAAATAGAAGATCTGTGGGTATTGATCTTAATCCAATGTCTGTATTTATCGTTAAAAGCACTATAAGCAATGTAGATATAGATACTTTTAATAAATATTTTAACTCTATATTTAATGAGCTATATGATAAGTTTCATAATCTATACGATACTAAGTGTCCTGAGTGTGGAAATACCTGCGAAACGGAAATTTATGTATGGGAAGAAGATTTCATTAAAAAGGTTCGAGGCAAGTGTAAAGAACATGGCTTATTTATAAAAGATGTAGATGACTTTGATTTAAGTAGGATTGTGCAGTATAAAGAGCTCTTTAATGAACTTAAAATGACAGGTGTATTGGAGTATCCAACAGATCCTATCATGCAATACGTTAAAAGAAGTGGTCGTGAACGCATTGATGAATTATTTACGGAACGTGCACTAATAATGCTCTCTTCTCTTAGAAAGCAAATATTAAACATTGAAGATGAAAATATTAGAAATCTTTTATTTTTATGTTTTACTTCTATGTTGCCTAACGTTTCCAGAATGATTCCTGGTGATGTTGAAAAGTGCACATATAAATCAGGGTGGGTAATTAGTAAATTTTGGACCCCAACTGTTCATACTGAAAGGAACATATTTACATGTTTTAAACTACGTTTTAAAACTATTCTTAAAGGAAAGTTAGAATTAGCATCTATTGACTCTAGCTTAGCGAATATATATAATATGGATTCCTCCAATTTGTTCAATATAGAGTCTAACAGCATTGATTATATATTTACAGATCCTCCCTACGGTGAAAGCATTGCATATTTTGCTCTGAGTCACTTTTGGAATTGTTGGCTGGACTTTAATGTTGATTATAGTAGTGAAATGATAATTGATTCATACAGAAGAAAAGATTACGTTGACTATGCCTTTAGAATAAAACAAGCTTTTAAAGAAATGTATCGAGTATTAAAACCTAATCACTATATGTCATTCACCTTTCATAATAGAGATCTAAATATATGGAAGGCCATTTTAGAAGGTTGTTTAGACGCTGGATTTGAATTAATGGGAATTGTATTACAATCTCAAGCTGTTTCTTCAGGTACACAAGGTATTAACAAGAAAAACACTTTAACTGGTGACTTTGTTTATAACTTTAAGAAAGTAGAAAACAATATAGACAAAACAACCTATGAATATATGAAAAATGCAGAGGAATTCATCGTAAATACAATTAAAGAATTTTTGATTAAAAAAGATGGAGCTACTTCATCAGAATTATATGAGTATATAATACCAATAGTAGCTAAAAATCATGCTTATTGTAATGATGATGGTAAGGTCATAAATATAGAAAGTTTGATAAAGAAGAATTTTGATTATATTGAAGTAATTAAATTTGACGACAAAGGAATTGGTGAGGATTACAAATGGGTAGTAAAGTAAATACAACTAAAAATACTTATTATGCTTTAGATCTTTTTTGTGGGGCTGGTGGCTTTTCAGTTGGTATGGAACAAGCAGGAATTAATGTTGTTGCATCAATAGAATTTAATCAACAAATAGCAGAAACATATAAATATAATAACCCACAAACCCACTTAATAATCGATGATATAAGATTTGTTAAAGCATCAAAAGAAGACATGGATATTACAGTGTCTCCAAATGACTATGCTGTTGATAGTATAGATCAAATTTTTACTAAAAGGGAGTTATCTTGCGATATTATATTTGGTGGCCCACCATGTCAAGGTTTCAGTATGGCAGGTAGGCGCATTAGAACAAATGCTAAATTTCTTGAAGATGAGCGCAATTATCTTTTTAAAGAGTTCATCCGAATGGTTAAGTATTTAAAACCAAAAGTTTTTATTATCGAAAACGTACCTGGAATTCTTAACTATAATGACGGGTCTGTAAAAAGAGAAATATATGAGACTTTTAAAGCACTAGGTTATAATGTACATGCAGATGTTTTATGTGCAGCTGATTATGGGGTTCCACAGATAAGAAACCGTGCTTTTTTCATAGGAAATAATCTTGGACTATGCTCAACTAATTTATTTCCACCAACTACACATAATAAAGATACCTACATATCTGTAATAGATGCAATAAGTGATCTTCCTCCACTAAACTCTGGCGAAGGAGTAGAAGAGATTCCTTATCCTGCTGTTGGTGTGCTCACAGAATATCAGAAAAAATTGAGAAATCCAACTGGAATTATATATAATCATATAAGTTCAAAACATAAAGACGAAACAATATCCATTTTACAAATGATAAATGAAGGACAAACTATGAAAGACTTACCTGAAGAATATAGAACAAAATCTGTTCATAGTGGCGCATATGGTCGTATGAGAGGTAATGCTCCTGCTTATACCCTTACCACTCGTTTAAACACACCTTCAGTGGGTCGAATAACCCATCCGAAACAACATAGAACCATTACACCTAGAGAGGCTGCTAGGATCCAATCGTTTCCTGATGAATATAAATTCTTGGGTGATATAACTTCACTCGGAATGCAAATAGGTAATGCTGTTCCTCCCCTACTTGCAAAATCTCTAGGTAAACAAGTAGTTAAAGTGCTACATTCTTTAGGTATTTAATACTTCTGTAAATTTTAATAAATAATAGTTATTGCAATACGTAATGAATTATGCTTTTATTCTTTTACTGGCCTATACTACGAATAATAAGTAGTATGGGCCAGTATTTCATAATTCAACTCATCAGCTAATTTTTAGTTTCTATTAAATTTTCTTGTAGTGTTTGTCTTTCCTCTTTAATTTTTTGCACATTTCCTTCCATCAGAGGCTTAATGAACTTCTCATAACGTTCTTTTTTAAATTTTTCCAATTGTTCTTTACTCATTTCTTTAATAATTTCTTCTAATTTAACAGACTCTACGCCCTTCACTTTAATCATCCTTTCTAAATTTGTTCTCAAAGAATAAAAAAATCCTTCATAACAATTGTTAAGAAGGATCATATATCATGATTGATCATGGCTTACACCTCCTTATCGTTGTTAGCTGAACCACCTTGCTTTAATAGCAGGTTGGTATAGGGTCATCGAGCTAACTCTCTACCCTAACTCTTGATAGTTTGGTCTTCATATTTTTACTTTTCTATTTTATTCTACCATATACCATATATATAGTAAATGATCTTATATGAACATTTATATCATTTTCACATTCCCTAAGAGTTCCATATCAACCCCTAAGACTCTACTATCTAATTATAGTTCACACCATACCGTTTTTCTAAAATCTCCTTTATATCTTCAATTGATAATCTCATATTTTCACATGTTTCCTCTTCAAGAATATTTAAGAGATAAATAACCCTTTGTCTATTTGTTATTTATCCCATGTTATTCGACTCCTGTTTAATAACTTTCTTCATTAATAATACAATGAAGGCTCTTAAGGCTGCTATTAATATTTTCTAAGTCTATAAAAAATATGACAAGATCCTTCCCTTTTTCAAAGTAGTTGTGGCTATTACCAGCAATATTATTAGGTTTAGGATATATTAGAATTACCTTCTGTGCATTATATTTCTTTATATATGCATACATTTGATACAAGTCACTTTGAGCTATGCCATAGTCCTTATGTTGATTGTTTAATATTTTCCATTTTGTATCCAGTACTATCGTTCTATTGTTTGTTTTTATAACCAAGTCTGGTTTTAACTTAAACCGCTTAGAACTTTCTATAAGATAATATTGAGCATGTTGAGGCCATATTGTACAGTCTCTAAATAGGTTGCTTTTCATTATGCTTTTCTGTATATATTTCTCAAATACCTTTTCCATTGGAAAAAGTAGAGAATATGCTACATCTTGTCCTTTATAGTTCACAAAGCTCTTATCATGCAGAAAAATCTTGCACCATCGCAATATGGCATCATAATGTGTCATTAATCGGTTTGATATGCATTTATTGAAATCTTGCGCGTAATTAATAGATACGTCTACCTCCCTAAAGGATAGAAGGTATTCATTTAACCTTTTGTGGAGCAACTTATTTGTCGTTCTTTTCTTAAGCAATACTAGAGTTGATTTAATTATTCTATTTTCCGGTCTATTGACGCTAAATTCTTCATAGCCTACATAAAATTTATGCTTATTAACAGTGTTTTTAATTACATGCTTATTTACTAGTAGTTTTCCCTTAAAGACATTAAGATTACTTTCCTGGTCTAAGTACGAGGATTTTAATCCCTGTCTAATGACTTGCACCAGTTCATCTAAGAACATCATGATAAATATATCAAAGATATTCATATTAGTAGCCTGTAAATTAGCTTGATTAAATGTTTTTACAGGTAAGTCATCTGAGTATCTTAACATCTTTAGAAATATTTTTTTAGTTTTACTATAGGAGTCATCCTGGTCAGACATGAAAATCTTAGGTAATATTTCTATAGTGCTATTATCTGATGTTTTGATAACTCCCACATAGTTTTTAGCCTTTAGTACCTTGCCAGCATTCTTTGCATACCCTGTCACCATAAATTCATCAATAGTATCGCTATAGTCTACCTTGTTTTGCAGGATGAATTCCTCTAAGTTTAAAAATAGCTTATGGGGCAGCAAAATATTTTCTCCAGTTACGTGGCTAACATATTGATCACTGGCAAAATAGCTGTGTTCTTTAATACAATAAGTTTTACTCTTCATCTGGCATATCTCCATTACGAGATAAAATTTTATCGTAAATTTTAATATAGGCCATTGGATTTGTCAGTGCATCGGTGTTTATCCTATAGGTTGCCATATCTTCTATCAGGTCTACTTCTGAATTGTCTCCAAACAAAGCAGCATCGATATTTTCTTTAATAACAAATTGCATGTTTTCTATACTTATTTGATTATCAGCTAATATAAGTCTGATTTTCTCATAATCATCATAAAAGTACTCTTGTAACAGTGGTATTATTTTATTTTCAAACACATCACTTAGCTTATCTATAGTCTTATTGTGTAATAACTCCATAAAATATGCTTGTCCTATCATATGTTCTCGATCATACAGCACTTCAATCCTTTTATTAATGGTATCAAGCATCTTTTTAATATCCACGCCTTCAATAACCAGCTGCTTATTATCATTCATCTTTTTGAAAATGCTAGTTTCAGGCTCGATTTCAATAAACTTAAATCTTCTTCTTAAAGCAGTATCCATCAGCGCTATTGATCTATCAGCGGTGTTCATAGTCCCTAAAATATATAAATTAGATGGCACACCGAAGGGTTCCTTTGAATATGGCAGTGTGACATAAATTTCTTCCTCTTTTCCTATTCTTTTACTAGATTCTACCAATGTTATTAGTTCACCAAATATCTTCGAGATATTCCCTCGATTTATTTCATCTATTATTATAATGTAATTTTCTTTATAATTACCTTTAGCCTTTTCACTTATTTCTTTTAAAATACCATCTTCTATTTTGTACTGAATCTCTCCTTTTGCCTTTAGTTCTTCTTTATTTGTATGCTCCTTAGCTATTATGGGTTTAATTCCTTCAATAAATTCTTCATATCCATAGGACTGATGAAAGGTGCAGAAAGCTATTTGACCCTTTTTCATATAATCCTTATATTTAGCCTTAACATTAACATAGGGTTCTTCCTTTACTACAACTGGATCTCGGCCTTCAATTATTGATACTGCATAATAAGTAGAGTTATAGGTTTTTCCTGTTCCAGGAGGGCCGTATAGTATTATATTTAAATCTTCGTGCTCATAGTCATTCTCTTTAGCGCCCTCTGGCTTCATTTGTTGTCCATGGAACTCATCAATAATAGGCTGTATTTCTTCGTATTCATCCCCTTGTAGATCTTCAATAGTTTGTTCCATTAGTTCCTTTATTGATAGATCAAAATAAGGTCCCAATATATTTTGTTGAAATACATTAAGCTCTTGGTCTTTAATTTCCATGCATGTAGAGTTATAATTAGGGGTCCACCCCTTCTTTACACCTTCATATCTGTCATCGCTTATACTTTTCTTTATTAATATGTATTTCCTTTCCATCCACCCATCATCTTTGTCTTCTAGCGGCTTAGCATCAGAAGATACTACCCCTAGTGCAACTATTTTTTGTGACCCATAACACAGATAGAAATAATCTCCTACCTTCATCTTATCAGTAAAATTCTGGCCTTGACTTCTACCAGTATCTTTGTGGACAGCAATTATATTTTCTTTAAGATATGTTTCTTTTTCATTTTCGTTAAACTCTCCATTATTTCCATGGGACACTTTCCAAATCCTTTTATCATTATCCCAAAGTTTTCTTATTTCACTGCTGTATAGTATAGATGAATATATATCAGTCAAATTGTTGGGGTTTACAGGTTTGATATCGAATTGCGTAAATTCTTCTTTAACTATATCAGCGAAGTTATCTATGTAATCATTACGTTTAAATAAAATTAAGCTAATCAGTTGTTGATGTACTGGGGATACAATATTAATATTATTCTCTGGATCTATGATGTATCTTAATGAGTTTGCTATATTATCCGATAACTGCTCTAGATTCCGATGTTTCTTATAGTTTAGTAAGTGCTCTACCCATTTATTTTGTCTTACAAAAGGTGTAGACACAACTCTTTTATCTTCATATTCATTGTATTCGTGCTTATTAGCAGCCTTGGAGTCTAAGTAGGATATAAGCTGCCCTATGATCTTTAGAAATTTATATTCCTCATATTCGTCATCATAGTAGCTTAGCAATTTATTAAAGTTAAATTCACCTATTTTATTTAAATCTTCAACAATACCATCTAGGGTACCCTCACCAATATCGTATGCTATAAATTCATTATATTTATTAACTGCCTTTTGAAAATGAAAATCTTTGTTCTCAATGACTTTTTTAATATTATTCTTTTTTAGTACCTCTTTAATCTGCTGTTGTAAATTTGTATCCACTTTTATCCTCCCCTCTATTATCCTAACCCCTTACTTATTATTTCAATAGTCTAATATTTAATGCTATTATATCACTTATTTAAAATTTGTTGAATTTAAGTGGAGCACCTCTACTCTATTATAACGACAACATTAGAATATATTTTTTCATAATGGGAACTCTTCTTCTATAGGAGGGATATTATGACAGGAGTTACTACACAAAAATCTGAATCTATTGCTAAAGGCTTCATTCATGAAAGAATAATATATGAGTATATGAAATATAGGGTAAAATACAGCACTTTGAGAATGAGACACATCGTTAAATCTGGGAATTATAATGCTAAGCAAGAGTACGTAGTAGTTGAAAGACTTCAAATAGACGATACTAAGTTTCCAGATGTTGACGACATAATAATAACTAGTAATTCAGGAGTACATCCTAATCGTGTAGCTGAAATAAAGTTTGTTTCATCTCAGTTTAATTATCATAAAGAAAAAAGATACAAGGATTTTCAGAGTAAAGGTGGATGTATTATAGTTTTAAATCATGATACTTTACCAGCTGCACTTAATATTGATGTTTATCAATTAGAGAGAAGCGATTTTGAAGGTTTTGTTCGCGAAAACTTCGATAGATTATTATCTCATCAATTATTAAGCCGAAATAAAAATGATTACAAAATATGGTTATTTAGTCAGGCTCCTAACTTTTATAAAAAAGTGAAAAATAGCATCACAAAACCTGCTTGTGAATCTGGTATTTGGTGCCCTACACAAACTATGACGGAATTTGATTTAGCTAAGAGAGACAAAGTTATTTTCATTAAATTTGGTGGAGCGGAAAGATTACAACAGGAGCTGCAAAAATACAATAAACGAGGCGAATTATTTCCTGAGTGGAAAATCCAGCAATTATGGATCGGAGAAATTACATCTCCTATCAAAGATAGAGAAGAATATTGCATAATAAAAAACCTTGACCCTTCTCTTCCTCTATGGAATAAAGACACCTATAGGAATAAACCTTTCCCTAGAGTTTTTGAATTTAAAAAATTAAAGGTTATAAATTGCACTATCTATTGTACGGACCTTTTGAAATACTTTCGAGAACTTGTTAAGCCAGTTTTATATGATGTATTTGTTCAACAAGTAGCAAGAGAAATATCTCATGAGGATTATATAAAATTTATTGAATATGTGGCAGAAAAGCAATCTGAACAACTTCCTCATACATTTCAAGGATATGATGAAACTAAGTTTAAAAATTTACTTGATGATGCAATAACAAATCCTCATATGCTTTTGAAGATTCAAGCACACTTAGAAAAAATAGAACAAAATATGCTACATTGATTTCTTAATTATATGGTAATTATATGGATGCTAAGATAATTAATATTGTCATATTATAGTTTTACATATATACCTTCTTGTTTTAATAAACCATAGGATTCTACGAAATCTAAAACATAGTTTTCATTTATTTCAAACCCTATTGCATTCCTCTGCCAGTGAACTGCAGCTTTTAGTGTTGTACATGTACCACAAAATGGATCTAGTACAACATCCCCTTTCAAACTATACATTCTTATTAATCGCTCTGCTAACTCATATGGAAATGTAGCTTGGTGTTTTTTAGTAGAAGTTGAATTAATACGCCAAACTGGATTGAGCCAATCCTGTAGTTCACTCTTTTTTAGAAGGTTGGTAATTTCACCTTGTCTTTCCTCAAGAGTGGGAAGGTTTCTTTGCCCTGGTTTTCTAAAGACCAAAATGTGTTCGGTTAATAAATCATTATATAGATAGGGTGGCACTGCATAATCTTTATATTCCCCTCTGCAAGTTGAACCATAAATAATGCCTTCTTTCTCACCTTTCTTGACACCGTACTTTTCCCAAATAAAATGCTGAAATAAATCAAAATCCATTTCTTCAGTAAAAAAATGTATTAGATCTGCATGTAATGGATATATATTAGGTCTATTCTTATTGTTATACTTACGAGACCTTATATCCCCTACCACAAAACAGGCTAAACCATCTTCCTTTAATATCCTCATGCATTCCAGTAAATTTCTTTTAAGGTAGTGTAGAAATTGCTTGTAAGACATGTTTTTTCCAAGTTGCTCGGAATGATCGTAGTCGACTAAATTCCAATATGGTGGACTAGTTACAATTAAATCAACTGATCCCGTATTTACCTCTCTCATTTCTTCTGTAGAGTCTTTTATATATATTTTAATATCCAAGCCCTCACCCCCATTACCAAGATATGTTTGTGAAAGCTTGTCTAATTACTTAATCAACTCACTTAATTGATTTCTTTAAAAGCTCAGTAGTAAGTAATAGCCCAAAGTCTCATGAATTTCTAAGTATGAGGATTGTTATTTCATGGTCTTTTTTGTATATTTTTTTATTTTAACAAGGACTTTGATCGAATCATATAGAATGTTCTTTAAAGAAAAATAATTATTTAAAGGAGAGGTTCCCGTGTCGCGTGTACTATACATTTCAAAATTAAATCTAGTTTCACGTCATATTTATGATGCGTATGATGATCCTGAGATACTAACACAAATTCTAAAAAATTTATTTTTTGCAATTGATGATAAAATTGAACATACAAGAATTGATACTAATACTGTAGATGGTGAGGAATTGGTCACCTATAAAGCTAGCTATAAATTTTCTGCAATTGAAAAGTCCACTGATTTTATTATAGTCGGAAACTTAATTAAAACATCTAACCTTTACTTTAATGTTAGGAAGGAAGGTACTGATGAATTACAGCAAGATGAGACAGAATTTTCCGAAGTAATACATTTCTGTTTAGATGTATTTAAGGAAAAAGTAGCATTCTATACTAAAAATAGATTTGGATATGATGAGTTTAATAATGCTTTTACACGTTTAATCAATGAATATGCTAATTTAGAAGGTGATAAAAACTATATATTCGAAACTGATACAATAAAGCAGGCTTCAAGTATTAAGACAATACAAGATGAATTAAATCAAATAGGTAATATAAAACAACTTAAAATTACGATTAAGCCACCTAACCCAGATGATCCATTACTTAATGACATACATATTGATATCGAGGAATATTTAAAAGATATTAAAGAGGGTAACATTACAGATACAAGTAGTTTATTTAATTCATCTGCACCTGAGGGGCTTAAACTAAACTCTAGAATTGTTAAAGCTGAGTTTGGAAAAATAGAAGAAATTCATTCTAAGCTCTCTGATGAAGTAGCACTTGCAAATAATTATGTTATAGTCGAAGCAGAAACTAAGTCTGGCAGGCAATATTCTACCAAAAAAAGAAAACCATTAACTATTGAGATAAAAGATTACCAGACCTACGGACCAGAATTTATTAAAGTATGTAAAAATTTATTTTCTGTGTCCAGTCGATAGGAGGAATTGTATTGTTTAACAATTATCCTTCATTTAAAAGATTTAAAACTTATAAAAAGTGGAACTGTTTTTTTGATAAAAATTCCATTGAGTTTCCTATTTCAATTTTAATAACATTTCTGATTGTGATTTCATTCTATTTACTTAATATTTATCCTAATTTTCAATACTTTCAAGAGGCTATCAAAACTATTTGCTTATATATAGCATCATCATTAATAGGTCTAATTGGAATATTGTTAGCAGGAATGGCTTTTATTGCGAGTATACTTACTGAAGATAAGAGAAAAATTATTAATAAAGTAAATAGATCTGGTTCACTTGAAAGTATCTTAGTTAGTTTTGAGTTTTTAGCATTTATCATTGGCATCCAAGTCTTTGCATTCTTCTTTCTTTATTTACTTTTACATAGTCCTAAAGAGGTTATAGTAAGCTGGCTTTTTTATATTATAGTATCTATCAGTACTTACTTTTTTACTTTCACTATCTTTTACACAATAAGTTTAGTTGGCAATTGTGTAAAGTTACATTCTATAGTAAGTGATATTGATAAGATAACTTCTAGTGAAAATAATTTAATCTCCAAAGCTAATGAAGTTAGAATAGATTTTATCTTTAAGCTTATTTTAGATCCTTCTGACCCGCATAAGTTTGTGGAAGAACTAAATAAATATGTTGATAATAGTCAACTTAATAATAAAGAAGCTCTAAAAGCATATTTTAAAAACTATTATAAGTAGTTGTGTAATAGATCTCATCGAAATTTTCAATATGTCTAGTTAGAGTATAAGTAAGTCTGTACTAATTTGATACATCAGTTTCCAAAATGAGAAAAGCTCTTAATTTGGAAACTGTAGCAACTTTTTACGTCAGGTAGTTATCTTCTTATGTTCCAAAAGCTACGCAGACCAAGAAAAATCTACCCCAAATTTAACTATAGATTGTTAATATCAAGGGCTCATAATGTTGATTTAGCTAAATTACTATATTTTTTAAAAATCGAAGAGTAAAAACTAGGATCCAAAAAGGATACTAGTTCACTAGGATACCATATTAAAGTTTAAATAAAAAAAGCTGAGGATACATTCATCCCCAGTCTCTTTATTTACTTAAAACAAGGTAGGTTGCACGTAAGAAGTCAAGAACCGATTAGAGGTTACTTCCACTAATTCTGCCCCCTTAGCATGTTCACTCTCTATGATTTGGGCCCCAGGATTTAGCTTTGATTCATATGTTGTTAAGACATAAATATTATCGAATCGATTATAAATAGAATCTCCTCCAAGGCCTGAAAAACAGATTAATTGAGTATTATATTTTTTAGCTATACTCATTAAAGGTTTTAGGAGATGCTCTGAACTAGTTTGGGCAAATGGATTATCCATAATCAACACCTTTCCTTCTTCATTATTGCCAAAGAAAATACTTTCATCTTTTCCCATGTAGGACAATAAACTAATCAGCACTACAAAGGCAGATACAAATCCTTCTCCTCCAGAGTTTTCTGCAACTTCATTCCATGTAATACTTTCTACTCTTGTTTCTTGAATTTTATATAGTTTAATGTATATTTTGTTAATACCTACAATTTGGTCATATAAATTTTTGGTTGTAATTTCATTTGAAACAAAATCGTCAATACTCTGTCCAATGGATAGTAAATCAGAAGATTTACTTACTATACTCTTTACGTAGTCCTTCATCTTTAGCTTAAACAGTTCATCATTCCAATCAGGTTGTTGAATGGTTAGCATTTTGTAATATCGTTCATTGATTTTACAAGAAGAATTTACATCTATCATATCAATATTAGCATAAATATTTTTAGTGTAATCTAGCAGGGTATTTAATATAATTTCTCTTTCTTCCTCTATCTTTGATAAATCCGATTCTAGTTGTAGTAGCGTTCTTTCATGAATTTCCCCTACAGTTTCTAATATCTTCAATATCTCCATAGGCTTTTCTCGATGGTCGGACAAACTGACAATGGTATGTTTAAAGAATTCTACTTTGCTATATTCAAACCCGCTTGAAAAACTATTAAGATACCTCTCTAGGTCCTTAGAAATATCTGCAGTTTCCTCAATGTTCTTTTTAAACAGATGAACCCAATGAATTCTCTTGGACTCAAGTTCTTTATGGTGAACATCCATTTCTATCTTCTCAAAGATTTCAATGTCGGCGTACTCCTGCATTCGGTCTTTGGTAGTTTTCACAGTATCTAAGGTTTTCTCTAAGTTGCTGATGATTGATTGTATATCAATAGCTTTTTCAAGAACTACCTTCCATCTTCCTGAAAAATCAGTATTGGTAATTTTATCAATGGACAAAGGTTCTTGCTCACCGCTTCTTTTAATCTCTCTTATCTTGTAACTTAATTCTTTTTCTATGCCCTTTAAAGTTAAATCAGTATCTTTTATCTCATCTTCTTTACAGGTTATTTTTCCTATTACATCCTTTAGGGATTCTTTAAGAGACTTATAGGCTATTTTATCGTACGCCATATTTTTATATTCTTCTTCAGTCACCTGGGTTTCATCAGCCTTTTCTAAAAGTTGATCCTCTTTGTTTTTAAAGTTATTTGCCACCCTATTTAACTGTTCCTTGTACTCCTTAACAGTAAGACCTAATTCTTTCGATAAGGATTCATATTTTGATGTTAAGTCAGTAAAATCCATGGGAAGGATATTTCCTTCCCTATATCGGATATACTTTGAAGTCTCTTCTTCCAGCCGTTCTATATGTGTTTTTAGTGAATGGATTATTTCTTTTAGACTGTCAAGGGCTTTAGATTGATCTTCAATTGCCAGTTCCATTTCCCCTTTTTTTCTTCTTACCTTCTGTAAGCGATCTCTTTCTTCAGAAGCCAAGGATAGGCTTTTAATAAAATCATCATATAGTACATAAAAATGATCAAACTCTTTTATTTGTTGGAGAAGATTATTGATTTTGCTTGAGTGATCCCCTTTAATTCCCTCCAGTTTTACTGTTTCCTTCTCTAAGACTTCTCCTTCTTCTTCTGTTCTTCTTTTTTCCCCATCTAGGGATTCAATCTCCTCTTCCGTATTTATGATCTTATCAGTAATCAAGATCAAATCATTTTTCGATAACTGAAGATTGGCAGCCTCCATCTTTTTGAATTGATAGATATCTATTTCCTCTTGTTTTCTTGTGATTTCCTCTTGTATGCGATTTATTTTTTTATTTAACCCTTCAATAAGTTCCCTCATAACCTTTTCATCTAAAAGGTTATCGTTAAAAGAAATATAGAAATTTATAGAATTCACTTCATAAATTTGATTGGATACCACCACTTCTTTTTTCTCATTTAATGAATCTAATTCTACAATTGGAAGTGGAAAGGATAGAAAATATTCTATATTTTGCTGCTTTAAGATTTCAATTTTAGATTTTTCCATCATGATAGAATAAGGGATAAATGGATTTCTCATTAAGATCTCCTTTTTTTCTGCTAAGGGAATGTCTTGACTTTTCATCCACTTTAGTCCATAAAGAACCTGTAACCCTAAATCCTCCAGTTGCTTTAGAAATTCCTTAGGAATATCGATATTTTGCCCAGATGTGTAGGCCTCTTTTCTTCTCTTTACTTCATCTAAGGTTACCTTTAGTTGATGAAACTCTTCTTCTAAATGTTCTATAGTAGTAGTCAGTCTATTTAGAATAGTTCCTTTATCAAACATCTTTTCTTCCGGAAGATTACAATATTTAAGAATAGATTTTAGTTTATGACAGGATTCTTCCATCTTCATTTTTTCTTCTTTTAGCTGATTTTTCTGATTTTTTATATTAACTAATTTGAGACTAATCTCATGGATTTTTTCATGTTTTGATTTGCTTACCCTACGATTATCCTCTATCCGTTGGGTTATATCCGTCAGTTCCTTTTCTAGTTTTTCCATTAAAGTCTTTTGTTCTCTTTGATAATGGGAAAAATAGGTGAACTCATATTCCCCCATAATATTCGTCTCTGCCTGAAACCTTGGATCACGTTGACAATAGACTTCTACTGATTTATGGTACTGCGCAATAGCCTCTTCTGTTTTTGTAATAGACTTTTCCAGTTCAATCTGTTGATCATGAATTATTTTATTTTCCCGCTTGGCTTGACCAATACCTTCTTCTAATTCTTTGACTTCTCTTACCTTTTCCTTTAATAAAGATTTATCCTTCTCTAATTGATCACGATAATATGAGTGAAGAGTGAAGCCGATATCTTTAATTTCTTCTGCCTTTTTAGCATCATCCTTTTCTACATTGTCTAGTTTATTTTCTAGTTCTAGCACTTCTTTTGAAAGATCAATATATTCCTTATATAAACTGGAACATTCATAGACATTAATAGAATGGATTATCATATCTTTTTCTTCTTTTAATTCTTCAAGAACTTTTACAATATCTTTTTTTATCGCCGTTACTTTCTCTTGATTTTCTAGTAATCCATTATATTCATATGATAGCTTTTCATAGGTAATCTGTTCTTTTTCTTTCTCTAATCCCTGTTTTGTTTCCTCAGCAGTCTCTCTTTCTTCTTCTAGATTCTTCATTTTTTTCTCTAAGAAATCATAGTAATTAGCAATGGTATTAGAGAGCTGTTCTTTTTCCTTCATTAAATCCTTTAAGCTATTAGCATATCTCTCTATCGTGTTTGCATATTCTTTAAATTGAGCAATTCCTTCCTTTAAAGCAATTTTATTTTTATTTTCTTCTAACTGATATACAAATTTTTTCAATATCTCTTGAAAATAAAGAATATGATTCTCGGAGTCATTTAACTTTTCATCCACTGCTGGTAAAAACCAATCTTTTATTAATAGAGGAATGGTCTTTGCTTCATTAAAAAGTTCAGAAAGCCCTGATTCTTTTTGATTTATTTTTCTTATGATGCTTTGCCATTCCTTATGATTGATTCCATATTCTTGTAATTTACTGGTGTACTTTTTCTTCTGGTCACTATTGTATATGGGCCAGTAATTAAAAGTATATCGATTTTCTCTTTGAATAACATCAAATAGGTTTTTCATTTCAGTAAAGGACTTTATACGAATTCCTTTTTCAGTTTTATCCACCAAGGGTATTCTATGAATATCATAATCATTTGCACTTTTATACTCATGTATAAAGTTTACAACCTCTACCTCATCGCTGCCTACCTCGTCGCTGGAAGCGGATTTTTTTCTTATAGCACTACCAACTAGAACATATCCAGCATTGTTATCTAACAACCATTCCGTTAAAATATAGGTTGGCTCATTGGTCGTAAAGTAAGTATCAAATTTTCTATCCTTTAAATCTCGATATTTACCAAATAAAAAAGGAGACATAAGCATCTGTACCATAACCGTCTTACCACCGCCATTTCTGAGACTCATTAAGGTACTTTCTCCACCAAGTTCGAATATTTCATCATGGATCCTCATGGAGTTTTTATTGTATTTTAGGCTAATGAACCTAAAAGCATTTAATTTATTCATAGCTACCTCCCTTAAAGGATTATCTCGGCTTCCTCAAAAGCCTTTATAATCGTATCATAATTACTTCTATTCAATATATTCCAATCCATAAAATTATCTAATTTAGGGGTTGGCTTAATCATATCATCCTCTTCGATAAACTCCAAAAGTTTTTGTTCGTCTAAAAATTTTATGACTCCCCTAACAATCCCCTCTTTGGTACTTTTAGAGGTTGTTTTTGTATCAGAGCCCTTTAGGGCGTTCCAGGCTTCGTAAATATTTCTAATAGCCATGCCGCTTTTATTCTCCAACCCCTCTAGTTCATCTACTTCTGAAGCATTTTTTAAACTATCGCTGATCACATTCATAAAATCTCCAAATTTAATGAAGTTTCTGGATTTACTACTTCTCCCATTACTATTGTAGAAGGTTGTGAGAACCGATAGAATAATATATTGAGACAAGTAAAAATCCTTATAACTTGGATTGCTTCTACAAAGAATTTTTTTAAGCTCCGTCTTAGAGAACCCAATAAATTGATTGTCTTCCTTTGGTAATAAATAAATCACCCCATTATACCTTTCGATAAAACAATCACTTTCCTCTGCATAAATACTTAAAATATTAATAATATTTTCATCCTCTGTATAATATCTATATAACTCTTTATTGTCATCAATTGATAACTCTTTGTTTTGTAAAAGATAATAATATATTTTCATTGCCCTAGAGATAGACTGCATATCGTACATAGGCCAACCTCCTCATTGATTAAGTTTAAAAATTATATTACTACACTGGACGGTTTTTACAATACCTTCTTCTGTTTTCGTCCCATAAATTGTAAGTTTCTTATCCCTTAAATCTTTACTAATCTCAATTCTTTTAATCTCTTTAAAGGATTCATAGGTATCTATTAGTCTTAATAGGGTTTTATTTAGCTCAAAGATTTCAATGGAATTTTCACGAACCGATTGTTTTGCCTCTGTTCTTAATTCCTCTATATTGATATTTCCTACCTTTAAAAGTTCAATCATTACTTCCCTAAAAATTTCAATGGTGGGTACTAATTTAGATTTATTACTTAGTTCTTCCGATTGTTTTAGTAAAGCCTCTAATGTAAGAGTTTGATCTTTTGTCTTTAATAATTCAAATAAAACTGTCTCTAAAACTCCTTTGTACTTTTCTTTTTTTAACCGCAATTTTGCTTCTCTTTCTTCCTTAAAGGAAACCTCATCAAAATCATAAACCTCTTCTGTAACATCTTCATCCTGTTTAATAACTCGTTGCTTTTCAGCTGCTTTGGCTATATTATAGACTTTGTCCAGATTTCCAATAAACAAGGGTCGAAGGATTTTAGGTAATGCTTTAATCTTTGTAATGTCTCTTAGTATGGGTTCATACAGATCTCTTTTTATATTGATTCGTTTGATTACAGAAAAAGCTGTCATATCAAGTAACGCATTGGAGTATACCATTTTGAAATCAAAGTGAGAATGGATAATTCGTTGTTGTTCATAGATTACCTTAGATAGATATTTTTTTATGATATTTAATTTTTCTAAAGCCTCTTCATTATCCTTAATGCTCTCCATCGTAATATTACTATCATAGATCTCTTTTTGTCGGGCTTCTACATATTGTCTATAATTTTGAAAACTATCCTTTTGTTTCTTTATGATTTCTAGATTATCCTTTAGGATAGAGTCGTAATTTTCTGCTGAAAAACTTAAAACATTTTCCTTGATCTTTCTAATACTTTCCTCTATCCTTTGCAGTTGGATTCTTGAAATATTAAATAATCCCTTAACATCATCAATAGCTTTTGTGTAGTCGGCTTTATCTAGGTGTAATTTAAATATAAATTCCTGTACCGTTAGTTTTAGATTGCTTTCAATCTCTAGTGTTCCTAATAGAAAATGGTAGCCTTCTTCCGTTAAATAGTAGGAGGTTCTTCTTATGTTATCTACATATATAGTTTTGTTATTTAAATAAGAAATACTTACTTCTTCATACTCTCCTTTCTGGAAATTAAAGCAGGAAAAATACATGGGTTCCCCTTTATTCCCCAGAAGGGTATTGACCATAAAATCTGCAATCTCTTTAGCTCCATCCCTATTAATTTCCTTTAAAAAGTATTTTCTATTTATATCGAAGACAAATTCACTAATATGGTCGATGGTACAATCTTCTTCTTTTAAAGATTTCTCCATGATAAAAATCAAGATAGAAAATACAATGTTTGTACCTTCATAAAGTGGATCGAAGCCATAATTTCTCAAAGTATCTTTATAGAAACTATTGTAATTTAAAAGAGCATACATACCTACATGTTGCATTCGTTTTTCAAAGTGATTTAAAAAATCATACTCCATTGGTACCCTCCCTTACTAAATCTCCGTAATTGATTATCTCTTGGGGAATATATAGATTACTTTCTAACAGATCTATTATTTTCTTCTTATAGGTTTCATCAAAATAATCAAGGAACTGAGTATAATGATTTTTATTTTGACCATCTTTTGTTTTGGACAGTTTCATATTTTCTACTTCCATTTTATTGATCATGTACTTATACCCATCCATAAAGGGTTTTATTTCAACTTTACCTTTAAAGTTATCCTTCAATTGCTGGAATATAAATAGCCCTTCATAATCTAGGTCCCCAAAGTAGTACAGTTCATTCCTCGTGTCTAATAGATAGTCCTCCACCCCTAAGGCAAAGTCAGAAAAACTATTCCATATGGTTTTACCTGACCCATAAATTACTGTCCCTATAGTAGTAGTGAAGAATGTTGTATTTCCTTCTAGTAAATATTTCCGAAAAGTATAATAGGTATCTTTATTTTCGATGATTAAAATATTTTGGGGACTGCTTTTATGTTGGCTATAGTAGGCCAAAGGTTCTGTGGTACTGTATATATTTAGCTTATGCATTGAAAACCTCAGACGATTTAATAGGGATATACCTCCCTCCTTCTCAAGAAACTTTTCTCTACCCCAAATTTGAAAGGACCGTTCTTTAGTAGATATTTGAATTTTTAATTTCTCTTTTTTTGTATTTAAAAACTGACTTAAAGCTCTGATTTCATCTCGATCTTCAACATATCTCTCAGGTCTTTCTTTATAATATCCCATGTTTAATTCGTAATTAATTTTATAATTCATCTCTTCTACTAACCCTGAGTAATCCTTTTCTTCTGGCATAATCCGATATCGGTTATACAGAGGTGGCTTTTTACTATTTCCCTTACTCCTCTTTACGGGAGATAAGATGCCATCATCCACCAACTTTACTACTACTTTTGCAAATGTAGTATAATCTTTAATCTGTAAATATTTTTGCATCAAATCGGTATCTATCATAGATCGATTAGTTTCTTTTTGATACTGTCTAATATCCTTCAATTAATCCACCCCTATAATTAATTTCTTTAGTTCTATTATAGCTTGTCTGCTATACAAAAAAATGTATAACTAACAAAAAAGACACTAATTATTATTAGAGTCTCCATAGTTTTTTGTCATTTTTATTATTTCTTCTTTTATTTTATCTACTAAATATTGTGGCTCTATTACCTTAGCCCTACTTCCCCAATTCAAAATCCAATTCATGAATCCATCATTAATTGCTACTTCTGCCATTAATATAAACTTTTCCTCCGAAATAGGTCTTATATATGCATCTAATCCAAATTTATCTATAATAGCATTTAAAAGCACTATATTAAATTCAATCTTTACCTTATCCACATTTTCACCCGGAAACATATTAAAGGTTTTTTTCAAATATGCCGCAATGTCAAAATCTGGTTTAGGGAAGGTATCATCTAGTGGCTGAACATTCCTCATCCTATCAACTCTAAAACTCGTAATGCCACGTCTTTTTTCTTTAGCAATTAGGTAGTAGAAATCATTGCTCCATACTAACCTATATGGAATTGCATAATAGTAATCTCCATTTCTGCGAAGGTTGAATTTTTTATTTGCATTATAGGCTCCATATTGAAATGTTATTTTTCTCCTCTCAATTAAGGCATCATGAATTATACTGCTATTTTCTATTATGTAGTTATTATCCAACTTCACTCTGCCATCTAAATAGATTTGTGTTTGTAGCTTCTTGGCATTATGTTTACTTGTAAGTGTCTTTATTTTCTTAATCAGTTGCCTCGTTTCCATAACATCTATGAATTTAGCAGAGGCCAACGCATCTACTAATAATCGTAGCTCATGTAACTCAAAGACTCTATTCCTCATGTTGTAGGCTTTCTTATTATGGTTCAGTGTCCTTTCATTTATATCATATCCGCATTCCTTAAGGATTTCGATATCATCCCTTAATACTCTACTGTCTATTTTATAGTTCATACCATACCGTTTTTCTAAAATATCTTTTATTTCATTAAGTGTTATGCCATTAATCTCATCTGTTTCCTCTTTAAGAATATTTAAGAGATCAATAATCCTTTGCTTATTTTTTATTTCACCCATGTTATCTGACCCCAGTTTTATATTTTTTTACACTACTATAGTAAATCTTTAGATTATATATCATCTGCATTAAAATTTATTCTTTTCTCTATTTATCTTAATCCTAAGTATTCAATAATAGCCTTTTCTAACAGTCGCGACACATTTATACCTTCTGACTTTTCTAATCTTTTCATCCATATTGGTATGGTGCAGTTTACTCGATGGATCTAAGTGTCAAATCGATATCTCTATTAAGGAAGATTTACATCAATTAGAACTGCTGTGAATTTGTCAGTTCCAAAAGTATCTATATTATCCTCAGTCAGCTTAATATCCTCTATTGCTGTTGATTCTGGTATATCCTCATTATATTCTATCTTGGTTAATAAAGCCCCAGCTAAACAATCCTTTGCCATATAAACAGCATCCTCGAAATTATCACCAAATGTAGCTATATCGAGATCTGGGAAATAGACACTATATCTGCCTTCTTTCTCATAGAAAAATAATGCAGGGAATATATATGTACTTTTGTGTATTTGTTGACTCCGTTTTTCATATTCTTCCTTGATTTTGTTATATTCTATTTCAAAGTCTTTATTTTTTTTCTTTTCTTCATCAATGATTTTATTTATATCTAGTTTTTCAAATGGCATAATATCTCCTCCTATCTTACGTATATATTGTAATACATAATTTGAATGCGTATCAATGTAATTATTAGAATGTAAACAAGAAAAAGCCGGAATAATCCGGCTTAAAATAATTATTTACTAATTTGCTCATAGTACTGTTCTATAGCTTCTCCTACTATAGTGCTTAGGTTCTTTTTATATTTAAGTGTACTTCTTACTTGTTCTAGTTTATCAATCTGACTTTCTTTAAGCATGAAAGAACGTTTGGCTTTATTTTCCTCTAACTCACTCATACTTATTAAGTCTTCTAGAGCTTTTAAAGCCTCCATACTATTATCTCCTTCAGCTATACAGTCTGGAAGGTCCGGAGCATCTGCAATAAATCTTTGCTTTTTCTCATTCCAATTAATTATAATTTTACTCTTGTTTTTCATATCATCTTCCCCCTCATTTTGTAGATATTATATGGTTTTGCTTTTGCACTCTCTTACATCTATTCTTTATCGTTTCGTACAAGTAGTGAACAGTAATTTACATTAGTTGTATGAGCAAAAGTCCTTCCAATTTAAATTAGAATCTTCTAAAACATAACTCTTTGAAACCTAAATTATACGTCAGGTAGTTACCCTTAATTCATGTTCCAAAAGCTACGCAGACCAGGGTACGTTCAACCCCATCCACCGAGTTCCAAAACCTCCACCCATTAATCTTTTATCAACAACTTTCCAAGACCCTAAAGGCGAAGGGTGTCCTGCTCGTCCACTAGCAATTGCATATTTTTTAATAAGCTCATTCCCATTCAAAAGATATAACCTTTTTTCAGATATATCAATTAAAATTTTTAGGTTATCATAATCTGGATTCTCAGCTAACATATTGTATTCCCACTGGATATATTCATTTAACCCTCTAACATTTTTATTTCTCAAATCCATAAGGTGATCTATTATAATATAGCTCGCTGAGACTATAAAACCGGTTATTAGAGTTATTGTTATAACTTTTACGATCAATCGTTTCAAAACCCTATCCCTCCCTTTACATTCTTTCTAATATATGCTGAGGGATAAGCTGTAAATTCTGTTTAAATAAGCTTAACTATAAATAAATTTTATTATTCCATTCTATTGCATCTAGGTCTCTATATACTTGTTATTACCTTCCTCTGTATAATTCTCTATATTATTTATGCACTCTAACATTTAAATTATATAAGTTTCAGATACATATCTAAGCTTTTCTCAACTTCATATGCAACTAATTTACTAAAATCAGAATAGTCATTGGTTGTATGGGCTTTGTCTAAAGCATTATAGTATTCTAATCTATTTTCTGCTCTAATAATTGTAGCAGGATATCCACTTTTCATAAGCTCTAAATTCATTAAAAGTCTTGCTGTCCTTCCATTGCCATCTACAAAAGGATGAACTCCAACAAAAATCCCATGCAGCTGTGCAGCTCTTTCAACGGGATGTAGTTTTTGGGCTTCATTTTCATACCAATAAATGAGGGCTTTCATTTCATCTGGAACAACCATAAAATCTGGTGGAGTATGTTGAGCGCCACTAATTATTACATTTTGATTTCTATATACACCTGCATACTCATCGCTTATCCCCTTTAAAACTAGCCTATGAATATTCTTTATTTGCCACTCATTAAGTTTTTCACTATTTACTATTTCTTCAACATACAAAATAGCTTCCTTATGATTAATTACCTCTAGGTGCTCTCTTAAGGTCTTCCCACCTATTGTAATACCTTCTAAGACAACTTTTGTTTCCTGTAAGGTTAAAGTGTTTCCTTCTATTGCATTAGAGTTATATGTCCATTCAAGCAATAAATTCTCCCTGATGCTTTTAACAGTATATGTCGGTAAAGGTCTTTTACTATCTAACAATATCTTCTTTTCATCTATTTTTTTTAATAAATCTCTCATCGGGATTTCACCACTCCATTTTAATTTTAATGATTAAGACCTTAGTAAAGTATTTCCTTCATATCTCAATAACCTCTCTTTTAACTTTCTCTCTTATATTCCTATGAAGCGCCTCTTCCGTTACAACATCAACCTTACTATTCAACAGATCTTCCAGTGTATTTTTTAATGCAATCAAGTCAAATAATGTACGTCCTTCTTCAAATTGAACTAGAAAGTCTATATCACTATTAGTAACATCTTCATTTCTGGCGACAGATCCAAAAGTTGGATTTTTACTCCTCCATAGTAATTTGCTATTCTTAGTATATCTTTTCTTTTCTCATAAATTATTTTTCTTATCTTCATCATAATCGCCTTTATTTATTTGACTTTGATTATATATTTTAATCTTACATTATTACCATCACTACCATTATTATACCATACTAACTACTTGAAACAACACAAAAACAGATCACCCAAAGTAACCTGTTAAATATATTATCCACTATTTTTTTCAATATATAGTTTCCTAATTGCATCTTTTTTATTAAGCTCATCCCATTCAAAAGATATAACCTTTTTTCAGATAAAATTTTTAGGTTATCATAATCTGGATTTACAGCTAACAATGTTCCGCTGGATATGTTCATTTAAACCTTTTACTTTCAGTCTTGTTAGGCTTCTAAAATAATCTATCGATCTATCAGCTGCCGAAGCTACCAGAACTAATATTAAGCCCAACGATATCACTGTTGCAATACTTTTTTCAATTTTTATCCCTCCGCTATATAGTTCTGTCAAGTATATGCGGAGGGATAAGCCTTTATTTCTAACAAATTGATTATAGTAAATATTTCATTCAATATGAGTTGATAGGTAATTGACTTATACTTATTTAAAGTTGTTTGCCTACTAACGCAATAACCCTTATAATATACTTTTATTTGCCTTTGGTACTAAATATGGTGGCATTTCATGCTTTAATCTCCATATGATACTCATGGGTTGATTACCTGAATGACTTACATACTCACATGTACCTAAAAATATAAAGGGGGCTGTATGGCCATTTTCCATCTTATATTCCCTCAGAAACATAGCTATTTTATTTCCTGTTTTTTTATGGTTAAGATACCTCTGGGCCATTTTGCTATCTTCTGATACCTTGCTTTGGGTTTGCCAATGAAATAATTTTTCATTTATTGCATAGTCTTCATATAAAGTTGAAGGTGAAAAGTCTTTTTCTGATTTATTAAGGGTTACAAAAAATATATCTAGTTCCTTATCATTAAAATATTTTACCCCCTCTCTAAAAGAGGGTCTCCTTTTCTCGTTATAGTAGCCTAAAGCAGCTAAAACTTGGGCACTGGAGTAGCTACTATGTATCCCTAGAGGACAAGGAAAATTAAATTCATGCTCAATCTCTAGTTGATTTAGGTTGTCATAATTATACTGCAGAATCTCTAGTATCTCTGACTTGATATCCTCATTGTTTAGAATATCTAAAATTCCCTCTTGTATTGAATTAAAACCTGATTTTTGTGGCTCTAGATCATAAAATGAATAATACAACATATTTAACATAAGTTCTTCTTGTTTATTATTCACAACAGGATTGTTTATATAAGTAGTCAAAAATTCTAGCAACTTTCTAGAGTTTAAATGTAAGAGGTTCGATACCCTCTTTGCAAACAAACTTTCACCTATAGCACTATAGTTATCTTTCAAACCTGCATCTACCTTCATGCTATTAAATGTCCTATTGTTAGATCTCCCATATAAATCATATATCGATAAATGATGGTGCTTTAAAAAATTAGATAATGTTAACTCTAAACCCGAATCTTCTTCAAAATATTTTATCTTATTTATAAGATTTTTCTTTGTATTAGAACTCTCCTTTAAGTTCCTTAATACATACTCTTTTGCCTGTTTCTCTAATTGTATAAAACATCCTTTAGGTAAATTATGAAAACCATTTTCTACATAATGCTTTACTGAATGTTTTGTTTTTCCTATTAGGGCTCTAAATTTTTCTTCGAAATTATAATTTTTATGAGCCTGTCCTACAAAGTCTAAGACTGTTAAGCACTCTTTTCCATCTGCTAGTCTCAATCCCCTACCTAACTGTTGCAAAAATATGGTTAAACTTTCTGTCGGCCTCAAAAACAGTACTGTGTTAACTTCTGGAATATCTACTCCCTCATTATACAAATCTACTGTAAATATAAATTTAATTTCTCCACTAATTAATTTGTACTTTGCTTCGTCTCTGATTGTCTTATCTACATCACCATAAAGTGCTATTGATGATATTTTAACTTTATTAAAAAAACTAGCCATATATTTGGCATGTTCTATACTTACACAAAAACCTAACCCCTTAACTTCATCTATATCAGATACATACTTATATATATTTTTTATCACTACATCATAGGTTCTTTTGTCATTTAAGGTATATACCTTTTCTAACTCCCTGATATCATAACCCTTTCTGCTCCATTTAAGTTTAGAAAGGTCCACTGTGTCACTTACACCAAAATATTGGAACGGAGATAATAGTTTTCTATCTATCGCTTCTATTAGCCGCATTTCGCTGGCAATTGTATTGTCAAAGTATTCTAGTATACTTTTTCCATCCATTCTTTCAGGGGTTGCAGTTAGTCCTAACAATACTTTAGGCTTATAATAATTTAGAAGTTGTTGATATGAATTTGCCGCTGCATGGTGAAATTCATCCACAATAATAAAATCATAAAAATCCTCTGTTGTATTTTCTTGAAGCTTATGACTGTTGAAACTTTGAATACTGATAAATAGATTTTCAAGAGAATTAGGGCTGTATCTACCTACTAGTAACTCTCCGAAATTATTGTCCTTTAATATAGCTCTAAATGTATCTCTACTTTGCTTTAGTATTTCTTCTCTATGGGCTACAAATAAGAGCTTTGTTAAACCACCATTTTCTTTTTGATACCTCTTATAGTCAAAAGCAGATATTATAGTTTTTCCAACCCCTGTAGCTGCTACTAATAGATTCTTATTTCTACCATGCACTTTTCGTTCTACCTGTAGCCTCTCTAGTATTTCTTTCTGGTAATGATAAGGCTGAATATCAAAATTAAATGTAAAGTCATTATTATCACTTCGCTTTGTCTTATTCAGGGCGTTTTTTAGCTTTACTATTTCCTGTTCATCATCAACATTAAAGGATATAAACTCCCCATCATTCCAATAGCTTTCAAAAGTTGTCTCAAACTTCTTGATGATATCAAAGGAATCTTTTTCAGTTACCTTAATGTTCCACTCTAAGCCAGAAGTTAAGGCAGGATTTGAAAGATTGGATGAACCTATATAACAAGTGCTAAATCCTGTTTCTCTCTTAAACATGTAGGCTTTAGCATGTAATCTAGTTCTGTCTATATCATAAGAAATCTTAACCTCTGTGTTCTTTAATTTACTTAACTCCAGAATAGCCTTTAGATCAGTAGCCTCCATATAAGATGTTGTAATAACTCTAAGTCTTCCATTCTTCTGTTCAGTAAAGCGCTTTAGCTCCTCATAGATACACCTCAGTCCGCTCCATTTTATAAAGGAAACTAGCATATCTATAGAGTCACAGGTTAATATCTCCTTTTGTAATTCACCTAACATATTAGGTTCATAACTCGACCCAGTGAATAGTGAGCTTTGAGATATTGGTGTAATAGGCCTAACAACACTTTCTCTTTCTATGCTTTTGATACTATTAATTTTAGAGTAAACAGAAGTTAAAATCTCTCCTTCTTCTTCAATCTTTAGTTTATCAAACTCATCAACAGGTAGCCTAACACTTAAGATTTCTATAACATCATTACAAGTTCTTATCTGACTTAACAAAGCTTCTTTGTCATCACTAATATTTTCTCTAACATATCTAAGGGCACGTCTAGTGACTTCTGAGATATAGGAAGATAAAATTTTTCTGGCTTCCTCAACATCAATATTTTCTTTCCCAACATCAAAATGATCTATGGATAATTCCTCTAAATCATTTCTAAGCTTTCTATTTATAATTTCTTCGTAAATCCCTTCCTTAAGCATGCCTATCACCTCAGTTTTTTTCTAAGAGTAACATTCTATAACCCACACTTATTTCAAAGCAATAATGTACAATAAACCTTATAGCAAATATCTAATAATTTATTATCCAGCATGATATCTACTAGGTCCTCTGAATACCTCTTTAACATGCCAATTAACATATATATCTTGCGGTTGATATTCGGGATGAATAGGACTAGCAACTTTTTTACCATGATAACCCATTAACCACTCTTTAAAACCACTTGTTCCGTGGGCTCCTTCAGCAACTAGTAATTGACGTGCATTCGTTAGTGTAAACACACCCCTATCAAAAAGCTTATGGTGCATTGCACATAGGGCAATACCATTATTCTCATTATCTGGACCTCCTGCTTGATGCCATTTTATATGTGCCGCTTCTACTGCAACAAGATTATTTCCTAACCTAACATCAAAACCACATACAGCACATCTATATTCATATGCTCGTAGGATCTTTTCTCTAAATTTTGGATCTCTACGTTTATTAATTACCTCATGAAAATCCAAACCAACTGCCGTGAGTATATCTTCATGAATTGTTTGTGGAAAATGACTATTTAATATTATTTGTGCCACTTCCCTAATAAGTGCTCCATCGCTTACTAATAATGAGTAAGCTTTATCATTGAAGCCTCCAACTACATTATTATTTAGTAGCCACTTATCCCTTATATTGGACTTTTCAATAGAGGTATTTAAATTCCATATTCCATCATTAGTCAGGCGCACAAATGGCTGTTCTGGGTGGTATGATCTTCGTATTGGACCAAACTCGATTAATAACTCTTTTAAGGACTCTCTAACTTCTGCATATGGTAACTGTTGTGCTTTCTTTAGCTGTAGTTGCCCCAGTGCTAATAAAATAAGTAATGGCTTGTGGGGTGCTCTTTCATCGCCTCTCCTCCATACACTTAAGTTTTTAATAGCTTCTTTCAATTGATAGCCATCCATTGTCAATCACCTTCTTTAGTAGTTTTTACCTTAGGTATTATGTAGCCCCTAAATATCTTACCAATTCATCTTAAATAATAATAAAATTGGTAAAACCTATTACCCATCTTCTAATTGATTCTTTCTATATATACTAGTAAGTTTCCTCTTTTTTACACAACACCATTTGGGACAAGTAAGCAGTCCATTGCCATCTACAAAAGGATGAACTCCAACAAAAATCCCATATAGCTGTGCAGCTCTTTCAACGGGATAACGGGATGTAGTTTGATTTCTATATACATGAATAAATCCCTCATTGGGATTTTACCACTCTCTTCTTCTGTACAATATCAACCTTTCTACTCAACAGATCTTCCAACGGGTTTTTGTTATTAGAATATTTATTATATTTAAATAAAGGAAATGAAAATTCAATGTGGAACTATACCTTTAATTTAATAAGGAGGATTGATTTCGTTATGAGTAAAAAAATTATTAATTTTGATAACCCAAATAGGACTATCAACCGATTTATTTATGTAGCCCTCATCATTGCTCTATTAATAACCTCTATCGTCTCCTATAATAGATTTACCACTAAGGAAGTGGTTCAAGTCCCAGCTATGCAAAAAGTTAATAGTAAGTATCCTTCCATAGACTATTCAACAGTAGAGTATAAGGATGGAAATATTATTAGTTCTATATTGCCCTATGCAGATTTCTATAGCTATTTTAGCAAGCTCCCCCTTGGCCACACAAAAGCTTCTGGCAAGGGCGTTAACATAGGTATAATTGGTCAAGGCTATGGAAAGCAGGTTTTAGCGGATATTGTCTATTATACTGCTAGAGATTCTTTTGTCTATCTTAGTGAAGAACTGTCAGTAACCCAGCTTTTAGGTCATGCCATTAATATTGCTATCATTGATGATATTAGCCTTTATGATGCCGATGAAATAACTTCTTTTGTTGCAGATTGTCTTAAGGAAAATATAGCTGTAGTGATACAGGGAGATCTATCAGAGACCGACCCATTAATCGAACTGACCAATCGCTTAGAAAATATGGGTGCAATTACTGTAGGATATGTTAATCGGGAGGGGTTACCCTATTATAGTGAGGAAGTTAGAAAGCCCTATAATAGCAGATTACATGATATTAATATTAATATCTTTACATCTGGCACCTTTGAGAATTTAGAAATCTTGAATTATAGGCAAGCTTTAGGAAGTATAGGTGGCGCATTAGCTATGCTACTTGAGGTTGAGGAATTTACTCCTCTAGCGTTAAAGGCACATCTAATAGAAAACTCAGCTGATGTATGGATTTCATATGATATGTTAAACCCAGATAATTCATTTTTTAATAATGTAGACATTGACCCAATCACCAGTCAGTACATACCTAAAGAAAATTCTTCACTGTACCGCTTTAAACAATTAGATTTTGAAATGTTATTGGATATCAAGTTACCTAACCTATGGGCCAGTAATATCTACAATACTTATAAAGCATGGGATATTTCTAAAGGAAATGTAGATGTGGCTGTTATTGACCAAGGCTTTCATCCAAATGCCCCCTTCTTGAAAAACAATGTTACTGAAGCCAAAGCCTTTGGAGATATAGCTTGGAATGGTAATTTTCATGGTACATCTATGGTAAGATCATTATTGTCAATTGCTCCTGAAGCTAAGCTTCATTTGTTATTGGCAGATGTATTTGAAGACAATGGCGGTCTATATACAGACAATATTATTGCTGCTCTAAATCATTGTATACAAGAAAATATTTCTGTCGTTTCTTTAAGCTGGTCTTTTACTTTATCTAAGGATGAAAACTTAATTAATAAAATTCAGGAAGCTAGAGACAAAGGAATTACAGTCGTTTGGTTCCACTATCCTAAGGATGAAGAGGGAATTATTAGAACCGATTTAATTTATTCATTCCAGTTTTCCCAGATGTATCAAATAACTACATCCCTTGTACCAGCCTTCGATAGATTTTTTGAAGATTCTATGTTTTATCCCCAAGAGATAAATTCTGGACTTTCTAGTACTGCTCCAGCAGTAGCTGGCTTAGTAGCCCTTATTAAGGAGGTAAAACCTGAACTATCTCCCCAAGAAATTAAAGAGCTTCTTATCACGATAGAGCCTTCAGCTAAGAAAGATGGTGGGGTAGTTGTACCTGATATCTATGAAATTATAAAGAATCTATAAAATATCCATAATAAAAGACTCTTTGTCATAATCAGAAGGGTATCCTAATTAAATGAATACCTACACAATTTTGACAAAGAGTCACTGTTTATTTTAAGACAAATTTAGTAAGCTAGCCCTAAGTAAAATATTTTAAATTAAATTTGTCAGATAAACTACTTAAACACCCTTTACTTCTATTTTTCTTTTTACTAGATTTAATCCTTAAATCCACTTTTTAAATATTGTTCTAACTAATAAAATATTCCTCTAATTAATTGATTTATATCTATATTCAGCCCATCAATATAATTGATCATCTCCACAGGGTCTTCCCATTCTTTATAACTATTACTAATAGTTATGACAAATTCTCTAGCATCATATTCCATAAGGTATTCTATTCGACCTATGATATTGGGGTTTTCAAGTTGATAGATTATTTTGTAGGGTACTCCATTAATTTCGACTGTTTCTGTCTTTAACTCTTCATTGTCATAGACCCTAATTCCTGCCTTTACCATTCTTTCTTCATCTAAAATTTCTATAGAAGTGCTTTCCAAATATCTTTCAGCTTCTTTTAAATAATTTAAGCGTATCCCATAGATTCCTTCCTGTGAGACCTCCATTTGATAAATTTTATCTACTTCATAGTCTTCTAAGTTAATTTCTTCATATTTCTTACCTAACTGAACTACTATACCCTTTAAATTAGCCTCGTCAAAAGAATTTTGCACCACAATATTGGGAAAGAATGAAGTAAACTCATCTAAATCTTTAAAATTATATTGGTTACCTATTACACGCTGTTTTTCTCCATTTACTTCAATAATCATAAATTCACCTAGACTTAATTTGCCCCTGGCTGTATTAATTGCTTCTGACATTTCTCTCATTTTTTGCATCTCTTCTGTTTCTTCTGTAATGGTCATCCTATGAAAAAGTTCTTCTCCATTAGTGATCATATAGTTAAAAAGGTCATTACTTAAAGTCTCTAATAACTGAAAATCTACCTTTTCTATTGTGTCCTCTAAAGTATGTATAAAATCAAGTTCTTTACTACTTAACGTTAGGGCAGACCATCCCTTCACAGCAAAGGAGACATGATCTGAAATACCATTATCTATCCTTTCCATCCTGTAGCCTTGTTGATGGAGATAGTTTTCCAAGTTCATCACTAGTGGATTCGTTTCACCTTGATGGGCAATTAATAATGTATCGTCACCCTTTACCCCAATACTATCTAAATTGATATTAACAATCTCCTTATATTCACCTAAAATTGCCTCAACAAATATCTTGCTACCATGAAGTCCTGTTTCTTCTCCATTGAAGCCACAAAACAAGATATCAAAACCTAACTCATGCTCCTTCTGGTAGTCTACTAGTTTGCTGGCTATATCCAACAGAAGGGCCACCCCCGAGGCATTGTCGATGGCTCCGTCAATTTGCTTTTTTCCCACCATCCCCACATGGTCAAAGTGGGCTGATATCACAAGGGCTTTTTCATGATCTTTCCCCTTTAATTTACCGACTACATTAGAAACTTCAACCTCTTCTCTCTCCATTTCAGCTACTATCTTTAAACTTACCTTCTCTAAAGAAGAAAGATAATCATAAAAGTCTGGACTTATCTGTATTCGTGGCACTAGTCCCTTTGCATGTTGAGCACTTTTCTTAAAAACATCCGTCTTAATTAATACCAACTGATCTCCTTCAGTTTTAATTCCACTTCTAGCTTCACTCACTAGAATCTTATTAGAATCATCTACTATGCTAGTGGTATTATTTGTGTCTAAAGTAATTTCCCCTTCTATTGTAAAGCTTTCGGTATAATGAGCAATTAAATAGTCTGCCCCGTATTCTGCCTTTTTCTTTAATACTCCATCTGAAAAGACCTCTAGGGTAAATAGTTGTTCCTGTGGAAGATTTACCTCTTGTCTATAGAGGTGAAGATACCCCTCCTCAAAACCTGTTTCAAGCCCTAGGTCTTTAAAGGCTTGGGCAAGTCGATTTTGTACTTTTAGATTTCCTGCTGTACCCGTCATTCTACCATGTAAATTACTGGCTGTTAGCCACTTAACGGTGGATTCTATGCTACTAAAATCGTTGTTAAAAACAGATGTTAGTTGACAGCTTGTTAGGATGAGTACTTGCAACATAATGAGTAAAATTACACTTATTTTCTTAATAGTTGTTTTTTATTTTTATATTTTTCATCTACATGTTCCTTTCTCTTTTAGATTTTGTCTTTCATTAACCAATATATCTAATCCCTAATATCTAAAATCTAATAAGTTTCTTTGCCCAACATAAGATGTATTAATTAATAGTCAGAGGACTACATAGTAAATATTACCATATTTTAGTCTTGCGTTTTGTAGAAATTTGTCACAAGAACTTGTTTTATACCCCATTATAGTTAACGTTTCGATATTTAATTTCAAAATTAAACTATAATAGAAATTTGTCTCCTTTAGCCTATTATTTAAATCTTATCATAATCAACCTACCCTAAATGTAAAATATGCCCTCTATCTTATATCTATCATTTTTGATACTATTAAAATAGGCATACTTATGATTTCTGTCAGCTAAAAACAGTTTGTTAATATAAAAATCTTATGATTGTTGAACATCCAACTGTCTCAAAAATTAAAGGAGGATTTACAATGTCATCTATAATATCATCAATGTCATCGAAAAAGAAAATTCAAAAAAACTTAGTTTTTTTTATGGTAACCCTTATAATCATTACCACCCTTCCCCTCCATACCTTTGCTACCTCTAATCCTTGGGATCAATACGCTCATTATCTACCCAAAGAAACGCCTATAGCTAAGCGAGACCTACGGGGAACTTGGATCTCGACTGTTATTAATTTAGATTGGCCTTCTGCTGAAACAATTAAAATTGCCAATGATCAAGAGCGAATTAAAAAAAGTAAGGAAGAACTTATTGCTATATTAGATAACGCAGTAGAAATGAACATGAATGCAATTTTCTTTCAGGTCAGCCCTGAAGGGGATGCCCTTTATCAATCTGATATTGTAAATTGGTCAAGATATCTAACCGGAACCTTTGGTAAAGACCCAGGCTTTGATCCCTTAGCCTTTGTGATAGAGGAAGCCCATAAGCGTAACCTAGAGCTTCATGCATGGTTTAATCCTTATCGTATCTCCATGAACACTAGTGATGCTACTAAGGCTTCTCTTAATATTGATAAGAGTGTTTACAAGGATCATCCCCAATGGGTTAGAACTGCCATGTCAAGATTTGTGGTTGACCCTGGGATTCCTGAAGCGAGGAAATGGGTAGTGGATCGAGTAATGGAAGTTGTTAAGAATTATGATATAGATGGAATCCATTTTGACGACTACTTCTACTATGAAAGCACTAATAATGAACTACAAGATGATGAAACCTACAAGAAATATAACTCGGGACAGTTTTCTAATAAAGCAGACTGGCGAAGAAACAATACCTATTTATTAATTAAAGAACTTTCAAATAAAATTAGTGCAACTAAACCTTGGGTAAAGTTTGGCATTAGCCCTACTGCAGTATGGGGGAATCAAAGAGATGGCCATTCGAATGGTACAAATACCAGTGCTGGTCAACCCAATTACGACAGAAGCTATGCAGACACTAAAAAGTGGATAGAAGAAGAAATTATTGACTACATTGCCCCTCAAATTTACTTTACCTTTGGTAACACAAGGGTTCCCTATGGTGAAGTAGCTGATTGGTGGTCTAGAGTTGTTAAAGGGAAAAATGTCCATCTTTATATAGGGCAGGCTCTCTATAAAGTAAATAGCGATGCTGACCCATACTTCAATGGAAGTAGTTCGGTAGAAGAATTTGAGAGACAGCTAAAGTTTAACATTCTAAATTCCGAAATAAAGGGAAGCATTATGTTTAGATATCAAAACTTTAATGATATCAATAAGCTGTCAGTAGTTAATATGATTAAAGAAAAGCCATGGTCTACAAAGGCAATAGTCCCTATTATGCCATGGAAGGGTGGTAAAGCTCCCAATGCGCCAACCCTAGGAAGAATGGAAAATACCGATAAGGGAATTAAGGTAACATGGATGGACCACGATCCTAATACCAGCTACTATGGGATCTACCGTATTGATAAGGGAGCAGATTTTGATCGTAATCGTAATGATAGTGCTAGAAGTTTAGTAACTACAATAAGAAAAAATACCAATGGACTACAGGAATTTATTGATCAAGAAAAGAATATCGACCCCACCAAAACAGCCTATGTCATCACTGCCTTAGATAGACTTCATCATGAAAGTAATGAACTTTTTGTTGGTATTACCATCTCAAAATACTTTAATGATATTAGTACTAATTATGCATGGGCAGTCAGTGCCATTGATTATTTTTATGAAAAACAAATTGTCTTTGGAACTGGAAACGACCTTTTTAGCCCTGCCAATAATACCAAAAGAGGAGATTTTATTCTGATGGTTGTTAGGGCATTAGATTTAAAGGCTGATTTTAAAGATAATTTTGGAGATGTCCCTAAAAGCTCATACTATTATGATGCTATTGGAACAGCAAAGGCATTAGGCATTGCTAAAGGAAGTGGAAATAACGCTTTTAATCCCAACGGAAATATTAGTCGTGAAGACATGATGGTTATTATGAATCGAGTAATAGAAAAATCAGGAGTTAGATTAGAGCCAGCAGGTGAAGAAGCCTTATCGGGTTATCATGATGCCCATCAAATTAGTAACTATGCTAGGGAATCTGTAGCCCGACTAACTAAAGCAGGATTAGTTGTAGGCTCTGGTGGTGGTGTAAAACCTAAAGATTTAGCAACTAGAGCAGAAATAGTGGTTATTTTAGATCGTTTATTAAAGATTATTAATTAAGAATTAAGATTAATAATTAATTGAATTAAAATTGAATTAAACCCATTTTAAGGGATAGTCAGTACTAAAAATTTAACTTTAAATTAAGCTTGTTTAGATAAGCTATAAGGTGATTCTATAGATAAATAATTAGAGTTGTTTAGGAACTAAGTATTACATTAAAAATCAGTAGTACAATATCTAAGTAATACTGTACTACTGATTTTATTTAGATAAAGAATGATTGACTTTGGGTACTAATCTTTTATATCCTTCCAAATATGACAGGCCACAGAATGTCCAGGGTTAACCTCTAATAATTCTGGTCTCTTAGTTTTGCAGATTTCTTCTGCATAACTGCATCTATCTACAAATTTACAACCGTCTGGTGGGTTAATGGGACTAGGTACATCTCCCTCTAAGATAATTCTTTGTCTTCCCTTCTGTATATCTGGGTCTGGAATGGGAATTGCTGATAACAATGCCTTAGTATAGGGGTGAAGGGGTTTTTCATATAGGTCATTACTATCTGCCAACTCCATAACAGCCCCCAAATACATAACTGCCACACGATCTGAAATATATCGAACCATCGAAAGATCATGGGCAATAAATAAATAAGTTAATCCATATTGTTTCTGTAGTTCTTGTAATAAGTTGACCACTTGAGCTTGAACAGAAACATCCAGCGCTGAAATAGGCTCATCACAAACAATAAATTCAGGATTAACTGCCAATGCTCTAGCAATTCCAATACGTTGTCTTTGTCCTCCACTAAATTCATGGGGGAATCTATTGGCATGTTCTTTATTTAACCCCACCAGTTCTAAAAGTTCATAAATACGATCTGTCCTTTCTTTACCCTTTAATAACTGGTGAATGTCTATCCCTTCTGCTATAATATTTGACACCAACATTCTGGGATTTAGAGAGGCATAGGGATCTTGAAAAATCATCTGAGCCTTGCGTTTAAATTCTTTAGTGCTACTTGCCTTCATTCCAAAAACCTTTACTCCATTAAATTCCACACTTCCCCCTGTTGCTTCATACATTCCTAATATGGTTCTGCCAATTGTGGACTTACCACAACCAGATTCTCCAACTAATCCTAATGTCTCCCCCTTATAAATTTCTAAGGAAACATCATCTACTGCCTTTAGGTAGGTATTTTTGTTTATTTGAAAGTATTTTTTTAGATTATTGATCCTTACTAGATAATCCTTTTCCTTCACTTTTTCTTTCATCTTTGCTTTCATTTTTTCCTTCATTTTTTCCTTCATGTCTATACCTCCTCTTTAACCTTCGTGGGAGCTTGGGGATGGTTAATCCAACAGGCTGCTCCATGAAGTTGATAAATTTCAAACATAGGAGGCATTTCTATTCGACAGATCTTCATTGCATATTGACATCGATCTGCAAAGGGACAACCAGGTGGTGGAGCCAATAGGTCTGGAGGAGTACCTTCAATCGAACTAAGGCGGCCAGCATTTCTTTTTATATCTAATCGGGGTACAGATTTTAATAGGCCCCACGTATAGGGATGCTTAGAACGATAGAATATATCCTCTGATCGTCCCTTTTCAACTACTTTTCCTCCATACATCACCACTATTCTTTCAGCTATATGGGCTACCACCCCTAAATCATGGGTTATTAGTATGATTGATGTATCTATTTTATTTTGCAACTCCTTCATTAACTCTAATATTTGTGCTTGTATGGTAACATCTAGGGCGGTTGTGGGTTCATCGGCAATTAATATCTTAGGATTACAAACTAATGCCATTGCGATCATTACCCTTTGCCGCATCCCCCCAGAAAATTGATGGGGATATTCTTTAAATCGACTTTCTGCATTGGGGATCTGAACTAACTTTAACATTTGAATAGCCACCTTCTGGGCCTCTACTTCCGTAAGTTTTTGATGTTTCTTTAGTCCTTCAGTTATTTGACGTCCTACTGTCATTGTTGGATTTAATGAAGTCATAGGATCTTGAAAAATCATACTAATTTGACTACCCCTAATCCGTTGCATCTCCTTTTCCTTTAAATTTGTTATATCTCTATTTTCAAAAATAATCTCTCCACCTTTAATTACGGCAGGTGGTTCTGGGTTAAGCCTCATAAGGGATTTTGCTGTAACGGATTTACCACATCCCGATTCCCCTACAATTGCTAATGTTTCTCCTTTATATAAATCAAAGGTCACATCTCTAACGGCCTGCACTTCTCCAGCGTAGGTGTTGAAGGACACTTGGAGCTTATTGACCGCTAATATTCTTTCCCTCATTTTTTATCCCCCCTTTATCTATTTTCTTAGCCTTGGATCTAGCGCATCCCTTAAGCCATCCCCTAATAGGTTAAAGGCCAACATCGTTAAACTTATGGTGATACCTGGAATAAGCAGCTGGTGAGGGAACTGTCTAAAGATTTGTGCCCCTTGATTTGCTAATACTCCCCATGAAGCATAGGGCACTGGTATTCCTAGTCCAATAAAACTTAAAAAGGCTTCCGCAAAAATCATTCTAGGAATCATCATCGTCATGTTTACGATAATTGGTCCCATTGTATTAGGAATTAAATGTTTGAATATGATTCTTTTACTATCTGCCCCTAGTCCCTTAGATGCAAGAACATATTCAGAATGCTTTAACCTCATCACTTCACCTCGAACGATCCTAGCTGTACCCATCCAACTTGTTACTGTTAACACAATAATGATTGGTAAAAAACCAGGTTTCATTACTGTTAATAAAAGGATAATATATAGCATATCTGGTACTGTCATTAATACTTCAACAAACCGCATCAGTAGATCATCTAGCCTTCCTCCGAAGTAACCAGATATCCCTCCATAGATAATTCCAAATATAGAGGTGATAAAAACTGATAAAAAGGCTATTGCGAAGGATACCCTACCACCCTCCCACAGCCGTGTGAATAGGTCTCGACCAAATTCATCAGTCCCAAACCAGTAGGTTTTATTAATCCATCTTTCTCCAGGGGTAGAGACCACTAGTTTTGATCCCTTTATTTCAAAGTTAACTCCTCTAAAACTAGGATCTTCCTTTAGAATAGCATCTGATTCATTATTGAGCTTTTGAAGGATACTACTCCATGTATCTGATTTTACTACCTCAATGGCAATATGGTATTCCTTTCTATCCCCCTGCCAGGCTTCGTCGGTTTGGTTACCCACCTTTAATGCTATTTTCCCTGCAGATTTTAATTGTACATTCGTAAAGATTAATTTTGTTTTTCTAAAATTATAGCGATATTTTTTATAGGAAAAAACATCATTTGCCGTCATCATAATGCTTCTAGCGTTACTCATAATAGGGGTTTGATTTTGCTGACTTAAATCTTGCCGACGATATGTATGTCCATTTATACTTGCAGACAATATTGGTCCTATTATTGACATGATAATTAGAATGCTTAAAATGACTAATGAGAATATGGCTACTTTATTTTTTTTCAGTCGACGGGATGCATCTTGAAAGTAGGTTAGACTTGGTCTTTTAATTGCTTCAGCTGCCTCAAGATTTTTACCTACATGGGCAAATAATTCTTCATTAATTTCTCTGTATTTAACAGTATCCATAATTATCTCCCTCTCCTTCCCGTCACTCGGAGTTTTGGATCAATAAAGCCGTATATAATATCTATCATTAAAATTGAAGCAATAATTAGGGCGGCATAAAATATTGTGATCCCCATAATCATTGGATAATCTTTCAAGAAAATAGTACTTACAAAATACTCTCCTAACCCAGCTACTGCAAAAATCTTCTCTATTACGATAGACCCCGTAATTAACGCTGCAAATAAGGGCCCTAGGACAGTCACTACGGGCATAATGGCATTTCTAATCACATGGCTCCATACAATTTTTCTTTTCGTTATCCCTTTAGATTTTGCTGTTACAATGTAGTCCTGATTTAATACTTCTAGAGTGGTAGTTCTCATTAATCTCGATATGAATGCTACTGAACCTAAAGCCAGAGTAAGGGATGGTAAGAGGTATGAAATTTGTGTACCATCTACCGTTACTGGTAGCCAACCTAGATTGACTCCAAAGGTATACACCAAAATAGGTCCCATTACAATACTGGGAACTGAGATACCAATAATTGCGATAAAAATTGTAAAATAATCAAAAACCTTCTGATGGTTTAAAGCTGCAATGATTCCAAAGGTCAATCCAAAAGCCACAGCTATAACCATAGCCCGCCATCCTAAAGCAAAGGATTTTGGAAAGCTTTCTTGAATCATTTTGGTTACAGATCTCCCTGGAAATTTTAGAGATGTTCCTAGATCTCCCCTCATTAAATTTTTCATGTATAGGGCATATTGTTCTGGTATTGATTTATCTAAACCATATTGTTTGATTAGGGTAGCTTTAACATCGGGCTTTAACTTAGGATCATTAAAGGGATCCCCGGGCAATATTTTCATTAGTCCAAATGTAATTGTTGCAATCACCCAAAGGGTGATTAGTGCATAAAGGCAACGCTTAAGAATGTATCGCAACACATGCAGGCCCTCCTTTTCATTTTCATTTACACCGACTGATTTAAATATAATATATAGGAAAGGCATACTAATATAGTCATATGCCTTTCCATAACTTAAATATATTACTTGGCTAACTTTGCATTCATATCTATATCAGCCCAATAGAAGTCAGTTGTTGCCCCAATACCTTTATTAACAACACCTGTTAGGTATTTTTTAAAGGTCCAGTGGGCGATTCTATAATATTGGGGTGCCAATGCTGCATCTTCAAATAGTAACTTTTCTACTTGATACATATACTCCATACGTTCCTTAGCATTGCTTTCTGTTTTAGCAGCTCTAATTAATCGATCTACTTCTGGATTGCTGTACTTACCGCTATTATTGGGGTTAGTAGATTCAAATAACTCTAAGAAAGTCATTGGATCTGGGTAGTCTGGTCCCCATCCAGATGAAGCAAGGTGGAAATCTCCTTTTTGAAGCCTTGTTAACTGCTCACTCCAAGGTAATGGCATTAGGTTGACTGTTATGCCTATCTCTGCCCAATCTTCTTGGAACTTTTCAGCAATTTTTCTTGCAATGTCACTTTCTCCGATCATCATATCAATTGGCGGTAATTTGTCTAAACCCAGTTCCTTTAATCCCTGTGCTAGGTATTCCTTAGCCTTTTCTTTTTGGTTATCTTCAAAAAGTCTCATTCCAGATTCTTCTCTGAAGGATTTTTGGTAGCCAGGGAACATTGTTGGGACAAAGCCTAAGGCTGGTTCGTCTCCTAAATTGATTTTTGTTACAAAGGATTCTCTGTCCATAGCATACATAATGGCCTTTCTAATATTAGTGTTCTTCATAGGTGTATCCTCTACATGATTAAACTCTATATAGAAGGATGCGAAATCTGGCATATCCACCATTGTTTGAAGTCCATATTCTTCTAGTACTGCTATATCAGTAAATTCAGGTATATCCTTTGCCTGTATGGCAGATCCATCAAGTTGACCTGTCTTCAATAAGTTAGTTCTTGTTTGTACGTCATTTACGATTCTCAAGTTAAGAATGTCTAAATTAATGTTATCTCGATTCCAATAATGAGGATTTTTTTCAAGCTTGAAATTCTCATTATGCCTCCACTCTACTATCTTCCAAGGTCCATTTGAATTTAACCCTGAGGCCTCTAGTGAATAGTCTCCCTTAGCTTTTCTTTCATTGTAGAAGGTTTCTTTAACTGGTGCAAAAACTGGCATTGTTGTTAAGAAAGGAAAATATGGAGTAGCAGAAATAAGTTCTACTGTTATTTCAGAACCACTTGCCGATACCTTCACTTCTTCCCATAACTCATCTCGTTTGGCTTGGTATTGAGTTAATTCCTCTTCTGTCATATTTTCTACTCGTTCATCTTTTTGTTCTTCGCTTAAGTTTTTAAATGTACTGTCTATTTCTGCTAAAAAAGTAGCTTGATCATAATTTTCATATTCACTTGCTCCAATAATATATTCTGATAAAAGAAAACTATAGGGAGTATGTTCTAATGCTAATCTCCAGCCAAAGAAAAAATCTTCTGCTGTTACGGGTGAGCCATCCATCCATTTAGCATCCGACCGCAATTTAAATGTATAAACCCTTCCATCATCGCTAACCTTAAAACTTTCAGCAACACCAGGTACTGTCTCTCCATTGGCTTTACCCGAGCGTAATAAACCTTCACTAAACATGTTAGCCAAGATCATATCTGGCGAGCCATACATCTGTTGAGTATCTAAGGTCTGGGGTTCTGCAGCTGAATAATAGTCTAAAATTTTAGGGCCGTCATAAATGTCTGTCACCCCATCTTTAGGGTCATCACCTATTTTTTGGTCATCTGTATTTCCTCTACATCCTACTAATGCCAAGTTTAATACCATCATTACTGCCAACAATAGAATCCATCTTTTTTTACTTCCCACGATAAATCCCCCTTTTATTTAATTTTGGGTACCCCGAAACTTATAAGCTATTTAAATTATATTTTCTGAAAATTCATTGTAGTACAGGGGTTGTATATATTTTTTGTAACATTTATAAATAAGCTTCAATAGGCACTATTCTAAGCCAAAAAAAAGATACCTCCCTATTGAAGAAAGTATCTTTTGGGTTCATGCTAATTTTAGTTTTAGTCTCATTTGCAAATACAGGATAATCAAGTAATTACATAGTACATAGTACATAGTACATAATTATTAATTTATATAGAATGTATGCAAATATAAAAGGACCTATTATTATAACTTTAAAAGCTTATGCAACTTCTCCGTTAACAAAATTCTAATACTGATATTATTTTATTATTCTATATTTATACTTAGCAAACGATAGTGACATATTTGAGGTTTATTTTCATCCCAGTCCCATAGATGAAGACTAGAGCCTTGGCAATTACTCCAGACATGGCATCCTTTACAATGCTCTTTTTTCATCCAGTCTCTGTTTCTCATATTAGCATATTTAGTCTCCCACACATCTGAAAATAGGCTATCGTTAATGCTTCCTTGTATCCAATTTCTTGATAAAGAGGGACAAGCACTATAGGCCCCATCCCATAGGAGCCCTGCAATGTTGATTCCTGCACCACAATAATAAAAATCATCCCTTACTTCCTTTTCCCAATCACAACCTAAGTATCCTTCTTCGGAATAATTAATGTGGAGTTTTGAATCCTGCTGCCTTTTTTCTTTAATAAAACTAAATAATTCCTTAAACTCATCTGCTTTTAAAGATAAAGCCTTCGATGATACTGCTCTCCCCTTGGGAAAAATGGTTAGTATTCGCCAACTATTAATACCCAAATTTTTTATTTCACGATAAAGTTCATCTAATTGTTTTAGGTTTACAGGGTTAACACAAGTTATTGCTTCTACTGTATCAAATTTATTGGCTTTAGAAAATAATCTAAGGGCCCCTATGGCACGATCGTAGGATGTAGCTTCGTTTCGTAACCAATTATGAGATTCTCTAACTCCATCTAGACTTACTGAAACAGTCTTCATTCCTGTTTCTGCGCACTTTTTTACTACATTTTCATTTACTAACATCCCATTGGTTACCATGCCCCATGAAAAACCTAACTGATTAACCTTATTAAGTACATCAAATAAGTCCCTCCTCATTAGTGGTTCGCCCCCTGTAACTGCAACCATAACATCTTGGGCTGAATAATTTTCTGCTATATTAGAAAATACCTGTAGAACTTTCTCTGCTGGTAATTCTGTACAGTTATTATCTTTACTACAGTCGGACCCACAGTGGAGACAATTAAGATTACATTTTAATGTAGCTTCCCAAAAGAAATAATTTAGGTCATGGATATTGGCTCTTAGTTTCTTTCCCTGATTCCATCCCCATTGTTGGATTCTTTTTTTATAGCTATTCCGCTTATTAAAGTTCATCTTTATTCTCCATCTCAATACTTATTTCTTGGTCTCGAAAGTTATTAAGCTTAATCCTTTGAGATTTGAATTCTCCACCATTCTCTTCACCATCAAGATCCTCTACTTCTAAGGTTATGTTATCTCTACCCATTAGGTCTTTATTTACAATTGAAAAGCTTCCATCTTTCGAAGTATACACACTATCTTTGGTTTCACTAATAGTTACCTTAATATTGGATATACCTTCTCCATTTTCTTGTATCACCCTGCCATTCATTGTATAGTAAGACCGGGGAGGGGGGCCATACATTCCACAACCTGCTAAAGACCCGCCAGCAACAACTGTTGCAAAGAACGACAAAATAAAGCGATATGTTTTTTTAATCTTTCTTGCCATTTGATCTCCCCCAATCCTTAACCTAATATTATTCTCCTTGAAAAGTGCTTCAAAATTATCTTTCTATTATTTTACAACAATTCTCAATAACCTAACCATCTGAATTAGGATTAGAACTTGAATTAGCATTTTAATTAATATTGAAATGTATTAGGGCTTTTAAACCAATCTAAGTACTTTGCCACGTCTTCTTCTATTAATTTTCCTGCTAGTTTATATAGCTCTAAAGCAAATTCTAAGTAGGCTTCTGGTTTTGCAGAAACAATACCTCTATCGCTTTCATAGGTTGCCCCTGTCATGGTTCCCCTTTTGGGTAAAAAATCATAGCTTTCTCCAAGTGCATAATAACTTGTATACCTTCGGTTCTCTAATACACCTGCATAGGCTAAATAATCCACCCCTCCACAAATGCCGCCAATTATTTTTCCTTGTTCTTCACAGTTCCTAATTAATTGAAAGATATCATCCTTTGGAATCGGTTTTCCACCAGGAATAATTAATAGGTCGATTTCTTCCGCCTTTACTTCTTTAACCTGTCGATCCACTAAAAGACGGCGTCCATCCATACAAGTAACAACCTCTTGGTCGCTGGCAATGGTAAACATATTTTCCTTAGAAAATAACATTGCAGGAATACATAATTCTGTTTCATAATAACCGTCGTACAAATAAATTGCTATATTCATTTTCAACACCTCCAAAATGATTATAGCTTACAAACATTGCCATAAGATTGTCAGTGTTCTAAATATTATTTAAAAAGTTGCATAATTAAGATTAAATTTATATTATTTTATATTTTAATGATTAGGTTATTGGTTTTGGATAAATTTTCAACAATATTTTTAGCTATATTTTTTCATTGCTTCGATAAACTTATCTTTTATCAGCTCAACAAAAAATTCTGGACTTTTTATTGTAACTTCAGATACATTTCTAATAGCTAGTGTCTCAAAATAAACCCTCTTATTAGTCTCAATACGAATGTAATAATGTCTATCGTCACTTCCATAAATTATTGCCTCCTTCATTGCTCCATCGTCCTTTATTAGAGAATATAAATCTTTGTCTATTTGAAATTCAAGTAAAAAGGATGGATCATCTAAATCCTTCTCTTTATACTTTTTATGTAGGTCCTTGTCTACCTTTTCACTAGTAAGACTAATTGAGCGAATACGGTCTAGTCTAAAGGTCCTTTTGTGTAATCTTAGGTGACAGAAAGCATCTAAATACCAACAGCCCTCGCTATAAAATAAATGTAGGGGAGAAATTTTTCGATCAACCATCTGATTTTTCAGAGGTACAAAATACTGAATGGCTAACTTCTCGTTATTTTTAAAAGCCATTAATATCTTTTCAAATGTCCCCTCTAAGTAAGATTCGGCATATATGTATTGCATGTCAAAGGTAATTCTATCTAAAACATCTTTATAATCTTCTACTTCACCATAACAAGCATTCCTAAGTTTTATATCTAATGCACTTATATTCTCTGTAAAGTCTGGTAAGCTAAGTTTTTTTGACACTTTTAACAATAGCATTAAGATTAAAATTTCCTTCTCCCATAATCTAATGGTTGGAATAAAATACTTATGGTCAATTTCGTATCCCCCATGTAGTCCTTCATATGCAATTATTGGGACATTCATTTGACTTAAGGCATCAATATCACGATAAATTGTCCTCATACTTACTTCTAGATAATCCGACAAGTCTTTAGCTGTCATACGTTTGTTTTGCTTTATAAGCATGAGGATCATTTGTATTCTTTCTGACTTTTTCATGTGTAATTATCTCCTGTTACATATGCTAACTATGTAATTTATGTAATTTGTGTCATTTAATACTACTGATTATTTCTACAAATAAAACCTAAACCCTCTAAAATGTTAAAATTTTCTATATATTTGTTAAGCCTTTTTTCTTTCTCCTTAAACTTATGTCCAAAATAAAAGCCTGATAGAAGGTGGGGTTTACCTTTTCAGACTTTTATCGATCACTAAACTAGTATCTTAACACTACACTAGATTTTTTTCCTATAGTTGTTGTAGCTGATTAATGTGAAAAGTTTTCATTATCCACATAGATAAAATTAAAGTTTATTGCTAATGATGCATGCAACATCTCTCATTTAAGTTACATCTTTTCTATATTGTAGAGGTGTTTTACTTGTAAGTTTTTTAAATGACATACTAAAATAATTAGCATTATTAAAACCCACTTGCAGGGCAATATCTAAAATAGATTGTTTCGTTTCAATTAGCAGTTTCTTACTCTTTTCAATTCTTATTTCGTTAAGAAATTGTGTAAAAGTCTTGTTGGTCTCTTTTTTAAATATGGTGCAAAAATAACAACGATTAATATTTAAGTACTCTGTAATTTCATCCAAAGTTATTGGATTATGATAATTTTCTTCAATGTAATCGATTGTTCTTCTAACATATGGACTAAAATAAAGGCCGTCATAACCAGCTTTTTTAAATTTCAAACAAACTTGATCTTTCCTGAAATTGTGCAATAGGGTAACTAAATGGGGAATACAGTTAGAGGGTTTATATAATATTTCTTTAGTACTTCTGCAACGGCAAGAAGTATAGGGACCCATAATAAAAATTCCTCCATTGATGTCCTTACAACAGATAGGTGTAATGGTAAAAGATAATTTTCCTCTTGTCTGTAGGGTTGTAAAAGTACTATTTAAATTACTTAGCAATTGTTTTTTACCTTCCTCATAGACATGATTTATTTCAAAAATTTTTTCTAACTGGTCTTCATATCCTATGGAACCTAAACACCCTCCATTAAGATCAAAGGCTTTAATAGGAATATGGGTGCTTAAGAAAAAGTTGTCCATTGTTTCAAGTGTAGAATTATATACAGGATAAATTTTATTCACTCCCTTTTAAAGAAATCTAAATATGCTTAATAAAACTAAATATAGTTAAGAATCAATTTAAATTAAATGTTAATATGTTTCAAGTGAGAAAGATAATCATACTCAAAATCCCCTTTGATTATATCAAGTCATTAAAGGAAGTGTCAAATTAACTAGACTAACTACAGTAAGGAGAAATTATGAAAAATAAATATTTACTTTTATTCTTAGTGATTTTATCTATTATTTCTATATTCATCGGAGTAAAGGAAGTTACTTTTGCCGACATATTATCTTTGCAGGATCAAGCAGTACTAATTATCTTACAAAGCCGTATTCCCCGTCTAATTAGTATTATTGTAGCAGGAATGAGCATGAGTATTTGTGGCTTAATTATGCAACAAATTACTAGAAATAAATTTGTATCACCCACAACAGCAGCCACAATTGACTCTGCCCGACTGGGGATGGTTGTATCTCTAATTTTTTTCTCATCAGCTAGTACATTTCATAAGATGGCTTTCTCCTTCTCATTCGCATTGGCAGGAACCTTCTTATTTATGACTATTTTAAAAAGAATTAAGCAGAAGGGTACTATTTTGATTCCTCTTTTAGGTATTATGTTGGGTAATGTCATTGACTCAACCGCTACATTTTTTGCCTATCGATATGACTTGATTCAAAGCGCTAATTCATGGTTGCAGGGTAACTTCGCTATGATTATTAAGGGGAGATATGAATTATTATATCTTAGCATTCCACTAGTAATTTTAGCTTTTCTCTACAGTAATAAATTTACTGTAGCAGGCATGGGAGAAGATTTTTCAATTAATTTGGGGCTAAATTATAAACAGGTGGTCAACATCGGTATTATTATCGTCTCTATTATTTCCTCTGTGGTGGTTATTACCGTTGGAAGAATACCATTTTTAGGTCTGATTGTACCAAATATCGTAAGTATATATCAGGGAGATCATTTAAAAAAGAGTATTTGGGCTACAGCCCTGTTAGGTGCAAATTTTCTTTTAGCCTGTGATATTTTATCCCGCATTATTATCTTTCCCTACGAAATACCCATTGGCTTAGTGGTGGGTGTTATTGGAAGTTTTATATTCCTTTATTTATTAATAAGGAGGAGAACAGCATGACAAATAAACGAAAACTAATCCTTCTTACTATTATTTTAGCCATTGTAACGGTGTTATTCTTAACATTGGGATTAAACAGCAGGAACTGGAACTATGGTCTAAGCAGACGCCTACCTATGGTGGCAGCTATCCTATTAACAGGTAGTTCCATTGCTTTTTCATCAATTATCTTTCAAACGATTACTAATAACCGTATCTTAACCCCTAGTGTATTGGGTTTAGATTCACTATATATGTTTATTCAGACCTTTGTCATCTTTGTATTTGGTTCTTTATCTATTGCCGCATCGAATCGTCATATAAACTTTGTTTTATCTGTTGGATTAATGATCTGTTTTTCAATTTTACTTTTTAATTTTCTTTTTAAGCGGGAAGGAAATAGTGTTTTCTTTTTACTATTAGTTGGGATGGTCTTTGGTACCTTTTTTCAAAGCTTATCCTCCTTCATGCAAATGGTTATCGATCCCAATGAATTTTTAATCGTACAAAATAGATCTTTTGCTAGTTTTAGCAGTATTAATACCAACCTATTAACGATTTCTTTTATTAGTATTATTGGCGTATTCCTTCTTACTTTTAAGGATTTAAAAATGTTAGACGTTATCTCCTTAGGAAAAGACGAAGCCATCAGTTTAGGAGTCAATTATGATCGGGTTGTAAAAAAAATGCTAATTGCTGTTGCAGTTCTTATTTCTGTTTCGACAGCCCTAGTAGGACCGATTACTTTTCTAGGGATACTTGTAGCAAACCTTGCTAGGCAGTTTATTCATTCCTACAAGCATAAATTTTTAATTACTGGGGCTATCTTAATTAGTGGGGTTGCCCTTGTAGGTGGGCAATTAATAGCCGAACGGGTAATGAATTTTAGTACCCCCATTAGTGTCATTATTAATTTTGTCGGGGGCATGTACTTTATATACTTACTATTAAGGGAGAGTAGAATATGATTGAAGTAAAAAACCTTACTAAAATCTATGGCGATAAAAGGGTTGTAGATAATGTATCTCTTGAAATAAAAAAAGGAAAAATTACATCTTTTATAGGTCCCAATGGGGCAGGGAAAAGTACATTACTCTGTATGATGAGCCGTCTTCTAAAGAAAAATGAAGGGGATGTCTATATAGAGGGAAAGGAACTTTCCCAGTGGAAGGACAAGGATTTAGCTAAAAAACTGGCAATTCTTCGACAGTTTAACAACATTAATATCCGTTTAACAATTCGAGAATTAGTCAGTTTTGGAAGATTCCCCTATTCAGAAGGTAACCTTACTGATGAGGACTGGAAATATGTAGATGAGGCCTTATCTTACATGAAGCTTAAGGATATTGAAGACAAATATCTTGACCAACTTAGTGGTGGTCAAAAACAAAGAGCTTATGTTGCTATGGTTATAGCCCAAAATACAGACTATATCTTCTTAGATGAACCTCTAAATAACTTAGATATGAAACATGCTGTAGAGATTATGAAAATTTTAAGATCTTTAGTTAATGATTTAGGTAAAACGGTTGTCATTGTAATACATGATATTAACTTTGCTTCCTGTTACTCCGATTATGTTATCGCTTTAAAGGATGGAAGGATTGCCCATGAGGGTTCCATTGATCATATTATTGAAAGCTCTGTTTTAGGTGAAATCTATGATATGGATATAAAAATAGAGAATATAGAAAACAACAGAATCTGTATTTATTATTAGCTTTTTAATCATGTATTTAGATTAAGAGATTTGCTATTGGGTGTCGTTTTCCATTGTTATTTAAAGGGGGTTAAATTAGCTTCTTGATATTTAATCAAATTTACATCGCTTAATATGTAAGTCTCTTAATTACAAATAAAAAAATATATTTAAATAATAAAAAAATTATAAGAGGTGAAAGAAATGAAAAAAAATAATCGTTTTACTTTAGCAATTTTATTAGTACTTATTTCAGTTTTAGCTTTTACAGGCTGCAGTAGCACGCCTAGCCAATCTAATGAAACTAGCACACCTGCAGCAGGAGAGGTTGAAGAAATCGTTACTGTTACTGTTAATCATGAACTAGGGCAAGCAGTTGTTAATAAAAATCCTCAAAGGGTTATTGTATTTGACTATGCCACTTTAGATTCTTTAGATGCTTTAGGTATTGAAGTAATTGGTTTACCTAAGTCAAATGTCCCTGCATACCTGTCTAAATTTAATGATGACAAATATGAAGACGTAGGAACATTATTCGAGCCTGATTTTGAAAAAATATTTAGTATGGAACCAGACTTAATTTTAATTTCTGGAAGACAAAGAGATGTATATCCAGAACTTGAAAAAATAGCACCCACTGTATTTTTAACAGTTGATACAAGTGACTATGTTGGATCTCTTACTGATAATGTAACATTATTAGGTGAGATATTCGGTAAAGAAACTGAAGCGGTAGCAGAGCTTAAAAAGGTTACTGACTCTTTAGAAGCTGTAGGACAAAAAGTTGCAGATTTAGGTAAAAATGCCCTTATTATCATGGCTAATGAAGGAAACTTAAATGCCTATGGACCAGGTTCAAGATTTAGTATCATTCATAATGAATTTGCTTTCATAGCTGCTGATGAGGAAATTGAAGTAGCTAACCATGGTATGAATGTATCTTATGAATACATTGTTGAAAAAGATCCAGATTATATCTTAGTTATTGACAGAGGAGCCGTTACTGCTGGAAATGCTAGTTCTTCTCAGTTATTTGACAATGATTTAATGAAACAAACTCAAGCGATCCAAAATGATAATATGATTTACCTTAATTCCCATGTTTGGTATGTAGCTAGTGGCGGATTGATAGGTACTAGCATTATGATTCAAGAGATTGAAGATGGAATTAAATAAGGGTTAGTGACTTATTTGTCTAGCTTAAATCTAAAAATTAAAATGAAAATCTAAATTTTAAAATACTAAAATTTAAAATACTAAACAACTATCCTCTCCCCCTTGAGGATAGTTGTTTATTTTAACTTCAATAATTACTTTTATTAATTATAATTTGATAAAGGGTTTTAGCACCTTACTAATAATCTCTAACAAGTTTATATTCGTCATACCTAGTAGTCTGTCACCAAGCTCATTATTCAAACCTTTTACCATTAGATCAAATTTTTTATTATCTAATTTCTCCATTCCCTTTCTTAATACTAATGAGTTTTCATAGCTTTTTTTAAGATTAACTATGCTGTCCTCATATTTTCCTTTACCGGCAAGGTCATAGGCTGCATATATTCCTGTCATTATTGCTGAAAATTGACCAAAGCCTAAAAATGGCATGATGGCACCAAAGCAATTACCCACAAAAAAAGTGTTTCCAATTCTCGGTTTCAAGCAATGGCCGATCATATACTTAGTAACTTGAAAACCATCTACTTCTTTTAACTTCTGATTTAAATCTAATTGAACTTTTTCTATAAAATCCCTCATTAATTGATTACTATCTACATCATCATTTTCTGGATAATCGGGATATGCTAAGACTACATTGGCCTCTGTATTTGAAAGTGGAATTAAATAACCGTATCCCTTCGGAGCAAAGCGGTTATCTAGCCAAGCAATGGAAGTGTACCTATCAAACTCCCCTTCTACAATTAACCCTTTAAGGGTAACCGTTAGATTTGTTTTGTAGTTACCTAATGCCTCACTATATGCACCATCACCTGTTGCAATAACCACATGGGTATATTCCTTTAGTAATGCTTCATAGGTATATTTCGAATGATAATGAATAGGTGTTTTAATTTGGTTCTTAAGTTGATTTACAATTGAATCTTCACTTCTGCCTCTTGCTACATTAAAGCCCAGACTACCTTTTATTATTGCCTTTTCCTTCTCTGAATAGATATGTAATTCTTTAATATGACCAACTGGCTGTAGGTATATTCCAAATTCCTCTGAAAAATATGAAATACAATCATCTATCGGGGTGTTTAATATGCTTAAAAATATTTCACCATTTCTAAATCTATCATCAACCCCTTCTCTTGCCTCAAATAGATCATATTTTATGCCTTCTTTTTCAAGCATAAATCCACAGGCTAAACCCGATAAACCGCCACCCATAATTGCAATTTTCATTACAATATCACCTCGACTTATTAATACAAAACGATTTTAATTTATCCAAGTATTTTAACTCATAAATATATCTACTATTATTCGCCTTAGTATATGTAGGTATTAAAGTCTTTAACCATAATTAAGATGCTCTAAAATTATTCATTTCATAATGGTGACTCAGCGTTCTTATTTTTTCATATAGCCTTGATAAATTCATAGTTATGTTATGATAGAATTTCCTCAAATAACCTATAATCAATATACTTATATGTGTTTTTTAATGGAAAAAAGAAGTATTATGTGCTAATATTTAGAAGTATCCCCTTAGATTTTTGGTAAATTTGATTTGTACGATTTATCAAGTTAACCTTGAACTACGTTATCCCAAAAGAATTACAAAGACAATAAGAGGTGATTAAGTCATGAAAAAAGTCATTGCTCGATATTTTTATTCTCCCATCTGTACAGAATCCTTTGCTTCTTTAGATCGTCTGAGAAGACTCTTTAATACAATGAAAGAACATGTCCACTTTGAAGCCTTTAATACAATAAAGGATCATTTTGATTCTGCATTTCCTTGGTTTACGAATGAAAAAGAACTTTTGGCTACCCTAGAAGGTACAGGTAATAAACCTTTAACCTACAGTAAGTTATTTATTGAAGGGAATGAAATTAAAGGCTTTCCCCCATCTAAGAAAATGATAGGGCAAATACTCCAAGCCTATGACATAAACTTTCAGCAGGAAGCCTACCAAACTTATTACAAACAAACGAATCATGATTCATGGGATATTTCTGTAGATAAGCTTAAAGTTAGGAAGTATGAGAAGAAACTTCTCAAAGATGTATGCCTTGTTTGTACAAAGTATAATCCCTTCTTAGAAATAGGGGATTATATGAAGGAAAACTGGAATGAATATGAAGCTTTAAAGGAAAGCTATTTAGAAGAAAAATTGCAAGAAGAAAAAATGATAGGCTTTATTGCCTACTACGAAGAACAACCAGTGGGGTTTATAGAAGCTTTTCCACTGAAACTGGCAGCCAAGCTAGGCTTTCCTATCTCAGATGTGAATCTCAATGGAATTATGATTACCTGTCTAAATATTCGTAAAGAGGTCTCGGGTAATGGAATTGCATCAAAATTAGTCAAAGAAATCAGTAATGAAGCAGGAAATAGAAACTACCAATCTATAGAGGTATTGGCTTTTCCAGATAAAAGCAATTGGCAACCTATCTCCTTATATCAAGCCCAGGGCTATACTTCAGTAAAGACCCTCGAAGATTTATCCTTGATGAGAAAGGATTTTTAGTTCTTAATTAAATTCCCCTTAATAACCGTAAAAATAAAACGCAATTGTAGCATGTCCTCAAACTAAACAGAGCCGACCTCGCTTTTCATGGGAAGTCAGCTTTGTTTATTCTATCAAATAATTCTTTTATTTTACCTATTTTTTTCCTCCTATCATCGCTAATACGTTATTAGCTTGCATGGCAGCACCTATAACCAAACAGTCTTCGTCTATATCAAAGAGACAATAATGGGCATCGTGTATAATACCTTTTTCTTCGTTTCTACATCCTAAACGATAAAATGCTCCTGGCGCTTCTTGGGCAAAATAGGCAAAATCCTCCACCCCTAGACTAGGCTCTTCAATTGATATAACATTTTCTTTCCCAAGGAGTTCTTCCCCAGTTTCCTTTACGATATCAACAATATCATGATCATTTATGAGGGCAGCATAGCCTTCTTCTCTAATTAATTGTCCCTGCCCCCCTAGGCCAGCTGCCACTTGAACCACAATATTTTCTATTCTATTTATCACTTCTTCCCTTGTGGAGGGATTTAATGTTCTAACGGTACCCACAAGTTCCACCCTATCAGCAATGATATTCCCTTGAGTTCCACCTTGTATCGTCCCCAAAGTAACAACAGCTGAATTTCTAGGATCAATATTTCTACTAACGATGGACTGTAGGGCTGTGATCACTTGCCCAGCTAAAACAATAGCATCTACTCCTGCATGGGGATAAGCTCCATGGCTACTCTTTCCATGTAGGATAATTTTAATGGTGTCGGAGGAGGCATTCATCTGCCCATACTTAATCCCAATTTCCCCTACAGGCATTTCTGCTGATACATGCAGTCCAAAAACTGCATCTACTTTAGGGTTCTCCATGACGCCTTCTTGGATCATTGGCTTTGCTCCCCCTACTGTCTCTTCTGCCGGTTGGAATAACAATTTTACATTTCCTTTTAATTGGGTCTTCATCTGATTTAATATTCTAGCTGCCCCTAAAAGAATGGTCATATGGGCATCATGTCCACAAGCATGCATTTTACCAGCTACAGTTGATCGATAAGAAACATCTTTTTCATCTTGAATAGGAAGGGCATCCATATCGCCCCTTAAGGCAATGGTTTTCCCTGATGTAGCCCCTCTAATGATACCTACAACACCAGTATTAGCTACGCCAGAGGTATATTCTATCCCCATTTCCTCTAGATACCCCACAATCTTATCCATTGTTCGGAATTCCTCCATTCCAAATTCAGGATGCCTATGAAAGTCCCGCCTTATTTCCACCAACCAATCTTTTATTTTTTCTGCTTCAACTAATAAAGGATGATTTTTTCTCATTATATTGTAGCACTCTCCTTAATTTCTAAGCTTCCTATTGTAGCATCTAATACCCCTCTAACGCCAAAGGGAATCGTTACTTTAGGGTGGCAATGGCCAGCCTTAAGATTAAAGATTGTTGGCTTACCGTAGGGTAAGATAATCTCTTGAAATACTTCCATTAATGACAGACTTTCATCATGTTTTTTGGGCTGACAGTCATTCCAGTCTCCCAATATAATGCCTGCAGCATCATCAAATTTTCCTGCTAAAGCCATTTGAGTTAGCATTCGATCTACACTATAGGGTTCTTCACCAATCTCTTCTAAAAGGATAATCTTTCCCTTTGTATTTATTTCATAAGGGGTTCCCATTGTAGCTGAAATTAAAGCAAGATTACCTCCGATGATCACTCCCTCTGCCCTACCTTCTACAAGGGTTTCAACCTTAATATTTTCAGGATTAGGGATCAAGCCCATTGGCTGAGGCTCTGTTATTGCTTTTAAGAATTCATACCTCGAAAAGTCATCTAACCCACCTGCTATATCTGATGCTGCCATTGGCCCATGGAAGGTGACTAAACCACTAATTTGATTCATAGCCATATGTAGTGCAGTAATATCACTATAGCCCATAAAAATTTTAGGATTTGCCTTAATTAATTGAAAGTCAACTTTATCAAGGATTTTAGGCGCACCATAGCCACCCCTAAGACATATTATTCCATCAATCCCTTGATCGGCAAACATCTCATTTAAGTTATCAGCCCTTAATTGATCATTTCCTGCTAAGTAACCATGTTTAGAAAAGCAACTTTCTGCTACTTTCACCCGAAATCCCATTTCTTCTAACCTTGTCTTAGCCGCTCTAACCTTTTCCTCTGTTGTCGGACTAGAAGTTGCTGTGATTCCTATTGTATCTCCCTTTTTCAATGCTTTAGGTTTTAGCATATCTTTGTCCTCCTTTTTATGTTTTGGTTTTGACCCTTAAAAAATTAAGGGCTAACCGATAGCCCTTAATTTCATTTATTTAACCAAACATTAACCTTGCAACTAATACTGCTGTAACTAAACCAACAGCATCGGCAATTAAGCCTACTGGCAATGCATGTCTTGTCTTCTTAATGGCTACTGACCCAAAGTATACTGCCAATACATAGAAGGTTGTTTCAGTAGAACCTTGCATAATTGATACCATTCTACCATAAAGAGAATCTGCTCCGTGGGTGTTAATAATTTCTGTCATAACACCATTAGCGCCACCACCAGATAAAGGACGCATAATAGCCATTGGTAAAACTTCTCCTGGCATACCAATTAATCTAGTAATCGGACTAGCTAAATCAACTAAATAATCCATTGCACCTGATGCTCTAAATACACCAATTGCAACTAACATAGCCACTAAGAAAGGAATAATTCTAATGGCTGTTTGAAAACCTTCTTTTGCTCCATCTGTAAAGGATTCATAGACCTTTACCTTTTTAATCACTCCAAATAACGGTATACTTAATAATATAAATGGTATTGCATATTTAGAGACACCTGTCATAAAATCAATAAAAGTATCAAACATTTTATTCCCCCCTATTCATTTACGATTTCTTCTACTTTTTCAGGTTTAATTTGAAACACAGGTAGTTTTTGTAGCAGTTTAACTGCAATAATCGCTGCTATTGTTGATGCAATTGTTGCAACAATTGTTGGCCCTATAATTTCCGTAGGATTAGCAGAACCTGCCGCAACTCTTATAGCTATTACTGATGCAGGAATTAAGGTTACTGAAGAGGTGTTAATGGCTAGGAAGGTGACCATTGCATTACTTGCAGTATCCTTATGGGGATTTAAGTCTTGCAACTCTTGCATTGCTTTTAATCCAAGAGGGGTTGCAGCATTTCCTAATCCAAGAACATTTGCTGCCATATTCATAATCATTGCTCCCATAGCTGGGTGGTCTGCTGGTACATCTGGGAAAAGAGGGATCATAATAAACCGTAATGCCCTAGCAATAAATTTAATTAATCCTGAATCTTCGGCAATTTTCATGATCCCCAACCATAGAGCCATAACTCCTATTAGTCCTAAGGAGATATCTACTGCTGTTCGTGCATTATTGATGGCTGCATCGGTGACAGCATCAATATTACCAGTTACTGCTCCTACTATAATTCCAACTGCTAAAAGTAAAAACCAAACTAAGTTAATCATTCAACTTTGCCCTCCCTTTATTTATTTTTTCTTTCCTAATATTTATTCTATGCTTCCTCCCCCGTACCTCCTTTCGATAGATTGTAATTTTATTTCCTCTGAATTAAATGACTTGGTATGATTTCTCTCTCTATCAAGTCTTGGTAAGTTTCTCTTTCAACCATTAGATGGGGTTCCCCATTACTAATCAATACCACTGCTGGTCTCGGTAAACGATTATAATTGCTTGCCATAGAATAATTATAGGCACCCGTATTTAGTACGGCTAAAATATCCCCCGGAGCAACTTTAGGCACCATTAGATCCCAAATTAAGATATCTCCTGTCTCACAACACTTACCAGCTATTGTAACTAATTGATCATTTTCTTCATTAATTTTATTAGCTACCAAAGCTCGGTATTTTGCATTATATAAGGCCGGTCTTGGGTTATCTGGTAGCCCTCCATCTACACTAATATAGGTTCTAACATCTGGGATTTCCTTAATGGCCCCCAATGTATAGAGGGTAATACCAGCTTCACCTACAATCCATCTTCCTGGTTCAATAATAATTGTCGGCATCTCAATATTAACGTTTTTGCAATGATCCTTAATCGTTTCCATAATTGGGTCTATAAAATAATGAAGTGGTCTTGTCACTTCCTCAGTATAATTAATTCCAAAACCCCCACCTATATTTAGTTCTTTAGTAACGAAGCCTAGCTTGATGTTTAAGTCCTTCATTAACTTAATCGCAGTTTCCGCCCCTCTAATATAGGACTCTCTCTCGAACAGTTGGGAACCAACGTGAAAATGAAAACCTATTAAGTTAATATATGAGGACCCCATTGCTTGTATTACTGCTTCTTCAATAATCTCCTCTTGTAGTGGGATTCCAAACTTTGAGTCTTTTTGCCCTGTTGTAATATATTGATGGGTTTTCCCCTCTACTTCTGGCGTTATTCTAAAAAGAATATCCACCTTTTTATTTTGGGTCTTTGCTATTGCTCCTAATAATTCAAGTTCATAAAAATTATCTACAATGATTCTTCCGACATTATTTGTCACTGCCAGCTCTAATTCTTCATAGGACTTATTATTTCCATGAAACATAACTTTTTCCATAGGAAATTGAGCCTGTAGCGCAGTAAATAGTTCACCACCAGATACTACGTCTAGACCCAAGCCCTCTTTCTCAATTATTTTGCACATAGCCATCGTTAAAAAGGCTTTACTGGCATAGGCAGCTCTAGTATTAGGATATTTTAATAGAAACTCGTCTCTAATAGCCTTACATCTACTTTGAATTTGTCCTTCTGAAAGGACATATAGGGGTGTTCCAAATCTATTTGCTAATTCAACGGTATCGCAACGATCAAATATAAAATGATTGTGATTAAACTCTGTTGTTTCTATAGACATATTGACATCTCCTTACAATATATAATGTTTTCAAAATATATACCTGCAAAATTTATGCCAATTGATACAGGCCCACTTTCCTTAGATTTCATAATGAAAAAATGGCTAGCACGAATATATATTCCGTATTTTCGAACTCTTCTTATATATTATACTATAAAACCTGCATTTTTTAACTAACAGTATTAACCACAATGTTTCCGTAAAAACGAACAGTTTCCGATATTACGAACTGCCAATATGATATTTTTTATACTTTTCATAAAAGGATGTTTTCCCAATTTTTAAAGCCTTCATTGCCTTTACTTTATCACCAGAGAAAAGAACTAAGGCCTCCTCTAGGGCACGTTTTTCTGCTGCCATCACCACTTCCTTTAGAGGCATTACAGTTTCTACTTCATTTTTATTTGTAATCGTCCCTTGACTAATGGTTAGATGCCTCGAACAGATTAGGTTGCCCTCTGCAAGGTTAATAGCTCGTTCAATTATGTTTTCAAGTTCCCGTACATTTCCTGGCCAGTCATACTGATACAAGAGATTTCTGGCTTCTATAGATATTCTTTTTTCCTCCCATCCTATTCTTCTTAAAACTTTAGATAGGGTCTGATCTGTTATGATATTAATATCCTGTTTTCGTTGTCTTAAGGGAGGAATAATAATTGGAAAAACATTAATTCGATAGTATAAATCTTCCCTAAAGTTTCCTTTTGCAACTTCATCTTCTAGGTTTTTATTAGTGGCAACAATAATTCTAACATCTACTGTTATGCTTTTACTTCCCCCAATTCTATAGAAGCTTTTACTCTGTAATGCTTGAAGTAGTTTTACTTGAATAAGAGGAGTTAGTTCACCAATTTCATCTAAAAATAAGGTTCCTCCTTGGGCGAGCTCAAACATACCTGGCTTGCCTTCCCTTTTGGCACCAGTAAAAGCCCCACCCTCATAACCAAATAATTCGCTTTCTAATAGATTTTCTGGAATAGAACCACAGTTCACATGAACAAATGGAGTATTTTTTGTTTTTCCTACTTCATGGATTGCCTTCGCCAGAAGGCTTTTCCCTGTACCACTTTCCCCTAGTAAGACAACTGTAGAATTAGTTTTGGAAGCCCTGTAAGCCAGCTTTTTGACTCTATTTATTTCGGGACTATCTCCTAATATATCGGGAAACTTAGCATAGATGGTTTCCTCTTCCCTAAGTTGATGTTCTAGCCTTTCTAAGTGGAGCAACGCCTCATCTCTTTCTTTGATCACCTTACGTATTTCTGAAATATCTTCTACCTTTAATACTGCTCCACTAGGTTTGTTATTGATTATTATAGGGTTTAAAGTACAAATGGTGGCTCTACCATTAATTTCTCGATATTCGTTTTTATAGCTAATGTTTCCATCACGGGCAGCTTCGAAAAACTCTACTGTATTGGAGCTGTTACTATGAATATCAAAAATTGATCTTCCAATAACATTAAAATCCTCTACGCCCTTCCCCTTTCCTCTATAGACTTTACCCCTTAATAGCTCTTTTAAACCTTCACCACGGGCTGTGTATCCTTTGGCTTGATAGAACTTTATTTGATGGGTATATTGATCTAGTACCACCATATGACCGATTGCTTTTCTATACTTCATTTTGACTTCTTTCCCATTAACAACAATGTTAATAAACTTTTTATGATAATTAAGCACAATTGAAATATTTTCATTACAATATACCGTTTCTAGTTTTAGTAATTCATCTTCTACTTCTTTAGGATTTCTGTATATATACAGTGGCGGCATTTCCTTTTTTCCTATAACACCTATGGCTAGGATACTATCTCCCAATTGGATATTTTCATCGTTAATGCCCATAACTTTTAAGTCAGCAGGAGTCAGTCCACCATCATCCATACCGATGGAATTATCCCCAATAATAATGATATCCCCTGGGGTAATTTGCCCTGTTTCATGCCCCACACCTTGATTATAGGTGATTCCAAATATTTCTTTCGCCCTATTGTTATAGATTTGAATTTTCCCCTCTGCATCAATAAAAATAAATCCTTCAGTCATCATATCGGTAAATTGTCTAGTTGTTTCTTCATTATAGATCATATTAACCTTCCTTCTTTATAATATCCCTTTATTAACTGCTCCATAATATTACTACACAACAATTTCATTACAATTCTGACTTAAGTTTATAGGATTTTTATTTTCTTTTCAAGAATTTTAAACCTTAGCAATTTTTGTTACTCAAAATTTGAAATATAGCCTAACCTAAAAGTTAAAGCTAGTGTAGATACCACTAGCCTTGTTATTTATAGGATATTGAATTAATATTTTTAATGATAATGGTGATGGTTCCATCATAGTTGTTAACTAGTTCTAAATTGTCATTTTCTTGCTCCAAAGATAGGTTGATCTCGATACCATTATCGGTTTTTATTTTTCTTTTATTAAAAACTTTCCTAACCACTTCTTCTTTAAGCTCTACATGTTCTTCTACGAAACCGGCTTTTTCTATATGTTCCATGTAAATATCCTTCATTTCTTGATTATCTTGAAATACTTTTTCTGTGATCTTAGGAATATCAATATTACCTGATTCATCTATACTTTTAAGGATCTCCTTCCCAAATTCATCGGATATTTGAATATCTTGATTACAAAACTTTTTATTAAAAATTTCTGTAGCTTTTTTAAAGGATTTTGCTTTTTGTAAGTCCGACTGTCGGTTATTACACTTTAAAAATAGTTTTGAAAAATAAAACTGCTTTTCTCCGTTAATTTCATACTCTTTCTCAATAAGTTGTATGTGGAATGTTTCTAAATTTATAATTGCCCCTTCATCAACCTTCTGACTATCATTAGGTAGTGCCGTTTTTTGCTTGATGATGCTATTCATTCTGCCTTCTTCACTATCTTCTGTATAATGAATATAGGAGTAACGATAATTAAACTTTAGGATTGCTAAATAAGGCTGTTGTTCCCATTCAAAAATTGTGAAGACTAAATCTGCTGAAGGGATGTCTACATTTTTTATCATGATATTATAAATTTGTTTAGCCATTTCACCAGTATAGTGTATGAAGGTATGCTCCTCTGCTGCAAGCTCTTCAATATAGCCCACCACTGGATTTTCTTCTCTATTAAAGGTAGCTGGCTTTAAGTTTTGATCCTTTAACATTTTCGTAATATGGTTTTCTAGAAATTCGTGAATATCCTCTGTTGATGGATGTACTACATTGGAAAGAATCGGCATCCCTACATTTGCATCTAATATATGCATAATTGCTTTTTTAATTTTAATTTCCTGCTCCATTTCAAAACACTCCTTACTGTGCTTTTAAAAATCATCCTTCAATTATATCAATAAAAAGTATTTTTTTCAATCTCAGTAACGATAGAGGAAATTGCTAGTTTCCCACTGGGGAGAAGCGTACTGGTATTATGGAATTTCATTAAGTGGTTCTAGAAAATTTTGTCAGATTAAATCGAAATATTTTAGTTTTAAAATTGTTATTTTTTTGGTATACTATTATTACTTATTATTAGTACCTAGTACTATATTTTAAGATTATGTTATGAGGAGGTATTTAGATGGAACTTCATCAACTATTTAAGATTCAAAACATTATTGAAGGAAATATAAGAAGCTATACTGACATAAAAGAAGATCATTTAGGTGAAGAAAATATTTTTGACCTCAGATTTTTGGCATTACAAGTAAAAACTGCAGAAATTGCTAACTTAACTAAATGCTATAAGTACTCTAAAGTAAAACCTCATATTCCTCAAGATAAATTATTTGCAAGGTTTCTTGATTCCATGGGATTTTTGCTTTCAATTGGCAATGTTCACGAATTTAACATTATCGATTTAGAGGCTATTAATGGAATGGAAAAGGAAGATAGTATCATAAGAATATTCTCATTTATATTCGACGATCTAACTGCCTTAAGACACTCTCTACAACACCAAAAAGATTATTATACCTCTTTGTCAATCTATATTCGTATTTTCGCTAGATACCTTAATCTAGCCGAACAATTGAATATTACTTTTGAAGAAATCTTTGACTATTATCTAAGAAAACATCATATTGAAGAAGCCTTATCTTCATAAAAAACCAAACCCCTTCTTTGGGGTTTGATTTTGATTATCTTATCTTAATAAGCTTTCTACTCTTTCAGCTAGATTAATAAATAATTGACTTTCATGCTGATGAATTTTTCCTACATCTGCTAGTTCCACCATTTCTTTTTCAATAGGTAATCCCCCTAGAAATTCTAGTCCTAATTTGGAAACAACTTCCTTGGTTCTCCCTTTTCCAAATAGGTAATAGGGTTCTGGATAGCCAGGTGGTTGAACATAGCTCATATTCTCAAGTACTCCCAATATTGGCTTGTCCATCTTTTGCACCATTTTAACACCCTTCTCTACAATCATTTGTACTAGACTTTGGGGGGCTGTTACCATAATAATCCCATCAACTGGTAAAGATTGCATTGCTGTTAGGGCTACATCACCCGTTCCTGGTGGAAAATCAATTAATAAATAATCTAGTTCCCCCCAAAATACATCCTTCCAAAACTGTTTTATGACGTTTCCTACTACTGGCCCTCGCCAAATTACAGGATCAGTTTCATTTGGGAGAAGTAGATTCATAGACATAATTTTAATCTTATTTTTAGATACTACCGGTAATAAGCCCTTTTCTGTATTATGGGTTGGACCCTTTACACCAAATAACTTTGCTATACTGGGGCCAATGATGTCTCCATCCAGAATTCCTACTTTATTTCCTTTTGCAGCTAAGGCATTAGCCAGCATTGCTGTTACTGTTGATTTGCCGACACCACCTTTACCACTCATTATTCCAATTACCTTATTTATTTTATTAAAAGGATTTATTTCCTCTTCTACTGTACATGTAGATGTACCACATTTACCATCTTTAAAGTGATTACATCCTTGACATTTTTCCATGGTGTTTTCCTCCGCTTAAATAAGACTTTAATATGATTATATCCAAATTAATTTGCGTTAATCAATTATCTATTCCAGTCAAAACAGGAGATAAACCATCAGAATAGTTGGGATATCTTCACAAACTGAACACCCATTTTCTCAAGTTCTTGAATCATTTCATTAATTGCTTCAACTGTTACTAACCCACCTTCTGGACCTACATGACCAATTGCAACCGCTTGATTATTTTTTATTGCCAGATTTCCTAGTTCTTTAATCTGCCTTTTAATTTGTCCTTTATGCTTTTCATTATCTAAAAATATTGTTCTTTCGATTGAGGGGGTACCAAATTTATCAGCGACTTCTTTTACTACAGACTTCATACTTGTTTTACTATCTACTATATACATATTATTTTCTTTTAGCACACTTATGATTGCTTCCATAACCCTCGGATCTTCTGTAGCCTTTGATCCCATGTGGTTATTTAAGCCTACAGCATAAGGTACATCTTCTATTGCTTCCCTAACGATATTTTTTATTTCTTCTGTCGAAAGCCCACTCGTTATTCCCTTTTCGCCAAGCCAGTTTGGATCACCTTTATGGGGTTCCATCGGTAGATGAATGATGACTTCATGTCCATTAAGATGGGCTAATTCTGCATGTTCTTTTGTTTTTGGTTGAAATGGCATAATGGCACAGGTTATTGGAATTTCTAAATTTAACATTTCTAGGGATCCACCACTTTCATTTCCAAAATCGTCTATTATAATTCCAGCTTTCCCTGAAGCAAGTTGAGATTGACTCCTGCTGATATTCGAAAAATTCCATGCAGGAACTTCTCCTCTAAACCGATTAAATAATACTAGTATTAATATAAGTGCAAACCCTATCACTAAATATAGCATTATTTTTTTAGGAATTACCAATAGATGTACCTTTTTATTCATAATAGCTCCCTCCTACATGTTTTTTTAGTAATTTTTTACATATTGTATTTAGAATAAAATTTTGCCTACAAACAAAAGATAGTACAGAAGAAAAATTTTAAAAAATTAATGAAAGGAGTGGTAAAGGTGTCTGAACGTGAAAATAATCGTACCTCTACATCACAAAGTTGGGTCGGGTTTATTATTAGATTTATCGTATCAGCTATTGTTATTGCCATTGCTGCATTTTTAACTCCTGGATTTAGTATTGATGGCGTATGGAGTGTTTTAATTGCCGCAGCCGTCATTTCAATACTTGATTGGTTAATTAATCGTGTGGCTAAATTAGATGCCTCTCCATTTGGAAGAGGAATAACTGGTTTTATCGTGGCAGCAGTCGTCATTTACGCCACACAGTTTTTCGTTGCTACTATGCAGGTTTCTATTTTAGGTGCAATTTTAGGTGCAATTGTAATTGGTTTAATTGACATGGTAATACCCGGTAAGACTTTATAGTAGGATTTGATCCTACTTTTTTTTATGCTGATATATGTCCTATATCTCTTACTTAATTTTCATTTGCATTTTATGAAGTAAAAACCCCTCTACTTAATCTTCAGCAACAATATTATTCATAAACAAATCAAAATGCATTTATTATTATTTATCAATTAATCTATTGTAAAAATAGATTAATAGTCTAAAGATCTCAACACAATTAAGTAACAGTAAATATTATGACTGTATCAAAATTTTGAGATTCCATAATTAGGTTACATTTCAATTGTCAATTATTTAAGTTATCAACAATAATTATAGTTATCAACATTATATTGTGGATAATTGAACATCAACCAAGTTTATAAAATATTGATTTTTTAAGTATTCTATTTAAGTTATTTTTTATGCACATTATCCACATTTTTTATCCACAACTTGCCCCTATTTATGAAGATTCTTTTAAATATCTCTGTATTCCAACATATAAAGCCCATGCCATTTTTTGTTGGTAGTTTGAATCCTTAAGTTTTGCTAATTCTTGTTGATTAGATAAGAATCCGCCTTCTACTAACACAGTGGGAATATGATTGAGGTCTGCTATTAAGTAGATCCCCTCCTTTGATAAAGCCATTCTTTTATTCTCTTTATCTAAAACTTCTATTAGCTCTTCTTGAATGATTTTAGCCAATTTTTCTCCCTCGATGTGTCCTTTTGGAAAAAAAGCTTGGGCTCCATAGTATTGTTGTTGTGGAAAACTATTAAGATGAATAGTGATAAATACATTGGGACTATATTTTTGCACAATTTCTCTACGTCTTCTCAAGTCCTGATTTTTCTTAGCTCTTATTGTACCAGTATTATCATATAGCCCTTTGTCAGTCTCTCTAGTCATGATAACTATTGCACCACTTTGTTCTAGGTATTCTCTCAAATATAACCCTATAGCTAAATTAATATCTTTTTCTAAGGTACCATCCTTTGCAACGGCACCAGGATCTACACCTCCGTGGCCTGGGTCAATTACGATGACCTTTGCTGTACTGGGGATATTTAATGTTTCTAATGAATGATATTTTAAGCGTATTACGGTGACAAAAGCCCCTAATACTAAACTAGAAATTAATAGAGCCACTAACCACTTTTTTTTCAAGACTATTACAATCAATTCTACCCCCTCCTTAACTTCTCTATTTATATGTATATGGTAATAGTCCTTAACCTATACAATGAGCAAGATAATTTTTCAAAAACAAATTATTAATTAAAGATGTATTATTCTAGAGTTTAGATTAATATCGAGTTATGTAAAAATACCTTCTATTTCTCTTGTATTAATTTATCGGGGGAGGACAAAATATTTCTAAGATGGATTTTCTACTGTTTTGAAATAATTAAGGAGGGAAAGGATATGGAGAACTTTAAAGATGCTAAAAAGTTACAAGAACAGTTTTTACAGCTTAAAAGACACAATGAGGAAGCTAAAGACTACTTAGCAGCAATTGAGTTATTATTAGTTGATGATAATAACGGGAAATCTAAAGATAGGAATTTATCAATGGAAATTGAGAATATTAGCCAAAGAATTTCTGAAATAAATAACCAAATTAATAATATCTTTCATAGTCTTTAATAAATGAACACAGATTAAATTAAAGTAAATCACTACTTATCTGAGGAAATTGCATAATTGATATTATATTTATATTAATACAAAATAAAAACTTCGCTGCTTAGTGTTCAACGAATAATTTGTTGGAATATAAATGAAATTACTCGTTTCCCAATGGGCGACTTAGTTTTTATTTTTGCATAATCGAATATAAATTCATTGTTATGGTATTATGCAATTTCCTCATGTATTAATGTAGGCTCTAATGAAATAAAGCAGAATTACAAAAATTGCACCCCAACTATTTGTCTAAGAGAATTTGTCTAAGAGAAAGAATTAATGTATTCTGTTATAAAAAAAAGCCGAAAAAAAAAGACTGTCGGATAGACAGTCTTTTTGAATAAATAATATATTATCTTTTTGAGAACTGAGGTGCTCTTCTTGCAGCTTTTAAACCATACTTCTTTCTTTCCTTAGCTCTAGCATCTCTAGTTAAGAAACCAGCTTTTTTAAGTGGTGCTCTTAATTCTTCATCAGCTTTAGTTAAAGCTCTAGCAATACCGTGTCTTAAAGCTCCAGCTTGTCCTGTAAAGCCTCCACCATTAACTGTAGCAAGTACATCGTATTTGCTTAATGTTTCAGTTAAGATCAGTGGTAATTTAACTTCTCTTCTTAATGTTTCATAGTTGAAGTATTCTTCGATATCTCTATTATTTACTTTAACGTTCCCTTCACCTGGAACTAATCTTACTCTAGCGATAGATTTTTTTCTTCTTCCTGTTCCGTAAAAAGCTAACTTTGCCATAATCAATAACTCCTCCTTCCGAATCGACTATATATCAAGTACTACTGGCTTTTGAGCTTCGTGGTTGTGTTGTGTACCAGCATATACTTTTAATTTTTTGATCATTTGTCTTCCAAGTCTAGTTTTTGGAAGCATTCCTTTTACTGCATTGTAAATTACTTTTTCTGGTTTTTCTGCCATCATTCTTCTGAATGGAATTTGTCTTAATCCACCTGGATGTCCTGTATGGTAAGTAAACATCTTTTGGTCTAACTTCTTACCAGTTAATTCGATTTTTTCTGCATTAATAACAATTACAAAGTCTCCTGTATCTACGTGAGGTGTAAATTCAGGCTTGTTTTTACCTCTTAAGATAGTTGCTATTTCTGTAGATAAACGACCTAATGTTTTTCCTTCAGCATCAACAACATACCATTTTCTTTCAACTTCATTGGCTTTAGCCATGTATGACTTCATTGTTTTCCCTCCTTGATAACTTTGGGTATCATCTTTAAATTTTCTCTCGTACGCTATCTATGTCTAACGACCCGGGGCTAGTGGATCATTTATACACACTGTATTATTGTAATACAACCACCCTAGTGTGTCAAGGGGTAAATTACATTATCTAAATATAATCCTTGGGGTGGTGCTGTATGACCTGCATATTTCCGGTCTCCAGTTTCTAATGCCTTAAGGAGATCATCCTTCTGCTTCTTTGATGCTCCTAAATCTACTAAAGTTCCTACCAAAATTCTAACCATATTATACAAGAAACCATTACCTTCAAAGGTAAACCATAAACTGTCATTCACTTCATTAATGTCAATTGAATAGATGGATCTTACTGTGTTTTCAACACTACTTCCGCTGGCCATAAACCCTTTAAAGTCATGGGTACCAATTAATCTATTTGTTCCCCATCGTATTATATCCATATCGAGGTCATAATTAAGGTGGTAAGCATAGTTTCTTACTAAAGGACTTCTATGTCTCCCTCTATAAATTTGATAAGCATAACGCTTTCCTATTGCACTATATCGAGCATGGAAGTCTTCAGGCATTTCATGGGCCTCTTTAATGCTAATATCAAAAGGGAGCAGACTATTCATTGCCAAGGAAATACGTTGGGTGGGTATATTAGATTCTATTCTAAAGTTAGCAACCTGTCCCCTTGCGTGGACCTTTGCATCGGTTCTACCCGATCCATTCACTTCAACTCTATTACCTGTTAATTTGGCTAATACCTTCATGATTTCTTCTTGAACAGTTCTACCATTGGGTTGAATTTGCCATCCATTAAAATTGGTCCCATCGTATTCGATTTTGATCATAATGTTTCGCATAAGATCATTCCTATTCTAGTGCCTAAGTGCTACTTTCATAGTCTTACCAAAGTAGTAAAATTTAAGCCAACATTCTCAATAAAACTAAAACTGCTAATAATAATGCTATTGCCAATAGACTTAGATAGTCTATTTTTAACATTCTTGCTTGCTTCATTCGGGTACGATTGTCTCCACCACGATAGCATCTAGCCTCCATTGCCATTGCCAACTCATCTGCCCGACGAAAAGCGCTTATAAAGAGGGGTACCATTAAGGGTACTAAACCCTTTGCACGACTTATTATGTTACCACTTTCAAAGTCAGCGCCCCTTGCCATTTGTGCCTTCATAATTTTATCGGTCTCTTCTAATAGAGTTGGTATAAAACGTAGGGCAATCGTCATCATCATAGCTAATTCATGGGCTGGAACCCCAATCTTTTTAAATGGTTTTAGTAAATTCTCAATTCCATCAGTTAAAGCAATAGGAGATGTGGTTAAAGTCAATAGGGATGTCCCCATAACTAATAGGGCTAACCTAATTGCCATAAATACCCCTTGACGAACCCCTTCCCTAGTAATTACCAATGGCCCTAGATTGTACAACACTTCACCTTGGGTCATAAAAATATTAATTAAAAAAGTTAATATGATAATAATTCTTAGGGGTTTAATTCCCTTTACAATAAACTTTTTAGGTATTTTAGAGATATGAACACATAAGAAGATAAATAGAGCTACTAAGCCGTAAGAGGGGGCATTAACCCCTATAAATAAAGAAACAATAATAGCAAAGGTACCAATAATTTTTGTTCTGGCATCAAGTTTATGAATTAGAGATCCTGTTGGATAATGTTGTCCAATTGTTATATCCTTAAGCATTTTTCCTTCTCCTTATCCACTTAATGATTTCTTCCTTTGCTTCTTCTACTGTGAATATCTCGTCTTTAAAATCTGGGTCTACTTCTTTTAAACGCTTCATTAAATAGGAAATTTGAGGTATTCCAAGGCCAATAGACTCCAGCTTCTCAACATGTTTAAATACTTCAGCAGCCGTACCAGAAAGGGCAACTGAGCCTTTATCCATTACAATAATTCGGTCAACAAGCTTAGCTATATCCTCCATACTATGGGATACTAGAATAACTGTATTCCCCATTTGATTATGAAGGTGTTTAATTTGTTCTAATATATCATCTCTACCCTTAGGGTCCAAACCAGCAGTGGGTTCATCAAGAATCAGTACTTCTGGATTCATTGCTAGTACACCTGCAATGGCTACTCTTCTTCTTTGACCGCCACTTAACTCAAAGGGTGAGCGGTCTTTTAAGTCATCAAATGAAAGTTTAACTAGTTTCATTGATTCTTTAACTCGAGCTAAAACTTCTTCCTCGCTTAAGCCTAAGTTTGTTGGTCCATAGGAAATATCTTTAAATACGGTTTCTTCAAAAAGTTGATGTTCTGGATACTGAAAAACAAGTCCAACTTTTTTACGTATTTCAGACATTTTTACAGTTTTATCGGTTATGTCCATATCATTAATGAAGATTTTACCTGAAGTTGGCTTTAGTAAACCATTTAAGTGCTGAGTCAATGTAGATTTTCCCGAGCCAGTGTGACCTATTAAACCAATAAACTCACCTGCTTCAATATGCAGGTTTACATTATCCAATGCCTTTGATTCAAATGGACTTTTTGGATTATAGATATGGGTTAAGTTTTCTATTTTAATTGACATAGTTTCATCACCATCTCATCTACAGTTAATATATCACTTGGAATATCTATTCCTTCTTTAATTAGTAGATTTGCTAGGTCTGTAACCTGAGGAACATCTAAGCCTAAAGATTTTAACTTATCAACCTGTGAGAATACTTCACCAGGTGTTCCTTCTAATATGACCTCTCCATCTTCCATAACAATAACTCGGTCAGCATCTACTGCTTCCTCCATAAAATGAGTGATATGAATAACAGTAATATTCTCTTCTTTATTTAGACGTTTAATTGTATTAATTACTTCTCTTCTTCCTGACGGGTCTAACATTGCCGTAGGTTCATCTAGAATTAAGCAGTCGGGTCTCATGGCAATAACCCCTGCTATAGCGATCCGTTGTTTTTGTCCACCTGATAGTAAATGGGGAGCTTTATGCCGAAAATCAAGCATATCTACACTTTTTAATGCTTCTTCTACTCTCCTAACAATTTCTTCTGATGGAATACCAAGGTTCTCTGGTCCAAAGGCAACGTCTTCTTCTACAATTGTTGCAACAATTTGGTTATCAGGGTTTTGAAAAACCATACCTGCAATCTGCCTAACTTCCCAAACTTTGTTTTCATCCTTTGTATTTAGACCTTTTACTATAACATCACCAGATGAAGGCATTAGAAGTGCATTCAAGTGCTTAGCAAAGGTTGACTTCCCCGAACCATTGTGGCCAATAATTACTACAAATTCCCCTTCTTTAACATGAAGAGAGACATCCTTTAGAGCCAACACTTCTTTTTCATTATTTTTATAATGGTACATCAAGTTATTGGTTGTTATCATTTGTCCCATTTTTAATCCCTTCTTTACACTTATGAAAATGGTAGTGAATATAAATACTATTGTTTACTATTATTTACTATTATTTAATATTATTTACTATTTCTACATTAGATAGTTCTTGTTAAATCTTCAGCAATCATTTTAACATAACCATTATATCTTATTTTTGAATCTATGACTATAGTTTTCCCCTATAGAAAGACTGCAAATTATAATTTTTATTAGATAATAATTCTATTGAAAATTCTATTGTAAAGGATGTTTTTATAATTATAAAGAGATGTTTTTATAATTATAAAGAGGATACCCTAATATACAATTTTTTATCATAAATTTCTATATAGTAGAACCAAGTCTTATCTTGAAAGATTTAAAGGATGGCTTCCCTGAAACTCATAGTAAAGTTCTTTTATATTAAATTATTATTTAAAGTAAAACTTCACTATTCGTTAAAACCTAGTCTTCTTTCAAATGATTATAAGTAGACTTGCTTGAAATACATGTCAGAAATTATGTCTGATATAAACTATTATTCAGTTCATAATTTCCTATGCATTACAAAAAACAGGGACTAAGCTATTCACTTAATCCCTCCCATCTATCTTAAACTAATTCAAGTATTACTGCTTCTGCTGCGTCGCCTCTTCTTGGTCCAAGCTTCATGATTCTTGTATATCCACCATTCTTATCTTGGTATTTAGGCGCTATTTCTTCAAATAAGTTTTTAACTACAGTTTCTTCTGTAACAAAAGATAAAACTTGTCTTCTAGCGTGTAGATCTCCTCTTTTACCGAGGGTAATCATCTTTTCAGCTAGTCTTCTTGTTTCTTTTGCTCTTGCCTCTGTTGTTTGGATTCTACCATTTTTTAGTAAACTTGTTACTAGGTTTCTTAGCATCAAATTTCTATGGGCAGATTCACGTCCTAGTTTACGATACTGAGCCACGTTGATCCCTCCTTACTTCTTACTTGTTAATCATCGCTTGGTCTTAAGCCTAAGCCTAATTCCTCTAGCTTCTTCTGAACTTCCTCTAGCGATTTTTTCCCTAGATTTCTTACCTTCATCATGTCATCTTCTGACTTTAAAGTAAGTTCTTCTACAGTATTAATACCTGCACGCTTTAGACAGTTGTAAGAACGAACAGAAAGGTCAAGCTCTTCGATGGTCATCTCTAAAACTTTTTCCTTCTTATCTTCTTCTTTTTGAACCATGATTTCTACATCATTTACATGTTCAGTTAATGTAATGAACAGGTTTAGATGCTCATTCATGATTTTTGCTGCCAAAGAAACTGATTCATCAGGCTTAATACTACCGTCGGTGTAAACTTCTATAACTAATTTGTCATAATCGGTTACCTGACCTACCCTTGTATTTTCTACAGAGTAGCTTACTTTTCTAACTGGTGTGAATATGGAATCTACTGGGATTACACCAATTGGCATACCAGCATGTTTGTTATTTTCTGCAGAAATATAACCTCTTCCATTAGCTATGTTGATTTCCATGTTTAGCTTAGCGCCAGAGTCCAAAGTAGCAATGTGCATATCTGGACTTAGTATTTCTACATCTGCATCAGCTATAATATCTCCTGCTGTAACAGGACCTTCTCCCTCTGCTTCAATGCGTATGGTCTTAGGCTCATTTCCATGAAGTTTAACTGACAATCCCTTCATGTTGAGAATAATCTCTGTAACATCTTCTTTTACACCTGGGATTGTGGAAAACTCATGCATTACTCCATCAACTTTAATGGAAGTAACAGCAGCCCCTGGTAAGGAAGATAACATAATTCTTCTTAATGAATTACCAAGTGTTGTTCCATATCCTCTTTCAAGGGGCTCAACAACAAATTTTCCATAGGTATTATCTTCGCTGACCTCAACTATTTCCACTTTAGGTTTTTCCATTTCAATCATGATTTTAAACCCTCCTTTAAGTCTATTTACTATTATCTTGAGGGTAACTGATTCTAATTAATATTATCTAGAATATAACTCTACGATTAGATTCTCAGCAATTGGTAGGTCTATATCTTCTCTTGAAGGTAATGAAACAATTTTTCCCTCTAACTTTTCCATATCAACTGTTAACCAAGTTGGTACTGATCCATTGAAGCCTTCAGCAATTGCCTTAAACTTCTCAGAACTCTTAGACTTATCTCTAACTGTAATAACATCTCCCGCTTTACATAAATATGAAGGGATATCAACCTTTTGTCCATTTACTGTAAAGTGTCCGTGTACAACTAATTGTCTAGCTTCTGCTCTAGAAGTACCTAATCCTAATCTGTAAACTACATTGTCTAAACGAGACTCACAAATTCTTAATAGGTTATCCCCTGTGATTCCCGCTTGCTTATCAGCCATTTCAAAGTATTTTCTGAATTGACCTTCTAAAACTCCGTAGAATCTTTTAGCTTTTTGCTTTTCTCTTAATTGGATTCCGTAGTTTGAAAGTTTCTTTCTGCTTTGTCCGTGCTGTCCTGGTGGTACATTTCTCTTATTGATTGCACATTTATCTGTATAACAACGCTCGCCCTTAAGGTATAACTTCATTCCCTCACGGCGACATAATCTACATACTGCATCTGTATATCTAGCCATTTATTACACCTCCTAATCTTAACTATACTCTTCTGCGTTTTGGTGGTCTACAACCGTTATGAGGAATTGGAGTAACGTCCTTGATTAAATTTACTTCAAGACCCGCTGCCTGTAATGCACGAATTGCAGCCTCTCTTCCTGCTCCTGGACCCTTAACATAACATTCAACAGTTCTTAATCCGTGCTCCATAGCAACTTTAGCAGCAGCTTCAGCAGCCATTTGAGCGGCGAAAGGAGTGGATTTTCTTGAACCTTTAAATCCTAGCTGACCTGCACTAGACCAAGCAAGGGTATTTCCTTGCATATCTGTTAATGTAATAATTGAGTTATTGAAAGTTGATTGAATATGAGCTTGCCCACGTTCAACGTTTTTACGTTCTTTTCTTCTACGAACGGTTTTCTTCTTTGCAACTTTTGCCATGCCGCTAATCCCTCCTTATCTATTATTTCTTCTTCTTACGAGATACTGTTTTTCTTGGACCCTTACGAGTACGAGCATTAGTCTTAGTCTTTTGTCCTCTTACAGGCAACCCTTTACTATGTCTAATACCTCTATAACATCTGATTTCTCTTAGTCTCTTAATATTAAGAGCGATCTCTCTTCTTAGATCCCCCTCAACTGGATATGTGTCGATTTCTTTTCTTAAAGAATTAATTTCTTCTTCTGTTAAGTCTTTAATTCTTGTATTTGGATTAATACCAGCATTAGCTAATATATCATTAGAAGTCTTTCTACCTATACCATAGATATAAGTTAAACCGATTTCTGCTCTTTTGTCTCTTGGTAAGTCTACCCCAGCTATTCTAGCCATTACAGATTACACCTCCTAAATCATTATCTACATAACAATATCATACACTTTACTAGTCATCTAATTTAAAAACAATTTATATATATTTAGCCCTTGGGGGTCAGTACAATACTGACGCAGCCGCTCCCAATAAACTAATTACCACAATATTGTATTATATCACTAAATCAAAGAAAATTCTAGATTAAATTCATAATTTAACCTTGTTTTTGCTTGTGTTTAGGATTCTCACAAATCACCATTACTCTACCATCTCTTTTGATGATTTTGCATTTTTCACAAATAGGTTTTACTGATGGTCTTACTTTCATTAAAATCCCTCCTCAGCTACTTCTTTCTCCAAGTAATTCTTCCACGAGTCAAATCATAAGGGGATAGTTCCACCGTTACTGTGTCTCCTGGTAAAATTCTAATAAAATTCATCCTCAATTTGCCTGATATGTGTGCTAAGATCTCATGCCCATTTTCAAGCTGTACAATAAACATTGCATTGGGTAGTGCTTCTTTGATCGTACCTTCTACCTCAATAACATCCTGCTTTGACATTTGGCAATCAAACCTCCTATCTTAATCCAGGGACTTAACTCCCAATCTTTCAAGCTCTCTTCTGATAAAAGCATTATTCATTTTCTTCTGGTTTATTATACGGTCTTTTACGTCATGGGAAATAATATTAAACTTTGCCAGGTGTTTTGTCTTCTTTTTCTTAGGTTTCTCAATTCTTCTTAAGTCACCATCAGAGATCAGAACATATTCATCGTCAATTTTCCCTACAACAATAAATACTCTATCTTGATCTCTACCCTTAGTAGCCTTTACCACCTGTCCAATACTTAAATGATTACCTTCCATGTTGTCACCTCTTTTTCTTTAACCCTTTGTTAAAATCATCGGTTCATCCATTGTAATTGCCACCGTATGTTCATAATGTGCGGAATATTTACCGTCAAGAGTCACAACTGTCCATCCGTCAGCTAATACTTTCACCTCAAAAGTCCCTACATTGATCATTGGTTCAATTGCTAAAACCATACCAGCTTTTAATCTAGGACCTTTCCCTGGAGGGCCATAGTTTGGAATTTGTGGATCTTCATGCATTTTTGTTCCAATGCCATGACCTACAAAGTTCCTTACTACTGAAAAACCACGATCTTCAACATAACTTTGAATAGCATGGGATATATCAGAAAGTCGATTATTTTCTTTTGCATATTTTATGCCTTCATAAAAGCTTTCTCTCGTCACATCTATCAAACGTTGAGCTTCTTGGTCAATTTTACCCACTCCATGGGTTTTTGCTGCATCTCCATAATATCCTTGATGTAGGGCTCCGATGTCAATACTTATAATATCGCCATCTTCTAAGACTTTTAATCCAGGTATACCATGGACAACTTCGTGATTAATTGAGGTGCAAATACTGGCGGGGAAACCTCCATAACCTTTGAAGGCGGGTAAGGCGCCTCTCTTACGAATATGTGCCTCAGCCATTTCATCCAACTGCTTTGTTGTAATCCCCGGTCTAATTGCTTCCATTAAAATTTCATGTGTCTCAGCAACTATTTTTCCAGCTTCTTGCATGATTTTTATTTCCTGTGGAGACTTGAGATAGATCATTACTTGCCGCTCCTTAACATACTGATAATATCTTCTGCAACCTTATCGATATGTTGTTGACCATCTATGGCAGTTAACTTTCCTCTTTTTTCATAGTATTCTATCAACGGCATCGTTTCGTTAAGATATACATCTATTCTTCTAGTCACCGTTGCTTCATTATCGTCATCTCTTTGATACAAGCTTCCTCCACACTTATCACACTGATCAATAGTTGATGAAGGATTAAACTTTATATGGTAGGTAGCTCCGCACCCTTTGCAAATTCTTCTACCTACTGCTCTTTCTACAAGTATTTCCTTATCCACTTGGATATTGATTACTTTGTTAAGAGCAACATTCATTTTATCCATTACTTCATCAAGGGCTTCAGCTTGAGGTACTGTTCTAGGAAACCCATCTAGCAGGAACCCATTTTCGCAGTCCTCTTTTTTCAACCGATCCTCTACTATTTCCACTACTAACTCATCCGGAACCAATAGTCCTTGATCCATGAAAGATTTTGCTTTTTTACCAAGTTCAGTACCTTCTTTTATATTGTAACGGAAAATGTCTCCCGTTGAAATATGAGGAATATTGAACTCTGTAGCAATTGTTGTTGCCTGTGTTCCTTTACCTGCCCCAGGAGGGCCAAGTAGTATTAGTCTCATCGTACCATCTCCCGGCATAAAAGTTTAGGTTCATGGGGTTTAACCCCATGAGTCCTTTCTACTTTAAGAAACCTTGATAGTGTCTCATTAACATTTGTGCTTCTACTTGCTTCATTGTCTCTAAAGCAACCCCAACTACGATCAATAATGCTGTTCCACCAAAGGCGATTTGCATTCCAGTAATTCTCATTAAGATTGTCGGTAATAGAGCAATTGTTGCTAAGAATACAGCACCTGCTAAAGTAATTCTATTTAAAACTTTATTAAGGTAATCTGTTGTTGGTTTACCTGGTCTAATTCCAGGAATGAATCCACCATGCTTCTTCATGTTTGTAGAAATTTCTACTGGATTGAAAGTAATCGCAGTATAGAAATATGTGAAGAAAATAATTAGTACTGCACTTAACAGTGAGTAGATTACTACTCCCCAGATATTGATACTATTTGGATTCAACCAAGTTGCAACCCAGTTTGCAAATCCGCTATCTTGACCAAAGAAAAGTGAAATCGTCTGTGGGAAAGATAGTAAAGACATAGCAAAGATTACAGGAATTACACCTGATTGATTCACCTTTAATGGAATATGGGAACTTTGTCCACCATACATTTTTCTTCCTACTACTCTTTTCGCATACTGTACAGGTATCTTACGAGTACCTTCTTGAATGGCAACAACTGCTGCAATAATTACTACAGATAATGCTAAAAATACAATTAGGGATATTGGTGATAAAGTTCCTTGCTGTAATTGGAACCAAATTTCTTTAATACTAAAGGGTACTCTAGAAACAATTCCAGCAAAGATTAATAGCGAAATGCCGTTACCTATTCCTTTTTCAGTTATTTGCTCTCCTAACCACATTAAGAAGGCTGTACCAGCCGTTAATGTAAGAACCACAACAGTTACACTGAAGGGATCTCTACTGATTAAGGCACTACCAAATAAACCGATACTGATACCTGCAGCTTGAATTAATGCCAGTACAACCGTAGCATATCTAGTATACTGGGCAATTTTCTTTCTTCCTTCTTCGCCTTCCTTAGCCATTTCTTCAAGACTTGGAATAGCGATAGTAAGAAGTTGCATAATAATGGATGCAGTAATATATGGTGTGATACTTAGGGCAAAGATCGTCATATTTCCAAAGGCTCCACCTGAGAACAGGTCAAAGAATCCAAGTAAACCAGCTTGAGATACGATAGCTCTAACGTAATCAATATTAATTCCTGGTACTGGGATTACAGATCCTAAACGAAATATAACTAACATCATAAAAGTATAGACGATTTTGCTTCTTAAGTCCGGAATTTTCCAAGCATTTCTTAAGGTTGATATCACCTTATATCACCTCTACCTTTCCTCCAGCAGCTTCAATTTTCTCTACAGCTGCTTTGGTAAATTTGTGAGCTTTAATTGTTAAGCTCTTTTCTAAGTTACCATCACCCAAAATTTTGATACCGTGTTTTTCAATTTTCTTAATGAAGCCTTCAGCTTTTAAGAATTCAGCTGTAATTTCAGTACCATTTTCGAATCTATTTAAATCTTCAACATTAATTACATTGTATTGCTTCTTAAATACGTTAGTGAAACCTCTTTTAGGGATTCTTCTAACAAGAGGCATTTGTCCCCCTTCGAATCCTACTCTAACGCCACCGCCGCTACGAGCATTTTGACCGTTATGACCTCTACCAGCAGTTTTACCAAGTCCACTACCAGTACCTCTACCTTTTCTTTTAGTGCCTCTTACGGCACCTTTGGCAGGTCTAAGTTCATGTAACTTCATGTCTACACCTCCTTTGTTTCCATTAGATTTCAGTCACTTCAACCATATGTTTTACTACATCAATCATACCTCTAGTTTGAGGATTGTCTGGTTTCTCAACCATTTGACCGATCTTCTTTAAACCTAAAGCTTCGATTGTTTTTCTTTGCTTTGGTAAAGAACCGATAACACTTCTAGTTAATTTTATATTAATCGCTTTTGCCATGGAATTTCCCTCCTAACCTAAGAGTTCTTCTACGGACTTACCTCTTAGTTTCGCAACTTCTTCAGCTCGCTTCAATTGCTTTAATCCATCCATAGTTGCATTTACCATATTTCTTGAGTTGTTTGTACCTAAAGATTTAGCTCTTACGTCCTTAAGACCAGCTAATTCTAAAACGGCACGAACAGGACCACCAGCGATGATACCAGTACCCTCTCTAGCAGGCATGATTAATACGTTACCTGCTCCGAAATGACCAAGTGCTTCATGAGGAATTGTTGTTCCAACAATTGGTACATGAATAAGGTTTTTCTTAGCATCTTGGATTCCTTTTCTGATTGCATCTGGAATTTCCATTGCTTTTCCTGTTCCAACTCCAACATGGCCGTTCTCGTCACCAACAACAACCAATGCTGCAAATCTAAAGTTTCTACCACCTTTAACAACTTTAGTAACACGTCTTATATCTATAACTTGTTCTTTAATATCAAGTTGGCTCGCATCTATCAACTTATTACGTTGCATCTATTTCCCTCCTTCTTATTAAAACTTAAGTCCAGCTTCTCTTGCACCTTCAGCTAAAGCTTTAACTCTTCCGTGATAGATGTATCCACCACGGTCAAAGGTAACTGTTTCAATTCCTTTTTCTAAAGCTCTCTTAGCAACTAATTCTCCAACTAATTTTGCTGCTTCTTGGTTACCAGTAGCTTCTATCTTAGACTTGATTTCTTGGTCTAAGCTTGAAGCAGCTACTAGAGTATTACCAGCAACATCATCTATGATTTGTGCGTAGATATTAGTTAAACTACGATACACGTTTAATCTTGGACGTGCAGGAGTACCAAAGACTTTACCACGGACTCTTGTGTGTCTTTTTTTCCTTGTAAGGTTTTTGTTTACCTTTTTAAACACCTAGTATCACTCCTTTCAGATTACTTACCTGTCTTACCTTCTTTACGTCTGATGTACTCACCAGCATATTTAACCCCTTTACCCTTGTATGGCTCAGGCTTTCTCTTCTCTCTGATTTTAGCAGCGTAGTTTCCTACTTGTTGCTTGTTGATTCCCTTTACAAGAATCTCAGTTTGAGAAGGAACTTCGATTGTAAGGCCTTCTGGATCTATCATTTCAACAGGATGTGAATACCCTAAGCTTAATACAAGCTTGTTACCTTGCTTGTTTGCACGGTATCCAACACCTACTAATTCTAATTTCTTTTCATATCCTTTAGTAACTCCATGAACCATGTTAGCTACAAGTGTTCTTGATAAGCCGTGTAGGGACTTATGCTTCTTGTTGTCAGTAGGTCTGATAACGTTTAATACGTTACCTTCTTGCTGAATCTGAATATCTCTGCTAATTTGTTCACTTAATGTTCCTAATGGTCCTTTAACAGTAACTAAGTTATTACTGTCTACATTTATTTCAACACCTTGTGGTAATTCAATTGGCTTATTACCGATTCTTGACATACTTGCACCTCCTTATAAGTTAATTGCTACTACCAGATGTATGCAATTACTTCTCCACCAACGCCTTCTTTTCTTGCAACTTTATCAGTTACAATACCTTTTGAAGTAGAGATAATTGCAATTCCTAAACCACCTAATACTCTTGGAATCTCATCCTTCTTCGCATATACTCTAAGTCCTGGTTTAGAAATTCTCTTAATACCAGTTAAAACCTTCTCTTTATTTTTTCCGTACTTTAATTGTACTCTTAAGATACCTTGTTTACCATCTTCAATGACATCAAACCCTTTGATAAATCCTTCATTTAAAAGGATGTTAGCAATTTCTCTCTTAAGGTTTGAAGCAGGAACATCAACAGTTTCATGTTTCACTGCATTAGCATTTCGAACACGGGTCAGCATATCTGCAATTGGATCTGTCATTGTCATATTCTTTACCTCCTCCCCAATTTACCAGCTGGCTTTTTTAACCCCAGGTATTTGGCCTTTATAAGCTAATTCTCTAAAACAAATACGGCATATACCGAACTTTCTTAAAACCGAATGTGGTCTTCCACAGATGTTACATCTTGTGTATTCTCTAGTTTTATACTTTTGCTTTCTCGCTTGTTTAACAATCAGAGATTTTTTCGCCACTATTTTCCCTCCTTACCTTACTTTACAAAAGGCATTCCCATTAATCTCAATAGTTCTCGGCACTCTTCGTCTGTTTTTGCTGTTGTTACAAAAACAATATCCATTCCACGAACTTTATCAACTTTATCGTACTCTATTTCAGGGAAAATTAATTGTTCCTTTAGACCTAAAGCATAGTTTCCTCTTCCATCAAAAGAGTTAACGCTTACTCCTCTAAAGTCTCTTACCCTTGGAAGTGCAATGTTCATAAGCTTATCAGCAAAATAGAACATTTTTTCTCCTCTTAGTGTAACTTTAGCACCAATTGGCATACCTTCACGGATTTTAAAGTTAGAAACAGATTTCTTAGCTCTAGTAGTAACTGGTTTTTGTCCAGTAATCATTTCTAATTCCTTAACAGCTACTTCTAAAGTTTTAGAATTATCCTTAGCTTCACCAACACCTACGTTGATTACAATCTTTTCTAACCTAGGAATTTCCATAATATTAGAGTATCCGAACTTTTCCATCATAGCTTTTGCAACTTCGTTGTTATACTTTTCTTTCAATCTAGTCATGCTGAAATGTACCTCCCTTCATACAGGCTTTATCTATATCTCTTCTCCAGTCTTTCTACTGATTCTTACTTTTTCACCGTTGTTTAAAACCTTAAATCCAACACGAACGCCTTGACCAGCCTTCTTGTCAAATAACATAACATTTGATACATGGATCGGTGCTTCTCTATTTATAATTCCGCCCTGTTGCATTTGTTGGTTAGGTTTTTGGTGTTTAGTGATTAAGTTAACGCCTTCTACGATCACTCGGCTATCTTTAGGCATAGCTTGAAGAACTTTACCTTTTTTTCCTTTGTCTTTTCCGGAAATAACTACTACTGTATCACCTTTCTTAACATGCATTTCATGACACCTCCTTGATTATAATACTTCTGGAGCTAATGAAACGATTTTCATAAAATCTCTATCTCTTAGTTCTCTTGTAACCGGACCAAATATACGAGTTCCTACCGGTTGCTTGTCGTCTTTTATGATTACCGCAGCATTTTCATCAAACTTGATATATGAACCGTCTTTACGTCTAATATCTGAAGCTGTTCTTACTACAACAGCCTTAACTACTTGACCTTTCTTTACAACTCCGCCTGGTGTTGCGCTCTTAACAGAACAAACGATGATATCTCCTACTCTTGCGTATCTTCTCTTTGTACCACCAAGTACACGGATACATAATAATTCCTTTGCTCCAGAGTTGTCAGCAACTTTAAGACGTGACTCTTGTTGAATCATAGTGAAACCTCCCTTCGCTTTTAAGCCTATTTTGCCTTTTCAACGATTTTAACAAGTCTCCATCTCTTATCTTTAGATAATGGTCTTGTTTCCATAATCTTAACACGATCTCCGATTTGACACTCATTCATTTCATCATGAGCCTTAAATTTAATTGTTCTTTTAACGGCTTTTCCGTATAATGGATGACGTACAAAGTCTTCTACAAGAACAACAATTGTCTTATCCATCTTGTCACTTACTACACGACCGATTCTGGTCTTTCTAAGCCCTCTTTCCATGAAAATTGGCCTCCTTTCTTACCCAACAATTTGATTTATGCCTTAACCTGCTTAATCTCTCTCTCACGAACGATTGTTTTGATCTTAGCAATGTCTCTACGGACACTACGAATTCTTAAAGGGTTTTCAAGCTGGCCTGTTGCTAACTGGAAGCGCAAATTAAATAATTCGCCTTTTAAATCGATTAATTTTTGATCTAATTCAACATCTGTCATGTCTCTTAAAGAATTAGCTTTCATCAGCTTCACCACCCTTTGCTTCTAATTCTTGTCGTGTAACAAACTTACACTTGATTGGTAATTTATGAATAGCAAGTCTCATTGCTTCTCTTGCCTTCTCTTCTGATACTCCTGCTAGTTCGAACATAACTCTTCCTGGTTTTACAACCGCAACCCAGAATTCTGGTGAACCTTTACCGGCACCCATACGAGTTTCAGCAGGTTTCTTAGTTACTGGCTTATGAGGGAAAATTTTAATCCAAACTTTACCCCCTCTTTTGATTGATCTAGTCATGGCGATACGGGCAGCTTCTATTTGGTTTGATGTAATCCAAGCTGGCTCTAAAGCCATGATTCCATATTCACCGTAAGAAACTTTGTTTCCTTTTAGGGCTTGACCCGCCATTTTGCCTCTATGAACTCTACGACGTTTTACTCTTTTAGGCATTAACATGCACTATTCCTCCTTCCTATAAGGCTGAAAGCTATTTCGCTTCTCTTTTTCTTCCCCTTTTAGCGTCTGCTTTAGGAGCTTCTACCGTTTCTTCAACTTTTGCTCTACCTTTAGTAGGTAAAACTTCTCCTTTATAGATCCAAACTTTAACTCCAAGTTTTCCGTAAGTTGTATCTGCTTCATGGAATCCGTAATCTATATCTGCTCTTAATGTGTGTAGCGGTACATTTCCTTCGTTGTATCCTTCAGTACGAGCCATCTCTGCTCCACCAAGTCTACCAGAAGTTGAAACCTTAATACCTTTAGCACCTGCTCTGATTGCTCTTTGCATCGCTTGCTTCATTGCTCTTCTGAAGGAAACCCTTCTTTCTAATGAAAATGCAATGTTTTCAGCAACTAATTGAGCATCTAAGTCTGGTCTTTTAACTTCTACAACATTTACTAGTACTTGCTTACCTTTTGCAATTTTTTCAAGGTCTTTTCTTAAATCTTCTACACCTTGACCACCCTTACCAATAACCATTCCTGGTTTAGCAGTGTGTACATTTACTTTTACTCTATTGTTAGCAGCTCTCTCAATCTCAGTTTTTGATACTCCGGATAAGAAAAGCTTCTTTTTTACGTATTGACGGATCTTATGATCTTCCAATAAGAAACCTGAAAAGTCTTTCTTGTTGGCGAACCATTTTGTATCCCAGTCCTTGATTACTCCGACTCTCAATCCATGAGGATTAACCTTTTGACCCATTCTTTTCCCTCCTTGATCCTATTTTTCTTTTAAAACTACTCCGATGTGACTTGTTCTCTTTCTGATAGTCGTTGCTCTACCCATTGCTCTTGGTCTAAAACGCTTCATTGTTGGCCCTTGGTTAGCAAAGATTTCAGAAACGAAAAGTCTTTCACGATCCATGTTGTGGTTGTTCTCAGCGTTTGCTACTGCTGATTGGATAACTTTATATACGATCGGTGCTGAAGCCTTTGGCGTAAACTTTAAGATAGCTAAAGCTTCATCTACCTGCTTACCTCTTACAATATCAACTACTTGTTGCGCCTTTCTAGGTGCAATTCGTACATACCTAGCGATTGCTCTTGCTTCCACAATGACAACCTCCTTTCATAATGAAAACTATATTATCTTCTTTTAGTCGTTTTATCATTATCATCATGGCCTCTATAAGTTCTTGTTGGAGCGAACTCCCCTAACTTATGTCCAACCATGTCTTCTGTTACATACACAGGTACATGCTTTCTTCCGTCATGTACAGCAACTGTGTGACCGATCATATTTGGGAAAATAGTGGAGGCTCTTGACCAAGTCTTGATTACCTTTTTCTCACCATTTTTATTCATTTCTTCGATTTTTTTGTATAATCCAGCATGAATAAAAGGCCCCTTCTTCACTGATCTACTCATTATATTTCCTCCCTTCAGAATATTATACGATTCCTCTATCTACTCTGAAATTATTTCTTTCTTCTAGAAACGATTTGCTTGTTGGAAGCCTTTTTCTTGTTACGAGTTTTGTAACCAAGAGCAGGTTTACCCCAAGGAGTAACTGGAGACGGTCTACCGATTGACGTTCTACCTTCCCCTCCACCGTGTGGATGGTCGTTAGGATTCATTGCAGAACCTCTTACTGTAGGTCTAATACCCATATTTCTTTTTCTACCAGCTTTACCGATTGTAATGTTTTCGTGCTCTAAGTTTCCAACTTGACCAATCGTTGCTTTACATTCGATACTAATGTATCTAATTTCGCCAGAAGGTAATCTTAATAATGCATTTTTTCCTTCTTTAGCCATCAATTGTGCTGCATTACCAGCCGCTCTTGCAATTTGTCCACCTTTACCAGGCTTCATTTCGATATTGTGTACTACTGTACCAACAGGAATATCTTTTAATTGTAAAGCGTTTCCTGGTTTAATATCTGCTTCAGGACCAGATTGAACTTTATCTCCAACCTTTAATCCATTTGGAGCGATGATATATCTTTTCTCACCATCTACATAGTGTAATAATGCAATATTAGCAGTACGGTTTGGATCGTACTCGATTGAAGCTACCTTTGCATCAATACCATCTTTATTTCTTTTGAAGTCGATAATTCTATATTTTCTTTTATTTCCGCCACCACGATGACGAACGGTAATTTTTCCATGCGCATTTCTACCACCAGATTTTGTTAGAGTTTCTAACAAGGATCTTTCTGGTTCTACCTTAGTGATTTCATCAAATGTAGAAACAGTCATTGATCTTATCCCTGGTGAAGTAGGATTAAACTTTTTAATACCCATTTAAATTCCCTCCTTCTTATTTCCAGGCTATGGGCTACATGCCATCAAAGAATTCTATTTCTTTGCTGTCTGGTGTTAATTTTACGATAGCTTTCTTCCAGTCCGCTCTCTTACCAACATTAGCACCCATTCGCTTATATTTACCAATCATATTGATTGTATTCACTTTGTCAACTTTAACTCCGAATACTTTCTCAACGGCCTTTTTGATTTCAGTTTTGTTGGCTCTTTTGCTTACAACAAAAGTGTACTTCTTTTCAGCCATTTGAGTCATACTTTGCTCACTTACAACAGGTTTAATAATGATATCATGTGGATTCATTATGCGTACACCTCCTCCACTTTTTCAACAGCATCCTTCGTAATGATGAACTTGTCAAACTTTAAGATGTCATACACATTTAAAGTATTTACAAGGGCAGTCTCTACTCCAGGAATGTTATTTGCTGATTTGATTACTGCTTCATTCTTTTCTGCCATAACGATTAAGGCTTTTTTCTCAACGTTAAGGTTTTTAAGAATATTTACCATATCTTTTGTTTTAGGAGCGTTTAATTGTAACTCATCTAAAACGATTAATTCATTAGCGTTTACTTTAGATGTTAAAGCAGATTTCATCGCTAATCTTCTTACCTTCTTAGGTAATGTATATCTGTAGTCTCTTGGCTTCGGTGCGAAGATTACTCCCCCGCCTGACCATAGTGGAGAACGGATCGTACCAGCTCTTGCTCTACCAGTTCCTTTTTGTCTCCAAGGCTTTCTTCCTCCACCTCTTACTTCTGAACGAGTTAAAGCAGATTGAGTACCTTGTCTTTTATTTGCTAATTGGTTTTTTACAACCTCATAAAGTACGTGTTGGTTTACTTCTACTCCGAAAACATTATCACTTAATTCCATTTCACTGACTTGTTGTCCTGAAACGTTTAAAACAGCTACCTTAGGCATGCTATATCCTCCTTTCTCTAGTTAGATTATTTTCCAGTTTTAATTGTTTCTTTAATAGTTAATAATCCACGCTTTGGTCCAGGTACTGCCCCTTTAACTAATAGAGCATTTCTTTCAACGTCTACCTTAACAACTTCAAGATTTTGAATTGTTATTTGAACGTTTCCAGTTTGTCCTGGTAACTTCTTACCTTTAAATACTCTACCTGGTGATGTAGCAGCTCCCATTGAACCTGGTCTTCTGTGGTATCTAGAACCATGGGCAGAAGGACCACTTCTTTGTCCGTGTCTTTTAATAACCCCTTGGAATCCTTTACCTTTTGAAGTACCGGTAACATCTACCTTGTCTCCAACTTGGAAAAGATCTGCCTTAACTTCTTGACCTACTGTAAATTCTGAAGCGTTTTCTAATCTAAACTCTTGTAAGTTTCTCTTAATAACTACTCCAGCCTTTGCAAAATGTCCTTTTAAAGGCTTAGTTACGTTCTTTTCTTTAATTGAACCATAACCAATTTGTATTGCATTGTATCCATCAGTTTCAGTCGTTTTAACCTGTGTTACAATGTTAGGTTCAACTTCTATTACTGTTACTGGAACAACAATCCCGTTTTCATCAAAGATTTGAGTCATTCCAATTTTTCTTCCGACAAAACCTTTCATATTTACACCTCCTATAATCTTACAGCGGATTACACGATCCGTATAATCATACTAAGACAGGATGAATCGAAACCATCACTTTATCTTAGCGTTAGGCCCTATGCCTATAACTTAATTTCAATATCAACACCTGCTGGTAAGTCTAGTCTCATTAATGAGTCTACAGTTTTTGGTGTTGGGTTTAAGATGTCGATCAATCTCTTGTGAGTTCTCATTTCGAACTGCTCTCTAGAGTCTTTGTACTTGTGAACCGCTCTTAAAATTGTAATGATTTGTTTTTCAGTAGGTAGTGGTACTGGACCAGAAACCTCTGCACCGCTTCTTTTAGCAGTCTCAACAATTTTCTCAGCTGATTGATCAAGTACTTTGTGATCATACGCCTTTAACCTAATTCTGATTTTTTGCTTACTCTTGGCTGTTGCCATAGTATTCCCCTCCTTTGCATCGCACGTGATTTCTTTTACGTACGACCTAGACCAATATACACTTTTCCGGGTGTGTCGATATTTTTTTAAAATATTTTCTGCCCGATGTATAAGTAGTCTTGTCGCCCGATTCATTGATCAAGACATTTCTCAGCGAAAATTTCCTAAAGAGCAACCTTCCGCTTCATCGCAGTCCTTTCATACACTAACTAGTATATTTTATAACATATACAGCAAAATATCAAGCCTATTTTCAAGTTTTGACAGGCTTTTTTTTATTTTTTTATGACTTTACTTATTCTGGAAGTTTTTTTTATCATTTCTTCTCAATAAGTAGTGTCCCTCCCCTAAGGATTCACAATTTTCTTGAAAGTTAATCATAAATTTTAAGGTTTATATGGCAAAATTAGAAGAAGAGTAAACTCTTCTTCTAATTAATTGCCTTGTAGGTTACATCTATTAGATTACTCGATGATAGAAGCTACTACTCCTGCTCCTACTGTTCTTCCACCTTCACGGATAGCGAATCTTAATCCCTCTTCTGTTGCGATTGGAGCGATTAATTCGATTTCCATTGTAATGTTGTCTCCTGGCATTACCATTTCTACTCCGTCTGGTAACTTGATGCTTCCTGTTACGTCTGTTGTTCTGAAGTAGAACTGTGGTCTATATCCATCAAAGAAAGGAGTATGTCTTCCACCTTCTTCTTTCTTTAATACGTATACCTCTGCCTTAAACTTTGTATGAGGATTGATTGTACCTGGCTTAGCTAATACTTGTCCTCTTTCGATTTCTTGTCTTTGGATTCCTCTTA
>NZ_JHYF01000015.1 GCF_000621485.1 Alkaliphilus transvaalensis ATCC 700919
CAGATAGAAAAACGCACATTAGAGGAAACCGGGAGTTTTCATGGAAAAATGTTTCCTTATTTTACAATAAATAATAAACAGTATTTTTATAAGGATGAAATAGATGAGTGGTTAAGTGAAGTTGCAAGTAATAATAGAGAATATAACACAGTAAATGGGTGGATATTACATTAAAAAGTTGATAGTTTTTTTCTGATTATTATATAGAATTTACAAGAGAGCAAATCTATAATTATTTTACAAAAGTACAGCAAGGGATAAAAAAGCAAGCTTAAGGGTGCGACGTCCGATCGCACTCTGAGTCATAGGGCATATGGCATCGGAGAACAATACATTTGAATAAAGGTGCTGGTGGCACGTGTCAAGGGAAAAGTCAGAGTACCACACCATCTTACTGGGTGCAAGCACCGCCAAGAGGCATGTCTTTGGGGTCCAGTTCGAAGGTGTCGCAAATGCAAGACGTTAGCAGAAATTCTATGCTAATTAGGTGTATGAATAGATTTAGTGAGGAGATAAAGAAATGAAAAGCATAATAATCGGAAATGGTGTAATAATTCAATTTGGCGGGAGTAAATATTCAAATAAATCGATTATCAAAAGAGCTTTAAAAAATATATCATCAGGGAATTTTCCTAAAGAAATATATCCAGTTGAATCTGGTATGGCAATAAAAATGTTTGCTAAAGAATTAAGATCAGTTTTAGCAGGTGCTTATGATCAATATGTATATACAGATATTGAGAAACAATCATTAGGTCATATTAAAGCAAGATATAGTCAAGCTATTAAATACAAACCTGAGGATATAGGATTAGAGGATTATTTTTTTATTGGAAGAGTGGTATGTAATAAGCTAGTTCCAGAACCTGAAATTAGAAAAGCATCAATTGAAGGTTTGTGGTGTCCTTTTATAGATTCAATATACAATAATGGTGAGATTGAAACAGTACATTCTCAATTTACTAATGAATTCGTAAGTTTTTTACAATCGTTTGATAATATTTTCACTACGAATTATGACTCTAATATTGATTCTGTTGTAAAAATTGATGTACATCATTTACATGGTTCATTTAAGATGTTAAGTGATGTTTATAATCATGAAAGCTTAAGAAATAAGCTTCCTGATGCACCAATTAAAATTGCTAGAGTTATTGAAGGCTACGAGCATTTATATAGTAATGCTATTTTGGATTTCTCTGGTGAAAATAAGAAATGGAAAATAAATATGGGTGAAAATGCTAATGTAGGTATTAGAAAGCTGGTATATGCCTATAAAACGAATCCAAAGGTAAAAGCAGATGTTGATTCTTGGGCACAAGAGGATAATAAGATTGTTCGACAAATGTATAATAGTGTTATTGCAAGTATTGAAAATCCTGAGGCAATTTTTGCAAATTACTATGATTCTGAAAAACTAAGTACTATTGAAGGAGAATTTTCAATTTTAGGCCTATCTCCTAATAATGACCTTCATATATTCGAAGAAGTAATAGCAAATGAAAAGGTAGAGAAGATTATATATTATTATCATAGGCAAGGCGATTTTTCAGGCATTCAAACACTTTTTAACAATAAAGAGATTGAATTTAAACCTTCAGCTAGTTTATGGGATGACTTTAAATAACTTCATATAGAACATCTGCTAACAGACAGTTACCAAAATGGCTGACAAACGCCACTTCGGTAACTGCCGAAACGTTATATGCCATCCTTGCCAAAGAAAGTTGAAGCATTGGGTAAAGTAGTGCTGAAAAGATGGTCACAATAGATGGAAAAAGTGCAGCAAAATTGCCTTTGACATTGATTAAACTTTGGAACAATTACTAAAAGTTTTATTGTAAAATAGTACTATAGTTTGTGGTTGACAGGGAGATTAATATAGAGATGTCAGGATAGGACTTAGATAATAGCTTATTCTACCCCAACAACAAATGTATAGGAAACTGAACCCGCTATATTAGAGTTCTTAAAATTAGACCATTGGGCAATGACTTCATATACATAATCACCTTGATCTACGGGAATTTTAAATTGATTGTTGCTTAGAGGAATTACTTTCGCTCTTATGTCATCCTTCCATAGATATAGGGTTAAGTCAGGCTGATCTTCTAATTGAATTGTTACTTTTGTTTCAGGGGGCAGAGTCATTGCCTCAAATGATTCTGCAATTTGATTTGGTGAAGCTGCATCCGCTATTATGATTTTACCATTTTTCTCCCACTTAAAACCACCCGGCTCCATCTTCATGAGTGCGTCATTTGTTTGAATAAAGCCAACTATCTGAGGTGGGAAGTCTTCAGATAAGCCCAATATTTCAAGGGGAAATTTTTCTATATTTATATCCCCACCTTCAATCTTAGAATTTGTACAGCCTACTAAAAAAAGTAATAGCAATACAATTATTATAAATATAATCCATGGGCATTTCATTATATTCACTCCTTTTGATAATTTTTACTCCTTTATTCGCTTAGACGTTATAAGAAATAATAAGTTCCAAAGTTTGGTTAAACCATTAGACTATTGTGAATTTAACGTTAATAAGATTGACTTAAACGAGGACTCTCTGAGAAAAACATAGTTTAAAGCCTATAGAATTTGATTCCATTTTGGAGTTGAATCTTTGTATATCACAAAAGGGTAGACGCAAAGACCTACCCCCTACCAAAGAATATAACACAGTATCTATTAAATGTGCTACTAGAGAGTTAGAAAAGAAGGCGTTTAGTGGTTATAGAAGCTGCAGAGCTAAAGGACAGCATATATAACAAGCCATTCCCACAAGGGTGCAGCAAGCATGGTTAAGAAGAGAGTCTCTGTAGGCACCGTCACGGAGCAAGATCAGACACCACACCTTCTCACTGGGAGCGGAGCTCCGCTAAGACGGTCTATCTTTTGGGTCCAGTTCAGGGACGTTGCAGACACAGAACCGTTAGCGGAAATATTCTTAAAAGGTGTTGCTATCATAGAAAATTAGCTTTTATTAAGGACTTATTCATTATAATAAATAGAATTTTTAGATGTAGGTACTGGACTAATGGCTATTTATAAATAATTATTAATCAAAATATGTTTATTAGGGTCAGATCTATAGAGTTTCGGCGGAAAAGATAGAATTAGTAAATAATAGAGTCCAGTTTATAGCTGGATTTTTATTTAAATGGTAAGTTCTTAAAACGTTCATTTTGTAAGATTAAGTATATAGAAATCGATGGTTTCTTATTATATGTTACTGTTAAAAGATAGGTTAAAAGTCATGGGTTTACTAGGGCCAAACTTAAGGGATACGCTAAATGCCAACAAGATTTAAAAAAATTGGTTGCTTTAAGCATAAATATAGAATTTAGGTTAGGTAAAAAAATATATTGTTTTTAATGAAAGGATAAAGGGACAGTTGTAGAGAATTTTATCAAGAATAAATCCGCTAACAATGTGTTTCATTTGGTTAGGAGTATAGCTGGAAGGAAGGGTCAGTGACCACACCTTCTCACTGGGTGCAAGCACCGCCAAGGGGGAAGGTCAAAGGGGGCCAGTTCAAGGCGTCGCAAACACGGAGACGTTAGCTGAAATATATAAGGTTGATTTTTAGAAATGGAGGTTGAAATGAAAGAACATAGAATTCAAAAAATAAATTCAAAACTAAAAAATTTGTTTCCAAGTGGAGATGTAAGCTGGTTATATTTAGGAAGTAAAGATTATGCTGGGGCATATTATAAAAAGGTTGATTTTGATGGTGGACATATTTATTTAGTTAGTGGAAAACCTAGGTATCAAGTGAAAGTCTACCTAAGTTCGACAGGACTTTGGGAACTGACTATATTACTAAAATTATTAGAATTTAGTTCGAGTGAAAAGAGAATCCTAGCAGTTCTTCAAGAAACTCTTGCTAGTAGCCTTAGTGAAAGTAACAACGAGCTTACACGTTTATCAAGTCGAATTGGTAGTTTTTATGCATTTGAAATTGTATTAATTAGTAGAATACTGAAAAAGACGATGATTAATAGATTTTGGACGATAACGGAGATAACAGAGAATCTAAAAAATTTAACTTATAAAAGATATGAAGGGTCACCTGCTACATCAGGATTTATATATACAAGTCAGCCTGAAAAGTATATAAAAGCCCTTGATTTAAGTAAAGTTGAATATGAAGAATTTGCTGATGAAGTGATTATGTCTGATGAGTATTTTAGCTCACCTGCATCTTATAGATATGTTGATGGGAGGAATTCATTCTATCTAGTAAATAATTATGGAAATGTAATAGGGGTTATAAGAAATAAAAAAGCTTCTATGTTTTCGATTGTAGATAGATGTTCTGAGAAGATGTATAGTCATTTTGTTGATAAAATGCCAGGGAGAACATGGATTGGTTATGTTGGTCTTAACGATGACATTAACATTGTAGTTGATAAGCATTCTTCATTTAAATGGTCTGATAATAATTGGTATGTAAGAGATAGATCAATTATTAAGAAATATTTAGTAGGATATGGTTGTGACGATGGTTTTGCTGACAATCTAGTTGACATTATTTATACTTTATCGGAGTTACGTCATGGAACTGTAATTTGTATACCTATTGAAAAATCTACACCTCCGGTTATAGGGAAAATTGACACGAGTATAATTGGTGGAATGTTAAGAGATAAATTTGCCAGTCGAAAGTTCAGTGAGTTACTAGAAAGTAATCAAGCTATTGGATTATTAGCTTCGGATGGATTAACTACAATATCCCAATTGGGAACGATTATTAGCTGTGGAGATATTATAGATATAACAGCTGCTACAAAAGGAAAAGTAACTGGTGGTGGTCGTAGTCAAGCAGCATGTGCTGCTTCATATTATGGTTTGTCAATTAAAGTATCTGAGGATGGACCAATTTCGTTATTTTTAAATGGTGATAAGATAATAGAAATGCATTAATAATTACGAAGGGATTATAGGTTAAACCTTATATACATCAGCTAACAGATAATTACCAAAATGGCTGAGAAGCGCCACTTCGGTAACTGTCGTGACGTTATCTGAAATGCGGTAAAAAAATGGATGCTTAACCTTGGAGGATAAAATACCATTTTTAGGATGAAATCAATAAAAGCGAGGTAAATCAATCATGAAAAATTCAACCAACATATCAAAGTACAAACGATTAGCTCCAATATATGATATTATCTTTGGAAAATTTTTTATTAAGGGAAGAAAAAGAGCGATTAGTTTGTTAAATTTAAATCCTAATGATAAAATACTTATGGTAGGAGTAGGAACTGGTCAAGATATAAATCTGATTCCATTTCAGTGTTTAGTTACAGGAATTGATATTTCTGATGCTATGTTATCTAAGGCGAAAGAAAAGTCTAAAGATAGAAATGTAAATTTACTTAATATGAATGCTGAAAATTTAGAATTTGAGGATGAATCATTTGATTTTGCTATTCTTAATTTGGTGTTAAGTGTTGTAGAGAATCCTAGAGAAGCTATTTGTGAAGCTTTGAGAGTAATCAAAGATGGTGGTGAAATCTTAGTTTTTGATAAATTTATTGTGAAAAATAGAGTATCAATATTTAGAAAACTAATAAACAAAGCCACATCGATAATAGGTACAGACATTAACCGTTGTTTTGAAGATATAACAGATGGATTACCAATTTACATTATTAAGGATGAACCATCTATGTTCAATGGGAATTATAGAATAATCTTGCTCAAAAAAAATTGAAGGTGCCATGTCCATAGTGGCAAAGGTGCCTAAGATTCATGAGTGCACCGCACATCAGAGAACAATACATTTGCATAAAGGTGCTAGAAGGGTTGTCTGGGGAAAGTTCAGCACCACACTCTTCTCACTGGGAGCGAAGCTCCACTAAGGGGTATTCCTATGGGGCCCAGTTCGAAGGCGCGGGAATGGCAGAGACCGTTATGTGTAAGGGCAATTTCGGGGTTGAATATAAAGTTTTATTATTTAGGAGATTGAATATGATGATTAAAGAATTAATTGCTGATTTGGATTGGGGTAAACCTAGAGAAATTCAAGAGAATGCAATAAGAAGACTTGAAGAAATTGATGATGAAGATATAGTATTATTGGCTAAACAGTCGAATGATATCTGTCACAAAGGCTGCTGGCAAAATGCTGCAGTTGTGTTGAAGTTAATAGGTTATCCTCGAATTAAGCCGGTTTTACCCTACATTATGCAATGGTTCCAAGATATAAATTGGCCTGGGGTTTATACAATCATAGAAATTTTACGTGATGCCGAACCGCTTGAATTGATACCTTATATAGAAGAAGCTTCAAAAAGAGCAATAATAGATAAGGATGGATTGTGGGCACTTGGTATTGTCTTCTTGCTAGAAAAGTTAGAGCTAAACCATAGAATAAACAGCGATTTATATAATCAATTGGTTTGCTTATCCAATGAGTAAATCTGGTAGTCGATATTAAGCATTGCTTTGGGGGTTGTCACTACATATAACATGACCATCCCCACAGCGGGGCAAGAAGGACCGTCATGAAGCAAGTCTCTGTATTAACCGTAATGGAGCGAGGTCAACACCACATCTTCTCACTAGGTGCAAGCACCGCCAAGGAGTATCCTTTGGGGTCCAGTTCGAAGGCGTCAGGAATGGCAGGAACGTTAGACGACAAACTATATTGAAATTGATTATATATCTATATTTTGATATAATATGCATATAATAAAAACAGGAGGTGCATATTATGCCATCAATAAGACCTAGTTCTGATTTAAGAAACAATTATAATGAAATATCTAAATTTTGCAACGAGTACAATGAGCCTGTATATATAACAAAGAATGGGAAAGGTGATTTAGTAGTAATGAGTATTGAAACATATGAGCGACTTGTAGATAAATTTGAACTATATAAACTATTAGAAGAAGGAATGGAATCTATGGAAAAGAAAAGAGTAAGACCATTCACAAAAGCTATAGAAGATATTAGGGAAGGCCTAAAAAGTGAAAAGTAATAATTATAGTATAGAAATTACTGAACCTGCGGAAGCTGACTTACATCATATAGCAAATTACATTGCAAAAGAGCTATTAGAACCAGAACTAGCATTGAAAGTACTAAATACTATTAAAAGGCAGTTCTTAGTCTAGAAGAAATGCCTTTTCCACATGCGTTAGTAAAAGACAATCGACTGTGTCAATTAGGAATTAGACAAGTAATTGTTGATAATTACATAATATTTTATGTCATTAGAGAAAAGAAAAAACTAGTAACGATAATTAGAATTCTCTATAGCAGAAGAGACTGGATAAATCTATTGTAAAAGTTGTTGAAAAATACATAAATAAAGCTTAAACTACTTGTAGCGTTTATTTGTGCGTAAAGTTCGCCGTCTAATAATGTGTTTGCACAAGGGTGCGGGCGGGCACGTTTTAGGGAAAGGTTAGCGCACCACATCCCTTCACCGGAAACGAAGTTCCGTCAAGACGGTCTATCTTTGGGGTCCAGCTCGGAAGGCGTCGCAAACACGGAGACGTTCTACGCAATATATAACTAAAGATAGCAACTTACTAATATAAGTCTTGATATAAAAAGATATTACAATGATTTGTAAAATATATTGGAAGAGGAGATCATATGAAAAAGAATTATTTTTTAATTTTTATTATTATTGTTTCAATTTCTTTAATTGGTTGTAATAAGCAGGTGTTTGATGGTAGTAGAACAAGTAATGATAAACAATTTTTGTTGGAGTATGATATTTTAAATGATACAAAAACTCATAATATACAATTAGAAGAAGGGGATATTATAGCTGTTTTCATAGAAAATATTTCAGGTCGTCTGGATATAACTGTTGCTGATGTTGATGGTACAGAAATATATAGAGGTAATAATGCTTCTTCGGGAAAATTCAATCTTACTATACCCAAAACAAACACTTATACATTTATAGTTATAGGTAAAAAAGCAAAAGGAAGTGTAGGTTTTATGGTAACTGAGTAGATTAATTATCTACTAATAAAGAAGTATTAAAGGTTATGGTGGTATTTTACTACAGTAATGATATTGTACTGCGTAGGACAATGTGTTTATGGCAAGGGTGCGGGCGGGCACATGTTAAGGGCAGGGTCAGAGCACCACGCCTTCTCACTGGGTGCGAGCACCGCTAAGGGGCATTCCTTTAGGGTCCAGTTCGAAGGTGTCGCAAATCCGAGACGTTCTCCGAAACCATACGCTTAGACCGTGGCGTCCTGCCGCCGATTGTATAAGAGGATGTTAAGAGCTTTGTTAATTCATACTTGTAGGATAATGTGAAGCAAAGATTATTTATACTAGCTTATTGTGAGGGCTACCAATATGAAAGATGAAACCATTAAGAAAAATATTGCGCTATTTTTTATTTTTGTATTTGGGCTACCGTTGATATGCTTATTTATCGTAAAGAATTTCAGTATTTTTCAATCTGGAATGCCGAACTTTATTATGTATGGCATTCAAACAATGACACCAACGCTTGCGGCCTTGATTGTTGTTGCAACTTTAGGTGGTAGCAGAGAGATGCAGTTGTTTATAAAAAAGTGTTATTTTGACAATATAAGAATTGGTTATATCGCAATAGCAGTATTGCTACCATTAACTATATTAACTATTTCAAAGTTGACATCGCTCATTTTTGTAGATGGAAATCTATTTATAACAGGTATTACAAAAAAGAAGCTGATAATAATTATGTGGGCTTTGATTGCAGAAGAAATAGGTTGGAGAGGGTTTCTACAAGAAAAATTGGATAAGTTATATGGCTTCTTTACAACACCTTTACTTGTAGGCATAATATGGGCATTATGGCATTATCATTTGTTTTGGCTAGGGACTATGACAGCACCTATCGTATTATTTGTATCTGGGTGTATTGCTGATAGTTTTATTTATTACTGGGTTACAAAAAAATCGAAAGGGAACGTTATTCCTGCTTCTGTATTGCACTTTACACAGAATTTATTCATCAGTCTTTTTTTGATAAATCCTGAATACAATCATGGTAGCACTATACCATACTTGATATTTGTTGCTTATTCAATCATAATGGCTATAGGAGTAACTATGTGGGAATTAAAAACAAAGAAAAAACACGGCGCAATAAGCTGGTAGCATGTTTTATGGGCAGGTTCAGCACCACACCTTCTCATTGGGAACGAAGTTCCGCCAAGGCGGTCTATCTATTGGGTCCAGTTCGAAGGTGTCGCAAACACGGAGACGTGGGGCATCACATACTTTGATTTCGTAGAATCCGTCGATGAAATTGGCATCAAGGTAAGTGCCGAAGATGATTTAGTTGTATCATATGGAATAGGTGGGAAAGAGCATGCGTTTTCAAAGGAGAATGATGAGATCAAAGTTGGTAATTTTTCTGTTCAGGAGTATAAATTATACTTCACAACATTTCAATATGAAGATATAAATGGTCTATTAGGTTTAGATATACTAACTCATGGGGGCTTTATAATAGATTTGGAAAATCTTGAATTATATCAAAAGGAGTTTTAGTGATAGAAACTCTTTTATTTTTAAGTATCTATGGTAATATTATGCATTACATAAATAATATGTATGAAAAATAACATTATATAACAGCGTGTTTACAGGAGGTGCGGGCGTGCGCGTACTGAAGGGAAAGGTCAGCATACCACATCCCTTTACCGGGAACAAAGTTCCACCAGGGGGAGGGTCATGCGGGTCCGGTTCAGGGACGTTGCAGACACTGGAACGTTAGGTGAAATTGCTTTTTAAATTGCGGCATTATATAAGAGAAAAGAGGTGACCAGATGTCACTTTTATTTAAAATAAAAGAACGAAAGAAGATAATAGAAATCTATGATTTGTTAAGAAGTAATAGGAATGAAGAAGTAACAAAAGAGTGTAGTATTTTACTTGAAAAATATCCAAGAGAAAAACACATATTTCAACTTCAATATATTGCGCTTATTCAATCTGAAAAATTTGATGAAGCATTAAACTATTTGAAAAGGGTTATGGATTTTAAACCCAATAAAGAAACCAATTTTCAAATAGCTTCCCTGCTTTGTAATGAGCATTTTAAAAGGTATGAAGAAGCAATAGACATATTGGATAATTTAATCTCAAAGGAAATGAGAAATGCAGACCTTTATCTTAGTAAAGGAGTTGCTCTTGCCTGTTTAAAGAGATATAAAGAAGCTGAGGAATGCTATAACAAGGCATTACAGCTAAAACCAACGAACTTATATTGGATTTATGTAAATAAAGCAGTCATAAAACTTAATGTAGCTGAATTTCAAGAAGCTTTGGATTTATGTAATATGGCGGTTAAGAATAATAGAAACCTTGAAAACTTAGATTATTTATATATAACAAAAGCAAGAATTTATTCAAAGCTAAGTAATGAAGATCTAAGTACTGAATATTTAAAAAAAGCAGCTCAATTACATGAAATATGGAAACAAAAATATTACGAATGCGATGAGTTAAAGCGATTCGGTGATTGTTTATAAGGGTTTAGTATGCAACTTCCCCTAACACTGTGTTTATGGGAGGTGCGGGGAGCAAGTTTTGAGGAAAATTCAGCGGGGCACACCTTCTCACTGGGTGCAAGCACCGTCAAGGGGTATGCCTTTGGGGTCCAGTTTGAAGGCGTCGCAAATGCTGAAACGTTGTATAGAAATGATGTATTTGTATATTAAGGTGGATATAAAGAATGGAGAAATAACAATGATGTGTAATATTCGATATGCAAGTGTTGATGACGCAGAAATACTAGGGGTAATTCACTCACAATCATGGAAAATGGCATATAAAAACATTGTCCCTGATGAAATTTTGGATAACATTACATCGGATAAAAGAACTGAGTACTTTAGAAAAGCATTAAAAGAAGGCTGGGAAGAAGATGCAATAATATATAAAGATAATAAAGCAGTGGGATTAATTTGTATCGGGAAGTGTAGAGATACAGACAAAGAAGATTTGTACGGTGAAATAAGAGGGATATACCTATTACCAGAGTACTGGAATATTGGAATAGGTACACAATTAATAAGTTGGGGATTGAATGAATTAAAAAAAAGAGCTTATAAGGAAGTAACTCTATGGGTTCTTGAAGAGAACTTGAATGCTAGAAAATTCTATGAAAAAGTTGGATTCAAACATGATGGGACAGTTAAAGCAATTATTATTGGTAAAAAACTAAATGAATATCGCTATGTAAAAGTTATCTAATACAATTTTAGATTACGTTTAAATCAAGGCTGCTCTATAGAATTTGAGAGACCGACGTTCTGTCGGACTCTGAGTTACAGGTCCTCCCACGTTACATAACAATGTGTTTGCATTTGGTTATATAAATAGCTTAAAAGATGAAATTAAGGCCTGAAATTTATTCAATATTAAGATAAACAATAAAAAAATTCAGAGGAGCGATTTTATGAAAGAATTTAGAAATCCCAATAATATCCACAGTCCAGTTGCTGCTTATACTCATCAAATAGAGGTGTCAGGAAAAAACCGTTGGCTAGTTTTATCTGGACAACTTGGAAAAGATGAGAATGGGATAGTCCCAAGTGATCCGATAAAACAAATTGAAATTGCTATGGATAATATCATCAAGAACTTACACGCAGCTAATATGAATGTTAAGGATTTAGTCAAAGTAGTATTTTATCTAGTTGGAGACATTGACAGTTTAAGACGTAGAGAAGTTATTTCAAAGGTATTCAATGGTCACGAGCCATGTATGACAATGTTATATGTGGCCTCCTTAGGTGATCCTGTATTTAAAGTGGAAATTGATGCGTGGGCATGCTCTGACATCTAACAATTGCTTGTTTAAGTATGTACAGTGAATCCTTTAAAAAGGATGGCACTACTCACTATACAGTACATTTGCATAAAGGTGCTGGAAGCACGTGTTAAGGGGAAGGCCAGAGCATTACATCTTCTCACTGGGTGACAAGCACCGCCAAGGGGTATTCCTATAGGGCCAGTTCGAAGACGTCGCAAACACGGAGACGTTCTCCGAAACCACACGTAAAGGCCTCGGCGTCCTACTAAGGATAAGAAAAAAACTAATCATAATTTTATTGAGGTGGAGAGATTAAAATGTATATCGATTATTTATATAATCATCCAAAATATGTAGAAACTGTGTCAAATTGGATTTGTAACGAGTTTGTTATAGAATCCGAAAAGAATTCTAAAAAGTTAGAGCAGATTACTGAGTATTTTAGTAAGCCTCATTATATGTTAGTCCCAAATATAGAAGTCAAGGTATTGCAGAGAAGTTAATTAAAAGAGTTCAAGAAGTTGTAAAGAGAATTGGTTTTGAGAAGGTCTATCTAAGAACTGAACATACTTCCCATTATTACAGGAAATTAGGTTGGGAATATATTTATAAAACTAACGACGAAAAAGGACGAGAAATCGAAATTTTCAGTAAATCAGTAGTTAATTAAGAGGTTGTGACCAAGTTTATCGTATTTATTATCTAAAGTATTAAGGGTAGAGATTAAGGGTGCGACGTCCTGTCGCCCTCTGAGTCATAGGTCGTATGGCATCGGAGAACAATACATTTGAATAAAGGTGCCGGACACGCATTAAGAGAAAAGTCAGAGCACCACACCTTCTCACTGGATGACAAGCACCCCAAGGGGTATTCCTAGAGGGTTCAGTTCGAAGGCGTCATAAACAGGTAGAACGTTCGCTGAAATTGACGCAGGTGATGTCGATGTCAGGTACAAAAAATAGGCCGGGGGAGGAATTAAATGGATCTTATAAAAATTAAGGAGATAGCTACAAAGCAATTAGCAAATCGGAAAGAACGTAGCAATAGGGAAAGAGGATATACATATCGGCATGGTGAAAGAGTTGCATCTTTAGCTATTTTATTAAGAAAAATGATATCAAATGATGGTTCTAACGACGATATTATTAGAGTTGCATCATGGTTTCATGACATATCTAAGGGGGTAGAGCCACATGGGAAATATGGTGCTATCGTTGCTAGAGAAATTCTGAATGAATATTGTAGTCAAAGTGACTTAGATAGAATTTGTGAAATAATTAAAAACCATCAAATTAGATTAAAAGAAAACATTTACCCAGAATATATAAAAATTGTACAAGATGCTGACATACTTGACCATTTTGGAAATATCGGAATATGGATTACCTTTTTTGATCATGCTTGTGTAGACAAAAGTGTCGATGAAGTAATAGGTCATTACGGAGAAGATTTCGTTGTTCATGTTGCAAAAATGAGGGAATTGCTTAATTATGATATTTCAAAAGAAATATTTGATGATAAGATTAACAATACATTAGCATTTATTTCTGATTTATCAGTTGAAGTAAGTGGTGGAATATGCTCTAAACAAATGAAACATAAATAACATTAAGAAACTAATGTGTAAAAGCTGAACCAAGTATTGTAAAGGAAGAAGTTAAAAGACACTTAGAAAGTGAGATATGGAAAATTGGATAATACATTTAGTAATAGTAAAGAATCATTACTACATGTTTCAATAGAAAAGATAGATGTACTATTTCAATCATTCAAATTGTATAGAAATTAAAGAAAACCAAAAGTTGATGTTGGAGGTACAAACTAGAAAACTATATAAAAAATGTCCTGAGCATATCGAGGAAAGAACTCTGATGCAGATGCTTTAATAATAGAGACTTTGGTAAATATAAAGGATTTTATAACATTACTCGATGATGATGTTATTTATTTTATTACACGAAATATTGTATATTTTTCAAAAGGCAATAAAAAAGAGGATAAAGAACAATTACACAATGATATTTTGACAGACTTAGAACTAGTAGGATTGAAGGATCGTGTTGAAAATAGAATTCTGTTTACTAAAACTATCATTGATGATTTTAAAGATGAAGCCGAAGGCATAATTCCTTTACAGGAGATGATAGAAGATTTAGAACTTCAAAAGGAAGCATTTGAGCAACGATTAATCTGGGACAGATAAACATGGATAGAGAATCTGTTGGTTTAAGTGCTCTAGGTTCTGACTCAAATTATTTCGCAGAAGAAGCAATAAATGAATTGAGCAGCGTTGAATTGGTAAATAAAATTGGAAAATATAATTCCTCAGGGTATCACAGTCCTTGGGAGGCAAAGACATGCGCCACTTTTTCCGCCAAGGCGTTAAAAGAGAGAACGTCGTGAATCGCTATACCGTGACACGGCGATATCGGAGTTGTTCTTTGAGGGTCTGTTGATGAGAAAAACTATTTTTATGATATTAAGCGAGGGAGAGTACTAATGATAGAGATTAGAAACGTAACAAAAAAGGATTTGCAAGAGATCAAAGCGACAGTAAAATCAGCTTTTTATCGTGAGGGTAAGGATGAAGTATTTAATGAGTGGGAGTTTGTGGAGAAAGTTACCTACGACAGGGGTTTTGTGAAAGAACTATGCCAAGTAGCCGTGTTGAATGGAAAAATTATAGGATACATTTTACTGTCTGAAGCACATATTGGAAAGAATAAAGGTTTATCTTTAGGGCCATTAGCAGTGTCACCTGTCTATCAAAACAAGGGAATTGGGAAACAACTTATAAAGAATGGGTTAAAAGAAGCAAAAGCATTAGGTTATGAATGGGTTGCATTAATAGGGGGAGATTACTATTTACAATTTGGATTTAAGCCTGCATTGCAATATAATATTATTCTGTCAGAAAATAATCCTGAAAATGAATACCTAAAGATTCTTTTCCTAAACAGAATCAATGTAGATAAGGTTTGTGGTGTCATGAAATTTTGCAATTCATTCTATAGTGAAAACGGTGAGTTACTTTAACTTGCTAGCAGTGTTCATATTCTAATTATTGAACATTTTAAGATTCTAATAAGTGTGCAAATTAGGATTCACATTTACATTAGTATAGGTTATGAGAACAAACCTTAGCAAGCTAGTTACATATTATTTATTTTAACAAAATATTTGTGCAAGGGTGCACTAGGGTACAAGCCTAGGGCGATATGCACCACATCCCTTCGCTAAGAGTAAAACTCCACCTTGTGGTATATCTCTGAGGTCTAACTATTATATTCGACTTAGATGCTACATTGTTTAAAACTGATACGATATTTGTTGATGCTGTAAATCAAGTTTGCATGACAAGAGGAGTAGAAACATGGGAAAGAGATAAGTTGATAGAGCTTATAGGAAAACCTACGATAGATATTTACAGAATAATTTTTGAAGATAAAATAACCAATGAAGAAGTGGAAATCATTCGATATGAGGTAAGGTCAATCGAGGAAAAACTCTTAATTCAATCTGGAAAGCTATATGATGGTGTTGTTGATATTCTAGTCAAACTCAAGAAAGCAGGGTACACTCTTTGGATTTGTACAAATGGTAGTGATATCTATGCAAATAGAATACTAAATACCTTTTTAATTGTAGACAAGTTTTCTATTATCAAGTCGAGAGTTGAAGCACTTATTAAATCACAACAGATAAAACAGGTTTTAGATGAAACTGAGTGGTGTAGTGCGATAGTGGTAGGGGATAGGATTTCAGATACTGAAGCAGCTGAAGATACTGGTTGTCTGTCTATTGGAGTTTCTTATGGGTATGGATGTTGTGTCAAACTGACATTACATTTGCAATGAGGAGGGTATAATGCATGAGTAATACAATTGTGATTTATCAGTCTAAGTATGGAGCAACAAAAAAATATGCAGAATGGCTAGCAGAAGAATTATCCTGCGATTTGATTGAAACAAAAAGAGTTACAATCGAGCAGATAGAAAAGTATGATACTGTTATATTGGGTGGAGGCATATATGCTACAGGAATTGCAGGTATTTCTTTCCTTAGAAAACATCAAGAAAAACTAAAGGACAGGAAGCTTATAGTATTTGCAGTAGGAGCATCCCCATACGATGAAAAGGCAATGGCTGTATTAAAAGAGCATAATTTTAAGATTGAGCTTGCACATATTCCTTGTTTTTATTGCAGGGGTGCATGGAATGAAGAAATTATGTCTTGGAAAGATCGTATATTATGCAATATGTTAAAAAAAGCTGTCGAAAGAAAAGATCCAGCCACCTATGAACCTTGGGAAACTGCTTTAATACAAGCAATTGGCTCAAAACATGATTGGACGAAAAAAGAAAATCTTAAACCCATTATTGAGTTTATACAAACAAATCAAATAGAATCCTAGTAAAAGCAAGTAAACCGTACCCTAATAAAAATTAATAATTAATGCATAGTATCTTTTCTATATGCCATAAAATCAATGGTTTAGTGAGGGTAGAAAATTTAGAATCGACAGGATAGCATATAACATAGGGTTAGCAACATTTTGGCTTGGGAAATTAATAATCTGTCAGAACGTCGCAAACACGAGAACGTTAGCGGAAATATTCTTACAAGGTGTTGCTATTATAGAAAATTAGCTTTTATGAAGGACTTATTCATTATAATAAATAGAATTTTTAGTATAGGTACTGGACTAAAGGCTATTTATAAATAATTATTAATGAAATATGTTTATTAGGGTCAGGTTTATAGGGTTTCGGTGAAAAAGATAGAATTAGTAAATCATAGAGTCCAGTTTATAGCTGGATTTTTATTTAAATGCTAAGTTCTTAGAATGTTCATTTTGTAAGATTAAGTATATAGAAATCGATGGTTTCTTATTATATCAAGCTCCGCCGAGAAACTGTGGATTCCAGATTTATTTATATAATAGGAGGAGAATGAAATGCTTAACGAATATTTGAGAAATTTCAAAAATAAAATTAAAGATCCAGACATAATAATGCTTTATAAACTTAAATGGGCACAATTAGAAAGATATATTGAAACTAAAAACTTGAAAATTCTTGATTTTGGGAGTGGTTTTGGGACAACAGCAAATTATTTGGCAAAAAATAATGAAGTTATCGCAATTGAGCCCAATGTTGATATGGTTGAAGAACGTGAATGCGAAAATAAGTATACACAGATAATCGGGAAATATGAGAAATTGAATGATTTTGGTGATGGTACTTTTGATGTTATTGTATGTCATAATGTATTAGAGTTCATCTCAGAACGAGCCGAAATTGTGAAAGAATTTTCACGTATACTTAAAAGTGGTGGAGTTTTATCTATAGTAAAAAATAATAATGACGGTAGAATAATGTCCAAAGCTGTTGCTAATGATATAGACGGGGCTGTTGATTTACTTGAAGGTGGACAAATTTCTAACACTTTTGGTACAGTGCATGTATATTATCCCGAAGAACTATCAAAGTGGAGTTGCGATCTTAAAATTGAGAAAATATTAAGCCTACAGACGTTTTTTGGTTTGCAGAGTAACAAAGATAAAAAGAAAGAGCCATTATGGATGGATAAAGTTTTTGATATTGAAATGAAAGTATCAGATCTAGAGCCATATAAAAGCGTTTCGCTTTTTAATCACGTTTTGCTCAGAAAATTATAGTCATCTAGAATAACTAGAGTATTGAGTGAACGAATTATTGGAATAGAAATTAAAGATCTGAAGGCATTACTTAAAACGAGTACTCACTAGTTTACGTCATATAACATTATGTTTACGGGAGGTGCTGACGGAAACGGTCAGGGTGCAGGGGCAAAGAACCACATCCCTTCGGCGGGAGAATTAGTAAATAATAGAGGCCAGTTTATAGCTGGATTTTTATTTAAATGCTAAGTTCTTAGAACGTTCATTTTGTATGATTAAGTATAATAGGAATAAATATAGAATTTAGGTAAAGTAAAATAAATTTATTGCTTTTAAAGAAAGGATAAAGGGCACCACCAAGGGTAAGGTCAATCGGGTCCAGTTCGAAGGCGTCGCAAATGCGGGACAGTTAAGGGCCGTATTTTTAAAAGGTGTAGATTCTATAGAGGGTTTAGTTTTTAGTTGCTCCTAATATTGTGTCTGCACAAGGGTGTTGAAAGTATGTTTTAAAGTTTCAATCAGAATCAGAACACCACATTCACTGGGTGCAAGCACTACCAAGGGGTATTCCTATGGTGTCCAGTTCAGGGACTTGCAGACACTGAGACGGTATATGCCATCCTTAGCAAAGAATGTGGAGGAATGAGTAAAAACAGGGCTGAAAAGATGGTACAACAGATAGTTGATGTGAATTAAGGATTATTATTATATTAGACAAATGGAGTGTAAGAAATTTATGATTACTCAAAAACAAAAAAACATAATTATAGCTTTTATATTAGTATTAATTACAGTTTCTATATTTACTTATTACAAATATGCTAATAACGATACTAGTGAATTAGGAGTAGATTTGTCAGACATTGAACAAATGAATATTGGTTCTGAAATGCCACAGTTGTTGTATGGCGATAATAACTCAGCTGTTATACAGGGTACATTTGGGTTAGTGGTATATAATATAAATGATTCAATAGTTACGAATCGAATTTCATATGAGCGGCTTAAGTCATATGGTATTTCGATGTTGTACGCAGCTGTATCACAGGATGGCATGACGATCTATATTGGAAATGATGATATGAATGGTGGAAGTAACTTTACTCATCAATATAATATTAGAACCAGAGTAGTGAAAAAAATATCACAACAGCCAGTTAACGTGTTTACACCTATCCGAATTAAAACACCAGGATACAATGAAGAATACGATAAATATTTTGATTTTCAATATCTTATAAATGACACTATTGTAGAAGTTGATAATTCGTTTATATATCTGAGAGCGAATTTGGATTGGAGTATGAAAAGCCTACAGTTTATTATTTGCAGATATGTTGACGGAGTAACTAAAATTCATAATGTGTTTTGATAATTATTTTTGGTAAATATTGTTATAATTAAAAAAGAGATTATCTTTAGTAGCCTACTGCACATTACTCTTAAATATACACTGTGACGCTATATAAAATGGGAGGCAAAAGAACGCCGCATGGGTGGCGGATTTGATGATGGCAAAGCCTCAGTAGCTAATTTAATGCTTAAATATAATATGTTCTTGGAGGAATATAGTGTGGAAAAGCTAAAAGGATATTATTTTGGTACAGTTATTGATGAAAAGTGGTGGAAAAAATATTTAAGGTATACTTTTATTTCTCGGGGTGCAGGCAAGTACTGGCAAACAGATGAAGGAATACATTTTATAAGATATTTTACAAAGAGGTCGTTATTTATACCATTTGATAAAATTTGTGATACAAAGATTTCTAAAAGTCATAGTGGCAGATGGGGACAGGGAAAACCTGTATTAAATATCATATGGAATAATGAAGATAAACATTTAAACTCTGGCTTTATTGTTGGAAGTAGTGAAAAGACATTAGTAATATACAAACTATTGAAAGATATTCTTAAAAACTTAAGTAAAAGCAATTATATAACTCCGAAAAATAGAAATAGGTAATTTTTATGGGGATAACGTTCTATCGGGCTCTGAATCAAGGGGCCTTCTACATTAGATAACAACAGATGTAAAAGTGCAGTAGCAGGAGTAAGTAGTATGGCAGTACCACATGCCTTCAGCAAGTCTAAGTGTCACTAAGTTTGGGACACGTCGGCAATCCAAAACGTTATAGGAAATAGAGAGAGCGGGTTGTTCTTTGGAGTCTATTTTAAAAGATTGTGGATGATGATTGAGGTTGTGAAGTAGCTGATATAATCAAGAAAAAAGCGATAATCACATTATGAATGATGAAGAGATAAGAAATTACTTTGTAGAGAAGTTGTGTGATGTATTAATATATTTTAATGATGTAATGCTTTGTTATTTGATTTCACCGGAAGAATTAAAGAAGGTATATTTGCAAAAGTATAATAAGATATAGAACGTTGGTGAATTCCAGTTAGTAGTGTAACTATTGTGGATAATTTATAGATTATATAAGAGGAGTGTTTTATGATGGAAAAGGTGATATGGGTTAGAAGTAATGGAAAAATGCTAGGCGCAAAAGAAGATGACGGCTTGAATATCGTTAACAGATATCTAGAAGAAGGCTGGAAAGTTAAGCATATATCTGCATGCGCTTTAGGCGATAGCATGAACGCAGGACAGGCATATATTGTTATAGAAAAAGATATTGATTAGTAAAATTTTAAAAATAATTGATGACGTATCATTTATGAAAGATGTCACTACTCCCTTTAACAAAACATTTGCATAAAGTGATGGAAACACGTACTTAGGAAAAGATCAGAGTACCACAGTCTTCTCACGGGGTACGAAGCACCACCAAGGAGTATTCCTATGGTGTCCAGTTTAGGGATTGTAGACATTGAGATGTTATAGGAAATCAGTCATAACTATAATAATTAAAAAAAACATCAAAATCATGGAGGATTAATGAAAAAATTTTATATTGCTTCAAGTCTTAAGAATATAGAAACTGTGCGATTTGTAAGTGAGAGCTTAATAAATGAGGGGTTTATTCATACATATGATTGGACATTAAATGATAATATTACTTCAATTGATCAACTCAAAGATATAGGGAATAAGGAATTAGATGGAGTATTGAAGTCAGATTTTATTGTTGTTTTATTCCCAGCAGGCAAAGGCAGTCATGTTGAATTAGGTATTGCGCTTGGAAATGGGATTAAAGCATACTTGTATTCTAAGAATGATGAAATAAATGACCTTGAAATGACGAGTACATTTTACCATTTAGACGGTGTCTGCAAATGCAAGGGAACAATAGAAGAACTAATTCAAACCATATTGAAAGATCAAAAAATGAAAAAGAATTAAAAGAAATCTATCAATTAGGTGCTTTAGAGTGAGTTAAATAAATTTATTGTTTTTAAAGAAAGGATAAAGGGACAGTTGTAGAGAATTTTATCAAGAATGAATCTGCTAACAATGTGTTTGCATTTGGTTAAGTATTATAGATTGAGGGAGCGGTTAGTGACCACACCTTCTCACTGGGAGCTAAGCTCCTATAGGGTCCAGTTTGAAGGCGTCGCAAATGAGAGGACGTTATATAAAATCGAGTGTATTGTCGCCGCATCGTGCGGCGGTTAAAAGAAGAATAATAAAATAGGAATTTTGAAAGGAGTGATTGGCATGAAACGTCGAGTAATACAAAACAAGGTGATTGATATTTAAGTTGAAGCAGTAAATACTATCAGTTCTTTTAAGCTGACTAGAATTTATTAATGTTATTTTACTGTTTCAAATCCTGTTAGGGCATAAAAAATTATGAAAGAGGAGAATAACATGTTAAAACTAAAATGCTTTTTTGATAATAAAGATTTAGCTAAAATGATATTAGAGAATTGGGAGTATGATTTAGCTTCTATAGATATGTTCAATTTCTATAGAATTTCATCAAATGCAGTTTATCCATTTAAATATAAAGGAAAAACAAGATTTCTAAGATTCTCACCCGTTGGAGAAAAAGATATAAATAATCTTGTTGGTGAATTAGATTTTATCCGCTTCTTAATGTCTAGAGATTATCCAGCATTAAGTATAATAGTTTCTAAAAATAATGAAGAATTTATAGAAGTATATACACCTTGGGGTGATTTTTATGCTGTTGTTTTTGAAAGAGTGGATGGGGTACAACTGGGAGAGATAGAATACACCCCGGAAATTTGCAAGAAACATGGAAGTTATCTAGGGAAACTCCATAAGTTATCCTCAGACTATAAGCCTATTACAAAATTACGTTGGACATATGAGGATGTTTTTCTTTGGATTGATAAAGAATTATCAAATTTATCTTATGACATTTCAGCAATTGAGGAGATAAAAATATTAGAAACATATTTATCTAAAATACCAAAGAATGAAAAGAATTTCGGATTAATCCATTACGATTTTGAGTTAGATAATGTTTTTTATGATCAAGCTAAAGATGTATTAAATATTATCGACTTTGATGATGCAATGTATCATTGGTATGCTATGGACATTGAAAGAGCATTAGATAGCATAAAGAATGAAATACCAAAAGAGAATTATTTCTTAATGAAGGATAGCTTTATCAAAGGTTATAATGAAGAGTTTAATGTTACTGACGAAATGCTATCTTATCTACCAATATTCAGGAGATTTGCCAACCTATATGCATATACTAGAATTCTACGATCCACTGCAGAAGTTTGGAACAATGAACCTGATTGGTTAACAGAGATAAGAGGTAAACTGAATATAGCTATGGAACAACGCTCAAAGTTTTTTGGAAAACCCATACAATAACTGGAATTGTTATAGGGGCTGACGTTCTGTCAGCCTCGGTTCTTCGAAGTCGACAGACTATACATAACAATGTTTTTGAGCAAGGATACTGGCATTACGTGTTAAGGGCAGGTTCAGCAACACACCTTCTCACTGGGTATAAGCCCCGACAAGAGGAAAGGTCAAGTGGGTCCAGTTTGAAGGTATCTCAAACACTGAAAAGTTAGCTGAAACCTTTTGAAAGTACCCAATAATATAATCATGGAAAAATAATGCTTAGGTCATATATAGAAGAAAATTGTATTCTAAGGTGAATAACAGCAATAGGTGGTAAATAGTAACTTGTCGTTAAGTTAATGAGCATTTGTTCTTGTAGGCGTATTGAAACAGAACTACATAAAATATATTATACGAGGAGAAAGAGAATGAGGGAATTTAATATCGGCTCAATCGTGCCATTTGGTGGGTATCATTGGCGCGTTCTTGATATAAAAGGTAATGCGGTCCTGATTATAACTGAATATATGATCGAACAACAGCCCTATAATAATCGCGTTGGTGATGTGACATGGGCTGACTGCTCCCTAAGAAAATATCTTAACGGTGAGTTTTATAATAAATTCACTGCGGCCGAACAGTCAAGAATCATTCCCGTATTGAACAAAAACCAGGAAAATCAGTGGTACGGTTCAAAAGGCGGAGGAGATACTCGTGATTACATCTTTCTTCTAAGCATTGAAGAAGTGGTGTACAAATATTTCGGGGACAGCAGTAAAAACCTTGAAAACCGCAGCTCCAAACAACGATACTGGTTTCAAAGGAAAGACAAAAACAACAACAAGCGAAGATCAACATTCGATGGGTATGTATGGTGGTGGTGGCTTCGGTCGCCCGGGCGTGACAATAGAAGAGCCGTATATATCCATGGCGACGGCAATATAGGCATTCAGGGAAACGGCACCTTCCGATACAGCAGCAACACGATACACCCTTCAACCTGCGATAACAGTGGCGGAGTTCGTCCAGCACTGTGGCTGAGTTTGGAATTATAAATCTTGGGGTACTTTTTAAGTGATTTGATTATCATAACAAAATAAAGGACATCAATGTAAAGGAGCAAATTAACGCCGATGTTTCCGTCGGTGGGTTAGGCTTTATTTTCGTAATAAATGAAAGTCCAACTGCAGCCTGAACGTTACATGACAATGAGGCATGATTAGGCTACTATGCTAGAATTCAAACTAAGGAGGAAAAGTCAAATGAAAGTGTTCATAATCACTGGCACATCAAGGGGATTGGGGAATTCTTTGGTAAGGAAGCTAATTGATAGTAAACACCATATATTTTGCATTACACGTAGGCCCAAAGACGAGCTAACTAATTATGCGAAGGAAAAAAAGTGTAGAATGGATTATTTAGAATTCGATTTATCAGAAGTTTCTAAAATTGCAGAACTTATGAATAAAGTCTTTGATAAAATTAATCTATCAGAAATAAAAGCAATTTCATTAATCAACAATGCGGGTATTTTAGCGCCAATGAAGCGTATAGAAGATTGTGAAGGTAGCGAGATTATAAATAATATAAATGTAAATCTATTAGCACCTATTGTATTAACATCAGAATTTATAAAACATGTTAAACCATTTGAAGGAGATAAAAGAATTATAAACATTTCATCAGGAGCAGGTAAGAAACCGTATTATGGATGGTCAAATTATTGTGCTTCAAAAGCAGGGTTAGATTTGTTTACACAATGTGTGGGTGTTGAACAAAGTACAGGAGAACAAGCCGTAAAAATCCTGTCGTTAGCACCTGCAATAATGGATACAGAAATGCAGGCAGAAATAAGAAGAACAGATATAAAGGATTTTGAGCAAGTAGAGAGATTTAAAGACTTTAAAAATAACGGATTATTATTATCAGTTGATGAAGTTGCTGAAAAGGTTATTAAAGTATTAGTACATGAGGATTACCAACAAGGTGGAGTAATTGATGTCAGGGATATCTGCTGAGAGAGCCCTATCCGTCATATAGAATAAAGTGTTTGCACAAGGATACTGGAAGCACGTTTAAAATGCAAGGTCAATGCACCGCATCCCATCACCGGGGACGAAGTTCCGCCAAGGGGTTAGACTCTGTGGTCTGATTCAGAGACGTCGCAAACACGGAGACGTTATGTAAAATACACACGATCTCAAGGGTAAGAAGATTTTTAAAAAATTGTAATTAGACTCAAAAGGTAGGGGGATATGATGACAAAATTATATATAACAAGGCATGGTCAAACAGAATGGAATCTAGAGGGCAGATTACAGGGAAGGAAAGACTCAAGACTTACAGAACTAGGTGAAAAACAAGCAAAATGGTTAGGTGAAAAGTTAAAAGAAGTTGAAATAGATATAATTATTTCAAGTACGAGTGGACGAGCATTCAAGACAGCAGAGATAATACGTGGAGATAGAAAAATAGAAATAATTCAAAATGATAATTTAATGGAAATGGACTTTGGTGAATGGGAAGGTCAGTTACATACAGAAATTGAAGCGCATTCTCCAGATGAGAAAGAAAACATGTGGCAATATCCTCATCTATATAAATCTAGTGGTGGTGAGACATTTTTTGAAGTTTTGGAAAGGGTTGGGAATGAAATAAAAAAAATCATAACTGAGCATGAGGGAAAAACAATATTAGTAGTAACACATGCAGTAGTATTAAAAGCTCTATTTGCATATTTTGAGAATAAAGAAGTCGAGGATTTTTGGAGTGGAGCATTTATGCATTCTACGTGTTTAAATATTATAAATATAAAGGATGGTAGTAGACAAATAGTACTTCAAGGTGACATATCCCATTATCAAGAGTAGTACTAATAGATTGAGTTTGCTGGGGCTATGTAAAGGTTATTGAATAGTAGTCACGCCACATTCCTTCAACGGGAACGAAGTTCCGCCAAGACGGTCTATCTTTAGGGCCAGATAAGCCAAGTAAAAAATCCACCTCCTTAGAATACAGGAGATGGATATATATAAGTGGCTTTAAGAATTTATTAAAGAAATATTCTTTGTGTGCTTTGGACTAATGAAGTTGTTAGAAGGTATATGCCTATTGCTGAAGGTATATTGGATACTAGTAATACTGCCATAATAGTAGGAGTGATGAGCACTTGCTTAGATAGTCTCGGTATTTTAGTTGTCTTTAAAATGCTCATGCTAACTAATAAATTTGGCACTATTTGTACCAATACATATAGAATAGGAAGTATAAAATATGGGTCTGGAACTGATAAGGAAGTTAGCCAAGGGAAGATTACAGTGGATACGCTTGTAATATTCTTTGTAAAAAATCTATACATAACAATAGCTGCAGGCATTTGAATAAACATTAATAAAATACCCAAGTAAGATTTAGCGTTACTGGAGTAGAGTTGTTGAATTTCTTCATCCATTTTAGCTTTATTATTCTTATACTTTTGTTTAATGATGTTGGCTTCTTCACTTAAATTCTGCATTAAATTCATTGACTTTTTTTGCTTTATATTTAAAGGTAATAAAATAACATTAAATAAGATAGTCAAAGATACAATGGTAATTCCATAGTCATTAGTTAAACCGTTAATGCTATTGAATAATGTTTGTAATAAGTTCATCATGGTTATACAACTCCTTCTAATATTGTGATTTGCTTTTATACTTATTAACAATATTAGAATTCAACGACATATAACCACAGCAGAAATTTATTATAGATATCATAATTAATAGTGGATAACTTATTAAGAATGGTGTATTTAAAATAGTAAGTTAGAGATTTAGTTTCTGTTATATTATTAGATTGGCAGACAGTTCCTTCATATGTGTGCACTAAAAACATAAAAGTAAAGAATATAATTGCAAATGTAGATATTAGAAAAACAATATCTAAATTTAATAACATCTAAACACCATCCTTTCCTTTGTTGCTAACTCAATTATATTTTATTATAGCATAAATTAGATTAAAATATTTTAAAATTAAAATATAATAAGCATGCTAAGAATTTTCAGTTATAGGCTTACCACAAGTTAATATGATTTTACCAAAATCCTATTTCTTTAAATGAATTATAGGTATATAGATAGTGGACCAGAATTACAGTTAGATAATACTGTAGTTTTTAGATTACGAAAAGAAATAGTAAAATAAATGTTACAGACAAGGAAAGTGTTTACGAGACGATCACATAATCATATGTCCACATATTCGTAACAAAGTATTGGGCATACAACCGAGATTAACAAAATAATCCACCATATAAATAATAGTCCAAAGAAAGCAGGCCTAATAAGAAAATATTGGGAGATAGAAACAGAAATTGATTTTGAGAAAAATATAGATTGATATAGATTATTTTTTTTAGCGAATGAACTTAAGGGGGGATGTCGAACTCCATATAATAATATGTTTAAACTTTTCACTTTGCTATAGCTGTAAAATTAATGGCTTCATAGGTAAGGTTCATCACCATAACACATGAATTGTTCATATCTAATCAGATAAACAGGAGTTTGCAAATTAGTTTTAGAAGTATATGGAAAGTAAATTACAAGAGGTGAAAGATATGAGAAAAACGATTCAAGATGTGGTAAGCTATTTGAAGGAAATTATGGTGCCCGAAACCCATGAAGCATATGTGATTAATCCCACCTATACAAAAGTTTCAGTTGAAGAGAGCATATATCAGGGTGTTTTGGGCTTCAGAGCCTTTTTGGTTCGGCTTTACGATGTTTTATACACCAAAGGCGATGTTTATGATAATAGCAAAAAAGTTGCCCATGAATATGAAAACCGCACGACCCTTTCGGTATATTATCCCTTCCTACACAATGTAAGCACTATACTAATGAACATAGGTTATCATGGTATGCCAGTTGAAAACCCACAATCCCTCAACTGTGGAAATAACGTATTTAATGGAAAGCTGTCAGTTACTAAAACCCTAGAATGCCTTCGGTTTCTGGAGGATTGCGGTATTTGCATTGAAGGCATAGACATAAATAAAAAAAAGCAAAACTTGTCAGACATCAAAACCATAAAAATTACATATCCAGATAACCCCACTATGCTGACAGGCCTAAAGGTCATGGCAATCGCCGAAATAGACCATCGTACCCTCGTCAACCAAGATGTTTTTTTGCGCTGTGATTACAGGGTATTGAAAAAGGATGAAACCGATGTGCTTTCCATCGTGCAGGATACGATAAAGCCTTTATCCGCAGATGTGCAGGATTTCATTCTGCAAATCCATCAGCGCTATTTGGATAAAGGACTTACCTGCGTTGTGGAAGTAAAAGGGTTTCATATTTATATCAAGTATTGTTATAAACGGAAGGATTTATGGGGAATTAACGCTTCCCTCAACAACGGCTACCATATCAATGTGAAATCGACGAAGATGCACGAATACACTGACACCATCAAAACGTTTCCTCTAAATCTGCAAGAACTGATTGCAAAGGGATATGGCTGTGGGAGAAAAAGAGAAATTGGTCATTGTGATGGCGGTTGTCGTGGACTTTCTATATCGTTGGATGATTCTGTTTTAGATATACGAGATGACATTGAAACATGGTTTGATCAAGAACTGACCTACTTACAAAAGAAATAAACATATAATAGTTTGTATTATTTCAATTTACATCAAAAATTTTCAAACTTTTTTTGGGGGGGATGAAATGAGGTATATAGAGGACAAAAGTTTTAAGTATAAAGATGAATTGATAAAAGAATTAAGAGCTTACAATTTAAAACATACTGGTGAAAAAGACTCATCAACAGAATATTTTTATGCTATTGATGGTAAAAAATTGGTTGGTAGTCTATATGTAAATTATTCTTGGGATTGGGTAAGTATTGGTAGTATGTTTTATCAGGATATTGAAGTTTTAAAAACGTTGATTTCAGAAGTTAGTCATTACTACAAAAATAAAGCAGTAGGTATGAAATTATATACAGAAGTTGAATCTAGAGTAGAAGATTTTAAAACTGTTGGTTTTAATATTGGAGGAGTTACAGAAAAAACACCAAGAACAACCAGATATTACTATTTGAAGAATATTGATTTTCATATAAAAAGTAATAATCAGGTAGAAGTTATAGTTGATACTGACAAAATAGATAAATATCATTCTATCTTATTAAGTCAAATAGAAAAATTTAATAAAGAAAATAATATCTATCCAATGGAAGAAAGAAATATAATGTTTGTAGCATTAGATGATGATAAATTTGTTGGAGGAGTTCATGGGAGCATAAATGAAGATTCAATGTATATAGGTTGGCTTGTAGTGAATGAAAGATATAAAGGTAATGGAATTGGTAAAAATCTTATGTATAAAATAGAGGAAAAAGCAAAAGAGCTAAATGTCTTTAGCATTAATTTAGGTACAGTAGAGTTTCAAGCAGAAAAATTCTATACTAAATTAGGATACAAGATAGTTTTTATAAAAGAGAATGATCCACGAGGCTATAAATCATATAGTATGGTTAAAAATTTAAGAAATTTAGAAAGATGCTAAAGTCATGACTAGAGGAGAGGACGATATGATTTATAAATTAAATTTAAAAGATGATGTAACATCTAAATCTGTACTAGAACTACAAATGGCTTCATACAAAATTGAAGCTGAGATTATAGGTTTTCAAGAATTACCTCCATTAAAGGATACTATAAAGAGTATAAAGGAAAGTGAAGAAATTTTTTATGGATATTATATAAATAATGTTTTAACAGGGATTGTTTCTTTCAAGATCATGGAAAATGTTTTAGATATACACAGAGTTGCAGTGCATCCTGACTTCTTTAGAAGGGGGATTGCTGAGAAGTTGATTAACTATGTAGAGAAACTTGAAAACAACATAGTAAAGATTACAGTATCTACTGGCACTACAAATCTACCTGCTGTTAATTTGTACTTAAAAAACGGATATCATAAAAAAGAAGATATTGAAATAAGTCCAAATGTATATATAACTGAGTTTGTGAAAAATTGTATTAGGTAATCTATAAATATTAGAAACATACTAACTTTTAAATGCATCAGTGAAGGCTATAAAGACGATGTATTGTGGAATTAGTAAGTCTAAAATAACTGGAGGCATATAGCAGGCGGGTTAGTGGTTGTGATGGAGGACCCGTTTGTAGAATACGATTAGGCATCACATCCCTTTAGGGAGAAGGGGATTCCGACAAGAGGAAAGGTCAAGTGTGTCCAGTTCGAAGGTGTGCAAACATAACCGTTCTACAATTTTCATGAATTCTAGAGATGTTTTAAATTAAATTGTTTTCAAAAAGGGGAAATTATTTTGGAAATTTTAAATATGTTAATTAGTGGGCTTCTTCAAATAGTATTGTTTACTATTATTCCATTTGTATGGTGGTTGTTTAGAATTAGAAAACGTGAAAGCTTTTTTAATTGGATAGGTGTTAAGCCTATTATTATAAAGAATAAAAGAAAATACATACATATTACTATAACAACTTTTATTTTGATGATATTACCTTTATTTATTACAATATTATTTATGGATACTGCTATTATGGCTACTTCACAATTTTTAGGTAGAGGATCAGAAGTTATAGTACCAGCAATAATTTATTCGTTTTTACAGACAGGGCTCTCTGAAGAAGTTTTCTTTAGAGGTTTTTTAGCAAAGAGATTAATTGCTAGAATTGGATTTAGTAGTGGAAATGTTATTCAAGGACTTTTATTCGGACTGCTTCATGGTGCAATTTTTATATCATTTACAGGTTGGAAAATGGCATTCATTATCGTTGTTGTTACTGGGCTGGCAGGTTGGTTAATGGGGTATATTAATGAAAAACATTCAGGTGGTTCAATAATATCAAGTTGGATTTTGCATAGCTTTGCAAATCTCGTAGCGTTTATAGCAGCCATGTATAAACTATTTTAGTATTAATAAAGGATACTCAGATATAACAGGTCTTTCTAATATTATTATAGAGGGGGGTCTGTTGATCTTTACTTATATTTTGTAAATAGAGAAAAGGGGTTATTATGTATTATTTATATCAGTTTACTAAAACGGTAAAATATATAATATAATATCTATGCCAAAGGATCAAATCTTGGAAGGATATATTTCACGTGAGTACAATGTTACTATTGATTAGAGGGATATTTAAAAAACTAATATATAATGTATTTCAAAATTTCAAATAAAGATTAGGGGAGGATGTTTTATGTGTCAACTTAATTTATATTTGGTACCTAAAAATATACCGGCAAAAAAGATAATAAGTATTTTTGAGAAATATAATTTGAGTACTAGTATAGATTGCTATAACATAATTGATAGCTTAGCAGACGATTATACATTTTATTCTACTAGTAGCCATTGTGATTGTGATAGCATTATTTCAAGGCTCCAAAATGCAAAAGTTAGTAGTTTTGATATGTATAAAAGAAAAAAGCAGGAGAAGGGTATAAAAAAGCTAAATAATATAAAAAAATTAAAATCTAATAAAAATTATAATAAAATAGTTAAGGAATTTGAGGCTGAAAGGGATCAGTTATGGGGTAGAATAGAGAGCTTTAGCCAACATATAAAAGATTATGAAATTGAAGAAAGTAAGAAAATATCAGCATTAAACCCTAGTGATGAAGAACGAAGTAGGATGTATGATGAATTGATTTACTCTAAAACTAATGAGATGTTCAAAGAACTTAATAATGATAAAGAGTACCAGAATGTCTTAAAAGAGTATCAAGATTTTCTAACAATAAATGCCGATTTAGATGACTCTATATCAAATTCTATTGCTGAACTGGAAAAAACATTAAATGATGATTTAAATGGTTTCGTTAACCAATTTAACATCTTTAATAATGTATGTAGAGAGATTTTAGAATTAACAGATCAAATATGTATATACCCATTTTGGCAAGATGGACAATCATTAGAAGTTGAAAATACACGTCATGTTCTATATGAAAACTTCAATATTGATCATTTAGTTTTTCAACCCTATAGAAATCTTTTGAAAATAGGCGGGCCCACTAAGCAATCTTAATAATTATGAAATAATAAAAGGAGTGTTATCTGATATGACCTATGAAGAAGCATTAGTACAATACATAGAAGCTACTAATTCACATGATTTTAACAATGTTAAGAAGATCCTTCATGACAAAGCGATTTATTGGTTCACCGATAAAACATGTTCTAATTTAAGTGAAATTCAAAATTACTTCGAAAATGCTTGGGATATTATCAAGGAAGAGGTTTATACAGCTAATGATGTAAATTGGATTACAATTGACCAAAACTCTGCAACATGTATTTATACATATCATTATGAAGGTTATTACAATGGCAAATTTATAGAGGGTAGTGGAAGGGCTACAAATATATTTATAAAAACTAATAATAATGAATGGAAGTTAATTCACGAACATTTAAGTAGACATTAATTTTCAATCTAGATCTAGTGGATTCTCTGATAGTTCAGGAAAGAACTTCTTATTTACGTAATATATTATTATGGGCAATTAAGTTAAGGTTGGGATATGAATGCCATTTAAAGAAAAAGTTTTAAAGATTGTTGTAGAAAAAAACATGTATAGCATTATGAATAATACAAAATGGAGAGAGTTAAAAAAAGGAATAAGTGAGTTGCCTTTTCAGCCCCCTTTTGTAATTAAAGCTGTAGATGAAGAAGAAACCTTATATCATCAATTTGATAAAGATGTTTGGTATCATGGAGATTGGGGACTTTATTTAGATGGTTATTTAGGTGGCGATATGTTTGCTACTCCATTCTATGCTGTTGAATGGATAAAAGTTAGACCACGTTACTTAAAGGGACAAGGGAGACTTATTGCTGACAAAATCATTGATGAAACAGAAGAGTTTAGATCTATTTTAAAAAAGTATAACATTCCTTATGAAGAGGAAAATGGTTGTTTTCTTATCTATGGCTACCGTTCAATATGAGCATAATTTACAATTGAATTTTGTATTATATGTAATGTGAAATATGAAAGAAAGCAGAAGGTAGGCTACCTTATAAATCAAAACAAAGGTGTTTGATTGAAAGGAAAAAGAGTAATGTTAGAGAATATTAATAAGCATACATCTGCTAACAAATCCTAAATTAAGGTATTAATATTACGGAACCCAAGTACTTACAATTTAAGTGTTTTTTTAATCTTTTTACTCGAACAATGCCGTGGAGAAATAGCTATATTGATTTTTAGTCACCAAAGTAAAAGAAGATACAATTATTGTGGATCTCTTTAATGATCAACAGCTAATTTTTGAAAGAAATAAATCTTTTTCAGTAGAAGTTTATACATCTGTAAAGAATGAGTCTGGACCACATAATAAGATAGAAATAGAAAATATTAAGGTTTACTTGGAGGTTTTATGGTCGATTAGAATAGCTTATTAAAAGGAGTTTCAAAAGAAACTCTTTTACTTTACATAGCTATGGTAATATTATGAATTATAAGGATAATATGTATAAAAATAATGCCATACCATATGAATATAAATTCATTGTTATGGTATTATGCAATTTACTTAATTGATACTTATAGTTTAGTATATTTTATATCGAAAGTGAGGTGACTTACAATGAAAACTAGATATCATGAAATAACAACAGATCTTATCAAGAATATTAAAAGGGAAGTTTTAATAGAAGATCCTTATTGCTTATTAAAACAAGAATTTAATACATTAGATGATGCGATACCATTAACTGGAGGTAGAATAAGTAGGGTTTATAAAATTAAGGATGATGGTATTGAGAGAGTATTGAAAATCTCTATGGGATTATATAGGATGACTGAGTTGATGAGAGAAGCTGAGGCACTGAAGAACATAAGTATTGATGGAGGTGGACATTTTATTCCTCAAATATTTAAATCTAAGTCAATGAAAAACTATGCCTACTTAATTGAGGAATATTTTGAGGGGGAAAGTGTTAGAGAAAAATTAATCAATTGTCAAATTGAAGAAGAGAGAGCTAAGATATGGAAAGGACTAGGGCAAATCTTATCAGAAGTACATAATTTCTATAACAGAGAAGATTCAGAGGGCAGATGGCTAGATGAGCAACTTGAGATGTCAAGAATTAACATGGAAAATGATATGATAGATGCTGGAGAGTTTGAAGAAGAACCGCCGGAAAAAATGCTGGAGTGGCTCAATTTAAATAAACCTAAAAGAAAACAGTTATCGCTAATTCATGGGGATTTTCGAACGAAAAACATTCTAATAGATAATTATATGAGATATAAAGTAATAGATTGGGGTTTTGTAGATATAGGTGACCCCTATTATGACTTAGCAATAATTGATTATTATTTTAAATGTAGTGATGATAGAGAAGGTTTTTATAAGGGTTATAAAGCCAATGCTTATAATAAAGGGCTTATAGAGTATTATGATAAGCTAAGCAAATTCATTAATGTATAGAAAATATTAAAAATAAATAGTAAAAATTTTACATGGGATGTGTTTATGAATGTATTATAACAATAATAATGGAACTATTTATTACGAAGTTCATGGTTCAGAAGCATCTCCAACAATAGTTTTTTTACATGGAGTTGCTATGGACTATCGAACCTTTAAAGAACAGATTCAGGTTTTAAAAGATAGCTATCGAGTGATTGTATTAGATCTACCTTACCATGGTAAGTCATCTGGCATAGATGAAAACCTAAGATTTTCTACCACAACTGCAGAGATAACAATAGGACTTTTGGATTCATTGAATATTGAAAAAGCAATAATAGCAGGGGTATCCATGGGAAGCTTTGTTGTACAGCAGATAGCGACAAAATATCCCCATAGGGTAATTGCTACTATTCATATTAGTGGAGGTTCTCTATATCCTAAATATCCTAGCTGGATAAAGATTTTCAATCCTTTTTACTCCTTCTTCATAAATATCTATCCTAAAAAATATTTATACAAGGCATTTGCTAAACACAAGGCAATCCATCCAAGTACAATAGCGTATCTTGAAGAAATCTCCTATAAGTTAGAAAAGAAGACTCTTATTCATTTAATAAAGGAAATGATTAATGATATGGTTCAAGGTATCCATGAACCGCTTAAACAACCTATGCTTTTGGTATATGGAGATCATGAGCTTAGTTTGATTAAAAAATTGTCTACTAAGTGGCATTCTCGTAGCTCCAATAGCTATCTTGTGATGATTAAAAATGCCCATCATATTACACATCAAGATAACCCAAAGGATTTTAATGACACCCTAATATCATATCTTGAGAAACTTAAGGAGATTGTGTAGTGATATGGCAATATAGTTATTAGTTAGATAACCTTAGTCGATTACGAAAGCTTTAAGAGTCCTCTCAATTTCTGAGTGTTTAGTATATTGCTTTTACTTTAGAGCGTTAGAAATCTAATTTAACTATTGAAAGCAGATAGAGGTGATGGGAATTGAAGATACAGAAAAGAAAAATAGCAATAATAATGGTTATTTTGATGATTATAGTGTTGTGGATTAGTGGTATTATTCCTCAACAGATAGGTAAAATGACTGCAATAAATTATATTGAAAAAAATTATGGAGATCAAGGATTAATCTACGTGAAAATGGAGTATTCTTCTGCACATGGAGACTATTTTGCTGTTTTTAAAGATTCTGATGGAGCGTATTATAATTTTCTAATGCATTCAAAACTACTTCCAATAATTGTTCTATACGACCCACTAAATCCTCCAGAGGGATAGTACTAAATGAAAGGGTGTTTTAGCAGATAATAACGCTTTAGAGCACATGACTTGGGCTAAGAGACTTTTTGGTATAGTTATTGTTAGTTTTATTATTTTTAGTTTAAATGTAGTTGTTGTTTTGCGAAAAGAAAAAGAGTATAGTATATAAAATGACAAAAATACTACTAAACTGTTCTTAAATGAAGTAGCTTTAATTACAGAGCCATAAAGAGAAAAAATTATAGGAGATGGTATGATTATGTTGGATTTGATTAAGAAAGCTGAGAAATTCAAATACAAATCATTGGAGTATATAGAATCAGAAGATATATTAAATGCAGAAATATTAGCGGATGATGATGAAGCCTTGGTTATTTATACAAAAGAATCAGAAAGATTAAAAATAGACTGGGCTACAAATTCCCCTACTAAATTAATGATTAGATTAAAGGAATTAATTAATCGTGTGTCCTTTGATCAGGAGATAAAAAAAATACATATAGAATTTATTCCAGAAGAGATTGTTCCGGAACTAGAAGCTTATGGATTTAAAATATCTAGTGAATGGGTTGATTTTTGGAATAACAAATTAGAAAAATCTTGCTATGAACAGGACAAGTCATTAATCATAAGAAATATAATAGATAGAGAATACCACGTTGCTTCCGAAATAACAAAATCTTGTAAAGGTATTTCAAGAGGGTATTATGGAGAATCTGTCGATTGGATTAAAGATTGGTATGAGAAAGAAAATTCACAGGTTTATGTAGCTGAGATTAATAATAAGATTATAGGTGTGTGTTGTGTAAGTTTATATGGTTTTGATAGTTCTAAGGGAACTGTATTATGGATACGTGAGGTTGCTGTTGATCCTAATTATCACTCACAAAAAATTGGACTTAATCTAATGTCTTTTGCCATAGATTGGGGCAAAAAAAATGGCGCTAAGAGAAGTTTTTTAGCTTGTGATATGGATAATAGAAAGGCTATTAGACTGTATGAAGGTCTGGGATATGAAAAGATATCTGAACGTGGTCAAATTAACATGGAAAAAAATATTAATAGATAGATTGATCTTAGCTTAATGAAAATTGTGAGTAATGGTGCAATGGTACATTTTAAGGAAAAGGTCCAACACCTCATCCCCTCAGTAACGAAGATTCTTTAAGTTTGTTTAGCTATGGGGATCAGTTTGAAGAGGTTTGAAACACGAGACTATTAGCTGAAATATATAGAAAAAGGTTGGGAGTTTAATGAAGAATTTAAAGCCAAATATGAAGCAAATAAATTTATTTTCTACTCTAGTTTTAGTCGGGATCTGGATCGCTTTAATACTTGGTAGTGGGATGGTTAGAGTACTAAGTTGGACTATGCTTTTAATCATCATTCCATTAGTGGGGTTCTTCTATTTTCTTATAAGTATATTTATGATATTTAGAAGACTATTCAAAGAAGGAAAAATAAGAAAAGAGGCATTATTTAGCATACTGCTAAGCATTGTTATGATTATTCCTTTTAGCATCACTCTTGGCCTTACAGAAATCGTCTATCCATCTTCCCATGAAGCTTCAGATGACCTTGTTATAGTATCCCCTTTTAAAGAAGATGTCATTATAGGTTGGGGAGGAAATTCAGCACAAGATAATAAACCACATGTGATATGGGCATCAGAGCGTTATGCTTATGACTTGGTTAAGGCACCATATAATACTGGGGCGATAAACCTGAAAGAGTATGGAATATATGGGTTAGAGTGCTTTTCGCCTGTAGAGGGTATTGTAATAGCTGCCTATGATAATGAACCCGATATACCTCCTAACACAGAAACTTTTACTAGTCTTGCAGGAAATCACGTATACATATATGTAAAATCTACTGAAACTTATCTGTTACTTACACACTTTCAAATGGGGACTATCGCAGTATCAGTCGGTGATGAAGTTAAAGCTGGTGATTATTTGGGAAGAGTAGGAAACTCAGGCACCACCTCAGAACCACATCTTCATATACACCATCAGCGCCAAGATCCTACAAAAACAATACATCCAATCTTAGCAGAAGGACTTCCGTTATTGTTTACAGTTAGTTACAGAGCAAATGACGGTAGCCCAGCTAGAATATTAATAAAAGGAGACATACTACCAAGAAATGAAACCTTAAAACCTTAAAACCTAATAGTACGACAGAAGTGAGAAGGGAGGAGTAGTTACATGAAAAAAATATTTGTAATTATACTTATTGGATCAATACTATTCTTTCCTATAAGAGAGTGGTATGGCAGAATAACGATGCCTAACAAAGTGCTTGTGGTAGGAGAACAAGTGGGAGAATTTGCTATTAAGTTCAATAAAGAAGTTCGAGAAGAAAAAAAGATAGCTCAGTATGAGCGTATACTGGGGGAATTAATCTTTGAAGAAAGTGAATGGGTGCCAGAAACCTATCCAGAGTTCGTTCTTAAAATTGTACATAAGGAAGGATATTTTATAGGCTTTCATCATATATGGATTAATGAAGAAGGAGGAACTTTATTAATACCAAACGGTTCAGATCGGAATTATGCAAAACTAACAACTAATCAGGTGAAAGAATTGGAGGAGATAATTGAATACTAGTAGTTAGCGAGCAGCTTAACATTTTCCTAGTGTATTGGCAACAATACGTTATCACGAAATCTTAAAAAACCTCGGCATTAATGTATCGGCAAATGCTTAAATGTTATTTGACAGAGCAAAACACTAAAAATTAAATATTTACCAGAGGTGTGTATATATGAAACTAGAGATTGTTGAACAAAACATTTTAAATTTAGCTTATAAGTATTCAATCTTGAATGATACAGATAAACAGATACTTGCAAAAAAGCTATTTGATAATGGTGCAAGTGACTTTTTGATGGATTTACAATTAAGGATAAACACATTAAGGCTTATAGAAAGTATAAATAATGAAGCTTCTATAAATATAAATGAGTTGTATCAAAATACAAAATATTTTTTTCAACAACATAGCAATTATAGTTATGTACATTTATCTCCCATCTTTTCTTTTCCAACTACTAATTCTAAAGATTATATAAAATTTATTGATAATGAATTAAAAAACGTTAAGAGAAAATGGGTTTCAACAGGTGGACAAGAGGGCAATGCAGTTTACAATAAAATTTTAAAACAAGAATTAATTGTTTTCGATAGCAATACCCCTATGGAAATAAATACAAGATGCAATGGAGTTTATGTAATTGCAAATGAAGAGGGAAAAGTGTTATACGTTGGAAAGCGTGAATCAAAAGGTGATCATGTTATAGTGCGTTTTTTAGATCATTTAGTTCCTGTTAAATCGCCAAGATATCCATATGGTCAACCTTCAAATAATGATAATTTTCTTTGGGACTATTTAAAAGGCTTAAGTATTACGAAAGAGAAAGCTAAATTGCAATGTTTTATTTGTTTCAATTTAAACTTTGATGCGGGTATTCTTGAAAAATACTTATTACGTTGTAAACATAAATATAATAATGTTAAGACACGGTACTAATTTGAATCCATCATATAACCAACATTTGCATAAAGGTGTTGGGAGGAACTAATACATATTTTGTGAAATACTGTGCAGTAAAAAGTTATGAGGTAATTTATGTATAATGTATAGTTCCAATAATTAGTTTAATAGGAATATTTTAGATGAAAGTGGGTTAAATAGATGAACAGAGAAATAAGTAAAAAGATATGTATATTCATATTTATTTTTACTTTTACTTCAATTACATTGTTATTGACTGCCTGCGATAACTCATTAAGAAAGAGCATTGAGAGTAATATTGTTGTATTTGATGAGACAGTTATCCCAACCGAATTAATTGAAAGACTAAAGGATAAAAAAGTAGTAATAGTAGGAGAGTATCACGGGATACAGGAACATAAAGATTTTGTAACGGATCTAATGTTGGATTTAAAATACTATAATCAATTCGATCAACTGCTTCTAGAAATGTCTCATTCGTTAGGATGGATTTTGGAGGATTATACATGGGGACTAATAGACCAACTGCCAGCTTATTTTGAAAAGCTTCCACAGGCAGATATTTCACGCATTAGAGATTTTAACCAAAATGTTCCTGAGGAAGAGAGAATAAGAGTGAGAGCTATAGACATTAACCACAGTCCAACCTTTATAGGAGTCTCTTTAAACACAATGCTTCAAATGGGATTGCTGGAATACAAAGAGCCAGTAGAAGCATTTTTATCTGTCTTTGATGACGACAAAAGCATCATAGAAGATATTATGTTTTATGAACATGTAGAAGAATTTTATTACAAGCTGATAGCTGAAGAAGCTAATTTAATTGAAGTTTGGGGCGAGAGATACTACCACAGGATTTTAGATATTGTAGAGATTGAGCTACAGAGTATTATATGTAGAAAACCCTTAGAAGGTGGAAATGTGCAGTTGCGTAGCCAACTTAGAGAGGATTTTATAAAAAATATGGTAGATGAATACTTAAAGGGAACTAATCATGGTACTATTATTAATGTTGGCTTTTATCATGCTCAAAACAGCCACTTTTTAGGTACAGAAAACAAATGGCTTGGAGAGCATCTTAAACATCAAAGTCCTTACACCAATAATAAGAGCTACTCCCTAGTGGTGGTACCGGTAAAAGGAGAAATTAAATGGGGAGATACTGAATACAAAACAATTGATATTACGAGTAGTGGCAGAAGGGATGAATTATTTAGAATTATCGAAAGTCTAGTTGATGAACGTAGGGCTTTTTTATCTCTAGATGATGTATTATTTCTTGAGAAAGCAATCTATATAAACTATCACTACACTATGCTAAACATCATCCCTAAGGAACAATTTGACGGATTTGTTTTACTTCCTAGGGCAACTAGAATAAAGTAATTCTAATACTTTCGAGATATTAGTTCATAAAGAGAAGGATTATAAGTAGTAATGATTTACTTTTCGTAGAGGATATTCATTATAACATGTTTAAATATTACATATAGGTACTGTATCGAGGTCAAATTTTAAAGATATGACATAAAAAGAAAGATAGGAAGTGGCTTATGGTTACTATTTATGATTGGTTCGGCTATGAACTGCCCAATAAGGAACGTTATCGGTTAATAAAAGAAGCAGGATTTGATGGTGTTTTATTATGGTGGAGTGATGGTTTTGGTCGTGACATCTTTGGTGGGAATGATTACCGCAACGGGCCACAAATTGCACGAGAAGCTGGTCTTTTTATTGAAAATATCCACACACCGGTTCAAAACCAAAACAGCCTCTGGCTTGACAATCTAGACGGTGAAGCCTTAACAGATTGTTATTTACAATGTATTGTAGATTGTGCCAAATTTGAGATTCCGACAATGGTGATGCACCTGCCCAATGAAGACAATCCATATAGTGCATTGGGGCTGGATAGAATTAAGAGAATTACTGACAAAGCTGAAAAGCTAGGTGTCAATGTTGCATTGGAAAATTTACGAAACTTTGCCAATTTGACATATGTGTTGGAGCAAGTGGATTCTCTGCGTATCGGATTCTGTTATGACAGCGGGCATCATTACCGGTATTATCCCGACAAAGATTTATTATCCATGTATGGCTACCGGTTAATGGCATTACATTTGCATGATGACGGCGGAATGTATAATCAACACCAGTTACCCTTTGAAGGTACCATTGATTGGTCCATAACAATGAAAAAAATTGCAGAAACAGGTTATTCGGGTGCTACTGCAATAGAGGCTATGAATTGGGACTATAAGGACTTATCGGCAGAAGAATTTCTACAGAAAGCGTTTGAAGGAGCAAAAAGACTGGAAGCGCTAAAGCTTTATACATCATGAAGATAAAAAAACTCATGTAACTTTGTGTGGACTATTTTGAGGGCTAGTTTAAAGTTGTAGAAAAACAACGATATTAGTTGAAAACCCATTAGCAGAGTAGGATGTTAAGTTAATCTTTTTATTTGTTGATACTGAACAACAGATGAAAAATGTGTAATAAAAGGGGGCTGTACAAAATGCTATTCGTTATAAGGATAATTTTAATCGGGATATTTTCCCTTAGTGTACCACTGTTAGTAAAGAAAGATTATTTCAAACGATCTCAAATATTAATCGGGATAACATGGTTACTTTTACTAATCATTGGTCCATTTAAAGGTTTTTCACAAGAAGATTTAATTGCTATAATGTTATTCTTTTTCCCTGGATGGACTTTAGGCTCGTTAATAGCTTTTTGGAATCATATGCAGGTAGAAATAGAAGAGGCAAGGCTTCTACATGAAAGACTTCGACACAAAAAAGAGTAATAAGCTCCTTTTGTACACCCTAGAGAAAAGTAATGAAGGACTTTTCTCCAATGATGAGGGCATCGAGAATAGATGGAAGGTCACACACACAATGTGACATCTATATAATACCATACAGATTTAAGATAATTAGGAAGGGATATATTTATATGAATAGAAAAACCTTATTTTTAATTTTAAAAAAAATATCGGAGGTATCATTGGTACTTCAAATAGTGCTGATGGTAGTAGAGCGAACTATATATCCACCACAAGATTTAGTAAACATAATTAGAATTCTGCTTATAACAGGATTTATCCTTGCTGCCCTAGCTCTTCCGTGGGTGAAAAACACTAGTTCATTGCTGAAAATCCTAAGTTTGATGGGAATAATTCTATATTTTATAGGTTTATTATTTTCAGATTTTTATATCTTAATAGCTATAGCAATTTTGATTGGTGTTTTAATGATTTTGTTAAGCGATTCTTTTGAGGGTACTAAAGATGGAAATAATAAAAAAGAGCCTTTTCCACTACCAGAACCAGCTGAAAGGTCTGGTAATGCTAAAACTCTTATTAAATACTTTACTTCTACAATGTTGACTTTATTAAATCCATTTCAACTTGTACAAATGATTTACCAAATTATAGGGATGATACGTCTTTCAAAAGTTGAAGATTTTCAGCAAAAGGGTAAATATACGTTACCGTTTACAGATGAATGGTTAATTTTAAATGGTGGTATTGAGAGAAAAGATTCTCATTCATGGGATGTTATAAATCAACGTTATGCCTACGATTTCGTAGTAGCTGATTCGAAAAATAAGCGACACGTAAATAATGGAGATAATCTTAAGGATTATCATTGCTATGGTAAAAGTATTTTATCTCCTGCAGATGGAAAAGTGATAAAAATTAAAGATGGCATTAGAGATTATCCAAAACCAGGCACTATGACATTAGACTTTTTGGCGAAAGATTTTAGAGGAAACTTTGTAATGATAGAACATGAAGATAAAGAGTATTGTTTTATGGCTCATTTTATACCTGGAAGCTTTGAAGTAAAGGAAGGGGATTTAGTAAAAAGAGGACAAATAATTGGGAAATGTGGAAACTCAGGACACTCAACAGAACCACACCTGCATTTTCATTTTCAAGATCACCCTAATTTTTATTTTGGTAGAGGAATCCCTATTAAATTTAGCAACTTAAAAATTAACGGAGAAGATAAAATAGATGCATATGTAAAAAAAGAGGATAGAGTTGCGCCAGTAAATCATGACATGTTTATCTATCATACTCGTATGTAAATTATTCCATGGTGTGATATTATGATGATACAACATCTAAGAGCAAAGTTTTGAAATGCCTCAATAATAGTGCTGAGGATAGCTTAGATTTCTTGAACAATACTGAATTGAATGAAAAACAAACAGAATTACTTCTAGCTTTATTAGAGCATGAGATTCAGCATCATGGCCAGCTGATTAGATATTTCTATGGGAATGAACTTATTTTTCCTAAAAGTTGGAATGAGAGATATACTGTTTAAGTTTTTGATACCTATGGGGACTAAAGCGGTCTAATTATTTCTTGGAGTATTTTTGATTTTATTCTTTTTACATTGGGGGAGTGAGCTAATGATTAATATTAGAGAATTGACTGAAGAAGATATGCAACAAGCGATGGAATTAAAGGTTATGTGTTGGACGGAAGAATTGGCGGGAAAGGCTGAAAACACCCTCTCTGTTTCTCAAGAACTTGACTTTTGGGCGAATTGGAAGAATACTGCCCAAGAACATGAGGATATTCGTTTGCTTATTGGTGCATTTGAAGAGGATAAGATGCTTGGAGTAGCTTTTTGCAGTTTTGCTGAGACTTACGATATCCCTGAAAAAGGGATAGAACTAAACGGTCTTTGGGTGTATCCAGACCATCGAGGAAGAGGAATTTCTCTAATGATGATAATCCATGCATTAGATTTTTATTTAGCTAAGGGGATGGAGAAGATTGTTATATATAATCCACATTATTCACCATCCAATGGCTTTTATCATAAACATGGCGCACAGGTTGTTAGACAAGAGTATCAGATGGAGGGTATGCTTTTAGTGGATATATTCTTAGGAGACATGATATTAATGAAAAATAACATGGAAAAGTCACTAAAAAAATATAAGTTGATGTGTTAATAAGCAATATTATATTGGTTATTTATCTTTGGTTTATAAAATCAAACAGGTAACAAGTAATTAAATTAACCGATAACCAAGCCATTTTAATTATTGGAGATAACATTACTATTTTAGAGTAGATTGGAAATGAATTTATATAGTCAATAGTGGGGGAGTGTTATTACTCCTACAAAATGTTAATGAGGGGTGTAATGATATGAATCTTAGGTTTGAAGGACTAGAAACTTTAATTCAAATTTTTGAGGAAGATAGTTTTAATGAAGAACTATTTGTGGAATTTATAAACTGTGAGCAATTCAAAGGGTTTATCGAACATGAAAAGAATCTTCATAGACAAACTTCAGAGGAGAGTATAAAAAGTTGTCTAAAGTTAACATTAGCAGGAAGTGGAGCTAAAGAAACTTATGGATTTAACTATATTGCAAAATATAAATCTCAAATTAAAGATAAGATTAGTGAGTTAAGAAATAATAGTAAAGAAATACAACAAGTACTACGGGAAAGAATTAGTAGATATGCTCCTTTAGATATTTATGAAGATAATTTTACGATACATATATATGGAGGGGGATGGGATTATGGTTTTTCGGAAAAAGATGGTGAATGTTATATAAATCTAGCTTTATTAGCTGACGATATAGAATTTTTAGAAGATATAATGGCTCATGAATATTATCATTCTAGAAGAAGGGAAGCTGAAATACAGCCCTATGATTTTACAAAGGAAAATTATTTGAAGACTTTTATGTATCATATTATGGAAGAAGGGGTAGCTACTTTAGTTCAGTTTGAATATGAAAAAAAGTATGATGGGTTTGCATTTATATCTAAAGAAAGATTTGATAAAAGATTAGAATATTTTCAAAACCTAGATAATTGTATTAGAGAATGCGAAATAAAAAATAATTTTTCAAACGAAGCTGTATTCGGGTATTTTCAAGACTCTATACCAAATTACATAGTAGGATATTATATTGCACAAGTATTGTTTCAAGAAGAAGGTAAGGGTGGATTAGAGTTATGGAATCGTAATTGCAATTATGTAGATTCCTTCAAAAAATATATTAATATTTTAAGATGCAAAGGGCTGGGTAGTGGTTTTTCTATGGAAGTAGAGGACTACATACTAGGTTTGTAGCATGTAGAGTAATTATATATTTAGGATAATTTGGTACAAATTTAAGGATATGCAACAATGCAGTGCTTAAAGTGATAGAAGATAGAGGAGGTAAGGGGATGTTAACGATGATCATTTCGATAACCGGAGCTTTTAGAGTTGGGAAAAAAAACATCTGTAAATAAATTATTGGATTCAGTTGATAGTAGTATGATTTTTGACCCTGAAGAAGTTAGATTATCGGAAATGCCTATTAATTAATAGAAGGAGTAGATAATGTGACATTATTTATTGAAAGAGCAAAATTAGAAGAGGCAGAAGTGCTTTGGACAATACAAAAAAGAGCATTTATTAGTGATATGCAAAAATATAATGATAAAATGAATCCATATAATGAAACGTTGGAAAGGCTTAAAGAAAAAATACAGAATTTTATCTATTTTTCAATATATCTTGAAGACGAAATTATTGGAGGTGCTGATATACGAAAAAGAAGTGAAAGCCATTACCGATTAAATAGAGTTTATATTGACCCATCATATCATAATAGGGGTTATGGATTTAATGCTATTAAATTAATCGAAGACTATTTTCCAGAAGCAACAAAATGGGATCTTGATACACCTCACCTTAGTCTTGCTAATCATCACTTGTACGAGAAATTGGGTTATAGGAAGATAGCTGAACATAAGATTTCTAATGATTTGACCTTGTTTGATTACTTAAAGGAAGTGTAAAAGTTTGAAGCATAGCTAGTTCTCTTATGTTAAAATAATTAAAGTAAAACTGTTTTATTCGATATAAAATATATATTTTCGGTGTAATAACCTTTTATTTTTATAGAAAGTACTTTGATTTGCTGCATTAGAGATAATAAGCCTTCTGTATTAATAAAAAGTAAAATTAGCAAAGTGATTATTCTAAATGTTCATACAATAATCTACGTGGGTATGGAACAGGGATACATTAGAAGGCAATTAGACTATGTTTAAGTAGAATTATATAGGTCAGCATGTAAAAGATTTCCACATGAAGATTATTTACATGGTGGAGTTACTGATATTAGGGATAGCACTGAGGGATAAGAATGTTTAAAGTTGTGATATCTTATGTTGGTATTTTAAAATAGATAAATAAGAATTTGAGGTGTAATACCATGGATAAATATACAAAAGAAGAATTACTAAAAGCACTAACAGTTGTATCTTCAACGATTTGTAAATGTGAAAAAGCACAGCTAAAATTTGCAGAGGGCACATCTCAGCATACACTTCTTAAAAACAGGATAAAAGCAATGAATATTTCAAAATTAATAATAACAGATGAAGATGTTACAGACAAATATTCAAAAGAAGAATTGACAGAAGCTCTACCTCCAGTATCTTCAATTATTAGTAAATGCGAAAAAGCACAGTTGAAATTTGTGGAGGGTACACCTCATCACACTCGCCTTAATAACATTATAAAAGCAATGAATATTTCAAAGTCATTAATATTAGATACAGTTAGTAAAATAAGTTAATATCCACATTATTATATGAATAGATAGATACTACTAATTTCCCATATATTAGACAAAAGATAAGCTAGGACCATTTAATTATTGGAGATAACTGCATCAAAGCAACATTCTGGATTGAAGGTAGATTTAGAACTTGTAAATATAGTAAAATAAATGAATCAATAGTTTATATTACATATTGCTTAGTTAAGGAGAACAATCGTTGAAAACACTGATTTTCGTGTTTAATCGGTAATTTTTAAGTATAGAAATATTCAGGAGGAATAAGGCAATGATATCCACTACAACAGCAAAAATGATAAGTATGCTTCCAGATAAACTTGTAGCATACATATCTAAAAAAGTTACTGATCATTATTTAAAAAAATACGCTAATATAAACCTACAGGGAAGGGAAAATCTGATGGGAATAAAACTCCCTACTATTTTTATATCTAATCATTTAAGTAATTCAGATGGATTAGTATTAGCCAAGGTTTTAAAAGAAATTGATCCAACTTTTGTAGCAGGTATAAAGCTTTCAAATAATGCTGTTACAAGTATAGGTGTAAATGGTATAAAGACTATAAATATAAAACCTAATACTGCTGATAAAGAGGGTCTTAAGAAAATTATTGAGCTTATCAAACATGGAGAAAGTTTATTAATTTTCCCAGAAGGAACAAGAAGTAGAGTAGGTAGTTTGATAGAGGCAAAGAAAGGAATATTTTTGATCGCAAAAATGACAGGAGCTCCTATTGTACCTATCGGATTATATGGGACGGAAAACCTTTTGCCTATAAATGAAGAAGGAGATATGAGTTCAGAAACCTTTAATTATGCGGATATTTATATCAATATTGGAAAACAATTTGAATTTCCTAAGAGAGGAAAAGAGGAAGATAAAAAAGAATATGAAGAATTTTCCACAAAATATATAATGAAGAAAATAGCAGAATTGTTACCTGTTAATTATAGAGGAGTTTATAAATAAGTAGTTTAAAATAGTCTGCTGAATAGCTGGCAAAACGCCCAAAATTGAAATATATAACATTGAATCTACCTAAGGATAAGAAATCCTATAGGGATATTAGGAGGAGGAATTATGATGAAACCAGAAAAAAAATTAAGAGTCTGTGAAAAAGGCCATAAGTATTACAAAAATAGTGACTGCCCAAGTTGTCCTACTTGTGATAAAGAAAATAAGCCAGAAAATAACTTTCTATCGAAACTAAGTGCACCAGCCAGAAATGCCTTAGTTCATGAGGGAATTGATACTTTAGATAAACTCTCAAAATATACCGAAAAAGAAATTTTAAAAATTCATGGTATTGGCCCAGCTTCATTACCAACTATGAGAAGTTCATTAGAAGAAGCTGGGTTGTCATTTAAAGACTATATTAGATAAAATTGTTTTTGTTTATTATGGTGGGAAAGGGTTTTAGATAAGATTAATCTTGATAGCTCATTTAATTTTAAAGGGTGTAAGAGGATATTCTTTTGAAGATAACAATATCCAGTAGCATTAAGCAAAGATTTTTATTAAAGGTAGGGAGAGATAATATATGTTAAGAGTGAATAAAATGTTTACTATATTATTTCTAGTTGTAATGACAATAATCTGTTTACCTAACATTGCTTATGGAAATTCTGCCGAACCACCATCGATATTAATTATTGTACCTAATCCACCAGATGATTTAGAGATAAGCATTGAATTTGGCGGTCGTTTTACACAAGCTAGGAAAACAGACAAAGTAATTGAAAAACACTACACTTTTTATTCCCACGAAATTAAAGGCTTTGAAGAATATGTATTCAACATTAATACAGGAAATAACAATTATAAGATTACCTTAGATAAACCACTGCAAAAATATAATAATATTTATACATTAAATTTAAATTCACAAAGGTTAATTCAAGGGAAATCAGTGTCAAGGTCTATCCTATTAGTCTCATTTCGTTTAACTTTGACACTTATTATAGAGGGAGTAGTTTTCTGGCTATTTGGGTTTAGACGGAAAAGATCATGGATAGCTTTTTTAATAATAAATTTGATTACTCAAGGATCGCTAAACCTTTGGATCAATAGCTTTACTCCTACAACTAGCTATTTAATATTTGGCTTAATATTTATCGAAATATTCATAATAATAGCTGAAGTGTTGTTCTTCTTAAATTTGACAAAAGAACATTCTAAAGTTATTACAATATCCTATGCTATTGTAGCAAATATTTTAAGTTTGATTGTTGGTGGTTATGCCATTACAGTGCTTCCCATATAGTAAAGGAAAACTGTTAAAATACCACATCCCTAAGCTTGAAATAAGTTTTCATTAAGAAAAATATCTAAGGGGATTTTTCACTAACTTTTTAGATAGGAGGGAAAATATTTGATTACGGGAGAAGAATTATTAGAAATGAATCTAGATCCTATACCCAAATATCGATTAATGAGAGATGTGCTCAAATTAAAGTCAGATAACAAAGAATTAATCAATGCTAAATATGATGTTTTACAAACTAAATGGGTAAAAGAAATTACAAAGCTCCAATGGGATGATGGATCATGGGGACAATTTCATAGTTTGAGTCAATCTTCTAGTTCGGTAATGACAACAGAACAAGCCTTACGAAGATTACTTATCTTGGGTTTAGATAAGGAGGACGAGCCCATCAAAAAAGCCCTTGCTTATATGGAGAAATATTTACTTAGAGAAGTAGATTTGAGGGATTATAAAGAAAAGAAGCACGATTGGGATTTATTAACTAGATTGTTTGTTGCAGCATGGTTGTTAATAATTGATCCATCAAATGTACTAGCGTTAGAAATAGCAAATGACTGGGCCAAAATCATAACTTATGGGTTTTCAGAAGAAGCCTACAATCATGAATATTATAAAGAAGCTTATTTTGACGTACATAAATCATCAAATGAAAAACATATGTGGGGATTTCAGAACTTTTACATTGTTGCTTTACTATCTAGAATTTTACCAAGGGACATTGAAAATAAGTTTCTAGATTTTATACTTAATTCAGAACAAGGCATTTACTATATTTATGATAGTAGTCTTAATGTCCCACCAGATAATTATTGTTCCAAACAAGCAAGTAGATTTATAGGGGCATTTGAGTTATTAAGTAATTATCATTTATTGTCAGGAAAATGTAACCATCTTATTAAATGGATTAATGAAAATTCTTCCAGAGACGGTTTTAGGGATATGGGGCAATCAGTTAAAGACCATATATATTTTCCATTATCTAATTCATGGAGAAAAACTATAAATAGAAAGTTAGATTGTACTGTCAGGATGCAAATTTTACTAACAAATTTATAGAAGGGGAGATTAACATGACAAATGGTAATAAAATCATAAATAAAAAAGAGTTGCCACAAGAACAACGCAAAGAACTTCTTAGAACATTGGAAGTTCGTTTTGAGAAAAACATGAATCGCCATAAAGGTCTAGAATGGTCAGAAATACAAGCAAGGCTGGAAGCTAATTCTGAAAAACTATGGTCACTTAATGAGATGGAAAGAACAGGAGGGGAACCAGATGTTATAGGCCATGATAAAGAGACGGGAGAATATATTTTTTATGATTGTTCAAAGGAAAGCCCTAAAGGTCGTAGGAGTATTTGTTATGACCGTGAGGCACTGGATTCAAGAAAAGCACATAAACCTGAAAATAGTGCGGTTGATATGGCTGCTACCATGGGTATTGAACTTTTAACAGAAGAAGAATACCGAGAACTGCAAAAACTTGGAGATTTTGATATGAAGACCTCCAGCTGGGTGAAAACACCTGCTAATATTAGAAAACTTGGTGGGGCAATCTTTTGCGATCGTCGTTATGACACTGTTTTCGTCTACCACAATGGAGCAGAATCCTACTATGCTGTCAGAGGCTTCCGTGGTTCCTTAAGGGTTTAAATTAGTGGCAAGTTAAAGATTATACTGGCGGGGATAGCATTTTATATAAAATAGGAGGTCATTAAAAATGGACTTTTATCATGGTACAACAAAAGCGGGGATTAAAGAACTACTGTCATTTGCTTCTTCCTACTCAAATTTAAAAGAACCATTTGTATATTTAACTACAAGCAAGCAACTTGCCTTACACTACATATGGGACACTGAAAAGGTACCCTTTAAAATGCCTATGTTGGATATACGGAAAGATGGAATTTTGGTTTTTCAGGAGATGTTTAGTGGAGCTTTAGAGTATTTCTATAAGGGATTAAGTGGATATATCTATCATAGTGTAGGTGACTATCAAATCAATGACAATACTGGTGTTTTTACTTGTGCAACATCGAGTTCGCCAGTACCAATTGTTGATTATGAATATATAGATGATGTATATGAAAAAATAATTCAATATCAAGAACAAGGAAAATTCATATATGAGAAATTTGAAACATTACCACAATATCGACATGATATCATTCGTGGGATTATAATTCGTGCTATAAAAAGAGATAATTTATTGGATACACCATCGGACCCTAGGTATAAATTTTATCAAGAGAAGTTTCCACAATATTGCAGAGAAGCAGGCGTATTGCATCAACATGGATTGTTATAAGAGGTAGCTTACAGGGGATATCAGTGGTTAGCTTTAGACACCTTGAAGAAATGATTGAAAAACATGATATAATATGTTTAATATATAAGACTTAAATTATAAAATAAGGAGGGTTTTTATGAAATTTTGTTGGAGTACATTGAGGGTTAGAAACATGGATGAATCATTAAAGTTCTATGAAGAGATAGTTGGTCTTACGGTGGACAAAAGATTTAAAGCTGGACCAGATATGGAAATTGCATTTTTAGGAGATGGAGAAACAAAGGTAGAACTAATACATAATACGAGTAGTAATGATGTAAATGTAGGATCAGACATTACATGGGGATTTGAAGTAAAATCAGTTGATGAAATGATAAATTTTGTAAAAGAGAAGGGTATAGCTGTTGAGGGTGGTCCCTTTCAACCAAATCCATTTACAAAGTTCTTTTATATAATGGACCCTAATGGATTGAAAATTCAATTTGTAGAGAACCTATAAAGATTTTGTCAGTCGTAATTCAAAATTTAAATAAATTTAAATACAAATTCAAATACAAATTCAAATATAAACTAACAGTATTTTAGTGGAGCTAAATTGGTAATTGCCTATATTGAAATTAATTAGAGACAATCAAACTCAATATAAAATAATCTGAACCTATATTTTATCCGTATTTTTTCAACTATATCCTAGCTCTAATAATTCAAAAATAATTAGTATAGAAAGAAAATATTGTAAGAACACAGAACAGTATCATTACAGACTTAGTAAATTAATTAATCAATTTAAACGATAGATAAATGATAGAAATAATCTTTTAATTGATTTACAGAAGGCGATAAATCATTAAATAAAAATATGCTAGTTAGGGGGATGATTAAATGAATGAGGTTGAAAATTGGTATGATAATGTTTACGACGAATGGGCCCGACTTGATCGTCATAGATTAGAATTCGATATAACAAAAAGGTATATGGACGAATACATTAAAGGTGAAACTCTTAAAATATTCGATATAGGTGGTGGGCCAGGTAGGTATTCATTTTATTTGGCAGAAAAGGGCCATAAGGTTTCACTTTTAGATTTATCACGTAAAAATATTGAAGTTGCAAAAAGCAAAATCTAGAGAATTAAATATTGAACTTGAAGAATATATTCAGGGTAATGCTCTGGAGTTAAGTGAATATGAGGAAAAATATGACGTGATTCTATTAATGGGACCCCTCTATCATTTAATTAAAGAAGACGATAGAAGAATGGCCTTAAAAAATGCATTAGATTTATTGAAATCTGGTGGCATTATTTTTGTGGCTTTTATTTCAAAGTATGCTCCAATTCAAGACAGTCTAGCTCATCTATATGATATTAATGATCCTCAATCTCTGTTAAAATACCTAAAGGATGGTGAAAACAAAGAGGGCGAAGGATTTACAAGCGCATATTTTACAAGCCCAGAGGAAGTCAATAACTTAATGTCTGATTTTGATATTCATGAGTTGGCTTTTGTTGGAGTAGAAAATATTTTGGGATGCAAAGAAAAAGAAATTTGCTCCCTCGATGAAGAACAGTATCATAAATGGTTAGAAATAGGTTATCAATTGAGTGCTGATAAAAATCTAATGGGTACAAGTCAACATTTTTTATATATAGGTAAGAAAAAATAATCTTCATAAATAGAGATAATGAAACTGGAATACTTAGCAATTTTTATAATATTGAAAAACAATAAGCCATGATATTTGCAACTTATTATAAAATTTCTATAAAATTACAAAAAAAAGATTGCATTCCAAATAATTCCGTAGTATACTTTATAAAGTAGGTTGAAAACAATTAAAATGTTAAACAAGGAGGTAAGGATGATATGAAAAATTTAGTTAGCAGAGGCATCAAGTTTGGCAATGTTAAAATGTTAAAATTTAATATTCTGTTGACTAGAGTAGATCATCTTTACTAATTGAACTGATTTAAATAATCAGCCCAGGTAAGGATATGCTTATCTGGGCTTTTATTTGTGCTTGTTTACATTCTCTAATTATTTACACACATATAAAAAAAGTCTAAGAGGGCAGCTTTCTTCTTGGGCTTTTTTTATTTCTAAAAAAAGCGAGATTGCAACCCATTAAGCAGCCAAGTTTTCAATTTGTATTAATACAGGTCTAATGCAAATTAAGCAATAATGTATTTCAACAAATTCTACCGAAAATTCTTTAAAGGCAGAATTTGGCTTTAAAATAAATTGAGTAAACTAAATTAATCAAGGGGGAGACTGGGTATGAACAGTAGAGTAGGACTGGTAGATTAATTACAGAGAGTGAATAGGAATAATTCACCAGCAGGGAGGTCTTATCATGAAAAATATAAAAATATTATGGAATTTTATGAAGGGGAATAGGAGCCGTTATATGGCAGCTATCATAAGTATTGGGATAGCAACATTATTTTCCTTAGTTGGCCCACTAATTATTAGGATCACGATAGATTCAGTAATAGGCCAAGAGGAACTTAACGCCCCAATACTTATTGCAAATATGATTGATAAAATTGGTGGAGTAGCGTTTTTAAGGCGTAACCTTTGGATACCAGCTGTGGTATTAGTTAGTTTTACTTTATTAAGGGGTATTTTCCTGTTTTATAAAGGGAAGTGGTCGGCTGAGGCTGCAGAAACAGTAGCAAAGAATATGAGGGATGATGTATACGACCATTTACAACATCTATCCTATCAATATCATGTCAATGCAGAACCAGGAGACTTAATTCAGCGTTGTACATCAGATGTTGATACAATAAGAAGGTTTTTAGCAGCCCAGTTTGTTGAAATTGGTAGCGCAATTTTTATGTTAGTTTTTTCAGCCTATATTATGTTTTCAATGGATGTGAAAATGACACTTATATCTTTGGCTTTGATCCCTTTAATTTTTGGCTTCTCCATCGTTTTTTTTAGAAAGGTAAAGAAGGCTTTTAAATTAATGGATGAAGCAGAAGGAAGCATGTCAACAACGCTACAAGAAAATCTTACAGGACTAAGGGTTGTAAGGGCCTTTGGCAGACAGAGTTATGAAGTAGATAAATTTGAAGAAAAAAATAGTATAAACAGAGATTTAACCTATAAATTAATTCGTTTGTTTGCTTGGTATTGGTCTGTGTCCGACTTAATTTGCATGTTTCAAACAGGAATGGTGCTAATAGCAGGAATCTACTGGACTTCAGTAGGAAATATTACATTAGGAACAATGGTGGTTTTCTTGACATATATCGGAATGCTTTTATGGCCTATCAGACAGTTAGGTCGAGTAATTACCGATATGGGTAAGGCAATGGTGGCCATTGAAAGAATTCAGGAAATTATGATTCAAGAAAAAGAAATAATGGAAGAGACGGGAAATCAACCTCCTATCACTGGAAGTCTTAGTTTTAAAAATGTAGAGTTCCAATATGAAGAAGGTAAAACAGTATTAAAAAATCTAACCTTCGATGTAAAAGAAGGAGAGACCTTAGCCATACTAGGAGCAACAGGTGCAGGTAAAAGTACCTTGGTTCACTTATTAACAAGACTCTTTGATTATCAAAAAGGATCTATTAAAATAGATGGTCGAGAACTTAGAACAATAGATAAAAAATGGATAAGAAGAAATGTAGGTTTAATCTTACAAGAGCCCTTTCTCTTTGCAAAAACCATAAAAGAAAATATTGGTCTAGGTAAGAATGAGGCAACAGAAGAAGAAATATATGAAGTTGCAAAGGTAGCTTCAATCCATGATGTAGTCACTGGCTTTAACCAAGGCTACGAAACCCTTGTTGGAGAAAGGGGTGTATCCCTATCAGGTGGTCAAAAACAAAGGTTGGCAATTGCTAGAACCCTAATTTCAGATACGCCAATCATTATATTTGATGACTCCCTAAGCGCAGTAGATACTGAAACTGATGCTTCTATCAGAAGGGCTTTGAAGGAACGTTCCAGTAGAGCAACGACCATCATCATTTCCCATAGAATTGCTACCTTGGCAGAAGCGGATAAAATCATCGTTTTAGAAAAGGGAGAAGTAGTGCAAATGGGTAAACATGAGGAACTTTTAAAGCAACCAGGACTATACAAACGTATTTGGGATATTCAAAATTCTGGCGAAGAAGAAGAAACTAAAATCACAATTGATAAGTATGCAAACTAAGTGGTCAATAACATTGTCGATAACTTAGACTATTCAATTTGATAGGAAAGTAAGGTGAGTTAAAGTGGAACAGAATCATGAACAAGAACAACAGAAAATAGATTTTAAATTATGGAAAGAAATCTTTAAATATACTTTGCCAATGAAAAATCAAATGATTCTTCTGGCGGTCCTTATGGTATTAGTAGCTGTGATCGACGTTGTATTTACCTATATGACGAAAATAGCTGTAGATCATTTTATTCTTAAAGAAACATTAGAGGGAATAAAAATCTTTGGAATAGCCTATTTAGTATTGATTATAGCACTGTCTGCTTCAGTATTTGCGTTTATTTCTGTAGCAGGAAAAATTGAAACAGGATTAACCTATGCCATTAGAAAAGAGGGATTTAAGAGGTTGCAAGAACTGTCCTTTTCCTATTATGATAACAAGGCAGTTGGATGGCTAATGGCTAGAATGACTTCTGATATCGTAAGGTTAGGGGAAATTATTTCGTGGGGGACAGTAGATCTGGTTTGGGGGTCTACTAAGATGGTAGCAATTGTTGCCGTAATGCTATACTTAAATTGGAAGTTAGCATTAATCTCCCTTGTGGTTGTACCCTTCTTAGCTATTACAAGTCTTTATTTTCAAAAGAAAATCCTTAAAGAGTATAGGCTTGTAAGGAAAACAAATTCAAAAATTACTGGAGCATTTAATGAAGGAATTACAGGGGCTAAAACGACTAAAGTCCTAGTAAGGGAAGAAAAAAATCTAGAAGACTTTTCGCAATTGACATCAAGTATGCGGGGAAGCTCTATAAAAGCGGCAATCTTCTCGTCATTATTTTTACCAATCGTGTTAGCTTTTGGAAGTATTGGAACCGCCTTAGCCCTATGGTTTGGGGGTATTGCAGTAGAAACCCATGGAGTTTCCTATGGAACCCTAGTAGCCTTTATTTCCTATACAATACTTTTCTTCGAACCCATCAGAGAAATGGCAAGGGTTTTTGCAGAATTTCAATCCTCCCATGCATCAGCGGAAAGGGTTATGTCAATGATCAATACAGAGCCTGAGATTAAGGATACACAGAAGGTGATTTTAAAGTACGGCGATTCCTTTAACCCAATAAAAGAAAATTGGCCAGAAATACAGGGGAATATTACCTTTAAAAATGTGTCATTTCACTATAATCCAGAAGAACCTATATTAAGTGATTTTAATTTAGAGATCAAAGCAGGGGAAACAATTGCCCTTGTGGGAGAAACGGGGTCGGGAAAGAGTACAATAGTTAATTTAGCCTGTCGTTTCTATGAGCCTACTGAAGGAGAAATTTTTATAGATGGGGTTGAATATCGAGAATTGTCTCAACTATGGTTACAATCAAATTTAGGTTACGTATTGCAAAGTCCCCATTTATTTAGTGGAACCATTAGAGAAAATATAAGATACGGTAAGTTGGATGCTAGTGAAGTTGAGATTATAAGAGCAGCTAAACTAGTTAATGCCCATGAATTTATTATGAAGCTTAGCAATGGTTACGATACAGAGGTAGGAGACGGTGGAGGACTTCTTTCATCGGGGGAAAAACAACTTATTTCCTTTGCAAGAGCAGTCCTAGCAAATCCTAAAATCTTCGTTCTAGATGAAGCGACATCATCAATTGATACCGAGACTGAGCAAATTATTCAAAAAGCTATTCAGAAGGTTTTAAAGGGTAGAACTAGTTTTATTGTTGCCCATAGACTTTCAACAATCCGTTCAGCCGATAGAATACTTGTAATCCGAAAAGGTAAAATTGAAGAGATGGGTAATCATAACGAATTAATGAATAAAAAAGGTTATTATTATAGACTCTATACAAATCAGTTTATAGAAGAAGAAGAGCAGAAAGTATTAAAAACAAAGTAAAAAAATCAGGCATAGTCCTGATTTTTTTTTAGCACTTATTTATAGCAGAGCTTTAAAGTAGATAAATAAAAAATAAAGAGAGGGATTAATACTATTAAAAAAGGAAATATATATAAAAGGATATATAAAAAAGTAAATATATAAAAAAGTAAATATATGAAGTAAACAAAATAAGAAAATAGAAAGATTTTTACTTACAGTAACTTATACGAAGTTAAACAAAGAGAAGGAGGATTTATAATGAAGGCACTTATTATATTTGCCCACCCAAATACAGAGAGTTTTAATGGAACCATATTAGATACAATAGAAAAGACATTTACAGAAAAAGGAGAAGAATATATAACTCGAAATCTTTATGACACGAATTTTAATGCTTACCTTACATTAGATGATTTAATAAAAATTAATAACAGAACCCTTGCAGAAGATATTGCAATAGAGCAAATGGATATTAAAAAAGTAGAAACAATTATTTTCATATTTCCCATTTGGTGGGGGGGGCCGCCAGCAATTTTGAAGGGTTGGTTTGATCGGGTACTAACTAAAGGATTTGCCTATAGCCCTAAGGTAGATGGTAGTGTAGAAGGATTATTAAGTCATAAAAAGGTTATTGTTTTTGCTACTTCTGGGTCCAGTACCGATACAGAAACCCAGAAGGAAATATTCCAGGCGATCGAGACTATTTTAATTAAGGGAACATTCAATTTTTGTGGCATAACAGATGTAAGTTATCATAATCTTGAGGCAGTTCCTTCAACCAACAATGCTAATAGAAATCAAATGCTTGATGATGTAAAAAAAATTATTGAAAAACTATAAAGCTCAAATAGAAAATCAAATCTAAAACTAGAATTAAAAATAAAAGTAAAACTAAAATTAACTAAAATCAAAACATAAATAATCTTTAAGACCAGTACTTACGTTAAATCATATTACGTATAGACTGGTTTTAACTTTGTTGGGTTTATGACTATAGAAATAAGTGTTCTTATTGATTTCAGAAATTACAAAAAAACTTAGGAAGATACGGCTAAAACTCAAATAATTATAATTAATTTTTGTTAATATAAGGTATCGGCAATAAAGGATAGAACAACTGACATTACTTAATAATAAGTAAAAGATTAAAAGACTTAGATCATAATTAAGGATGTGAATTCAATGATAACAAGGCTAGTGATAATTGCTGTAGCGCCAGCAATTGCCTTAGGTGTAGCAGTTTACTTAAATGATCGCTACGATCGAGAACCAATTGCTTTACTTTTTAAAACATTTGCATTAGGAGCCCTATCAGTTGTTCCCGTTATTGTTGTGGAAAGATTTCTTATTAGTATTAATATATTTACAGGCCTTTTGGGTGTAGCCTATACAGCTTTTATCGTAGCAGGCTTTACTGAAGAATATTTTAAGAGGGCAGTTGTGTTACATGGAGGAGCCTATCACAGTAGACATTTTAACGAAAAGCTAGATGGTATAGTCTATTGTGTGTTTTCTGCATTAGGTTTTGCAACTGTAGAGAACATCATGTATGTGGTATTCCGCTATACAGGCAACTACTATGTTGGAATTCTACGAGGAATATTATCTGTGCCTGCCCATACGTTATTTGCTGTAACAATGGGCTATTATTTGTCTTTGGCTAAGTACTTAGAAGATGAAGGAGAAAAAAGGAAATATTATGCTAGATCCCTTTGGTTACCAATGATTCTACATGGGTTATTCAATTTTATCTTAATGGCTAGAATACCATGGTTAATGGCATTGTTTATCCCTTACGTCATTTTCCTATGGTATATGAGTATTGTTAAATTAAATGAATATACAAGGGATAGTCGGGACGAATTTAATCGCATTAATGAAATCTATGTTGATGAGGATAATAAAGGTGAAAAAGAATAGAAAATAGGTTAAAATAAAAGAGGTACTAATATAACATCAGAAAAAGGGGGATATAAAAATGTTTTATGAGATATTTGATAATATAGATGGTGTTATTTTTGATTTAGATGGGACATTAATTGATTCTATGGGAATATGGTTACAGATTGATGCAGATTATTTAGGAGCAAGAGGAATAGCTGTTCCTAATAATATGAATAAGATGACAGAGGGGAAAAGTTTTACAGAGGTAGCCAATTTGTTTAAGGAGACATTTAAATTAGAAGAATCTATTGAAGAAATTAAGGCAGAGTGGATTGGTATGGCAAAGGATTATTATGCCAATAAGATTCCCCTAAAGGCTGGGGCTGAAGAACTTTTAGTTCAGTTAAAGACTCAAGGCAAGAAAGTTGGATTAGGAACAAGCTGCTCGAGAGATTTAGCGATGGCAGTATTAAAGCAACACAATTTATTGACTTACTTTCAAACCATCGTAACCTCCTGTGAGGTACCTAAAGGTAAGCCCTCTCCAGATGTTTTTTTAAAGGGGGCAGAATTATTGAAAATTTCGGCTGAAAAGACATTGGTATTTGAAGATACCATAGCAGGGGTACAGGCTGCAAAGGCGGCAGGTATGAAGGTTGTAGCCCTATATGACCTTCACGCAGAAGAGGATCAAGAGGAGCTTAGAAATTTAGCCGACTACTATTTAGAGTCTATAGAAGAACTAGGCATAAAAGATACTGCCACTGCTTAATAATAGATGGCATAATTGAAACCATGTGATCTAAAAAATATCTAAAGAAGATCTTCCTTTTGAATTAGGGAAGGTCTTCTTTATTATAATTTATTTCAACCTATTGAGATAGTTTTTCAATAAGCTCTTTAAATCTCTCATCTTTTTCAGAAATAATACTTCCATGTCGGGTAGCGAGGGTTACACTTTCCCTATGATCTATTAGAAAAACTAAATACTTTTCATCTAATTTAATTCCTGTTGGAAGGAGTAATATACGAGTATCTTCTAATTTGCCCTTAAAGGTTTCAAGTTCTACAAATCTAGTAATCATGATCATGTTATTACTATTTGGTGTAATTGATGCAGGCTGAATTAAAAGTATGTAGTCTGCCATTTTAATTAAATCTTCATCATTTTTTGCTTGAATCACAATTTCAGTATCATTCTTATACAAATTAATGTTTTTTGATTTAAGGTTCTTTATATATTTTTTTATTTCTGTAAAACTATTATATTTTTCTTCTTGAAAGGGTACTATGTACTTTTGCTGGCTAGGGTTTTCCAAACGCTTTATCCTATCTCTTGCTGCATCTACACTAAAAACAAATTCCTCTAACGGAACATAGAAATCATGAGGATATACTGTAGAACTCATTTTGTTAAGCATAAATAGATAGTCTTCATTTTTTCTAAATAGGTTATTTGTTGCATATAGGTAAATAATATCCTCTTTTACATCAGAGAGAAGGTTTTCAGTAACTTCTACTCTAAACATACCTATGCTTTCTTCGGGAATGTCTAATACGCTACCTACTACAATATGGGTAGAGATTTTAGTAACAGCATTTTTAAAGGTTGGCTCCCAAAAATATGATCTAGTTACTATATTTTCTGGATTAAAATAATTGAATTCATTAAAAATTGGACTTGTATGACGATAAGATAAGTAATAGATACCTAAAATAATTAATAGCAAAATCAATCCTTGATTAACTAATTTTTTCATAACACTTCCTCCAAAGATTAAAAAGATACTTACAATATTATACAGTTTATTTATATTAAATACAAAGAATAGGTAATACAGTCAATAGGTAAATATAATCAATAACTAACCTGAATTGAGGAAATAGAAATAAATAATAAAAAATCATTAAAAAATAAATAAAAAATAAATAAAAAGGCACTTGTTTGATCCTCTAGAGTTGGGTTTTCCTCAACTTGTAAAGGATAAATAAGTGCCTTATTAATTGAGGAAATAGCATAATATCATAACTATAAATCTATATAAGGGTTATGGAATTTCCTCTATTAAGTACAATTTTTTACTTGGAGATTATTCTTACCATTTCTTCAATAGTTGCATTAGTTGGGATATCAAATGTACCAGACTTTAATCTTGAAGCTAGGTTTAGATTTTCAGCTGTCTGAGTAAAGGCAGAAACATCATCAATTAAACCCTTCTCTTGAAGTATTCTACCGATTCCAATACCAGGAGTACCACTAGGAATTGTAATTCTTTTAATTTCAACAACAACTAATGGATCTGTAGGTGTAGTTTCTGGAGATTCGTTATTACTGTTGTCATTGTCTTGATCTTCTTCATTTTCGTTATCAGCATCTTGATCTAAATCCTTCTCTTCTTCATCTTCGTCTTCCTTTTGAAGATCAGTAGAATCCTCTTCTTTACTATCTTCATCAAGGTCTACAATTAAGGGATCTTCCACCTCAATAGGATTAGGATTAGCTAGAGCTACAGTACTGAAATCAAACCAATTTCCAAGGTTTAAAACAACAACAGCCAACATTGCAATTGCAATGGCAATTGCCAAGAGAACATCTGTAAAGTCATGGAGCATATCTTTAATCTTTTCCATCGAATTCATTCCTTTCTAAACGAAGCTTCTGTATTAAGAATACCATATTAAAGCAGTATTTTTCAACACACTAATAAATGTAATTAAACTAAAGGAACATTCTATGAGGAAATTACATCATAATATCGTAGAATATCTGATTAATTAAAAATTAAGGAAAGTTTACATTCATTGATGTAAGTTCTAAAATAATTATTCATTTCCTCAAATATATGGATAGAAAGGTAAAGTTGTACATTTTTATCTTTATGAACAAAAAGAATAATATCTTCAAAAATATATGAAGGGCTAAAGGTATGATATACTTTGTTTGTTACTTGATTAACGAACAAAAAAGATGGAGGTAATTTAAATGAAAAAGACATTTAAAAAAATGATGGGATTAGCATTAATTGCTGTAATGTTGGTTACGACTCTTGTAGCTTGTAGCAGTACTGAAACAGGAAAAAATGAAAATGATAAAGTTGTTGCTGATCTAACAACAGATGTCGTTGTTATTGGGTCTGGTGGAGCAGGTCTAGCAGCTGCCATTGAAGCCAAAGATGCAGGAAAATCTGTTATTGTAGTGGAAAAAATGCCTATGGTAGGTGGTAATACCCTTAGAGCAACAGGTGGATTAAACGCTGCAGGGACTAGCTCGCAGGCTGCATTAGGTATCGAAGACAGCCCAGAGAGCCATTATGAGGACACTATGAAGGGTGGATATTATAAGAATGACCCTGAATTGGTTAACATATTGGCAGAAAATGCAGCAGACGCAGTAGAATGGTTAATTGGTTTAGGTGCAGATTTAAGTGACGTAGGTAGAATGGCAGGAGCAAGCCAAAATCGTTCCCACAGACCGACTGGTGGAGCCCCTGTAGGAGCCCACTTAGTATCAGTATTAAGAGATAGCGCTTTAGAAAAAGGGATAGAAATATTAACTCAAACAACTGCTACAGAAATATTACTTGAAGATGGAAGCGTTGTAGGAATCATTGCTACAGATAAAGATAATAAAGAATTTACGATTAATTCAGAAACTGTCATTATTGCAACTGGTGGATTTGGAGCTAACACAACTATGTTTGCTGAGTATGATCCGTCTCTAACTGGTTTCGGTTCAACAAATCATCCCGGAGCTACTGGTGACGGAATTGCTATGGCACTGAAAATTGGTGCAGCTTTAGTAGATATTGAAGAAATCCAGACTCATCCAACGGTTGTACCATCTAATGGTTATATGATTACAGAAGCTGTTAGAGGGAATGGTGCTATTTTAATCAATAGAGATGGTGAGCGTTTTGTTAATGAATTAGGAACAAGAGATGTTGTATCAGAAGCAACTTTAGATCAAGAAGGAAGTACTGCTTTCCTTTTCTTTGATGAAGGCGTAAGAGAGAGTTTAAGTGCAATTAATGGATATGTTGAAAGTGGTTTAACTATTCAAGGAGATACTTTAGAAGCATTGGCTTTAGAAGCAGGAATCAACTTAGAAAATTTAGAAGCTACAGTAGAGGCTTATAATAATGCTGTACAGGAAGGGGTAGATTCTACATTTGGTAGAGATGATCTACCAAGATCCCTAGAAAATAGTCAGTTTTATGTAATTGAAGTAGGTCCTGCTGTACACCATACAATGGGAGGCCTTAAAATTAATGAAAAGGCAGAAGTTTTAGATGAAGCAGGAAATCCTATAGTTGGATTATTTGCAGCTGGAGAAGTAACAGGTGGAATCCACGGAGGAAACAGACTAGGTGCTAATGCTTTAACAGATTTAATTGTATTCGGAAGAATAGCTGGAATTAACGCATCAAAATAAAGAGAAATTAACCCCCCTTTTATTTTAGTTAAACTCCCCTTTATAGTAGATTGTATCAATCTATAGAAAGGGGAGTTTTTATATGAACTTATTTACTCATTAAAATTTATTAATTATGGACTTTCCTCAAATCTCTAGTACTGAAAAGGAACAAAATTACATAATATTTTTCTAAATAGTTATAATATCCTTAAAAGGGCATATATAGTACTAATCTAAACAAAGATCGTGGGGAGGGTTTAAGATGGCAAAAAAGCCAAAAAAAATAAGTGATCCTGTGGAGTTAGAAAAGGTAATTAAAAGATCAAGCAAAAAACCTGTTTTTATTTTTAAACATGATGCTATGAATCAAGAAAGTGAAGATGCATTTCAAGAATATGTTGATTTTATAGAGGACACAGAAGAAAATATTATTTTTACCGTTATTTATGTAAGGGAGGATACAGAAGTATCGGAAGCCGTGGAGGAATTATTAGAAATTTCCCATGATACACCTCAATTAATATTATTAATTGATGAAGAAGTGGCTTGGGATGACACTGGTGATAATATAAATTTTGATAACATTAATGACGTTGTAAATGAATATATCACAGAATAAATGATATAGAGTCCATTTGTTTATTTTTACCTCTCGACATACTTCAATAGTTGCACGATCTTCGGTAGAGTGATAAAATAGATTAGTAGCAACTAGTTAAGGAGAGGTAGGGGGAACAGATGAAAAAAGAAATACTAGAGTGGGTAAAAACAATTATATTGTCAGTCTTAATCGCTCTAATCATAACGACTTTCGTAAAGCCCACGATAGTTAGGCAATATTCTATGATGCCAACATTAAATGAATACGATTTTTTGTTAATAAACCGATTTCTCTATAATAGAGGTACACCACAGCATGGTGATATAGTGGTTTACGAATCATCTTTAAAGACAAATTTAGGTAGAAATAAACTTCTCATTAAACGAGTGATTGCTGTTCCTGGAGATGAACTGTTAATTCAAGATGGCTATGTATATCTAAATGGAGCATTACTTGATGAAGATTACATTGCAGAGAAATATACAGAAGGAAAAGATTTTGAAGATACACCAATCATAATACCAGAAGGAATGATTTTTACTATGGGAGATAATCGATTCCATAGTATGGATAGTAGAGATACTGCAATTGGCTTAGTATTAATTGATGATATTGTGGGAAAAGCTTTTTTAAGATTATATCCCTTTAATAAAATTGGACGGTTAAATTAAAATTAATGGATTCCCAGTATGGGGGTCCTTTTTAATATCATCACACCTTTGGAGAGGCTATTGCTATAACAGATTTAAAATGATAAAATCTAAACATAAAAAAATTGGATATATTGTATATTATTTAGGTGGTGGGAGCATTGGAATTACAGTATAAAAAACTATACAAACCTATCATACTGGCTATGATATTAGCCTTTTTAGTAACCTTTCTATATCAACCGACCTTAGTTAAAAATTTTTCCATGAGGCCTACCTTAGAAGAGAATGATTTATTAATTGTAAATAATCGTCTAATGAATAGTAATAAACAACCGAAAATTGGCGAGATTATTGTATTTAAAACCCAGTTTAAAAACAGCGGACATAAGGAAATCACAATGATTAAACGTGTAATTGCTTTGGCAGGAGACAGGATTATTATTCGTGATGGGAAGGTATATGTAAATTCAACACAAATTGAAGAAGCTTACTTAATGGAGCCCTATACAGATGGTGAAATTGAGTTGCAGGTTCCAGAAGGGAAAGTTTTTGTGATGGGAGATAATAGAGCAGTAAGCTTAGATAGTCGAGATGAAAGTATCGGTTTAATTCATTATCATGAAATAATTGGTCGGGCGAGATTTAGGATTTTTCCTTTTTCAAAAATGGGTTTTATAAGAAATAAAAATAGTTAATCCTTATTTGGTAATGAAAAGAATTTAATATATATCAAGACATCTCAATAAACGAAAAGCATTATTTGCTAAATCAATAAAGAAATAAAAATAATATTTTAGGAAAACCTAATTATGAATCCATTTATAAGAGGAGGCTATAATTATGAAAGTAAGAGATTTAATGACCACTAATATAACCGCAGCAAATCCTAATACTCCCATTAATGAAGTTGCAAGAACAATGAAGGAATTAAATATCGGGGTGGTTCCAGTATGCGATGACAGTAATCGACCAGTGGGAATTGTAACAGATCGAGATATCGTAGTAAGAGGGTTAACATCTAATATGGCATCAACTGACCCTATAAATAAAGTAATGTCTACCCATGTGATATCTGCAACGCCAGATATGCACGTTCATGAAGCAGTTCGTCTAATGGGGGAAAATCAAATTAGAAGACTTCCTGTGGTTGAAAATGGACGTATTGTTGGAATTGTTGCTATAGGAGACTTAGCAGTTACAAATATCTACGAAGATGATGCTGGACAAGCATTAAGTGAAATTTCCACGCCAAGTAGACCAATGATGTAGCTTTAAATTAAACATACTTTAAAAAGTTCCTGCCTAAAAGCAGGAACTTTTTTAAATGATATAGAAAAAGTAGGGTATATTATATAAGGGTTTAATGATCCAAATAGAAATAATAAAATAAATGCATCATACAATTATATGAGGGCAAATATCCTATAAGGGGGATTTTATATGACAAAATCAAATAATCAAAGCAAAATAAGGGTAGAAATCGAAAACTATGGAACCTTTCACTACGATAAAGGGGTAAAAATAGAAGAAATCTGTCAAGGTTTCCAAAATGAAAAAAACATAGTCGTCGCTGCCCTTGTAGATAATGAACTTAAAGAGCTACATAACAGCTTAGATGATGATACTGAAATGAAATTATTAACAGCAACATCACCTATTGGCTCTCGTATTTACCAAAGAAGTTTAGTATTTGTATTTATAAGGTCTTGTATGGAGCTATTTTCTGGATGCCATGTTTCTGTTGAGCATTCCATTAGCAGAGGTTTATATTGTGAAGTCCATTATAAGCGGGACTTAGAAGCTAAAGATGTAGAACGAATTGAAGAGCGAATGAGGGAAATAATTGAAGAAGATGTTCCATTTATTAAAAGTCGCCTACCTGTAAGTGAAGCTAAGGATATTTTTAGAGATTATCATCAGACAAGTAAAGTTAAACTTTTAAAATATAGAGAAAAACCCTATATTAATATTTATCAGTGCGGATGGCTAAAAAATTATTTTTATGGGTATATGGTTCCTTCGGCTGGTTATTTGAGAAAATTCAAGTTAAAATACTATGCTCCAGGAATCGTCATTCAATATCCTAGAGCCCATAATGGTGGCGAGATACCAGAATTTGAAGAACACCCAAAACTATTTAAGGTTTTTAGAGAAAGTGAAAAGTGGGGAGAGATTCTTGAAATAGATTATGTTGCAGCTCTAAACGATTTAATCGTTGCAAAAAGAGAGGGAGAATTTATTCGGGTACAAGAAGCATTACATGAGAAAAAAATTGCTGAGATTGCTGATTTAATTCAAGAGCATATAAATGAAAAACAGCTAATATTAATTGCAGGACCTTCATCGTCAGGAAAAACCACCTTCGCCCAAAGATTAATGATTCAACTGAAGGTAAATGGGATGAAACCAATTTCTATTTCTTTAGATGACTACTTTGTCAATCGGGAATTAACACCCTTAGATGAAGATGGAAATTTTGACTTTGAATCCCTATATGCTATAGATATAGACTTGTTTAATCGAGATTTAGAAGCATTATTAAAGGGAGAGGAAATACAAGTACCCACCTTTAATTTTCACACAGGACAAAGAGAATATCGTGGGAATAAATTAAAAATTAATCCAGGGCAACCGGTTATTTTAGAGGGTATTCACGCCTTAAATGACGAACTTACAAAATCAATCCCTAAAAATCAAAAGTTTAAAATATATATTAGTGCATTAACTCAGTTAAATATTGATGAACATAATCGTATTCCAACTACAGACTCTAGGTTAATTCGAAGAATTGTAAGGGACTTTAAATATCGTTCAAATGATGCTACTAGAACACTTTCATTGTGGCAATCGGTAAGAAGGGGAGAAGAAAAGAATATTTTCCCTTATCAAGAAGATGCAGATGTAATGTTTAATTCAGCTTTATTTTATGAACTAAGTATTTTAAAGAAATATGCAGAGCCTTTATTAAGGCAAGTAGATCTCACCAGTTCCTATTATTCTGAAGCAAAAAGGTTATTGAAGTTTTTAAGTTACTTTGTAGCCCTTGAAAATGAAATAGACATACCAAGAACATCAATTATTAGAGAGTTTATTGGTGGAGGCGCCTTCTAAAAAGTATTGACTATAAAAATCTTTTAAGATATCTTTAAAAGAGAAACTTAACAAAGGAAGGTGCCATGAAATGGAACAAAAGTTAAGGGATATTTTAAAGACAAATAGAAGTTATATTAACAATGGAAAGTTGCCCACCTACATACCTGAACTAAGTAAGGCAGATAAGAATGCATTGGGAATTTACATTTCTGACTTAAATGGTGAAGAGTATGGCGTGGGCGACTACGAATACAAATTTACAATACAGAGTATTTCTAAAGTCGTGACATTATTATTAGCTTTAGAAGACCGGGGGCCAGAGGAACTATTTCAATTTGTAGGGATGGAACCAACAGGGGATTCATTTAATTCAATGATGAAACTAGAAATTGTTAGTCCCTCTAAGCCCTTTAATCCTATGATCAATGCTGGTGCAATAGCTGTTACATCTTTAATTAAAGGGAGTCCTGAAGAGAAATTTCAACGTATTGTTGATTTATTTCAAAAAATCACTAATAATCCTAACCTTCAAATTAATGAAAACGTTTACCTTTCTGAAAAGAAAACTGGAGATAGAAATAGGGCAATGGCCTATTTTATGCGGGATGTAGGGGTTATAAAAGGGGATGTTGAGAAAAACCTAGATGTCTATTTTAAACAGTGTTCCCTAGAAGTGACCTGTAAAGATATCGCAAGAATAGGTCGATTTTTAGCTAATGATGGAATGTTACCAGAGACAGGAGAAATTGTAATTCAATCTAAACATGCAAAAATTGCTAAGACCTTTATGGTGACTTGCGGAATGTACAATGCTAGTGGTGAATTTGCCATAGAAGTGGGGATTCCAGCCAAAAGTGGGGTTGGAGGGGGGATTATGGCCTTAGTACCAGGGAAGATGGGTATAGGGGTTGTAGGTCCAGCCTTAGACGATAAAGGAAACAGTAGTGCAGGTGTAAAAGTTTTACGCGACATTGCAGACCTATATAATTTATCAATTTTCTAATTATTACAATATTTTAATAAATATTTTGACAAAATGTAAAAAAGACAATATAATTAAAGATAAGAAACTAAAAAAAGGGGACAAATATATGAAGGATATACTAGTACTTAGGGATCTAGAACAAATCAAAGCGATTTCACATCCCTATAGGGTTGAAGTCTTTGGAACTTTTGAAGGTGATCAACCTCAATCGGCAAAGCAAATTGCTGAAAAGTTGGGAGAACCCCATGCAAAGGTTAATTATCATATTAAGAGCCTGTTAAAAGTGGGCATTTTAGAGTTGGTAGAGGAAAAAGTTAAGTCTGGAATAATAGAGAAATATTATCTGCCTGTAGCCCATAAATTAGTAATTGACAAAAGTTTTATGCAAAATATCGATGATGATGTGTTACATTCTATCAGTCAAGCTAGTCTCTCAATTTTTGAAAGAGTAAGCGAAGACTTTTACAAGGCGATCGAAAAAACATCAGGAAGACCTAAGCACATTACTTACCATAACGATTATTACCTTACAAATGAAGAGGTCAAAGAATTAATGCAAAATATTAATGAACTAGTTAAGGATTACCTAAAAGATAAGAAGGACAAGACACGAGAAAATGTAAGTCCATATTCAGTAGGGGTCATGGGAATCCCTAAATTGACCGCTCAAACTAAGCGAGGTTAATATCAAAGACCAGCACACATGCGTATTTGAAAATACGTCGTAGGCTGGTTTTTATAACGAATAGGAAAGTTCAACTTTAATAATTATTTTAAATAAGAGAACTTTACGTAATGAGTTTCAAGATAAGCAGATAACCAATTTAATGGATTAAATTGTGTAAGTCGCTTAGTTTTTTCACCTAAAGTCATCCTATAAATCTTCCGAAGGAAGACTTTGTTCTACTTTTTTCCATCAAATAGATAGTCATTTTCAAATCCTTCATATAAGCATCTGTTACTTATCATCTAATAGCAATTTATTATAAGAATCTGGGAATACTAAAGGAATAAGAATTCATTTTATTCATGTTTAAAGTAGAAACTAGATATTAGAGATGATTATGTAGGGTAAAATAGAGGCTACAATTGAAATTATTCGGCTGGAGATGAATCAATCAATGGATTACTATTTATTAATAAGTGGAATTATAATTGTATTAGGCATAGTTGGGATTTTTACAGCTTTTCTTCCTGGTACTTTATTAGTATTGGCAGGAATAATATTTTATGGATGGTCTACTGATTTTACAGTAATATCCATTAAAATGATAATATTTTTTGGCTTTCTAACATTAGCTGGTATTTTGTTTGACTACTTAGCTTCATTTATTAGTGCTAAAAGATATAACATTTCTACAAAAGGAATCTGGGGAATGCTCTTAGGTGGTGTTGCAGGTTTCTTTATATTAAGTGTCATAGGAATGATTATAGGTCAATTTATTGGAATTTTGGTTGGCGAAATTCTTGCAGGAAAGAACTTTAAAAATTCCATTAAATCGGGGACTGCTAGTTTAGTGGGATATTTATTAAGTACAGTAGTTAATATTATTATTGTAGGTATTATGCTAGGCTATTTCCTTTTTAGACTAGTGGCTAGGGGGTAATAAATGGAAAGTATAAAGAAGGCAACCCAGATCTATTTTATATTGATTATGGGGGTAGTTGGTATTTCATTTTCAGCAATTTTTATCCGCTACACAACGGCTCCTTCAAGTATTATTGCTATGTACCGAATGGGCATTACGTTTTTAATATTCCTTCCCTTTGCAATCGTTAATGGGAGGAAAGAAATAAAAAAGATTAGTAGAAGGGAATATCTATTTTGTGGTATAAGTGGATTTTTTCTTGCACTACATTTTGTGACATGGATTGCATCTCTAAACTATACAACGGTTGCTTCATCCACTATGATCGTCAGTTTGCAACCACTATTTACTGTGGGGATAGGATACTTAGTTTATCAAGAAAGAATTAGCAAAAGGGCTTTAGTTGGAATGGGATTAGCCATAGTAGGGAGTATTTTCATGGGACTAATTAATTACCATGGGGGAAGTGGTAATATAATTGGGGATGGGCTGGCTTTGGCAGGTGCATTTTTTGGTGCCCTTTATATTATAATTGGTAGGGGTATGAGAAAAAATGTTTCTTTATTAACTTACGGATTTATTGTATATGGTAGCTGTACCCTTACATTAGTTTTAATTAATTTAATGATGAAAGTCCCCTTTGCTGGTTATCCTAATCAAGATTACCTGCTGTTTCTATTGATGGCTATTGTTTGTACCATTGGTGGTCATACTGTTTTTAACTGGGGATTAAAGTATATTGAGGCAAACAAGATATCGACCTTCATGTTGGGGGAGCCTGTAGGGGCTAGCCTGTGGGCAATCATATTACTTAGAGAAATACCTAGTAAAGGACAATTTTTTAGTAGTATTATTATCTTATCAGGCCTATGGTTCTTCATGAAGGCATCGGTACAAGAAGAAAAGCATCAACTAAGTAAAGGTGAAATAAGATGTGAAACTAGATAAAGACTACTATTACAGTGATAAGAGCTGTAGTAGTAGATTTTTTTTTATGAAAAATTATCCATTAGAGGGATAAAATAATGAAAAGGAATCATACTAATAGATAGGGTATGATTTCGGATACTTCCAAGTCATACTATTTTATAAAAAATTGATTACTAAATTGTTAATTAATTTTTTAAGAATTTTAATAGGGCAAGGAAGTGTTTCAAAATGAAAAGGTCCAATAGGTTAAGGGAATGGGTAGAAATTATCGTGGTGGCGCTAGTAGTAGCATTGTTAATAGAAAATTATATCTTTGGTTTTGCAGTAGTACAAGGTAGTTCGATGGAGCCAACCATCAAGAATAATGATCGTCTCTTAGTAATAAAATTTGCCTACAATAATAAAGAACCTCAAGTGGGGGATCTAGTTATTTTTACCCCTCCAGGTAATCATAAAAAAGGTGAGTTATTTGTTAAGAGAATTGTAGCTAAAGAAGAGGAACATTTTGCTTTAAGGGAGGGGATTCTCCATATTAATGATGAAGTGGTGGAGGAAGATTATGTCCGTTCTGAAGAATATATTCAGCGAGTATACCCCTTTGTTCAGGGGATTGTACCGAAGAATTCTGTTTTCGTTATGGGGGATAATAGAAATGACAGTAATGATAGTAGGAATTTCGGCTTTATAGAAGAGAAGCAGATTAAAGGTAAGGTTGTTTTAAGGGTTTGGCCCCTTAATGAGATTACAGCATTTGTGGGCAAAAATTAATAATTTACTTTGATATCCATTAAATGAGATAAAAAAACTAGATTAAGTGGATGTATTATGTAATATGTAATATTTCAATTCTAATTCTAAAGAAGCTAATTCATTACATTGATTATATAGATATATATATTTTTATAACGTGTAGGAAAGTGCTTCTTTAATTATTTTAGTATAAAAGAATTTTACATAATGAGCTTCAACATAAGCAGATAACCAATTTAATGGATTAAATTGTGTAAGTCGCTTAGTTTCTTCACCTAAAGTCATCCTATAAATCTTCCGAAGGAAGACTTTGTTCTAAACAGCAGAATCTCTGTAGAGAACTGCTGTTTTTGCTGTCCTTCATTATTCAAAGTCAGATTTCCTTCTTTAAGAGACAAGAAATTATTCTCTTCTTTAAATTTTCCACAAGTATTACACTTTAATTGGCTATAAAGGTGCTATAATAATGTTAAAGAAGGAGTGGTGGAAAGTGGACTTAAAAATAAAAACTAAAACATTTGCTAATGAATTAGGAATAGATTTAATTGGATTCACAACTGCTGAGCCCTTTAAAGACCTAGAATCAATCCTTCTAAGACGCAAAGAATTAGAATATCTTTCAGGCTTTGAAGAAAAAGAACTAGAATTGAGAATAGACCCTAGGAAGACTTTACAGACGGCAAAATCAATTATTGTGATTGGACAATCTTATTATACAGACGAAAGTGAATTATCAAATCATTTGCAAGGGAATAGACCTAAATATTATGGGGAATTGGCAAGAACCGCATGGGGTAAGGACTACCATCTTGTTTTACAGGAAAAATTAAGGGCGTTGGGAGACTTCTTAGAAAGTCAAGTTGAAGGATTTCAATATAAAGCCTTTGTTGATACAGGTCCATTAGTAGATCGACATGTGGCCTATCGAGCGGGATTAGGTTGGTATGGTCACAATTCAACCTTAATTAATGAAAAATACGGATCATGGTTTTTTATCGGTTATATGATTACTAATCAGGAATTTGAACCAGATCAACCCATGGATAATCAATGTTTAGGATGCAATCTATGTATTAAAAATTGCCCTGCTGGAGCCATTGAGGAAGGATTTCTACTTAATACGAATAAATGCCTTTCCTGTCAGCTTCAGAAGAAAGGAAATATACCAGAAGAAGTACGGGGTAAACTTGGAAAAAGCCTCTATGGCTGCGATATTTGTCAGCTAGTTTGTCCCCATAATAAAGGAGTAAAAAACACCGCTGTTAGAGAATTTATTCCTTCAGATAGCAGTCATCTGATAGACTTAGTTGCATTATTGGATATGTCAAATAAAGAATTTAAAGTATTGTTTCAAGAAAATGCATCTGGCTGGAGAGGAAAAAAAGTGCTTCAAAGAAATGCCATCATAGCCTTGGTTAATCAGGGAGATACTGAAGCTATAAAATACCTACAACCCCTTTTAAAAGATCCAAGACCAGAGATTAGAGAATATGCTGAATGGGGGATAAGGGTATTAATAGAAAAGAATCATTTTCCAGTTGAGGAATAACTAAAATAGGAATCATTAATGCTTTTCGTTAATGATTTCTATTTTTTTGATCTATTGTCACCAAATCAATATTTAAATACTAATATAAAAATATGTAGAGTAAGGTGTCCATCGTGAATATGATGGTAGTAGTTACTATGTAATAGAGGAGGGAGAATATGAAAAAAAATCCATTGGAATTATCTTATCAACAGCTAAAAAAGATATGTGATATAAAGGATTTTGATTTCGTAACCACTGATGAGGTACCAATTATAGAAGGAATGATGGGGCAAAAAAGAGCTGAGGAAGCAATGCAGTTTGGCTTAGGGATAGAGCATAATAGTTATCACATGTATATAAGCGGACCGAAGGGGACAGGAAGGACCAGCTATGCAAAATCTTTAATTCAAAAATTAGCAAAAGAGAAGCCAGTGCCAGATGACTGGTGCTATGTCTATAGTTTTCAACAACCAGATAAAGCGATTGCCCTAAATCTTCCAGCCGGTAGAGGTAAGGTATTCCAAAAGGATATGGAGGAAATGGTAGAGGATGTAATCATTCAAGTGTCTAAAGCCTTTAATAGTGAAGATTATGATCGACAAAGAAATGAAATCTCTAGAATTTATCAAGATGAAAAAAATAGATTATTAAATTATTTAACTGCCTATGCAAAGGAAAGAAGTTTTATAATAAAAATAACCAGTACTGGCTTTGCCTTTAAGCCAATGCATAAAGATAAAGAACTAACAGAAGAAGAATATGATCTATTAGATGAACAGGAAAAAGACCATATGGAGGAATACCTAGAAGAAGTTCAGGAGGCAGCTTTAGATGTTTTAATTAAAATTAAAAACGTCGAGAGAATGGCTAAAAAAAGGTTGCTTCAGTTGGAAATGAAGGTAGGTTTGTTTGTCGTTAATCCCATTATACAAGAACTAGTAGATACCTATAAAGATTGCGAGAAAGTGGTTAGATACTTAAGAGCTGTAGAAGAGGATATAATAGAAAATATTTATCAATTCGTCGTTGAAGAAGACGATCTTCTTAATTTATCTGAAAAGATTGAAGGAGAGACGGCACTAAAGAAATATCAGGTAAATCTTTTTATTGATAATAGTAATACAGAAGGGGCTCCCCTAATTATGGAGTTTAATCCAACTTTAAATAAACTGTCGGGTTCGGTAGAATACATTAATAGCAATGGTGTACTTAGAACTAGCTTTTTGCATATCAAATCTGGTGCCATTCATTCGGCTAATGGTGGTTATCTGATGATTGAAGCGACAAAATTACTTACTAACCCCTATTCATGGGAGACCCTAAAAAGAATATTGCAAACGAAAGAAATCACCGTAGAAAATATGGGAAGTCAGTTGGGAATTATGGATGGAAGCACCCTTAAATTAGAGCCAATTCCAATACATTTAAAAGTGGTGTTGATTGGAAGTGAACAATTATATTACTTGCTCCATCATTATGATGAAGATTTTCAAAAATATTTCAAGATATTAGTAGATTTTGATCAAGAGATGGAGCGAAGTAAAGAAAGTGAGCTTAAGATGGCTCAATTTATTAGTTGTTATACAAAAACTAAAAAATTACGTCCCTTTGATAGAGAAAGTGTTGCTAAAATAGTTGAGTATAGCGCTAGACTGACGGGCAATCAAAATAAATTGACCACAAGATTTACTAAAATCATAGAAATTATTGTTGAAGCTGATCGATGGGCAGCAATTGAAAAGAGAGAAGCTATTGGGGCAGAACACATTAAAAAGGCTATAGAACATAAAAGATATCGAAACGGGAAATATCAAAAGAAAATTGAGGAAAACTTTGAAAATGAAGTAATTCTAATTGATGTTAAGGGGGAAAAAGTAGGGGTTATTAATGGCCTCTCAGTCCTTTCTATTGGAGAGTATTCCTTCGGTAAACCAAGCGTCATCACCATTACAACAAGTACGGGAAGAGAAGGGATCATCAATATAGAACGAGAAGTAAATTTAAGTGGAGAAATCTATGATAAAGGGGTGCTCATTCTAACAGGATTTATGTTAGAGAAGTTTGCCCAAGAAAGACCTTTGGCCCTATCGGCTAGAATTTGTTTCGAACAGTCCTATGGTGGGGTTGATGGTGACAGTGCCTCCAGTGCAGAACTATATGGTCTGTTATCCAGTATTTCTGGATTCCCAATAAAACAACATATTGCTGTTACTGGTTCTGTAAATCAAAAAGGATATATTCAACCGGTTGGAGGTGTAACTGAGAAGATTGAAGGATTCTATCAGTTATGTAAGCTAAGAGGGTTAACAGGTAATCAAGGGGTAATGATCCCCTATCAAAATATAGAAAATTTAATGCTTTCTGATGAAATTGTTGAGTCGGTTAAAGAAGGGGAATTTCATATCTATGCTGTTAAACATGTAAATGAAGGAATGGAGATTATTATGGGAGTAGCCCATGAAAAAATTTATGATGCTGTCAATAAAAAGTTAGACCAATATTATAATAACCTTAATAAAAAGGTAGGTTCAAAACAGAGTACAAAGAGGAAACCAAATCAAAATAATGAAGAAAATTGAGCAATATCATAACGATAAATTTATATAGGGTTTATGCAAAGATGAAAGCTGAGGCAGGATTGAACTCTAATCGGTGAAGTTTTTACTTTGCATCATATAGAATATAAAATTAATTAAGCAACTTTCTTTATGAATAAAAATGAGTAGTAATTGATAGAAACTATATCTTAAAGATTTAGAGTTAAGGTATAGTTTCCTTTTTATACGATCTATAAATTTTTCTCAATAAATTACTCTAGGAAAAAAAGCTTCAAAAAAATAAAATATTTAAACTTTAGTAAAAAAGAAGATATTTCCTCAAAGATGTGGTATCCTATGGTTGGAGTTATTTTTTACTACATAAATCTACATCTTCTGAGACTAAATCAGGCATATTTTAACCTAGTAGAAATAATCGTTTTACATGAATTAGTTGATATTTTCAGCTAAATAAGGTTAATAATATAAAATAGATAAAAATACAGAGGAGGAATAAAGATGTCTAATATTCATGAATTAAGTTTTTTAAAGGAAAAAATTCAAGAACTAAAAAATGATGGTGTTTATCGTAAGTTACCTATTTTAGAAGGTGCTAATGAATCAGAGGTAATTTTAAATGGAAAAAGTGTTATTAACCTATCTTCTAACAACTATTTAGGCTTCGCTAACCATCCTAGATTAAAAAAGGCTGCTATTGAAGCTGTTGAAAAGTATGGCGTTGGTTCTGGAGCAGTAAGAACAATTATTGGAAACATGGATATCCATGAAGAAATGGAAGTGCTTTTAGCACAATTTAAAAGAGAAGAAGCAGTAATGACCTTCCAATCTGGATTTAACTGTAATGCAGGGACAATTCAAGCTGTAACAGAAAAGGGAGACTTAATTGTTTCTGATGAATTAAATCATGCTAGTATTATTGATGGTGCTAGATTAAGTAGAGCTGATAAAACAGTTTATAAGCACTCAGATATGAATCATCTTGAATCAGTATTAAAAGAAAATAGAGATAAGTATAGAAATATCTTAATTATAACAGATGGCGTATTCAGTATGGATGGGGACCTTGCTCCTTTACCTGATATTGTTAATTTAGCAGAAAAATACAATGCTATGACATATGTTGATGATGCCCACGGTTCTGGTGTACTTGGAGAAAGCGGAAGAGGTACTGTAGACCACTTTGGACTTCATGGTAGAGTTGACTTTACAATAGGTACATTATCAAAGGCTATTGGTGTTGTTGGAGGTTATGTAGCAGGAAGTGAAACCATGAAGGATTGGTTAAGTCATAGAGGAAGACCACTATTATTCAGTACATCTTTACCACCAGCAGCAGTAGGTTCTATTATGGAGGCAGTTAGATTGTTAATGAGCACGACAGAGTATACAGATCGCCTATGGGATAACGCAAGATACTTCAAGTCAAAAATGAGTGAATTGGGCTTTAACATTGGAAACAGTGCAACGCCAATTACACCAGTTATCGTTGGAGAAGAGTCTAAAACAATGGAATTCAGTAGAAAGTTATTTGAAAATGGTGTGTTTGTATCTGGAATCGTTTTCCCAACAGTGCCAAAGGGTACAGGAAGATGTAGAGTAATGGTTACAGCTGCCCACACTAAAGAACAGTTAGATCGTGCTGTAGAAATCTTCAAAAAAGTTGGAGAAGAAATGGGCTTAATTTAATTAATAGTACTTAATTATTATATTTTGGTTAATTTTATATGAGGTAATTGCATAATTAATATTAGATTTATATTAATGCAAAATAAAAACATTACAGCTTAGTTATTAAATTTTCATAACGAATATAAACTAAGAATTATATAGTGTTATGCAATTTCGTCTACTATACAGAGGACCAGTCTTCTAAGTATTTTACTTAGGGGGCTGGTTTTTTCTGTTCCAGATTTTAGAATAGTGATTTAGTCTTGCTTTAGTTTAATTTCGCCAAAATTTGGTGATATTAAAAAGTAGAAAAGTACATCGGGAGGGTTGTCAGATGGGTAAAAAAACTTTGCAAAAAATGGCTTTAATACTAGCTTTAATACTAGTGTTGGTAGTTACATTAAACGGTTGTAGACAACAAGCCAGGCCAGAGGTAGATGAAAGAACTACTGTGGAGGTTATAGCGGTAAATCGGAAGGAAATTGTAGATGTTGTTACCCTGCGGGGACAGCTAAAACCAAGGGAAGAAGTAATGGTGATAGCTAAAACTCCTGGTCTTAAAGTAACTCAGCTAGCTGTAGAAATTGGAGATGAAGTAAAGGTAGGTCAATTCCTTTTTGAGCTAGATAAGACATTAGCTAGAAAACAAGTAGAGCAAACAAAAATGAACTATGATATTGCAAGGAGAAGTTATACCCAACAACGACAATTACAAGAGAATAATAAGCCTCAGATGGAGGACCTTGAAGATAGTCTTTCAGTTTTTCAAAATATGACAAGAGTTCCTTCTCAATATCAAGAGATGTTAAATCATAACCTAGAGGCACAAATGGCCCAGCAAAAGGAATTAGAAGTTGCACAGGCAACAGCTTCAGCTCAATTAGAACAAGCTAGAATGGCCTACGTAAATTCTTTAGAGCAATTAGGTGAATTAGAATATTTTGCACCAATAGCTGGGGTAGTCTCTCAGCTAAATATCGAAAAAAACCATATGATACTAAATAACAGCCCAGCCCTTGTCATTTCAAATATAAATGAGCTAAAGGTTACCCTATCAGTTTCTTCAACTTTATTAAATAGTCTTGAACGGGGAGGAAGGGTTACGGTTAGGCAGGGGCAAAAGGAGTTTGATGGGGTTATTAAAACCATTAACCCAATTACAGATTTAAGAAGTAACCTACATACTGTAGAAATAGTGGTTGATAATAGGGAAGGTAAAGTAACCTCTGGTGAGTTTATTCTAGTTGACATAGAAGGAGCAAAAAAAGAAAATGCTGTCGTAGTACCTAAAGCTGCTTTAGTAACTGAAGGAAAAGATACCTTTGTGTTCATTGAAATAGACGGGATGGCAAAAAAAAGAAAAGTAGAATTGGGAATAGATGCAGGAAGTGAAGTTGAAATTATTGGAGGATTACAGGGGGGAGAAGTTGTGATTATAAAGGGACAACATTTTATTGAAGATGATACACCCGTTATAGTTAGGGGGAAAAGTAATGAAGATTATTAGTTGGGCAGTAAAAAAATCAGTTTCAGTAATTATGCTGATGGCCTTGATCATTCTTCTAGGTAGTGTATCTATTTTTAGACTTTCGATGGACCTTTTACCTAAAATAAATGTACCAGTGGCTTTAGTGAATATACAGTATCCCGGAGCAGGTCCCCATGAAATAGAAAATTTAATTACTAGGCCAATAGAAGAAGCAGTAGCCACCGTCCATAATATTAAACGGATTAACTCAACCTCATCGGAGGGTAGTGCTACAGTAGTAATTGAGTTTAATCAAGATACGGATATGGATTTTGCTACATTAGAAATGAGAGAGAGAATTGATTTAGTAAAAAACTATCTTCCAGAGGATGCGCAGGCACCAATTATTTTGAAAATAGACCCAAATGCCCTACCCATCATGACATTGGGTGTAGGTGGTCAGCAAGATTTAAGCCAATTACAGGAAATAACAGAAAACAGAATAAAACCACGGTTAGAGCGATTGGAAGGGGTGGCTTCAGTCTCGATTACTGGGGGCTATCAAGAGCGGGTAGAAATCGTTGTAGACCCAGCAATACTACAATCCTATGGTATAACCGTAGATCAATTATCTGGGATTATTAAGGCAGAAAATATTAATTTGCCTGCTGGCGAAGTTTTTGATGGTGAGAGTAAAAGGTTATTTCGTACTATGGGGGAATTTGAAACCATCGATGAGCTTAAAGAACTACCTATTCCCCTGCCAACAGCCGTCACAGTTCCTTTATCAGCCTTGGCATCAGTTAATCTTACAACAGGGGAATTACAAGAAATTGCAAGAATGGATGGTCAAGAGAGTATACGGATCACCCTTCAAAAACAATCGGTGGCTAACACTGTTAGGGTAGCCAACCGGGTTAATGAAGAAATTAAGCTGTTGAATGAAGAAATCAATGGAGTTGAGATTAAACCGATTATAGACCAATCTACCTATATTAAAAACTCAATTGCGAATGTTGGCAAGACAGCTATTTATGGTGGTATATTAGCTGTTATTGTCCTCTTTTTATTTTTAAGAAACTATCGAAGTACCATTATCATTGCACTAGCCATCCCGATATCAGTACTAGCAACTTTTTGTTTGATGTTCTTTTTTGATATGACATTAAATCTATTATCCCTAGGGGGCTTTGCCTTAGGGGTGGGAATGTTGGTGGATAATGGCATTGTAGTAACTGAAAATATTCACCGATTTAGAGAAGAGGGAAATGATGCCGAAAAATCTTCAATAAGGGGAGCTCAAGAAGTTGCAATGGCAGTAACGGCTTCAACATTAACTACATTAGCCGTTTTTTTACCCATCGTTTTTGTTGAAGGTATGACAGCTCAAATTTTTAAAGAATTAGCGTTAACTGTAACCTTTGCCCTTTTAGCATCTCTGTTAATCTCCCTAACCCTTGTACCAATGTTGTCTTCCCGTATATTGGAAAAAGAATTGCCAGTTGAAGGGAATAAAAGAAATTTTATTTTTAGAGGTTTTGATAAGGGAATGGAGATTACCCATCATTATTATAAAAAGATTTTAAGAAAAAGCCTAAAGCAAAGACCTTTAGTATTAATTATTGCCTTAGCTATTTTTCTTGCATCGGTAGGGATATTAATGCAGGTAGGAGCTGAGTATTTTCCGGCCTTTGACGAGGGTACTTTTACAATTAATGTAATGCTACCCCATGGTTCCACCCTTCAGCAGACAGAAGAGGTTGTTAGTGAAATTGAAGCTATCGTAAAACAATATGAAGAAGTAGAGGCCCTATTTACCAATATTGGCGGAAGTGATGGTTTGTTCCATTCCCAAAGCAAAAGAAGTAATAGAGCTTCAATTGATGGTAAATTAGTGCCTCAAGGACAACGTAAGCAAAAAACAAATGATCTAGTTGACGATATAAGAAGGGATTTAAAGATCATTGCCGGGGCAGAAATTAATATTACTAGTACATCTTCTATTATGTCAATGGGCTTCGGTGGCACCAGCTTAGAACTGGAGATTAGGGGAGACGACTTAGATGAACTTAATAGAATTGCCAATGATTTTACGGCAATGATAGAAGAAATTGAAGGAACACGAGAGGTAGAGTCAAATTATATAGAAGGGCCACCCCAAATCGGGATGAAAATAAATCGTTATGTAACATCTAGGTATGGCCTACAAGCATTTCAAGTTGGGTCAATTGCCCGTATGATCTTACAGGGGGCTACTGCAACAAGGTTGAAGATTGATGGAAGAGAATTAGAAGTTGTTATTAAGGGGGAGCCCTATCTGCAGGAGAGCATAGGAAACTTTATGCAAGTGGCAATTGCTTCACCCTTAGGAGTAGCAGTTCCTTTAGAGGAACTAGTCACTGTACAAAGTATACAAGGTCCCACCAGTATTAGAAGGGTGGATCAAGTTAGAGCCATCACGATTGAAGCTGACATCATAAATCGAGATCTAAATTCTGTGATATCTGAAATTGAGGGGGAAATTAATGACTATTCCTTACCTGCAGGGTATACGTATCGATTTAGGGGAGAACAAGAACAATTGGTGGAAGCATTTGAAAGCTTGATTTTAGTGGTTATATTAGCTATATTATTGGTATATATGATATTAGCAGCACAGTTTCAATCACTACTACATCCCTTTACCATTATGTTTTCGGTTCCATTAGCTTTTTCTGGGGGAGCCATTGGACTATTGGTTGCTGGTCGACCCTTAAGTGTGCCAGCCATGATTGGTGCTGTTGTTTTAGCAGGTATTGTTGTCAATAATGGAATTGTATTAATAGACTATATTAATATATTGCGTTTAAGGGGGAATCAAAGGGAAGAGGCCATCATTACAGCAGGGTATACAAGACTAAGACCAATTTTAATGACCACCTTTACAACTATCTTAGGACTCATTCCTTTAGCAATTGGCATGGGGGAGGGGGCTGAAGCTCAGGCGCCAATGGCAACGGTTGTAATAGGAGGGCTCTTATCAGCAACAATTCTTACTTTAGTAGTGATACCAGTAATTTATACAATATTTGATGATTTAAAAATGAAATTTCAATCTTAATAGATTGTCCCTCCAAAACTTGGGGGAAGGAAGGATGGGAGACTATGTTAGTGGGGACCTGTACAATAAATATATTTTTGTATGATGTTCATTCCCTTAAGGAGAAAAGGCATATTGTAAAAAGTGTGATAGAAAGGATCAAATCACGATTTAACGCTTCCGTTGCGGAGGTGGGTCAAATGGATAAATGGCAGGTGGCAGAAATAGGATTCGCCTGTGTTTCTAATAGTAAGAAGCATGTGGAGGAAATGATTAATAATATTATCCAATTTATTGAAAGGGACGGAAGATTTGAAGTCTCCAATTATGACGTGGAGATTTTGTAGTAAAGGGGGATACAGATGAGGAAAAAAATGCTTAATAAAGAAGAACGAAAGCAGGCACTTGAAATATTACAGGAAGGATACCCAGGGGCAGAAAGTGAATTGAACTTTACTAATCCCTTTGAATTGTTAATAGCGGTGATACTATCTGCCCAATGTACCGATGTAAGGGTGAATCAGGTGACGGCAGAACTTTTTAAACACTATAAGACACCAGAGGATTTTTTAACCCTAACAGAAGTTGAAATGGAAAATTGGATTAAGAGTACTGGGTTCTATCGAAATAAAAGTAAAAACATTCTAGCGACCTGCCACATTTTGGTTAATCAGTATGGTGGTGAGGTTCCTCAAACCCGTGAAGAATTAATGGAGTTGCCGGGGGTGGGTCGAAAAACTGCTAATGTCGTTATTAGCAATGTCTTTGGTCAAGATGCCATTGCAGTCGATACTCATGTTTTTAGGGTCTCTAACCGTATTGGTCTTGCAAATGCCGATAATGTAGATTTAACAGAAACACAGCTAATGAAGAATATTCCTAAAAAGATGTGGTCTGAGGCTCATCATTGGTTAATACTCCATGGAAGAAGAGTTTGTAAAGCTAGAAAGCCCAACTGTGAAATATGTCCTTTAACAGAACTATGTCTATTCCATCGTAGAAATAGTAAATAAGAAAAAGGAAATTTACTTTTCATGAAGAAATAGAATAGGATAGACAGGATAGTAAGAAAGGATGTAGTCGATGGAGCATAAAAATTTCGACAAAGGAGCAATGGTCTTTGCGCTAGACATTGGTACCCGTAGTGTCGTAGGATTGCTTGGAAGCTATGAGAATAAGAAAATTATTGTTCATCATAGTGCCTTTGAGTTTCATCAAAGTAGAGCTATGTACGACGGTCAAATACATGACATACAGGAAGTTGTTAATATAGCTAAAAAGGTTAAAGAACAATTAGAAGAAAAGGCCGGCTTTCCCCTTAAAGAGGTGGCGATTGCAGCAGCAGGTAGGGCTTTAAAAACCTACAGAGTGATGATTGAAAAGGATATAGATGAAAATAAAAATATAGACAGACACCTGGTAAATAGTTTAGAAATTGAAGGATTACAAAAATCCCAAAGAGAGCTGGAGGCACAAGAGGAAGAAAATACAAGTTATTTTTGTGTTGGCCATACAGTAATCAACTATTATTTAAACGACGGCATCATCAGCAACCCAGTTGGTCATCGAGGACGTAAATTAAAAATGGATATACTGGCGACCTTTCTACCCCACGTTGTAGTCGATAGTTTGAATACAGTAATGAATAAAGTAGGGTTAGAGGTTAGTTATATGACCTTAGAGCCTATTGCTGCAATAGAAGTAGCTGTTCCCCAAAATGTAAGGCTATTAAATATAGCTATGGTGGATATTGGTGCGGGAACATCTGATATCGCTATTACAAAAGACGGAACAGTTGTAGCCTATGCTATGACCTCTACAGCAGGGGATGAAATCACTGAAACCATTGCTAAGACCTATTTGCTAGATTTTGATACCGCCGAAGCAGTTAAGTGTCAGTTTTGTAAAAAGGATGAACAACAGTTTACTGATATATTAGGGCTGCAGCATAATATTTCAACGGAAGAAATGCTTAATGCAATAGACCCAGCAATTGAATCTATAGCAAAGGATATAGCTATTAACATACTTCAGCAAAATGAAAAGCCTCCTAGTGCAATTTTTTTAATTGGGGGAGGAAGCCAAGTGCCTCGTCTTAATGAGAAAGTTGCTAGTATTTTAGAAATGCCTAAAGAGAGGGTAGTTGTTAGGGGAACAGAAATCATTCAAAATCTCACTAATCAAGAGAATCTAATAATTAAAGGACCAGAAGGGATCACCCCAGTAGGAATCTTAGCAAAGGCGATAGAAAATAAATCACAAGACTTTATCGAGATCAATGTTAATGGAAAAGATATGACCCTTTTCCAATCAAAAAAACTTAAAGTTAGCGATGCTTTAGTATTGATGGGCTTTAATCCAAGGGATTTAATTCCTAGAAGAGGTGGAGCTGTTGGTCTTACTGTAAATGGAGTAGAAAAAGTCATTTATGGAGATTATGGCCAGCCAGCAGAGATATTGGTGAATAGACAATCAGCTAATCTTGATACCCCAATTAAGAACGGCGATGCCATAACGATTATTCCTGCTAAGCAGGGAAATGATGCAAAACCTGCTCTTAAAGACGTTGTAGCCATAGATCAACGGGTATTCGTTAACGATAAGGCTGTTGATTTAATCTATAAGATATCAGTTAACGGAGAATCCATCACAGAAAATATTGCCCTTAAGGATGGAGACGTAATAAATTATCATGAATTTAAGACGTTAGAAGGATTGTGTAATCATTTATTAATAAGATATGATGGTAAAAGAATAAAAATTAACGGGAAGGAAGCCCAATTATTCGATTCCATTAAAGTGGGGGATCATATTTATTTATCTGAGATGGAAGATAACGAGGATTCACTATTGGATGAAAAACCCCAGTTAGAAGAGCAATTACAAGAAATGTTACAAGAGAAGTTACAAGCGCCTCAATCAAAACAGGATATTTGTGAGGATGAAGACATAAAAGAATCACAGGTTGAAACCATTAATATTATTTATAATGGAAATCCATTGGAAATCCCTAAGGTTAAAAAGGATATGATCTTTGTTGATATCTTTGACTATATTGATTTTAATCGTTATGAATTAAAGGGAAAATTAGTATTACGCCATAATGGAGCAGACGCTATTTATGTTGAGTCCTTAAAGGATGGAGATGAAGTTGTAATTAAGTGGGAATAAGCCTAAACAACTTAAATAAGGATCTGATGTAGGTCCTTATTTTTAATCATTTTTTAATGGAATTTAATAGCTCATTATCAAAAAATATACAGTTTATAGAAATGAATAATTTTATTTATTTTAAATAAAATGTAGTGTATACTAATTTTACCCTATACTTGCAGCAGGGAGTGATGATATGGAACCTTCAGTAATTAAGAAAAGTAGAAAAAAGCTGGTGTTATGGGTCAGTGGGGCAATTCTTCTTTCTTTTATAGCTACCCTTATAACTTTAGGAATATTAGTTTTGAACTCCAATACGATCTATGAAAATGTCTATATAGAATCCATTGATGTTAGCCATTTAACTCAGCAGGATGCAAAGTTAAGACTGGAGAGTATATTTGAAAAGGAACGGGAACGACATCATCTAAAAATGAAATATGAAGAAAAAATCTGGGATGTATCCTATGATCAAATTGGTTTCAACTATCTCTATGATGATGCAATTCAAGAAGCATTTAATGTGGGAAGAGGCGGTAACTATTTTAATCGTTTAGGCGAAATTTATCGTGTTAGGAAAAAGCCAATAATTATCCCCTTAAAGACAGAATATAATTTTGAATACTTGGAAGAAATAGTTGACGAAATTAATAAAACCATCTTTAGGGCACCCCTATCGGCTAAAATAGAAAGAAAAAATCAAGGCTTTGACATTACAAATTCTACTAAAGGAGTAGAAGTAGATGAAGAAGCTCTTAAAAAAGAACTTAGAATTGCTATAGAGAATTATCAAAATGAAACAGTTATGATACCAGTTCAATATGTTGAGCCAAAAGTAACAGAAGATCAATTAGCTCATATTACTGATGTAATGGGTTCTTTTTCAACAGTATTTGATTCTCAAGTAACTGGTAGAAGCACAAACATTTCCCTTGCTTCCAGAAGTATTAACGGGACTTTATTAATGCCAGGTGAGGTCTTCTCTTTTAATGATAAGACAGGGCCAAGGGGAGTTGCAGAGGGCTATCAAGAAGCGCCGGTTATATTAAATGGCAAATTAGTACCAGGTATTGGTGGCGGAATTTGTCAGGTATCAACCACCTTATATAATGCCCTTGTTAGGGCAGATCTGGAAATTACAAAACGACAGAATCATTCCTTGTCGGTGGCTTATGTCCCTTTAGGCCACGATGCAGCAGTCGCTTATGGTTTTTTAGATCTGCAATTTGTAAACAATACCCAACACCCAATATATGTTGAAAGCTCTGTTGCTGGAAACAGAATTTCTGTTAATATTTATGGAAAAGAGTTTAAAGATTACTCAATTAAACTATTTTCTGAAGTAGTTGAAACAATTGAGCCAACCGTTGAAGTCAAGAAGGATCCATCGCTGTATATAGGTGATAGGAAAACTGAAAGAGAAGCTAAGCGGGGTTATAAGGTAAATACTTACAAAATCTATGAAAGAAATGGTCAAGAATTTATGAAGGAACTCATCTCTAAAGATACCTATTCGACTGTAAATGGTTTAGTACTAGAAGGTACAAAACCAAGGCCACAGGTACAGGAAGATAGCAAACCCGATAAAGAAGATAACCATGAAGATATCCCTACAGACCAAAGGGATGCAGATAATGATGAACTTTAAAAATAAATGTCAATTTTAAGCGTTGTAGATGAAAGCAAAAAAGCTACCGAATTAAATTTCAGTAGCTTTTTTGATACATTATAGTGAAGTTAAAAAAAACTGTCTTCAAAATGTAACAAATAACCCTCCTTATGTATCTTCACATTTTCTTGTTCCTATGCCATAATATAGATACAAGTAATATTAAAAAGGCATAATGCTTATTCCAAATATGAAACTCATAATAACGTAGGTGTTGTTTTAATAATCGTAGAGAGAGAAAATCAAGTATAAGGAAGTGAAGCATGAAAGAGCATCTAACCTTATCCAAAGAAGAATTACAAGAGCTTTTTAAAAAGGCAGAAAAATTTAGAGGGTTGGACCCTTGGCAGTGGTTAGTAGAAGACGACATATTTGCAGTTAAATTTCAAAATATGGAAGAGACCATAATATGTTCTGTTTTGGGGAGTAAAGGAGGAGCAAGGGGGATTGCTTTTTATGTAGGCGGAGATGGGATAGAAAGTTACTTTAGACTACATGAAGGAAGGTACGATCAACAGTTAGAGCAAATCCATATTACAGACTCCTTTGTTCTATATTTTGATGAGGTGAGTAAAAATGAAGAAGGGGATTCCATCTTGTTGATGAATTCGGGAATCGACTTTGGTAGAGATAAGGAATTGCCTATTTTCCGAAGAAATGAACCAGGGTATGTTCCCCGTGTTCTTGTTGGAGACGAATTAGAACTAGTTAGTAGGATTTTATCAGTTGTTAATTATGGTATTGAAGTTGAAGGGCTGTTGATAGATCTTCAAAATCGCAGGTTGAAAATCGAAAAAAAATGTCCTGTAGTCAAGGTTAATATTGACGGAAAATATGTAAATACCCTATTATCCTATGAGTGTCTTAAGCAAGAATGTATAGAATCTATTAATAAACCAAGGCCAAAACCTTGCGACGAACTAATGCTTAAGCGGATTAGTAAATCCTATGAAAGCTCCCATTACATATTAGAGATGGACTATTTTAATTATGGTGTTGGTGTAGATGATGAAGGGCGACCATATTTTCCTGCTGTATTATTAATCGTAGATGAAGGTACTAATATTGTAGGTTATCAGATAACTCAGCCTGATTTAGCAGAAGAGGCTTGGCAGCAGTATATGATTGAATGGATTAAAGAAAAGAAAATTCTACCCTATAAAATGATATTAAGAAATAAAACACTTTATAAATATCTGAAAGGGATTCTAAGTGGACTAGGGATCAAAGTTGAACTTAGACAGAAGTTAGATAACATTCCTGCTATTAAAAAACAGTACTTTTCTAATAGAATAATCTAATAAAATAATCAAATCTGCTACGAGATATCGATCGTAGCTTTTTTTCTAACCAAAAGGAAAGTGCTCTATGTAAATTGATAAAAAGAATTCACCATCTAATTCAGTGGACATATACTTTTCTATTCGTTATAAAAAGGTTCTAGAGAAGTTTGTTAAAATAGAATTAAGTGATTGTAGCTGTAAAAGGGGTAAAAGAGTTATAGGAACCTATTTCTCATAAGTTGCGATACAATTTTCAGACTTAATAGGATATTTGTCCTATTTCGTGTAACGCTTTTGGATTTCAAATAGAATTAAACATGTCCCCATGATATAATAGAAAGTAATAACTAGCCTGAGGAGGTCAATATGGAAGCTTTACTTTACGATAAGACACTAAATTGTCCCGTATGCAGACGAGACTTTAAATCTAAAAAGGTACGTAGTAGAAAACTAATGATTGCTGAGAAGCATGATGACTTAAATATTGTATATAAAGAGGTAAATCCTCTACATTATCAGATATTTGTTTGTCCAGAGTGCGGTTACACAGGAACAGAAGGTGAATTTGAGGATATTTCACCTGTACATAAAAAGATATTTGATGATCAAGTTAGGTACAAATGGAAAGAAAGAAACTATGGCGAAAAAAGAAAAATTGAGGAAGTCATTGAAACCTATAAATTAGCTTTACTAACGGCTCAATTATTTAGAAAACCAAAGAGTTATATAGGTAATATTTGCTTAAAATTAGCCTGGGTTTATAGAGAAATAGGAGACCACAAGGAAGAAGAATTTTTAAGATATGCCCTAACCAATTTACAAGATGCTTATCAACAAGAAAAACTTGATCACGCTAGTATAAATGAAATTACAACAGCCTATATTGTTGCTGAATTAAACCGTAGATTTGAAAATTATAAAGAAGCTATCGTGTGGTATACAAAGGTGTTAGATAACCCAGAAATTAAAAATCATCGACAGCTTCAACTAAAAACTAGAGAACAATGGAGGTTAGCAAAGGAAGAATATGACCAACACAAAAATGCAGTATAAAGATAAAACCTTGTATGTTAGTACTTTAGATGTTGGAGATAATCTTCAGTTATCTATCGTTACTAATAATACAGGATTAGTATTACTAGAATTTAATGTAACAGAAACGCAATTATTTGATATAATTGCAAAAAATTTTGGCGATGTAGAAATCATTAAAGATCCCCAGCATAATCAGATCTATGAAAAAGAGATTAGGGATTATTTCCTTGGTAAACTAAAAGAATTCACCATCCCATTAGACCTAGTTGGAACAGAATTTCAAAAGCAGGTTTGGAAGACTTTAATGGAGATTCCCTATGGAGAAACCGTTAGTTATAAAGATATAGCGGTTCGCATCAACAACCCTAAGGGAATGAGGGCAGTGGGAATGGCCAACAATAAAAATAAAATTCCAGTAATTGTTCCCTGCCACAGAATTATTGGAGCAGATGGTAGTTTAGTTGGCTATGGTGGTGGACTTCATATTAAAAAAAGACTTCTAGAACTAGAAGGAATTAAGATCAAAGATCATAAAGTTCTTAAGTAGCATAAAAAGCTAGTAGATTCGGCTAATTTAGCCAGTTTACTAGCTTTTTATCTTATATTTCGAGTCCTTCTCTAAGTAGTAGTTCATTTGTTGTAATCCTCAGCATAAATATATAGGAAATGTTGATATAGGAGGAGACAATATGACACCAATTCAAAAAAATCCAATTATATTTTTACCAGGATTAATGGGATCTATGGGAGGAGATATGATTCCAGGATTAGGCCCTTGGAGTTTTGGAATAGCCAAGTGGGTATATGACCCAATTATAGATGGACTTGAAAACATAGGATATCGGAAAGAACAAAATTTATTTATCTGCTATTATGATTGGAGAAAGAGTACTGAAGAAATTGTTGAAACCTACCTATTACCTACTATAGAAAGATTAAGAAAGAAATATCCCCATCAACCAATAGATATCATCTGTCATAGTATGGGGGGAGTTGTAGCTAGAAGATACCTACAAGGTGACTATTACAAAGGGGATGTAGAACGTTTTGTTATGATGGGCACTCCAAATAAAGGTTCTATAGATGCCTATTACCTATGGAGTACTGGTACATTAATTCCTGCTAAGAAAAAATCATTGCAGACAATATTATATAAAGGATATTTATGGATTATGACAAAATTCCTCAATATTCCTATGGGGTTAAAGGATCTAGATAAACTTCATTATAGTTTTCAGGGGTTAGGGGATTTACTTCCTGCCAATAACTATGGAGATTTTTTATGTATAGATGAGGGTAACAACACTTGGGTAAGAATACCGAGAAAATATATGAAATATAAAAACACTACACTGGATAAACTAAATAATGAAATAGATCTATTGAAGGGACGGGTAAAGGAAATTTACTGTTTCGCAGGAACTGGCTTTACAACAAACCATTTATTAGTCTTAGATCAACAAGAATTGACCCAAAGAGGGAATGAAGTCATTACGGATATTATAACAACCGATGAGGGGGATAGTACTGTAACAATCGATAGTGCATCAATTGATGGGGTTGAAAGTAGAATCATCTCTAGTACCCATCGTGGAATCGTAAAAGATTGTGTAAAATATATCTATGAAATGTATGGAGTCGATTTAGATGATGTTAACAGTTCTTTTGATGAAGAAACAAAGGAAACCCTTCATATTATCATTAAAGGAAAAATAGATTTTCTTTTAGATATGGATAATCAAAGAATATTGAGTTATGAGGGGAATCGTGTCCATACTTCAGCAGAATTTATAAAAGAAGAATTTGTTGATGGATATCTGTGGATGGCATTAAAAAATATTCCCGATGGAGATTATTCTTTAAAAATAAATAGTGAAATGAAGCAGCATATCAGTGTATACGTACTGTCAACAGAAGTGGAGTTAGAATATAGTAACGAAGTAGCTTCATTGCAGCAGAAGGAGATATTGACCTTCAAAATAAAAGCCCAGTAAAAAGATAAAACAATTGATAAATAACAGATATTTTGATATGATAAATTAGAAAAGAAAACTAAAAATAGTGATGGTGCTTCAAAGCTTAATAGGGAAAGTGGTGAAAATCCACTGCAGCCCCCGCTACTGTGAGTAAGGACGAAAGCAATTTAAACCACTGATAAAGCTTATCGGGAAGGTATTGCAAGTAGAAGGATTTACGAGTCAGGAGACCTGCCAACATTATATTAAACAACCTTCGGAGGGAAGGCATGTTTCATTTTGAATGTCCACCCCTACCCCAGTTATGGTAGGGGTTTTTTGATGAAGCAGCATAGACGACTAGAAGCCATATTGAGAGGTGATTTATGGAAAAATATAAATTGACACTAGTTACTGGGGGAGCAAGAAGTGGTAAAAGTACCTTTGGTGAATCATTGCTCTATGAAGAAAAGGGGAAGGTTCTCTATATTGCCACCTCCCAAGCCTTTGATGAAGAAATGAAGGATCGTATCAAAAAACACCAAAAAAGTAGACCACAGGAATGGCTAACCTATGAAGGTTACAGTAAGTTAGATACAGAACTAGAAGTTTACCTGCCAGAAATCAGTAGTATTATTTTAGATTGTGTTACGATTATGACTACAAATCTGATGTTAGAGGAAGATGTGGACTGGGATCATGTCAGTCATCAGGAAATAGATAGAATAGAAGATAAAATTTTTCAAGAATTTATTAAGTTAGTAGAATTTATTAAAAAAAATCATATTAGAGGGATATTAATTACAAATGAAGTAGGGTTAGGAATTGTTCCTATTGACCGTTTAACTAGGATTTTTAGAGACATTGCAGGAAGAGTAAATCAATTTTTAGCTAAAGAGGCCAATGAAGTTTACTTGGTTACCTGCGGCATACCAAATCGGATTAAATAAGGGGTGTACATAAGATGAAAAAACTTGAAATAGGCTTAATTCATATCTATACAGGAGATGGAAAGGGGAAAACTACCGCTGCTATAGGGCAAGGGACAAGAACAGCAGGGGGTGGCTATAAGGTATTAATGACGCAATTTCTTAAGGGTGATGATACTGGAGAAATTAATAGTATTGAGAAAATGGCACCAAATTTTAAAATCAAACGATTTGCAGGTATTAGAAACTTTTATAGAAATTTAAGCGATGAAGGGAAACAGCAGGTTAAGGTAGAGGCAAAAGAAGGAATCGCCTATATTAAAAAGGCTTTACAAGAAGAAACTTATAATCTCATCATAATGGATGAAATTATGGCAGTTTTGTATAATGAAATATTAGAAGTCACAGAAGTTGTAGATCTACTTAAAAGTAAGCCAGAGCATGTTGAGATGATTTTAACAGGAAGAAATGCTCCTATAGAATTAGTGGAGCTAGCAGATTACGTAACTGAAATGAAGATGATTAAACATCCCTTTCAAAAAGGCATCTATGCTCGAAAGGGCATTGAAAGTTAATGGAGCGATTTATTAACACCTTACAATTCCTTACAAGAATTTCTATTAAAAAAGATAGCAGTTTTGATGAAGAATTTCATAAAGGAATCGTTTATTTTCCCATCATAGGATTAGTGATAGGATTAATTTTAACCTCCTTTTATCATTTGATGAACTATTTCTTGCCATCAGCTATGGGAATAGTCCTTACTGTTATCGTCTATATTATGATTACAGGAGGCCTCCATTTAGATGGGTTAGGAGATACCTTTGATGGGTTATATAGTAATCGCCCAAAGGAAAGGGTCTTAGAAATTATGAAGGATAGTCGGCTAGGGACCAATGCCCTATTAGCAATAGTACTGGTGATCATTATTAATATCGTAGCCCTCCAAAATCTTGATTCTGGGAAACTGTATAGAGGATTACTGTTAATGCCTATAATGGGGAGACAAGCATTGGTGTTGGGCTGCTATCGTACTAACTATGCTAGAGAAGAGGGAATGGGAAATATCTATATTGGAAAGGTAAGTAAAGGACAACTATGGATAACCTTAATAACAACGATGATTCTATCTATAATAGACTTAAAAACCCTAATATTTCTACCTTTAATGTTGATTTTTGTCGGCTGGTTTAAAAAGACCACCGCTAGGTTAATCGGAGGGATGACAGGGGATACCCTTGGAGCCCTCTGCGAATTATCGCAGTCTTTATATTTACTATTTTTAGTAATACAAATAAACTAATATTATGAATAGAGGAAATGAGACCTTAATCTTAAACTCTAAGTAGAAATTGAAGCTAAAAGCATCTACATAAAAGATGCGATAGGCTTAATAAATTTCCTCAAAAATAGGAGTAGAGAGATGGTAAAAATTAATTTAGTTAGACATGGAGAAACAGACCATAATAAAAATCAGTTTTTATGTGGATGGTCAGACCCCTCTTTAAATGATTTGGGTAGGCAACAGGCAAAAAAACTAGCCCTTCACCTAAAGGGAAAGGTTTTTGATGCAGTCTATACCAGTGGATTAAAACGAACAAATGAAACTGCAAACATGATAATGGGAAAGACGGATAAAACCATCATAGCCCACGAAGGTTTAAGAGAAATACACTTTGGAGATTTTGAAGGCCAAAGGATGAGTAACATTGAAAAAGAACACCCTCAGTTATACAAGAAGTTAAGGGATGATTCTATTCACTTTTGTTTTCCAGCAGGAGAGAGTTTATGGAAAATGCATCATAGGGTAAACAAAACAATGGAAGAGCTAATTTTAAAACATCAAGGTGAAGAAATTCTGTTGGTTGTTCATTCTGGTGTAATTAGAGCCATTATAGCTCAACTAATTACCGGTGAGATAAAAAAACATTGGCATTTTAAGATAGACCACTGTAGTTTATCGATTGTAGAGGCCCATCGAGATTTTTATCTTTTATCAAAGCTAAATGAAACAAGCTATTTAACTAGTAAATAGACTATTATCAACATAGAAATTAAAGACATAAGGAGGAAGAAAAAATGAAAAATAAATGGTTAATGTTATTAATTACCCTTCTTTTAATTACATCTGTTTTTGTAGGGTGTACAGGGAAACAAGAGGAAGTAAAGACAGATGCAAATGGAGATACAATAGCAGTGATAGGGGATGAAGCTTATCCTCTTGTTGTGGTAGATGGTTTAGGAAATTCTGTTACAATTAAAGAAAAACCTGAAAAGGTAATCTCAATTTCACCAAGTCAAACAGAGGTACTATATGCCCTCGGTCTAGGGGATAAATTAATTGCTGTTTCCGATTTTTGTGATTATCCTGTTGAAGCAATGGATAAAGAGAAGGTAGGAAGTTCTTGGACAACCAATACAGAAAGAATTATAGAACTAGAACCACAAATTGTATTTGTTTATGGAGAAGGACAGCCAGAAGCAATCGAGCAATTAACTCAAGCAGGAGTAACAATCCTTAAGTTTATGCCAGAATCAATTGAAGAGGTTTTTGAATCAATGATGGTTACTGGACAGGTTTTTGGAATTGAAGATACAGCAAAAACGATTATAGATGAATTAACAGAAAGACGAGACGCAATTGTTGAGTTAGTAAAGGGACAACCTACTCGAAGTGTATTTTATCAGGTTTGGGATGAACCACTATCAACTGCAGCAACGGGTTCATTTATTGATGAATTAATTACCTTAGCAGGTGGCGAAAACATAGCAGCTGATGCAGAAGGTGCATGGCCTATGTATAGTGTTGAAGCTTTAGTAGAAAAAGACCCCGAAGTTTATTTAGCACCTGCCCATATGGGAGAAACAACTAATTTAACGGAAGCCGAAGAACAGATGCTAATTGATAGTATTAAGGCAAGGCCTGGATATAGTCAAATCAATGCTGTAGTTAATAATCGCATTGTACCCCTAGAACCAAATATTGTTTCAAGACCTGGGGTACGAATCATTGATGCCTTAGAATTGATTGCAAAAGGAATCCATCCAGAACTATTTTAAGGAACTTTGATCCTAAAAGGAAAAATATAATTCCCGTCTTAAAAGGACGGGAATTCTTATATGGAGGAAATAATGGGTAAGAAATCTAAAAATACTAGAAACATGGTCTTGTTAATCTTGCTGTTGTTTGGGGTGATTGTCTTTGCATCCATCTCTGGAGCAGCTAATATAACACCTTTTAATAGTATAAGAATTATTTTAAGTAGACTTCCTATCATAGGGGGACTCTTTGATTTAGAGGGAATTCCCGGTTCCCACTTAACAATCATTTTAAACATCAGGCTTCCCCGTATTTTGCTTGCTTTTATTGTAGGGTTTGGATTATCGATTGTAGGAGTTGCCCTACAGGGATTATTAAAAAACCCTATGGCAGATCCTTTTATTATGGGAACCTCTTCGGGGGCAGCCTTAGGGGCTGCAATAGCAATATTTTTCAAACTAAATCGTGTTATTTTTGGTGTGGGGATCATCTCTGTTTTTGCTTTCTTTGGTGCTTTACTGGCGACATTAATTGTTTATAGCTTAGCAAAGGTTAAGTCTAAAGTGCCTGTAACAACCCTACTGCTGGCTGGAATAGCAGTAGGACAATTGTTTACTGCCTTCATGTCTTTAATTATGGTAGTTTCTTCAAAAGATGTTACTACAATTGTTTATTGGACAATGGGGAGTTTTTCTGCTAGAGGATGGAGTCATCTTCAAGTGGCAACAATACCAATTTTATTAGGAAGTGGAATCATATATATTTTTGCTAAGGATTTAAATATTTTGCTATTAGGAGAAGCTACCGCTCAAAATACAGGGGTAGAGGTAGAAAAGGTCAAAGGAATCATCCTAGCCGTTAGTGCTTTGGTTACAGCCTTTGCTGTATCTGTTAGTGGAATTATAGGATTTGTGGGGTTAATTATCCCCCATATAGTTAGAATGCTTGTTGGACCAGATCATAGAACTTTAATTCCAGCCAGTGGAATTTTAGGAGGAATTTTTCTAATTATTGCCGACACTTTGGCAAGAACAATTATTGCTCCTACAGAGGTACCAGTGGGAATTATCACTGCCCTTGCAGGTGGTCCCTTCTTTATCTATTTATTAAGAAAGTCAAAAAGAGTGATTTAGGAGGGAGAAAAATGGATCATTCCATATCAGCTAAAACCATTACTTTTAAGTATGATGAAAATATAATTATTAACCAACTCAGTTTTGAAATTAAGAAAGGCTCCTTTATTACCATTATCGGACCAAATGGGTCTGGTAAGTCTACTCTATTAAAGTTAATAGCAGCAAATTTAAGTCCCGATGATGGTACAATTTTAATCAATCAACGTCAACTTGTAGATTTTAAAATGAAGGACTTAGCTAAGGAAGTGGCTGTTGTACCCCAAGATACCAATGTTTCTTTTGACTTTGATGTCTTCGATATTGTTTTAATGGGTCGAAACCCCCATTTAAAAAGATTTCAAAAAGAAAGTGATGAAGATTTTAAAATTGTAAGGGAGGCAATGGAGCGAACTGGTACATGGCATTTGAGGGAGAGAAGAATTAATGAAATTAGCGGTGGAGAAAGACAACGGGTGATTATCGCTAGGGCTCTAGCTCAGCAACCTAAGATGATATTATTAGATGAGCCTACTTCATCCCTTGATATTCACCATCAGATAGAGGTGTTAGAGTTACTTAAAGGATTAAACCGAGAAAAGAAAGTAACAATTGTTGCTGTATTACATGACATGAATTTAGCCGCAAGATATAGTAGTGAAGTAATGTTACTTCATCATGGTAGTATTGTAACTATGGGAAATACCGAAGATGTTATGACGGTAGAGAATCTACAAAGGGCCTACGAAATGGAAATGGTTATTCAACGGAATCGATACACAAATTCCTTAGAAGTTATCCCTTTAGCAAGGAAAGTAAAACAAGAAGAAGTAAATAGGATCAAGATTCATCTCATTTGTGGAGGGGGAACGGGTAAAGGGTTATTACAACCCTTAATTGAAAAAGGCCATGAAGTAACCATGGGGGTCGTTAATGTAGGAGATAGCGACTGGGAGTATGGAAGATTATTTTCAGTGAAAATGGCAGAAGAAACACCCTTTAGAGAGATTAGCCAAAGGGCATTAACAGAGGCCAGTATATTGGCAGAAGAGGCGGACTTGACCTTAATAACCAGTGTTCCCATTGGTTGGGGTAATATTAAAAATTTAGAAATTGTTAAAGGTACATTATCTAAAGGGAAAAAGGCATATCTGTATAAAACAAATCAATGGGGAGATCAGTATGATTATACTGATGGAAAAGCCACAGTTATGCTAAAGGAATTAAAGCAGATGGGCTTAGAGGAAATCTATTCTATTGATGAACTTTTTAATAAATTGGAGGGATAATAATGGGTGAAAAAAGGGGAATAAGTACAGAAAAAACAACAAGTAAAAGTATAATGATGCAAGGAACTGCTTCATCTGTGGGCAAGAGTCTATTAACGGCTGCCCTATGTCGGGTATTATATCAAGACGGCTATCGGGTAGTACCTTTTAAATCGCAAAATATGGCTTTAAATTCCTATATCACCGATGAGGGGATGGAGATGGGGAGGGCTCAGGTTATGCAGGCAGAGGCTGCAAACATTAAACCCCATGTACTGATGAATCCTATATTATTAAAGCCTTCTGCCGACACAGCTGCTCAAGTAATTATAAAGGGAAAAGTGCAGGGTAACATGACAGCCGCCACATACCATCAATATAAACCACAGTTAAAGGAGATGCTAAGGGAGGTTTATAGGGAACTGGCAGAAGAATATGATGTAGTTGTTTTAGAGGGGGCTGGAAGCCCTGCAGAGATCAATCTAATGGAAAAAGATATCGTTAATATGGGGATGGCTGAAATAGCAGATGCACCTGTTATATTGGTAGGAGATATCGATAGAGGAGGGGTATTTGCTTCGATATATGGCACCATTATGTTATTAGATAAGTACAGAGAGCGAATTAAGGGTGTTATTATAAATAAATTTAGAGGGGATAAAACAATTTTAGAACCAGGTCTAAAGATGTTAGAAGACCTAACAGGGGTCCCTGTGTTAGGGGTAATACCATATGGAGATTTTGATATCGAGGATGAAGATAGTGTAACCGAAAGGTTTAATCAAAAATTAAAAGGGAATGCAAAAATTAAAATAGACATTATTAAACTCCCCCACATTTCAAATTTTACAGATTTTCATATTTTAGAAACCTTCCCAGAGGTACAGATTAGGTATGTTAAGGGAAGGGACCAAATAAAAAATCCAGATATGATTATTATCCCAGGATCCAAAAACACAATAGCAGACTTAAAATTTATCAGAGAAAGTGGGTTAGAGAAGGAAATATTAACTGCCCATAAGGAAGGAAGCTTAGTTTTTGGCATCTGTGGGGGTTATCAAATATTAGGTAAATGGATTAAAGACCCACAGGGAGTAGAAAGTTCCCTTCAAGAGATTAGAGGATTAGGCTTACTAGATATCGAAACTATTTTTGAGGGAGAAAAGGTGACTACTCAGGTAGAGGGAGTTATTGATAAAGATAGAATTAGTTTTATAGATACTCAAGAAGATTTTTATATTAAGGGATATGAAATCCATATGGGAAGAACAAAACTAGGTGAAAACACTAAACCCTTTGTGAAAATCGTTAATAAATTAGGAGAGGCCACCGACTATTTTGATGGTGCAATTAGTGAGGACTGTAGGGTAATGGGAACTTATCTTCACGGGGTCTTTGATCAGTTGCATTTTACCCGTAGACTGATGAGTTATTTTATTGAAATAAAGGGGCTAGAGCCTCTTCAAGAGGGACAACTTACTTTAGAGGAATATAAAAACAAAGAATACGATAAGTTAGCTAAGGCCTTTCGAGAAAATGTCGACATGGAAAAAATCTATCAAATATTAGGAGTATAATTATGGAAATATTAATAGGGGGATATATATTAGACCTAATTTTTGGAGATCCACAAGGATTTCCTCATCCTGTACGTTATATCGGTAGTTTAATTTCTTTTTTAGAGAAAAAGCTTTATTCAGATAAGAGCAATAAAACCCTTTTATTAGGAGGGACAGGACTAACTCTAGCCGTGGTAGTAACTACCTATTTAATTACCTATAGTTTAATAGCGCTGATGAAGATTCTTCATCCCCTAGCAGGAACCATCGTCTCAATTATTCTTGCTTATACAGTGTTGGCAACAAAATGTCTTCATAAAGAAAGTGAGAAGGTACTCATCCATTTAAAGAACCAAGACCTTTTAGGGGCGAGAAAGTATTTATCTTATATTGTTAGTCGTGATACAAGCCAGCTAGAAGAGAAGGAAATCGTACGAGGAACTGTAGAAACGGTTTCGGAAAATATTTCTGATGGAATCATCGCTCCACTTTTCTATTTGTTTTTAGGGGGTGTGCCTTTGGCAATGGCCTATAAGGCAATTAATACCCTCGATTCAATGGTGGGCTATAAAAATGATCGATATCTTTATTTTGGTAGAGTTTCAGCAAAGTTAGATGATGTGGTGAATTATATTCCAGCTCGACTAACGGTGATCTTCATTGCCATAGGTGCTTTGATCTTAGGGAAGGACAGTAATAGGAGTTTTAAAATAGCATTAAAAGACGGTAGAAACCATAATAGCCCTAATTCTGGCTATCCTGAGGCAGCTGTTGCAGGGGCATTAGGAATACAACTAGGGGGAGATAACTTCTATTTTGGTAAAGTTGTACATAAACCTACAATAGGTGACCCTACTTATCCATTAGAATCAAAACATATTTTAGAAACAATAAAACTGATGTATGCAGCCTCTGCCTTGGCCTTATTATTTTTTCTAATTCTTCAATTACTATTAACAAAGGGGGTCCATTAAATGATCCATGGGGGCAATGTATCTGAAATAGAAAAAGAGTATGGAATAAGCCGAAAAGAAATATTAGATTTTAGTGCAAACATTAATCCTTTAGGAGTACCAGAGACCCTTAAAAAAATTCTGGTGAATACAATTTCAGACTTGATTAATTACCCAGATATAAATTATGATGATTTAAAAAATGCCATTGGGGAAAAATATAAACTATCACAAGACCATATATATGTCGGCAACGGTGGTGTACAGGTGATATTCGATTTTATTAGGGCTGTAAAGCCAAAGAAGAGCTTGGTGGTACATCCTACCTTTGCAGAATATGAAAGAGCCCTACAAGGGGTAGAAAGTAAAATAGAAGAATATCAGCTTAAAGAGGAGTCAGAGTTTCTTTTAAATGTAGAAGACCTGCTTCAAAAAATTGATGAAGGCTATGATCTTGTGGTCCTTTGTAACCCTAATAATCCAACAGGAACCTTAACATCAAAAGAAAAACTTAAGCCTCTTATGGAGCTATGTCAAAAAAAAGGTACGTTTTTATTGATAGATGAGGCTTTTATGGACTTTATTGAAGCGGGGGAGGAGATAAGTCTATTAACCGACTGCAAAGATTGGGATCATCTATTAATAACCCGCTCCTTTACCAAGTTTTATGGTATTCCAGGGTTGCGCTTAGGTTTTGGCGTATGTTCCCATCACGGGGTTCTTAATCAGCTAAATAAGCAAATGATCCCTTGGACAGTAAATACCTTTGCCAGTAATTTTGGAAAGGTATTATTAGAAGAAACTAGTTATGAAGATAGTACTTATCAATGGCTAAAAAATGAAAAAGCTTATTTCATAAATGAATTAGAAAAGCTAGGGTTGTTTAAAATTTATCAATCTTCTGCTAATTATATTTTTATGAAGCTACTTAATGATGAAATAGATGTTAAAACTTTGAGAGAGGAACTTATCAAACATCATATTTTAATTCGAGATTGTAGTAATTTTAAAGGTCTAGACAATAGGTTTTTAAGAATAGCCATAAAAGATTTTAAGGCGAATCAACGGATGATTCAAGCCCTTAAGTCAGTTTTTAACTGTTAAAAAACTAATATTTAGAGTGATGATCATAAAAAAACCAGCTAGATGCGTATTAGAAAAATACGAAAAATGCTGGTTTTGGCAGTATCTAGGCTCCGCTACAACTAGGGCACACACCATAGAAACTTAATTGCTGTTTTGATATTTTGTAGTTTGTTTTTTCCTCTACAACACTTGCTAATTCAGAGAAGGAATCTTCAAAAAGATCTTCTACCTTTTGACATTTAGTACAAATAAGATGGGGATGGCTAGTGGCAATAAAGTCATACCTGAAACTGTTTTCACCGACATTAATTACTTGAATAAGTCCTAATTCTTCAAATAGCTCTAAGGATTTATATACAGTTGCTAAACTAATAGTCGGATAAGTAGGGGCAAGTTTATTGTAAACTGCCTCTGCATTAGGATGGGTAGGGCTGTCTTTTAAGGCATTGTAAACTGCTATTCTTTGGGGAGTAATTTTACAGCTACCGTTCTTTAATACTTTGATTAAATTCTCCATTTATTCACCGCCTAAGAAATAATAATTATTAATTATAATGTTATCTTAATTATAAAATAATGTTAATAAATTGTCAATCGTCATAATGGAAAATAATATTAATTTTTTGACAAATAACAACCGAAGGAGGGTTAAAAATGAAATATAAATTAGTTGTTATGGATATGGATGGTACATTGTTAAATGGAAACAATGAGGTTAGTGAAGGAACACAAGTGGTGTTAAAGGAAGCTGCACAGCAAGGCGTAAACTTAGCCATAGCCACAGGAAGAATCTACACCTCTGCAAGAAAATATGCAGAATTATTAGGGATTGAAGCCCCTATTATTGCTTGCAATGGAGCGTTGATCAGAAATCGTGTTAGTAATGAGGTGATCTATCATAATGAAATTTCAAAAGAAGATGCAATACAGGTAATTAAAATTGCAAAAGCCCATAATATATACTTTCATTTTTATGGCCAAGAAAAACTTTATGTTGAAGAAGCGGGGTTGCCCTATCTATGGGAATGCTATTGGGGTGGAAGAAATAGAAATAATGAAAAAATCGATATCGAAGAGATTAAGGACGCAATGGATTATATTGAAACTGAAAAACCGCAAATCTTGAAGTTTGTTTTAGTAGACCAACAGCCAGAGAAATTAATCGCAATTAGAAAAGAACTAGAGAAAGTTTCCACAATTGAAGTTGATAAATCGTGGCATAACAATTTAGAAATCATGAATAAAGGTGTTTCTAAAGGTAAGGCAATTAGCCAACTGAGTAGGCTTATGGGAATAAAAAAAGAAGAGGTTATCGCTTTTGGAGATAATTATAATGATCTCTCGATGAAGGACTATTCTGGAGCATTTGTGGCAATGGGAAATAGTGAAGAAGAAGTAAAAAAGGCAGCTACCTTTTTAACAACAACTAATAATGAAGATGGTGTAGCAGAAGGAATAAAGAAATATGTTTTAAGTGAATCGTTATTAGAATGAGGAAATTGCATAATTAATTTTATTTTATATATTAAAGCAAATGAAAACTCCGCTGTTTAGTGCAACAACTTATATATCATGGTAGTGGTTTAATGGTCCTTAAGATCTTAAACTGCTACTTGTTATTTTTTGAAGGAAATTATCCTTTATAGGACGAAGTATTACTTATAGAATTAATATTTATGGAAGTATAATTCTCTCCCCATCATTCTTAAAAGAAGCAGAAAGAAATTGAGAAATAAATTATACTGTATTGTCCTTTAATTGAAAGATTATTTAAAAAGAGTGTTAGAAGGATGTGTATGAGGTGAAAAAAGAAATTGTTTCGGTAGTAGCATGTAAAGATTACGACTATCTTAAAGTAAGGGCTGCAATAGAGAGAAACTTTGAAGATTTAGGTGGTATCAGTCGATTTATTAAAAAAGGGGATCGGGTATTACTGAAGTTGAATCTTCTAATGAAAAAGAAGCCAGAAGAGGCGACAACAACCCATCCGATATTTACCAAGGCATTAGCTAGTATATTAATAGACTATGGAGCAGAGGTGATTATAGGTGATAGCCCAGGAGGCCCTTTTAATACTAACGCGTTAAAGGGGATCTATAGAGCTTGTGGGATTGAAAAAGTAGCAGAAGAGGTAGGAGCAAAATTAAACTATAATACCAACTCGGCTGAAATTGAAAATAAGGAGGGGTTGTTATTAAAGAAAATTACGGGAATAGCAGTCCTTCAAGAGGTAGATCAAGTCATTTCAGTCTCTAAGCTAAAAACCCACGGGATGATGCTCTTTACAGGGGCCGTTAAAAATATGTTTGGGATAGTAGCGGGTTTGGAGAAGGCAGAATATCATGTTCGGATGCCTAAAAATGTAGATTTTTCTAATGCATTGGTGGACATTTGCATAGCTGCCAAGCCAGTACTATCCTTTATGGATGGAATTGTAGGGATGGAGGGGGCTGGCCCAAGTGCAGGAGATCCACGGGAAATTGGAGCTGTACTTGCGTCAACAAGTCCCTATCACTTAGATGTAGTGGCAACTAATATAATTAATTTAAACCCGATGAAAGTACCAACGATTCAAAGATGTGTAGAAAGAAGCCTTTGTAAGGGAAATTTTGAAGACATCCAACTGAAGGGAGATCATTTAGAGCAATTCAGAATAAAGGATTTTATTATTCCAGAAATCAGAAGCATAGATTTGCTTGAAGGTAAACTTCCAAAGTTTTTAAGAGAAATACTAAATTCAGCTATGCAACCTAAGCCAGTTTTTACCCATGAAACCTGTGTAGGTTGTGGAGACTGCGGAAAATTCTGTCCACCACAGGTGATTACCATGACAGAGAAAAGACCCTTTGTTGATTTAGAAGGCTGTATTCGATGTTTCTGTTGTCAAGAACTATGCCCAGTAAAGGCAGTAGAGATCCATAGACCCTTATTAATGAAGTTAATGGCAAGGTTATAATGAATTAGTAGAAACAAGGTATAGGAATCCTCCCATTGGAAAGAAATAGTATAGATATTATTTTCTAGGGAGGTTTTTTAATGAAGAATAGAAGAGTGACTGAGGCAATTGTATCAATTGCAAGAAACAGGGTAGAAGAAAAATCTATTGTAGAAGCCCTTAATCTATTGCCAATAGAGGCTATCATAAAACCAGAGGATTGTGTAGTGATCACACCTAATTGGGTTAAGTCCCAACCGCCCCATACAGCAACAGTAGTAGGGCCTGAAACCCTACGGGAACTTATTCAATATGTTAAATCAAAGAATCCTAAAAGAATTGTTGTAGCAGTAGGATCAGGGGGCGATGATACTAAAAATGTCTTTAGAAATATTGGCTATGATAGAATAATTGAAGAGGAAAAAGTCGAGTTTGTAGACCTAAACTTTGGGCCTTATATTAACCTAGCTTTAGGTCATGAGGTAATTAATCAAACTGAAATGAACAAACTCATGATGGAAACAGATGTTTTAATTAGTTTTACTCAATTGAAATATCATGAGGAAGCTACAATGAGTGCTTCAATTAAAAACATTGCATTGGGATGGCCTCCAGCTGAAGTTCATGGTTTTCCTAAGAAAAAGCTTGGAATTCATGAAGACTTACATGGCTTTATTGTTGCAATGACGAAGAAATTTCCTGCCGACATCTCAATTATTAGTGTGGATAAAGCCATGATTGGGACAGGGCCCTCTGATGGAAAGGCTGTTAATACAGAAGGGTTAGTTATTGCATCAACTGATGCCGTTGCAGCCGACGCCATTGGTGGAAGACTTCTAGGCTTTCTGCCCCAAGCAGTACAATATCTATACACCCTATATCGTGATGGTGTAGGAGAGGCTGATCCTAAAAAGATGACAATGAGGGGTGTTACTTTAGCCGATGCAGAAAAGATTTTCTCTGTTGCTGCTTATGGGCAAGAGGTTGTATTAGATCAGAATAATCAAATTAAGGATCTACATGGAAATAGATAAATAAAAACTTCGGTGAAAACCGAAGTTTTTATTCTCCATCAGTAGATGGGGATTCTTTTAATACATAATTAATCCCTATTGTGCTTGGGCCACAATGACTTGCTATAACACATCCAGCAGTTAAAATAATTACTTCTCTATCAGGTATAATCCTACTAATTTCAGACTTTAGATAATCTGCCTCTTCGTGGGCAATTGAATGAATAATGATGATTTTCTTGCTGGAAATAAGTTGAGCATCTTCAATTACTTGATTTAACAGAGCTGTAACAAGCTTTTCTCGTTTTCCCTTATTCTTTTCTCCAAGGACTAACTTTCCTTCTATAACATGGAGCATAGGTTTAATACCTAACATATTGCCCATGATACTTTCTAAAGAAGTACAACGACCGCCCTTGCGAAGATATTCTAAGGAATCTACGATAAAGGTAGTTCTAACTTTAGGAACTGTCTCACGAATTTTAATATCTATGGTTTCAAAGTCTAGACCTGCTTTTACATATTCAGCTGCCTGTAAAACTAATAAGCCTAAACCTGTGGAGATATTTAAAGAGTCAATTACTTTTATTTTTTGGTCTTTAAACTCATTAGCAGCAATTTTTGCATTTTGGATTGCTGATGCTAATTTTGAGGATGTACCAATATAAATGATCTCCTTACCTGCATCTACTTGACTCTTAAAAATATCATAATAATCGGAAGAACTAGGAGCGGCAGTTACAGGTAGTTCACCTGTAGTTGCAACGCCTTCATAAATAACCTCAGGAGAAATATTAATGCCATCCTTGTAGGTGTTGTTTTGAAACTGAAGATACATAGGAACTACTAATATATTAAATTTATTAAGAAGACTCAAAGAAAGATCACAAGTACTATCGGTTACTATCTGGATCATTGATTAACCCCCATTAAGGTAAATTTTAATTCTTTGTTATATCATATTACTATATTACTAAAAATTGATTAATTTTTAAAGCCTAATGGTATATATTACAATAAGTTTTAACAAAGAAAGAACTTTGCTATAATATTTAGGGTAATAATAAGTTATATTTTCAATAATAGACAGGAATTATACAATTTTAAACTTATGGGGATAAATTATTCTAAAATAAGGAGGAAAAAATTTGGATTTACGAATTAGAACTGCCGAATTAAATGATATTACCCAGATTGTGGAAATTTATAATCAGGGGATAGAAGACAAGATAGCAACGTTAGAAACAAAAACAAGAAACTTAAAGGAAATGACAAACTGGTTTAATCAAAAGGGACCAAGGTTTAAGGTAATTGTGGTGGAAAATACAGAGGGGATAATTTATGGGTGGGCTTCTTTAAATGTATTTAATCAAAGGGAATGTTATGATGGTGTAGCAGATTTCTCCATCTATATTAGAAGAGATATGAGGGGAACAGGTCTAGGCAAAAGATTATTGGAGAATTTAATTGAGGTTGCCCGTAAAGAAAAGTTCCATAAGCTAGTGTTAAGTACATTTAAAATCAATGAGGCTGGTCAAAGGTTATACCATTTAATGGGTTTTCGAGAAGTCGGAACATATATAAAACAGGGAAAAATTGGTGATAATTGGGTAGATATCACCATAATGGAGAAACTTTTAATTTAAGCATTGTTGATAATTCAAACAATAAATATTGCACTTTTCGACAAAATAATAAAAAAAATTACAAAGATTACATAATAATTCTTTACATTTGTGAAGGGATGATTATAATAAATAAAGAGAAGGATAATACTAAATTATATTTTTAGTATTAATAGGAATGGGAGGATCATAAAAATGAATATTTCTATGCAGGGTTCAAAAGAAAAATTATTAAGTCTGTGGGTAAAATACTCTACAATCTATAAAAATGATATTGAAACAAAGGAAGAAATTAGGGCTAAAAGAAAAGAAATTAAAGCCGATCTAGAAAAACTGGGAATCACTGAAGTAGAAATGTTTGGAATAGATGGGGACACCTATACACTTCGTTATTTACAAAGGGGAAATAAAATTTTTTCAAAGGTAGACGTACCATCGGGTAAATAGATTTTGGTTAATTGTTTATGGAACACTTCATATTGAAAAGAGGTAAGGACTAAATAGGTTAGATTTCTATCCAATTTAGTCCTTTATTATTAAAAAACCTACTGGGGAACTACTGGGAAACCCTAAAAATATCTATCTTTCATTGATTTCTAAATATATTGAAGTTATAATATGAATAGTCTATAGCATGTATATTTAGGAATTGGATAAAACCAATTAAAATTCCATAGTTAAGGTAATATGCAATTTTCTCAGTTAATACCACGGATGTATGGGGGTGAAAGATTAATGGGCCATAGTTATATTATTTTATTTTTCTTTTATGGATTAGCCTTTTTTTCGATGGGTATTTCTGCCCTACAACAGATGGTTCCTAAAGGGACAAACTTTTATCTACTAAAAGCTATTAAATACTTAGGTTATTTTGGTTTAGTTCACGGTATTACAGAATGGATTATTATGATAAGGTTGACTAACATCTATCCAGATCACGAACTGCTATTAATTGTAATAGCCACCTTTCTAAATGCCCTTTCCTTTACATTTTTATGGGCCTTTGGTATAAAACTGAGGGCTTACAAAGGTCGTTATGAAAAACTAAATAACTCTTTACCATGGGTTATTTTTACCCTTTGGTTTCTAGGGTTTATTTTTTCCTATCACTATTATAGAACAGATATCCTACAATGGTTGTTTATAGAGGATACAATAAGTAGGTACTTTATCGGATTACCAGGAGCTTTGATGGCAGCATTTGCCCTAAATAAAAATGCTAATTACTTTTTAAAATTGAAGTTAAGAGATATATCCTTCAAACTTAAAGGAATGGCTCTATTATTTCTTTTGTATAGTATATTTGCTGGAATAATTGTTGATAAAAGCAACTTTTATCCTGCTCATCTAATCAATAAGGAGCTATTCTATACTGTTTTTAAATTTCCAGTAGAAGTTGCAAGGGCTAGTTCTGCCATAGGAATCACCCTATTATTTATCAGTGTTATTGATATTTTTAGATGGGAGACTAATCAAAAAATTGAAATGCTCTCAAAAATACAATTAATCAGCAAAGAAAGAAGAAAATTAGGGAGAGAACTACATGATGGGATGATTCAAAACCTGTTTGCCACTGGACTTCTGGTGGAAAATCTCATCGATGTAGAAGAAAATGAAGAAAAACAAGTATACCTAACACAAATTAAGAATAGTTTAAATGAATCAATTGAGCAGATTAGAGCCTTCATTATAAAAATTGCTACCCAAAATATTAATACAGAGGAACTAAAGGAAAGATTATCAGAATTAGTGGCTACCTTTGAAAAAAACGGAAAGATCCCAATCCAATTTAATTACTACGTTTCTGATATGGCAATGGGCTTTTTATCCAATGAGAAGGTAACTCAAATGTATTACATTATACAAGAGGCTGTAAGTAATGCCATAAAACATTCATCTGCAAAGCTAATTACCATTACTATAGATGGTAATTTAAAATCCGTTGTGGCTACAATAGTCGATAATGGCATCGGCTTCGATATAAAAGATCAATTACCCGGTCATTATGGATTAACCTCAATGAAGGAAAGGGCTGCATCTATTAACAGCCGAATATCAATTATCAGTAGTGAAAAAGGGACAAGAGTACAAGTAGCTATTCCATGGGAGGAAACTTCAAATGATGCAAAAAGAAATTAAGTTATTATTAGTGGATGATCATTCTATTGTTCGTTGGGGTATTCGTTCTCTAATTGATCGTACACCAGGTTTATTCGTATGTGGAGAAGCTGGAACTTTGACAGAAGCCTATCAGTTAGTTAAGGAACTAATGCCAGATATTGTATTGTTAGATATTAAATTACCAGATGGTGATGGAGCTGCTGGTTGTAGAGAAATAAAAAAAATAGATGATAAAATTAAGGTAATTATGCTAACCGCCTATGCTGAGGATTCAATTGTCTTAGAAACGGTCAAATCGGGGGCAGATGGATATTTGTTGAAAAACATAGAGAGTAAAACAATTATTAAAGCAATTCAAGATGTTGCAGCAGGAATATCAGTTTTAGATTCAACTGTAGTGGGGAAAATGATGAATGTTGTTAAAAGAAGTAGCGAATCAGAAGAAGTCTTAACCCCACAAGAGAAGAAGATATTAGACTATTTAAGCCAAGGCAAAACAAATAAGGAAATTGGTGAAGCCCTCTTTATTGCTGAGAAGACCGTTAGAAATAATGTGAGTAGAATAATGAAGAAAATTAATGTTTCAAATCGAACAGAAGCTGCAATCTATTGGCAGAGACAAAAGTCCCTTGAATAAGGGACTTTTGTCTTTAAGAAGGGACAATTGACAAATATACAACAATCTCTTTTCCCAGTATGATAAGTATATAACAAATATTGTTTGTTAATTATCAATTTAAATTAATGGAGGGGACAAAAATAATGAAAAAAGGATTAATACTATCTCTTGTACTACTATTAGTAGTATCAATATTTATTGGATGTACCAAGGATACTGCCCAGCCAGTTTCTGAAGTAAATGAAAGCAAAGATGTAACAACTGACGTGTTAGTAATTGGCGGTGGAGGAGCTGGTTTAGTTTCAGCAATCACTGCAGCAGAAAGTGGTGCAAACGTTATCTTAGTGGAAAAAATGCCAGCAGTTGGTGGAAATACAATTATTTCTGCAACTGGTATGACAGCTTCTGATACAAGATTACATGAAGAAGCAGGTATTCCTTTTACAGTTCAAGATCATATTGACAGAACGATGAAGGAAGGTAAAGACCTACCAAATCTTGAATTAGTTACAGTTTTAGCTGAAAATAGTAATGCAGGGCTTGAATGGTTAGAGTCACTAGGGCTAGAATATAAGCTTAATGAAAAAGAGCCATGGTGGATTGTTCCTGTAGAAGGACATTATGGGTCTTTAATGGTTGATGCCTACAGAAAAGAAGCTGCTAAGCATAGTAATCTTGAAATTAGAGTAAATACTGCTGCAGAAGAATTAGTAGTAGAAGATGGTAAAGTAGTTGGAGCAGTAGTTAAAGGTAAAGAAGGCCAGTATACGATAAAAGCCAATGCAGTAATCTTAGCTACTGGTGGTTTAGGAAATGCACCAGAAGTTATTGCAGAATATAATTCTAAGTATGCAGGTGGAACAGGAACAATGAGTACCGCTGGACCAACAGGAGATGGTTTAAAAATGGCTACGGCTATTGGTGCAGCAGTAGTTGATATGGAACATCATATGATGAGACCTTTAGCAACACCAGGATACTGGATTAGAGAGACAGTAGTTGGTGAAGAAGGTATTGGTGGAATCCTTGTAAATAAGGCGGCTGAAAGATTTACAAGCGAAACACAACACAGATGGGATCTTGTACCTGAAGTTGCAGCTCAAGAAGGTGGCGTTACCTATGTAATCTTTGATGCAGATGTGGCAGCAACCAATAATGGTGCAGCAGCAATTAGAAATGCTAGAATGGTTGAAGCTGATACAATAGAAGAATTGGCTACAAAACTTGGATTAGACCCAGCCGCTTTAGAAACTACAGTTGATGCTTATAATAACGGAGAAGATGAGTTTGGTAGAACTTCAATGGGGAAAGTAACAACAGCTCCTTTCTATGGCGTACAAGCTGAAGTATCATCTCACTTTACTATGGGTGGATTAGCCTTCAATAAAGATGCACAAATTTTAGATACAAATGGTAATGCAATTCAAGGACTATACGGGGTTGGAGAAGTTCTTGGTGGACTTTACGGAGCTGGCCGTGTAGCTGGTAACGATACAATGGGTAACGTTGTATTTGGTAAAATAGCAGGAACTAATGCAGCAAATCAATAATAATAGTTAAAAAGCAAAATAAATTCTCCCTTTTAAAACCATTCAAAGTTGAAAGCTCAACTTTGAATGGTTTTTTTTCTATAACGAATAGGAAAGTTCGACTTTAATTATTATTAAAATAAGAGAACTAATATAAATTTAATATTAATTATGCAATTTCCTAATTATAAAAATTATAATTGTCAGAAAAGTCAATTGACATCTTTAGTGATGGATGATATAATCAAATCAATCAAAAACAATCATAAAAAATCAAAAACAATACTAATCAATCAAAAATCAGTCATAAATAGATCATCATCAGAATAGATTATAGAGATGAAGGGAGGCTTCAAATGTTTGCTGAAGAACGAAAGGCTAAAATTCTTGAAATATTAAACAACACTCAGCGTATACAGGTTAATGACCTTACAGAGGCACTACAGGTATCTGAATCCACAATTCGTAGAGATTTACAAGATTTAGAGCAGGCGGGACTTCTTAAGAGAACCCATGGTGGAGCAGTAAAATTAGAAAATACTGGATTTGAGGCAACTATGGTGGAAAAAGAGCAGGTCAATATAGATGAGAAAATAGAGATTGGAAAACGGGCAGCAGCTTTTATAGAAGATAACGATACAGTCATATTAGATGCGGGGACAACAACTTTACAAATTGCAAAAAATATCACTGCCAATAATGTTACTGTCTTAACTAATTCAATTTTAATTGCTACAGAGCTATCCCAAAGAACCAATATTAATGTAGTAGTAACGGGAGGTCATGTCAGACGGGAAACCGTTTCTATTGTAGGGCCATTAACAGATAAAATTATCCAAAGCTTTAGAGTTGATAAAGTATTTATAGGAGCTAATGGAATTACCCTACAGGATGGTTGTACTACCCCCAATTTAGATGAAGCCCATACGAAAAGAGTGATGACGAAATCGGGAAAAGAAATTTATATTGTAGCTGATCACACTAAATTTGGTAAAGTATCCTTTTCAAGATTTGTTAGTCTACAAGAGGTTGATGGGATAATTACAGATAAAGGAATAGATAATAAAATTGTAGATAAGTTTGCTTCTAAGGATATACAAGTCATCTACACTTAAGGAGGACATTATGATTACAACAGTAACCCTTAATCCTGCAATTGATCAAAGATTAGATTTTGATAGCATTCAATTGGGAAAAGTTAATCGAGTCATAAATTCAAAGCAAGAAGCTGGTGGAAAAGGCATTAATGTTTCAAAAGTTTTAAGGGGATTAGGTGAAGATTCTACCGCAACAGGATTTATTGGCGGAGGATCAGGAGTATGGATTAATAACTGGTTAAAAATGAAGGGAATTAAAACAGATTTTGTTCTAACAGATACAGAAACAAGAACTAATCTAAAACTGATAGACCATAATAGTTTTATGATTACAGATATCAATCATGGTGGAGACCCGATCAAAGAGGTTTACCTGAAGGCTCTCTATGAAAAAGTTGGTGAGCTAGTAGAAGTCAGCGAAATTCTTGTATTATCAGGGAGTCTACCCAAAGCTACACCTAGTCATGTGTATAAAGATCTGATGGAAATTGCAAATAAAAGGAACTGCATTACAATTCTAGATGCCGAGGGGGAGGCCCTTCTAGAGGCTATTGAAGGAAAGCCCCATATGATTAAGCCCAACATTCATGAGCTAGAAAGCACCTTTAAAGTAAAGATCAATAACGAAGAAGACATAATCAATAAAGCAAAGTTTTTTTTAGAAAAAGGGGTTCAATTAGTGGTAGTCTCTATGGGGGAAGAGGGAGCCATGCTAATTAGCAATACAGAAGTACTAAAGGCTGAGACAATAAAGGTGGAAGTCAGTAGTACGGTTGGAGCAGGAGATTCAATGGTGGCAGCCTTTGCCTACGGTATCAAAAAAGGGCTTCAATTAGAGGAAACTTTTAAATTAGCAATCGCCTCAGCCACCTTAAGTGTAAGTAAAGGAACAACCCTTCATGATTTGGAAGAAATAAATAACTATGTTAAAGCAGTAAAAATAAAAAAACTAAAGTAAAGGAGAGTAAGTATGGAAATAAAAGATATTTTAAATAAAGAGTTAATGATATTAGATCTTCAATCAATAACAAAAGAAGAAGTAATTCAAGAATTAATAAAACCTTTATTAAAGGAGGGGATTGTAACTGATGAAGTGAGTTTTTTAAAAACTGTAATGGAAAGAGAAGAACAGTCAACTACAGGAATAGGAATGGGAATAGCTATTCCCCACGGAAAGTCATCTGTAGTTAAAGCACCAGCTATAGTCTTTGGAAAATCCAAAAATGGAGTGGAATTTCAATCTTTAGATGAAGAACCTAGCTATATATTCTTTTTAATAGCTGTACCAGAAAATTCTAATGACCAACACTTGAAGGTTCTTAGTCAGCTATCTCGAAAGCTTATGAACGAAGATATACGTGAAAATTTATTAAAAGCCACTACTAAAGAAGATGTATTTAATGCTTTTGATTAGCTGATAAAAATAGCATATTTAAAAGAAGGGGGATTAATATGAAAAAGCTAATTGCAGTAACTTCTTGCCCAACAGGAATTGCCCATACCTATATGGCGGCGGAAGCTTTAGAGAAGGCAGCTAAGAAAAAAGGAGTCGAAATAAAGGTAGAGACCCAAGGATCTGTTGGTGTAGAAAATCAATTAACCGAGGAAGATATTAGAGAAGCCCATGCAGTGATTATTGCAGCTGGTGCAAATATCTCTAAGGAAAGATTTAAAAATATTGCAATAATCGAAGTTCCTATAGCAGAGGCTATAAAAGCTTCAGATGACATAATTGATCGTGCCCTAAATGTAAAGGCTAAAGAGGATAAATTAGCAGATTCAGTTACTGAAATTAAACAGCAAAGAAATGAAACAAGAACAGGACCATATAAACATTTAATGAGTGGCGTTTCCTTTATGCTCCCGTTGGTAGTTGCAGGGGGATTAGCAATTGCCCTTTCCTTTATCTTTGGGATAGAAGCCTTTCAAGAGGAGGGAACACTAGCAGCGGCATTAATGCAGATTGGTGGAGGAGCTGCCTTTGCCCTCATGGTTCCAGTATTGGCAGGTTATATAGCCTACTCAATCGCTGAAAGGCCAGGTTTAGCACCAGGTTTAATTGGTGGTATGATCGCATCACAAATAGGGGCGGGCTTCTTAGGTGGAATTGTTGCAGGTTTTATTGCTGGTTATGCAACAGCGTATCTAAAGAAAATTATTAAACTTCCTAAATCTTTGGAAGGTTTAAAGCCAATATTAATTTTACCTTTATTATCTTCCTTAATTGTTGGGCTTTTAATGATTTATGTTATAGGTACACCAGTTAGTGGAATAATGAATGCCATGACCAACTGGTTAGAAGGTTTAACTGGAACCAATGCACTTTTATTAGGTGGAATATTAGGAGCAATGATGGCTGTTGATATGGGAGGTCCAATAAATAAGGCTGCCTATACCTTTGCAGTAGGGTTATTGGCTTCAAATGTATTTGAACCACAGGCTGCAGTAATGGCAGCAGGGATGACACCGCCATTGGGATTGGCATTGGCAACAATGTTATTTAAAAATAAGTTTACAAAACCAGAGATAGAAGCAGGAAAGGCAGCATGGGTTTTAGGGATATCCTTTATTACTGAAGGCGCTATTCCTTTTGCAGCAGCAGATCCCTTTAGGGTTATTCCATCAATTGTTGCAGGTTCTGCGGTAACTGGTGCTCTATCTATGGTGTTCGGAGCAACCCTAAGGGCACCCCATGGAGGAATTTTTGTTCTTCCAATACCTAATGCAGTTGGTAATTTGGGAGGGTATGTAGTATCAATTTTAGTAGGTACGGTGATAACGGCTCTATTATTAGGGGTCTTAAAGAAAAAAGCAACTCAATAATCTGACTCTAAAACAAATGACAATTAAATCTGGCAGAAAGGAAGTTGAAAATGGTTAAAGAAACGGTAATAATAAACTGCGAAGCAGGGCTACACGCAAGACCTGCAACCCTTCTAGTGAAAGAGGCAGGAAAGTATAAAAGTGAAATTACTTTGATCAGTGGAACTGTTGAAATAAATGCTAAAAGTATAATGGGTATTATGGCGTTAGGAGGGAAGAAGGGGCAATCGATAGAAATTAAGGTAGAGGGTACTGACGAAAAGATGGCATTGGAAGCTATTGTGGCTCTATTTAACTCAAATTTTGGTGAATAGAACAGAGGTGACAAAAATGTTTAGAGGAACAGGAGCTTCACCAGGAATTGCAATAGGAAAGGCTTTTTTAATTGAAAAGGAAGAAATCAAGATAGAGCAAAGAAGTATTCAGGATATAGATTTTGAAATAAATCGTTTTAATACAGCCTTAGAAGAATCAAAAAAGCAAATTGAAATGATTAGACAGAAGGGTTCAATAGAGCAAAAGAAAATTTTAGAGGCCCATATTATGATCCTCGAAGACCCAGAATTAATTAAATCTGTGGAAGCTAAAATTAAAACAGAAAAGATTAATGTAGAAGCAGTATTAAAAGAAGTTCTAGATATGTTTATTAATATTTTTGAAGGTATGGATGACGAATATATGCGGGAACGAGGGGCGGATATTAGGGATGTAGGGCAGCGGCTCATGTCTAATCTTTTAGGAAAAGAGCAGGTTTCCTTAGACTCTCTTGTTGAAAATGTAATTTTGGTTGCCCATGATATTACGCCATCAGATACAGCCCAAATGAACCCCAATAGGGTTTTAGGTTTCTTGACTGATATTGGAGGAAGAACATCCCACAGTGCTATTATGGCTAGGACGATGGAGATTCCAGCTGTTGTTGGATTGGGAGATATTACAGACCAGGTTAAAACTGGAGATATGCTTGTTCTTGACGGAAGCCAAGGAAAGGTGTTTGTTAACCCAGATGAGGAAATCATTAAAGCCTATCTAGAAACTCAAAGAAAAGAGCAGGAAGAAAAAGAAGAATTAAGAGCATTAATAGACAGCGAAACCATTACTAAAGATGGTAAAAAAGTAGAATTAGGTTGTAATATAGGAAATCCTAAAGATGCTAAAAAAGCAAGTGAGAAGGGTGCAGAGGGAATCGGTTTATATAGAACAGAGTTTCTTTATATGGATAGAGACACCCTTCCTAATGAAGAAGAGCAATTTAATGCCTATAAGGAAGTTTTAGAGATTATGGGAACTTCGCCAGTAGTGATAAGAACCCTAGATATTGGGGGAGATAAAGAACTACCCTATCTAAAACTGCCTAAGGAAATGAATCCTTTCTTGGGTTATCGAGCCATTAGAATCTGTTTAGATAAAAAAGATATTTTTAAGACCCAGTTACGGGCCCTATTAAGAGCAAGTATCTATGGAAACTTAAAAATTATGTATCCTATGATTTCTTCAGTAGAGGAAGTAAGGGAGGCTAATGATATATTAGAAGAAGTAAAAGCTCAACTTTCTCGAGAAGGAATCGAAATTTCTCCAAGTATTGAGATCGGAATCATGATTGAAATACCATCTGCAGCTGTGATCTCAGACCTATTGGCGAAGGAAGTAGATTTTTTTAGTATAGGCACCAATGACTTAATTCAGTATACCACTGCAGTTGATCGAATGAATGAAAAAATCTCGTATTTATATAATCCCTTTAACCCTGCTGTATTGAGACTAATTAAGAGTGTCATAGATAATGGACACAGGGAAGGGATCTGGGTAGGTATGTGTGGTGAGGTTGCGGGAGACCCGAGGTTAATCCCAATATTAATAGGGATGGGGCTAGATGAATTTAGTATGAGTGCTGGGGCTTTATTAGCTGCACGAAAACAGATTAGAACATTATCCTACCAAGAAGGTCATGAATTAGCACAAGGGGTATTAAAATTAAGTACAGCTGTAGAAATTGAACAATATATAGAAAATTATTATCAATGATAATGGAGTAATGGCATCATTAGTATTAGAATGAAGAAAATACATCATTAACTTGAAGATTATATTTCCATAAAACCCAAATAAGTTATGGCTTATGTTATATGCATTTTTCTCAAATGATAAGGAAAAAAAAAGGACCTGTTATTTTAGTCTAAAATGAGCCTATGGCAAGGGCACTTTAGACTATAACAGGCCTTTTTTTATAACGAATAGGAAAGCTCTACTTTAATTATTATTAAAATAAGAGAACTTTACGTAATGAGTTTCAAGATAAGCAGATAACCAATTTAATGGATTAAATTGTGTAAGTCGCTTAGTTTTTTCACCTAAATTCATCCTATAAATCTTATGAAGGATGAATTTGTTATGAAATTTAGATATTGCAAGATTACACTAACTTTACTTGATGGAAGCCCTTTTTACCTTTTTTGATCATTAAAGAACCGTCTGTGAAGCTCTCAGGTGTAATAAGATGACCTATATCATTGATCTTTACATCATCAATGGTAATGCCCCCTTGCTGCACTAGACGACGCCCTTCACCTCTAGATGCAACTAATTCTGTCTTTACCAATAAACCTAAAATGTCCATGCCATCAAGGTCTGATACAGTCACTTCTGTAGTTGGAACAGATCCAGCTAATGGGCCTTTACTAAACAAAGATCTTGCTGCTTCTTGAGCTTTGGTTGCTTCCTCTTCTCCATGAACTAGCTTTGTTACTTCAAAAGCAAGTACTTCCTTTGCATGATTAATTTCAGCCCCTTCTAATGAACCTAATCTTCTTACTTCATCCATAGGAAGGAAAGTTAATAGAGCTAGGCACTTTTCAACATCCTTGTCGTCAACATTTCTCCAATATTGGTAGAACTCAAATGGAGAAGTCTTCTCTGGGTTTAACCATATTGCTCCAGACTCAGTTTTACCCATTTTTTTACCTTCACTTGTTGTAAGGAGGGTAAAGGTCATACCATAGGCAGCTTCACCCTCAACACGGCGAATTAAATCTGCTCCTGCAATGATATTAGACCATTGGTCGTCTCCACCTAATTGAAGACGGCAACCGTGTCTTCTGTATAATTCAAGGAAATCATACCCTTGCATAATCATATAGTTAAATTCTAAGAAGGATAACCCTTTTTCCATACGGCTTTTAAAGCATTCTGCAGTTAACATTCTGTTGACGGAAAAATGTCTTCCTACTTCCCTTATGAAGGGAATGTATTGTAGGTTTAATAACCAATCTGCATTATTCGCCATAATAGCGTTACCTTCTGAAAAATCAAGAAAACCCTTTGTTTGATCTAAAAAGCAGTTGGCGTTATGTTGGATAGTTTCTGGTGTAAGCATTTTTCTCATATCAGTTTTACCGCTTGGGTCTCCAATCATCGCTGTTCCGCCGCCAATTAAGAAAATTGGTCTATGTCCAGCCTTTTGTAAATGGGACATTGCAATAACTTGTAAAAAGTGTCCAACATGAAGGCTGTCGGCAGTAGGGTCAAAGCCAATATAGAAGGTAACTGATTCCTTACCAAATAACTCTCTAATTTCATCTTCGTGGGTTGCTTGTTGAATAAAACCCCTTTCCTTTAATACATCAAAAACATTAGACATATTAAATACCTCCTTTAGTTTAATAAAACATAATTTGATAAAAAAATTATAATAAAAAAATTATAATAAAAAAATAAAGGGCCTACTCGTCTTTGATAAAGGACGAGGAGACCCGTGGTACCACCTTAATTTACATTTTGAAAATGCCTTAGACCATGATAACGGATGGGGACCGTCGAAGCTTTTAACTTCGAAACTCCAAAGGGTAATTCATCTTACCTTGTGCTATAGGTTTTTCACCAGCCAACCTATTCTCTACTTTTGTAACCAAGGGGACTACTAATCTTCTTCATTGTTTTTCCATAAGTATTTTACATATCTTAACACAGAAATAAAATCCATTCAATAGTTTAAAGTAAATTTTTTTCGAAATATTGTTAAATTAATGACCTTAAAACAAGTGTCTCCTAGAATGAAAAAAATATAACAATAAATTAGAAAATTTTACTTATGTAAACTTACGGCTAGATTAGGTATAATGACTATATGACTAGTTCGGGAAGTAAAAACAGAGAGGGTTTGAGTTATGAAAAAATTTGAATTATTTGTACGTAAGAATAAATTCCTATCGATAGGTATTATATTGACGATAAGTCTTTTAGCTACATATTTTACTTTTATCCAGAGGACAGACATAAAGTTTTTTATAGGTGAAGTGAATGCATCTCCTCTAGATAAAAATCCTAGTGATTTTGAAGATGATTTGCTTTCAGAAGAAGATACTTTAGAGGATTCTGAATCAACAATTACTGAAGGCGCTGAAGAATCATTAATTGAAGATGAAGGAATTGTTGATGAAGAGGAAGGTTTAGAAGAAGAGGTAAAAAAAGAGATAATACAAGAAGAAAATAAGACAGAAACTGAACCTATTAAGCAGGAGGAAGGCAAAAAAGAACTTGAATATAGTTTGAGGGATCCACTAACGCCAAGTAACCCAGAGGATGATGGAGAATCGAATGAGCCAGAATCTGTTGGTGAAATCAACGAAGGTATATTAAAGCGAGATTTAAATTCTTATGTTTTAGATGTTATCAAGACCTATCCCGTAGGAAAATTACCATATCTTTTAAATAATGATTATGCTAACTACAATGGTGTTACTGTTAATCTAAACTATCAAGACCGTCTACTACTTAAGGCTCACCCTAGTGGTAATCGTGCCAGCCATTGTTCGGGAATCACCTTCGAAGTATTTTTTAAAGCAATGCAACAAAGGAATAGGGAAGCAGGTCTATCTATTGATGATTTCAACGGTATGAGCTATGAAGAACTTTTTGATTTTGTCTTAATTTGGTATGTGGCAAATAGTCACAAACCAACCAACAATATTGCCGTTGCTATGGAGAAATATGGAATAGGCACACGTGTTACAAACTTTGAAAATGCAAAGGCAGGAGATTTTCTTGACTTTAGTAGAGAAAACAATACAGGTCATACGGTTGTTTTCTTAAACTGGATTCGAGATAATGGGAAAATTGTAGGGTTAAGATATTGGTCTAGCCAAAGTTCTACTAATGGCATCAATTATCGGGAAGAATATTTTAATGTAAGGCGAAGTGATGGAACAAAATATGGAAATATTATTATTGATGAAGTATATATAGGTAGAGTAGGTTCTATTAATAACTATCGTTAATAAATAAGGAAAACATAACAACGAAGAAAACAAAACTTAACTAACCTAAACTTAACTAACCTAAACTAAACATTGAAGGAGATTAGCATTTTGAGCTAATCTCTTTTAGTTTAGTCTTGTAGGATCTCTTCTGCACCTGACTGTTCCATCATTTCTCTAACACGATTGGTATTATGTTTAGAAGTTTCAACAGCTACAATAACCCCTGTATCACCTTGAAGTCCTTTAATTCCACTGGAAAAGGACTGATATTCCCTTAAACTATCTCTTTCTGTTTTAATAAAAGCAATACTTTCAAAAGCTTCACCATAGTTTTTCCATCCTTCATCTGCAAGATTACTAACAATCATATCCTTTCGATCAAATCCAGTATTTCTTAAACTATCAATTAGAGCACTGGCATCTCTTTCATCAGAAAATCTAGCAACTAGCCTCAATTAAATCACCTCCAAACTTAGTATTACCCTACATTGGATTGTTTATTTATGAGATAGGAATCCAGTATTCATTTAAGTAATTACCTAATTCCATAACTTAGAATGGATACTTCTTTCATGTAAAGTCTAAAAAAAACAAAAGAAATAGAAAAATTGGATAAAAATACAAAAAAATAACATTTATTTGGTATAATAGTATTAATTATGTAGTATTGGGGTACTAATAGAATGTTATGTAAAAAATGTTATGGTAGCTTAAACCCCCTGTAAAGCATCTTAGTATGATATAATAAGAATTAGTTAGCCATAAATAGGTAAATTACAGCCATTATTTGAATAATTCAAATTACATGAAGGGGATTTAAAACCTTTGTGGAATATAAGTATGTTAAGGAAAAAAGTTTTTTGTAGAATTCATAGACATTCTGTACTTTTAATCGTATATATGACTAGTAGTATTTTAGGATGTTTGAAGGAGGAACCAAAATACTATGGGGGATGTAAGCTTTCATAAACTTGCCATCAATACAATAAATTGCAAAGCAAAGAATATTTTTGAAGATATTCTAGTGTTACCAAAGGATCGTCGAGGTTTTGCCTATAATAATCAGTTTATGGTTATGCCCACTTATTTTTATAGAATTATTGGATTGGAGGAAGAAGCAACCTACGAGGATCATTTGATTCAACTCCACGAAAAATTTAAAGAACTTGGTCCGCTTTATCTTAAAATTGATAAAAGTCTAGATCGTTTTATTCCAAATGATTTTATTCAAAGAGTCAACCAACTATGGAATCAGGTTGCTAAGATAAACCAACCTACTGCAGAAGCAATTATAGAGCTAACTTTAAAGCCAGGAATTTTGACTGCTATTGATCCAATTAAAAATAAGCTAATAAAAGACAAGCTTAAAATTCTTTTAAACATCTTTATGATGAACCAAAAGAACCTAAATATCGTTAAGAACTATTATATAAAGTTATTGTATTGGATTGAGAAATATGCAATACCCCTATTAAAGGGATACAAGTATGGGGAAATGAATCCAAAGATAATATTCTATGGAGAAATTCAACGGGATGAAATTTTCTTTTTAATCCTTCTATCTCTAATGAGTTTTGACGTGTTGTATTTCAATACCCAAGATGGGGAACGCTTTGGCGATGTCCCTAAAATAGAGGTATATTCAAACCTAATAGAATATTCTCAACGTAGCCCCCTTAAACCCTTTCCAGTTTCCACAGGGATTAAGCGGCAAGAGACAGTAGCCTATAGGGCTTCTGTGGAGATAGATCAGGTTCTTCACACAGAAGATAGTGGTGTTTATCGGCCATGGCAGTTCGAGAACTATGAGGTAATTGCAAATACCTTAAAGACCACCTACGACGAATTATTTATTCTTTGGAGAGAAGATGCAAGGTTTAGGGAAGGATTTAAGGCAGAGGGGAATAAAATCTATATCCCTAATATATTTGCCAAGGTAAGTGGGACATTAACAGACCTAAATCTCTATTGGAGCCACTTTAATTCTTTGCTAGAAAAAAGAGAATCAGCTATTTTTATAGATAAAATACCCTTTACTGCAACAAGAAACTACTTAACCAATAGAAGTGTTTTTAATACTGATGGAAGTCTGAATATAGAGAAGGTTAAGCAGTTACCTGAATATAAATTTCATTACTTAAAAACGCCAGTACAGAAGTTGATTCTAGATAAAATGAATCACTTAGTGACAAGTGAAAATTTATTTATGGAACATCTAAGTCCAGAGTTTAAAACAAAGATTTTGTATACAATCTTAGCCTTGGATAAGTCCTACTTAGATCTAATTCAGAAATTTGATTATCCCTATGGCATCCCTAAAGTCATCGTTTTTGACAGAGATGAAAATACTTTTACAAAGGAAGATGTTATAATTCTAACATTTTTACACTTTGTTGGGTTTGACATTGGAATTTTTACACCAACTGGCTACAACAATATAGAAAATGGCATCCATCAATCCTATTATGATGTGCATAAATTAGAAGCATTGAATTTTGATCTGCATCCACCCGGTGCTGAACAACAAGATAAAAAGGGATTCTTTCAAAAGGGCTTCAAATGGTTTTTTCAATAACAATGATTAATTTAAATAAGAATTACATCACTCATTTAAATTGACGAAATTTCATGGATAACTAAATTTATATCTAATCAATAGCAATATGCTTATTTACAATTGCCTCATATAACAGGGTTAAGACATGAAACTTCAATAAATATGATAATGAAGGCTTGTAATTCTCAAAATATAAGATGTATTTATTAAAGGAGGGGCTCAATATGAATGAAATGTTAGATGTACAGGAAGTAGATCTTGATAAAAAAGTAAACGAAGTAGCATTAAAAGCTAAATCGTCACCAGAATTACAAAAAATTGCTTCACAATTAGACATAAGAAATGCCCAATCTATCATGTCCTTTGGACAGGATACAGCTGTTGAAATTTCTAAATTTAGTGATAGGATTTTATCCTCCATTAGTAATTCTTCAGTAGAAGATAGTGGTAAGATGCTACAACAATTAACTTCCATCATGTCAAAGTTTGATTCTAAAGATTTTGTTGAAAAGAAACAAGGAGTTCTAGAAAGACTTTTTAATAAAGTTAAAGATGATATCAATAAGCTTTTAGCGAAATATCAAACGATGGATAAAGAAATTTCAAAAATTTATGTTGAAATAAAACAATATGAAAATGAGATTAAACAAACAAATGCAACGCTAGAAGAAATGTTTGAAAAAAATCTACAATACTATGAAAACCTAGAGAAATATATTCAAGCTGGTTACATGATAATTAATAATGTGCAAAACAACATGATTCCCCAGTTAGAGCAAAAAGCAGCTACATCAGGAGAACAAATAGATCAAATTAACCTTCAAAACGCTCAGCAGGCACTAGAAATGATAGACCAAAGGGTACAAGATCTAGAAATGGCTAAAATGGTTTCATTACAAACTGCTCCACAAATTAAGTTAATCCAAAGAGGTAACTATAACTTACTAAGAAAAATTGGAAGCGCCTTTGTCATCACCTTACCAGTATTTAAATCTGGACTAATTCAAGCCATTGCCATTAAACGACAAAAGATTCAGGCGGATGCCATGAAGGCTTTAGATGAAAAAACCAATGAAATGCTACTAAGAAATGCTCAAAGTATAGCAAACCAGTCGGTGGATATTGCAAGACTAACCTCTGGTTCTAGTATTAAAGTTGAAACGTTAGAGCAAACCTTTGAAACAATTATGAGGGGAATTGACGAAACGAAGCAAATTGAAGAAGAAAATAAACATAACCGTGAAGAAGGTAGAAAGCGTTTATTAGAGCTTCAAGGTCAAATGGAGAAAAAAAATTTTTAGATGAAGTCTCAACTCACCGTTAAAATAATGTTTTAATTACGAATCTAAATAAAGATAGAAGGGAAGCGGTCTGTATGGCAATTAGTTTAAGTAAAGGTCAAAAAGTAGATTTAACTAAGGGCAACCCGGGTTTAACTAAAATTATGGTAGGTCTAGGTTGGGATGTAAATAGATATGACGGAACAGCACAATTTGATTTAGACGCAGCAGCTTTTTTATTAGGAGAAACAGGTACTGTTGGTAGTGATGCAGATTTTATTTTTTATAATAATTTAAGTCATTCATCGGGTTCTGTTCTTCATATGGGGGACAACTTAACAGGTGAAGGTGATGGAGATGACGAGCAAATTAAGGTGGATTTAGGCTTAGTGCCTCAAAACATTAATCGTATCGCCTTTACAGTAACGATTCATGATGCAGTTCAAAGGCTACAAAATTTTGGACAAGTTTCAAATGCTTATATAAGAGTATTTAATGAAGTTACAGGAGAAGAATTAATTCGTTATGACTTAGGAGAAGATTTTAGTATTGAGACAGCCCTAGTGGTAGGAGAATTATATCGTCACGGAGCAGAATGGAAATTTAATGCTATTGGTAGTGGTTTCCAAGGTGGGTTAGGTTCCCTTTGCCAGAATTTCGGTGTAAACTTAGCTTAAGCGGTGAATTGGTCTCTTAAAAGGGGGATTTAAAATGGAATATAAAGTATTGTATGATCAAGCATTTCCTATTGTAGAAATTAAGCTACAAAAAGGAGAAAGTGTTAAGGCAGAATCTGATGCAATGGTGTCTATGGCAAGTACGATAGATTTAGACGGGAAATTAGAGGGGGGCCTTCTTAAGGGGCTTGGAAGGATGTTGGCAGGAGAGAAGTTTTTTTTCCAAACCCTTCAGGCTAATCGAGGTCCTGGTGAAGTTCTATTGGCTCCATCGATCCCAGGTACTGTTACTGATGTAACCCTTGATGGAAGTTATAGTCTTTGTGTACAGAAGGATGGTTTTCTAGCGGCGACTGAAGGCATTGAAGTGTCTACTCAAATGCAAAACTTAACCAAGGGGATGTTTTCTGGAGAAGGCTTCTTTATTCTTAAAATTAGTGGTAGAGGAACAACCTTTATCAGTTCCTATGGGGCAATCCATCCGATTAATTTAGAAGCTGGAGAAGAAGTGATAATTGATAATAGTCATTTAGTTGCTTGGCCAGATTATATGAACTACAAGATTGAAAAGGCTTCAAAGGGATGGATTTCAAGTTTTACTTCTGGTGAAGGGTTAGTTTGTCGTTTCAGGGGTCCTGGAACTGTATTAATTCAAACTAGAAACCCTAGAGGTTTTGGAGCATGGATTAGACAATTCATACCAAGTACCAACAAGTAACCATCGCTAAAAGTAGTAAATGATATACAAATATTAAAGGGGTGAAAAGCTATGGCAATTAATTTGCAAAAAGGACAAAAAATTGATTTAACAAAGGGTAATGCTGGGCTATCTGAGATTATGGTAGGTCTAGGTTGGGACCCTGTTACTCAGAGCAATACTGGTTTTTTCGGTAAGCTCTTTGGTGGAGGTGCTGCAGATATTGACTGCGATGCTTCGGTTCTGATGTTAAATGATAAAGACAAACTAGGAAATAAATCTAATTTAATATACTTTGGAAATTTAAAAAGCACATGTGGTAGCGTAAGACATACTGGTGATAACTTAACAGGAGATGGAGACGGAGATGATGAAGAAATCATCGTTAAGTTGAAGAGTGTACCGCCTTCAATTCAAAAATTAGTTTTCGTAGTTAATATTTACGACTGTATTAGCAGAAAACAAAACTTTGGGATGATTCAAAATGCTTACATTAGAATTGTAGATCAAGCAAATCGAAAAGAACTTGTTAGATTCAATTTAACAGAAGATTATTCTGGAAAAACTGCCCTTGTTGTAGGTGAAATCTATAGACAAGAAAACGAGTGGAAATTTGCAGCTATCGGACAAGGAACACAAGATGCATCCTTAAGTGAGATAATTAGAAAATATTAGTGTAGCTAGAACAAGAAAGGCTGTATCTGCAGCTAAATATATAAATAGGAAGGGGATTAATTAGGTATGACGATTAATTTATCAAAGGGACAAAAAATTGACTTAACAAAAGGAAGTCCTAACCTTAGCAAAATTATTGTAGGATTAGGATGGGATACAAATAAGTATTCAGGTGGATATGATTTCGACCTAGATGCATCTGCCTTCATTGTAAGAGAAAATGGTAAAGCATTAAATGAGGATGATTTTGTTTTCTACAACAACCTGCAAGGGGCAGGGGGTTCTGTAATCCACACCGGTGATAATTTAACTGGAGAAGGTGAAGGGGACGACGAAGAAGTCAAAATTGACTTCTCTAAAGTACCATCTTACGTAGATCGTATTGCAATTACTGTAACGATCCATGATGCGATACAAAGAGCCCAGAATTTTGGACAAGTTTCAAATGCTTATGTAAGGGTAGTTAACGAGGAAACTAATCAAGAAATATTAAGATATGATCTTGCTGAAGAATTTTCCATCGAAACTGCACTAGTAGTTTGTGAGATTTACCGTTATAATAATGAGTGGAGGTTTAGTGCAATAGGTAGTGGTTTCCAAGGTGGATTAGCTGCCCTTTGTAATAATTATGGACTTCAGGTAGGTTAGTTATTAGTCTATTTATAATCAATTAATGATTTAGCAATAAAGACAAAGGCGGATTGCATTATGCAAAACACCTTTGTCTTAGCTTATTCTTTCAGAATTGATTAAACTAAGGAGATGAATATATGAAATATGATATTAATGGCTTAGATACCATAGTCGTTAAAAAATCAAGAGAAGAACATGGTTCAAATCGTCTTACACCTCAAGAAATTGAGACTTTTTGGGATAAGTTTAAAGGAAACTTTGAAGACCCAATTATTAAAATTTTAATTGTTGCACTAATTGTTAATGTCATTTTTATGTTTTTCGGAAAAACAGAATGGTATGAGTCAGTAGGGATTGCTGTAGCTGTGGTATTGGCAACAATGATAGCAACATGGTCTGAATATAGTAATGAAGAATCTTTCCAGAAGCTACAAGATGACGCTTCAAAAATCGTATGTAAGGTTTTTAGAGATGGAAAAATTCAGGAGATTGCAATTGATGATATTGTTGTAGGTGACTTTATTTTACTACAAACAGGAGATAAAGTGCCAGCAGATGGTAAATTGCTTCATGGTGCATTGAATATTAATCAAGCCTCCTTAACTGGTGAGTCAAAAGAAATTAAAAAGCAAAGTATCCCAGAAAATTATCCAAGGGATAAAGAAAACACAGATTTAAGTAACCCTTATGATATTTATAGAGGAACATTAGTTGTATCAGGTGAAGCTGTTATGTTGGTTGAAACTGTTGGAGATAACACCTTCTACGGTAAATTAGCCCAAGAGATGCAGACCGATGACAGAGAGTCTCCATTAAAGGTAAAACTTAATGTTTTAGCTGAAGGGATTAGTAAGTTTGGTTATATTGGTGGTACACTTATTGCCCTATCCTTTATGTTTAAAAAAGTAGTGCTAGATCATGGGTTTAATTGGGACCAAATTTCAGTTTATTTATCAAACTGGCAAAATCCTGTAAATGATTTAGTTACAGCTGTAATCCTTGCAATTATTATTATCGTAGTGGCTGTACCGGAAGGATTACCAATGATGATTGCAATGGTGCTTTCCCTAAATATGAAAAAGCTTCTAAAGGATAACATTCTTGTAAGGAAGTTAATCGGGATCGAAACAGCAGGAAGCTTAAACATCCTTTTCTCAGATAAAACTGGGACAATAACAAAAGGGAAGTTAGAAGCAGTAACCTTTGTAAATGGTGATGACAATGCTTTCGCTAGTTGTGAAGAGATTCCTAAAGCATTAGGAGAGCTATTAAATTTATCTTTAAGAAAAAATACTAATGCCATTATTGAAGAAACGAGAGATGGTGACTACCAAGTAATCGGTGGAAACGCAACAGAGAGGGCATTACTTCAGTTTGTTTCTTGTACAAAGCTAGAAGATGTATCTTTAGAAACGGTTAAGACGATTCCCTTCTGTAGCGATAAAAAATATTCAGCTACCCAAGTTAAAGGGGATTATAATTTATCCTTAATTAAGGGAGCACCAGAAAAAATCATAGATCAATGTGATTTCTATTATAATGAAAAGGGTGAAGTTGTGCCCTATAAAAACAAGGGTAAACTAGAAGCTACAATTGAAGAATTGGCAGCAAAGTCAATTCGTGTTATTGCAATTGCCACTTCTCAAGAAGTTCTACAAGAAGATGAGAAGTTTACGAAATTAACTTTAGTTGGGATCATTGGAATACGTGATGACTTAAGAGCAGAATCTATAGAAGCTATTGCAGAGGCAAAGGCAGCAGGAATCCAAGTTGTAATGATAACAGGGGACCGTAAAGAAACAGCTGTAGCCATTGCTAAAGATGCAGGCTTATTAGAAAGTGAAAGAGACGTTGTTTTAACATCCCAAGAGATTCAGGAACTATCAGATGATGAACTTAAGGCATTACTGCCAAATATTCGAGTAATTGCAAGAGCACTACCAACAGACAAGTCTAGGTTAGTAAAAATTGCTCAAGAATTAGATCTAGTAATCGGGATGACAGGTGATGGTGTAAATGATGCACCCGCATTAAAACGAGCAGATGTTGGATTTGCAATGGGTAGTGGTACAGAGGTTGCAAAGGAAGCTGGGGATATTGTTGTATTAGATGATAACTTCCTATCTATAACCAAATCTGTATTATATGGTAGAACCATCTTTAATAGTATTCGTAAGTTTATTGTATATCAGTTGACAGTTAATATGGCGGCCATCTTAATTGCCTTTATAGGACCATTTATTGGGGTTGACCTACCCCTTTCAATGACTCAAATGTTGTGGGTAAACCTTGTAATGGATACTTTAGCAGCCCTTGCATTGGGTGGAGAAATGGCTCTACGTAAGTACATGCAAGAGCCTCCTAAAAGAAGAGCCGAATCAATTATTAATAAAGATATGCGGAGTTCTATATTACTAAATGGTTCTTTTATTGCGGCAATGAGTATTTTCTTCTTAAAATCCTCTTTTATCCGTGACGCCTTTAGAATTGGAGCAACAGGAAAAGAAGATATTTATATCTTAACAGGATTCTTTGCCTTCTTTATCTTTATTAATGGCTTTAATACCTTTAATGCCCGTACTGTAGATTTAAATTTATTTAATAAAATTACAGGTAATCGTGGTTTCTTAAAGGTAGTAACCTTAATCTTCTCTGTACAAATTGTTTTAACTTATGTAGGTGGAGAGGTATTAAGAACAAGTGGACTAAACTTAGTAGAATGGGGTTATGTAGTTCTGTTATCAGCCCTGATCATACCTTTAGACTTAGCAAGAAAGCTGATCAGAAATACCTTTTTCCCTACTAAAAACACAGTATCTCATCTTCAACAAGAAGATCTACAAATGGTAAGTGAAGATAAGGTAGCATAGTCGAAAGAATTATAACAGGTTAGTAGAATATTTCTTCTGCTAACCTGTTTTTTTATGGTAAAATATTTCTATATATTTGGATAAACTAACTATTTTAGGAAGGATCTATTTTTTATTAGTTGAGGAAATTGCAATTAATATAAATTTAATATATATTTTATATTAATGTTAATGGTAATAATATGTTACTTATTGTACAATTAACAACGAAATTATTTAGCATTAATAATTAATATTAATCTAGAATTAATGATGGATTTTTCTCAATCAATTTATTAAAAACAAATAACCTAGATTTAGGAGACGTGGGAATAATGAGATACTTTAATCATATGGACTTAGGAAAATTAGACCTGTTTTATAGATTACCTCAACCCTTTCAAAGAAGAGGCCCGAAAGAAATATTAGCCTATGGGTTGGGGGCCACCCTGTACATGCCAGCCACAAGAAAAAATATATTAGCTGATCTATTATCCGATAAGCTTAGGGGTTTGAAATCAGTGGTGATTTGTCTTGAGGATGCAGTAGGTGACCAAGAGATTAAAGAAGCTGAAAATAACTTAATATTACAGTTTAAGGAGATTATTAGGGCTAAAGAAGAAGGACAACTAGACTATGATGAAATACCTCTCATTTTTGTTCGAGTGAGAGGAGTTGATCAAATTTATATGATTGCAGATGTACTTAAAGGAGATCAACTATTAAATGGCTTTGTTTTTCCTAAGTTTAATTTAGATAATGGCAGTAGATATTTAAAGGCATTGAAGGAAGTAAATCGAGAATATCAGCAAAATCTTTATGGCATGCCAGTGCTAGAAGACAGAAATGTTCTTTATAAAGAAAACCGTATAGAGAATCTGCAGCAACTTAAAAGGCTACTTGATGAACACAAAGACTTAATATTAAATATTCGTATTGGCGCAACGGACTTTTCTAGTATTTTTGCCTTAAGGAGAAGTGTAGATACATTAATTTATGATATAGCAGTTGTCCGTGACTGTATTGGAGACATTATTAATATTTTTGGTAGAGAAGAAACAGATTATGTTTTATCGGGGGCTGTTTGGGAATATTACAGTAATGAAGAAGGTTATGACTTAACAAAGAAGGCCTTGTCTGGCTTAGTAAAGGAAGTATTGTTAGATAAAGAGAATGGTTTAGTCGGAAAAACCACGATCCATCCCAGTCAAATTTTACCCATCCAAAGCTTGTATGTTGTCACCCATGAAGAATATCTTGATGCTACTAAAATATTAGACTTAAAGGATCATGGTAATGGGGTTATAAAAAGCCAATATGGAAATAAAATGAATGAAGTAAAACCCCACTATAATTGGGCAAAGAAAATTCTAATTCGCTCAAAAATCTATGGGGTTTTAAAGGAGGGCATAAATTTTGAGCAACTACTTAAATAACAATCATCAACTTAGTTCTAATACTTATCATTTAATTAATGGCTTAACGATGGAACTATTTATAAAGAAAAACCCTTATAACCTTCCTTTAGAATCTTTGTTTTCTCTAGCAACTAGAAAAAACCCTAAAAGAAGCTTTCTGTTTGTAAGTAAGCTGTTGGGTAAGCATATTCCTGTTAACCCTGCCATCTACCAGCTAGGGGGTAGAGCATTGGCTTTAAGAATGGTTGAAGAAATGTATGCTAAGCTTAAAGCTGAAGAAGTTGAAGAAATCATTCATCTGCTGAAAAACCATGAAGGATGCAGTAATAATCACCTTAGCCTTTTAAGTCACCCATTACCTTTACAAGAAAAAGCAACCTTTATAGGATTTGCAGAAACAGCAACGGCTTTAGGACAAGGGATGTTTGATAGTTTTTTAGGAGATCATTGTTACATCCATACAACTAGAGAAGAAATTCCTCAGTATAAAGGTAAAATTGAATTTAAAGAAGAACATTCCCATGCAACCAGTCATTATTTGTACAATATGAATGATAGTACCTTTAGTAAGGATCGAATGATTGTGTTGGTGGATGACGAACTAACTACAGGGAAAACAGCCCTAAATATAATAGAAGCCCTACATAATAAATACCCAAGAGAGAAATATGTTGTGGCATCAATTTTAGATTGGCGTTCTGAAGCAGATCGGCATGCTTTTAAAGAAAAGGAGAGAAAGCTTAACATCACCATCGAAGTAATTTCTTTAATTGAAGGAGAATATCAGATATCTAATAGAGAACAAGATACTGAAATAATGATCTCTTTAATAGCTTCTGAGGTGACAAAGGAATTAAAAGATTCCCAAATCAATTATTATAGATTGGACGAAGTGCTTAAGAAAAAAGTCTCCTTTGGCGATATTCCTTATCTAGTAGAAACAGGTCGTTTTGGAATACATAGTGATTCAAAGTTAGGATTACATCAAAAATTAAGGGAGACAGGGGAGTCTTTAAAGGCAATTAGAAAAGGAAGTAATACCCTATGTCTAGGAACAGGTGAGTTTATCTATTTACCAATGGTAATATCAGCTTGGATGGGGACTGGTATTAAGTTTCATTCCACTACTAGAAGCCCCATTTATCCTTTTCATGAAGAAAGCTATGCTATTAACAGTGGCATTAATTTTAAAAGTCCTGAGGATGAAGAAGTAGTTAATTACCTTTATAATATCCCTTCAAATTATTATGATGAAGTATTTATATTTCTTGAAAGGGAGAGAACTGAAGAGCAATTAAAAAGCTTACTAGAAGGAGTAAAGTCTAGGGGTATTCCTTATATTAACATCATCACCTGCATAGGGAAGGATGAAAAACCAAAGCTTGGTAGTTATCCAAAGGAGGATGTAACCTTTCTTTTAAAGGAACTAGGGGAAAATCTTCAAGAGAAGGATACACAGGTTAGAGAAAAGGAAATCCAAGGGGGAACCCATTATTCAGAAATGCTCCCAGTAGAGTATAGGCCCTCTCAAGAATATATTGATTTATTTCATCAATCTCTAAAGGATTCTGGAGAAAAATTAGCAGTAGCAGTTGGGGTTGTAGCAGAAAAAATAGTAAAGACAAGAGGGAAGAATTTAGTATTAGTATCCTTAGCTCGGGCAGGAACCCCTATAGGCATCCTGATTAGACGCTATTTAAAATATCGTTATGGGATGGATTTAAACCACTATAGCATTTCAATTATTCGAGGAAAGGGTTTTGATCTAAATGCTTTGAGACATATCATTAAATTTCACCCCGGTAAAGAGATACAATTTATTGATGGGTGGACAGGCAAGGGAGCAATAGCCAGTGTTTTATCCCAGTCCTGTGACCATGTAAGGGAAGTAATGGGAATTAATCTTGACGACAGTTTAGCTGTATTAGCTGACCCAGGCCATTGTTCAAGGATTTTTGGCTCAAGGGAAGACTTTCTTATTCCTAGTGCATGTTTAAATGCAACGGTTTCTGGTTTAATTAGTAGAACTGTTCATCGTACAGACTTAATTGCTGAAGGAGATTTCCATGGGGTAAAATTCTATAAAAGTCTGATAGATGAAGACCTTTCTAATCATTTTGTTGATCATATATCCGCCTACTTTCCTAAAGTTATTAAAGCAGTAGAAGAGGAATTAGAAGTAGAATTAAAGAAAGGAAAAATCTCTTCTGAAGTTACCTGGAGAGGACTAAAGGATATCGAGACAATTCAGAAAGAATTTAATATAGAAGACATTAATTTAATCAAGCCAGGAATTGGCGAAACCACAAGAGTATTATTGCGGAGGGTGCCGTGGAAGGTGTTGGTTAAAGATGTTAACCATGAAAACCTTAAACACATTTTAGTACTGGCCCAAGAAAAGGGGGTAGAGGTGGAGGTTTATCAAAATATGACCTATCAATGCTGTGGACTAATAAAACCTTTAGGGAGGAAAAAATAATGTTATTTGCCTCGGATTTAGATGGCACATTAATTTTTAGTAGGCGTTATCTAGAAAGCATGGGGAAAAGTAAAATAAAGCGTATTAGGTCTATAGAAGAAATTGATGGAAAAGAAACCTCCTATATTTCCCAGACAGTTATAGAGAAGTTAAAATTTCTAAATAATAAAGCTTTCTTTGTTCCAGTAACCACTAGAAGTCTTCATCAATACAATAGGATTACCCTTTTTAAAAATGAAATTAAACCTCATTATGCAATCATTAGTAATGGCGGTATCATATTAGAAAAGGGTGTTCCTATGATGGAATGGCAATTGAAAATACAAGATAGACTTAGTAAACAATTGATTAATAGGGATGTCGTTTTAAGGAAATTTGAAGAGACGAAGGCTAGTAAATGGGTTACATCAATGAAGGAAGTCGATGGATTATTTGTCTATTTTTTATTAGATCGTGAAAAAATACAGAGAGAAGAGTTAAATCCTTTTCTAAAGTGGTTAAAAAAGAAAGCGTGGACGGGATCTCTACAGGGGAGAAAATTATACTTAATTCCTAATTGCATCAATAAAAGGGACCCAGTTCTATTTCTAATGAAAAAAATAGGTCAAAATCACTTCGCTTCGGCAGGAGATTCTTTTTTAGATTTACCGATGCTGATGGCTGCCGACTATAAAATAATACCTAGTCATGGGGAGCTAGTAGAATGTTTAGGGGAAAGTCTAAAGAAGGAAGGGATAAAATATACATGTAGAAGGGGAATTGATGCCAGCGAAGAAATTGTAGACTTTGGAATTAGTCTACTAGAGGATCATCATTCCTAAGGGATAAAGATAGTTTGTATTATCCTAAGAGAAAGTCTTAGCCTACCATATTCGTTATTCTAGAAAGGAGATTTCTGCCATGGAAGAAAAAAAACCTAAAGTTAGCAAGATTAACATTGTAAAGGGAATTACTGCTACTCCATACAGAGATATATTTCTACCAACTAAAGATCGTGACGGCTATTTTGAAGGGGAAGGAGAAATATCAATACCTGTATATTTTTATAGGATTATTGGAATTGACGAAACCCATAGCTACGAAGACGATCTCTTCAACTTACATCAGGGTTTATTGGAATTAGACCATTTATACCTAAAATTTGAAGATGGACTAGAGTCTTACGTACCTAACAGCTTTATAGAACAGAAACGGGATCAAATTGACTTCAACAGCTTAGAGGAAATTAAGGCAGAAAAGAATTTTAGTAAAGCAACAACCATTCAGCGATTAGCTATTTTGTGTCCTTATAAAAATAAAATGATTGAAGATAAAATCACTGAGATTTTAAACCTTTATATCAGTCAATATCCACAAGTAGAAGTGGTGAAAAACTTCTATATAAAACTCCTTTACTGGATAGAAAAGTACATTATTTCTCAAGTTAAAAATCTTCAATATGGTGAAGAGAGCCCTAAAGTCCTATTTTATGGAGATATTAGAAGAGACGAGGTTTTCTTCTTAATATTTCTATCATTATTAGGGTGGGATATACTGTATATTAACCCGCTAGAAGAAGGTGGATTTAGTAGTATTGCTAATATTGAAGATTACGCTAATCTACTAGAATATCCAAAACGAGGTATCATTAAGGAATTTGCCAGCATAGAGAAAAATAAGAGAAAAGAGACAATTGCTTATAAGGCTTCGGTAGAAATTAGTCAAATAATCCATTCGGAAGGAAGTGGAATCTATAAGCCTTGGCAGTTTGAAGATTATGAAGTAAAGGCCATTCCCCTTAAGACTACCTTTGAAGAATTATTTATTCTATGGAAGGAAGAAGCTCGTTTTAGGGAAGGATTTAAGGTAGAAAACAAAAGAATATCTATACCAACGATCTTTGCTAAAGTCAGCGGAGTATCTAGGGATATGGACCAATATTGGAATTACTTCAATGCCCTATTAGAAAAGAAAGAAAATATGATATTATTAGAACGAGTCCCCTTTATTTCAATACCAACTCCCCAAGTAGATTACAGTTTATTTAATCGTGATGGGAGCTTAAATTTAGAAAAGGTAAAGGGATTGAGGGAAAATCAATTTAAGTATCTAAAGTCATCTGTTCAGGATTTAATCTTTAATACAATTAATTATATGGTTACAACAAACCTATTTATTGAGCCCTTAACGGAAGCCTTTAAGATTAAAATTTTATATACCATATTATCAATTCATAAAAGTTATCTAGAGTTACTGCAAAAATTTGACTTTCCTTTTGATGTTCCTAAAATTGTTGTATTTGATAAGGATAAAGATCGTTTTTCTAAAGAATTTACAATTATTCTTTGTTTTCTACACTTAGTAGGTTTTGATATCGTCATCTATACCCCAACAGGCTATAACAATATAGAAAACGGTTTGAATAAATCCTATTATGATCTTCATAAATTAGAGGACTTAAACTTTAATTTAAATTATATGGGCAAAAAATTTCAACAACAGGAAAATGGAAGCTTATTAAAGAAAGGTTTCTTGTGGTTTTTTCAATAAATTAAATAGGTATCCATTATATTTACTACTCCCACTTTTTTCTTATAGATATACAACTTTAAGTAGTGTATCATAAATTATGTAAACCTATATAAGAAAATAGAGGGAGGTGTTTCTTTTTGATGAAAAAATTTCTTCGTTTCTCTGTTGCAAGTATGTTATCTTTACTAATTATGCTACCTTCCTTTGTTAATGGAGCACAAGTCCACAGAGTTTCTAGGGGAGAGACCTTATTTACCATTGCTACCAATTATGGAATTACCCTAAATGAGTTGATTAACCAAAATGGTTATCTCAGAAATCATAATAATATTTCTGCTGGGCAAGTTGTTATTATTCCACAAAAGAAAGAAGCTAATATTTATGTTGTAGGTGAGGGAGACTCTTTATTTAAGATTTCTCAAAATCTAGGGGTTTCCGTAACAGATTTAGCAAAGGAGAATAATATTACTGATGTAAATCGCCTTTCGGTCGGGGAAAAATTAAAGGTTCCCAATGGGGTTATTAGACCAACGAAGTCTGGAGCTTCGACAGGTGAGTATATTGTAAAAAATGGCGATAGTCTGTTTAACATTGCTCAACAATTTGGGGTTACAGTAGCCGCCCTTGGTGAAGCTAATAACTTGGGTGACTGGAATTTTCTCTATGTTGGCCAAATTCTTAAAATACCAACAGCCCCAACACAACGTACCCAACAACCTGAAGCATCCTTTAAAGAGACAACGGCTTCACTGGTTAGCATGTATCCAAATACTTTTTTTATAAAAGGAGCTTCTAATACTAATAAGATTGCACTAACCTTTGATGACGGTCCAAATCAAAAATATACAAATGAAGTTTTAGATGTTTTAAAACAATATAATGTACCAGCAACTTTTTTTGTAATGGGTGCTCGAGTTGATCATCACCCAGAAATTATTAATCGAATTGTAAGGGAAGGACATGTAATTGGGAATCATACATGGAATCACCCTGACTTAAGAAGGGTTTCACAAGAATCACTAGTTAATGAAATAAATCAAACTGAGGATAGTATTTATAAGATTACTGGTTTAAGAACTGCATTAATGCGACCACCCTATGGAGCCGTTACTAGAGAATCCATAGAAGGATTAATTAAAGAAGAGTATAAAATTATTAATTGGTCAGTGGATTCCATAGACTGGAGAGATCAGGATGTTGGCCAAATACTGATTAATACTTTACCTGACGTTCGACAAGGTAGGATTTTATTATTCCATGATGGTGGTGGCGAAGGACAAAGTCATGCCGCTACAGTAGCGTCTCTACCAGAAATTATTCAAACATTAAAGTATCAAGGCTATGAATTTGTAACTGTAGATGAATTACTAAATATACCTGCCTATAAATAAGTATTAAAGCAAGTCTGTATTCTAAAGAATGTGGACTTGCTTTTTTCATGCAGATTTTCCATAAGACTAGCAATAGAACCTTTCATCAATGCATGCTATGCTAATATAAATTTAGCGTTATTGATTTAGGCAATTTCTTTAATCAATGATGAAGGAAATGAGGGTGATAATAGAGAATAAAAGTAGAATGTTAAATTTTGGTTTAGAATGAAGTAATAGAGAAAGCAATTGATTACATCAGTTATTTTCATAATTTGAAGGGTGGTGGTTATTGCATGATTAGAAAGAAAAGATTTTTAGTTGTTAATAGTTTTTCTCTAGGAAACAAGGGTGGGAACCCTGCTGCGATCTTTTGTGATGGAGAGGGAATTTCGCAGGTAGTAATGCAAGAAATAGCGAAGCAACTTAATTTAGTTGAGACGGTATTTGTACTGCCTAGCAAAGAAAAGGATATAGACTTTCAAATTAAGTATTTTACCCCGTCGGAGGAAATTGCTTTAGCTGGACATCCAACAATAGCTGCCTTTGTTGCTCTATTAAAAGAGGGTAGAATAAAGTTAGAAGAAAAAAATGAATACAGTATACAAACCCTGAAGGGAAGGCAGTTTATTAGTGGGGATAATCATAATGGGGATATTGTTTTTACTATGAAATTTCCAGAACCTATGTTTATCCCACTTAAAATAGATAAAAAGAAGATTGCCCGAATTTTAGAATTATCTGAGGAAGATCTACTAGATACTTTACCAGTGGAAGCGGTGGATACAGGGCTGGGGCACTTAATTATTCCTGTAAAATCCCTTAATGCCCTCATGAAGATTAAGCGGAATACTAAGGTTTTAAAGGAGTTCTGTAGCGAAATTGGCGTAAGAGAAATACAAGCCTTTACCTTTGAAACAATTGACCAAGGAGTCGATATACATACCCGCAATATCTGCCCTAGAGAAGGTGTTGAAGACCCTGCCTGTGGCGTAGGAAACAGTGCTGTAGGAAGCTATCTTCTAAAGAATCATTATTTAGATCAATTAGAGGTAACTATTAAGGCTGAACAAGGACATATTGTAGAAATGCCAAGTTTAATAGAGATTAAGGTAAATAGAAATGGAAGGAAAATTGAGGTTTTTGTCGGAGGAAGTGGTAGGGTTGTTATTGAAGGGGATTATATCTTAGGATAATAATAGTTTTAAAGGTCATTTTAAGGAGGAGCTAAAATGGGAAAGTGGGCAAGGCATGAATATGGTAGAGAAAAGTTACCTAAAAGGTGTTACTTATTTGCAGGAACAACTCCAGAGGATGTTAAACAGAGCGTTATTAAACAATATGATGAAGTTATTTTCCATAAACATGATGTTTATGAAAGATATATTGTAAAAGCTGATACTAAGGAAGATTTATTAATCTTTCAAGCCTACGGGGCAGCAGTTGTAGCAGATGTATTAGCCATTTTAAAGGATGGAGAAGTAGAAGAGATCATTTTTATTGGTTCAGCCTTTGGTTTATCAAAGACCCTAAAAACAGGGGATATAATTCTGCCAAACAAAGTACAATGTTTAGATGGAATCACTAATTTAATTGATTCAGTAGAGTATGTTGTTCCTAATGAAATATTTAGGTCTGAGTTAATCACTAATTTAGTAGAAGGTAATGTTGAATTTAAAGAAGGTTTAACCGTTTCAGTACCAACCACTTTTTGGAGGTTAGCTGGGGAGAAGTTTGATTCAAATATTATTGCTTTAGAGATGGAATTATCAGCATTTATTCATTTTACATCAAAGTTAGAGGTGAAGTCAACAGGGGTGTTAATTATTAGCGACACAATTAACCATAGCTTATTAGATGATCAAACATTACGATTCAAAAACATCGCTAATTTATTTTCAGTTATAAAGGCTACAGAAGGACAGTAGGACCAAAAGGAGCCCTATTATGAGTAAAATTATAGGAAACTTGTTAATTGAATTGATGAGGGTCTATTAAAGGAATATGCCTTCTTCAGAGATGTTTATCAAGATTTATTAATGTTTTCTTTATTAAAGAGGTATTGGGTTAATTAGTAGAAAATAATATACAAAAAAACATCCCCTAGTACAAATCTCGATGCTTGAGATTTTGAAAGGGGATGTTTTTGTCTATCATAGGCTAATTAGAAATTATTCTATTGTTGTAATGTTGGAGCAGTATCAGCTGTTTTCATGTCAACCTTCATTTGTTCTTGTGGGTCATTAACATGATAATACCCCTTTTTCATCATAAATCTAAGAATTTCTTCATGGGTGTCAATAGATGTATCTAAATGTCTCCGTAGAACATCTCTAACCTCTGGAGTTGTTGTTTCTGATAATGTAATGGCATAGTTTCTCACGGCAGATTTTGAAGCAAGTAAGAAATCAGTTGCAATCACTTGCTCAGTCATATCTCCCATTTCAGCTAGACTTTGTAAAATGTTCATCCTACATATACCTCCTCGTAAATTACTAAATTAGTGTCTTGGAGCCGTTTCTGTACTAGTACATTCTTTAGAAATATCTGATGGAGCCAGTAAAGAAGTTTGAAGCAAATGTTGAAGCTCTTTGATCTGTTCTTCAGTCACTTGAAAATCTCTTTCAATAATTCCTTTTAATACTGGGTCTTTAACTAAAGTTGCCATGACAGATGATTTTGCTAAACAGACAGTCTTTAGGGCTAGTAAATCACGAAGCAGGAAGTTTTCATGGGGTTCTATTCTTTTATCATTATTCATATGTCCCATCCTTTCAAAGTTAAAGTGATAGAGTATATTTTCCCCTTGTACTTGTAAAACTTGCACATTCATTTGAGGAAATTGCATATTACCATAAATTTGAATTTATATTCGTTTTATGCAAAGGTGAAAGCTGAGTCGTGCATTGAACACTAAACAGCGAAGTTTTCATTTTGCATTAATATAAATTTAATAATAATTATGCAATTTCCTCAATTATTTGGAAAAGAGTTTTTAATCTTAATAAAATCTTAATAATTTCTTAAAAGCTTTCTTCAGTTTTTTTGTAAATTAATCTCTTATACTAGAGTTACGACTTACTAATACATGGCGCTAAAGCTATAGTAGATAAGATTAATTAAAAACTGAAGGAGGATGAAGATGAAAAGAAATATACATGTAATTTATGGTGGGAAATCTGTAGAACATGAGGTTTCCTTTAAAACAGCTACTTTTATTATCAATAGCCTAGATAGGGAAAAATATCGTATTTTTCCTGTCTATATTACGAAGGAAGGGAAATGGCTGCAACTTAAAGAAATTCTGAAGGAAGTTGAAGATATAAAAGAATATCATGAAAAGGAAAGCGTGGACTTAAGAAGCTCAGTAGCCCATACCATGGCAGATTTTCTGTTAATGCTTAAGGGAGATGAAAGCAATGTTGTTTTTCCAGCATTGCATGGTACTAACGGTGAAGATGGCACCCTTCAAGGGCTATTAGAATTAATTGAAATTCCCTATGTAGGTAATGGCGTTTTAGCTTCAGCAATAGGAATTGATAAAGTAGTAATGAAGGACTTATTTAGTAAAGCTAATATTACCCAAGTAAAATATAGATCTTATACAAAATATGAATGGGATCATAACCAAGAAAAGGCAAAGGTAGAGATAGAAGAAGAGCTGGGCTACCCTTGTTATGTTAAGCCTGCAAAGTTAGGTTCAAGTATTGGTATCAACCGATGTGGGAATCCCACAGAATTATTAGCAGCTGTTAAGGAAGCCTTTCTATACGATCATAAGTTAGTAATTGAAGAAGAGGTCGTGGGAAGAGAAATGCAAATTGCAGTAATAGGAAATGATAATCCCAAAGCATCTGTAGTGGGGGAATTTATCCAAGAGAGAAACTTTATGGATTTTAATGCAAAGTATATTGATGGAAAATTAGTTGCTGTAATACCTGCCCGTTTATCAGGAGACATAAGTGAAAAAATGCGTAGAACAGCAGAAGATGTTGCTAGACTATTAAACTGCTCTGGCTTAGTTAGGGTAGATTATTTTGTTACGGAGGATAACCGCTACTTTGTAAATGAAGTCAATACGATGCCAGGCTTTACAAAACTAAGTATGTTCCCTGCCTTGTGGGAAAAAACAGACGGTACAACCCCTACTCAATTAATGGATAAGTTCATTGAATTTGCTATAGAAGCTCATCATCAAAAGCAGGTTTTATTAGATGGGAGGCTAGAAGCATGATTCAACGAAAGTTAAGGGAAGTAGAAATTATGGTGGGTGGTACTGGTCTAGAGGAGATTTATAAAAGCATTTTAATAAAAGGGGTTTCAACCGATTCTAGAAAAATCCTTCCAGGTCAATTGTTCATACCAATAAAGGGAGAACGCTTTAATGGACATAAATTTATCCATAAGGCTATGGAAAATGGAGCAGTTGCATCCTTGTGGAATCGTAGTGAACCCCTTCCAGAGGTGGATTTCCCTTTAATTCTTGTGGAGGATACTGTAGATGCCCTACAAAAATTGGCTAGAGAATATCGTATGCAGTTAAAAACAAAGGTGGTGGGGATTACAGGAAGCAATGGTAAAACATCTACTAAAGATATTCTTGCAGGCATTCTGAATACAAAATATAAAACAGCAAAAACTTTTGGAAATTTAAACAACTATCTAGGTGTACCATTAACCCTATTAGAATTAGAGGAAGATACTGAAATGGCAGTAGTAGAAATGGGGATATCGGAGGTGGGCGAGATGAGATTATTAACCTCTATCGCAAAACCGGATATCGCTATTATTACAAATATAGGTGAAGCTCACTTAACAACCTTAAGAACAAAAGAAAATATTTATAAAACTAAATTAGAAATTGTAGAGGGGTTAAAGGAAGATGGGTTGTTGATTTATCTAGGGGATGATCAGGTGCTAAGGGATAAAATTCATCAATTAAACTTAAAGCAAACTTTAATATCCTTTGGAGAACTAGAAGGAAGTAGCTACCGCCCTATTCTAGAAAGTATGACAGATGAGGGTCTTAGATTTAGATTAGAAGGTATAACTACTGTAGAAAGCTACTTTTTACCTTTACTGGGTAAGCATCAAATGTTAAACGCAGCAGCTGCCATAGGAGTTGCCGATTATTTAAAGATTCCCACCTATTTAATTAGAGAAGGTCTGAAGAAGATGAATATCACTGGAATGAGGAATGAACTCATCCACACAAGTAAGCTTACCATATTAAACGATGCTTATAAATCAAATCCATCTAGTCTAAGGGCGGCAATAGAGACTTTATATGGATTAACTGGTTATAAACAAAAAATTGCGGTTTTGGGAGATATGGAAGGGATAGGAGATGATGAAATAAATTATCATAAGGAAATCGGTGGAGAAATAAAACCAGATCAAGTAGATTATCTTTTCACCATTGGACCCCTCTCCAGCCATATTGCAAAAGAGGCAAAAAATAATTTCTCTAAAAATAGGGTGATATCTAGCAAAAATAAGCAAGAGCTGATCTCACAAGTGAAGGAAGTCCTAAAAGATGAGGCCATTATATTAGTTAAGGCGTCCCGTGGTCTAGAATTAGAAGAAGTAGTGGATTCTTTGTTAAAAGAAGGATAAAATAATAAGTAACATTTTAACAAAAGGAAAGTGGAGACAATGGAAAAACAAAGGATCTTAATTGTAGAGGACGAAAAGGAAATAGCTGATTTAATGGGAATCTATTTGCAGAATGATGGATATTATGTCATTAAAGCATCTACAGGGATAGAGGGGTTAAAGATTTTAGAAGGGGAAGAAATTCATTTAGTAATACTTGATATCATGATGCCAGGAATAGATGGCTTAGAAGTATGCCGTAGGATTCGCCAAGAATTAAATATTCCTATCTTAATGGTGAGTGCAAAATCGGAGGATATCGATAAAATCATGGGACTTACAACTGGGGCAGACGATTATATGACGAAACCTTTTAATCCCCTAGAATTAATTGCCAGGGTAAAATCACAGCTAAGAAGATATATTCAATTAAATCCACAGAATAATAGTGCTAAAGAAGCTGATGAAATTACTTTAAACGGTTTAACCATTAATAAAAGGACCCATAAAGTAATTTTATTTCAAAAGGAAGTAAATCTTACGCCTATTGAGTTTGACATACTTCTTTTATTGGCCAGTAACCCAGGAAGGGTTTTCACAGTTGACGAAATCTTTGAAAATGTTTGGAAGGAAGACTATTTAGAGTCTGATAATACTGTAAGGGTGCATATTCGAAAGATAAGGGATAAAATTGAAATTGATTCAAAGAAACCTTTTTTCATCAAAACAGTTTGGGGGGTAGGTTATAAATTTGAGACTACAGAGGAGTATTAGGTGGAAAATTTTATTTTTAGTTATCACAAGTTTATTTGCTTCACTGATTAGTGTCTTTATACTAATCCTTGTTGCATTATACTTGTCTAGCCATATATCATTACTATATAGAATTTTGCAGCTGCTGGACTTAACGATTGGAGCTGTACCGATAAGTATTTTGTTTGGAATAATACTATTTCTGATCTATTTCTTTGCCTTTAGTCAAAGGAGTATTTCATATCTTGAGGAAATCTCTCATAATCTTGAAAAGATCTCTCAAGGAGAATTAGATATAAAAATACCAATAAGGGCTGAAGATGAGTTTGGCGTTCTAGCGGATAATATTAATCAAATGGCCAGTAAGTTAAGGGTGTCTATGGAAGAAGAACGGAATGCTGAGAGGACAAAAAGTGATCTTGTCACAAGTGTTTCCCATGACTTACGCACACCCCTTACTTCTATACTAGGTTATTTAGAACTAATCGTTAATGATCGATACAAAGATGAGGTAGAACTTCGATATTATGTAGATATAGCCCATAATAAAGCCTTAAGCCTTAAGTCTTTAATAGATGAATTGTTTGAATTTACTAGAGTAAGCTACGGTGGTATAAGGTTGAATTTACAGAAGGTTAATATGGTAGAATTAATGGAGCAATTGGTAGAAGAGTTTGTCCCGCTATTACAAGAGGCGGATATGGTCTGCAAAATAAACCCAGTGAAGAAAGAGATATATGCTAGAATTGATGGAAGCATGATGGTTAGAGTTTTTGAAAATCTTATTATGAATGCAATTCGTTATGGGAAGGATGGGAAATTCATAAATATTGAGATTAAAGAAGAAACCTATGTGAGTATACAGGTTAAAAATTATGGTGAGCCCATTCCTTCTAAAGATTTACCCCACCTGTTCGAGCGATTTTATCGTGTAGAAAAGTCACGGACAGCTGAAACAGGTGGCACAGGGCTTGGGTTAGCAATTGCTAAAAATATAGTAGAACTTCATAAAGGCAATATTTCTGCCTATAGTAGTCATGAAGAGACGGTTTTTGAAGTGATTCTTGAGAAAGAAGAATAGGATATCAACACTAAAACCCAAAGAAATAAAACCTATAGAAGTAAAATTCAAAGAAGTAAAACCTATAGAAATAAAAAATCGCAGAAGCAATAAACTACAGAAGTAAAAAACTACAGAACTAGGATAGTAAAAAATATAATATCAAAAATAATAATACCTCCCAAGCAGGTAGTCTATTGAAATTAAAAAGACTGTCTATTTTGGAGGTATTTCTAATTTGGAATGCCTTTATTTAATTAGAAAATGAGATAACGATTTAATCGTTATAATTAATTTGACAATTATATATTAAGATAATTTAGAATTAAAATAATTAGAATTAAGATAATCTAGAATTATAGTAATCGTCAATTAATCATATAAAATTACTTATACTGTTTTATGTCGGCATCCCTTACAGACAGTCAACTTACCACCATTTGCCTGCAATACTTCGTAAAGGATCTTAATTCTTTCTTTTTTACAGATAGGGCAGGTACCCCTACCACGTGAAGGTAGGTTAATTAAGCCCTTACCTCTGGATTTTTTAGCCATATTATTCGCCTTCCTTATCTTTGTTATTTTTACCCTTAGTTTGATTATAGATTATTTTTCGAATAGATTCGTTACTCAAGCAGAAAAGCTCAGCCAATTCATCCATAGTAGAACCCTCTTTATATTTATTCAAAATCTCATTATTTCTGAAGGTAATTTCTTCTCTAGTGCCACTTTTCTTACCCCAAGTAGTTCGTACATTCTCCAATTGGGGGATATAAATTCTCTCACCTTGAACATAATTTTGTATTTCTTTGAGGAGTTCAGGAGGGAGAATATCTTTTGCGTTTTTATAATTCAATAGAGAACCCCCTTTATAGATAATAGTCTAACTTACTTTTCTAGAATCATATCTGTCCAAAATTCGAAAGAAGTGAACCCATTTTTTTCGCATGCTTCAACAGCTTCATAACAATCTCGATTGAGGTAGATACAAATTGTCTCATTAGGTTGATCTTTAAGTATTTTTTTCAGGGCTTGATTTAGCAGATATTCTCCAACATTACTATTACTATAGGCTGGATGCACTGTAAAATTATCGATCCATATCTTATCATTTTCTCGGGTAGGTAGGATTCCAGCAACAATTTTCCCTTGGGCATCCAGGATAAATTTAGAGTAAGTAGTAGTAAATTCTTGCTTAAACATTTCGATAAATTCTTCAAAGGTGCAATTAGTGAAGTATTGATAATTTTTAGTTGATTCATTTCTGTAATAAAAATCTATTACATCTTCTAACATTTCTTCTGAAAAATTTACTACCCTTAGACTTGAATTTAGAAGATTTACAATTGGAGTAGGTTCTGTTTCTGTTTCACCATCTTCTAACTTCATATACATCCGATACTTAGGGTTAAAACCATTTTTAATAATTGTAGGAATTAAATAGTGAGAAAGGGTTGGGAAATACTCAATTTCACCATATTCAAGGGATTGAATGATAAATTTTTTCGAATCATCTTCACGTAAAAACCACTCTTTAAGATTAGGAATGGACTTTTCAATAATTTCAAATCGCTTATTCCAGTTTGATGGTAAGATTAGTGTAGCCCTTAATGTATCATCCCCTGGAGTTAAATGATATAAATGATAGAGACAATACTCATCATCTACATAGTCAATAAGATATATCCCCTTTTCACTAAAGGTCTTGTATTTATCAAAGTTATGATAGGGGATTCTAACAAAGGGTAACATAGGGATAAAGTGCTTTTTACCATATTCAATTTTTTCTGCAAAATCATGCATTGTTTCCGAAGTAATTTTTAACATAATTACACCTCCATTGATTATTTATAAATAAAATATATATAAATTGTAATAAAATGCTGTATCTTTATTTTCCCATAGAACAGCTAGAAAAAAAAGGTAAAAAACAAGTGTAATTGTTTTTTACCAATTTAAATTTAATTATAGATGATTGTATATTTTCATTAGATGTTGTTTTAAGATGGGGCCTTCTTAAGAAGAATATCAATTGCCTTAAACATTAAGCGTATGCCTTTTCTATGATAACGGAAGTTATTTAAGCTTCCAATAAAATAGGAGTCTGTTAAAGGGTGATAAAACATAAAAGAACCTATTGAACCGGCATTACCCCAGACATTATATTTTGAGGGCATGACTAAAGGGATTGTTTTGAAGTTCATTAATCCATAACCATAATCGATACCAATAAAGAACAAGTTGAAGAAGCCTGCCCAATCTTTCATCTTTTCAAAAGTTTCTTCCTTAATAAGTTTGTGATGGACTAATGCCTTCATAAATTTTAGTAAATCTTCTGCAGGGGCTACAATACCTCCACCTGCATAGTCATCCTTTAGAATGCTAAAATCCTTTGCATTGACCCCCTTCATATAGACATCTGCTACTGAAATAGCACTTTTTTTCTTTGGTTCTGAATGACTTGCTAGATAGGAATGGTGCATTTCCAGAGGGCTAAAGATATAATAGTCCATAGCTTCTGCTAAAGGCATCTTCGTAATTTTTTCTAGGATTAAACCCAGTAGATGATATCCTGTATCAGAGTAGTGAAAGCCTCTTCCGGGAGGGAAATGAGTTTTTAAATTTGATTTTGACCAGAGAATAATCTCCCGTGGCTTCCAACTTCGATATGGATCATCTTCAATCATTTGAAGCATTGATTTCCCATTTTTCGGTGTATCCTCAAAATAATCATTTAATCCAGAGGTATGGTTCATTAAATGCTTTATTTTTATTTGATCAGTATAATCTATGCCTTTATATATATGCAGACCTTTTAGTAGTTCTTCATCTAGATAGAGGGAAATAGAATCATCGAAGAAAATTTCATTTTTTTCAACTAGAATGCTAGTAAGAACAGATGTAAAAAGCTTTCCGATACTGGCAATGTGAAAAGGTTGGTTCGGTACAGAGGCTACCCCTTCTGTGGTACCTTCTGCCATGTTTAGGTGAAGGTTATATTTATCAGAATGAATAAGCATAAAGGCATTTTTTATATTTTTATCTTTTTGAATTGCTTTTTTAAAGAAGTCCTTAAGTTGGTTTTCAAGATGAGTTTTATCCATTAAAATCCCTCCAATTTAAACTAAAATTTAAATGAATACCCATTCATTTTATTTTTGAAGCTGTAGAGTAGACAATATCTCTTGCGGTATCATCTAAAAGTCTTTTAATGTAGTTTTCGGTTATGTTTTGTGGCAAAAGATTATTTGCTACCATTACTGAAAGTCCAGTTTGAAAGATTCGCATCTTAAGAAGAATAGTCTGTAGCTCCATATCGGAAAAATCTGCAAGTTCAGGGTCTTTTCTCATCTCTTCAATCAGAAATTCTCCCATGTCTTCATCATAATTTTTCATGTATTGATTGCTATTCATCATCATGTCTTTAAACAGGAGACTATATTCCTTTGCAAACCTCAAGCTGGCTACACCGATATCACGGAAGGGGCTACCTGTATTTTCTTCTAAATATATTTGATGACTGATTTGATATACTTTTTTTATAACTTCTTCTATTAATTCATCGATATTATTAAAATTGACGTAAATGGGGGCGATAGAACTTCCAAGTTTTTCAGCCACTTTTCTAATAGTAATACTATTAATCCCTTCTATTTTAGCAATTTCAAAGCCTGTATTAATTATTGCTTCTTTAGAAAATTTCTTTTTCGGTGCCATACACATCCTCCTAAAGCAAGTATAATGTTTGATATATAACGTTTGATACGTATTAATTATAGAGCATATGGAAAATAAAAGCAATAGCATACAATAAAAAAACAGGGATCTGATTCTTCAAATTAGAAATTGAGACCACTGTCTATATTCAACAAAATAGGAGATAATACAAAAATAGAAAACCAACTAAGTAAATTATAAGTAGGTGAAACTATGTTTGGGTCATCAATTTCTCAATTGACAGTAGAACTAACGATAGGTTTTTTTGCTTTATTTGTTGTTACTAAGATTACAAGAAAATCACAAATAAATCAGATTACCCCCTTTGATTTCATATCAGCTATTGTTCTTGGAGAACTGCTGGGTAACGCAATTTATGATGAAAAGGTTAGAATATGGACTATTATGTATGCCTTAGCTCTTTGGGGAATTTTAATGGTTTTTATTGAAAAAATAACACAAAAATTAAGAAGAACAAGGAAATTATTAGAAGGAGAACCAGCGATTATTATTAGAAATGGACAAATTGATTATAACGTTATAAAAAAAGAAAAATTAGATATTAATGAATTGTTAAGTCTATTAAGGCAAAAGGATGCCTTTTCGATTCGAGAAATAGAGTTTGCAATTTTGGAACAGAGTGGGAATATTAGTGTATTAAAAAAATCTAAATATGAAAGTGCTACTATTGAAGATTTAAATCTACAAGAACATCCTGTATATCTGCCAATTACCTTAATCCTCGATGGAGAGATCATAAAAAATAATTTATATGCCATAGGGCATGACGAAAATTGGTTATTCAATCAAATTCGTAAAGCAGGAGAGAAAAATATAGAAAACATTTTCTATGCAGATTGGAAACAAGATGAAGGTATCCATGTTGTACCTCGAAATAATTCTCAAAAATAATCTTAATCTAAACTAAATTTGATATGACCAATTTAAAAATATAGCTCCCTTTACGTTACTTCATTATTCATAAAGGGAGCAGCTTTATTATGCTTTTATATATTCGATTACTTGACCACGTTCCTTTAAAACGATGGTAGGAACTGAAATATTAGAAACTTTGTTAGCAAATTCTTCAGTAATTTTAAAATTACTTGCAAAGTGCATGGGAATCAATAGCTTTGGTTTTATGGTATGGGCAAAATATTCGCCACCTAAATAGTAATATTCCTCTAAACGTGGGTCGACGGGGACAAAGGCTATATCGATAGACTCAGTAATTTGATTAACCTCTTTTTTGAAATCTTCTTCTTCTTTAAGCTGAGCTTCTGGGGTAAAACTTTTCCAATGCCACCAATTAAGATCGCCCCCATGATAAATACTTAAATGATCAACTTCCACTAGAAAGGATACACCTCTGTCGGTGGTACCATAGGTTTTAACCTTAACTAAGTTATGTAACTGTAATTCTAATGATTGATTGGTCCGCATCACATAAATATTACGAATGTTAGAAGGAACAATACAGTCATCTCCTAATATATAAGTAATATCTGGATTTACTTCTTGCCAGTTAAAAATTACAGGATTAAAGTGATCACCATGATTATGGGAAACAAAAACGATAACATTTTTCTTATGTTTTAGCAAATCTGGATTAATAACACCCTTTTCAAGACTTCTAACTTGATTATTATCCTCAACTTCATCCATGTAATAATCAAAAATTAGAAAGTAATTCTCAGTTTCTACAGCAAAGCCACTATGATAAAGATGGTGGATTTTTCCTTTAACCATATCCATTAGATTACCTCCTACAATTAGTTATAGTATAATGATACCAGAAATTCAGTAAAAATAAACAAAAGGTTACAGATTGATTCTGTAACCTTTAAATTAAACCTTGGGTATATTTCTTCCGTAGAAGATTTCTGCCATTTCTTTCTTTAATCTTTGCTTAATTTTTTTCTTTTCACCAGGAAGAAGGTCTTTCTTATTAATACCGAAAAGATAGTTGTCTAAGTCAAACTCTTTAAGAATCATTTTCGTATGGAAAATATTTTCTTGATATACATTTACATCTATCATTTGGTACCTATTTCTAGTTTCACTAGCAATATAGTTCTGAATAGAATTAATTTTATGATCAATAAAGAACTTTTTACCAGTTACGTCTCTAGTAAAGCCTCTTACTCTGTAATCAACATACATAATATCAGAGTCAAAGCTGTGAATTAGATAGTTTAAAGCCTTCAACGGTGAAATGTGACCACATGTAGACACATCGATATCTGCTCTAAAAGTACTAATTCCTTCATCCGGATGACTTTCTGGATAGGTATGAACAGTAATGTGACTTTTATCAAGATGAGCAACCACACCATCTGGTAATGGACCAGGAGCTTCACTTTCGTGATCAGGCGTATGCTCAGATGTTACCAGACCTTCAGAAACTAGCATTGTTACACTGGCACCCTGTGGGTCATAATCTTGTTTAGCAATATTTAATACGTTAGCACCAATAATGTTAGCTACATTAGTAAGAATATTAGTTAATCTTTCTGCATTATATTGTTCATCAATATATTCAATATAATTTTTACGGTCTTCCACAGTTTTAGCATAACAGATATCATACATATTAAAACTTAAGGTTTTTGTTAAGTTATTAAATCCATATAGTTTTAGTTTTTTCAACGGTTTAACATCCATCTTTTATTTAGCAACCTCCTTTGTGTTTATCTATTTTAACAAATAATAATATTATTTATTATTCCTTGCGAATTCAATTATAAACCTCTTAGAGAAATATATCAAGTAGTTAGAATAACATAATGAAAATTATATTAATAATTAATGTTTATTAGATAAAATTATCAAGTAAAATTGGGAGGATAATACCTATTACTGCCAATTCCTCTGATATACAGCCTTTTTATCAACTTCAAATTCAGTTACAGAACTTAAGTGAAAAGGAAAAATTGAATGAAAATTGTCACTCTTTACGGAAAAATAGCAAAAAAAGTCATAGATAAATCTAAATTTATGATATAATCACAATAGGATAAATCATGGAGGTATAATGAAGATGAAAGAACAACTAGTCAAACCATTCTTAAAAGCGTTACAAGACATATTAAATCAAATAACCGGAATGTCTATGGAGATTATAGATACAAATAATAATGCAGATAAGTGCTTTACAAAGGATGTAGCAATAATGATCGGTATTACTGGACAGTTAGAAGGGCAGACCATCATTAATTTAGATGAAACACTTGCAAAGGTCATTGCTTCAAACATGATGGGAGGTATGACTGTAACAGAACTAGACGAAATATCTAAAAGTGCTGTTGCTGAACTAGGTAATATGGTATTAGGGAATGCAGCCATTCAATTGTCTAATGAAGGATGTATCATTGACATAACACCTCCAACGTTAGTAACGAAAGAAGTTAATTATCAAGTTATAGAAAACCAACCAATTGTTTCAACAGTTCTACAAAACAATTTTGGAGAAATTGAAATGAATTTAGCTTTAAAGGTAAAATAAAAATAATTTATTATGGGCATAAATATCTGAGGAAATTGCATCATACTATCAATATGAATTTATATAGGCTTTATACAAATATGAAATATAATATATTCTTCATTGAATAATAAATACTAAGGTTTTCATTTTGAATTAATATAAATTAATATAAATTTAAAATCAATTATGCAATCTCTTGTTCTAAATAGAATTCTATAATAAGGAAACTCTTATAATAAAATGAGATTTTCAGTAACTTTGTTAGATAAGCGTAAATAGTAGCTGGAGGTAGAAGAATATGCCATTGAATATTATATTGTTTGAACCAGAAATCCCACAAAACACAGGAAATATAGCGAGAACTTGTGTAATTACAGACACCGTATTACATATTATAGGACCGATGGGCTTCTCTCTAGATGAAAAACATGTAAAAAGAGCAGGACTAGATTACTGGGAGTTGTTGGACCTTAGGTATTATGACAACTACGAAGCCTTCTTAGAAGCTAATCCAGAGGCTTTGATCTATTATTGTGAAACGAGAACCCAGAATATTTATACAGATGTTTCTTATCCAGAAAATTGCTATATTATGTTTGGAAAAGAAACGACGGGTATCCCGAAAAAAATTCTAGAGGACAATCTAGAGACTTGCATTAGAATTCCAATGCTACAAAATGAAAAAGCCAGATCATTAAACTTATCAAATACTGTAGCCATTGTAGTTTATGAAGTATTACGTCAATGGAGATATCCAAATATGATTTAAGAATTGAGGAAATTGCACAATTAATAAAAGACAGATATTAATAGAAAATAAAAAATCTTTTCCCACTGGGGGGACAGGGGTTTTAATATTGTATAGAAGCAAAATAAATTTATTAAGAATTAATAAGGTATCATGCAATTTCCTTAATAAAATGAAAAATATAATTTAGATCAGTATAAAGAATAAGTTACCTCTAAATATTTAGACATTGGGTAACTTTTTTTATGCACTCAATTATTTTTTAAACTGTATTTGATTTTTTATAGTACATAGGAAACTATGGTCTTTTAATGATTATAATCGTCATAATTTTCTGTAATGTATTTCAACACAAGCCTACCACTAAATTTTGCGTAGGAAGGCTTTGTTCTTGAGTTCAATTATTATTATTTTTATTATTATGAATTTCAATAGTAGCCTACAGGTCTATAGATAAGCTTTTATAAAGATCCTAAGGAATTGTCCATAAAAAAATAAATAAATAACTCACAAAAATTAGGTATATCAATAAAAAGCATAAATAAATAAATGCAGAATTATGATAAAAAAATAACAAAAAATACTTGCTAATATTATTCCCCTGTAATATAATGAAATTAACTAATAAATGGAATAAAAAATGTTTTATAATAATAGTTATTTATTAATAAAACTTAATAAATTAACTGAATGATAGATGCGGGAGAGACTCATAATCCTTGTTGGATTGAGCGCCGAAGGAAGAAGCTAAAAAAAGCCACTTTTTAGTGAACATCTCAGGCAAAAGGACCGTGTTTGGACAGTACTCTGGAAAGCGGGAGCACCGAAGGAGCAACTTCTATAGATACTCTGGTATATTGAGGATCTGTAGAAAGAATCTCTCAGGTTAAATAAACAGAGATAACTATGCAATAGGCGTTGTCATAGTTATCTTTTTTGTATTTTTGTTAGATTTAAATAGTTTGAGATAGATCACAAATGGATATATTTATAAACGGGGTGTAAAATATGATTTGTAAAAAAGTGACGATTATTACTAACAATAGCAATGTTTGTGGAAAATATGACAAAAAATATCAAATTAACTATACAGATGGTACTTTATTAGATGTTTTAAAAATAACAAGAGATAAGATTCATGATGGTTATAAATTATTAAGTCACCCCCTATCAGGTAGTGTTAAACCAAATGAAACTGTTTATAAAAGTGTAATAGTTTCTAATGAAAAGGGGAATCTAGATATTGAATCACTAATGTTCATAGAATCTGCCATAGAAACAGCTGAAAAGTTTATTAATATGAAGCAACCACCTAGTTGGAATAATGAAATTTTGTCAGATTTTAGAGAAATTGATTGCACCCTAATTGATAGTGCTATTGAAAGTATGGAAACTTATAGTAAAATATAATAGTACCTAAACAATACAAAAGCAAGGAGTGAATGATTTCATGGAAAAAATTTATGACGTAGTAATTATTGGGGCAGGCCCTGCTGGTTTATCAGCTGGATTATATGCAGCTAGAGCAAAAATGTCAGCCTTAATTTTAGAAAAATCTAAAACTGGAGGTCAAATTGCATCAACAGAAGAGGTAGCAAATTACCCTGGTTCAATTGAAAATGCTTCAGGACCTTCTCTAGTAGCAAGAATGGTAGAGCAATGTAAGGAATTTGGCGCGGAAATGGAAAAAGATACTATTGTTTCTGTTAAATTCGATGAAAAAATCAAGGTACTAGTTGGAGAAAAAAATACATACTATGCTAGGTCAGTGATAGCAGCACCAGGTGCTAGCCCTAGATTATTAGATGTTCCAGGTGAGAAAGAGTTTACTGGTAAAGGTGTATCCTATTGTGCAACTTGCGATGCCGACTTCTTTACAGATTTTGAAGTCTTCGTAGTTGGAGGTGGAGATTCAGCAGTTGAAGAAGCAATTTTTATGACTAGATTTGCTCGTAAAGTTACAATCGTTCATCGAAGAGATGAATTATCAGCTGCAAAGTCTATTCAAGAAAAGGCTTTTAAGAACCCTAAAATTGATTTTATGTGGGATACAGTAATTACAGAAATAAAAGGAGATGGGGTTGTTGAGGCCATTACCCTTAAAAATGTTAAGACAGGTGAAACAACAGAACATCAAGCCCATGAAGATGATGGTACTTTTGGAATCTTTGTATTTGTTGGTTATCTCCCACAAACAGGAATCTTTAAAGATCTGTTAGATATGGATAAAGCAGGATACTTTATCACAGATGATAACATGAAGACAAATATTCCTGGCGTCTTTGCAGCAGGAGACTGTAGAGTAAAGTCTCTAAGACAGGTGGTAACTGCAGTATCAGATGGTGCTATTGCAGCAGTTCAAGCAGAAAAGTATGTTGAAAATAATTTTCATGACGAAGCGTAATCAATTTTATAATATATGAATTTGCTTTATATTTAAGGAGGTGAAGAGGATGTTAGCAGTTGACAAAGATACTTTTGAAGCAGAAGTTTTGCAGGCAGAAGGATATGTGTTAGTAGACTTTTGGAGTGATGGATGCGAACCTTGTAAAGCATTAATGCCAGATATTGAGGCATTAGAAGAGCAATATGGAAGTCAAATTAAGTTTGTAAAGCTTAACACAACTCAAGCAAGAAGACTTGCTATTAAAGAGAAGGTGTTAGGTCTTCCGACAATCTCCATGTACAAAGATGGAAGTAAGATTGAAGAAGTTACTAAAGAAGATGCAAACAAAGGAAACATTGAGGCAATGATTAAAAAATACTTATAATTTAATATTGGGCCTTTTGTAATAAAAAGGCCCTTTGATAAATAAAGGGAGGTGAAGCTTGTGCGATTAGAATTAGGTAAAATCTTTATAAATGATGTACAATTCGCTGACACTACGAAAGTAGAGAATGGCGTGCTATACATTAATAAAGAAGAAATGATTCAAGTAATTGGTGGAGATGAGCACATTAAAAGTATTGACATTGAATTAGCTCATCCAGGTGAAGAAGTTAGAATAACACCTGTAAAGGATGTTATCGAGCCAAGGGTAAAGGTTGAAGGACCAGGAGGGATTTTCCCAGGAGTATTAAGTAAAGTTGATACTGTTGGTAGTGGTCGCACACATGCATTAAAAAATGTTGCGGTTGTTACAGCTGGTAAAATTGTTGGTTTCCAAGAGGGAATCATCGATATGACTGGCCCAGGAGCAGAATATACACCCTTCTCACAATTACACAATGTAGTGGTAATTGCAGAACCTATTGATGGTTTAAAACAATATGACCATGAAGCAGCTGTAAGAATGATTGGCTTTAAAGCAGCTGAATACCTTGGAAAAGTTGCTAAAGATCTTCAACCAGATGAAGTAAAGGTTTATGAAACTGAACCAATCTTCGAATCTGCTCAGAAGTATCCTAATCTTCCAAAGATTGGATACGTTTATATGCTTCAAACACAAGGACTTCTTCATGACACCTATGTATATGGGGTAGATGCAAAGAAAATTGTACCAACTTTATTATACCCAACAGAAATTATGGATGGGGCAATTATTAGTGGTAACTGTGTTTCTGCTTGCGATAAGAACCCAACCTATGTTCACTTAAATAATGGGATTATAGAAGAACTTTATGAACAACATGGTAAAGAAATTAACTTTGTTGGTGTAATCATCACAAATGAAAACGTTTATCTTGCTGACAAAGAAAGATCTTCTAACTGGACAGCTAAACTTTGCAGATATTTAGGGCTAGATGGAGTTATTGTATCCCAAGAAGGATTTGGTAATCCAGACACAGACTTAATCATGAACTGCAAAAAGATTGAAAGAGAAGGCATTAAAACTGTTATCGTTACAGATGAATATGCTGGAAGAGACGGTGCTTCTCAATCATTAGCTGATGCAGATGCAAGCGCAAATGCCGTTGTTACAAATGGTAATGCAAATGAAACCATCATCTTACCTCCAATGAAAAAGGTTATTGGGACTACAAAGTTTGTAGATGTAATTGCTGGTGGATTCGATGGCAGTTTAAGACCTGATGGTAGCATTGAAGTAGAAATTCAAGCCATCACAGGAGCTACCAATGAGACAGGCTTTGTAAAATTAACAGCAAAAGGATACTAATAATTAGATAATTGGTAAAAATGATAAATAGAAAAATATGAAAGGATGGTCAAGATGTCTATATTTGATGGAAAGAAAATTATCATCATTGGCGATAGAGATGGAATTCCAGGTCCAGCTATCGAAGAATGTCTAAAGACAACTGGGGCAGAAGTATTATTCTCTGCAACAGAATGTTTTGTCTGAACCGCTGCAGGCGCGATGGACCTAGAAAACCAAAAGAGAGTTAAGGATTATACTGAGAAGTTCGGTGCAGAAAATGTTATCGTAATCCTTGGTGCAGCTGAAGCTGAATCTGCTGGATTAGCGGCAGAAACTGTTACAGCAGGAGATCCTACTTTTGCAGGTCCTTTAGCGGGAGTCCAGTTAGGACTTAAAGTATTACATGCAGTAGAAGGTGAATTTAAAGAAAATGTAGATGCTACTGTATTTGATGATCAAATCGGTATGATGGAAATGGTACTTGATGTAGATGCTATTTCTGAAGAAATGACGAATATTAGAAATGAATTTAGTAAATACTAATTAGTTAGGCTTTACTTTATTAATAAATTAACGACAATTTCCGCGTATAAATTTGGAGAGGGGGGAAATTATGAGCAAAAAAAGAATCGTTCATTATATCAACCAATTCTTTGCTGGAATCGGTGGAGAAGAAAAGGCTGATATTAAACCTGAAGTAAGAGAAGGCGTTGTTGGACCAGGTATGGCGATTAATACTGCCATGAAGGATGATGCTGAAATCGTAGCAACCATCATTTGTGGAGACTCTTATTTCAATGAAAATGTAGAAGAAGCTAAGGCTACAATCATTGATATGGTGAAAGAATATAATCCTGACTTGTTTATAGCAGGTCCAGCTTTTAATGCTGGTCGTTACGGAGTAGCCTGCGGTACAATTGCTAAAACTGTAGCAGACGAATTACAAATTCCCGTATTATCTGGTATGTATATAGAAAATCCAGGGGCGGATATGTTTAAAAAGAGTATCTACATTACCCAAACAGGAGATTCAGCAGCTGCTATGAGAAAAGCTGTCCCAGATATGACGGCTCTTGCTCTTAAATTAATTAGAGGTGAAGAAGTAGGTTCACCAGCAGAGGACAAATATATTCCAAGAGGAATTAGAAAAAATTACTTTGCTCAAGAAAGAGGTTCAAAAAGAGCTGTTAATATGTTATTAAAGAAGCTTAAGGGTGAAGAATTTGTTACAGAATATCCTATGCCAGATTTTGATAGAGTAGAACCAATGCCAGCTGTTAAAGATTTAGCTAAGGCAAAAATTGCTCTTGTTACCTCTGGTGGTATTGTACCAAAGAATAACCCAGACAGAATCGAATCTTCTAGTGCTTCTAAATATGGAGAATACGATATTTCTAGTTTCGATAACTTAACAGAAGCTGATCATGAAACTGCCCATGGTGGATATGATCCAGTTTATGCTAATATCGACCCAGATAGAGTACTACCCGTTGATGTTTTAAGAGATCTTGAAAAGGAAGGCGTAATTGGAGAATTGTATAAGTACTTCTACACGACAGTAGGAAACGGTACATCTGTTGCCAATTCTAAAGCCTTCGCAGCAGAATTTGCTAAAAAATTAGTAGCAGATGGTGTTCAAGCAGTTATCCTTACCTCCACCTGAGGTACCTGTACACGTTGCGGTGCAACGATGGTAAAGGAAGTTGAAAGAGCAGGTATTCCTGTAGTACACATTTGTACAGTAGTACCAATTTCTTTAACAGTAGGAGCTAACAGAATTGTTCCTGCAATAGCAATTCCACATCCATTAGGAAATCCTGCATTGGATGCTAATGAAGAAAAGAATTTAAGAAGAAAAATTGTTATGAAGTCTTTAGAGGCTTTAACAACTGAAGTAGACGGTCAAACTGTATTTGAATAGAATATGGGTGCCGGTTGTTAGGAGCAACCGGCATTTATTCTATCTCCGATAGGAAAATTATGTAGAATAATTGAATCAGTCATAATTTCCTAGTCCTTTGATTTTAGCTATTTTAAATAGTAAAAGAGGTAAACAGTCAAACATTAAGTATAAGGATGTTTAAATTATTTGGAGGTGAATCTTATGGCATATTCAGTAGTAAAGGGTGGAGGATACGTTTTAATCCATACACCAGATATGATTACCCATAACGGAACAACACAGACAACCGAAAGATTAGTTAATCCAGATTCAGAATATCTTAAAAAGTTACCTAATTACTATCGTTCATTTGAAGAAGTAATTAGCTATCCGCCAAACCAAGCGTATATTGGAACTATAAAGCCTGAAGATTTAAGAAACTATGAAATGCCTTGGTATAAGCAAAAGGTAGAAGGGGCAACTAGAACTGGTAAGCATGGTGAAATTATGCCACAGGATGAATTTATTGCCCTAATTAAAATGGTGGATGTTTTTGACTTAGTTAAACTAGATAAAGAATTTACTGGGATGGTTAAGCCTAAAATGGAAGCCCATCCATTAATGACTGCAGAATTAGTGGCTAAGTTAAAAGATGGAGATGATTTAGCAGATATCGAAAAATTTATTAATGAAGAACATGCAGAGGCCCTATACCACAATGATAAAATAGTTGGTTGTGTGAAGAGAGCCCATGATATAGATCCAAACTTAAATGCCCATGTTATTTTTGAGAACTTAGTGGTTAAGGCATCAGGAGTCCTTGCCTTCCAACATTTATTAGATAAAAACAACGTTGATGTTACAACAATTGATTATGTTATAGAGTGTTCAGAAGAAGCCTGCGGAGATATGAACCAAAGAGGTGGTGGAAACTTCGCAAAGGCAATTGCAGAAACAGTAGGTGCTGTTAATGCAACAGGTTCTGATACAAGAGGTTTCTGTGCAGCACCAACCCACGCTTTAATTGAAGCAGCAGCATTAGTACAATCGGGCGTATTTGAAAATGTAGTAATCGTAGCCGGTGGAGCGACAGCAAAACTTGGTATGAATGGAAAAGATCATATTAAGAAAGAGATACCAGTACTAGAAGATGTACTAGGTGGATTTGCTGTACTAATTAGTAAAAATGATGGCGTACACCCAGTTTTAAGAACAGATCTGGTAGGAAGACATAAGGTTGGAACAGGATCAGCACCACAAAACGTAATTACAGCATTAATTACAGAGCCACTAGATAAAGGTGGTTTAAAGATTACTGATGTAGATAAGTACTCAGTAGAAATGCAAAACCCAGACATCACTAAGCCAGCAGGAGCAGGAGATGTACCAGAGGCTAACTATAAAATGATTGCAGCCCTAGGGGTTAAGAGGGGTGAATTAGAAAGAACAGCAGTAAATTCTTTCGTTGAAAAGCATGGTATGCCAGGTTGGGCAC
>NZ_JHYF01000016.1 GCF_000621485.1 Alkaliphilus transvaalensis ATCC 700919
TCATAGTGACCGTGGATACCAATACACTTCAAATGGGTTTAAACATAAATTAGAAGCAGCGGGAATGACGCAAAGTATGTCACGTGTAGGAAAGTGTATTGACAATGGGCCAATGGAAGGTTTTTTTGGAACTCTAAAATGTGAAAAGTATTATCTCAATAAATACAATACCTTCAAGGATCTAAATGAGGCAATAGATGAATACATTCATTTCTATAATCATAAGAGATTACAAAAGAAATTAAGCGACCTTAGCCCGATGGAATTTCGAGCTATGGCCGCTTAAATTAGTTTTTATTATTTCCAATGTCTACTTGACAGGGTGCAGTTCAAATTAGACTAAAAATCTAATTTTTGGGGTGTTTTTATGTCTCAAAAATATTAGATATTAAACTTGAAGCACTGCCACTTCCTCAGGTCTCCATAATCTATGAACAGTTAGTTTACTATATTTGTAAAACTGAAAATCAAATGATATAATTAGTCATCGAATGATATAATATGGTAATTATGGTAGAAAAGTAATAGAGTAGGAAAATTTCTCACAATATATAAGAGTAGTTGGACATGATAACTGTCAACCAGCTTAGTGAAATAAATTATAAAATGCAGCTTAAAAAATATTCTGCTTTAATTTACGAAAAAAGACCAAAGTATATAACAATAAAAATTATAATAGATTAGTTAAGGAGGCTAGCATTATGTTATTTACTGAAAGGGCAAAATGGAATCGTAAATTTAAAGAACGAGGAGACGAATTAATGGCTCCAGAATCTTTTATAGTGGAAAACATTGATTTACTTCAAAAGGGAACTGTATTAGATTTAGCTTGTGGGGATGGACGTAATTCGGTTTATCTAGCCAAAGTAGGTTTTTCTGTAACAGGTGTAGATTTTTCAGAAGAAGGTCTAAATCGTCTTGAAATCTTTGCTTCTAATAATAACCTTACGATCTCTCAAAAACTCATAGATTTATCTAATCATAAAGCGGTGAGTGAATTAGGTAGATATAATAATATTATTGTAAACCATTTTAAACCAAGTGATGATATATTGATCCTTCTTCCTAACTTATTAAAGAGAGAAGGAATTTTACTAATTAATACCTTTAATTATAGACAATCTGAAGAAAATGGGTTTCCACGTAGGTTCTGCTTAGAAGAAAATGAGTTAATGGAAAAATTTGAGGACTTAAAGCTATTAAAACATGAGGTATACCAAGATGAAAGAGGATTTTTAGATGGGTATATTTTTCAGCGATTATAAAAACAGCTTATATCTTAATTAGGATTAATAATGATAAGGGGGTTACTCTATGAAAAGGTTAGTAGTAATTATGCTTATGGTTGTCTTTCTAATAAGTGGGTGTAGTATTGGTGGGGATGATATGGTTGCAGATGGAAATAGCTTGTCAAATAGCTCAAACGTTGGTTTATTTTATGGAGATGAAGGGAGTATTTATTTTTCAAATTGGAATCATGCTGGACTCTTTAAATTAGATTCAAAGGATGGCAATATTGATCAGTTGTTAGAAGGGAATACATTTATTAATTTAATTGTCGATGGAGATTGGCTATACTATGTTATTCCTACAGGTGCTGAACAAGGGATCTATAGAATGGGTAAAAATGGCAGTAATAATACTAAGTTAATTAGCATAAATGCAAATAATCTTAATTTGTCAAAGGACTACCTATATTTTTCGGTTTCATTTCAAGATGGTGGTATCTATAAAATGAGTAAGTCGGGTGGTGAGACTATTAAGATTATAGATGAATTTTATGCTACATCTTTACATTTAATAGAAGATTGGATTTATTATATTAATAATGAGGACTTTACTATTAATAGAGTAAGCACAGACGGAAAGGTAAAAGAAGTACTTGCAGATGACACTATAGATAAAATAGTGATGGATAAAAAGTGGATTTATTACTTCGATAATAATAACCTTAGTCGAATTAGTCATGATGGCAGAAATAAAGAAATAGTAACAGAATCTGATGAAATGGAATTCAACAGACAAATGAATGTTAAAGATGAATGGGTGTATGTTTTTGCCCGAAACCCAGAAAAAAACGATGCTTATCTTTATAGAATTAATACTGAAACTAAAGAGAAAGAAATCTTATACAATGGCTTAGCTAGGCATTTGCATATTATAGATGATTATATTTATTTTTATGCAGGGGAATATAACAGTGAACTTCAGCTTAAAAAGATAAACCTTGATGGAAGTGAACTGGATACAATTGGAAATTAGCTGACTAGTGAAGAATTTCTTTTAAAAGTTCTCCTTTATGTTTCTTTAAGAGTTGACTATCAAGCTTAAGGTTTATTACGCTATCACATTTATCATAACATTTTGAACAGGGGAGACTAACATGTTAACTTTACGAGAAGCTCAACCATCAGATGCAGAAGGGTTTTTAAATTTATTATTTCAATTAGATCAGGAGTCTAATTATATGTTATATGAAGTTGGGGAAAGAAAAACAACAATCGAAGAAAAAAGAAAGGAAATAGAGGCTCAGATTAAGGATTCTCTGTTAATCTTTGCAGAAGATCATGGCAAGCTTGTAGGGTATTTATCTGCTAAAAGGGGCTTTGCTAAGAGAATTAACCACAGTGCTTACATTATTATTGGCATTATAAAGGATTATGGAGGTAAAGGGATCGGTAAGGCAATGTTTGAAAGACTAGATCAATGGGCACTGAAAAAAGGGATTACAAGACTTGAATTGACAGTAATGACTTGTAATGCAAGAGCTGTTGCCCTCTATCAAAGGATGGGTTTTAAGATTGAAGGAGTTAAGGAAAGATCTTGTCTAGTAGAAGGTCAGTATCTTGATGAATATTATATGGGAAAATTATTAAAATAAATGTTTCAATTTGTCGAACAATATTTGTAATATTTCGTCTAATGTAATTAAAGAGGGGGAGGGCCAGTGGGTAGAGATGGTGATATTGTAAAATCATTTCATGGTTGTAGAAAATTCTTAAATAAGCAAGTGGCAAAATCATTTGTGCATACAGGTGGATGGAAGGATTTTGTAGATATTGGTGAAATAATTGAAGATTTCCAAACTCATAAAGATAATCTTGAAGTCGTCACTGATGAAGATCAATACATTATTGATAAGATGATGGCAACCATTACATACTTACAACATATGAAGGGAGAAAGGTTAAATTATAGAGAGTATTTAAAAAGGACAATTGGAGTAGAACCTTTTCTTTTTAGTGAGGAAAGAATTCAGTCGATTACCAATGAAATAAAAGATTCTTTTACGAAATTAAATATAGCCTATAGTCCAGAAGTGATAAAAAGACAATTTTATAATATTACCTACCAAGAGAAAGAACTTAAAGAAGAGCTAGGTAAAGAAATGGTAAGGTTGATGAAAAAGGCAGAGGATTATTTAAATCTGAAGTTTAAAGAACCTGTAGAGATTGAATGTATAAATGAAGACATTCCTTATGGATATTATTTAAAGATAAAAGAAGAGGGATACTCTTTAAGGGTAAATCTTCATAAAAACAAAGGTAGCTTTAGCCCAGCTTCATTAAAATATGCCATCATACATGAAGTATGTGGCCATGCACTACAGCTAAGTACTTGGAAACATCAAATTAGAGAATTAAAAATTAGCGAAGTGTGTGGTTGTTTAGAAGATTATGGGCCTGAGATATTTCAATTGGAAGGTGTTGCTGAAGGGTTAATTTATTTTATTTTTTCTGACGAAATAGATGAATACATGAAGTTAGAATTATTATTAGATGAATTACATCACATGGTTCAGAACAATGCCTTTATTGAGGTGAATATGGGAACCCCCCTTAAGGTGGTGTTGAACTATTATAAGACAAGGTATCCGTTGGCAGAAGAAAATGAAATCTTAGATAGACTATCGAAAGCTAAGGAGGATGGATTTTATAGGGCAAATTTATATTCCTATGGTGTGGCTTTAGACTTTTTTAAAAGCGCTGCATCAAAACTAGGTAATGAATCGAAAAGGCGATTTTTAAGGGAAATGTACCTTCGCCCCATGACCTATAGTCAATTGAAAGTTTTTTTAGAAAATCAGTTTTATTGATTATTTATATTACTAGTTACCCTATAATACACTATTCGCCCCCCACTTAAATATTTTGATTTTATATCTTATCTATTATTGAAGGATTATTGTTTTAAACTTTAAAATTAGAAGTCATTACAAAATCCAGTGCTGTTATTGCAACTTCTATATCTTCTTAAGTAATTGATTTATTTAAGTAGTAATTGATCTATTTAGTTTAAAACACATAAAGTGATTGATTTTACTATGGGTAGGAAACTAGATAGGTGCTTAAACCAAATGATATAAGGAAGAGATAAATAAGTTCTAGCTCCGTTGACGAATTGTAAAAAAACCCCTATAATATATATAAACACATATGGTGATATATTGTTAAGGATAATTGTTAGGGGGAGTTAGAATGAGTAAAAATCACAACGAAAAGAAGGAAACTAATAAAATTAAACAACCGCAAGAAAAGAAAATAACCTTAGAGACAATTAGAGAAAGGGCTAATGCCCTCATATCCGATGAAATTGACATTGATAAATTATACAAGGTTGTAGAAAAAATTGAAAAAGAAAAGGACAAAAAAGATCAGGACTAAATAAACCAATAAACAAGTGAAAGTACTTAAAGGATTTTAAGACTGAAAGACCTGCCTAATAAGTATTTATGCATAAAATAGTAAATAGCTAAATAAATACTAAAGAGCAAAGTAAATCGTAAATATCAAATAAATAATATAAAGAGGTAAAGATAACGGTTTTCAGTCATTGGGGGGATTAAGTTGAAGAGAGACTTAAATAACGAGAGAAATATTTCAGAGATAATAACCTTAGAATATCTAAGAGCTAAAGCGATGGGTATCAAGGCAGATGATCTGAATGCAGAAGAGATATTAAAACTCTATCAGCTTCTTCAAAAGTTGGAACGGCATGAACTTTTAGAAAAATTAGAAAAAGCAGAAAGAGAAGAACTCTTAAAGGAATTAATATTGTTAGATAAGAAGAAATGATGTTGACTGGTATATAACATTTTTTTAGGATAGATACTTAAATGGTATCTATCTTTATTTTATTTCTTATTTTTACTTCCCTTTGTTTATACTTACGTAAAATTAATAGACTAGCCATCTACTTTTCACAATTTTTCCCAAAGGGTTACACAGTTTCTACTTTCATAAAAGATATAAATTTAGCGTTATGGTATGATGCAATTTCCTCAAATATCTAATAACTTATATTAAGTAACTAGATGTCAAGAAAATCATGTAAAAAGAAGGAATTTTTTCAATATAAAAAGAAATAGTACAGTAGAATTAACATTTTTTTCAAGATATTTCAAATGAATTATATTAAGTAACTTAAGGAGCTACTTTGAGAATGGTAGAATATTGATGAACTATGTGAAAAAAACATATTCATTAGCGATTAAGGGAGGGGTGACAATTTGCTGAGCTATAGAAGTGCGACAGATGGTGATAAATATTTTTTAAGGTTAGTTTGTTTAAATACTTCTAAACTATATCAATATATTTTGCCAGGTGCTTTTGATAAACAGGCTGATAAGTTTATGAAAGAGGGTTTGCCTAGTACCTACTCAATAAACATAATAGAATTAACAAATGAGCCTATAGGATTTATAGGAACTACTAAACTAGATGCAGCCACATTATATTTAACTGCCCTATATTTTTTATCTTCATACCAAAGAAAGGGTTATGGAGAATTAATTTTAAAGCAGTTGATTTCTCGTTCTCAAAAAGAGGGCTATCAAGAAATTGTATTGTTAGTACATGAAAAAGCCCATTGGGCAATTAGCTTTTATTCTAAACTTGGTTTTAAATGTATTTCTAATGTTGAGTCTGAAATAAAAGCCTATAAAGATTCTAAGCTCAAACCTTATGCTATTCCTTCCACTATGATGATGGCAAAGAGCTTAGTTGATTAGAAAATAAATGGGTAAAGGGGATTAATTAGAATCGTGATTACAGAAAGTGGGGGATGGGAAATGGAGTTTAGAAGGGTTAAAGATGATGAAATAAATTTATTTTTAACGATAGATCGCCAAGAAGTAATTGAGGAAATTTATTACTTCAGAAATGGAGAACTAATTTTAGAAAAGGAGTATTATAACATGATGGGTTTTCCACCCGGAGAACAAGAAGATATCTTAAAAAGATTATATGACCTTCATCATACTGGAGGTATTATAATAGGGGCCTTTGATGAAAACCGATTAGTAGGAATTACCTCATTAGAAAATAAGTTTAGGGGTTCACTAAAAGACCAGTTAAAGATGGATGTATTGTTTGTTAGTCATAACTATAGAGGAAAAGGAATAGCTAAAAGATTAATTGAAATGATTAAAGAAGAAGGGATCGAACGAGGTGCAAAGAAAATATACGTTTCTGCCACACCATCTAAAAATACGGTGGATTTTTATATGTCAGTAGGTTGTAGGTTGGCGGAAGAGGTAGATGAGGAATTGTTTCAATTGGAACCTCTTGATATTCATTTAGAATTAGTTTTATAATCCATAGGAAAGTATTACTTTAATTATTCTATATAGAGAAATTTAAGGTATGAGTTTCAACGAAGTCATCCTTTAAATCTCTGAGGAAGGCTTTGTTCCAAAACTAAAAGTAAATCAAAAGGAGCTTTTAGATATATGATTAATTATATAAACAGTATAGATAATATTGAAAAGGAAAAATTACATGGCTTTTTTGTCGGTTGGCCAAATCCACCTTCTCAAGAAAAACATCTAGAGATACTTAAGAATAGTACATACATTTGGCTTGCTGTTAAGGAAGAAGGAAAAGAGGTAGTGGGCTTTATAAATGCTATATCTGATAAGACCTTATCTTCTTATATTCCTTTACTAGAGGTGTTGCCAGAATACCAAGGTAGGGGTATCGGAAGGGAGTTAGTAAAAAGAATGCTTCACACCTTAAAGGATTATTACATGATAGATTTACTATGCGATGATGAGCTTACCCCATTTTATAAATCATTAGGAATGTTTAAAAGTTCTGGAATGTTGGTAAGAAACTATAGTCAGCAGGAGGGTAGAGGATAACTAGAAAAGATGATGAGACCAATTAAAAGAAATAAGTATAGAATTCTATTAGGTAAAAATTATTATACAATTAAACGGTATTTAGAGTGGTACTTTGGAAAAACAAAGTTTCCTAAGACCCATAGTAATAAATTACTTCCCTATTGTATTTTCACCCATAAAACACCTTTATTAAGAAAGTTAAAAGAGGTTGATATGTGGTATCAATACAATAAAATTACAAATTTAAAGATTGCTACTAAAAGGATCAATGGAATTATCATTAAACCAGGTGAAACATTTTCTTACTGGAAACTGATAGGCAAACCTAGCCGTAGCAAAGGATATGTGGATGGAATGGTGCTATTTTATGGAGGATTTAAACCTGGAGTGGGTGGAGGTTTATGTCAGCTATCTAACTTAATTTATTGGATGACCCTCCATACTCCTTTAGAGGTGGTAGAACGTCATCGACATAGTTATGATGTATTTCCAGATTCTAATAGGACTCAACCTTTTGGAAGTGGAGCCACCTGTGCGTATAACTATCTTGACTTAAGAATTTATAATCCAACAAATGAAGATTATCAATTGACGGTGTATTTAACAGATGATTATCTGATAGGAGAATGGAGAAGGGGAAGCCAACCTTTAGAATCTTATGAAGTTTATGAAAGAGATCATAAAATAACTTTAGAACATTGGGGTGGCTACGTAAGACATAATATAATTTATAGACGTAGATATAATTTAAACAAAGAAATAACTGAGGATCAGTACATAACGGAAAATCATGCAATTATGATGTATCAGCCATTTTTGGGGGAAGGCAATGCAAGTGAAGTTTAGAATAGGAGGAAGCATATGTTAGACAATAAAGGTTTTGATCAATGGGCAGGAAAATATGATGATGATATTGCCAAGGCTAAGGGCTATCCCTTTGAAGGGTACTATCAAGTTTTAGCCTATGTTCACAGTAAGGTAGAGAAACCACAGGATAAGAAGGTCTTAGACATCGGAATTGGTACAGGATTATTAACTGAGGAACTTTATAAGAAAGGTGCCACCATATATGGTGTAGATTTTTCACCCAAAATGATTGAGGAAGCTTCAACTAAAATGCCTAATGGAAAATTTTATTGTTGTGATATCACCCAAGGGTTATGTAGTGAGCTAATGGAAATGAAGTTTAATTATATTGTTTCGTCTTATGCGTTACATCATCTAACAGATGAAGAGAAGATTGAATTTATTAATAGGTTGAAGGAATTAATCTTACCGGGTGGAAAAATTATTCTAGCAGATGTAGCTTTTGAAAAATTCATAGACCGAGAAAATTGTCAAAAAGAAGTAGGTGAAGAATGGGATTCAGATGAATATTACATTGTTGCAGAGAGCTTTATAGATATGTTAAAGGAAACCGGTTTTAAATCACGTTACACACAAATCTCCATATGTGGTGGTGTTTTAGAGTTGTGGGTATAATGGATTGCTTAAAACGAAGGAGGTCTTACAATGAATGCATTTAATATGTTTTTTTCTGGTATCGGCGTGATGTTGCTGTATTCGTTGATTCCAGCTATTATTCTTTATTTTGTCATTAAGGCAGCAGTTCGAGACGCAATAATAGAGTTAAAAAATCGAGACATACTTTAAAACAAAGAAATCTTATAAAAAAACTTAAAATTACAAATACTAACGCTACAATAAAATGACTTAAAGGATATGATTAGTTATGAAAGGTATTGTTAGAACTGTAGTTTTGATAAGTATTACGATGGTACTAATAATTATGAATTATGGATACGGTATTAACTTAAATTATCAAGAAGAAGAGATTATGGATCTTAATCTTCAAGCAAGTGATCCATATAATGAACCCTATATGTTACAGATAGACCTGCAACAGAGTAAAGGTCAAATTTCATTTTTTCAACAGGCTATAGATCAGTTGGGGACAACCTCCATTGATAAAGTTGTTGAACTATGGGTAGAGGCAGAGAGAACTAGAAATGGTGTCTATCAATATGGGGTAGCTTCTCCTGAACAGAAGGCAAAATTAATTAATGAAAGAGGAGAACCTACTGATAAATTTTGGATTATTGGTGGCTCTAGTCCTTGGTTAACTGACTACGAAGAAATCAATAGAAAAAAATTAGATGAAGAAACTTTTGAGGTACAGCTAAAGTATTACTGGGGGACTTCTGCTGGTGCTACAGAGCCAACTTTTACCACATTAATTGTAGGTAAATTTAATGAGTTTTGGAAGGTTAAGGAAGTAAGATAGAATTTGGAATAAAAGTTCTATAATGCTGTAGACACTGTTCAACCTAAGTAATTAATGGTGGGATTAACTTAGATAGCATTTAGGTTAATCCCTAGTTGTTTTAACAGTTATTTTATAAAATGGATTTCAAGCTTTCTTAGATTAATCATGATTATTCGTTAGAGAAAATATTACAGGAAAGTCCCTTATAAAGTCTTTTATATGTCTAAAATCTACTATTTCAACATCACATGATCCCTCAACAATCAGGGTTATTTGGTCAATTCCAACACTATTGTGAGGACCAATATAAGGCACTAACTCAATATCAATAATAAAATAGAAAGTTCGAGGTAACCCTTGGGTCTTTTTATAATTTAATAGCCCCTCCATTAAGAATTTCCACTCCTTCAATGGTTTCAAATTCCTTCATTAATTGATGTAAGGCAAGGTCTTTTTGTTTGGCCTCTACCATAATGTCAAAATCCCTATCTAATGTTTTGGCACTATTAATAAATTCCATTAAAAAATTAATATCTACAAAATCTGCATGGGCTCTAATTTGCTTCTCACACTTAGGGCTTGAGACATGGATTTTTGGTGGTCGAGTTTCATTATTCCAAGTATTAAAAATTGCTTCTAAATAATCGCTTAAATTCTCTCCATGATGGTTACAGAAGTGATGGTGAATATCTAGAACCATCGGTATGGAAAGTTCTTGGCAAATTGAGAGTACTTCTCGAGCTGTAAAGGATTTGTCATCATTTTCTAATATAATGCGACTTTGGTATCTTGGGTCAAGTTCTTTAAATTGACTAATGAAGCGTTCTATCGCTTTCTTTTTACTGCCATAGGTACCCCCCACATGGATCACAAGTTTTGCTTCCTTAGGAGATAAGTCCATCGCTTCAAAAATTTTGACATGATATTCTAGGTCCTTTAGGGATGAGGCAAGAACATCTTTTTTAGGGGTATTAATAATTGTAAAGTGATCGGGATGGGCACTAACTAGAAGGCCCTTTTCCTTAATGAAGTTACCTAGATTTTTATATTGTTCTTCAAAGGGTTGAATATAGTCCCAATCGAAGACCTCTTCATGGGTAACTAATGGAACTAACTTTGAAGTAAATCGATAAAGGATTATATCATGGGCCTTATTATAGATTAATATTCTACGAGTCCTTTCTAAGTTTTCCTTCGTGATTGACTGCAATTTATATAATTTGACTTCATCGTCGGGTAATTCTGAGAAACGTTTATAAGTGATTGTCTTATTAGGAGAACCATCTTGTAAATTTAAAGCAATAGCTACATATCCTAGTCTAATCTTCATAAGAGACACCTCCGTAAATAATTTGCCCCATAATAATAAAATTAATAACTTTTAATAAATTTACCACTATTAATTGATACATATTATCAAGTGATTATAAGGAAAAAATGTAGACAGTTGTATAATTAACTATAATTTTGTCTTCTATAGGAGTGAATTATATAGAAGTGATATCAAGTCCCCTGATAAAAATATCCAGATAAATTAGGGGAATTTGGCCGAGACATAGAGGGAATTTTGACTAGATATTGAATGTTTATAGTTAAAAGAAGTAGCTCCTTAAAAAGGTAATACTTGTAAACAAAGATGCGCTCAGATAAATAGGCTGTATATTCTATAGTGAGATAAATTCTTAGGCCAGGACTTTGAGTATAATATCAAATAACGTAAATTAGTTGTAAAAATTTCTACTTTGGTAATAATTAGGTATGTAATGACTAATTGAGTAGAAAAAGGTGATTTAAATGAAAGCAATGCAAGTTACAGGAATCGTTAGAGCCGCAATAATATTTGTTTGTGTGATGGCTATTATACCTGGACTGGTACTAAGGTTTCCCAACGGAAAATATTATGATGAAGAGATGAAGGCAATGGTTAAGGATGGAAGGGCAGAAGTTGTCGAATACAAAATTAAGGGTGAATTAGATGGGAGTTCATTTATTGTTCAGCGTTTAATTTATACCGATGATTTAGTCTATATAAGATATTCGACAAATGTAGCTAATGTTTTTTATGGCTTTCCCGACGATAAACTGAGGTTTTTCGACAATAGGGGTATAGAGTATAAAAAGTCGAATGATGTCAATAAAAGTTCTTTAGGTCTAAGGGGGCATGAAGGTTTAATTGCTTTTAAAAAACCTAAGGATTCTATTGCTATTGAATATTTAATGTTAGTTTATGAAGCTTTTGATAGAAGAATGGAGATTAAGTTACCTGTAGGAGAGGTGACTTTATATGACTAGATGGAGAAAAGAGATCATACATTGGATATTTGTCGTCCTTTTGATAATGGTTACTCTGGTTATATCTCCTTTTTTTAACGGTAAAAATTCTTCAGAGGAGGCCTTTAGAGTAGCAGAGGCAGCTCTTTATTTTGGACCCTCAGAAATTATTGAAGAAATTGATTATGGTACTATTAAAATTTACCTTGCTAGATATAAAAATTGGGTAACTGCCCATGGTACGAGAAGGGAATTATTGCAGTGGTACCCAGAAGATACATTTTCACCATTGGAGATAGACGAAAATAAGGCTTTTAGCTATAGTTTTGGAAAAACTGAGAGTCTGCGAAAGGATCAAGAAATTAAAAGGGTGTTTGGTTATATAAGGGACCCCAGTATTGTTAAACTTCAACTAGTCCTTATGTATGAAGATGAGATTCAGCATTTAGCTGCTGAAGTAAAGGAAGGGCTATTTATCTTTCATTGGGACCAGAAACTTTCGCCTTATATCCCATTGAAGCTCCTTGCTTTTGATTATAAGGGTACTTTAATTTATGAAGAAGAAATAGATCAATCTAGATAATTCTATATAGTAATAAGAGAAGAGGTGTCAAATTGGAATTAAAAGATATACAAAATAAAGTTGAGGTTTTTATCAAAAATAATAATCTTGATGCAACTGTTGAGGTTAGGGTTTTAGATTTAGTCTCTGAGGTTGGAGAGTTGGCAAAGGAAGTATTAAAGGGAAGTAATTATGGTAAAAAATCATTAGCTTTATCTGATGAGTGGGAAAAGGAAATAGGAGATGTGTTGTTCTCCTTAATTACAATAGCAAATATGACTAGTATCGATTTAGAAAAATCTTTAATAGTGGTATTGGATAAGTATAAAAAAAGGATGGAGGAAAAGGGACATATAGCCTCAGACGCCTAGAAGATTAAAAATTAAAAAAAATAATATTTCATACAAACTTCGACAAATTTTATTGAAACTACAGTCTAAAATGGTGTAAGAGAAGTTTAATTCTTGTAATAGTGTATAAAAAAATTAATATGGTCTAGGAAAATTAATACACAAATAAATTAATGGATTGGGAGAAATGATTATGAATAAAACAGAGATCTATCAATTAAATCGTAAATTGGACATACCATATGACCTTTTACTATTGGCTGATCCTTCTCATGAAAGTGTTGCTGATTGTGTTGAGAGAGGCAGCATTTATGTTATTGATGTAGAAGGTAGACCTGTCGGGGTATATGTGCTGATAAATACTCGGCCTTTTACCATGGAGTTAGTTAATATTGCCGTTGATGAGGGGTATCAGGGTAATGGTATTGGAAAAATGTTAGTAGAAGATGCTATAGAAAGAGTAAAAAGGGCTGGCTATAAGACAATAGAGGTTGGAACAGGGAATTCTAGTATCAGCCAATTAGCCCTATATCAAAAATGTGGTTTTCGAATTAAGTCTATTGAGAGGGACTATTTTGTCAGATATTACGAAGATGAAATTTTAGAAAATGGAATTCAGTGCAGGGACATGATCAGATTATCCATTGATTTTGTGTAAAATTAATACAGCTATTTTTTTTTATGATTCATTCAATTCATAAGATATGATATTTGAATAGCCACAGAACTTTATGACAGAATAAAAGTTTTATCAACAAGGGGGATACCACGTGTATAGTATAGATGATAAAGTCATTATCAAAAAAACGACTGAAGAAAACTTAAAAGAAATTCTAGTACTTTGGAATAATGGAGAAGTGATGAAGTGGGTGGGGTTCCCCAAAGGATTAAACATGACAGATTCCCATATATGGGGATGGTACTGTAATATTAGCTTAAGAGATTGGGCTTATCATTTTGTTGTTTATCATCAAGAGGTGGGATTCTGTGGTGAGCTATATTATGATATAGATGTTAAATATAAAAGGGCAGGTTTAGATATAAAATTTTTACCAACGGCCCAGGGAAAGGGATTAGCTTCTAAAGCTTTTATTTCGATGATTAATCACATATTCGAAAATGAAAAAAATATACTTAGTGTATGGGCAGAGCCAACTAATGGAAACTTCAAAGCTAAGAAATTATTTGCTAGATGTGGACTTAAGGAGACTATACCAGCTGAGTTTGCAGAACCAAAGGAATCCTATTGGGAGTTAAAGCGAGAAGATTGGTTACAGATTAATTATAAAAGGAAATTAGCTAAGGAAAACATATAATGGATTAGATTTCTTCTATTGGTATAACTTTGATTTAAACTATTTTAATCTAATTTAACTTTTTAATCTAATTTAATTTTATAATTTTGATTTATAGATAATGATTGATAATCCATAGATAATAGCCCATTGATCAATTTAAAGGCTAATACTCTATGGATTTTAAATTGAAGCATCTCTCTTTAATTTCTTTTAGTAGATCACTAGAAGTTTAAGCTTATCTACTCTGTAGTTTCTAGTTAAGATATGATATGCTTAAATAGAAGCTCTTCAATAATTATGGATATGAAATGGATATTTTATTATTCTAGTGTTGTAGGAAGAAATTCGTATTAAGAATTTCACATTATTTATGGAACAGGAGACGATTAAATGAATTGTAGAGAGGGTTGCGGAGCTTGTTGTATTGCGCCATCAATTTCATCACCTATACCAGGTATGCCAAAGGGAAAACCAGCTGGGGTTAGGTGTATTCAACTGACAGAAGGTCATTTATGTAAGTTATTTGGGACACCAGAGAGGCCAAAGGTATGTATTGAATTGAAGCCAACAGAAGATATGTGTGGTTTTAGTGATCAGGAAGCAATGGATTATCTTAAGACACTAGAAGAAGTGACTAAACCTTAAATATGGTTGTCGGTAATTATATTATGTTAATTTCTAAATTTGGAGGTTATCAACTAAAATGGAAACCTATATTATGAAAACTAAAAGACTAGGGTTAAGAAGATGGAATGACGCTGACCTCATTCCCTTTAGTAAAATTAATCAAGATCCACGGGTAATGGAGTACTTTCCAAAACTTCTTTCTCAGCAAGAAAGCGAAGAAATGATTAAAAAAATTGAAGAGAAAACAAATGAAAATGGTTTTGGGCTCTATGCAGTAGATTTATTATCAAAAAAGGAGTTTATTGGTTTTATAGGCCTTAGTAGGCCAAACTTTGAAGCTAGTTTTACTCCATGTGTTGAAATTGGTTGGAGATTAGCCTACCAACATTGGGGAAAGGGGCTAGCAACAGAAGGAGCACAAGCCTGTCTGGCATTTGCATTTAATTTGTTGAGAATTCCAGAGATTGTTTCCTTTACCGCCAAAGAAAATCAGCGTTCAATTAAGGTTATGGAGAAGCTTAATATGAAAAAAGCCGGTGAATTTATGCATCCTAATCTTCCAGAGGATCATTCCCTTAGGAAACACGTTTTATATAAAATCTCAAGGGAAGGTAGATAAATGATTGGTAAGAGGGAAGTAAGACGTTAGGAACTAGTCTTTAAGGGGGGATATCTATTATATGAATATAATCATTAATGAGGAAATAGATGTAGTTGAATTAAATGAGTTTCTTGCTACTATAGGATGGGACATTAATCCAATTGAAAAGTTAGAAGCTACAATAAAACTATCTTGGGGCTGGATTACGGCAAGAGATGCAGAAAACAAACTAATCGGTTTTGTTCAAGTATTATCAGATGGAATCAAACATGCCTATATTTTGCGCCTATTGGTACATCAGGATTATAGAGGAAATGGTATTGGTAGTAAAATAGTAGGGGCATTAATGGAACTACTAGAAGAACATAAGTTAAACCCTATATTAATTACAAAACCTACGGAAGAATCATTTTATAATAAATTTGGGTTTGAACGGCAACAAAATGGCTTTATTTCCTTACTAAAGTGGAAATAGCAATGTAGAAGTTTAGTGGATATTTGAAGTTGTCTATTGTTCTATAGTGATTTAGTGCTATATCAAGAAAAGGGGGAATTAAATGGGTAACAGAATTTCCAAACTCATGAAATCCATCGTATCGGTTTTATCAACAAGCTTTAAAAGATTTCCAGAATCCTTACTGTTGTCTTCATTAACGGTGTTTATATTAATTTATATGAATCATTTAGACTGGCAGGAGTCAGCCTTAAGAGATACCTTAACTAGATTAGCTATGGTCTTGGCGTTGGGGGTACCTATAACCCTTTCTACAAAAATGTATTTTGAGAGAAGCAAAGGATTAAAGAATAGTATTAAGGGCGGTATATATTTTGTAGTTGCAGCTTTTTTATTATTGTATTATCTTTTTGGTCTGAAGGATAGGGAAATGGTAGATATAACTAGGTATATTGCTGTGACTATTGCTTCCTACTTAATTTTTACGATAATACCCTATTTTTATCAACGGGAAAACTATGAACTCTATGTGATCAAACTAGTGACCCGTTTTGCTATTGTCTTCCTCTACTCGGTAGTACTGTTTCTAGGTCTGGTGGCTATATTATTTACAATAGAACAATTATTTTCTGTACCAATGCCTAATCGATTATATATGGATATATGGCTTATTGTAGTTGGCATCTTTGCACCTGCTTTTTTCCTAGGAGAATTACCTACTTATAATGAGAAATTAAAGTTAAATGAGTATCCAAAGGTATTTAAAGTACTATTCTTATACATTGTAACGCCTTTATTATCTGCCTATACAATTATACTATACAGTTACTTTATTAAGGTAGTAATAACTAGGGAGTGGCCCCAAGGTTTAATCTCTAATCTAGTCTTGTGGTACGCTGTCATTTCCACAATAGTTGTTTTCTTTATCAAACCTCTAGTTGGATCTAACCAATGGGGAAGAATTTTCACGACAATCCTTCCAAAAGGAATACTGCCTTTACTTGCTATGATGTTTATTTCTATTGGAATAAGAATCAATGCATATGGAATAACTGAAAGAAGATATTTTGTTTTAGTTTTAGGCTTATGGGTTACTGGTTGTATGATTTACTTTGCCTTCAGAAAAAAAGCAAGAAGCATAATCGTAACTATTTCAATTGCTTTAATTGCTATTATTTCTGTTGTTGGTCCATTAAGTAGTTACTCAGTGTCTAAATTTAGTCAAAATCAGAGATTTAGCAATATCTTAGTTGAAAATGGTCTACTTCAAGATGGAGAAATTAGGCCTGTTGATGAATTACCTTTCAATGCACAAGTTGAAATTAGTCAAATTCTGAGCTACTTTAATGGAAACCATTCTCTTGATGATGTTAAGTATCTAGATAAAAATTTCTCCTTTAGTGATATGGAGGAAGTTTTTGGTTTCCCTTATCATAATGTTAATAATTATAATTATCGTGAATATTATCATTATTTTGTGAATGAAGATGACCTGGTATTTGATATTAGTGACTTTGATTATTTTACGATTTTGAGATCTTATGGATATGACTACAAACAACTAGGTAGTGTAGATGGATCAGAAAATAGTAAAGTAAGTATGGTATATAATGCTAACACTAAGAAACTAACCATTTCTAGAGACGATCAAGAGCTTATTAATATCAATTTAGAAGATTTGACTGAGTCGATACCAGAAAAACATGGAGCATATAGAGGTAGTCTTAAAAGTGAGGAATTAGCCGTTGTTACAGCGAATGAAAATATTAATGTTCGTCTACAGTTTAGAAACTTATCCTTTATAGGTAATAAAAATATTGATCAGAGAGATTTAGAAAGTTTTGAAGCATATGTGTTTATAAAAATTAAATAGTAGTCCAATATAAAAGCAGTAATTTCAAGTAAGAGACATACTTAAAGTTGCTGTTTTTAGATTTTCCTTACAATTAGTAAGTAAAGGATATAAAATGGGTATCGATAACATAATTAAGAAAATTAATGGAGATATTTAAACTAAGAAAATAATAATGAAAAAGGAGGTCAATGATGAACAATAGAAAGACAATCTTAGGTATTATTATTCTAGTACTCTTTTTAGTATCTTCCTCTGAGGTATTTGCTGGTGACATATTGTGGAGGATAACCCATAACGATCAAGAAGCCCTTATTATTGGAGAAATAGTTTATGAAGTTGGGAACAGTTATAGAGTTGAAGTAAAACATGTTATTAGTGGAATTCTTCCTAATGGAACAATATCCCTTAGTAACGATTTTAGTTATATAGGCATAAATGAAAAACCACAAGTTGGAGATTTTTTAGTTCTATCCTTAGATAAGAAGATATTAAATTATTATATAAAATATGGTGCTTTTAAAGCCAACAATGGAGACTATGAATCCCTAAAACTGTATAAGAATGATTTACCCCATATATTACAGGCTGAATTTACAGTACTAGAATATTATATTAATACTAATGGCGAGCCTATAGACTATTACTTTGAAGGTGATAAGGTATTTTTAAAGAATGCAACAGGAGAGGATTTTCTAATCTTCTCAGCAGATAATGTAGCAGTAACTACAGCACTTGTCGAAGATCAGCCCTACAATTTAGAAGAGATCTTTAGCCCGACTAGCGTAGTTGACAAAAACATTTCATTCATTAATAATAGAGTTATATTAGGTATGGTCTTAAGTGGTGTGCTGGCAGTAATTTATCTTTCCTTCATTAAGAAATAGTAAAAAGAAAAAATAGTAAAAAATAGTGAAAAATAATGATAAACACTTATTTACCCCCAGATGATTGGGGGTTATTAATTGCTGTAGTTTAGATGGCATGAGAATTGCTTAATTTTATATGTAAGAACTATCTTTAGGTATAAAACAAAGGAAAGGAAAGCTCTTTAGTGTACTATGCTGGTGAGTGAGTATCATTTCCTACGCTAAAGTGTAGGATTTACTACAGTAGATAGTAGTTGGAAAGATAGTAGTAAAAATAATAGTAAAAATTTTGGTATTGATTCTAGCGGAATAGAGTAGAGGGTAATAAGGGGAACTATATCTATGGAGGTAGTGAAATGGAAAAAATAGGTGTCGTAAAATCTCTAGAAGGAGAACTAGCATTGGTTGAAATTAGGAGGGTTAGTGCATGTGGCGAAAATTGTTCTTCCTGTAAAGGAGGGTGTTCTCCAACACAGGTATATGTTAAGGCAAAAAATCATGTAAATGCATCAGTGGGACAGTATGTCAAACTATATTCAGAAAGTAAAACAGTGATGAAGGCTGCCTTTCTAGTATATATTGTACCTCTTTTTAGCTTGTTTTTAGGTATAATGATAGGTATGACGGTTTCTAGTTATTTCAATTACGAAGATTATAAAGAATTGCTTGGAATTGGTGTAGGCTTTGTTTTTTTAGTAATGTCTTATATTTTCTTAAATCGAAGAGATAAAAAGTTAAAAACAGAAATTGTGATCACTGATATCATTTCCTAAGTATTCTTAGATTAGATAGGGAAAGAATGTATCGTATTAGTATTAGATGGAGGATTATATGAAAAAACCTAAAGTAAAATTATTTGTCATATCAGTAATTAGTATAATGATAATTTTGATGGCTCTTAATTATGGATTGCCATACTTTCAAGCAAATAGAGCTACTGCTGAAGCTTTACAAATAAACTTAGTTGATCTAGGTCTAGATGAAGTTATTGATGGAAGTTATGAGGGAGAATACGCTATTAGGATGGTAACTGCGAAAGTAAAGGTTATTGTTGATAATCATAAAATAGTAGATATTGAGCTTTTAGCCCATGATCATAGCAAAGGACATGAAGGTTCGGATATCATTAATAGGGTAATATCAAACCAGAGTCTAGATGTTGATGTTGTAACGGGCTCTACTATCAGTAGTAAGGCTATACTGAAGTCCATAGAAGTAGCACTTGTAAATAAGTAACAGAACAACATTTGAAAAATAAATAGAAGAATAGACGTTTATTATACTTAAACAAATGACTCTTTCAATAATGAAGGGGTCATTTATTTTGCAAGAAAACTATCATGTTAGTTCATGAAGAATTTACTTAGAATTGTCTAATAAAAAAATTGTCGACAACAAAATAAAGCTTTGTCGAAGATAGAGAAGAATGTCGGGAAATAGAAGCTGCAAAAATAAAAACTTAGTTAAATATTTAACGATATCTGTGGATAAAACTAATAGTTATTCACAGGATAGTTTATAAACATTGATTTTCCAATAAATATTAATATAATGATGGTGTTGTTATGAGATGATTAAGCTAGATCAGTGATCTACAGTTAGATTAAGAAATAGGATTTTTAGTTTAATAGATCGAATCAATTAAGGGATTAATAGAGAGATTATTAACAAAGCTATTAAATAGAAATTTAGGGTAAAATCTTAACAAATTAATTACAAAGGATTTACTAAATATAAACTAGAAAAAATATTTAAATTCAAGAAAATAATTAAACTAAAGAGATTCATTAAAAAATATTAAAGAGCTGATCAATCTAAATAATAAATACAAAAATCTAGTTGGATATTCATAATATTAATTATAATATTGATCAATTGATTATATTAATTAAGCTACTTTGCCAATAAATAAAAGATATATGGATCTAAAAACTAATAAAAAGTGAAAAAGAATTTAATAATAGAAGATAAAAAGTAGCACAATTCAAGTAATGAATAATAGATTAAATAATGCTAAAACTAGTATTAAAAAGAGGTCTAGCGAAACCTTTACAACTATTCTTTAAATGTATATTTAGGGAATAGTTGGACCGAAAAGAAAATTTTATTATAATTTTATATAAATTAAAGAAAATTTTCCCTTTTTTTTGAAGTTAAGTAACATGTTGAACCCTTATAACCTTTTTTATTTATGAATAACTAGATTAAATTTAATAATGTGATTGAACTGGTTATCTGAGAAAAAATGTGTAGTAAAACTATAATTAATATAAGATTCATATTAATATAAAATAATTTCTATTTTAAAGATTTATTTTACTAGATATTTGTAGATCTACTCCATTATAGTAGTTATAGAATTTATCCATTTTTTGCTTTAAATTTGGTAAATCAATATACACCCAATTTTTGTGGTTTAATTCTACTTTTTTATCTGTAGGATATCTAAACCCAAATGAAGTTGGATCAAAATCATTCATTTGATTTACGTATTGTTCTGCTATATCAACACTTTTTTTATCTTCATCAGTAGCAGAATATTTGATAATGATAGGCTTAACATATACCCATGATTTTTTCAAATCATGTCCCACTTTATTGATATATTTTATTTTTTCCTCAGGTGATACTTCTGCGTATTTTAAATAAATATTTTTTAAGCAAAGTTCCATAACCTGTCTATATAAAAAAATAATTGGATAGATAAACGTATCTAAAACATCTATTCTTCCCTTTTTACCTGCCTCTAATGCAATATCGATTAATTCATCTGCTCCATTTTTGTAACCTTCAATATATCCATAAAAAGCAAGACCTAGACTATCCTGCCATCCATAATATGAGTAAGTGCCAAAGACAGTACCATGCTTAAATAGTACATCTCCATCTTCAATCCAAAGAAATTCGTTAACGTCCATTTTTATTCAAGCCTCCTAAATGAAAAAATTAAGCTTCTAATTTAACTTTCTAAACTCCGTAGTCTAATTGAACTTCTTCATATAAAGATTAAGGAGCAGCATCATTTTCAAATTTATAATAGCCCTTTACTTGATTATTAAAGCTTATACTGTAAGATCTAACAATACAATATACGAGTATTATCTTATAAGGTTAGGTGACATCTATTCTCCACTAACCTCATAAATAACAACTTCTGGTTGTGCATTAATCCTTAAAGAGACTTTAGTTGTACCTAGTCCCTTCGATATAGAAAAGTAGCGATCCTTACCAATTTTTTTAAAACCAATGTGAAATTCATCATAGGGTGTTTTGCTTAAATAAGGGATATTTACTTGCTTGCCATGGGTATGACCTACCAAAATATGATTGAAAGAAATTTGATTAGCTTCGATGTATCTAATAATCCTTGGTGAATGGGCCAACATAATACTAAAGTGACTATTTAGTTGCTTATTGGTAAGATCATAGGACTCATTTCCATAGGAGGAATTATCGAAACCGTATATAAATATATTTGTAGCTCCCACTTTTAATAAGTGACTTTCATTAATTAGTAGTTTTAAATGACGATACTTTTTGACCTCTTCCATTAAAAGATCTAAGGTAATAGATCGTTTCTTAAATAGATTTACTTTTTCTCTACGTTCATAGTTCCCTAAGACCAAATACACAGGAGCATTGATACAGCCTAGTTCTTTAATAACATCAGGCAAATTCTTTTGATTGGCTGAATAATCACCCGTTACTACGACAAAATCAGGTTGATTAGAATTAATAATGTCCCTAAGTTTACCATTTAAAAAGATACGTTTATTATGGATATCTGATATATGTATGTACTTAATTTTATTAGGAATGTTCTTCTTAATTTTAATAGTGTGTTTTCTAACAACATGTGTGCCATAAATTGCAACAAAAATAAAAATGACTGAAAGTAGAAAAATTATTATGTTCATAATTGAATAGTTGATCAAAGGTGTCACCTCTATATAAATTACGTAAGGGATATTAAAACAATATTAATTTAATAATGGAAAAATATAAATCAAGGTATATCAGATTAATTTATTTAAGTTTAAAATCTATCCCCGCCACTCCAATTACTTTCCCATTCTTTAAAACAGGCCTACTAATCGTAGCAGAGTAAGATTCGGAAGTTATATCAACATAAATATCGGATAGATGAACCCCGTCTTCTACGGCTTCATAATACCAGTTACGAGTTCTAGGGTCATAACCATCTGGCAGTTGTAGATATGGGTAGAGATTGAATTCTCCCGATTCTTTAGCAAAATAAACACTTATAATTAGTTGATCATTTTTTGAATATAAATTTTCCAAGATATTTAATATTTCAGAAGGATCTTCAATATTTATTTCTAATAGCTCATGGACTAGTAAATCGATTGTAGTATAATAATCTTCAAAATTTGCAATGATTTCTTGATACTCCCCAAAGTCATATTCTGATGATGATGCATCTATACCCATATATTTTAGCCCAGAAGTAAAGTCATCACTACATCCAGAAAGAGTCATTACACCTAAAAGCAGTACATAAATTATTAACAATGATTTATATTTCTTCATTAGTATACCCTCCTATGTTTCATATTTATATAAGAATAAGTTGATCTTCTTCCAACTAACTTTATTAATAAGCTATTATCTTCTATTTTTTTTATATTAATTAAATTTATATTAATTAATATTTAGATACCAAATTAGTTGGACTTCTTCATCGTTGTCTTCATAATAAGCATATTCGTCGATACTAACTAGAATAGCTCCGTTCTTAGCATAGAACCTACAAGCAGGAACATTATTGTTCTGACATTCGATTTTTAGCTGTTTACAATTCCTTGTTTTGCTCCAATCTTTACTAGCAGAAAGAAGCATTGTGCCTATCCCTCTCCCCTTATAATCAGGATGAACCCTTATATCCCATAATACAGATAGATCTTCTCTACTATTTAACATATTAACTCCCTCTGTTCTATAAACAAGACATGCTCCACCAACAGGTTTGTCATCGTCATAGGCTATAAAAAAACCCCAGTTACTTATATCAAAATTTTTCTCCCATATAAGGGGCTTCTCTTCTTTACCTAAATCTTTTATGTAAGGTTCAACTTCTATTTCTTCAAAGATAATACCACCGAGTCCTCCCTTAATCTTTTCTAATTTTAAAATAGTGGTGACTGTATGCCACATGGGAATTTTGGCATATTCTTGTAGTTCTTCCTTAGTTACCTCTTTAATAGTTATCGTCATAGGTTCTTCCCCCTAAAAATTTACAACATCAGTGTTTCAAAAAAAGGGACAGATTTCTGTCCCTTATATTTACCAGCTTTAGGCTGCTTTTTTCTTTGAGAAGTACTTTTGTAGAATTTCTTGGTTACCCTCTTCAATAGCTTGAACCACATCAAAGGCTTGTTGGATAGAATAGACCCTGTAATGCTCGCAAGTAATTTCTCTATTGTAGGTGTAATCGATACAAATCTTAATCCCAGGAAACTCTTCCAAATTTAATGGTTTATCGTCAATAATTAAGTCGCCCTTTACCTCTTTTTTATTTCCTGTATAAAAGATTCTTTCTTTCGGGATAAAAGGAAAATATTTTGCTAACCATTCAGTTCTATCATTTTGTCCTTCTAATGGTACATCGGTAACAATATTAATAGTATGGGTTTTGCTCCATTTTTCTAATAACTCTGAAGCTCCGTCCATAGGTATAACCTTAAGAAAGAAACCTTGTTCCCTCAAAATATCATATATTTTATTTCCGCATTCTGGTTTGACATAAGTATGGATATCCCAAGTTAAAATATCTTTACGAGTGAGGCTATCTTTGTATCTTCTATTATATTCCTCTAACCAAGGAGTGTCGAGATCACCGATACAACCATCAACATCTACATTTAATACTTTAAGTTTTTGCATTTTACTACCTCCTAACCTAAAAACTTCATTTTGATTGTTTTATCATGTAACATTAGATTTTAAATTATATTCAAATTAAGGGATTATCTTGCCATCTATTATATAAATAGAATAAAAATAACTAGTTAATACAACTTTGGAAAATCATATACCTTAAGTGATTGAGCAACGACTGTGTAATGACAATAACAATGGCACATCTAATAAATACCCATAAATTGACTCATTAATAGTATCGTAAGGAAATTACAGGGTCATAGTAATAGTTTATAGATTGATGAAGTTTTTAATATGCTTGGATATACAGAATCGGAAAAGTTCCTCTTTAGGTGAGCTTTTAATAATTTAAACACGTTCCTCACGCTCATAAACATAAAATGTGTGGTTATGCGGATTATCACTATCGACGATCCCTTCTTTTTTTGAAAGTAGTCTCCATTCATTAAAATCTATCTTAGGAAAAACAGTATCTCCCTCAAATACTTCATCAATTAAGGTAATATAAAGTTTTTTAGCATAGGGAAGAAATGTTTTATAAATTTGCCCTCCACCTATGATAAATACCTCATCTTCATTTTTAAATGTTTCAAAAACATCATTCATAGAAGGGAGAACCTCACACCCTTCAATAATTTTAACAGATCGAGAAAGCACTACATTCTTTCTCCCAGGCAAAGGTCTACCTATGGATTCATAACATCGCCTTCCCATAATAATAGGATGGTCCATTGTTGTACTTTTGAAGTATTGAAGATCACTTGGGAGAGACCAGGGCATACCGTTATCCTTTCCGATAACACCATTTTTACCCATTGCAACAATCATTGAAATAAGCATTAATAACAACTCCTTGATATAGATATAAATAATAGTTGGATTTCGTTTCTTTTTTTAAACATCATGATAAATTCTAGATTAACATTTCCAATAAATGAATATAAGTTCTGTGGGACATTATGCAATGTACATAACTATTTTCATGAAGATCTTCTTAACGTAATTATTGTATTAAAAACAATCTACTGCTTTAGTATTTGACATAATTCATTCAAACCCTCCTAAAATATTTAATAATATAACTTAAGCTTATACAAAGTATAAAGTGATATACACTATTTTTCTAATGAACTTCTTTAATATGAATTTTGTAGATTTAGATTTAGTTTCATTAGTTGATCTTCATTAGTGTTGTTTAATTAGATAGATAAAAGATAGCAAAAGCTGTAGGAAATGAAACCCTCCTACAGCTAGGTAATTCTATTATTAAGATAAAATTAAGATTAAAAACTAAGATGTTTTTACAAGGCTACTTACATGGATAAAACTAGAAGGCTAACAAGCTAAGAGGTAATATTGGAAGAGATATACTTGTGTTCGAATTAATCAACAAGCAATAAACCTGCAGCCAGTTTATGGGATATTATTCTTCTAATTTAATAATGTGAAATTCTCTTAGCATATTATTAAAGCGAGCACCAAAACCTTCGAAAGCCTCAACGAAAAATTGTTGCTTAATGATAAATGTGCCACCTTCTGTATTATCTATCAAGTAGTATCTAACAACAATATCATCCCATTGATAACCCTTTTGTCCCTGAATTAATATACCTTCTACAGGACTGGTAACAGAATCTTCAGTTCTATTGATTTCGTATTCTGCTTTAACTAGGTTTTCAAGTGCTTCTTTTAATTCATCAATACTTTGATCTGTAACTTGCTGGATTTCCATATAGACTTCAGGTACATAATCTGCCTGATGAATAGGCGCAATTTTGTCTTTCCCATCAAGAGCATCCATTTTAAACATTTCTTCATCGAAGTAGATAACATAACCTAATTTGCTTTTTTGTAGCGTTACATCCCGTTCTTCTTCCATACCTTCTAATTCTTCAGTTATTGTTTTTTCTGGTGCAAAAAACTCTCTTATTCTATCTATAGTGGCATGACCAGGAGCGGTGCCGGCTAAAAATACTATCAAAAGGGCAGCCGCTACTGTACCAATACCCCAAAGTCTTTTTCTACTGTTATTCTTTTTAATTTCAGTTCTCATTTTTCTAGATCCCTCCATTTTAAAATCCTTTTCATAATGAACCTCATCTATTCTCTTTTCAATTTTATTCCATATTTCATCTTTTAACTCTACTGAAGCTTTACTTTCCTTCAAAAGAGAGTTTCTAATCTTTTCATCCAGTTCGTCATCTATTTTTCTATTCATATAGCTTCCTCCCTTCACTGTACTTTTCCAACATTTGTCTAAGCTTTTCTCTACCTTTATATAGGCGAGACTTTACTGTATTGACATTTAGATCTAAGGTATCGGCAATTTCTAGTTCTGAAAAACCCTTTAAATACTTTAATATAATAGGAACCCGGTTATTTTCCTCTAATTCTTGAATTGCTGAGTATAAGTCCTCGTATTCTTCAAACCTATGGGAATCTTCCTCTGATAATAAAGGATTCTCTTCAATATAGTCGCTTATAGCAATGGTCTTTGACTGATTTTTTAATAAACGATTACATTCATTCACTAAAATTCTATATAACCATGGTTCGAAGGGTTTGCTTTCATCAAAGCTATCTATATTTTTATAAATACGAATGAAGGTTTCTTGTACTGCATCAGCTGCATAGGTTTTATTCCTTGTAATTACTGTAGCTACCCTTATTGCGTAGTCTGCATATTGATCATAAAGGGCTTTAAAAGCTTTTTTATCGCCATCCTTAATTCTACTAACTAATTCCTTCACTATGTCACCACCCTTCAATGTTGTCTTCATATAATATACCTCCCAATCTAATAAAAAGTTTTTTGAAATGATTATCATTTTATTAATGAGTATTATTTTATTTGGAGTTTAACTTTTCTTTATATATAATATACCTTTAAAAATCTTAAAAAGTTTTTTGATTATAAAAAAATATAACCAATCTAAAAAATAAAACCTCTTTTAGTAATCTCAGTAGGTAAAGGGAGAACTCTACTGATTATATACTAAAGAGGTTATAAAAATAATTATTCTTTACTTAACTTTTTACGATAGACTGCTGTTTGTAATTCTTTGATATACTCTTCTAAATCGGGCATATCAGAAGATATAGCGTGGTTAATGGCCTTATCTATGTCATAGGGAACCCTAACAATAGTAATCGAATAAGGGGCCAATATTTTTGAGTCTAACTTTCCTTCTAAGATGGTATAGGCAGCCTGTGGTATATCTAAGGGATTACCCACACTACCGACATTAAAGAGAGTCTTATCTTCGAAATAATTTATGTATGCTCCATGAATATCACCATATCCAACAATATCAGCTTTTTTGTTAAGGCTTGGAGTTTCTTCAAATAATTTAAGAAGTTCAACCAAAGCAGAATGTTGATAGACTCGATGAAATAGGTCATTGGGGGAAGCATGACATAGCCTTACTAGCTTTCCACTTAAGTAAAACTCCACATAAAGGGGAAGGTTTTTCATGTACTTTAACCGTTCTTCTCCTAATAACTGTTGATGCCAATAGTTTGAGGGATTTAAAGAATCTAAGGGGTCTTCATCTGCTAAATAATAGTCCCAGTTTCCTTTAAGAACCACTTGGCAATGTTGGCGAACCATATCAACTGCTTCAGCAGAGTTAGGACCTTTTCCAGCTAAATCACCTAAACAGATGATTTTATCTATTTTTCGTACTTTAATGTCCTCTAAAACTGCATTAAGTGCAGGTATATTTCCGTGGATATCCGAGATGATAGCAATTTGATTCATTTCCCACCCTCCCTTTTGATGATGATTTTGACTAACTTTTATCGTATCTTCTACATTCTATTCGATAGAGGTGTATGCCCATTTTATTATGGATCTCTGTTACTCCTAGTTCATGTTCTTGTTTGAGTCCATGTAACGGCAATTCTAAATAAATATCTTCTAATAAATTCATATGTTGTATCATACCCCCTATATAACTAAAAAGTCTATATCACTTTCATCCTATATTTTCTTTGTAAGATAATAACCCTTAATCTCTCTCCCTTCTTTTAGTAGGTAGGAGGTAGAAGAAAAACAAAACCCTAATTTTTTCCAAAGATTCAACATTTCCACTTTATCTATTGTAGACCATGCCCGTACCTGGTAAGGTTTTGGTTGCTTTACATTAATTATCTCAAATACCCGTTTGATAAGGGCTGTTGCAATTCCTTTATTACGGAACTGATTCTTTACTTCTATATTGTCGATATAGGCTTCTATAAGATCCTCTAAAGGATTAATAAGTTCTTGATATTTAATGGATATGATTCCAGCAGGAGTATGATTATATTCTGCAATGATAGAAAAACCATTTTCTTTTTTTGTATGAATAACCCTCTCGTTAATTGCTTCACTCCACTGGGAGCCTTTCATCCATTCTCCTTTTAATTGGTCATTAACTTCTATAAACTTAATAGCATCCATTGTTTTCACTTCTCCCCTTTCTCTTTATCAAAGATTTATAGGCTCATTTTATATCCTAAGTTTACGATTAAATTATGTAAAAGATTAGTTCTTGATTTCTTTAGTCTTTTATAAATAGATTTAAAGGAATAAAATTCTTTTCTAAACTTCATATACCCTTCAAACAATTCTTTTGGCGTCATATTTTTAGGCTGATAGGCGACTCTTGTTTTTCCATTATAGTGGGTCCAATCCTCTGTTAGTAGCCTACCTTCTTCCTTTAATTGTTTGTACAATGGTGTCTTAGGCAAGGGAGTTAATATACTGACAGTTGCGCCATCAATCCCCAATTGATTACAGGCTAATAAAGTATTATTAAATACATCCTTTGCATCTGTATCAAATCCAAAAATAATTCCTGCTTGAAGAGAAATTCCATATTGATGGATGAGGTCAATAATTTTTTGATAACCCTTAACGTTATTAATTCCTTTGTTTACACTTTGAAGGCTAGCTTCTGAAAAGGATTCTAGGCCAATAAAGAAATAGATACAGCCAGATTCTTTAGCTAACTGTAATAATTCCTCATCTTGACATTGATCAAGAGTAACTTGAGCTGCCCATTTCTTTTTTAAGGGTTTAAGTTCCCTAAGCAATTCTTTAGCAAACTTTATATCACCAAAAAAGTTGTCATCCCAAAATACAAAATACCTACCTGCTATTTCTCTAATATCTTCAATTACTTCTCCAACAGGGCGTGTTCGGAAGGAATTACAGTAAATTTGTTTTAGATTACAGTAACTACAGCTATAGGGGCAGCCCCTAGATGCAATGACGGCTCCCTTTGTAAAAAATCTTCTCCGAATTAAACTCCTCTTAGGAGTAGGGATCCCCTTTAGACTAGGTGTATCTGTTGTTTGATATATTTTCTTAGGAACTCCATTATAAAAGTCTATTAGAAATTGAGGCCAAGTCTCTTCCGCTTCTCCAATAATGATACTGTTGCAATGGAGCGTACCTTCATGGGGGAGTAAAGTAACGTGGGGGCCTCCCATTACAACATAAGAGCCTTTAGACATAAATGCTTCTGCAATTTTATAGCAGTGGTTAGCATTGGGGGTATTAACTGTTATGGCAACTAAATCAAAATCTTCTTTAAAGGGAATCTTTTGATTATATTCGTCTATAAGGGTTATGTCGTAGTGTTCTTCATTAATAAAAGCAGCTAAATAAGGCATTGTAATCTGAATAAAATTATTAAACTGCCTTTTTCGGAAATAATTAATTTCTTGATTTTCTGGAGTTATTAATAGGATCGTTTTTTTCATTTAACCCTCCAATTTTTTTATGATAGATAGCATTCTCTATCTAAGTTTTCTTAATTGTCCTTATTAATTTTAGACATTTGGTATAGGCTTAATTGTCTATACTAAAATTTCCGTAAATTTGTAATTCCTGAAGCTCAAGCTTAGCGTATTAATTTTTGAGGTCTTTTAAACCTGACTGGATGTTTTACTTCTTACTAAAGGTATTCGCTTAGTTGATGTAAAATCCTTCAAATTAATACATAAAAAACCACAGCTAGTAGAGACATTAAGCTGTGGTATCGTCATTTGTAAATATTTTAAGTTATATTATATTAAGTTTCATTATTCTAGGTTTTTCAATTGGTTAGAAGCTTGCTTTTTAAAGTAAGGATTATCATGTTCAACCTTTAAGATTTCATCGAACTTATTCTTAGCGTCAGAAGCGTTGTCATCTTTTAAATCTAACATGCCTAAGTAATAAAGACTAGAAATTCTTTGTAATGGAGTCAGTTCCTTAGATTTAAAAAGTTCATTTAATAATTCTTTACTTTTATTTACATTACCTAAATAATATTCATAGGTTCCAAAAGTTGATAGCAGTAGATTTCTTAAGGCTCTATGATTAATGTACCCAGAAAGAAGTTTATAGGTTGCCGCATACAATCTTTCGGCCTCTTCGTGTTTTTCAGTAATTAATAAACCGTATAATAAATTACTGTAGTATTGCACAATATAGACCTTTGGCAGTTCCTTCAGATCTTTATTATCAAAGACCTTTAGAAGATTAACAGCTTCTTTATATTTTCCTAGAGCAACCAGTCCAGATGCTTTATTAATTAGAAGGAAATTTTGGTACTTCTTATTTTTAGTTTTATTGATATGGGCTTCTACCTCACTAATATAAGCCGATAAATTTGTTCCTTTGTTTAACATTTTCTCTAAGTTCTTTGTTCGCCTATATAAAGGAACGAAGTAGATCAAGAATAGGATCACAATAATTGCAACGACGATTAAAATTTCCATATGGCCACCTCTTTAGTAATATTGTAAAAAGTATAGTACAAGTATAACATTTTACCTAGCTATTTTGGAATAATTTTCATCAATAATTCTAATTTTATTGCTGTTATTAGGGGTTTTTCCAACGATATAGACACCAAATGGTAGTTTACCTAAAACATAGGTCGTAAAAATTGATAATAATGTACTTAGGCAGAACAGTAAAAATAACATGATAACAGGACTGATATGGTAATAATTTTTATCCATTAGTATCCCCGTTAAAGAAGCTAAATATAACATGTGGAATAAATATATTCCAAAGGAGTATCCACTAAACCATTGAGCTATTTTAGGAATCTTAACCTTAGCAGTTGAGATATAAAAAAGTAAGAAAAGCATACTGGTAGAAAATAAAATCATATCTACCCTTTTAGAACTATTGAAGGTGATCATTCCCTTTAGATATAGATAAAGGACAATACTTCCTGTAAAGATTGGGAGTACTTTAATAACCTTTTTATATTTTCTTAATAGAGTTTTAAATTGTTGGTAGTCTCCCCCTATATAAAATCCTAAAGTAAAATAGAAAATCCACGAAGGAAAAGTACCCCAAGATAAACCATCCCAAAGTTGATTACCAAAGGGTATTGCTGGTGGATGAATAAAGCTAAAGAATCCTAAATAGATGACATTAATAAGGAATGAGACTAAAATCACTTTTATGGGATTCAGTAGCCTTAACTTCTTATGGAACAATATATGAATAAAGTAAAACTGGAATATTACTAAAATAAAATAACCATGTCTGTAAAATCCGAAGGCAAGATTCATGAGTACATTCACCATATATGACCCAAATAAATAGCCTTCAACCCCATTTTCCCAAACCATCACAAACCCATAGAGAAAGGACATGGATACATAGGGCATAAGAATATATTTTACCCTTTTACCCATGAAGTTACTGGGCATTTCATTGGGGTAAGAATATGCCAATAGAAACTCTGACAAAAAGATGAAAATAGGTGTTCCAAAGGTGAATATGAGTCGAATGCATAATAATAGTAATTCACTTTGGGGACTCTGTATCCCTGTATATAGATCATTAACCCTAGTAATGGAATGAACTAAGACCACGCATAAACAGACAATACTTCTTACAAAATAAATTTCTTTAATGTCTTTTTTACCCACATTCGTACCCACTATTAACCACCTCTTCTATAAGAATAGTCCTTATTATAAAAAACTGTATATCGTATTTTTTCCATTTTATCATTACCACTTACTTATACTTCATTAATTGAAATAGTAGAACATAACATGTGTTAAAGCTCATAAACATATATTGCTTAATTTCTAAGCTGAAACGTGGGACTCCATGAATTTATTCTTACATCATGTTATATATCATAACCAATCATATAATAAGTAATTATATAATAGATAGTTTTAGATTACAAATGAGAAGGGCTATAAGAAATGAGTACTATTTTATTTTAATACTCTTGATATTGTTTATATTTCAATATTCTCCCTTGTCTAGTTTGGTTTTTATGTTTACAATAGGGATAAGGGGTGATTTTATGGCTAATAAAAAACAATTAACAGTACATAACAAGTCAGATCGACCAGATAATATCGTATTAAAGGAACATGAAACTATTGAGACATGTTTAGACATTGAATCTCAACTTCCTGTTTTTATGAGGGATTTTTTTATCTACTTAAAAAATGCAGTTGCCCTTTCTACTCGTTTGGCTTATCTTCAGGATATCCAGTTTTTTTGCAGGTATTTAGTGAAGGAAACCAACATTACTTCTGCTGAAGGGTTAAAGGAGATTACTGCAGAAGAGTTTAGTAATATAACAGCTAAAGATATTAATCGATTTATAGGAGATTATTGTACAAGATATATGATCAAGCAAGATCACAATGTAAAGGTTATGGAGAACCATAATCGAGCGTTGGCTAGAAAGAAGTCTTCTCTATCGGTTTTATTTAAGTTTTTGTATCGTGATGAGGTTATAAAGAATAATATTACTGATGGTTTTAACCCCATTAGGTTACCGAAACCACAACCAGATGCTATTAAACGTCTTGAAATCGATGAAGTTGCCCGTCTATTAGATGCTGTTGAATCTGGAGAACTCTTCACAGAAAAAGAAAAGAGTTATTGGGAAAAAACAAAACTAAGGGATCGTGCAATCCTACTGCTCTTTGTTACCTATGGTCTTAGACTTAGCGAATTACAGCAACTAAATATCACCTCTTTTAACTTTAATAGAGGTGAATTTCGAATATATAGAAAACGGAGCAAAGAGGTTTTAATGCCAACTAATAGAACCTGTGAAAAAGTAATTAAGGAATATATTGAATTTGAGCGTCCTAAAGAGGAAACTTTAGATGATGAAAATAAAGACGCCCTTTTTCTTTCGCTACAAAAAAAGCGGATGACGACTAAAGCCATCCGGAACCTAGTTAAAAAGTATACATCTTTTGTCTTGGGAACAAGTCCTGAAAATGGCTATAGTCCTCATAAGTTAAGGGCAACAGCGGCAACATCATTAATTCAGCAGGGATTTTCTATTTACGATGTACAAAATCTGCTAGACCATGACAATGTCACTACCACTCAATTATATGCAGCCCATAAAAAGAACGTTAAAAGGGAAATTGTTAAAAACTTTGAATGGATTGATGAAGATTAAAAAAATCCAGAAATTACGAACGGATGTTTGTATATTTTGGCATCCTATGGTATAATGTAGTAAATTATTCACTTATAGAGAGGAGTTACTTCCATGTTTGAGGATTTAAATACCAAACAGATTGAAATATTACAGTATATGAAAAGTCAAATTAATGAAAAAGGCTATCCACCTTCTGTAAGGGAAATCTGTGAAGCAGTTGGTTTACGTTCAACTTCCACTGTCCATGGGCATCTATCAAAGCTAGAGGATAAAGGGTATATCAGACGAGATGCCACTAAACCTAGAGCGATTGAAATATTACTTAATGATACTGTTGATTATCAACTAAAAAAAGAAATTATTAATATACCTATTGTTGGTAAGGTTACCGCTGGTCAACCTATTCTTGCAGTTGAAAATGTTGAGGATACCTTCCCTATGCCAATGGATTTTATAGATAGTGGCAATTCTACTGTTTTCATGTTGACCATTAAAGGTGATAGCATGATTGAAGCTGGCATAATGGATCAAGACTATGTCGTTGTTAGACAACAGTCAATAGCCCGTAACGGAGATATCGTTGTCGCTTTAATTGGAGAAGAAGCAACAGTAAAACGTTTTTATCGTGAAGCTGATCATATTCGTCTTCAACCAGAAAATAGTTCTATGGAACCTATTATTGTTAAAGAAGCATCTATTCTCGGTAAAGTTATAGGTGTGTTTAGAAAAATGTAAAAGCTAGTACATATAAGTATGTTAGTCTTAAAAATATGTTCATGTATACAAGGCTATCTGATAAAGTAGTACCTAATGGTGCTGCTTTTTATTTTGCTTTCTTTCAGTCCTCTCCCCTCCTTTTGTTTATGATGGTCTACCCCGTCTTATGGAATTAATAATCTATTATGGTATTTTCATTCTTTTTTTCACTTCCCTTCTCTTCTCCCTTTCCCATCTCCTAGAATAAATTTTTAGTATCTATTTACATTTATAAGAATATATAATATACTAACTGTATTATCAGTAGTAATACAGTTAGTTCTCTTAATACAGAAAGGAGGGAATCAATGTTTGAATTAGATTTAAGAAGTCGCTTGCCGATTTACGAACAGTTGATTGAAAAATTAAAGGAGCTTATCATCACTGAAGTATTGAAACCCGATGAGCAGCTACCGTCGGTTAGGGTTTTAGCTCAACAACTAACAATAAACCCAAATACAATACAAAAGGCGTATCGAGAATTAGAGCGCCAGGGGTTCATTTATACTGTAAAGGGAAAGGGGAATTTTGTGGCACCGATCATAGGCAGTATTCATCAAGAAAAATTAAAAAAATTAAAGGATGAACTTATAAAAATTTTATCGGAGGCTATTTACTTAGGTATGAATAAAGAAGAATTAGTTGAATTAATTACTCATGTTGATCACAACATTGGGGGAGGTAAAGAAAAATGATTGAGGCTATAAACTTAACTAAAGAATTTGAGGATATTGAAGCAATTAGAAATTTAAATTTACACGTAAAAAAAGGATCAATCTATGGTTTACTAGGTTCCAATGGAGCTGGGAAAACTACCCTCCTTAAAACCTTAGCTGGAATTTATCAAGAAGATCATGGTAAAGTAATGATTGACGGTGAACGGGTTTTTGAAAATGTTGATCTAAAACAACGGGTAGTTTATATATCTGATGCCCTCTACTTCTTTTCTTCCTATAGCATTGAAGATATGGCTAAATTTTATCGGGATATCTATCCCAATTGGAACGAAAGTAGATATCAAAGTCTTCAAAAGGTATTCAATTTAGACTTTAATATGAAGATACATAAATTGTCTAAGGGAATGCAAAGACAGGTTGCCTTCTGGCTTTCACTGTCTATGATGCCAGAGGTACTTATTTTAGATGAACCCTTAGATGGACTGGACTCTGTTATTAGACAAAAAGTTAAAAACCTACTGATACAAGATGTTGCTGAAAGAGAACTAACAATTATGATCTCTTCCCATAACTTAAGGGAATTAGAAGATTTATGTGATCATATTGGTATACTTCACAAGGGAAATCTAGTAATTGAAAAGGATTTGGATGACTTAAAAAAAGATACTCATAAAATTCAGGTTGTTTTTAAAGAGCAGCCTCCAGCTGATTTTTTAAGTCAAATTAATTATCTTTATCACGAGAAAAGAGGAAGTGTAGAACTTTTCGTAATTAAGGGAGATAAAGATACTTTACTAAATACTTTAAATAAATATCAACCTGTAATTCTAGATATTTTACCCTTAACCTTAGAAGAGATATTTATTTATGAAATGGGGGATATCGGATATGCAATTGAAAACATCATTATTGAATAAAGGAATATTAAAGAATAGTTTTAAAAGATTTTATTGGATGGGTGTACTCTACTTTATTGCCCTATTCCTTCTATTTCCTCTTTCAATTTTATTGAGATTACCCGTAATTATTAGAGGCGATCGTTTTTATGACATTGAGGGACTATTTAATTTTAGAACTGGACCCTTTCAACATTTTCTAATTTATATCGTTCCTGTATTGTTGGCAATTTTACTATTTAATTACTTGCAGAATAAAAGTGCTAATGACATGATTCATAGTTTACCTATTAAAAGAAGTTCTTTATATGCTAATCATGTCTTATTAGGTCTGTTACTTCTAACAATCCCTGTTATTTTAACTGCCCTTATCTGCTGGGCATTAAAGGTTATTTATTTAACCCCCTACGCTATTGAACTTAACATTGGTGTTTGGGCAGGAACAACAATTTTAATGAATTCTTTAATTTTCTTAAGTACTGTATTTGCTGGGGTAGTTACTGGCGTATCTATTGCCCAAGGAGTATTAACTTATATTGTGCTATTATTACCAACTGGACTACTAATGTTGGTAACAAGTAATTTAGAGACCCTATTATTTGGTTTTAGATCAGGCTTTTATAACAGAGATAGTATTATTAGATTGTCACCATTAATCAAAATAGCAGAATTATATAGGCATCCCCTTACCCTTAAAAATGTGATCGGGTATATTATATTTTCTGTGGCGATTTATTTCTTAGGTCAATATCTATACAATAAAAGAAAACTAGAAAGAGGCAGCCAAGTTATTGTATTTAGAACTCTCAACCATCTATTTAAATACGGTGTCACCTTCTCTTTTATGGTGTTATTTGGGGTATACATCTATAATGTCCATGGTGGAAAAGGTTGGATGCTGCTTGGGTATTTAGCCGCTTCTCTGTTTGGTTATATTGTGGCAGAAGCAATTATTCAAAAATCTGTAAGGATTTTTAACAAAAAGACATTTAGGGGTTATCTAACCTATTTTGCTCTTATGACTATTGTATTAGTTACTATTTTATTTGACTTTACTGGTTATACTTCAAGGGTTCCGCAGCTTGACGAAATAGAAGCTGTTTATTTTAACAATGGATTTTACGCTTATCACAGTGGACAATATAATAATACCCTAAATAGGCAGCTTTATATTACACCAGATAATATTGAAATCATTCAAGGGCTTCATCAAAAAATACTAAAGGAATCAAACTCTTGGTCTAATGAGAATGTGGGCTACTACAATCCTGATATTATAGAGATTTCTTTGGTATATCACCTTCAAAACGGGAAGAAAATAGCAAGAGGTTATCGTATAGATCAAAAGAACTATGAAGAGTATATTAAACCGCTAAGGGAGTCATTAGAAGATAAAGTAATGAAATATGACGTATTATCTGCTGATACTAGCAAAGTTGAAAAACTTACCTTTGAAAAAGTTGGCGTAAGTAATAATGATCGTTTAACGATTGTTGATCCCGTTGAAATTCAGGAGGCAATTGAGATAATTAAACAGGAAATTAGAAATGCCGACTATGATGATCTTTATGATATGAGAGAGCCCTGGGCATATTTAGATTTAATGCTTGAAGATGATCAATACTCTAACTCCTATCGACGAAACATAAACTTTCTAAGGGCACCTTGGCATAAAAATTTCGAGAAGTTTGAAGCTTGGCTTCAAGAAAAAGGTTATTTAGAACGAGCTAGGGTGATGCCAGAAGAAATTAGCTATGTTTTAGTAGAAGAAATTGAATCTGGAGAAGATTTCCATAATATTTACACTGTAGAATTTATTGAAACAGATAAATCTTTAAAAGTTATAGATAAAGAAGAAATTGAAGAAATCCTTCTTAGTTATTATACTCCGTGGAGAAACAACAGATCAAACGGGTATACAGTCAGATTTGTTAATGAAAGAAATGAAGTGTCCTTCTTTGGTACTTATGATACAGATAATGCCCCATCTTTTATAAAAAATTATTTTCAATAAAAAACTATTCTAAAAATTAAAGGAACTGCTTCTAGAGATATACATCTTAAAGGAGCAGTTCTTTTATCTTTTGCTACTTAAATATTAAATTTCCAAGGATGATTGGTTATTCCTTATGTTTTATAAGTATATAGAGACTAACTATTATTAAATGTGATAAAATTAAGAAAATTTACAAAATTTCCTTCAAAAAGATGCACTTTTTTACTATAATAGATAAAAGGAGATTTTTTTCTGCTTTTCTCTTCAACTAATCATTGAAACAAAAAAGGAGGCAACTAATATGAAAACAGAAGTTTCTGGACAAACTAAGGTGTTTATTAAAAAACAAGTTAAAGATTTAATGAATGGAGATGTAATACTCCATCCTATCTTTCGATTAGATGGTTTAATGTTAGTAAAACAATATAAGATCCTCTCGTTTGACTTAGCCCATAAAATTAAGAAACAAGTTCCTCATGACCTTTATGCCCTTGTACTTTCATCTGATTATACCTTTGAAAACTATATTGAAAATAAGCTATATAATGACCCTTGGCTAATTAAAGAGCAAGAACAGTTAAGTGAAATATATAGTAAATCTCTTAACTTAGATTTAAATAAAGATTCCTTTGTTGATAACAGAGCAAACATTGAATCTGAAATTGAAGAAAATACAGATAGTAAATATGCTAGAAATGATGATTTTGTATCTTACCTTTTCAAGTTGCCTTTTTTCAATTCATTTGAAAAAAAATTAGAATCTACTCATTTAAAGGAAAGAGCTGTAAAACTTAGAGAAAGTTTAGTTAATATCATTTTAGAAGATATCGATTTGTATAATGAACTTAATAGACTTAAAAATTATCGAGATATTATATTAGTACATAGCATTAATACCACCGCAACAGCTTTAATGATCGGATTAACCTTAGAATTAACAGATGAAAACTTACTAGATTTAGCACTTACAACTCTACTTATAGATATTTCTGTTACCAAAATACCTACAGAGGAATTTGACATGCGTTTAAAGAGGAAATTATCAAATCAAGATTTTTATAAACTACTATTAGCAGAATTAAAGAAATTAGCAGATCGTCTACCGGTTATTAGAAAAGAGACCATTCTATGCGGTATATTAGATCATTATGAATACTATGATGGAAGTGGATACCCCAATGGTAAAAAGGCTTCTGACATAAATCTTTATGGTAGAATTATAAGCATAGCCCATGCCTATGATGAAATAGTTGGTGGCTATTTTTATAATGATGGAGCAAAGCCAACACAGGCATTACAACATATTTGGGAAAAAGGTGGAAGTGTGTTTGACCCAAATGTTTTAAGAATTTTCATTGATCGAACACTATTTCTAAAAACGGGCCAACAAATTACCCTTAATAATTTCCAACAAGGAATGATTATTGGATTTAGAGACTTTGTTAATTATCCCCTATCTCCAATGATTCAACTGAAAGATGGTAGTATTATTAATCTTTAATCAGTTTACAGTACTATATGAAATTCAAGTTTTTATTCATATTAAATTACTGTTCTTTTTGAAAGAAATGAAATGTCTTTTATGGTATTTATGATATGGAAATGCTCGTTCTTTATATCAAATATAGTAAATTAATTTTAATAATAAGAAGAAAATAAACTGCTTCTAGAGATCGATAGTATCTTTATAGAGCAGTTTATTTTTATTACTTATTAGAGATTACTACTTTATTGGGACTGCCATTATACATTAATATAAATGTTGCTTAATTTATTTATCCTCTATTAAAATAAGATTATAATAATCAATAAGATAAATTACTTTTTCTAGAGCATGGTTTGGATCAACCCATATATCAGGTATTAGACCTCTTCCTTCTGTAAAGTAATTGTCATCATAAATACGAAGATTGTTACCATATACAATCTCAATACATCATATCGACCCTCCCCCCTTCAAGTTAATGTAAATTACTGTAAGTATACAAAACTTCATTACAAAATAAAGGAATATGATAGAATAATCAAAAAAAGAGCCTCCTTTAGAAAGCTCTTTTATTCTCCACTTATGCTCTTATTTTTTAATCACAGGTATCCATACCTCATATTGGGTATTTTGTGGGTCTGCATTTAAATAAACTTCTATATCGGGGGCATTGGCATATTCATAACCAGAGGTAGGAAGCCATTCAGTTACTATCCTTTGTTCTAGTTCTTGAATAGACAGGTTTGTTCCACTACCGGTAAAAATAGCCCATGTACCAGCAGGAACATGATATTCCTCTAATGAATCATCAATCTCTTGAGAGGTGGCTACAGCAATAAAATATCTCCACTCTTCTTCGCTACCACAAGCACTTACCCCTAAAAGCCCCATTGGTTGTCCCTCCATCATGCTGGCTAATTTGCCAATGGTGCCATCCACACCAGCTTTTTGCCACATCTGGGGTACAATTTCAAAGTTCTTTTCAATTTCTCGATGTAGGGGTTGGGAAACACCAACAATCCGAAACCCTTCTCTTTTTTCTATTCTATAATTCATTTCTTCCACTCCCTTTACAGTAATTTTGATGCTAATGGGTGGAAAGGACTTAACCGAAATACCTTCTTCTCTTACCAAAGAGGGGGCAATTTGATGAACACTTTGAAATGCACGATTAAAGGCAGTTGGAGAACTGTAGCCATATTTAAGGGCGATATCAATTACCTTCTCTTCGCCATTTTGAAGATCAACTGCTGCTAAAGACATTCGCCTACGGCGAATATATTCAGATAAAGAGACATTTGCCATATAGGTAAACATTCTCTGAAAATGATAGGTAGAACAGCAGGCAATTTTTGCAATTTCATCATAGTTTATCTCTTCGGTTAAGTGTTCTTCAATATAAGTAATTGATTGGTTCAGTCTTTCAATCCATTCCATTAGATCAGCTCCTTCTAAGGATATTTTACTCATTTCATCTGATGGTTTCCTCTCTTTTCTTGCACAAATTAGAGAGGTGGTATAAGGAGTAGAAGCAAGGTCTATTTCAAGTCAATAATATTTTGCAATGCCTTTAAGGCCCCTAGCTTTGAATGCTCATAGGTTAATCCCCCTTGAAAATATACAATATAAGGTGGTCTTATTGGTGCATCTGCACTTAATTCAATTGAAGAACCTTGAACAAAGGCCCCTGCTGCCATTACAACAGGATTTTCATACCCTGGCATGTCCCATGCTTCAGGTGTTACATAAGAATCTACTGGTGCTGCTGCTTGTACACCACGACAAAAGGCCAATACCTTCTCTGGGTCTCCTAACTCAACCGATTGGATAATATCACTTCGACGATCTTGGGCCGTTGGTCTAACAGTATAACCGGCATCATCAAATAACCTGCCACAAAATACTGCTCCCTTCATGGCTTCACATACTACATGGGGAGCTAAAAAAAGACCTTGAAACATGGTTCTTGACTGTCCAAAGGTTAAGCCACATTCTTTGCCGATACCTGGTGAAGTCATTCGGTAAGAAATAGCTTCGATTAAGTCCTTTCTACCTACAATATAACCTCCAGCAAGGGCTAGTCCTCCCCCTGGATTTTTAATGAGGGAGCCAGCCATTAGGTCAGCCCCCACTTCTGTAGGTTCTTTCTTTTCTAAAAATTCTCCATAGCAGTTGTCGATCATACAAATAATATTAGGGTTAATTCCTTTTACAAGGGAAATGATTTCTTCAAGGGTTTCTATGTCTACGGCCCTTCTAAAGCTATAGCCAGTCGAACGTTGAATATAAACTAATTTAGTTTTTTCATTTACACTTCTTTCAATTGCTTTAAAATCTACCTCTCCTTCAGGAGTAAAATCTACTTGTTTATAACTGATTCCCAACTTTGAAAAACTTAGATGATAATCTCCCCTAAGGCCAATTAATTCATCCAAGGTGTCATAGGGCTTTCCAGTAACTGATACCATTTCATCTCCAGGAGATAGAACACCAGAAAGGGCTAAGGTTAGGGCATGGGTTCCATTCACAATGATGGGTCTTACAATAGCATCTTCAGTAGAAAAAACTTTTGCATAAATTTCTTCAAGCTTATCTCTTCCTAAATCGTTATAGCCATAGCCTGTGGTCCACTGAAAATGTTGGTCACTAAGTCGACATTCCTGCATGGCCTTTAGTACTTTATATTGATTATATGCTTTAATCTCTTCATACTCAGTAAAAACCTCTTTAATATCTTCCTCAATTACTTTTGTTCTTTCAATTAGTTTTGGAGAAATTCCAAATAGTGTAGTTAAAATATTATCTTCATAAGGCATTTAACCTTTTCCTCCTTTGTAGTTCTTACCTTGTTCTTTTGTACAAATAGGACATTTACTAGTTTCAAAATACTCTAATTTCAGATCTAAAGGTACTTGGCATAATCCTTTTTGGAAACCTTCCTTTATACCGATCCGTCTTCCTGTAGCATAACCTAGTAACACCATAATTAGACAAAGTATGATTATGTATCCATATAGCATTATACCCCTCCTACAACCAAGAATACAAGTAGTTTATTAAAATCCCTAAGGGCAAAATAATTAAAGTATTTACCCATGATAGCATGAAGGAAGCAATAATAAAAATTAAGATAAGGATTCCTACCTCGACTTTTCCAAAGGAATGAACATAGTTAAAATAACCATAGGTTATATCATAATCTAGATCTAGTAAGTCGTCCAACAACTGAATAATAAAAATAAGAAACATACCATGAAAAAATACATCAATGGGTAGAAGTAAAATATTTAAGAGGGTAATTAAGATTATTTCTTGATAAGATTTTAATTTTAAAGGTAGTCGTTGGTTTGTGATGTGGAACATGCCAGTGATATATGCTCCAGAGAATAATGCAAAACTATAATGGGGATCAAGAATCATGGCTATGGAAAGAAATAATAAACTGTAGGGGAGCTTATATAGTTGTAGCTCCCGTAATACTTGATTGTCTGGCATACCCCTTAGCTCTTGGTCTTGATCTACTTCATCATCAAGGAGTTTAATAACAATCCCTAGAAGAAACACGGAAATATAACGTTTAAATATTTCTAGCCACAAACATCTTCACCTCTTTAAATCCTGTTCGATTTATTGCTGAAACAGGTATGATATAGGTTGTAGGATATCTTTTTTGTAGTAATTGAAGCCCCTCTTGACTATCCTTCAAGTCCATTTTATTTGCTAAAATACAATACTTGCCTTTTGACCTTCCCAAAAGGTTTATTTGATCATCGATTTGGCTGACAGAATTAATTTGATTACCAGATACATTCGACGCATCCATCATATGTAGCAATACCTTTGTATTTTCAATACTTTTAATTGTTAAAGCCATCGATTTTCTAACTTGAGGATCAAAATGTATCCCATCAGTTAATCCGCCTGTATCTAGCAACTTTAGCTGTTGAGTACCTTTATAGATGGGGATTGTAAGTTGAATTTCACATAGTTCTTTGGTTTTGAAGGGGCTGCTACTAACAAAATATTTTTTTGCTAGTTCTACTCCATAGGATTGTCTTTGAACCTCTCCATCGAGACCTTTGAAGAGTAGTTGATATTTTGAAACCCCTAAATAGGATGCAAAACTTAAAAAAAAAGAGGTTTTTCCTACATTGGGTTTGCCTATAAGTATACAAGATTCCATATGTTTTATCACCCTCCAATGCTGAAATATTGTCCACTCTTTACAACATATGCCTAATAAAATAAAAGAATACCTATTCTAACTAGTGCTTTTATCTTCCTCTTTAAAATCATCCCTAATTAAAATCATTAAGTCTTCCCTTGTGTAGTCAGTTTTGCTTTTAAGACGAACTGCATGTCTTCTTATTGCTGCTTCAATCAGATTTCTAACCAATCGTGCGTTACCTGAATGAACACCATCCCTTAGTCTTTTTTGTGATAGTAAATGACAGAGTTTTGCTTTTGCTGATATAGATAAGGTATATTCCCTTTCAGCTACCATCGATTCAGCAATTTCTAATAACTCTTCTATTGTATAGTCTTCAAAATCCATATGGATGGGAAATCTAGATTTAAGCCCTGGGTTTATTTTTAAGAAATCCTCCATTTCTTCTTTATATCCGGCAAGAATCAAAACGAGGTTATCTTTATGATCTTCCATCGATTTTACCAATGCATCAATAGCTTCTTTACCAAAATCCTTTTCTCCACCACGGGCTAAAGAGTAAGCCTCGTCAATAAATAAAATACCACCAAGGGCCTGTTTTACTTGATCCCTTACTTTATTTGCTGTATGACCAATATATTCTCCCACTAAATCGGCCCTTTCTACTTCAATCATATGGCCACTAGATAAGACCCCTTTAGCCTTAAAAATTTTTCCTATTAAACGAGCCACAGTTGTTTTTCCTGTACCAGGATTCCCCTTAAAAACCATGTGTAATACAAGGGCATCAGCATTTAATCCGATGGCCTTTCGTTTATTCTGTATTTCAGTATAGGCTAATATCTCATCTATCAGGGTTTTAATTCCTCCTAATCCAATCAATTCCCTTAGTTCTTCAAGTATACCCTCAATAGATTCTTCTTGAACTTTAGGGTCTTTACTGGAATAGTTGGCCCCTCTTGATTGTTGTATCAAATAATCAAAAAACTCATTTGTTGATAAATTGCCCCCTTCAAAATCGATGTACTTACCCTTTATGTACTCAACCTTATTTCTCTTCATTTTATCACCTCGAAATAGTTGCTACTTTAATCATATTCAATGGAAGTCAAAAAAATAATAAACCGTCTTGATTAAAGACGGTCTATAATTAAGTACAAATATACATAGATATCATTTTTTAGCCTTGCATTTGGTTTTTAACTAATTGACTTAAATTAACAGGAACTGTAGGAGAGATGGTAGATACTGCGTGTTTATAGATCATTTGTTGTTTTCCCTCTGAATCTAACACGATTGTATAATTATCAAAACCCTTAACTAAACCTTTTAACTGAAAACCATTAACTAGATACACAGTTATTGGGGTATTATCCTTCCTAACTTGATTTAAGAAAACATCCTGCAGATTGATGTTGTTTTTCATCCTCAATTGCCTCCTCTAACATTTATAATATAAACTATTCTATGTGGATTTGAAATATCCTTCAATATCCTCAACTAATTGCTGAAATAATTTGTCTTTTGATGAAATATTTGTTAAATTAAACCATTTAACCATATCATATCGTTTGAACCATGTCAATTGCCGTTTAGCATAACGGCGAGTATCTCTTTTTAAAATTTCTTTAGCTTCTTCCAAACTATACTGGCCCTTTAAATACCCAATTATTTCTTTATATCCTAAACCTTTAAAAGCTACTAAATCCTCTGGATAGCCCATGTCTAATAGTTTTTTCACCTCTTCTAAGAGACCTTGTTCAACCATAATATCTACTCTTAAGTTAACTCTTTCATAAAGTTCTTGACGATCTCTAGTGAGACCAATCATATAGGGGTTATAGGCTTCATTCATTCTTATATCAGTACTAAAATCCCCCATTTGTTCTCCACCTTCAGAATTAACTTCGATTGCCCTAATAACCCGCTTAACATTATTGGGATGAATTCTTTCGGCTGCCTTAGGGTCCATTTCCTTTAGTTTATTATGCAAGTACTCATTTCCTTGGGTTTTAGCCAGTTCTTCTAATTCTTGTCGTAGCTGCCAATTTGAAATCGTTGTGGTAAAGTCCATTTCATATAAAAGGGAGTTTACATATAAACCTGTACCACCAGCGATGATGGGGAGCTTACCTCGACTTGTAATGTCCTCAATGGCGGCATTTGCTTGAGCTTGGAATTCTGCTACTGAAAAGGTCTCATCTGGGTCTACACAGTCCATTAAATGATGGGGAATTCCTTCACGTTCTTCTACGGTAGGTTTTGCAGTACCGATATCCATATACCGATAGATTTGCATTGAATCAGCAGAGATAATTTCCCCTTCTAATTTTTTTGCTAGATGTATTGCAGTATCGGTTTTACCAACAGCCGTAGGTCCTACTATAAAAAGTAATCTCTTTTTCAAGGGTTCCTCTCCCTTCTACTGAATTCTTTTGAAGTATTTTTCAATTTCATATTTAGTTAATGAAAGGACGATTGGTCGACCATGGGGGCAAGTTAATGGAGGTTCAAGTTCTTTTAAGTCTTCTAATAACTTTTTAATTTCCATAGTACTTAGTTGATCCTTCCCTTTAATTGCTTCTTTACAAGCCCTTTGGATAAGTTTTTCTTGAAATGGGATTTTACGATCGTATCCATTTTTAAAATCATCTATCGTCTCTAGAAGAAAATTAAAATCCCTAGGTACACCTAAAAGGACAGGAACACCCCTTATAATAAGGGTATTTTGCCCAAAATCTTCAATGTCAAAACCTATTGTCTTAAAACTATTAATATGTTGAATTAACACACCATAATCTTCTGATGATAAATTAAGTACATAAGGAGACAATAATTGCTGACTAATTACTTTTTCTTCCTTAAACTCCTTCATGATTCTATTATAGACTAATCTTTCGTGGGCAGCATGCTGATCAATTAAATACAAGGAAGCATCCTTTTCTAATAATATATAAGTATTAAATAGTTGTCCAATAATTTTTTGATTCGTTAAAAGAGAATTTATAAAACTTTCTTGGATATCTTCCTCTTCCTTTACCATATTATGATGGCTTAAGTTTTCTTCATTAATCAAGAGTTGCTCTAAAACCTGATGGGAAGTTGAAGGCTTTTCAATAGACATTTCTTTGTTATTATTCGTAATGTAGGCGGTTTTATCCTTAAAAATTTCTACACTGTTCTTTTGCTTACTTTCCTTATCTGGAGGGTCTTCCTTGATCTCCTTTGATGGAATGATCTTTTGGTCTATAGAATCTTTAGGATTATTATCAGTTTTATCAACTTCTAAAGTCTTTAATCCTTCTGTTTTATTAGAGACTTGCTTCATTAACTTATGATCCTGTTGATGTTGATGATTTTCTCTAAAATTTTTCAGTTCTTTATCTAGATTTTTCTGTTCTTCATCTTTAGTTTTTGTGTTAATTTTTCCTTCATAAACCCTTTCTGTTACTTCAAGTTTCGGGATTAACATTCTTTTAGTTAGGGCTTCACTAACAACACGATACACCCCATGATAAACTTCATCCTCATGATGGAATTTTACCTCTGTTTTAGTAGGATGAACATTAACATCAATAAAGCGTGGGTCGATACTTAAACTAATCATACATACAGGATATTTGTTAATGGGTAAACGCTCTTTATAGGCGTTTTCAATGGCTTGAAATAATAACTTATTCTTAACAAATCTTCCGTTTATAAAGACAATTTCATAGCTTCTGTTTCCTCTGGCATAACTAGGTTGACTAATATAACCCTCAACTTTAAGGTTATTTAATTGGCTATTAACAGGAATTAAACTTTTGTAAGTATTTTTATCGAAAACAGATAATATAACTTGAGATAGATCTCCCTTGCCACTGGTTGTAAACATAATATTATTATTGTTAATATATTTGAAGGAAATACTAGGTTTACTTAAGGCTAATCGAGTAATTATTTCACTAATTTTAGAGGTTTCACTACTGGTACTCTTCATAAACTTCATTCTAGCGGGGGTATTAAAGAACATATTTTTTACAATAATAGTTGTTCCAGAGGGACAGCCCACTTGTTTTTTGCTAATGACTTTTCCACCCGCAATTTCCATACTAATACCATAGGGTTGATCCTTTGGTTTAGTAATAATTTCTACCTGAGCAACAGAAGCGATACTTGCTAAGGCCTCTCCCCTAAAGCCTAATGAAATCACCTCTTCAAGATCTTCTAATTTTGTTATTTTAGAAGTAGCATGTCTTAAAAAGGCTGTTTCAACCTGTTCTTCGGGAATCCCTACTCCATTATCAGTAATCCTTATATATTTTTTACCCCCTTCTTTTATTTCAAGAAGGATTGTAGTTGATTTTGCATCAATAGCATTTTCTACTAATTCTTTTACTACCGAGAAGGGACCTTCCACTACTTCACCAGCTGCAATCTTATTGATTGTTAATTCATCTAATACTTTAATCATTGACTATTTCCCCCCTTGAGGAAACTGAGAAAGTTTTTTTTGAAGCTGTGCTAATTTATTTAATGCTTCAATTGGGGTGGTTTCTAATAGATTAATCTCTTTTAAGTCATCTAATATCGATTGCTGTAGCATTGAATTAAAGTCTAACTGCTGTGGCGTAATCGAAGTAGCAATAGTATCTAAGGTAACAGAAGTATCAGTAGTAATATTAGTATCATCCGTAGCATTGCTACTTTCAGAATCGTAGGTTGCTGCCACTTCTCTAGCTTGAGCCGTTGGATCTATCTCTACTTTAGCAATATCATTCTCTTCTAGTTGTAGTAGTATATCGTTGGCACGATTAATTACTTCTTTAGGGAGACCTGCTAACCTAGCTACCTGAATACCATAGCTTTTGTCTGCACTACCCTCAATAACTTTTCTTAGGAAAATAATATCTTCTCCCTCTTCCTTTACTGAGATCCGATAATTTTTAACTCCCGTAATCTTTCCTTCCAGTTCAGTTAGTTCATGGTAATGGGTTGAGAAAAGAGTCTTTGCTTTAACATTGTTACTGATATGTTCTATAACTGACCATGCGATACTTAAACCGTCAAAGGTACTGGTTCCTCTTCCTATTTCATCTAATATTAACAAGCTATTGGCGGTAGCACAATTTAGAATATTAGCCATTTCACTCATTTCTACCATAAAGGTACTTTGACCTTGAGATAGGTCATCACTGGCACCAACCCTTGTAAAGATCCTATCTACAATACCAATAGTAGCTTCTTCTGCAGGTATAAAGGAACCTATTTGAGCCATGAGAATGATCACAGCCACCTGACGCATATAGGTGGATTTACCTGCCATATTAGGACCTGTAATGATGGAAATTTGATGGTTTTTATGATCCATTATGGAGTCATTAGTAATAAACATTTCATGATCCAGCATTTTTTCTACAACAGGATGACGGCCCTCTTTTATATTAATTTTACCTTCATTATTTACTTGTGGTTTCACATACTGATTTTCCGCTGCCACTTCTGCTAATGAGAAAAGGGCATCAAGTTCTGCAATACTAGAAGCAGTTTTTTGTATTCTTTGTACTTCCTTTGCTATCTTCTCTCTTATTTCAATGAATAATTGATATTCTAGCACCATTACCTTCTCTTCTGCCCCTAAAATTTTTGACTCCATCTCTTTAAGCTCTGGTGTAATGAATCGCTCACAGTTGGCCAACGTCTGCTTTCTTTGATAACTATCGGGTACTAGCTTAAGATAAGACTTAGTTACCTCTAGGTAATATCCAAAAACTTTGTTAAAACCAACCTTTAAGTTTTTAATCCCCGTCTTTTCTTTTTCTTCACCTTCTAGGGTAGCAATCCATTCTTTTCCTTCAGTAGTTGCCCTTTGCAGCATGTCCACCTCTTGGTTGTATCCTTTTTGAATAATTCCTCCGTCCTTCAAGGTTAGGGGAGGATCTTCTACAATTGCTCGTTTAATTAAACTGCCAATGTCTTCAAGGCAATCTAAATGATGATAGAGGTTCTCTATCAGTCCCTTTTGGCTTGTTAAAAGCTGTTTAATGCTAGGCAATTGTTGAATCGAGTTTTCTAGAGCTACTAAATCTCTGGGGTTAGCAGAACCGAAGGAAATTCTTGCAGCTAATCGTTCTAAATCATAGACATTCTTTAGGTATTCTTTTAGTTCTTGCCTTAAGAGGAGATCATCCTTTAAGGCTTCAACAGCATCTAAACGTTGATTAATTTTAATTGGATTTAAAAGGGGTTCTTCAATCCATTTTCGAATCATTCTTCCCCCCATTGCTGTTTGGGTTTTATCTAGCACCCAAAGTAAAGACCCTTTCTTACTTCTACTTCTAATGGTTTCTGTAAGTTCTAGGTTTGTTCTAGTGGTTAAATCTAATACCATTGTTTCGCTAATGTGGTAAACATTAATTTTGTTGATATGGCTAAGGAATCTTTTTTGTGTTGTACTTAAATAGTCGATTAGTCCGCCAGTAGCATGTATACCTAAATGACTAGTATGGAAGCCTAATCCGTCGAGGGCCATAACATTAAATTGTCCCTTTAATTGTCCGATAGCATATTCTTCCTCATAACACCATTGGGGCTGAGGATGGACTACTAGACTAAACTTCTTTTCTAGAGAAAAGTCTTTTAAGTCTTTAACTTTTTCTAAATCAGTATAATAAATGATCTCTTTTGGTTGAACTTTTCCTATTTCATCTAAAAGCTTACTTTCTAGATTTTCACCTGTTATTTCTGTCGAGAAGGTTTCACCAGTAGAGATGTCGACATAAGCGATTCCCCAACCCCTCTCGTCACCAAAAATAGACATTAAGTAATTATTCTTTTTTTCTTCCAAGAGTTTAGTGTCAATGATGGTACCAGGAGTAATAATCCTTACTACATCACGTTTAACAATTCCTACTGCTTGGGAAGCATCTTCTACCTGATCGCAAATGGCAACTTTATAGCCCTTAGTAATTAAACGATCTATATAGCTATCTACTGAATGATGAGGAACGCCACACATTGGTGCCCGTTCTTCCATACCACAATCTCTACCTGTTAAGGTGATCTCTAATTCACGGGCAGCTGTTAGGGCATCTTCGAAAAATAGTTCGTAAAAGTCCCCTAAACGAAATAACAATAGGGTATCTTGATATTTATTTTTGATGTCCATATATTGCTGCATCATGGGAGTTAATTTTTTCAAACGCCCACCTCCTTCTACTATTACTACATATAAAACTATTATAACAAAATTATTCTTCATTAACTACTTTCATCGATAGAATAATGATATTAAATCTCATTTTAACGAAGATAATCACCCTATGACCATGACTGATCATTAAAGGGTGATTATCTTATTTACCTTCCCATTCTTGATAGAATTGCTTTAAATAACATTCCATAAAACTATGACGTTCTTCTGCCATTAGTTTACCTGTTTTTGTATTCATTAAATCCTTCAGTTTTAACAATTTTTCATAAAAATGATTGATGGTTGTAGACTTACTTTTATCTCTGTACTCTTTTTTTGTCATACTCTTCCGTGGGGAAATGCTTGGATCATGAAGGACACTTCCAATATACCCACCATAGGTAAAACACCTTGCTATACCGATGGCACCAATGGCATCCAGTCGGTCTGCATCCTGTACTATTTTAGCTTCTAATCTACTAAGGCTGGGTCCATTTCCTCCCTTAAAGGAGATGGTAGAAATAATTTCGATGATAATATCAATGTCTTCTTCTTGGACAGATTGACTTATTAGCCAATTTTTTACCTTTTCTATACCTAAAGCTTCACTTTCATTTAATTTTTCATCAGCCAAATCGTGGAGAAGGGCAGCCATTGAGGAAATATATAAATCGGCCTTTTCTTCTTCCGCTATGGTCTTGGTTAATTGATATACTCGATGTATATGCCACCAATCATGACCACTACCCTCTCCTGCCAGTTGGGACTGTACGTATTCTATTGTATTTTCAATGATGATATCTTTAGTCATAAAATACTCCTTTATTTTTTTATAATATAGTTAAATGAGTATGGTGCAATAATCTAGGTATTATTTCAGGATAGGTTAGTTCCTTTGGAACCTCAGTAAATAGTTTTACTTCGGCAATTTCAAGATGGGGAAGCTCATCAAAACTTGAAATTTCGCTATAAAAAAGTCTACCATAGGAAGAAACACCATCTCTAGTGACGGAATACTCACAATTAGGCTTGATAGAAAAATCTTTAGCTCCTGTCTCTTCTACTAATTCACGTCTACCTGCATCGTTAATATCCTCTCCATCTTCCCTATGACCACCTGGCATTTCCCAAGTATTTCGATCTTTATGTCTAACTAAAACAAGCTTTCCTTTAGAATATGCTGCAACTACGCCAAATTTTAGTTTTTGATTATCTACTGTACCAAGTTCGTAAAAATCTACCTTCATTCTATTTCCTCCTGATTCTTTATCATTATGTATTCTTCTATAATCGCCAATCTGGTCCCATTAAGCCCCCAAATCTTACCCAACCTTCTTTTTGTCTATCTCCTTTAATATATAGGATTCTGTAAATTGTTCTATTTTTACCTACGATACTAAAAGGTCCAATACCTGAAAACATACCCCTTTTTTCGATACTTACAACTTTTCCTCCTATAGATTCAATATGATTATGGATTTTCTTTTGGTAACCTTCTAATTGCATTATTGTGTAGATGAAAACTCCAATGATAATAAAAAATAATATAGCTAACCCTTCCATTAAGAACTCTCTCCTTTATGGGATTATGAATGCCTTACTTTTGTCCATATTCGGTAGGCAACGATATAATATTAAAAATGATTGAAACAATAAGAATGCTAATTAAACTACTACTAATTAATGTAACGATTATAATACCGAAATATCTAAAGTAAATACCACCGAAGCCTAATATCATTCTAGTATATGTAATTGCAAAGACTAAAGTTAAGTTTAAAAACCAATAAATTACCTTAGTCTTACTGTTTTCTCTTTTCATTTTGCTGTTTTCTCGATCTCTAATTAAATATAGATAAAATATGATGATTACAAAGCCTACTAAAGTGCTGCCATGTTGTAAAATTTTATATAGGGGGATAGAAAATGCATTAATGGTCATCTTTCTTTGAAGAATTGGCAAAAGTCTAACAAAATAGCCGCCTTGATGAGTAAATGCATCCCAAAAAACATGACTGATGGCACCAATCAGTAAAGATACAATCACAATAAAAAAGTCCTTATTTAAAGATAAATCTAGTTTGTGATTAGCATGGGATTTATACCATCCATCAAAGGGTTTAGGAAAGTGTTGAATTAACTGCTTTTTAATTACAGTATGATATAAAATAAAGACGAATAATCCAACAGGAATATTAAAGAGAAAATGCCCCATAATAGAATGACTATAATAAGCTATTGGTCTGAATCTTACAAAATATTCAAAGTCAGGTATCATACTGCCAATCACCAAGGCTGAGAAATTAAAGTGTCTTTCTAGCTTTTTACGAATAGGGATTAAAATTGCTGGGTGAGCAAAAGTAAATGGCATGGTAACCTCCTAAAAGTTACATTATATTTATTATAATTAATACTTCTATACAAAATTAAATTTTCCTTTAATAAATGAGGAAATTGCATAATACCATAAATCTGAATCTATATTCGTTTTATGAAAAGGTGAAAGCTGAGTCGTGCATTGTGAGATGAGTAATTTCCTTGATAAAATAATCTATTACTCATTGAACACTAAACAGCGAAGTTTTCATTTTGCATTAATATAAATTTAATATTAATTATGCAATTTCCTCAAATAAAAAACAGTATAGAGAACCTCTTAAAAAAGTAAAGAGGATAGAATCTATTTGAAAGTATTCTATCCTCAAAGTGTTATTAGGTTGTTGATCTTCTTTCTATCGAGCATGATGTGGTAATAATTCATTTTTTTAGCTCCTTATTAAAATAATTGAATCATTTATGAAACAATTACTTAGATTTTGTAGTTCATGTAAAATACCCACAATACTGATATAGCAGAAGAAACAATAGCAAGTCTAATAAGGTCTTTCTTTTTCATGGAACCACCTCCTATAAGAATCTTATTATTATTAAGAAATCATTAAACTATTAGTCAAAGCTTTTGTAAAAAATAAAAGAATTAAATATATTATAAAGGGTTAGTGTGAAATTTTCAAACATTTTCTTTCTTTTATCATAAAATTAAATAAATTAACATTATAAAACTCTACATAAAAAAAGAATACATATTAGAAGAATGTATTCTTTATACTTACCCATGTGGGGAGAGTTTAATCAAAAGATTATTAATGAAAGGATATATAAATTATCAAACCAAAACTAACTAAAAAAAGATTATTATTACTTTCTCGCTGTCAAAGTGAAGGATTTTGGAATCCCTTTATCAAATACTTCGCAGGATAGATTCGGTTCTTCGGTTAGTGACTTAATTATAAGACCAGAATCTGCAACTGCTGTTACAATTTCTCCGATATTCCATTTTCGAAGAAGTACCTTAATTGGTTCTGCTTCTGTTAGATGTTTAGAATAAGCAATGTCACTTTCTTCTAAGGTTGTGCTAAAATAGTCTCCAGTAACCTTATGTTTTCTTATTTTGGCAGTTGTTCCCCTTGATGAAATGAGTTTTGTAGTAACTGGATGGAAGTCTCTAACTACAAAAAGTCCATCACTTTTTAAAGCTCTAAAAACAATATTCATAAAGGGACTTAAATCTAAGAAATAATGTAGAATTCCCATTTCTGCAAAAACGATGTCATAGTCGCTATTAAGGACATCATCAGTAAGCTTAAGTACATCTGAGAGAAGATATTCTATCTTTATTCCTGCTGCATCTGCCATTTCCATAGCGTATCTTCTATTCCCTTCGGAAAAATCGACTACAGTTACTTCAGCTCCCATAAGGGCTAATGCTACTGCTTTACTTCCGTTGGATCCCATTAAGTTAAGAATACGTTTATTAGATACATCCCCAAATTTTTCACCGAGTACCGAAAGACTTTTTAAGGGATTTTTTTGTATTTTTTTTGCTGCTTCTGTTGGTTCTCCATATTTTTGAATCCAAGCTTCATAAGCTACTTTATTCCAAGCTTCTTTGTTTTCATTTATAGATATTTTGTCTTGATTATTGTCTTCAGTAAGTTCCATATTGGTGGAAGACCTCCTTTAAAATGCTATATAGATTTTTAATAAACCCATATAATATCATGTTCTCTCTTGTGCTAAAGCTTTTCCTGTATTGGTATGCATTATGTCTTTCATCTTAAACAATCTTGTATAAAATATATCTAAAGCAATAGCAATAGTTATAAACATAGTGGTAAGCCCAGAAGGGTGATGGAGTCAACTTACCTACTGGGCTTTTCATATTATATAGAATATATTGTGTTAGAAGATAGTACTGTAATCCTAGAACCTATAGATGAATCTCTCCGTTTAAAGAGAAAGTCTTAGGGTCTATAATTTTAACATTAACAATTTCACCTATTAATGATTCATCTCCTACGAAATTCACTAGCTTGTTTTGTCTCGTTCTACCCATTAGTTTCTTAGGGTCTGTTTTACTTGGCCCTTCTACTAGAACTTCAACTACTTTATCTTGGTAAGATTGATTTATCTCTCCACAGATTTCATTAACCTGATCTACTAAACGATTGAATCTTTCATGCTTGGTTTCTTCATCTATTTGCTCTATTATGTTTGCAGCAGGAGTTCCCTGTCTAATTGAATAAAGGAAAGTAAAAGCAGAATCGAACCTAACTTCTTTAACAACATCAAGTGTATGTTGAAAGTCTTCTTCTGTTTCACCAGGGAAACCTACTATAATATCAGTAGTAAGTGAAATGTCTGGAACTTTAGCTTTTAGTTTTTCAACCTTCTCTAAATACTGTTCTTTTGTATATACTCTATTCATTTCCTTTAGAATCTTATTACTTCCAGCCTGAAAGGGGAAGTGGGCATGCTCGCAAACTTTTTCGCAATCTGCAATTGCATTAATTAAGTCATCGGATAGATCTTTAGGGTGAGATGTCATAAACCTAATACGTTTTAACCCCTCTACTTTATTCAATTCTCTTAGTAAATCTGCAAAGGTGACTTTTTCAGTTAATGTCTTTCCATAGGAATTTACATTTTGACCTAATAAAGTAACTTCTTTAGTACCGTTAGCTACTAAGTCAGTAACCTCAGAAACGATATCATTAACTTCTCTACTTCTTTCACGTCCTCTTGTATAAGGGACAATACAATAGGTACAGAAATTATTACAACCGAACATAATGTTTACAAAGCTTTTAAGGCCATACTTGCGGATAGAAGGAATTCCTTCTATAATTTCTCCTTCTTGCTCCCATACATCTACTAGCATGTTTTCTGTATGTCTTGCATTTACTAATAGCTCTGGAAACTTATGTAGGTTATGGGTTCCAAATACTAAATCTACATGCCTATATTTTCTTTTAATCTCTTCAACTACTTGAGGTTGTTGCATCATACAACCACAAACAGCGATAACCATATCTGGGTTATTCTTTTTAAGATTCTTTAAAGCGCCGATATTACCGTATACCTTAAGTTCTGCATTTTCACGAACACAACAGGTGTTAAAGATAATAATGTCAGCTACTTTTTTATCATTTGTTTCTTCATAACCCATATTTTGAAGCATCCCTGCTAACTTTTCAGAGTCATGCTCATTCATTTGACAACCATAGGTAATGACTATGTATTTTTTCTTTCTTTGATCTTTAGCATATTCTTGAAGATTAAAGTTCTTCATTGCGTCAATAAATTCCTGTTGATTTTGTATGTCTAATGAAGTAACTTCATATTTTGTCTCTCGTTTCAAATAAGTTTCCTCCCTAATTACGATAATCTATGTTTATTATTAGCTTATTTATATCTATCTATTATAACTTAAATTTTTTCATAAAAAAAGACAGGATTTATCCTGCCTTTTAATAATTAGTTTGTTTTTCTTCTTTGCTCCATTCCTTTAAGTAATTTCTGAGATCTTTTACCTTACCTGAAAAAATAAAATATTTCATATATACACCTCCGTGGTATCATCCCTTAACTTGATAATATCATTATAACCGAACATTAGTTCGATGTAAAGAGGTAAATAAAAAATTGTTCAGAAATTTCTTGTAGACATTAATTAATGCTAAGAAAAACAACCTTATAAAATAAAAGGCTGTTTCATGATCTATCAAAAACATTTTTCTGCTAAGGCAATTAATCCTGCTCTTCTAAAGGACCCAGGCCCATTAGGCATAACTTCCTTATCAAATTTTTCGCACAAATCAATAAATCCATCTACCCTACAGATTTTATTCATTGCCTCCTTTACCTCTTCTGATGGCATTTGTCTGTATAAATGTAGGAGATAGAGATGGCTTAAGCTACCTATACTTCGAGCATGTTTGACTTTAACTTGATTTTTTTCTAGTTCATCTTTAATTTCTGTTGCTGTAAAGGCTCTAAGTTTTGATATAGTAGTAAAATGATCATCTAGGTTATACTTACTGCGATCCCAAACGCCAGATAGAGCCATTTCTTCTACTGCTCTACTAATATCCCCTAATGATTGCATGCTGTAGTTTAACCATGTTGCTACCATACATGCCTTGTTTGATACAGAAATTAAAAGCTTTTTCTTAGTTACTCTACAGCTTTCAGCAATTACATTACTAGCTTCGTCACCAGAAAAAGAGATTGGGCCATCAAAGTTTAATACTAAATCAAATTCATTATCCTTGAACATATGAAGATTTCTTGCATCGGCTTTAACAAAATGGATATTATCTTTTGAAACTTCTTTTTTCGTTGCATTAGATCGTGCAACCTCTAACATACTATCTGAAATGTCAACATGGGTTACCTTAAACCCCATTTTAGCCAAGGGGATAGAAAAAGCCCCTGTAGCTCCCCCTATATCTAATATAGTTTTAACATCTACAAGAAGGGGTTCTATTTCTCTCCACCTGAGCTGCCTATTGATATATTCATCATCATAATCTAATTCCTCCACTAGAGAAATCTTATCCCACCAATTTTCTACTAATTTGATAACCTCATCCATCAAATTATCTCCTTTTTTATTAAAATGTTTCAATTCTCATAAAGTGTTAATCAATAGACTTTTTTGCCATAATTACATACCATTCCATGTTGTTAAAGTCTTTGATATGGTCATGAATAAAATTCATAATACAAATGTCCTTGAAACCTAAGTTCTTAAGTTCTTGAATAAGAAAATCCTTCTTTAAAGGATAATAAACTACTTTAAATTCTTCTCGGTGATAAATTTGATGGTCTTTTTCAAATGTATATAATAGATTAAAGGTCATTGTACCGTCAAGATTGTAATCCCATACCTGAATTGTATTAATTCTTTCATTATCCTTAATGATTGGTGGGTAATAAAAGAAACGCTGATTGGTTTCTAAAATTCTATCCCAATTACGAAGGTCTATATAGATATAGCCTCCATCTTTAATTAAAGAAGTCATTTCCTTCAAGGCTATTTTAACATCATCGTTAGAAACATGGGCCAGGGAGTTACCTGTACTCATGACGCAATCAAATTGATTATGGATGTGATTAGTCAAGTTTCTGAAGTCACATTGTGTCAAATCAATAGCTAAGCCTTCTTGACGATTTTTCTCTACCCCTTGCTGAATCATAGAAGAACTTAGATCGGAACCTGAAACTTTATAACCCATTCTTGCTAATTCATCTGTTAAGTTGCCCGTGCCATAACTACAATCATGTATCGTATAAATTTCCTTTCCTTCTAAGATTCTTTTATAATATTCGTGAAGCATCTCTCTTTTCCTATCATTAAAGTGAAGGTCATACACTTCTGGTTTATTATAAATACTATTTTCTTGATACAAGGTTATCCCTCTTTTCTTTTAGTTAAGGAATTATATTATAACTGAAGTACATAAGTAATTAACTTTTCTATATTTTTTCTTCGAGTAAAATTGACTGGATGATCGTAGACTGCCAGTAACCCTTTTTCATCGGGTGTTAAAGTTTTTTTGCTTTTTATTTTCCACTTAAGTAGTGTCATCAAAAACTTATCCATTGGATTTACTAATGAATGATTATAGCCACCCCGTAGGTAGAAGAACTTGATCTTCTGCTGTTGTTCTAGGGTAAAGTTTTTATTGAGTATCCCGGCTATTTCATTTTCTCTACCAACGCATGCACCTGTGGCAAATACAATTAATTGCTTTTCTTTAAGGGTCTGAAAGTTCTTTGTTATTAGCTTAAGACCATTAATGCCAGAGCCATATAGACCCCCACCTAAAATTACTACATCATATGTTAACAATTTCTCTAAGCTTGTATTATTTCCTTCGAGAAGGTCGGCTGAGAGTTCCTGTGCAATCCATTCGGCGTATTGTTTAGTAAAACCTGTCTTCGATCTGTAAACTACAACTGTTTTCATAGATTTACCTCCAATTCTTAACGATGATTTATTAGATAGAATAGATTAAATTAAATTAGACAATTCGCTATTGGAATTCTCTAATTTTAATTTCGCAAGTTAAAAGTAGCTCAATGGGGCTATTGATTAATAGTCATTTCATTTAATCTTATCTCATCTAGAAAATATCCTTCGAAATTTTTCCAAAGTCCATGGGCACTAGATATTCGAATATTATTTTTGTTTAGTAGATATTGACTATTATCCTTAATGCCTAATAAATGATCGGTTTGCTTTGCCAAGTAAAGTTCAACAGGAGACTTAAGTTTTTTTAGTTCTTTAATCCTACTATATAAAGCGTTAGCTTTATCTTGAGTGGATTCATTTAAATGATTGAATCTAATAATATGAAACCATAGTATTAAAGCATTCTCCGAGGTTAGTATCTTGTTTATGGCTTCAGGTGACTCCTGCAAAAACTCAATGTAGTCTATCACTATACAGGGGAGTTCATTAACTAAATCGCTTAAATACTCTACTAAAAATGCGTCTATAATGCTAAGAGTAAACACATGAGTATCTAGATCAGCTAATTTCTTTTCTAATTCTCTTAAAAGGACATTTCTTAAATATGTATTCTCTTTTCTGACCTCGTCTGGATAAGAGGAAAACAATGCATATTGATAAAGTTGAATTGCAATAAAGTAAGTGTCTTTTTTTGCCAGTTTGTAGGCTGGAAAGTCACCAATAGCTATTTCATTATTTATAAAAGATGACGCTAATAAGACAAAAGTTATTATAATTAAAGAGATAACAAACGTTAATAGGAATGACTTAAGATAGACATTTGTGGTAAGAAGCATAATCGGGATACTGATCAGTATGCCTGCAAACAAAAAAATTATTGAAGCAATTGGACCTGCAATAATTGCTTTAGCATATGCCTTTTGTAGTCTACTAAAGTCATCTTCACCTTTTACAACCTCAAGGTCTGGAACAGCAATGCCTCCCGTTCCTGTAACATTATTGGGTCTAATTTTTAACTTCCAACTACCTTGTTCCGTTATAAATACGAATATTGTTATTATTAAAGCCCTCATTTTAATTCCATTTCTTAAAAAACTAAGAAAATGCCCCATCTCATGAAAAGCCACAGTTACAATGTAGGTGCCTATAAAAATTAATATGTTAAGCCATGTTGATAATGCACGGTATTCTTTTGGTAATTCCAATCCTGAAGACCTAGCTTTACCAATCAAGAATCCCATTATACCGCCAATAGACATGTAGATGATTAACCATAGCAATTTGCTAGCATTACTTTTATTACTTTTTTTCATAAAACCACATCCTTATACTTTTGTCGTTGAAATGTCTTAGTTAATTTAATAGTTTTTAGGGGGATGCTTATGAAGGCACTTAGCTTTCATCATCAATGAGGGTAAGTCCACAGGAATAACAAACCCTAGCATTTGCAGATACATTTGTACTACAAGCAGGGCAAGTTTCATTCATTTCTTCGGATTGACTATGGCTATCTTGCCCGTCAGTATGGATCCCTACAAAGGATTCAATCTTAATACCATCTATTTCTAAAACCCTTACTGAGTCACTACTTAACCATTTAATCATTCCATTTCCATCACTTACTGCTACTACTGGTATATCACCTTTATCTATGTGGGGAAATAAATTACCACCAAAAAAGCTTTCTCTTGTGTCTTTGTAGACCCCATAGCCAGTACCTAATAAGATATATTTATTACAAGTATCCATATGTTCAACAATAATAGCCATAATAAAACCTCCTATATGATATGAATTAAAATATTTTATGTTAAAACTCTTTGCATTGAATTTAATTAACTTTGAATATCTAATTTTAAGGGAGCAAATAGCAACGTACTTCATATTATGGAGCAGGATACAACACCCACAACTTAACTTGTTACAATTTTTGCTAGTAATGTATATAATACTTCTTATTATTTAAGGAGGAGATTTAGATGGATCATTATGCTAATTACTCTCAACAACCCCCCTTTGGTAGACCCCCTTTTGGTAGACCTCCTTTTGGTCCACCTCCCTTTGATAGACCACCGGGTATCCCCCAACCTCCAATCGGACTACCACCGGTTGGACCGCCACCACCTATAGACGATTTCTTTGGCCCCTTCGCGGTTGATCCAGGAGCTATTCGATTTTGTCTATACCGTTTTACAAGAATTGAATTAATCGATCGGAGACGATTTATTCTGTTTCCTGTCTTTGTAGGACCTAGATCAGTTGCTGGGTGGCAGTTTTGGGGACAGAGATGGCGGTTTATTGGTATCGATTTAAATGAGATCATATTTTTTAGTTGTTTTTAGCTACACTACCTTTCTAATATATTACTAAGGGCTAGTTTTTTCTACTAGCCCTATTATTTGTCTTGAAATCTACATCAAACTTGTATAACAAATAGGAAAATTCTTTATTAATGATATAAATATAAAAGAACGTTACCTAATGGGTTTCAAGATAATCAGATAAACAATCTAATTGGATTAAATTGTTCGACTGAAATTATATTTAAGGCTTTAATTTCAAAGTTTTTCCGTTGATAAAATCTAAATGAATCTTGAAGATTATCCTCTAAAAAAATCATCTACTTAATGAATAAGTTAATAATGATAATGATTATTCCTATAAAAATCATACAGCCTGCTATAATTTTTCTTATATCAACTAGAATTTCTTCTCTTTCTTCGAAATTATGGTTATAGATGTATTCCTTATGCCAATCAGTTTCTTGAATATAAAGAATTAATAAAGCCATTAAAATTAGTAAGAATCCCCCAAACATCAAAGACCTCCTCTAGAATAAAATCGAAAAAATTAACATTCTATATCCAAAATTTAATCTTGATTAAATCTGCCCTTGTAAAAAAGTATATAACATTAGCTAGAAAAATTAACTAGGATAAGTCGCTTTATAATTTATATTCCACAAAATAGGTAAATTTCCTTCTCTTACAAGTAATTTGAGTATAGATTGATTAGTTTAGATAATTGATAGATTAGAATATATACATTTAATAGAAATTAATGATATAATTACCATAAGAATTACAGTTTTGTGTAATTGTTTACATCGAAAAACATAGTCTATTTTTAAATTATTTTATCAAAGAGTATCTAAGGATTACTAGAATGCCTTTAGCTAAAGGATAACAGAAAATAGCAAGTATCTAATTACGCCGATACTTTAACGTTGGGGGGATTATTGTGGAAGAATTACTTAAAGAAATATTATCAAAACTTGAGATATTAGACGAAAAAGTTATTAAATTGGATTGTAAAGTAGAAAGTTTTGATGGACAGATTCAGAATTTGACGAATAAGATTATTAAGGTAGATGAGAAGATTTTAAAACTTGATGCTAGAGTTTCTAATTTGGAAACAAAAGTAGCTAGCCTTGATGATCGAGAGCTTAATATTGAGTTTGGACAAAAACGTATTGAAAAAAAGTTTGACAGTTTATCAGGTCAATTACCAGATTTAAGGGAATTTAAAAGGTCTACATACGATAGTCTGACGATAATTAAAAAAGAGGTTACCTTTATTAAACATAAGCTTCATCAGAATGAAGAAGATATATTTGACATTAAAAATTCACTAAAAAGTAAATAATGCCATCATGTGTTAATTTATAAGAAAAAACTATGCCTTTATGGGAGGCATAGTTTTTAAATTCTACAAAAATAATATTTGAGGGTAGCTTAAATATCAAGGGATTTCCAAAAACTACCGTCTGTATTTAGGAGATCCATTACTTCTTCATAGGGGATAAAGAAAGATGGCATTCCTACTGCATAGCTGGCTATCTCATAAACTTGATAATAAATTTCTAATCCTTCATCAGTTAATAAAAAGAATTGTTGGTCGGTAACTGTTGGTGAGGCCCATTCAAAATAGATGGGATCTTCTTTTTGTTGTTCTTCTATTTGCTCTAATACAATTGCCTCTAACTTACTAAGATAATTACTATCTGGCAAGAATAGATCATTCAATGTAAAATACTCTCCTGTGTTAATATTTATATGGTGGCTTTTGATCCAAGGGGTACCATGGGCACCACCTAGAAAATAGAGGTATCCCTTTTCAACTATAGTAAGAAGTTCTCCTATTTCATTAACTTCGAAGTCTTTATCAATCGTTTGATAGTAATCTTCAAAATCTTCATCTGTAGCTTTTTCATCATCAGGAAGGAAAATACTTTCTATTAAGATATTTAAATCCCTTTCAATTGAAGCATTAGGATGATTAATCAGTTGGGGATAATATACCAAGTTAAATCGATCACTTCTAAGTTTCTTTTTGATAATACTTGGGCCATTGGCTAGGGGGTAGGTATATTCATCCTGCCATATGGTCTTACCCTCCTCTGAAAGATAAAGTAATTCATGATCTAGTTGAATCTTAAAGATGCCATTAATAAAGGTTATTTCTACTGCCCCATTTAATTCAGGAAAATTAGGTAAAGGAGCAAAGTGCTGATCCGTTATATAGCTGTTGATTCCATCAAAAACATAATAGATGTCTTGTGTCACCTTTCCAATTTGATAATAGATATAATCACTTATCAATTCACCATTTTGGTCTAAGATTGCCTTTGGAACATAATCGTCCCAGACACGACCTATTAGATCGGAAGAATTATTAATTGCATACAATTCTTCATTAATCACTTGTATTCCATTGTAGTCTACCTCTAAAACATAGTCACCATCTTTGTTAATTAGGCCGTAAGAATTATTACCAATAGGATCTGTAATCATTACTTCAGCTAATCCATCTTTAAAGGGATTCCCGTCATCAAAAATTGCTTCGGTGATTTTCTCACCATTTATTGAGATGTAGCCAACTTTTGATGTAACTTCATCCCTATAGATTAAGACGCCCTCGCTAATTTCTCCTATAATACTTTCTTGAAAAATATTTAAAACTGTTCCTTTTTTATCGATAACGCTAAAAGTCATATCTTCAGTTTGAACAACTGCTACACCATCTTGAAAGGCCGTACCCTTTAGTAAGTTTTCTTCTATTAGAATATTACCCTTAGTATCTAGATACCCATATCTATCATTTGGCCAATCATTGGAAGTGGTAAAAAGAGCTATACCTTCACTAAATTCACTAATATTTCCATTGACTTCTTTGATTAAATTTCCATTATGGTTATACAACCTATAATGATTGTAATCATTCTTAATTCCAACAATAACATCATCATGGATGTCTTGTATATAAAGAAATTCTGGTTCTAAAACGTACTCTCCCTTTTTATTAACAACACCATAGAACCCCTTTTCCCTTACGATAGCCAAATTGTGGGTAAAGTCATAGGTTTCGTCATACTGAGGTTGAATAATAAACTCACCAGTAACATCGATAAAACCCCATTTTTTATCATTTCCTTGATAAACATAGGCTGGTAGTAATTGGCTTTCTGTTTCTTCTCCGAAATTTCTCGAATTTGAGGTATTAGTAGTGCTAACACACCCTACTAAAGAAAGTACTGTAAAATAAAGCACAAAGCATAAAATAAAACCTTTAGTATATTTTTTCATATGAGCCCTTCTTTTCTTTAAATTTATGTCATTAATTTTGTAACGAAATAATAGGATTATTAAGGATGTTATCCCTTATATTAATTTTAGCACTAATGTTGATTTAGTTCAATTTATTGTCACCTCCCCTCCACATGAACAGGTCGGTAGGACCTTTTTTACTTTATGTGTAGGAGTTTAATAGGTTATTTAAATAATATTCTAATTTTATCACTATAACATATGACGTATTTAAATAAAAAAAGTTCCAAGTTAATATATAATTTACTGGAGCAGAAGAATAAAAGATAGTAACAAAATAAAAAACCCTCACCCCCAAGACTATTAATCTTGAGGACGAGAGTTATTATCCTTCGTGGTACCACCTCAGTTTGTCAATATGTCACCATATTAACCTCTTCAGGTACGGCCAAAATGTTTATACCCTATTTCTATAACGGGAAAGACCGTCGTATCATCCCTATTAAATAGTTCAATACGAAGCTCCGAGGCTTTATTCATTAAGAAACCTAATACTCCCTCTCACCTGTGGGAGTTCTCTGTAAAAAAGCACTTCTTAACTACTCTTCTCTTCATTGCCTTTTTTGTTTGAATTTTACAAATTATATCACAAATATTCTATATTGTAAACATTTAATGTTTTCTTTCAGGTAATGGCTGAATTACAATATTTATTGGTAAATTACTTCCCGATGCAGGTATAAAAGCAATGTCTACTGCCTCTTCTCGGTTTCCAGTTTTATATAGTACACCTACTTCATTAGAGTTTAATAAGTGACTTCCATCTGTAACCAGAACAACTTCACCATTTACTAGAAAAGCACCGCTATAATAACCTCCCCTAGCATTTAAAAGAATGATACTGTTTGGGGCAACTTTCTCAAGTTTTAGGTTGTATAAGACACCAAAGTTTCCTAAATTCAAGGTTTCTTCACCAGACATTTGGTCTACACCAGGAATTCTTACGTCTTCAACACTATCACCAAAGACAATTCGTTTGGTTTCACTACCTACTAGTTCAGAAACTCTGATTGTACGATTACCTTGGTAGAAGGTTCCTCTAGTGTGGATCCCATCCTTTGGCATATCTGGTAAGAAAGGTAGTTCTTCAAATAAATCTTTTTCAGTATCTAGAATAACCGTTTGAATTTCCACTGGTAAGGAAGTATGAAGTTCTGCATAAACTGATAATGTCTCATTGTTTCGAACTCTACCTCTGTTAATTTCAGGGAAAATGATTTTAGTTTCACCTGGTTCAAGTACAACACTTGTTTGACTTGGTGATTTTAAACTGTTGAAATAACGTGCTAAGCCGAGTTTTCCTGTAGTTGTTACTAGTTCGTGAGGTCCACCAATACCAATACTTGGCGTTTTAATTTCCACTGGTTCTTCATTAATGTTGGTGGCTACAACATAAATATGCACTGGCTTTTCTAGATGATTCTGTTTATGAATCATTACACGAACATTGTCTTGTACAATATCACGGTAGTAGATTCCTTCTTCCTTAATGGTTTCTGGGCTATTGCTTCGGTATAATGTATGGGTTTCGTGTTCTATATCATATTTAATCGATGGAAATGAAATGATATTTTGTCTATTAAATATATACTTTTGACCTACAGGTGTAAACCAAGGATTAAAGTCATCACGTGTATACATGACATCATCAGTAATGGTAATTGTTTTTGTAAGGGTATTACTTAATCCATGTTGATCTACAACCTCTAAAGTAATTTCCTGTTCCCCAGCTTCAAAAAATGCTGGCTCATTATTCGTCCATTTTCTAGTCGTAATTGCATTCTCATCATCATAACTCTGGTCGAAGTAAGTGATCGGTTCTCCTATTTTATATTTACTCTTGTTAGTATTAAATTTTGCAACTGGTGGTTGATTTGCAGGAACAACAGTTATTTGCAATTCGTAGGGCTCACTCCATACACCGTTTAGGTCTTGAACCTTTCTTGTAACTGTATAAATACCAGGAGCTGAGAATATATCAACTCTACCTTCCCAAACCTCCTCGGCAATTCCAATATTTTGTGGATGTTCATACTCATCAGTATAATTAACAACAGTTTGAGTAGCATAAATTTTGTCTGGCTTAACTGAAAACTTAGCAACTGGTCTAGTACTCCAATATAAGTGAACAAAGTTGTTTCCTAACTCTGGTTCTACGTTAATATTAAAGTGATTAACAAATGTACGGATCGGTACCATAAGGGTATCATTTTCAATAAATGGTACTCCATGGGTAGAGTTTAACCGTTGTCCATTAACTCTATACTGGGACTGGTTAACTTGAAATTGAAGTTCCATTGCATTGTTTTTAATTTTTGTTTGCTTAGTTGAGTTATCAAATTCAACAGTTAGGCCTAATCTTTCTGATAAAACTCTTAAAGGTATGTAGGTTACTCCATTGCGGATCGTATTGGGGAAATTAGAATAATAGAGATCACCATTGTGATAGACCTCTGTACTGTCAATAACCAGGGTTACATGATCTGTATAGTTTTTATTTTGTAAAACCTGCGTACTTTCTATTTGCTGTATTGTACTATTAACTTCACCCTCATTAATATTTTGAGAGTTATCTACTGTATCTGCGAATATGATACTATTATTTAAAGAAAATACTACAATTAAAGCTGCGATGAAAATTCTTTTATTTCCTTTTAGTCTTTTCAAATTTGTTCCTCCACTCTAGGTCCTGTTATATTATTTATTGATATTGTTTGTATTCAATAGCTTCACCCACTACTATACAACTATCATATGAATAAAAGTCTATAAAGTCAATTTCTATTGTATTACAAATATATTTCTTTTATTTTACATATTAAATTATCTACATGTTGATGTAGAGATAACTATAATTTATTGATGTGCATAATAGCTTTAGATATTCATGTTAAATCTTTCAAGAGGAAAGCGCTTATATAGGACTAACAAAGGATTAACAAAGGATTATATAAAAAAACCTCCAAAGTAGTTTAGTAATTAAATTACAGTGACTACTTAGAGGCATCCTATCAAAGTTAAGTTATTTTTAATTTTTTTAACAATCATAGATCATTGAGGAAGTTGCAAAAAAATTTGAACACTAAACAGCAAAGTTTTCACTTTCTGTTAAATCTCATATTAATAATGCAATTTCCAATATAATTCAGTGGGTCAAAAGTAATAATCCTTCTACTTTTTAATGTCATCTCTTTGATATTAGTAATTACATGGAAGTAGCTATGTATTTCCATTAAGAAATAATTATTATGAGTTATTTTAAGGAATTATATTTTAATAATTAAGCAGTCAATACTTGTACTAATCCTTCAACAGCGATTACTTTACCCGACTGATCAAAAACAGGAAATTCTGTAATTTCAGCAAGACATTTGGAATTGTCCTTTTTCAACAATTCTAATTGATACCTAGGTTGTTGGATACCTTGAATAGTAAGCTCAGTATGCTTGAACACTTCTGCATTCATGGGATGATCAGTAAGAAAACTCTCGAAATTTTTCATAAATTCGTCTACGGTATAACCAAGTACTTCCCTTACAGATTCTGTGACATATTCAAATATTCCCTCTGTACTATGTCTATAAAATAGATAGCCATATTCGCCACTAGTACCTGCTATACTTTTAAGTTGACCCACAATATGTTCTGCCGCAGTATTAGATTGTTTAAAAAGACTTTCTGCATAATTAGATACTTCTCTACTGTTTTCCATTGTATTGATAGCCATAGCATCTACACTTTCAGCAGACGACAATATCTCTTCTGAGCCAGCAAGCTGTTCTTCGGTAATACTTACAATGTCATGGGTAAATTCATTTACAGTTTCAATCTCTTCAATAATCACGGTTAATTGATGTTGAACTTCGTTAATTGAAGATATAATTTCTTCAAATACCTCATCAGTTTCATTAACAGAGGCATGGACTTGTTGAATACTTTGGGTACTAGATGCAGTATCTTCTATTGCGTTTTTTGTTGTCGATTCAACATCAAGTATTAATTTTTCGATGTTCTGAGTTGCACCTGTAACATCTTCAGCTAATTTTCTAATTTCTTGTGCCACTACAGCAAACCCCTTTCCATGCTCACCAGCTCTGGCAGCTTCGATGGAAGCATTCAGGGCCAAAAGGTTTGTTTGATTTGCAATATTATCTATAATTTGGATGATATTACGAATCTCCGAAGTGGAGTTTCCAACCCTTTCCATTGTCTTTGATAACTGGGTAACTGCCTTCATTACGATTGCAACATTATTATCAGTAGCTGCCATCGAAGATTTACCTTGTGTTGAACGATCAACCAAATAATTTGTCTTTACCTTTACTACTTCACTTTTCTGGGTTGTAGTTGCTATAATGTCTGAAAGTTTGGTAATGCTATGGGTGATTTCTTCTGTTCCTTTAGTAAACTCTTTAATTGTGGCAACTAAATCTGTCATCGCTAAAGATTGTTTCTTAGCTGTTTCATCCATCTCAGAAGTAGATTCCTTAGTAGAACTTACTATCTGATTAATTTCCACTAAGATTTCTGTCATTTGATCTAGTAGAGCTTTTATCTTAGAATCCTTTTCTATGATTATAAGATCTTTTTCTGTTTTTCTGCTAAACTTAAACATAAGAAACCCCATTTCTCTATTTATTTTAAACTTTTATGGCAAATCAGCATTATATAATTGAGGGTATTCTATCATACCATAGAGCCGTAATCTAGAGTTGTATTTCTCATTAAATAGATACAGCGTAGTTTTTATTTTGCATAATATATATCTAATATCAATATGCAATTATCTCAATTACTTTTTTACTATTATACCTTTCTATTCTTCAGAAGTCATGGTCATTTTATCATAAAAAAAAACTTAATAAAAATAATACAAATAGAAATATTAAGTTTTGATTAAACTAGCTATATTGATATATATTAATAATAAATCATAGTCTATTTTTGGTTATATAAAATCGGATCCTCTGCTCCTGCTTCTTCAAAGCCTTTTAGTCTTAGCACACAACTATCGCATACCCCACAAGCTTCTTCCCCTCCATTATAGCAACTGGTTGTTAAGTGATAGGGTGCATTATATTTTAAGCCAAGCTTTACCGTTTCAGCTTTAGTTAACTTCATAAGGGGAGTTTTTACTTCAATTCCTTTACCCTTCACTCCTGCTGCTGTACCAACATTTATTACTTGCTGGAAGGCATCTATAAATTCTGGTCGGCAATCGGGGTATCCACTGTAGTCTACCGAACTCACTCCTATGAAGATGGCCTCTGCCCCAATTACCTCTGCATAACCAAGGGCATAACTTAGAAACAGAATATTTCTAGCAGGCACATAGGTTATAGGAATTTCTCCATCTCCCTCATAATCTGGCACATCAATTGATAAATCAGTTAAGGCACTGCCTCCAACATTTTGAACTGTAAATATTTTATGATCTTTTACATTGAAGAAAGTAGCTACTTCTTTTGCAAGATTAATTTCTCTTTTATGTCTTTGGTTATAGTCAAAAGAAACTGGATAAAGTTCATAACCTTCATGATGGGCTACAGCCATACAAGTTGTGCTATCTAAGCCTCCAGATAATAAAACAACAGCCTTTTTCATTTGAACCCCTCCTATACATTCAACATATTAAAAAATTTATTTTGTAATTTCTCGTCCTCGTCAAACTGTCCCCTTGTGGTAATGGTGGTGGTTTGGGATCCTGGTTTTTTAATCCCCCTCATACTAATACATAGATGTTCTGCTTTTACGACTACGATTACTCCTTCAGGATCTAATTTTTCTTGAATAGCCTCGGCTATCATGGTGGTCATACGTTCTTGAACCTGAACTCTTCTAGAAACATTGTCTACTAATCGAACAAGTTTACTTAATCCAACTACTTTGCCATTAGGTTTATATCCTATATGGACTTTTCCAAAGAAGGGTACGAGATGATGTTCACAGGTTGAATAAAAGGGAATATCCCTAACTAAGACTATGTCTCTATGGTCTTCTTCAAAAACAGCGTTTAATTCTTCTTTAGGGTCAGTACCAATGCCCCCATATATTTCTTTGAAAAGCTTCATAACTCTCTTTGGTGTATCCATTAAACCTTCTCTATTAGGATCTTCTCCAATTTCTTCCAGAATCACTTTCACAGCTTCTAAAACCCTTTTTTCATTCATCTTTAGACTCCCCTTTCATCTGGATGCCATAGTACCTTGTGAAGTTGTAATTGAAATCTAGCATCAATCTTATCTTCAAGGATCCACTCTATTATTATTTTGGGATCTATCTTATTAAATATTGGCGAATAGGTTAATAATCCCTTTTGGTAGTGTTTCTTTATAATTTCCTTTGTCCAATCATAATCTTCGCGATTACCGATCACCATCTTAATTTCATCGGTTTCCTTAAGATGCTTCAAGTTATCTAAACACAGCTTATCAGATTCTCCTGAAGATGGGACTTTCATATCCATCGTAAAGCGATGGCTTTTACCAAGGGAAAATTGACTCACATCTACTGTACCGTTGGTTTCTATATTTACTTCAAAATCTTCCAATAGCTTAAGTAGATCGTTAACCTCTGGTTGTAGTAAGGGTTCGCCACCCGTTAAACATACCCTTTTGAAACCAAAGGCATTAATACGGTCTACAATATCTTCAAGGGACATTTCAACTCCTTCTGAGTAGGAATAGATGGTATCACAGTAGGAACAACGCAGGTTACACTGGCAAAGTCTAACAAAAATAGTTGGTAATCCTGTTGAGATACCTTCTCCTTGAATACTTAAAAAGATTTCATTAACTTTCAGCATAGTATTGATCCCTTTCTAAAGTTCCGAAGCTAGTAGGGGTTTCCCATAAAACCAGTTTTTGAAGCTTTACACGGTCATCAGAAATGGCTTCATCTAGTTCTTGAAATATCCACACAAGCATATTTTCACAGGTTGTATTAAAATCAAAAATATCATTTAAATATCGATGATCCAGTTTATTAAGTACTTTCTCTTTAACAATACTTTTTAAGTCATTGAAGTCCATTACCATTCCTCTAAAATCAACCTTTCCCCTTAAGGTTACCTCTAATTTATAGGTATGTCCGTGGAGATATTTACAATCTCCTTCGTAGTGATCTAGCTTATGGGCACTATCAAAGGTAAAAATCTTCGTTACATCTATTGTTTTGTTATGCATTACCAATCTTCCTTTCTTTTATCAAACCAAGATAGCCACAGCCAATAGCTCCATTAATCTGGGGATATTCTGGAATAACAACTTCAGCAAAGTCTTCCTTCAGATAGTGGATAATGGCTTCATTTTGGGCTACACCACCAGTTAAAACCAAGACTTTACTCTTTAATTTTTGTATTTGGGGTTTTATTCTTTTATATAGAGAATAGTTTATTCCTGCCGCCAGTCGGCTAGTCGTGTGACCTAAGGCAATTTGACCGATTAATTCTGATTCTCCAAATACTGCACAAGTTGTATTTAACTGTACAGGATTAACATATTCTTTTTTTAGTTCATCTAAGGAAATCTCCAATACAGCAGCCATATTTTCAAGATATCTGCCACTAGATGCAGCGCATTTATCATTTAGAATCATATCAGTCATGATGCTATTTTCTACTTTTATTACCTTGAAATCTTGGCCACCAATGTCTAGTAGGGTAAAGTTTTCAAGTTTGGTTTGATATAACGCTCCGTAAACATGGGCTTTAAGCTCATTAATTACCTTAGCCCCAGCCACTTGAATATTATTTCTACCGTAACCAGTACTGATTACCTGATTCACTTCTCCTAATCCTAATGCATCAAGGTTAACCATTACCTCTCCATCCACCGTTTTACTAAAATCACGATAAAATTTCATGGTACTGATAATCTCAGCCTTTTCTAGCACGCCATCTATTAAAAGGGCAATCTTTACTGCTCTACTGCCAATATCAATTCCTAATGTTCTCATCTCATCACTCCTTAAAATCCTTTAACATATCCATAAAGGATTCTAGCCTTAACTTTGTACGGGCATCAGCTTTACTGGGGAAATCTCCTTCTATGGTTAATACAGGCACTTTCAATTGATTCTTAATTAAGATATCTTCGATACCACGGTAGCAAAAGCTCTGGGTGTAATGAATTATGCCATCTAATTTCCTCTCTTCTATTGCTTGTTGTATTTCTTCTAGTCGCCTATTTAAATGATAGGGATAAGTAAAGTTCAAATACATTTGATAGATATCTGTATCAATAGGTTCCTTTGCCATCGTGAAGGCTCTTTGTACTTCATTAAAGACAATTCTGCCACCATTTTCTTCTACCAAATCATAAAGGTCTTCTATGATGGGCGGTACCCCAATATAGCCTAATCGCACTTCGTTTTGGGGAAAGGGAGGTCGAATCTCTATTTCCTTGATGGTTGCTTCAAGTTCATCTGAAAAGGCATTAGGGTTTCCGTTAAAATCACTTGAAGAAACCTGCCATAAATGGTTCTCAAAGCCTGTTGCTTGGTTTGTCTTCCAAGTTAATTCATCAAGGTACTTAATTCTTTGTCGGATTGGGTAAAGTCTTCTTTTAACTTCTTCTACTTTTTCTAAATCAACATTAAAATAGTTCATTAAATGATTAATTTCTTCAACAATTATTTCGTATCTTCTATTCTGGGGAAATCCGAAGGGGACAACCTCTTTCCCTTTAGACTGCCAGACTTCAATTAAGGCTTTTGTGTTAGAACAATCACCTTCTGTCACCCCAATAACCATATCAATATCGGTTAATAGGGCAGTTGCATATAATCCTTTGATCCAAGCACATAGGTTTCGTGGAAAGCCTTCCACTTCAGAGTACTCTATATAATCTAATGCCTTTCCGCTAGTAACAAAGATGTTATTTAAATCCACCGGAGTAACTCCTGCTGCGAAGAGTACTTCTACAGGAACAGTGGTTGTTAGTCCCACTTTCTTCATGGAAAAGCTCCTTTCATGTCAAAATATAATAGAAAATTATTCAACAAACAAAAAAGCTACCTAAATAGGTAGCCTCGATTATAAAATATAAGTTATTAAGATACTAAGCATTGACCTTAAGGTGCCACAATAAAATCACCATAACCTAAAAACCTTTAGGAAGCCCCCCAAAGGTATTTCAGTATGATATGACCCTAAATGATTAATGCCTTAGTTTTATTTAAGGACAGGAGGCTCTCGAACTGTCCATTTTATAATTTAACATATTAATGAGTTCAATACAAGTCTTTAAGGATTAATTTTTCCTTTAACATGCATATTTTCTCTTGCCTCTAGCTTTTTCTTCAAGAAACCCATTAATAGATAATATAGCAGTAAAAATGAGATGGGAATTATTCCAGATCTCCAATTTTCAAGAATATCTATGGATTTAGCAAAGAAAAAGGTATAGGTAAAGGTACCAGGAATCATTCCCAAAATACTAGCTAAAAGATATTTTTTAAAAGAAATGTTAGTTATACCAAAGAAATAGTTAATTGGTGTAAAAGGAACGACATAAACATTTCTTAATAAGAAAATATATTCAAAACTATACTTTTCAATATTTTTAGATACTGTCAGAAATTTACTTCCTTTTCCTTTAATAAACTTATTAAGCATTCTTTGAATATAACTTTTACCAAGTAGTCGGGCTATTCCAAAAGATAAACTACAGCTAATAATTGCAGCTAATAAAGAATAAATAAAGCCCCAGGTTAAGCCAAAGTAGATTGCGGCAATTGCCTTCATCCAAGAAATAGGCATAAAGCATAGACTACCAACCACAGTTATGATAATAAATATTACTCCACTTAGGGGCGTCTTCTCCATTTGCTGAAAAAAGAGAAGTAAATCCTCTTTAGAACCGATTGGTAGTCGTGAACAGATAACATAAATACCTAATACCAGTAACCCAATTCTTATTATGTTTAGTAGCTTATTCCTCATTAAACAACCTTTTCTTCATTTGTAATGTTAAAATCAGTAATGATTTTTTTAGTTTCTAATAATTTAATTAATTCTTCTTCTGCTTCTTTAAGGTTTTTTGGTATTTTAATGTTATATCCTTTATTTTTTAACCTAGAAAAAAGTTCTGTTAGTAAAGGTGGTTCTAGGTTTGCCGCCTTCATAACTTCAACTTGGTTAAAGACTTCTTGTGGGTTTCCGCATGTAACAATTTTACCATCATTTAACACATATACTCGATCAGCTATTTCAGGTACTACGTTTATATCATGGGTGGTAATAATCAATGTAATCCCATGAATTTCATTTAATTCTTTTAATAGAGCTACCATCTCAGCTTTAGATTTTGGATCTAGCGCATCAAAGGGTTCGTCTAGAATCAGTATTTTCGGTAACATAACCATAGAACCTGCAAGGGCAACCTTCTTTTTTTGTCCACCACTTAGGTAGTGGGGGATTTTGTCTAATAAGCCCTCTATTCCTAAGCATCTTGCAACACTTTTAACCTTTTCATCTATTTCATTCTTATTCATTCTTTCATTTCTTGGGGTAAAGGCGATATCATCATAAACCCTTGGCCCAATAATTTGCTCATCAACATTTTGGAAAACAACACCAATGTTTTTACGGATGGTATTAAAATTTTTATAAGGTTTGAGTCCCATTACTTCTACTGTACCCTCTACAGGTGAAAGAAGTCCCAGAATGTGAGACAATAATGTGGTTTTACCGGCTCCATTTGGACCAAGAATAACAATTTTCTCTCCTGGATTTACGATAAAATCTAATCCACATATACTTACTTCTGTTTTATCGGGATAAATATGTTTTAAACACTGTACTTTTATTATAGGTTCCATGGTATCACCGTCCCTAGTAATGTTATTATGCCTAAGCTTATGATCATATAGTCTATTGGTTTCATTGGCCATAAGGCTACTGTCATGGGAATGCCCCCCTTATAGCCTCTTAGTGTATAAATTTGGTACATTCGATCACTCATTTCAAAGGAATGAATAATCATAACGCCAATGGCAGCACCAATATTTTTTAAGTTAGCAATGATATTATAGGGATGATAACCTCCCCTTAATTTAATACTCTTAACTAAGTTTTCTATTTGTCCAATTAAAATAAATAAAGAACGATAGGTAAATAGTAAGATATCTACTAATAATTTTGGAAGAAATAGTGAGAAAACAGCAAAAATGTCAACATAGGGGGTGGTTGTTATAAGAAGAACCATTGTCATTGCTGCGCCTACTGCCTTCTGTAAAACGATAATCCCTAGTATCCATGATTGCTGAAATCTTAAAATCGCAAATAAAATACTGAATATAACAGGGTAAACAATAAGGTGTCCTACCTGCCCTAATGGCACTTTACTAATGAAGAAAAATAACCCTACTATAATCATTAAGGCTCCTAATTTTACAACGTCATTAGTTATAATAAAACTTGTTAAGAGAAATAGTGTTAAAAGAAGCTTAGAGATAGCCTTAGCTTTATGAAAAAGGCTATCTCCTGTGTTTGATATTTGATCTATTTCAGCTATATGCATTTACATCCCCTACTTTACATTATACTTAATATCTTAGCTAAATTTTCACTATTGATCTATCTTTAAATTTTCATCTAATTCTTTTGGTTTTTTTTCGTAAATTAAATCTGGTCTAACCTTCATAAAGAACCTTATGATATAAGCAGTACCAAAGGATTCTAATAGATTACCAACTACAAAAACCATAATAACCGCAGCCCAACCTGTAAAGAAAATATATTTAGCACCAGCTGCTGGTGATTCATCATTTTCTATAGCCTCTTCATGACCTTCTTCAATTAACTGTTCTTCATGGGAATGGAGATGAAAGTCTGGCATTGCATTTCTAAGTCCAGCTAAAGAACCCACCATTGTCACCATCATCGTCATGGATATAATTAAGGCTATGGAAGTTGCAATTACAGTACTAGGCATTTGTCCTAGCTTTTTACTTAATGTTTTGAAAAGATAATAACCTATTAACACTTCTGTCCCAACAATTAAGGTATTTAACCCTACTAAGGTTATTCCTCCATGGGCTACAAGGGCCAACATAAGGTTTACAACAAAAACAGATATAAAGGCAAATCCAGGGCCTATTAATATTCCTGAAAGTACAGCTAAGGTTAAATGAACTGGTACAATACCTAAAGGAACCGACATCCCTATAATCATAATCGCTGTTACAATACCGATCATTGGAACTTTACGTCTGATTTCTTCACCTTCTACTTTCCTTAAAACAAAATAGATAATACCTAAAGCAATTAAGTAACCTGTAATCCACCATACAGAACCGATAATTCCATCTGGAATATGGATATGACTCATGATAATACCTCCCTATTAACTATACATTTAATCAATTGATTATGATAATCATTTGCGTTACCCAAACTTATTGTACATAACTAGGCTGCAAATGTCAAAGATAATTATTTATAAAAATGGAACTGTTTTAATCAAGTATCGAAATAAACTGTTATGGCATTAGTTCTTTTCTATATAATATTACCACAACTTAGCAATCTAAACACAGTTTTTAATAAACGTAAATTTTATACTTATTTTCAAAAAAATACTGCTTCCTTTTATGGAAGCAATGAGTAACTAATTTATAATAGGTTTAGAAAATATTTTTATCTTTTAGACGCTTTAATTTTTCATTGCTATATTGGAGTAGTTCCTTCAATATTTCTTCAGTATGCTGTCCTAGTATAGGAGCAGGTCTTCTAACTTTTCCCGGTGTATCACTTAGTTTTATTGGGATTCCGGGCATTTTTAACTTACCAGCTACTGGGTGTTCTACTTCTATTACCATCTCTCTTGCCTGCACCTGAGGATTTTCTAAAACTTGATCTATTGTGTTGATGGGTCCATTAGGAATGCCACCATTGTCAAGTAGCAATTGCCATTCTGCGGTGGTTTTTAGCTTAAAAGCCTCGCTAATTAATGGTCGTAAAGCTTCGTAGTTACTATTTCTTAGCGGGTTAGTTTTAAACCTATCATCATCAACCAATGTTTCTCTTTCAAGAATGAGGCACAATTTTTTCCACAGGGCATCATTGCCGGCTGCAATCATTATTTCGCCATCTAGGGTGTCAAAAGACTCGAAGGGTACAATGGAAGGATGACGATTACCCCCTGGCTTCGGCACTTCCCCTGTTACGGCATATCTTGCAATCGCATTTTCTAGTAGAGATACTTGACAGTCTAGCATAGCAACATCAACTTTTTGTCCTTTTCCAGTAATACTTCGGCTATGAAGGGCTGTTAATATCCCTATAACAGTAAACATACCTGCTGTAAGGTCACCAATAGAGGAACCTACCCTTGTTGGCTTTCCACCCTTTTCCCCTGTAATACTCATGATTCCCCCCATTGCCTGCACCACAGCATCATAGGCAGCCCTTTTGCTATAGGGCCCAGAATGACCAAAGCCAGATGTAGCGGCATAAATTAGTTTAGGATTAACCTCCTTTAATTCTTTGTATCCTAAGTTTAGCTTTTCCATTGTTCCAGGTCGAAAATTTTCTACGAGTACATCTACTTGAGAAATCAGTTCCAGAAAAATTTTTTTACCCTCATGCTCTTTTAAATTTAAAGTTATGCTTCTTTTATTGCGGTTAATACTCATAAAATAGGCACTTTCATTGTTAACATGGGGGCCAAACTGCCTAGCATCATCACCTGTGTTAGGCAGTTCAACTTTAATAATGTCTGCTCCTAAATCCCCTAAAATCATAGTGGCGTAGGGCCCTGCCAAAACCCTAGACAGATCCAATACTTTTATATTTTCTAAAGGACACTCCATTTTATCCTGCCCCCCATTATTTTTTATAGGGAATTCTCTTAGAAGGTTCAAAGGAGCTTTTTCCCTCCTGTAAAATTCCATGATATACTTCTAGGTTTCTATCTTCTAAATGATCGAAAATCATCGGAGATTTTGTACCATAGCTAACATATTTGATGGGGTCTGGTACTAGCTTTGTAGCGATGATTTCTTCGCCACCTCTTGCCAGAGCCAATGTTTGAGCGATTGGGCTTACAATCATACTATGACCAAAATAAAGGTTGCCACCTGCATCTGCACCAACAGCATTGGCAGCAAGAATATATACATGATTATCGTAGGCTCTGGCTTTATTAGTTAGTTCCCATATTTCATAACTCCTTAGCAGGGCAGAAGGTCTTGTGATAATTTCTGCTCCTTTTAGGGCTAAAACTCTACTAAGTTCTGGGAAGTCGCCATCATAGCAGATGATCATTCCAATTTTCCCAAGCTTAGTCTCTACCATTACTGGGTTTTTACCTGGGGTCGTCCAGCCACCTCCTTCTTTTCTTTCGGTAGGAAAAGGATGGGTTTTTCGATAATTCCCAAGGATTTCTCCTTGATCATCAATTAAAATAGAACTATTCAGTACTTCTCCCTGCATTTTCCCCCTTTCGTAAAGAGGATAGATAACATGGACACCCAAGTCCTTTGCAAGTTTTTGAATTGGTTTTGTGTGATTACTAGGGATTGGCTTAAGGAGTTGGTAAAATTCATCGGAAGTCATATTTGGTGTGAAACCAGTCGTAATGCTTTCTGGGAATACAACTAACTCTGCTTCATATTCTTTTACTGATTTCTCTAGCCAATAGCAAACCTTTTGAATATTTTTTTCTATTTGATTTGGTTCGACTGCCATTTGAACACATGCTGCTATATGTTCCTTCATAATATTAGGCCTCTAGGTCGAAGGCTAAAATGCGGCAGATACTAGATTCGCCACCTACAAATTTCCATGGAAAACAACCAATTATTAAACGTTTGTTTAGAATCTGATCAATTTCTCCCCCCAAGTTTTCGGCATGGATAATTTCATGAGGTTTTGGGAATACCTGAACATGCATTGCTTGGTAGGTGTCGGGCCAACTATAAATTTCTTCTAAACTTTCACCATATTTCTTTTGTAAATACTCATCAGCCATTTTAGCTTCTCTTGGTTCCCATTCTCTAATTTTTGTGTTCATTGGGTGATCGGCAGAGCCACAATCAACACCAATCCACTTAATTTCCATATCTTGCGCCCATTTGATGAAGTCCATTGATGGCCCTGGATGTCTTAGCATATATCTTCTTTCATCAGCTTCTGGTTGATCCCATCCATACTTGTGATAACCTGTATTAATGATTAAGATATCGCCTTTTTTAACTTCAACTCTATCGGTAATATCCTTTGGCGTATAGATGCCATAATCTTCAGCGATGTCTGAGAGATCAACCACAACTCCTGGTCCTACTAATTTATCTAAAGGCAGAGAAGCAATATCCCTTCCAGAGGTATCGAAGTGTAGCGGGCCATCAAGATGGGTTCCAACGTGATTTGAGGTTGTTATTAATTGCCCATTGGCACCATTAGGGGATAATCGCTTAAAAAATTTTATCTGTAGCGGTTCATAGGTTGGCCACGGTGGGGTTAAATGGCTTAGGTTTTGAGTTAAATCATACATCTTTACGTTTTTCCATAAATCAAGAATGTTCATTATAATTCCTCCCTTTAATTTAATAAAACATGTAATTAAGCAGGTTCTCCTTCCTCTTGTATCATAGCGACAAAAGCTTCTAACGCCTCTTCAAAACATTTCATAGGTGGACGAACTAAACCAGCGCCCACCTGTCCCACCCCAGGATCTTTATGGGCAATCCCTGTGTTAATGATAGGCAATATACCAGTTTCGATCACCTTCATAATATCAATTCCTGTTGGGGTTCCTCTAAAACTCAAGACAGGTATTTTAAAGTGATGACTTTCTCCTTCTGTAATTTCATACATTGATTTTGTAAAATTCATAGCATCAGCGGGGGTACCACCAACAAACTGTACAATGGGAATGGCAGTTGCCATAGCGAATCCGCCGATACCTGCTGTTTCTGTTATTACACTATCTCCAATATCTGGGTTTGCATCTGCCATTGTATAACCAGGAAAATAAAGCCCATCTATGATCTCAGCAGGAGCTGTAAACCATCTTCCCTTAATGCCTGCGACCCTTATTCCAAATTCAGTTCCATTTCTAGCCATGGTATAAACTAATGTACTATACTTAATTCCTGCTAAAGGGTCTAGGGTAGCTTTACAGGCTGGCATTGTTAGATTTAAAAAGAAGTGGTCGTTGCTATGGATAAACTTAAGTACCTCGTATTGATCTACTGATGAATAGTTTGTCATGGTGATATAAGGTGCTAACTCCCTAATTAAGAGGGAAGTACCTGCTTTGTTGCGATTATGTCCCTCATCTCCCATTTGCAGAACTTGCGAAATGATACTTTTAAGATCAATTTCTCCTGATAACTCAAGGGATTCTTTTAGTATTGGGGCTAACTTTTTTTCCATCCATTTTAGTTTTTGAATTACTTCTTGGCTATAGGCTCCGTATCTAAGAACTTTTCCTAATCCTTCATTTAATGTACAGTAGGCATAATTTCCAAAGGTCTTATTTTTGATAATCCATACTGGCATGGATGCAGTAATAACTCCAGCCATTGGTCCAACCGCAAGGTGGTGATGACAGGGTTCGAAGATTACTTTTTCTGATTCGATTAGCCTAAGGCCCTCTTCTTCATCGTGGGCTAGGCCTTCATAAATCAGTCCACCAATAATTGCTCCCTTTAGTGGACCTGTCATGTCCTTCCATTTGATGGGGGGTCCTGCATGAAGAATCATATTTTTTTCCATTCCAGGAACCTCATCAATTGCTTTACCGATACCTATTAAGGTGGGTTGTGCCTTTAGAATTCTATCTAAAGCTTCTTGGTTGGCTCTTCGTATTTTTTCTTTAATCATTAACGCTCCCCCTTCTATCCCCCATAAGTTTATTCTTATTTCTTTAACTGAGCTAAAAGTGCTATTAGCCGTTTATTCCCCCCTGCAGTTGGTCTCCAATTAACGTGAATCACTTTAGTTTTTTGTTCTTTTAGATCACGATAGAAGGATTCTAGTCCAATATTAATTACTTTAAGATCTTGTTGAAACAGTTGATTAATTTTATTCATCCGCTACACCCCCATGGTTTTCAATACCTTTAAGAATTAAAGCCGATAATCTCGCTGCTTGTGCATTAGAAGGCATAAGAATCACGCCTATATCTTCTAACCTTCTGCTGGATTCAATTAAATTTTGAGGGTCTAATTCTGTACCACAAATCGAAGCAACCACTGAAAGGGATCTGCCTCTTTCCTTCATCAATTTTTTACTTTCTTTAATAGCTGGTATCATTTCACCAACTGGATCTTTATGGGAACCATAACCCAATACAAAATCTAATAATACTAAGGCAACTTCATCATCGGAGGCTGATTTTAATAACCATTCAGCTCTGATGGCAGGGTCAATCATTGGATGGGGTCTTCCTAGGGTAAACTGGTCATCCCCAAGGTCTATGCATATATTCTTTGTATTTGATGTATTATCAGATAATGGAAGAGAAAAATCTGCTATTAGCTTCATCGCTTCATCTGCAAGGGTTCCCCCCGTGAAGAATCCCCTAATATATTTTTGGGAAGGATGAAAACCAGCAACTTCCTTTTTAACAATTTTATGAATAATTGAGCTATCAAAAGAAAAATCTTCGAAATCTTTTAATTGAATGCCCCTTAGGAGAGAAACCGCTTTATAGGCTGCATCTTCTAATGTTATTGCTCTATAAGCTCCATATTTTTCAATTTCTTCTTTATTACCACCTATGAAATTGATAACCACAGGTTTATGAGAGGTTGAAACTAATTTTAAGATTCTATCTGCAACTTCCCCATCGGGTTCCTTAGAAATTAGTACAATTACTTTTGTCTGAGGGTCCATTAAGAGGCTCTTTAAGCCTTGAAGCATCATAATCCCACCAATTTCTTTTCTTAAGTCTCTTCCACCTGTTCCAAGTACTTGAGAAACACCTTCCCCAAGCTTATGTATTAATACACTTACTTCTTGTGTACCTGTTCCAGAAGCACCAATTATTCCAATATTACCTTTTCTAACTACGTTTCCAAATGCTAAAGGAACATGGTTGATAATGGCTGTTCCGCAATCGGGACCCATCATTAATAATCCCTTTTCCGATGCTAATTGTTTAAGTTCCCGCTCTTCATCTAGGGAAACATTATCACTAAAGAGCATAACATGAAGACCTTGTTCTAACGCTTTTCTTGCTTCCTCAGCTGCGTATTGACCTGCTACAGAGATAAGGACAATGTTAGAGTCTGGCTGATATTTCAATGCAGAATCTAGGGTAACTGGGCTATATTCAGCTTGATCATCATTTTTATTTGACATTAATAATTCATCAACATCTTTTAAAATTTCTTTAATATCTAAGTCTGTTTCCGTTAGTACACTTATAAAAAAATCATTTACTCCTGCCTCTTCTATTTCTTTACTACAAAGATTTAGATTTATTGCTAGTTCTTTATTTAAGTCGGTTGCCATGCCTAATAAAACTTCTATAACCCCTGTTTTTTTCTTCACTTCCTTTGTAATTAACATTAGGGTTACTGAATCATAATAGGTATTTCTGCGGATTTCATAAATGATCTTCAACCATCTTTCCCCCTAACTATTTAAAATATTGCTAGCTCCAATTAAGATTCCACAAAGCAGGTCAGATCCTGATGTATTACCGATTCTTACTAAGTCTTCTAATCCGCTATAAAATCCTTGATCATCTACCACTGATAATAAGTTAATGATATAATTTCTTACTGTTTGATTAACCTCACCCCTAGCGGCATCCCTTAATTGATTTTCACTAACTAAAGTTGTTTTGCCAGCTACGGCTTTAATCATTTCCTCATTGAAAGATAAGATGTCCCTTTTATCTTTATTAAAGTAATCTGCAAAATATACATTAGCAATCATTAATCCTGTAATAAAGTCATCGGTTGAAGGGGTTAAGCCTAGGCCAAAACCTATGATAGAAGATGTAGCTTTAGAAATATGAATTTTATCCATTTTTTTTGCACATTCAATAAAAGTAATTAATCTTTTACTGATGAACTGTTGGGCTTGATTTAGATCGAGGTTAAAGAACAAAGCCCCCATTCCTTCTAGATTTCCTTTATGGTATAGATAGTGATATGAAATTTCCATCTTCTTATAGACATTTTCTAATTTGTCTTTTTTAAAATCAAAAATAGGTTGTGGTTTCCACATGTTTAAGTTATGGAGGTCAAAATCTATATTATGGGTAAATGAAGCAACTTGACTTTGTAGCCTTAAGCCCTTTAAAGAAAAATTAACCGAAGACCCGCCATAGATTATTAAAGGGTTGAAGTCATAAAAGTTTTGACTATAGGGTTTAACTTTAATGCAATAGGGTGCCATTGGCTTATCTTCCTTTAGTAAAGTTACTAACCTATCATGGGATATAATATTACAGGCCCTTGAAAAAATTGAATGGATTTGCCCTCGACGTATATTACCAGTTTCGATATCCCTTTTTAGATGACTACATATTTCGATTGCATGCACTTTGTTACACATCCTTTAGTGACTATAAAATCTTAATTTTGGAGAGGTTTACCAAAAAAATAGTTATAGTGAAGTATTTCTTTATATTAATTCATTATATTAACTCTTTATATTAATATAAATTAAGAAGATTGGTGCAGTTGCCTCATTGTTAAAGATGTAGGATAGATTAGCTAATTAGTTAATTAGTTAATTTCACTATTTTTTATTTAGTATTTTATGATTTTTTAATGCTTTTACAACTCTTTCAGGTGTTAGGGGTAGTTCTTTTACTCTTATTCCCGTTGCGTTATAAAAGGCGCTGGCAATTGCTGGTGCAGCAGGGATCATTGCTGGTTCTGCCATTCCTCTGGCTCCGAAGGGACCATCTTTTTGTCGATTCTCTACATAGCTAACCAACATCTCTGGTATGTCATTAGCTGTTGGAATTTTATAGTCCATAAAGGATGGGTTCATGAATCTACCATTCTGCATAATTATTTCTTCAAATATAGCAGAACCAATCCCTTGAACAATAGCACCTTCACACTGGGCTTTTACTAGATCAGGATTAATAGCTTTGCCTACATCAAAACAGGAGGCAACCTTCAATACTTTAATATTTCCTGTTTGAGTATCGATTTCTATTTCAACTCCGTAACATCCATAGGTCCAAAAAACAACTGGATTATCTGCTAAACCAGTATCCATATCAAAATTTCGTATATTCTCTGGAATAAAAGTACCTCTACCAATCAAAGGACCATGGACAGCAGAGCCGTCCTCCATTGAAAGCCCTAATGCTAAATCTTTTATTGGTATTCTTTTATTAGGATAGATGCTAGATCTAACGAATCCTTCTTCCAGCTGTAGGTCTCTTGGAAAAATCCCTAATTTAATGCTGGCTAAATGGAATAGCTGTTCCTTTATATCTTCACAGGCTTTAATAATTGCATTTCCAGCTGAATAGGTAATACGGCTGGCCACCGTTTGCCACTCATAGGGATTATGGGCAGTATCACCTGTATTAATGCTTATGTTTTCAGGTGGAATGGTTAGTATTTCAGCTGCAATTTGTGTTAATGCTGTATCAGAACCTTGACCAATATCCTGAGCGCTGACGGATAAATAGGCAGAACCATCTTCATTAATTCGTATAATGGCAGAAGAAGCTGCATTATTAGGCATAGATGGGGCCTTCATTCCACAAGCAAATCCTTTAGCCCTTACTTTATAATCTTCCTTAGGTTGTTGGGAAGGCTTATGATATTCGATGTCATTAATTACTTTATTGATACAATCAATAAGACCACAAGCATCGTCAACCAAAGCGTTCGTTGCCGTTCTGCCACCGGGTTTATGGGCATTTAGTTTTCTAATTTCAATAGGGTCTATTTTTAACTTCTCAGAAATAATATCCATATTCTGCTCTATGCCAAAATGAATCTCTGACATTCCAAATCCTCTATAGGGACCCCCTACAGGATTATTTGTATATACAGCATAAGAGTCGCAATGGATATTTTCGACATCATAGGGACCTGCTGCAGCAAAACCCGCAGATTTTGCAATGTTTACGCCATACTCTGTATAGGCTCCACCATCCCATATAAAATTAGACTTTAGAGCAACTATTTTACCATCCTTCATTACGCCAGTTTTAAAGGTGGCATACATGGCTTGCCTTACATAAGAGTTATTAAACTCATCCTCTCTAGAGTAGGTTAATTTTACAGGTCTACCCTTTGTTTTCATTGCAAGGGGAATGATGATTCCTTCTAAAGTTGTACCTGCTTTAGCCCCAAACCCGCCACCTACAGAGGGAGAAATGACTCTCAGTTTATGGCTAGGGATTTTGAAGGCATCTGCCAGCGCTGCTCTTACAGCATATGGGGACTGGCAACTAGCCCAAACAGTCAGACGACCTTCTCTATCAAACTGTGCAATGGCACTGTGATTCTCGATTGGACAATGTTGAATATGGGGTACATAAAATTCACTTTCCAAGATAAAATCAGCCTGTTCAAATGCTAATTCTACATCACCTTTTCTAAGCTTAAAGTGTTCGCTTATATTGGTTCCTGGTAGGGTGTGGAAAATTGGTGCATGTTTGTATTCTCCTAGGTTTGGGTGAATTAAAGGAGCATCTTCTTTTATTGCGTCTAAAACATTTGATACTATTGGCAATTCTTCATAATCAACTTTGATAAGACTTATTGCCTCTTCTGCAATTTCTTTCGTTTCTGCGGCTACTGCCGCAACAGCTTCTCCTCGATACCTAACCTTATCTACTGCCATAAAGGTTTTATCGGCCAAGTAAAGACCTACTCTTTTGGGGAAATCTTTCCCAGTAGTTACTACCTTTACCCCTGGTAATTTGATGGCTTCTTCTATGTTTATATTGATAATTTTAGCATGGGGGTAAGGACTTCTTTTAACAGCAGCATAGAGCATCCCAGGCATCTTTAGGTCATCTACATATTTTAAATCTCCTGTTACTTTTTTTATTCCATCAACTCTTGTTACGCTTTTTCCCACATACTTCACCAATATCCCCTCCCACTAATCTTTACTTTGATTCTCCTCTGCAACCTCAATAATAGCTTCTATAATTCGCTTATACCCTGTACATCTACACAAGTTTCCACTAATAGCAACTTTTATTTCTTCTAAGGTAGGGGTTGGATTAGCATTTAAAAATCCTTTTGCTGTCATAATCATTCCTGGTGTACAATAACCACACTGTAGAGCTCCATTAGTAATAAAGGATTTTTGTAATTCATCTAAATTGATCCCTTCAGACAAACCTTCGATGGTTGTAATTTCTTTACCATCTACTTCAACTGCCAGCACTAAGCATGAATTAATGGGCTTTCCATTAAGTAATACTGTACATGCGCCACATTCTCCCTGACCACACCCCTCTTTAGCTCCCGTTAGATCAAAATCTTCCCTTAGCATTTGAAGGAGGGTTTTATTAGCTTTAACTTCATGAAGAATTTTCTCATGATTAAGTGTGAAATAAATTTCATGTTTCATTAATTATCAACTCCCTTAGACTTTCAATTCTTCAAGACTTCTTGTAACTAATACCTCCACCATATGGAGTCGATATTCTTTAGAACTTCTAACATCGTCAATAGGTGAAGCTTCAGCTACTGCTATTTTTGCTATTTCTGTAATCGTCTCATGAGTTAAATTTTTTCCTTTTGCAAAAGCCTCAGCCATTTTTCCTCTTATTGGTGTTGGTGCAACTGCCCCTAAAGCAATTCTTATTTCATCATTTATTTTAACAACTGAGGTACATACAGTTGAAAGATCAACATCTTGTCTTCTAGACCCCTTTTTAAAAGCCCCTTTAAGATTTTTAGAATAGGGAATCTTAATCCCTGTCACAATTTCACCAACATTTAGGCAGTTTTTTCTAACTCCTTTAAAAAAGTGATGAATAGAAATTAGTTTGGTTCCATTTGGTGAGTAGATTATAACTTCAGCATCTAAAGCTAAAAGAGGTGTGGCGGTGTCTGCTAAAGGAGAAGCATTACAAATATTACCTACTAAAGTTGCTCTATTTCTAATCTGTCCAGAACCTACCACCTCTGCAGAATCAGCTATGATGGGAAAGTTTTCTACAACATCTCGATGATGGGCAATAGTTCCTAAGGATAGGCAAGCACCAATTCGAAGGCCATCTTCTTTGTCAAAGGTAATAGCATGTAACCCCGGTATGTGTTTAATATCAACCACAGCTTTGGGATGTAAAAAATTCTCTTTCATCCTTATTATTAGATCTGTTCCCCCGTTAAGAATGTGGGCTTCACCATTATATTCTTTTAAAAGTTCACTAGCTTCCTTTAAACTCTGGGGTTTGTAATATTTAAAACCTTTCAATGCAATTCACCTCCGTTAAAATATGAAAACCTACACTAACATGTCCATAAAGGGTTTTTACATATATATGGCTAACTACTGTCGTTCATTACAAAGAATTTTTTATAACAAATAGAAAGTTCTACTTTAATTATTTCAATAAAATGAACTTTACGTAGTGAGTTTCAACGAAGTTAACCTTTAAATTTTCCCAAGAAAGACTTTGGTCTTTGTAGGAATATCACAAATAAAACATAAAAAAACACCCTATTTTTGCTATATGCAAAAATTAAGGCGTTGTTTTAACGAATAGGATTGCTTATTTTAAATTGGATACAAAAGCATTATGTAATGAGTCCCTTAATTCATCAGAATAAAGATTATCTTTTTTGGTGCTATTTTTCGTTACATTCCAAAATCGTCAATTAACCATTCTCCGTTGGATTTAATAAGAAAGTAATACCTTTCATAGATTCCATTTTTATGATCCATTGTTTCTTCATGTAATAGGATTTCATACTTCACTAAGAAGACTTTAATATCATTTTTTACTACATTTTTTAATTTACCTCTACCATATTCTATATAGCTGTTTTTTACATTTTTGTTTGTGTCTAACTCTAGCTTTAGAATTTCAATAGAGGCAATATTATCAAAGTTCCAATCTAAGTGCCGCAAATCTTCTGAAATAGTTGTTTCAAACATCTCTAAATCATTATTACTTTTGTATTTAAAATGGTCATTGATGGTTTTTTCTGCATCATATGTAGTAGAAGCCTTTAAAATTGTACAACCTGAATTTAAAAAAATAAGAATAGAACCTATCACAATCACTAATAATATTTTAGTAGATTTCAATTAGTTCCCTCCTTTTCATAGTAAAATTTTCTAATCTTTAGAAGGATAAATTATATGATTAATTAGGTACGTTAATTGTATTAATTGTAATGTATTACATATATTTCTGTCAAACAGTTAGATTCATAGTTTTTTATTTAGCTTAAATTCATTAAGAAAGTTTAAAGTATTTTAAAACTATTTTGATTATTTCATCTATTTGATTTCACCCAGTTTTTTGTATAATTTTATTTACAAATATGATATGATAAAAATTGATAAGGAATAATTACATATTTAGGGGGGTTAATTAATATGAATTTTTCAAAGAGAATTACTTCTATGCAAGAGTCTCCAATCAGAAAGCTAGTTCCATATGCTCAAGGAGCAAAGGCGCAAGGTAAAAAAGTATACCACTTAAATATCGGACAACCTGATATTGAAACACCAGAGTCTTTTATGAATTCAATTAGAAATTTCGATGAGAAGGTACTTGCATATTCATTGTCACAAGGGATGCCTGAGTTGATTGATGAAATTATTAAATACTACAAAAAGTATGACATGCACTATGAAAATGATGAAATTCTAATTACCAATGGTGGTTCTGAGGCTCTATTATTTGCTATTATTGCTGTAGCTGATGCTGGAGATGAGGTATTAGTACCAGAGCCCTTCTATACTAATTATAATGGATTTAGTGCGGCGGTTGACGTTAGTGTAGCACCTATTACTTGTAGAGCTGAAGATGGTTTCCACCTGCCTTCTAGAAAGGAAATTGAAGAGTCTATCAACCCAAGAACTAAGGCTATTATCCTTTCAAACCCTGGTAATCCAACTGGAGTAGTTTACACAAAAGAAGAAATTCAATTATTAGCTGACCTAGCTAAAGAATATAATCTATTCATTATTGCTGACGAAGTTTATAGAGAGTTTGTATATGATGGATTAGAATACACTAGCTTTGGAAATATTGAAGGAATCCAAGATCGAGTAATCATTGTAGATAGTGTATCTAAGAGATATAGTGCCTGTGGAGCTCGTATCGGTTCACTTGCTAGCAAAAATAAAGACTTAATGAAACAAATTCTAAAGCTTTGCCAAGGAAGACTTTGTGTTCCTACTTTAGAGCAAGTTGGTTCTGTTGAGCTATATAAGACTCCAGAGAACTATTTTGAAGAAGTTAATAAAGAGTATGACAAGAGAAGAAATATTGTTTTTGAAGGTCTTAATGATATCCCTGGTGTATTATGTAAAAAGCCTACTGGTGCCTTTTATGTTGTAGCTCAATTACCTGTTGATTGTGCTGAAAAGTTTACTATCTGGATGTTAAAGGATTTTGATGTTGATGGAGAAACGGTTATGCTAGCTCCAGCTGAAGGCTTCTATGCAACTCCTGGTTTAGGAAAAAATGAAGCTAGAATTGCTTACATCTTAAATGAAAATGATTTAAGAAAATCTATGGAGATCTTAAAGCAAGCAGTTGCTAACTACCCTGGTAGAACTGTCTAGAGACATTATGATTATATAGATTAATTAAATATCAAAGATTAATGAAATGTATAACATCAAGAAATAAATTCAAATCATAATTTAGCTAAACATAAATTAAAGCTGTCTTAAGATAATTAAATCTAAGACAGCTTTTTTGTGCTTACTATTTGAAATTATTTGAAATTTCATCTAAATAGTTTTTATGACTATGGCTTTATAAAGAAAAAAGTTACTTTCTTTTTCCTCTATTTTTATTATTTCCTTGTTTTCCACTGGTTGAAGTATTTTTTGCAGGTTTGGTATTTCTGTTTTTATCATTATTCTTATTTTTATTTTTAGTTTTAGTATTATCTTTTCCTATAGGGGTGTTCTTTTTATTATCCTGCCTAGAACCTCTGTCATTCTTCTCCTTCTTACTTTGGGATTTTCTATTGTCTTGCCCTTTCTTCTTATGATCCTTTTGTTTGTCCTTTTTAAATGATTGTCTTTCGTGTCTTGGTCTAATTAGACAGTTTTTACCGTAGCCTATTAAGTCTTCCCTTTCACCCTTTACTAGAGCTTCATAGACAAGATTATAATTTTGAGGCTTGCGATATTGAATTAAAGCCCGTTGCATTGCCTTTTCATGGGCAGTTTTAGGTACGTAGACTGGCTCCATAGTTCTTGGGTCCATCTCAGTATAATAGATGCAGGTGGATAATGTACCTGGTGTGGGATAAAAGTCTTGTACCTGTTCTGGCATATGACCTAAGTCTCTTAGATATTCTGCCAGTTCTATTGCAGACCATAAAGTTGAACCAGGGTGACTAGACATTAGATAAGGTACTAAATACTGGTCTAACCCTAAATCTTTATTAATTTTATTGTATTTATTTACAAATTTCTCGTAAACTTCCTTCGATGGTTTCCCCATTGTTTTTAGAACTTGATCGGATATATGCTCTGGTGCTACTTTAAGTTGGCCGCTTACATGATTTTTGCAAAGCTCCTTAAAGAACTCGTCATTTTTATCGTGAATCAAATAATCATATCTTAAACCTGAACGAATAAAAACTTTTTTAACATTAGGTAATTCCCTTAATTTCTTCAATAATTTTAAATAGTCTTTATGATCAATTTTTAACTGACTACAGGGGTTAGGGAAAAGACACTGTTTATCTTTACATACTCCATGTTTTTCTTGTTTTTTACATGCCTTATGGCGGAAATTTGCTGTTGGACCACCTACATCATGGATATAACCTTTAAATTCTGGGTCCCAAACAATTTTTTCTGCTTCAGATAAAATTGACTGATGACTTCGTGACTGAACTACCCTACCTTGATGGAAGGTTATAGCACAGAAATTACAATTACCGAAGCAACCACGATTACTAATTAAGCTGAACTTAACTTCCTTTATTGCTGGAATCCCCCCCTGTTTTTCATAGATGGGGTGGTAGGTTCTTACATAGGGTAACGAATAAATATTGTCTAACTCTGCCTGAGTCATTGGCTCATGGGGAGGATTCTGGACAACATAGAAATTTCTATAGGGTTCTACTAACGGTTTTCCGACAATTGAGTCCATATTATTATATTGATACATAAAGCTTTCAGCATATTTCTTCTTTGATTCTAGTATTTCATCGTAATGGGGTAAAAATATCGGCTGATAGGCTCTACCTTTATCTTTTGTTTTATACACCGTACCCCTAACAAAAGTGATTTCAGAGACAGGTAGACCACTTTCTAAAGCCTCTGCTATTTCTACAATTTGCCTCTCACCCATGCCATAGACAATTAAATCTGCCTTAGCATCTAATAGAATTGATCTTCTAACTTTATTATCCCAATAATCATAGTGGGCAAATCTTCTTAAGCTTGCCTCTATACCTCCAAGAATAATCGGGACATCACTAAAGGCTTCTTTTATTCGATGGGAATAAATCATAGTGGCTCTGTCAGGTCGATAACCACCTTTACCCCCAGGGGAATAAAGATCATCTTTTCTTCTCTTTTTCCCTACGGAATAGTGGTTTACCATAGAATCAATATTTCCAGAGGTAACTAAAAAACCTAGTCTTGGCTTTCCTAAGACCTTAAAACCTTCTGTTGTATCCCACTTTGGTTGCGGAATAATCCCAACTTTATATCCTCTATTTTCAAGTATCCTTCCTATCACTGCAGGCCCAAAGGAGGGATGATCTACATAGGCATCACCAGAAACCAATACAAAATCTAATTGATCCCACCCTCTTGTTTTCATGTCTTCTTTGCTTATCGGTAAAAAATTTGTCATAGCTCTATCATCCTTTAATGTTTGTATTTCATAAATTAAGTTTTATTTCTTCTGAAAGCTATTATACCATTTATTAGCTTCATAGAGTTGCTTTTTTATTATTTTGCCTTAATTTTAGTGAGTTAATCCTACAATTGGATTTACTAAAAGAATTAGTTAAAGAAAGTAAATAAAAATACATATAAAAAAAATAAATAAATCAAAAGAATAAATCAAAAGAATAAATCAAAAAAAATAAAACAAAGACTATTCTCCAGTAGATTAGAATAACCTTTGTTTTCATAATCACTTTTGCTTTGATAGTTACCTTTACTTTGATAATTTTCTGCTTTAACCTATTTTTTATTTTACTTTTGATTTAGAAAGCTTATATCTCTGGGAAGGTATTAGTGTTTGATTAATAAAATTGCATAACTAATATTAAATAAATATTAATGCAAAATAGAAATCTCTATTTAGTGTCCAATGGGTCCCTCAATTTTTTTACTACTTACATTCTTACATGAAACTTATATAAATTAATAGTTATGAGTAAGCAATTTACTAAATTTATATACGAATACTCTCTTTTGTTTTTTTAGGAGTAAAAATTTTTTCGAAGAAGGATTTTTTTTGATGTTGATCTCTTTTAAGCCTGTCTTTAAGTTCAGCAACTTCATAAGACTTTTCTTTTAGTTTCATCTTTAATTTAGCATTTTCAACAATTAATACATCCTTCTCTTGGTTATTTAATTGATTACGTAATTCATCTATTTTTTGAGATAGTTCCTCTATTTCTTTTTTGTGGTCTAAACCTTTTAATGATTCAGTAACTTCCATTTTTATAAAATCTACTGCTTCCCTAAGCCATGTCTCATGATCTACTTTATCTGTTGTTTCGGTAACTGATTTTGGGTTATTTGATATTGCTACTTCGTTTCGTTGCTTGGAATCTATAATAATTTTTGGTGATTTAAGAACTTGTCTAATTTGTGGATTAGTTAGTCCTTTATCTTGTAGCTTTTTAATATACTGCAAATCTTCTATTTCTTTATAAGTGAAATATCTTCTATTTCCCTCGGTCCTTGGAATTTTAAGTTGAAATTCTTTCTCGTAGAAACGAATAACATGAGCTTCAAACCCTGTGATTTCTGCAACTTCTTTAATTGAATAGATATCGTTGTTTTTTTTCATTTGCTACACCCCCTACTATCTTTTTCAATATCCTCCCCCTTTTCTCCTTTTAAAGATTGAGATTTTCGTAATACAAATTCCTCTATTTTTCAATTGTTTGGGACGATTCTTGAGTTATTTCGACAAGAAAAGGTTCTCTTTGTGCTTTTGGTGATGTAGTTTAGATTAAGAGAATTGCCTTTATCTATTATTTGAATTAATAAAATCCAAGACTTTTTTATAATCTACATGGTCTTCTGAAATAACGCTATCTTGCCTTGTTGCAAGGGTAGGCTTTGGATCACCTCGGCTTGCTAAAAATAAAAAGCCTGTCAATTAATTTTCATCGTAAATCTGACATCTCTAGAAGCTCAGAAATAGTTACAAATCGATAACCTTCTTTAATGAGTTCTGGAATGATAATTTTGAGGGCCTCAACAGTTTGACTATTTTTTTCTGGAACATAATCATGCAATAGAATTATATTACCATTGCCAACATTTCTTATGATATGATTAGCTATGCTATCTGCAGTAGGGCTGTTCCAGTCTCTAGGATCTTGATTAGCAGTCCATAAAACAATTCGATGGCCTCGCTCTTTTACAATATGTAATGTATTATTATTTAAAAAACCAAAGGGAGGGCGAAAAATATTAGGTTTAACACCAATTACTGAATAAATGATATTATCTGTATCGTCTAACTCTTTACTTATTTTCCCATAGGATGATTTTGTTACGTCAATATGGGTAAATGTATGATTTCCTACTTCATGACCTTCATCTATTAGTCTTTGGAGTACTTCTGGATACAATTTAACATGTTTTCCTAATACAAAAAAAGTTGCCTTTGCATTGTATTCATATAGTATATCTAAGATTTCAGGGGTAAATCGTGGGTGAGGACCATCATCAAAAGTTAAAGCGATTAATTTTTCCCTCTCAGAGCCACTTCTAACAACAACTGAGTCATCATATCTATAATTTATTACTTCCTCAAAATAATCTGTCTTAACCCAAATAATTAATGCTAATAGTATTAGTACTGAAATGAACAATATTATTGTCAGTGGCTTTTTTTTAATGATTAGAACATAAAGCTGATTCATCAAATCAACCCTTTCAAAATATAACTAAAGCTGACAAAGATACATTATATAACAGAAAAGAACTTCATTAATAAATACTTAATAATAGTTATAGTTCATATGATATTATCGCAACGAAAGGTATTCCATTATTCCTATTGTAATCATCTTTGCTATTTCTTCTTGATGCTCTTCGTTTTGTAAATATTGTCTGTCCTTTTCATTAGAAATAAATCCTGTTTCAACTAATATCCCTGGGGAGATTGTATTCCGCAAGACAAAAAAATTATTAGGTAGCGGATTTTTTTCTAGTTTACTATGATTGTTTTCATAGGCAGATAATTTACTTAAGTTTCTATGAACATGTTCAGCTAGGCTTTTGCTAGGGTCGCTGGATCTATAGTAGAAGACAATAGGACCAAATTTTTCTATGTTATTGATATAATTAACATGAATACTAATAAAGAGTTCAGGTTGACTTTGATTAATTATTCTTGCTCTTGCGTTTAAATCCTCAGAATGGCGATTGCCATTGTTAACATGATCATCAAGAGAATCATCAGTCTCTCGAGTCATAATGACCGTTGCTCCTTTTTTTTCTAACTCTTTGCGAAGCTTAAGGGCAATGTCTAGATTAATGTCCTTTTCTAGAATTTCTGTTTTATAATGTGTGCCTCCATCTATTCCACCATGACCAGGATCGATAACGATTGTTCTCCCCTGTAAAATATCTTTGTTATTGAATTGTATAACATTTAATAATCCCGAAGAAAAAAAAGATAAGATTACAATTACCAATAATAGAGAAATTAATATTAATAGACTAAAGGCTACTTTTTTCTTTATTACTATAATCATTCTAAGGCCCCTCCTGATAATTCTACTATATTATTAATATATTGAAGGATTTATGTATATATAACAATAATATGCTACTGTATAGATTGCTTATATTTAGCCTCAAATTTTCAGTATGTTATGATGAGGGGAAGTTCAGAGGAAAGTCCTTCAAAAGTCCTTCGGTGTCAAATTGAAGAAATTCTTTACATAAAAAAATGAGGATTCTGAAAAATCCTCATTTTTATATACCTGCTTTAACTATTGTAAAGAGATTTATTATTACTCTATTTCATTTTCGATTAATTTAACAGTTAATTTAACGGCATTTTCAATATCGGAAATGGCACACATTTCATTAGTACTATGGATATATCTTGTAGGAATAGACATTACCCCAGAAGGTACTCCACTTCTAGTTAAATGAATTGCACCTGAATCTGTTCCACCAAATTCTAAGACCTCTAATTGATATGGAATATCGTTTTTCTTTGCTTGCTCTATCATGAAGTTCTTAACCTTTGGATGGCATATTACAGAATTATCCTTAACCTTTACAGTTGGGCCTTCACCTAGTTTTACTGACATTTTTATGCCCTTCGGAGTATCTCCTGTTGCAGTTACATCAAAGGCAATACCAAAGTCTGGGTTAACTCCATAGGCTGCTGTTTTAGCTCCCCTCAGTCCAAGCTCTTCTTGTGTTGTAAAAACAAAGTAAAGGTCATTATTACTTTCCTTCATCAACTTTAAAGCTTCAATCATAATAAAACAACCGATACGATCGTCTAATGCTGGCGAGAATACTTTTTTATCATCAATTAAGCATTCTGCATAGTATACGCAAGTATCTCCAATAGATACCATCTTTTCAGCCTCTTCCTTCGAAGATGCCCCGATATCTATGAATAATTTATCTAAATTTAAGTCTTTTAAACTATCTAACTTTTCACTACCAATCACACCAATCGTTCCATTTTCAAAGATAACTCTTTGGGAAAGAGAAATTGATGGTGAAATTCCACCAATGTTGGTGAAACGTAAAAACCCTTTTTCATCTATAAAAGTAACCATTAAACCGATATGGTCCATATGTCCAGCTAACATTAATTTTTTACCGTTTCCTTTTTTATGGGCAATTAAATTACCTAGGGCATCTGTATAAACCTCATCGACATAGCCCTTTACTTCAGCCTCAATAATCTCTCTAACTCTATTTTCATTTCCTGAAGGTGAATATGTAGAACATAATTTTTTAACTAATTCCTTATTAATTGTATACATTATAGCACGCCTCCCTTGCTAATTTTATCGATGAATTTAACCATTAATTCTTTGGTATTCTTAAAGTCATCCATGCTCATAACAGAAACTGGAGAATGTATATAACGGCATGCAACTGCTACAGAGACACATGGAGTACCACTCTTTGCTTGATGGAATCTTCCGGCATCATTTCCACCGAAAGTAGTCTTACGATATTGCCAAGGGATATTATATTCTTCTGCTGTTCTAACCAAAGAATCTACATATTTACGGTGATAGATGGATGTTCTATCCATTAAAGATATAGCAGGACCTTTATCAAGCTCGGTTACTTGGAAATGAGGCTCAACATCTGATACGTCTGAACAAGTAGTGCCTTCTAAAATAATTGCTAAATCGACATTTACTTGATTAGCAGCAACTTCTGCTCCCCGTAGACCAATTTCCTCTTGTACAGTAAAGATTCCAGTAACTGTTATTGGTAAATCCATTTTTAGTAGGTCAACCATTATGGCACAACCTACACGATCGTCTAAAGCTTTTGCTTTGACTCTATTTTTACCGAATTCTGTATATTTACCATCAAAAACAATGTAGTCTCCAACGGAAACATGTTTTTCAGTTTCTGCTTGATCTTTGCAGCCAATATCTATATAAAGTTCATCAATAGACACAGCTCGTTTTCTCTCATCAGGCTTTTGCATATGTATAGCTTTGGCCCCAATTACACCAGGAATACGTTTACTTCCAACGTAAACCATCTTAGAAATTAATATACGTGCATCAACTCCACCAACAGGTGCAAACTTAATTAGACCTGCACTGTCGATTCCCTTAACCATAAAACCTACTTCATCCATATGGGCGGCTAAAGCTATATGGGGTTTATCTACTTTCCCCTTTTTCTTTGCTATGATGTTTCCCATACGATCTACTTTAATTTCATCTACATAGCCCTTTAATTCATCAAGGATGATTTTTCTTACATCTTTTTCATCACCTGAAACACCTGAGGCATTCGTTAATTTTTCTAATAACATAAGAACTCCTCCATATCCTTATCATTTAAGCTCATGATAAATTGAGCCATTAGCTTACCTGTCTTTTCAACGTCTGAAAGACTTAAGGTTTCTACAGAGGTATGCATATATCTTAGAGGTATAGATAATACCCCTGTTGCTACACCAGACTTTGTTACTTGCATTGGCCAAGCATCTGTTCCAGTGTGGCCAGTGGCTATTTCAACTTGATATCCAATAAAGGCATTTTTTGCAGTTTCCTTTAAACTATTAAATATTGCAGGATGGATATTAGGACCTGTTGTGAGGGCTGGTCCTTTACCAATTTCAATCGTTCCATATTGACTTAATTCTGGAGTCTTACCAAAACCAACATCTACTGCAATACCAATGTCTGGTTCAATTCCAAAAGTTGAAGTAATGGCTCCTCTGGTGCCAACTTCTTCTTGAACAGTTGCCACACAGTAAACATCTACATGATGGTTATAATTTTGAAGTTCTTTTAAACAAATCTGTAAAGCAGCTACCCCTACACGGTCATCCAATGCTTTACCTGCTACCCAATCGTTTTGTAGGGTAATCAGTTGTCTTTTAACGGTAACGACATCACCGATGGATACAAGATTTTCTACTTCTTCCTTAGAATACCCAGTATCAATCATTAATGACTCGATACTTAAGGCTTTACCTCTTTCTTCTTCAGTAGTTAGATGAGGGGGTTTAACTCCAATAATTCCATAAACCTTTTCTTTTCCATGGATGATTACTTCTTGGCATAAAAGAGTTCTTTGGTCTACACCACCTATGTTGGTGAACTTAATAAAACCATTCTTATCGATTTCTTTAACCATTAACCCTATTTCATCCATGTGGGCTGCTAGCATAACTTTGCCAGTCCCTTTGCTTCCTTTTTTAAAAGCAATAACATTACCTAATGAATCTTTTCTCACTTCGTCACAATAATCTTTTAGTTGATTTTCGATGACACGTGAAACTTCTTCTTCATAGCCTGAAACACCAGGTGTTTCTGTTAAGATTTGAATAAGTTCTTTGGTATTCAATGAATAGCCTCCCTTCTATTTTTAAGCATGTTTATCTCCTCCCAAAATCCATTAATTAAAAGGAATATGGAGGAGATAAAAAATTTATGTCATTTTTTTATAAAAAAATGTTTTTGTTGGCGTTAATTTGTATCTATTAGGTAAAATAATTTGTTCTGTACTACCTACAAAAAAGATTCCGTGGTCGTTTAATGATTCATAAAACTTATGATACATTTTGGCCTTAGTCTCTTCTGTAAAATAAATCATAACGTTTCTACATATTATTAAATCACAATCAGGAGGATAGGGGTCCTCTAGAAGATTATGTTTTTGAAAAGTAACCTGTTTTTTTATAGAATCTTTAATATGATATTTACCATCTACTAACTGAAAGTAGTTAGAAACAAAATCCTTAGGGAGATTTTCTATACTTTTGGCAGTATAAATCCCTTCTTTTGCTTTAGCAATAGCACCTAAATCAATATCAGTTGCTAAAATGCTGATATCTTGTAATGACATAAATTTGGTTAGTAGCATAACTAAAGAATAGGGTTCCTCTCCAGTTGAACATGCTGCGCTCCAAATTTTAATTCTCTTTTTATGTTTTAATAATGTTGGAAGTACATCTTCTTCTAAAACTTCCCACTGCTGAGGATTTCGATAGAATTCTGAAACATTTATTGTTAGGTAGTTAATAAATTCTTCATACAATTTACCATCATTACAAAGGGCATTAAAATAATCATCATAGGAATCATAGTGATTTCTTGCAATCAAGGACTCAATTCTCCGCTTCATTTGACGCTCTTTGTAACTAGCTAAATCAATGCCTGTTTTTTTATAAATTTTCTGAATAAATAACGGATAGCCCTCCATTACTTGTCCCCCCTTATTGTAAAAAATAAAGAGTCAAAGACTCTTTATTTTTCATCAGAATTAATTACGTCTCCTATCGTTACAGAACTTTCATCATTTGTAAATTCTGCCTCTCCTTCAGTTTTATTAGCTGCTGAAATACTTAAACTAATACGTTTTTGCTCAGCATTAACTTCTAAAACTTTAACCTTAACAATTTGTCCAATCTCTAAGGCTTCTGAAGGTTTTTTTACATATCCTTCACTGATTTCCGATATATGAACTAATCCATCTAAACCTGGTTCTAACTCAACGAAAGCACCGTAGTCAACCATTCTAACAACTTTACCTTCTACTATATCACCAGTTGCATAGTTTTGCTCCGCTAAATCCCATGGTTGTGGTTGTAATTGTTTTAAACCTAAAGAAATTCTTTCTTTATCTTTATCAAAATCTAATACTTCTACTTCTACTTCATCTCCAACCTTTAAAATTTGAGATGGATGCTTAACTCTATTCCAAGATAAGTCAGAAATATGAATTAAACCATCTATTCCACCGATATCAACAAAAGCTCCAAAGTCTGCTATATTTCTAACACTTCCCTTAATCTTTTGTCCTTTTTCAATTTTACCTAAAACATCTTTTTTAGCTTCTTCTTTTTCTTCTTTTAAAACAACTTTTCTTGATAATACAGCTTTGTTCTTTCTACGATCGATTTCAATTACTCTTGTGTTAAATTTCTTTCCTACGAAAGTAGATAAATCTTCTACAAAAGTATCTGAAATTTGACTAGCTGGGATAAAACAACGAATACCTCTTGCGATGGCAATTGCTCCACCTCTAACAACTTCAACAACCTTTGCTTCAATAATTGCATTACTATCTTTAATTTTCTCTAAATCTTCCCAACCTTTTTCCATATCTACTCTTTTCTTAGATAGAAGAACGTTTCCTTCGCCATCATCTACCTTAATAACATAAACTTTAATTTCGTCTCCGATATTTACTAAAGTTTTTGGATTAACTGAGTAGTCGTTTGATATTTCTTCCTTTGGGATAATACCATCAGATTTGTATCCTACGTTTACCATAATTTCATTATCGGTAACGTTAATTACTTTACCTGTTACGACTTCACCTCTATGTAATCTCACCATAGATTTTTCAATTTCATCCATAAAGTTAAACATATCACTCATTATTAAAACCTCCTAGTATTTTAAGTTTATTATATACGCTTAATTTTCTCTGCTACTTCGTTAATGATTTTGTGAGGGGTTGATGCCCCAGCTGTAACACCAATCGTTTGATATTTTGATAATTGATCAAGATCCAATTCATCAGCTGTTTCTACATGATAAGTATCTTCGGGTTTAATTTCTTTGCATATAGAAACAAGTTTTTGTGTGTTTGAGCTATGGTATCCGCCAACTATCAGCATTGCATCTACTTCTTCAGCTAATCTTCTAGCAGCATCTTGCCTTTGACGTGTTGCATTACAAATTGTATTAAAAACTTCTAAGTCTCTAATTTTGCTTTTAATTTGTTCTACATATCCTTCATAAACTGCAATAGACATTGTGGTTTGAACAACAACACAGGTTGGGGTATCACTAGATAATCCTTCTATATCCCCTTCTGATTCTATTATAATCCCTTCATCATTACACCAACCATTAATTCCTATAACTTCAGGATGATTTGGATCTCCGATAATGACTATTTGATAGCCTTTATCATAATATTCTTTTACGATTTTTTGAATCCTTCGTACAAAGGGACAAGTAGAATCAGTTAATTTGAGATTAGCCTCTTCTGCTACCTGATAAATTCTCTCAGGTACGCCATGAGAACGTATAATCACATTACCTTCGTTGATTTCTTCGAGGTTTTCAATTACCTCGACACCATTTTGTTTAAGTTCTTGTACCACTTGAGGATTATGTATTAATGGACCTAGAGAATAAATTTTTTGATGATTTTTATTCTCTCGAATTTCATCAAATGCTGTGTCTATGGCTTTTTTTACTCCAAAGCAAAAACCAGAGTACTCTGCTAAAATAACCTTCATTTATAATCCTCCTAAAATAGGCTTCAACTCGTAGACCTATAAAAATTCTATAAATTATATAAAATTCCTTCTTTTATATGAAATATTTTATCATACATACAAATTTTTATTTATAAACTGGGACTTTTTCTGATATAAGCCCTTTAATTAATTTACAAACGTCATCAATTGTGAGACCTGTTGTATCAATTGTTATTGCATCTTCTGCTTGAACAAGGGGTGAACAACTTCTACCAGCGTCGATTTCATCCCGTTTTTGAATTTGGGCTTCTATTTCTTCGAAGCTTTCCTTTGTAGAGCCATTATGTATAAGTTCTTCATACCTTCTTTTAGCACGTTCTTTTACAGATGCAGTTAGAAATATTTTTAATGCAGCGTTAGGTAGTACATTTGTGCCTATATCTCTACCATCCATAACGACATTTTGATTGGCTGCAATTTTTCTTTGCATATCGACTAAAATGTTTCTAACTTCTGAAATCTTAGCAATATGGGATACATAAAGACTAACATTATTGCTACGAACCTCTGTATTAATATTTTTTTGATCAAGATAGATGTTTCCATCTCTAAACATAATGTCTGTTTCATTCGCCAGTTTTACGATCTTTTCCTCTTCATGAAGGGGAATACCTGACTGTAGCACCTGGTAAGTCAAAGCTCTATACATTGCACCTGTATCAATATAGATATAATTTAAATCCTTCGCAATTTTCTTAGCTATGGTACTTTTCCCAGCTCCAGCAGGACCGTCTATGGCAATTTGTATTGCCTCCATTAGTTTTCCTCCTATTAACAAATATAAACCACCAATCGGTGGTGGTTGTCTATAGAAAATTATACATTAGTTTCACCAATTTCTCAAGTCATTGAATACGAATTGTCGATAGTACTACTATATTGCTATTCAAAGTCCAAGTAGCATGTAAGTTTGGAATTCTAATATTATTGGAGGCTTCATCTAATCTAATATCAATAGTTTCTTGATACATAGAAGCATTTACTTGAACTAAATCCCCATCTCTGACAGATACTGTAACGCTATTATCCTCATTAAATTTTTTTGCAACTAGTCCATTGATCATTAATTCTAGTTGAGGATAATTAGCATTTCCATCTATTGATATTGTAATTTCCCCATAGGGAGAGACTAGTGCTTGTAGATTATACTCTTGTCTGTTTCCTAGTAGGACAGTTTTTTGTTGAATATTAACCATCTCGAGGGAATTATAGATTATAACAGTAATTAATAATAGTATAGCTGGTACTAGAAGAATTTTCTCGAGAATACTAAAGAAGTTATCTTTTCGCAATAGTCTCCCTCCTTTCTTATAAATTACTTCCTGCTAAGTAACCAGTAGAAAATGCAATTTGTAGGTTATAGCCTCCAGTTAGTGCATCTACATCAATTACTTCGCCTGCAAAGTATAGTCCTTTTATTTTTTTTGATTCCATTGTTTTAGGATTAATTTCTTTAACAGAGACGCCACCAGATGTTATGATCGCTTCTTTAATGCTTCTTAAACCCGAAGCTGTCAGTTCTGTTCTCTTAAGGGCAGATAATAATTTACTTCTAGCTTTTTTAGTTAATTGGTTCAAAATTATTTCCCCATCTATTTCTAATATCTCTAGCAGTTTTGATATCAGGTTTTTGGGAAGATATTTAGTTAATATACTTCTAATTGTTTTGTTGCCATTATGCTCTAGATTCAGAAATATTCTTTCAACGGATTCTTCTGATAGATCAGGAATAAGATCTAATGTTAGTTTAACCGATTTTTCAATTAAGTATTGATTTAAATATGAAGACATTTCTAATATTGTAGGCCCTGAAAGTCCGAAATGGGTAAAGATCATTGGCCCTTCAGAGATTATTTTCTTTTTATTAGGTGTAGCTGTAATTCTAACATGTTCTAAAGAGATTCCCATTAAGTTTTTAATCCAATCTTCACTAATAGCAAGGGGTACTAAACTTGGTTTAGGCGGAATAATTTTGTGGCCTACAGATTCTGCAAGACGATAGCCATCACCAGTACTACCGGTAGCAGGATAAGATAGTCCGCCTGTGGCTATGATCACTTTGCCAGCACTAAGTTTATTACCTTTCTCTAATTCTATACCCACTACCTCACCATTTTCCACAATAATTTTACTAACTGTATTTCTGTACCATGCCTCGACTTTATGAAGCTTAAGTTCTTCTTCCCATAAATGGATAATATCCCTTGAGCGGTCACTAACAGGGAAAACTTTACCACCAGCTTCTACTTTTAATGGGACTCCCTTATCTTTTATAAGATTCATTAAATCTGAACTTGTAAAGGTGTTTAGGGCACTATATAAAAACTTGCCGTTAGTAACTGTTTTTTTGATCATATCTTCTGGAGATGCAGTGTTAGTAACATTACATCTTCCGCCACCAGTAATAGCTAACTTCTTACCGATTTCATTGTTTTTCTCAATTAAAATCACTCTTTTTTTACTTTTCGCAGCGGTGAGGGCTGCCATAATCCCTGCTGGCCCACCACCGATTACAATTACATTATTATTCGTCATACAGTTCTCCTTCTAAGAGTATTTCCATATAAGATGTATCATTATACTTTGTTAGAACAGGTCCTTTATTTTTAAATTCAATTATATTTATAGCACAGTTAGTTTGAGTTATTCGATAGTAATGGTTTAGGGGCATTTCTAAAAAAGCTAGGAGAAATAATTTAATAACTGCGCCATGACTAACTAACAGTACGTTCTCTTCTGGTCTATGCTGTAACTCATTAAATAATTGAATCATTCTTTTTTGAACTAACAAGATATCTTCACCTTCAGGAATTTTACATAGATGAGGATTATAATGCCAGTCATTTAATTCTTTTGGATAATGCTCCTTAATTTCATCTAGTGTCAAACCTTCCCATTTACCAAAACCTAGTTCTTTAAGTTCTTCTTTATAATGGCATGGAATATGTAAATAATCAGCTATTATACCAGCTGTCGTTTTAGCTCGATCTAAGCTACTAGAAAAAATAATGTCTATCTCTTCTGTTTTTAACCTATTTGCCAATAATTCTGCTTGTCTTAGCCCTTTTTCGGTTAGGGCTGAGTCCTGTAATCCTTGTGTTCTACCTTCGATGTTCCATTTTGTTTCACCATGTCTTACTATATATAGTTTTTTCAAGTTTTCACCCTCTTTATCATTTCATCAATTATAATGGTATCATAATTGCTTTCTTATTTCTATTATTTGTGTTAGATGTTTATTTATAATATATAAGTCAGTAAATTGCATAATTTATTATAAATTATTATTAATCTAAAATATAGCATAAGAAAATTTATCCTTATTGTAATGCATTTTCCTTAATATTATGTTTATTAATTTTACAATCATAGTTTACATTTTCTAACTTCAACTCCTTTTATTAAATATACTAAGACCTCTACTATTTTTACTCTTTAAAGATTTCTCATTAAGGTACTTAGATATAATTAAAAATTTAAGGAGGCGTTATTATGACTAGAACATTAAGACGTGGTGATACTGGTGAAGATGTAAGGGAGTTGCAAATTAAAGTTGCTGGATGGGCATCAGATTCTCCACAGGAAGTATGTATTTCAATTGATGGCTCGTTTGGACCTCAAACTGAAGCTGCAGTAATTCGCTTTCAAAGCTCCTATGGGTTAATTGCAGATGGAATCGTTGGACCTCAATCCCATGAACAATTAAATTGGTTGGATGGAACAGATGGTTCTACTCGTCATTTTGCTTGGAGCGAATTTCACTGTAAAGGAAATGGCGGCTTCACTGGTGGTAAGGTGGGAGCTACTACAGTAAGGGAAAATGTACGCCGTTTAATGTGGAAGCTGGAGGCCCTAAGAAGGAAGGCTGGCAATAATCCAGTTACGATTGTCTCTGGATTTAGAAGTATTAATTATAACAATGGTATAGGTGGGGGTGCTAATAGTATGCACTTATATGGCAGTGCAGCCGACATTAGAGTTAGTAATAGGACCGTTACGCAAGTCTACACAACTGCTTCTACCTGTGGGTTTGGTGGAATCTACATCGAAAATAATGCTACCCACATTGATAGTGGTATTGAGGAAGGACTAAAATATCTACGTTTTAACTATCCCTACACAGTAAATCATATACCACCCTCTACTCCCTATAATAGAAGACCAGGTTTGGCAATGATTCCTGAATATTTAACGATTCATTCCACCGCTAACCCTAGCTCCTATGCCCCTGGTGAAAGAAATTGGTTAACCAATTCTAGTAACACCATTACAGCTTCATGGCATCTTGTAGTTGATCAAAATGAATCAATTGAGGCAATACCATTTAATGAGGTTGCTTGGCATGCTGGTGATGGTAGTAATGGGACAGGTAATAGAAAAAGTATTGGTTTAGAAATTTGTGAAAGTGGTAATCGAACAACTACATTAAATAATGCCATTAACATGGCGGCAAAGATCCTCAGAGAATATGGATGGGGAACAGGACGATTACGGACCCATAATAATTGGTCTGGGAAAAATTGCCCTAGAATATTAATCGATTCAAATTATCGAGCTTCTTCCCATCAAACATGGAATTGGTTTGTTACCGAAGTTGGTAAGAAGCTATAACCAACTAACTAAGAACTGCTGGCTCCCCTCCATGCAGTTCTTTTTTTGGAACAAATTAGTTTGTTTTACGTCTAAAATATAAGAAAGAGGTGGGAAAATGTTAAAAAAAACATATTACATTAGTTGTATTCTGATCGTTGTTTCTCTGATAGCAGGATGTAGTACCTATAGTAATAAACTGAGTATATCTGGTGAAATTAATGAGTTAGAATGGGATGCTTCAATTTACCATACTTTAAATAGTTTTGACAGTGTTAAAATGACTGTTATTAACGATTCTATTTCTAATACAGGTTTGACTTTGTATTTTGAGAATTCTTCCAACTATAATTGTATCTTTGGTGAACACTATTGGTTAGAAAAAAAGATTAATGGAAATTGGTATAGGGTCCCAGTAATGATTGAGGGCAATTATGGATTTAATGATATTGGTTATAATTTATCTTCTGGAAGTGATGCCAATTGGACAGTTGATTGGAAATGGCTTTACGGAAGTTTAGATTCAGGTGAATATCGTATTATAAAAGATATACTTAATTTTCGATCTGCTGGTGATTTTGACACTTACTATTTAGCTGCTGAATTTCTGATAAAATAGCGAAACATAGCTTCATACATTTTTTATAAGGAATAGGAAAATCTTTTTAATTATTTAATATAAAAGAACTTTACGTAATGAGTTGCAACGAAGACATAATTTAAATATAAAAGACTAGTGTTCAATTATAAGCCTAATAGATATAATTTAGTAATAATTATTAATGGATTAGCATTATAAAAGCATTAAGAGAAGCTAGCTGACTTTTCTTAATGCTTTATAGTTTTTATATCATATTTTTTTATACCCTCATTGTTTCCCATGCTCCCTTTTTAAAGGATATTAACATCACAATCATTTCTACAAGATTACCGATGACAAATGTAAACCATACAGCTTCAATCGGTAATCTAAATAGATACACCACTAGAAAAAGGAGTGGAATTTGAGCTCCCCACTTTCCTATCACACTAGACACTAAAAAGGGTAAGTTATATCCAGAGCCTGAAAAGACACTTCCCGTCCCCATCATAATACTTGCCAATATTAAGCCTGGTACAATAATTCTTAACATGGGTATACCTACCTCTATTACCGAAGTCTCCTTTATAAAAATACCCATAATTTCAGCTGGAAATAGGTAAGTTAATAAGGTTACAATAGCCATCATTGAAGCTCCATAATATGAAGCATATCTTGCTGTCTTTTTTGCTCGATCTAAATTTTCATGCCCTAGGCTCTGACCAACAATTGAGCTACTTCCCATTGATAATCCAACAAGAGGCATAAAGGCAAAACCAAAAAGCCTATTACCGATTCCCATCGCAGCTACTGCATCTGTTCCATAAAGGGTAACAAACTTAAGGGTAACAATTCCCACAAGGTTTCTAGACAATGCTTCTACACCTGCTGGTAGGCCAATTGTAATTAGTTTTTTATCAATTTCCTTATTTAACTTTAGAAGTCTTTTTAACTTAATCTTCACTCGAGTTTTACCAGATAAAATAAATGCAAACCCAACAATAAATGTAACTGAGACAGAAATTACAGTTGCCAAGGCTGCTCCAAATACACCTAAACCAAAGCCTGGGATAGATGTTCCAGGAATGATATCAAACATTAGAATTGGGTCTAATATGATATTTAAGATGGCGGCTATAATCATGATGATCATGGGTCTTTTTGCATCCCCTACACATCGAAAGGCAGTATTAACCGTATAGGAGGAAAACATGATTGGTAAAAAGAAGACCCTAATGTAACCATAATTAATTGCCGATTGAAATACAAGTTCATCAGTGGTAAAAAAGCCTAGAAGTGGTTTTAGAATAATTAAAAAGATGATCCCTGCTATTATTGCAACTAAAGCTTTAAAGGTTAATGCTTGCTCAATGCATAGACTTGTACGGTCTTCGTCTCCCTTACCGTAACTTTGGGAAATAAGAGAGATAGAGCTTGTCCCTATAATATCATTTAGTACATTAGCAATCCAAAACATTGTAGTAAAAATGGTTACACCTGCAACTGCCTCTGCTGATATTTTACCGATCCAAACCATATCTACTAAATCGTAAAACATTTGAAACATAAACCCCAACATTGTTGGGGCGGCAATAGAAAATAGGTTTTTTGAAATACTACCTTCTACAAGTCTGGCTGATACTTTTTCGGTCATTTATAGTTCCCCCTACATAAGCTAAATAATACTGCACTATTAATTATATAGCATTTATTAATGGAAAAATAGTTAAAAAATTTAATCTTATAGAACTTCTTTGCCCATGATCCTTTAACATAATCCTTTCTTCATCGTTATATAGTTCATAGTAGAAGGTTTCATTTCTCCATCGAAAATTCAAAACATCTAGCAGTTTATACCCTTCGCCAATTTCAAAATATAATACCTCTTCTATTGTTATTTTATTGTGACCCTCGGTGGTATACATCTCTGGTAATTGAAAGTACTCTACACCAAAAAATAACTTCCATTGATCTGGAATATGAACGTTAACTTTAAAGGCTTTATCTTTGGTCGTGTAGTCTATTAGCTCAAGTCTTACCTTTATCTCAGCCTCATCATCATTAATATGATTAAAATCTATACTGCTATTCTTAAAGTCACAGTCAAGAGCAGAAAGCTCACTTCCAGCTATGGTATGAAAGGCAGTTCTAGAAAAGTTAATTGAATATACCATTAAAGGAATAACAACGACAATGACAACAATAAATAGCAATATTTTATTGTGTTCTTTAAATCTAGGTAGGTCAAACAGTCTTCCTATACTAAAGGCAAAGAGGATTAGAATTGGGAAACTAGATATGTGTAAGGTTCTAGTTCCATTTGTAATGTCTGGAATAATATATTGAATAATTGAGTTAGAATTATGGGGTAGCTTGTAATTTAATAAAATTGTTATAAATAGAAGACCTAGATACTTAAATAGTTTTTTATCCTTTAAGGGGCTTTTTTCTTTTAGGGATTCACTAAAAGGAAAAAATAAACCAATTAGATAATAAATGATTAGTCCATTTATGACTAAGGTGACAGGATCAAATGCGATGCTTCTATTCCCAGAAATTAAATTAGTCATTAACCAGCGGCTAGTTGGGTTGTATTGATGTAATGTTATAAATCTTAAAGGGAACCCATATTCATATCTAAACATGCCCCCTGATGGTGCTTCTGGCAGTTTGCCTGGAATAATAAAGATTAATATACATGCAATGATAAGACTAATACCAAATAATTTTTTCTTAAACAATTCTTTTTCCCCCTCTTAGAATGGAATTTCTCCAAGGTTTTCAATCTACTTAATTTCCGATAAAGGTTTACAGTTTTGTTTCATCAGCATCATCTAGTATTACATTTATAAATGAGGAAATTGCATAATTAATATTAAATTTATATTAATGCAAAATGAAAACTTCGCTGTTTAGTGTTCAATGAGTAATATAAATGATGTTATAAACTTTCATACTAACAGTTCAATATTATAAACATTTGTAATTAGTATTAAAGTTTATAACAAAGCGACTGCCTCGAAATCTTAGATTTCGGCCATCTGCTTTTCACAATGCACGACTCAGCTTTCACCTTTGCATAAAACGAATATAAATTCAGATTTATGGTATTATGCAATTTCCTCAAATATATAATTTAATAATCCTAGTAGTGATAAAACAATAGCAGAACTGGTGATTAACTTAAGATAGTAATATTCATCTGTAAAGGATAGCTTTGTTCTAATGAAGTGTAAAGATATGAGGGCAATGCCCCCCTTTATATTTATGAGTATAATTTTTAGAATACTACTTTTCAAGGGAATTGCACCTCCTTAAAATAATTTTGTCTTTCACTTATTAGTCAATAGAATATGCTTTACTATCACTAGCTGTGTTCATAATAGCTACGGTAAGCTATTTTATTTTTAAAATCTATATAATCTCTAAAGGCCCTCCCCTTTTCATACCTCCATATGGTTACTAGTTTAAGCTCAACTTCTATTAAAACCTCATTTTCCATATGGGAGTATTTTTCAAAGGCTCTATATTCTAGCTTTTTAAATTTTTCTGAAAAATCTTTGTTTTCTTCGTCTAAGGGATGTCCTTTAGCTTCAGCAACTCCTTCAATTTGAATATTGTTAATACATAGGGCAACCCTCGGATTATTTATTATTTGATGATACTTTTCGAAGACTTTATCAGTTTGGAAATAAATTTTTTCCCCTAAGATGATACAACTCATAGTTCTAGCTGTTACTTGATTGTTTAGAGAAGTAGCTAAGACCATTTTACCATCTCTTTCAAGTAATTCTAATAGGGATTTTTTTTCGTGATTAAAATCTAAGGCTAAGCTATTTTCATCATTTTGTTTTTTATTATTACTATAAAACTGCTGTAGGGTTATAATATCTGACTCAAAATACCTCTCTTGAAATTCTACTAATGCTCTTATTTGATCTACCGAATAAAGTTTTTCTTCTTTACTTACCACCAATTTATTCTCATTATCATTTTTTCTATGGATAATAGCCACTACATATCCTTCATAAGATTCTAATGGTTGAAATTCACCTATTACATAGGCATCAATCTCTTCTCCATCTCCCGATAATGTGTTGGGGATGTAGCCGTAGTTGATTGGGTATATGAGATTGTGTTCTGGATGTTTTGAACCCAAGGGTCTATCTACTATTACTTCTACTTTTTTACCTAAATAGTAATTCATCTTGTGTCAGCTCCTCTAACGATTTCTATTTCTAAATTATAACATAAATAACAACCCCTACCAAGGTAAGGGTTGTTATTTATAGTTTATAATTTTATTGTCTGTTTATTCTATAATTCATGAATAAATAGACCACTTCTTAACTTTGGTTCGAACCAAGTTGATTTTGGAGGCATTACTTCTCCTACATCTGCTATAGCAAATAATTCTTCCATTGAAGGTGGATATAATGCAAAAGCTACCTTCATATCTGTACTTGTTCTTCTCTCTAATTCTTTTAATCCTCTTATACCACCAACGAAATCAATTCGCTTATCTGTACGTGGGTTTTCAATCCCTAAAATAGGGTTTAGTAGATTCGTCTGAAGGATACTAACATCTAGTCTTTCTACTTGATCATCTTCATTGATGATTGACGCTTTTGCAGTAAGCTTGTACCATTTATTTTCTAAATACATTCCAAAAATGTGTCTATCTTCTGGCTTATAGGGTTCACTACTTGCAACTTCTTCAATTGTAAAAGATTGAGAAACTTTATTTAAGAACTCTTCTACAGTATTACCGTTTAAATCCTTTACAACACGGTTGTAGTCCATGATTAATAACTCTTCATCTGGGAAAATAACTGTCATAAAGTAATTAAATTCTTCATCACCTGTATAACCAGGGTTTTCTTCTCTTCTTTTTAGTCCAATTTTTACAGCAGAAGCTGTTCTATGATGTCCATCTGCAATATAGAGGTAATCTACTCCTTTAAACATTTCTTCAATAGAGTTAATTACAGAAGCATCATCAATTACCCAAAGAATATGGGCAATATCGTCTTCAGTTGTAAAATCATAAACAGGCTTATGATTATCGATCCAGTTATAAATTAATTCTTGTATTTCTGCTTTTGATCGATATGCAAAGAATACAGGCTCTGTATTGGCATTACAATAGTCAAAATGATTAATTCTATCTACTTCTTTAACTGGTCTTGTAAACTCATGCTTTTTGATGGTATCGTTTACATATTCATCAATTGAAGCGCAAGCAACAATTCCTGTTTGAGCTCTACCGTCCATAATCTGTCTATAGATATAGTATCTTGGCTCTTCATCTTGAATTAAAACACCTTGATCTTGCATTAACTTAAAGGTTTCATTAGCTTTTTGATAAACAATTGGATCGTATGGATCAACACTTTCTGGTAAATCTATTTCAGAACGACTTACATGAAGATAGCTGTGGGGATTATCTCCTGCCATTGCCTTTGCCTCTTCACGATTCATAACATCATAAGGCAGGGCTGCTACTTGCTCTGCTAATTCTGGATTAGGTCTTATTCCTTTAAAGGGTTTAACTACTGCCATTCATATTCCTCCTATTTAAAAAAGTTAGTTATGATCTCTACAATTTCCTCTCCAATTCTTGTTTGAGCTTCACCAGTAGATGCTCCAATGTGGGGTGTAAGAGAAATCTTGTCGTGGGTATACAGTGCTTCATTTTTAGTTGGTTCTTCTTCGAATACGTCAATTGCAGCTGCAGCTACCTTGCCTGTATCTAGCGCTTCTAAGAGGGCTTTTTCGCAAACTACGCCACCACGGGCAGTGTTGATAATATACACACCATCCTTCATCATTTCAAATTCTTGCTTTCCTATGACAGCCTTACCTTCTGGACCAGCTGGAATATGTAGGGATATAAAATCAGAATTTGAAATGAGTTCATTAAAGGGCATATAGGTATATTCATCTTCACCTTCAACTTTTCCAGATCTGTTTGTATAGATTACTTTCATTCCTAAAGCTTTTGCTCTTTTAGCAGTTTCTTTAGCTATCCGACCAAAACCAATTAGACCAAGGGTTTTTCCTGCTAATTCGATTCCTTCATATTTCTTTTTATCCCATTTACCTTGTCTCATGGTAACATTAGCAATATGAATGTGTCTTGCTAATGCAAACATATGACCAATTGCTAATTCTGCAACCGATGCACTGCTGGCTAAGGGTGTATTTCTTACTTGAATGCCATTTTCCATAGCATATTCTACATCAATATTATCAACCCCAACCCCACCACGAATAACAAGTTTTAGCTGTTTTGTTTCAAGGGCAGAGTCAATAATTGGTTTTCTTACTTTGGTGGCTGATCTAACAACGATACAATCGAATTCTTTGATTTTTTCCTTTAACACATCTGCTTCATAAAATTCTTCAACAAGTTCATGTCCTGCTGCTCGAAGGGATTCGATAGCACTTTGCTCCATTCCATCTGCTACAAGTATTCTAGCCATATTAACTACCCCCTTATTGGTTTAGTATTTCATCAATAATATTTAATAATACTTTTATATCTTCTAACGTAGTGTCTGCCATATGGGCAATACGGAAGGTTTTATCTTTTAAATCTCCGTAACCATTAGAGATCATGTAGCCTTTTTCTGCTAATTTATTATTAAGGTCTTTAACGCTAATTTCCTTTGTATTTTTAATCGTGGTTAATGTTTCAGAAGCATACTTTTCTTCTGGTAATACTTCGAAGTGCTTGTTTGCCCATTCTCTAACATAATTAGCCATTTGGCTATGTCTAGCAAACCTATTTTCGATACCTTCTTCCATAATTTTATCTAATTGATAATCTAAAGCGAACATATGGGATAGTGATGGTGTAGAAGGATATTGGTAATCTTTCTTTTGAATATAATCATAAATCTCTACAAGGTCTAAGTATAAACCTCTATTTTCAACTTGTCTTGCTGCTTCTAATGCCTTTTGAGAGAAAGAACAAATTGCTAACCCTGGAGGCAATCCTAAACATTTTTGAGTAGATGTAATACAAACGTCAATACCTAACTTATCTACTTCGATTTTTGCTCCACCTAAAGAACTAACTGTGTCCACACAGAAAATAACATCTGGATATTTTCTTAAAACTTCTGCAATTTCTTCAATTGGATTTTGAATTCCTGTAGAAGTCTCATTATGAGTAATCGTTACTAAATCATATTTTCCAGTTGATAAAGCTTTCTCTACCATTTCTGGAGTCGTTGGCTGACCTAGTTCAGAAGAAAATTTATCTGCTGGAACACCGTTTGCCTTAGCCATTTTAAACCAACGGTCTCCAAAAGCGCCTACAGAAAATACTGCTGCTCTTTTTCGTGTACAACAACGGATTGCACCTTCCATCAATCCACTACCTGATGTAGTTGATAAAAGAATTTCATTTTCAGTATACATAAGCTTTCTCATTTTATCAGAAATACTACGTTGTAATACTGAAGCTTCTTTAGTACGGTGGCCAATCATTTGGGTTCCCATTTTTTCTAATACATCTGGTGCAACATCCACTGGTCCAGGGATAAAAAGTCTTTTGTGCATAAAAAAACCTCCTTAATTAGTTAATATGATATGATCCAGAAATATCTAAATCACTATTGGGACTTCTATAAAAAGCAGCATTTATCTACAGTCCATTTACTATAAATATGCTGCAATTATACATTCTGCTAAGTAATAGTTAAACAGATTAGAATAGTTTCCAACGATACTTATATTAATTTACCCCAATTTATGTATAAAAAATGTATTACTTTGTATAAATTATTTTCTATTTAAGTGAAAGGATTAATGAAGTCTATAAAAATGCTTAAATTTTATAAATAATGCTATTTTTTTCTTATGCAAGAATATAAAGACAATTTAATTTATTATATATTATAACACAATTCCGTCTACCTTCCTATAATTTTAGCAAAGGTTAAAAAAAATTAACAATGTCAGCCATTAGTTTTATGATTAACCTTTTTAATTAACCTTAAGGAAAAATCATCGTAGTTAAGCTTCAGTACGCTTCTAATAACAAAATGAAAAGTTAAATAGTTTATGCTAACCATCATTAAAATTAAGAAAAAGCTTGCAATATATATAACCATTGAGATTTCAAAATAAAACAGCAACCATATTACTCCTATTATAATTACATAAAAAGGAATGGCCGACAGTACTGAAAAGGCAGTATAAATAACAATAACCCGCCATATGATGGACCAGTAGACCTTTAGAAATCTTAAAGCTGTGAGATTAACTTTATTTAGCTTCATATCTAGTAGTGAAAGTGAAAAGTTGTTGTATACCCGATTAATAATACCGTATACCCCTGCTACTGAAGCCAACAGGGTAACTAAATAAGACGTTGCAAGAAGTAAAAGATCAGATTCAAAATATTCGGTTTCAAATATTCCTGCAATAATAAATGAACAAACGATAACCAGTCCAAATCTCCAAGTATATGACCACCATATTTTTATACTTTTATGTAAGTCTATTTCCAATAGGACATTATCTTTCATATGTAGATCGTCATAACCCATATCTTTTGCTCCGTAGTCATTAATATCATCAATAACATGATTTTTACCATCTATCATTGTCAATTACCTCCTTCTACTGTAAATTATTAATATTTTTCATAATATCTGCGTCCAATAAAAACAATCCCCACTATTTTAATATCAGTAATGGGGATTAATCTATAAAAACTCATTGAATTTTTTTATGATTGATTTTTGATATCATAGATATTGTACTTATACCAAATATTTTCTAGTTTATTGAAATACTTACGAATCTCTTCTTTTTCCCTCATTCCTACAGCTACAATTAAGGCATTGATTAAGCTTAGTGGTGCTACTAATGAGTCTACAAAAGAAACCATATTGCTTTTTGCAGTTAAGCAATAATCCGATAAGCCTGAAATAGGAGACAATAAACTATCGGTAATACTAATTATTGGTACGCCCTCTTCTTTAGCATAGGTGAGGACTTCAATCGTTCTATTCGAGTATCTTGGAAAGCTAATCCCAATTACAAGGTCATTTGGAGAGATTCTAAGCATCTGTTCAAAAATATCACTAATGCCATACCCTACAATTTTAACATTATCTAAAATAAGGTTTAGATAGAAACCTAAATATTCTGCCAAAGCTGTTGAACTTCTTAATCCAACTATGTAGATTCTCTCGGCTCTAAATATTTGATCCACCACATTCTGGAATAATATTGGGTCAATATTTTCTAAAGTTGATCTGATATTATCCATATCAGACTTTAAAACCTTCTTTAATATCGCTCCCTCATCAGAATATTCACTGGCCATTTCTACCCTTTGTACAGTTGTTAGTTTTGTTTTGATAATTTCTTGCAAAGCCTTTTGCAATTCAGGATATCCCTCAAACCCTAAGGCATTGGCGAATCTAACAACTGTTGATTCACTAACCCCAACCTTTACTCCAAGCTTTGAAGCTGTCATGAAGGCAGCCTTATCATAATTATCTATGATGAACTGAGCAATCAACTTTTGACCTTTACTTAATTTGGAGAAGCTTTTTTGGATTTGTACAATCAAATCCTTTTTTTCATCAATCATACACACACATCCTAATATATTTTTTACCTATTATATAACTAAATCATAGCCGGCAGCAAGTGCTTTTTTGTTTAATTCTTCAGTACCTTTAGGTACTCTCTTTAAAACTGCAGTCTCTAGTGCTTCTTTTGTTACAACCTTTGTTAATTCTTGAATAGCTCCTAAGGCTACGATGTTTGCAACCATACTCTTCCCAATTTTTTCAGTAGCAGTATGAATTATAGGTACTTTAATTACTTTTATACTTTCTTTAATATTATCAATATTGACATTTTCGTCAACTAATAAAACCCCGTCATCCTTTAAGTTCTTAATATATTTTTTATAAGCTATTTCGGTTAGAGCTAATAGTAGATCTGGTTTTTCTACCTTTGGGTAGTCAATTTCTTCTGTACTGATAATAACTTCTGCTTTACTGGCGCCACCTCTTGCTTCTGGTCCATAGGATTGAGATTGAATAGCATTATTCCCATCTATTAGGGCAGCTTCAGCTAAAATGATTCCTCCAAGAATTAAACCTTGACCACCAGAACCACTTAGTCTAATTTCATGTTGCTTATTCATATTATCTCTCCTTTTTAAATCTCTCGATAATTTTTTGATATTCCTCTGTGTATTCTGGTTCTTGAGCGTTTTTAAACTCACCAATAATGAACTTACCTTCTAATTTTTCTGCTGGTAATTTAGCTGCTGCCTTTACATCCACAGCTGCATCTTTTAAGTATTCCATCATATGAACAGGGGTACCTTTTCTGTTTTTTCTACCATAGTAGGTAGGACAAATACTGATGGCATCTACTAATGAAAATCCTTTATTTAATAGGGCCTTTTCAATTAATTTAGTTAAAGGATTTGCATGGTATACTGTTCCTCTTGCAACATAAGTTGCCCCCGCAGCCTCTACCAATTTACAAATATCAAAAGGTTTATCAATATTACCAAAAGGTGCTGTTGTTCCAAATTCGGTAGTTGGTGTTGTTGGAGAATATTGACCTCCCGTCATTCCGTAAATGTTATTATTGAAAACGATTGTCGTGATATCAATATTTCTTCTTGCAGTATGAATTAAATGATTTCCACCTATCGCCGAACAGTCTCCATCTCCAGTTACAACAATTACTTTTAGGTCTGGGTTAGCTAACTTTACACCCGTAGCAAAGGCCAATGCTCTTCCATGGGTGGTATGAAGGGTATTAAAGTCTAAATAACCAGGTGCCCTTGAAGAACAACCGATCCCTGAAATAACACAAACTTCTTTTTTATCCCATCCTAAGTTTTCAATCGCTTGAGCTAAAGCCTTCATAGCAATACCGTGACCACAACCTGGACACCAAATATGGGGAAGGCGATCATATCTGAAGTTATTTTTAATTAATTGACTACTCATTTTATAGAACCTCCCTAATTTTATCTAATATTTCATTTGGTGTGATTGCTTCACCATTTACTTTCCCTAGGCTAATAACAGGTGTCTTACCTGCAACAATTCTTTCAACTTCCTCAGCATATTGACCTAAGTTTAGCTCTGGAACTAAAATTCCTTTAACTTTAAGTGCTAACTCTTTAATTTGTTTAGCTGGTGATGGCCAGATGGTAATTGCTTTAAATAGACCCACCTTTAATCCCTGTTCTCTTGCTTGCTTTACAGCACTTCTAGCTGAACGATATGTACCACCATAAGCTAAGACTACAAATTCTGCATCTTCCATAAATTCTTCTTCATATATAACAATATCATCAATATGATCGCTTACTTTGTTCATAATTCTTCTTAATAATTTATCTGCTACTTCCGAATCATTTGATGGGAAACCAAATTCATCGTGCATTAAGCCTGTCACATGGAAATGGAACCCTTCTCCAAAGGCTGCCATTGCAGGTACGATCTGTCCTTCTTCTACTCTATAAGCTTTAAAGTTTTCATCTCCTACTTCTGGCTTTAATCTATCATAAATTTCTAACTCTTCTGGATGTGGAATTTCAATTTTCTCCCTCATATGGCCTACAATTTCATCTAACATTAGTAATACCGGCGTTCTATACTTTTCTGCTAAGTTAAAACATTTTATTGTTAGATCATAGGTTTCTCTAACAGATGTTGGAGATAAAGCGATTACTGGATGGTCTCCGTGGGTTCCCCATCTAGCTTGCATAATGTCCCCTTGAGAAGGAGCTGTTGGTAGTCCTGTACTAGGGCCTGCCCGTTGAACATCTACTACGACACAAGGCACTTCTGCCAATGCAGCATAACCTAAATTTTCTTGTTTTAATGAAAATCCTGGTCCACTGGTGGCTGTCATTGATTTTAATCCTGCCAATGAGCCTCCAATCGTTGCTGCCATACCAGCAATTTCATCTTCCATCTGAATAAACTTGCCACCAATCAATGGTAATCTTTGAGCACAAAATTCTGCGATTTCTGTAGATGGTGTAATTGGATAACCTGCGTAAAATTTCATTCCAGCTGCTAAAGCACCCTCAACACAGGCTTCATTTCCTTGCATTAATCTTATTTCTCTATTTTTCATCTTTAGACCCCTCCAAGTAGATGGCATAGTCTGGGCATCTTAATTCACATAACCCACATTTAATACATTTATCAATATCGTTAATTGCAACCTTATCATTGTTCATTTCTAAAACACTTTTAGGGCAAAAGGCAACACATATGCCACATCCCTTACACCATTCTTCTATTACCTTTAGATTTTTGTCTTCCTTGCAGATGCTCAAAATAGACATCCCCCTTCAAATCATTTATGGTTTTGGTTTAATACTTAACAAAATCATAACATGTTTGGGGGGGATATGCAATTTTTATTTCATAATTATAGAAACTTTTTTTATTTTTGCAAGAACACTTTCATTTCTTTCATTTTTTTTGATTTACCTGCAATTATTAATAGAGAATTTCTATTAAATTACTCGTCTAACTTCCAGTTCTTTAATTTTTCAAAGGTTTCAAAGTGGGTTAAATCAAAATGTATAGGGGAAATTGTAATATAATTTTCTTTAATTGCTACAATATCACTGTCCTTATTCTGTTCAAGTTCCATTGCTTTTCCTGAAAACCAGTAATAGGAGTTGCCCTGAGGATCTTTCCTCTCATCAAAAGTATTTGCATATTGTCTTAGTCCAAGAGTAGTTACTTTAACCCCTTTAATCGACTGGATTTGACAAGTTGGGTAATTTATATTAAAAACTGTTGATGGGTTTTCGACAATTTGAAGTATACTTTTTGCAAACTTGCAGGCAAATTCTGCTGCTGGTTCATAAGTTTCTATTTCTGATGTTGCCATTGAAACAGCAATAGAAGGTATTCCTAAAATTGCCCCCTCTACAGCTGCTGAAACAGTACCCGAATATAATACGTCTGTTCCCAAATTAGGCCCATTATTTATCCCAGAGATCACCAGGTCTGGCTTCCTGTCTTTTAATATTGCTTCTACCGCTAACTTCACGCAGTCGGCTGGTGTTCCATCTACCGAGTAGGCTTCAATCTCTGTGTTAAAAAAATGAATTTTTTTAACTCTTAATGGGTTAAATAAAGTGATAGAATGCCCCTTAGCACTCTGTTCTGTACTGGGGGCGACAACGATTACTTCTCCTAATCTTTGTAAAGTTTTTGCTAATTGATGTATCCCCTCTGTAAATATTCCATCGTCGTTGGTAACTACAATACGCATTTGTTTTCCTCCTTAAATCTTATGAAATTAATTTCATAGAAGTCTATTTTTATGTCCATAATAAATAATAAGCATGTTTAAGGGGTGATTTTATTTGATTCAAATTGATGACGCAGGTAGTGGTAGCTTATTAGGTGGTACAATTATAGGCATCCTTAGGGTAGAGACGGGAGAGTATCATTATGATGTCATCCCTTTAAAATATTACCAAGGTAAAAGTTTTGCGAAAAAAAAATACATTGATTATGTGATTACTATTGTAGAAGAAAGTATTAGAAAGTTAAATGTTTCTAAGGATGAACCCATTGAAGTTTGTAGAGGCTATATGTTTGATTCCCTTAATAATTGGTTAAAAGAGAATCAGTTTTCTTATACTAATACTATTATTAAAGACCCTCTACAGTCTATTATAGAAAAATCCTTTGATGATTATGCGGTACAATTAGGACTACCAGAATCTTTTATAACCTATACTAAGTATCCCTTTCACTTTCATCGCATTTTAAAGTGGGTTTATGCCGATTACGAAAATAGAAGTAAACTCTGTAAAACTGGGTGGAAAAGTTGGGGTAAATACGGTAAGCTACAGGTTAATCAAGGCCAAGAATACATTAAAAATAAAGATTGGACTTGCTTGAAATGTAACCAGTCTATCCCTAGAAATTCAAATGCCGCTGTGATTAGTTATGTTAGCAATCGTCCTAATAAGATTTATCTTCATCCCCATTGTACTTAAAAGCTCCTGGTAAAAAACCAGGAGCTTTTAGTTATAATACATAGGAAATTATGGTCTTTTAAGGTTACAATCATAATTTACCCTAATGTATTTCAACACAAGCCTACCACTAAATCTTTCGTAGGAAGGCTTTGTTCTTTTTATACTGGATGAGTTTTATCTACTTCATTATATAGAGTACCTTCAATTTTGTATTCTTTCTCCCAACGGCTTTTAAAATAATTCATAGCTATTTGTGGGAATAATGCATAGGATAATACATCTTCTTCTTGAGTATAGTACTCTTTCATCTCATTTTTTAAGATTTCTAATTGAGGTGGAATTAAGTCTGCTGGTCGTACCGTAACGACTTCTTCCTTTCCAATTATTTTTTCTCTTATTTCTTGTGATATTTCTACAGATGGTTGACCATATAAACCTTTAACATAATCCTTAATTTCTTTAGGAACCATTTTGTATCTTTCACCGATTATTACATTAAATACTGCTTGGGTACCTACCATTTGGCTCATAGGTGTTACAAGGGGAGGAAAACCTAAGTCTTCCCTTACTTTAGGGACTTCTGCCATCACTTCATCTAGTTTATCCATTTTGTTTTGTTGCTTTAACTGAGAGATTAGATTAGATAACATTCCTCCTGGTACTTGATATACAAGGGTATTAATGTCTACACCTAATACTTTCGGATCAATTAAACCTTTTTCTAGATATTTATCCCTTAAAGGTCTAAAGTACTCTGTTACTTCATTTAGAGCCTCTAAATTTATTCCTGTATCATATTTTGTTTCTTGTAAAACTGCTACCATTGGTTCTGTTGGCGGTTGAGATGTTCCTAAGGCTAATGGCGAAATTGCAGTATCAACAATATCTGCCCCTGCCTCAATAGCCTTTAAGTAAGTCATGGATGCCATTCCACTTGTATAATGGGTATGAACATTAATTGGTAACTTGACTGCCTTTTTTAATTCAGTAACTAAATCATAAGCAACATAAGGAGTAAGTATTCCTGACATGTCTTTGATACAAATAGAACTAGCGCCAAGATCTTCCATTTGTTTTGCCTTAATGACATAATAATCTATGTTATGTACTGGGCTAATTGTGTAGGATATAGCACATTGGGCATGACCACCTTCTTTTACAACTGCCTTTACGGTTGTTTCTAAGTTTCTTACATCGTTTAATGCATCAAAAACCCTTACAATGTCAATACCATTAGCAATGGACTTTCTAACAAATTCTGTTACTACATCATCAGCGTAGTGTTTATAACCCAATAGATTTTGACCTCTTAATAACATTTGTAGTTTTGTGTTTTTAATATTTTTACGAAGAACTCTAAGTCTTTCCCAAGGATCTTCGTTAAGGAATCGAAGACAGGAATCAAAGGTAGCTCCTCCCCAAACCTCCATTGCATAATAACCAACCTGGTCCATCTTCTCTACTATCGGGAGCATTTCCTCAGTTGTCATTCTCGTAGCTAACAGTGATTGATGGGCATCCCTTAATGCGGTTTCGGTAATTTTAATTTTTGACATTACGTAACCTCCTAAAAGTTATTTACAACTTATCCTATGCTGTCATTCTAATTACTTTTTTTCTACTATAACAATAATTGGTGGATCATTTTTTCTATTCATATATTCAGTCTTTATTACAACATATTCTTCTGGTGGCAGATTTTCTAGCATATCTAATATTGCTTCTTTCTCTTGATTACCACCTTCATGTCCGTAATAAATCATAATAGAAATTAAACCACCTTTTTTTAATAGCTTCATCACTGATTCTAAAGCTTTTAATGTTGTATCGGGCTTTGTTATTAAGCTATGGTCACTTCCTGGCAAATAACCCAAATTAAACATTGCAGCATCAATTTCTTCTGAAATATAGGATGGGATGTTTTCGTGTCCGTCATGAATTAGATGGATTGTTTCACTAAAGACTTCTTTATCCTCTAAACGCTTTCTTGTTGACTCTAGGGAAGTAGCTTGGATATCGAAGGCAAATACCTTTCCTTCTTTTCCAACTAATTCAGCTAAGAATAAAGTATCATATCCATTTCCCATAGTACCATCTATAACAACATCACCATGCTTAATCTTGTTTCTAAGTAGGGTATGTACAAAATTTGTTCCCCTCATAATGGAAAATTTCATCGGTTATCTCCTTATCATTTTACTGCCCTTGCATTTTTTACTAAAAAATTCCCTTGGCTGGCAATAATAATATTCCTTGTAGCAATAATCCTTATCCCATTTCTTTAATGAAGAAGTCAGTTCAAAAGGAATTTCATCTTTATTAAGAGGGCTTAATTCTTCATGGATTAAAAAGCTATTAAGTTCTTTATGCCCCTCTATTAAAATCCAATGAATCCCTTTAAGGTCTATTGCATTTAAGGTGGCCCTCAGGAGACCATCACCCAACCCCATTCCTCTTTGGGATGGAAGAATATACAGTTCATTGATCACTGCAAATTCATCGCAGGGTAATGTGACAGCGGCATAACCCAATAGTCTTTCTCCATCCATAATGATCATGTAGAAGTCAACATCTTCTTTTATAGGTCTATTACTAAATTTTTTAATTGATACTAGATCATTTTCTGAGGCTACTTTCATTTCAATCAAGAAATCACAACCTTTCAGATTTTCCACACCATTATTATAACACTAAGTGTTAATATTTCCAAAAAAAAAAGCTCAATTAACTGAGCTTTTTTCAAGGGTTATAGAAATTGTTACAATTTCTTTAAATATTGTATTTCTTTTGGAGTTAAATATCTCCACTGTCCTAAGCTTAATTCTCCCAATTCTAGTCTTCCCATTGCTATTCTTTTTAAATCTATAACTGGATGCCCTATTGCATCACACATCTTTCTTATTTGTCTATTTCTTCCCTCTCGGATGGTAATCTCAGCAATTGTGTTTTTTCCATCATGCCTTACTATTCTAAATTTAGCGGGAGCAGTTGTATAGTCTTCAATTGATAGGCCTGTTTCAAAAGCTTTTATTTTCTCTTGTGTTGGCCTACCGGTTATTCGAGTAACATATACCTTCTCTACTTTAAATCTTGGGTGGGTTAGTCGATAGGTCATATCGCCATCGTTTGTTAGTATTAATAGGCCTGTTGTGTTATAATCCAGTCTACCAACTGGGAAAATCCGTTGAGAAACCTCTATTAAATCAGTAACTTTTTTTCTATTAAATTCATCTGATACTGTTGTCACATATCCCTTTGGCTTATTAAGTAGGATATAGACTAATTCTTCATTAGGTGTAACCAGCTTTCCATTATAGGTAATTTCATCTTCTTCCGGTTCTACTAGATAACCCATTTCTGTAATTACTTCACCGTTTACTTTTACCTTTCCTGCTTGAATATACTCTTCTGCTTTTCTCCTTGAAGCCACACCGCAGGTGGCTAAATATTTTTGTAAGCGCAATCATTTCACCCCATCATCTTCCGTATTAACTAATGTTTTAAATCATCTTATCTTCATAAATCTTGAGTAGCTTCAATCTTTCAATCTTATCCTTTAATACTTTTGTATCGGTAGTATAGAGACCTAATTTTTGCATTCTTTTAAAATAATCAGAACCAGCAAAAGTATAGCGTTTCTTTAATCCTTCCTCTTGCTTTATTTCTTCATTGGCGCATGCAATTAAATCTCCAGATGCAAGACTTCTAGGTAATTCTAATAAGGGCATTCCTAAGGATAATCTTATACTATTATGGCCTGCTAGGCTTCCAGTTACGATTGCTTCTGTATGACCAACAAATAATCCTGCTTTTTCCCCAGCACATAAAAGGTTATCCAATTGATCAACCTTCATAGCATTATTTCTTGGCGCTATAGATAAATAACGAATTGAATTTCCAATTCCACCTGCGTAGGCTAGTTAAAGACAATTTCTTGGCAATAGTATTGCCTTGGAAATATTCATTTTTCAACATTTTCCGTCTTTTACTACCTAGATTGACCACAAATTAGTAGATAATTGTACTTTTTTGTCATAAGGGCCAAAAAAGTAGTATTAAAGGTAGTCCTACTATTACTGTAATGATTGACAAGGGTAGTCCCATTCTCCAAAAGTCGGAGAAGTGATAACCACCTGGACCCATTACTAATGTATTAGATTGATGTCCTATTGGTGTTAAATAAGCACTGGAAGCTCCAATAGCCACAGCCATAAGAAAGGGATCGGCAGATACACCTAAACCTTGGGAAATATTTAAAGCTATTGGCGCCATTAACACAGCTGCTGCAGCATTATTGATGATATTTGTTAATAAAAGTGTTAAAACCATTACTACTATCAGTATCAATCTAGCAGATAAGTGGTTAGCAGATCTTAATATTTGCACTGCGATGGTCTCTGCTCCACCTGATCTTTCTAGTGCCTGACCAACAGGAATCATTGCTCCTAATAAAATGACAATTGACCAATTAATACTATCATAAGCTTCTTTAATGGTCAAAGCTCCTACTAAGATAATTGCTATTGCTGACATTGAAAGGGCTATTTGAACTGGTAATATTCTAAAGGTAGTTAATAGTATACCTATAAAAAAAATAATCATCGATTCTATGGAACGCTTAGTATCACCTAATTTAATATCCCTCTCTGCCAAAGGCAAACAGCCAAGGGTTTGCATGGTCTGTTGTAATTGGTTTTCTTGTACTTGTAATAAAACAATGTCACCCGCCTTAAAATTGATACAAGATAATCTTCCCTTAAGTTCTTCTCCTTGACGAGATACAGCTATGAGGTTTACTCCGTATTGTCTTCTTAGATTTAAATCGTAAGCATTTTTTCTATTTAATAGGGAATCATCCCTCACCACTGCTTCTATTAGAGTAATTTCTTCTGAGCGAAGGACCTCTTCAGACACCTTTATATTAGTATTCCTCCCTAATAAAGATAGTCCTGCTGTATTAATTAATTTTTTTATATCGTTAGAACTAGCCTTTACTATTAATATATCATTTTTATGGAGTATTTCATAGGAGGAAGGGGCCGGTATCTTTTTACCGTCTCTTACTAGGCCCACTATATTAAAATCTGCATCTGTAATTTCTCCTAGTCCTTTTAAAGTTTGATTAATTACCTTCGATGTAGTTGTAACCCAAACCTCAGTTAAATATCCCTCTATATCAAAAAGTTCCTCCTTTGATGTAATGCTCTTTCTTTTGGGAAGCAGCCTCCATCCTATTAAAGTGATGAAAATACCACCAACTAAAGCGATTCCTACTCCTACTGGTGCAAAGTCAAACATTTTAAAGCTATCCATCCCATTCTGTCCTCGAAAAGTGGCTATGATAATGTTAGGCGGAGTTCCAATAAGGGTAATTAATCCTCCTAATAGAGAACCGAAGGATAAGGGCATTAAAAGGACAGAAGCTCTTATATTGTTTTCTTTACCTATTTTAAGGGCCACTGGCATTAATAGTGCTAAAGCCCCTACATTGTTCATGAAACTAGATAAGAGGATTACTAAAGCTACCAATGTTCCTATTTGAATACTAACCCTGCTACTGAGCCCCTTAATTTTTTTTGTAATGAAATCTGCAACTCCTGCATTTAAAAGTCCCTTACTTATTACAAGAACAGCCACCACTGTTACCACTGCAGGATGTCCAAAGCCGAGAAAAGCCTCATCTGGTATGATAACGCCAATAAGGGTTACTCCTATAAGGGCCATAAGGGCTACTAAATCATATCTTATTTTACCATTAATAAACAAACTTAGGGATAATATCAAAATGATAAATACCATAATTTGTTGTAACATAAAAATCCCTCCTTTAAGTGGTGACTACTAAGGTAGCTATTTTATATTTACCACTTATTCGGAGGGATTAACTTTTTATTATTGAAAAATAGTTATTGTAAAGCTATTTCTTGTTTTAGATAAGTCATTTCCTTTGCAACCATTATAAAGGTTACTATGGATGCTAATAGGTCTGCAACCGGAAAAGCCATCCATAAGCCATTAATTTGAAAAAATAATGGTAAAATTAAAGCAAGAGGAATTAAAAACAACACTGATCTTGACGAATTTAGAAATAAAGATTGTCTTGCCTTACCAAAGGATTGAAAAATACTTGCCCCTACTATTTGGAAGCCAATTAGTGGTAATGCTAATATGACCATCTGCATTGACGCAACACCGTCGTTGATAAAGCTTGCATCCTTTGTGAATATACTAAAGAAAAATCTTGGGAAGATCATTAATAATAAGAAACCTGCTATTGAAAAAATGGTCGTTGCAATGATGGAAAGTTTTATCGTTTCCCTTACTCGGTCTAATAACTTTGCTCCATAATTAAACCCTACAATTGGTTGGAAACCATAAACAATCCCTAGCATTGGCATAAAGGTGAAATTTAGTAGTCTGTTAATAATTCCATATACAGCTATTGCTGAATCTCCCCCATATATTCTTAGAGAATTATTTAATATTATTGCCGAAATACTACCAGAGGCCTGCTTTACAAAAGAACTAGACCCAACGGCAATAATTTCCTTTACAATTTCTTTTTCAAAGGTTAGGTTTTTCATTTTAAATTTAACAGTAGTTTTTCCCTTTAAAAAATAATGTACAAGATATAGTACGGTTACTGCCTGGGACAAGACGGTTGCCAAAGCTGCACCGGTGATTCCCCAGTCAAATACCACAATAAAGAGGGGGTCTAATATAATATTTAGTCCTGCAGAAATAATCATTGTTACCATTGCAACTTTTGCATTTCCTTCTGCCCTTATGATATTATTACTGGTTAATGCAAAAACAAAGAAAAAAGTTCCCCAAATAATAATTCTCATATACTCAACTGCATAGGGTAAAACTTCTTCTGAAGCACCAAATAACTTTAAAATTGGTACGATAAATATTGTACCTAGCAATGCAATAGCCAAACTAATAACTAATGTTAATGTCATCATGTTCCCCATTGTCTTTTCTGCCTTTTCTACATCTCCTGCCCCCAGACTACGGGAGATCATTGACGCTCCTCCAATACCGATTGTTTGAGCTACTGCCATAACCAATAATTGTATTGGAAAAACAATTGTTAACCCTGCTATAGCCATTTTACCTATAAACTGCCCTACAAATATTGTGTCGACCAGATTATACAGTGAATTAACTACCATTCCTAACATAGCAGGAGCCGATAATTTTAGTAATAATTTCCATATTTTTTCTGTTGCCAACATTTTACTGTGCTGATTCATTGTGCAAACTCCCTTCTGATGCAAATTGTAAATTTAAAAACATCTTTTTTAATAAGATTAACAGTAAGTCTTTTTCTTCTTCTGTAAAATCTTTTAAAACTAATTTCATCCACCGACATAATATATCGTTTAATATTGGTTCAAACTGCTTTCCTTTATCTGTTAAATAGATTTCAAAGGCTCTTTTGTCGGAGGCACTTTTTTTTCTAAAAATATAGCCTTCTTCTTCTAACTTTTTTAAGGATCGGGCAGCTGTAGCCTTGTCCACTTTTATTTCATCGGCTAAAGTATCTTGAATAATGCCATCTTTACGATATAATGCCAATAAATAGATATATTGTCCACTACCTAAGGAATGGTGCTCTAGCTCTTTGGCAATAAAATTTTGGCTAGTTCTATATATAAATGAGAGGTATCTACCTACTGATTCTTTTTCATTCATTTTTACACCTTCTTTATCATTTAATTGGGCGAGTATTTCGAGACTCTATCTATTATACAGAAAAATAGTTGCATACGCAACTATTATAAAAAAATGATATTAATTTACATAATAATTTTATGTAAACATTTGTAGGCTAAGATTATATTTTGATCAACTATTTTTTTATGTTAGTAAGGTATAATAACAATAATAGCATAATCAATAAGTAATGGATTTTACCATCATAAATTTTAACATAGGTTGTGGCTCCTATTGTAACTACTGAAAAAATAATTAGCTTTGAAAAAACCTTTTCGTCATGTTCTTTCATCTTGATTCTCCTTTGTTTGAATTATTTATTTCTTTTAGCTTGATAATTTTGCAAAGCAAGCTGTAAGCATTCCTGTTGAAGGGTTTTGATTAACCCTTTTAAGTAAATATTTTCCTTAGCCTCCGCTTCAGAGCAGGTCATTATCTCATCCTGATGATTATTTATATTTATGTACACCTCAATATTTTTTCTAGTTTTATGTGTCCATGCCATTGGAATCCCCCCAGTTTTATTTATTCAACTGGGGGATTGTACTATTACATTTAATATGCAGATTTCATAACTAATACCATGAAGATGCGTCTTAATTAATTGTCTATAGGATAAGTTTAAACTTTTTACTTCTAAAAATATAAAGTTCTATTCTTTAATTGAATTCAATAGGTTCTTATAGTTTCCTTCCTTTCATGGAAACTTTTCTACTACTAATTTAATTTTCTATAAAATATGGACAGGTTGGTAATAAAATGGATATAATGTTAAGGAAGTCTTTTTTATTGATCATGTTTAGAATGGAGGGATTCAAATGGCTTCAAAAGATAGTTCTTTTGATATCGTATCGCAAGTAGATACTATGGAGGTTGAAAATGCTGTTAATCAAACAGCAAAGGAGATTTCTCAAAGGTTTGACTTAAAGGGCACAGACACTAAAATTGAAAGAAGTAACGATGATATTACTATTTCTGCTGAAGATGATTTTAAACTAAAAAACGTGGTAGATATTTTACAAACTAAGCTTACTAAAAGAAATATTTCTTTAAAGGCTTTAGATTATGGTAAGATTGAAAGTTCTTTAGGTGGAAAAGTAAAGCAGGTTATTAAAGTACGTCAAGGTATTGATAAGGATCAAGCTAAATTAATAACCTCTACTATTAAAGATTCTAAAATTAAGGTTCAAGCTTCAATTCAAGGAGATTCTGTAAGGGTTTCTGGAAAAAATAAAGATGATCTCCAAGCTGTCATTCAGCTTTTAAAGACTGCCGATTTACCAATTAATCTTCAATTTACAAATTATCGCTAGAAAAAATGCACCTAGTTATTGGACTTTTGAACTGCACCCTGTCAAGTAGACATTGGAAATAATAAAAACTAATTTAAGCGGCCATAGCTCGAAATTCCATCGGGCTAAGGTCGCTTAATTTCTTTTGTAATCTCTTATGATTATAGAAATGAATGTATTCATCTATTGCCTCATTTAGATCCTTGAAGGTATTGTATTTATTGAGATAATACTTTTCACATTTTAGAGTTCCAAAAAAACCTTCCATTGGCCCATTGTCAATACACTTTCCTACACGTGACATACTTTGCGTCATTCCCGCTGCTTCTAATTTATGTTTAAACCCATTTGAAGTGTATTGGTATCCACGGTCACTATGA
>NZ_JHYF01000017.1 GCF_000621485.1 Alkaliphilus transvaalensis ATCC 700919
TAGGTATTTCATATTTTCTAGTTATTTCCCTTAAAGAATATTTTCCAGATAAATAATCTTTAACAGCGCTTTCCTTTAATTCTTGCGAATACCTATTCCATGTTTTTGATGCTTTTAACCCTTCTATTCCATAAGTATTAAACATATATCGCCAATCTTGAATGGTCCTGTTGTGGACTCCAAATTTTGAAAGAATCTCATTTCCAGTCATCAATCCATCATCGTATGATTTTAGAATTTCGTATTTCTCATCAGCTGAATAACTTTTTGTTTTGGACATAAATATACTCCCCTTAGATAAACAGATTTTATTTTTTAATCTGTCTACCTAATAGGGAGCATATCATTTAACCACTAACTAGGTGCATTTTAATTAATAAAAATTTGGGTTTAAAATATAATTATATGAAGTATTCCTCTAAATACAATTCCTACTAAGGCAGCGATAATAGCTGGTCTTACTACTTTTCCCATTCGTGGGCCTACAGAGACTAGAAGGGCTATCCCAACAGGATCAAAGGGGTTGGTGGCAAAACCTGCTATTCGATTAAGTTCTACTACGGAAAGGGCTCCTTCACTAATTAATTCCATTGTTATCGCCATCATTGCTGTTCCACCTGCCAAATACTTCGTTACAATTGGTAGTACAGCTACCCCAGGAATCCCGACTCTTACTAATATAGGAGACATCAATCTTTCTACTAAAAGAATTACTCCTGTTTCTCTTAAAACATTTACCATAAATATTGATAAGATCAATGGAGGAATAGATTTTAAAGCTATTTGCAGACCTTCCTCTCCCCCTGCAAAAAGGGATTGAATAAAGCTTCGTTTTGTTTTAGGTTGAGCTTCCTCTTTCAATTCTTCTTCCTCTGCTGTTGCAGCAGTTGTATCTTCATTAGACATCAATTTAAAAGCAATAAAACCAGATAATAAACCTCCTAAAATAGAAGTTAGTATTGTTATGGGTAGATTTAACCCTACTACTGCCAATGGAAAAGTGGCATTTGCTTGAGACATTACTAATATTGTCGCCAGTGTAGCTGCCCTCATAGCATCAGATATTTTGGTCTTGTTCAATAATTTTAAAGGTTGAGATCGGTGCTGCAAAGCTTACTAGCAGTATTTGGATCATTGCAAATACCCCTAGTCCAGGCAATCCGAAGGGGGATAATAAAGGTGCCATTAATAGGGCAATTTTAGCCAGCACACCCTTTTCTTCTAGGGTTCTCATTAAAGCCATCATTACCACCATCACTGGTAGTAGTAGATATATAGTTAAATTTACCCCAGACTCTCCTGATTTTATAATTAAATCTATTATTGTAGTCATTTATGGCCTCCTTTAATTGTACTTGATGTTACATACATTTTCATATTATAGCACAATAGGTAGGCAGCTGCATTACATTTTGTAAAGATACCAACGACATGTATCAAGCTCGTATCTAAGTTCTAGTAGTTTTACATCCCCATTAATACAGCTTTCACAGGTATATTTTATCATTTTATTACCTGCAAACTTATCTAGTTCTTTCTTTATAATTCGATTTATTTTAATTACAGTATTTTCTTCCAATTCATTTAATAACCTAAATTTTACCGGTGTGGTATTCCCTTCATAGTCAAACCATGCCACCATTTCTATTGGTTTTCTTAAAAGTTTCATGTCCTCACTCCTTAAAGTATACTACTCATCATAGGATATTCTTCTTCTCCAACGCCCCCCAAAAGGGGAACAATTTCACCATCAGTAAAGATTCCCCTTATGACGGAAGGCTTCCCATATTTATTCCTTAGGTGATCGATCACTTGGTCTAAGGCTTGGTACTTTGTTTTGTTTTTTTCATCAAAAAATGAAAGTTGGATTACTTCTCCATTAGTTAGTTCGCCGACTCGTACTCCAAGATGTCGGATTTTTTCTCCCTTCCAACATTCATCAAATAGTTCCTTTACTGTTTTGTAAATTTCATTAGTTACATTAGTGGGAGAAAAAAGCTTCCGTTGATGGGAATATGAAAGTAGTTCTGCATTTCTAATAGAAACTGAAACTAAACTACAACTATAGTTTGCATCCCGTAATCTTAGAGCTACCGTTTCTGTTAAAGAAAGAAGAATTTTATAGGCTGTTTGTCTATCTTCCACATCAAATCTAATGGTGCTACTGTTTCCCAATCCCTTCATAGCTATATCATTTTCATTTTGTATTAATGAATCTTCTATTCCATTGGCGTAGCACCATATTAGATAACCGAAGGACTTTAATTTTCCTTGTAGTAGTTTTAAATCAGCTGTAGCTAAGTCCCCTATTGTATAAATGTTTAAATCTTGTAGCTTCTTCTTCGTTTTTCTTCCTACCATAAATAGTTCGCCTACTGGTAAGGGCCACATTTTATCTTTTATTTCATGCTTCCACAAGGTATGAACGAGGTCAGGTTTTTTTAGCTCTCCTGCCATTTTGGCCGTTAGCTTATTAAATCCAATGCCTATATTTACTGTAAAACCAAGCTCTTTTTTTACTCTTTCCTTTACCTTATGGGCTGTTTCTATTGGATCTCCGTAATGGGGCTCCATTCCCGTATAGTCAAGAAAAAATTCATCGATGGAAAAGCGTTGGATCGATGGGAAATGTTCCTTTAGTAATTGAAATAGTGCATTACTGCATTTCATGTATAAGCTATAGTTTGGAGGTACCACCACGATATCGGGACATTTTCTCCTAGTTTCGAATAACACCTCTCCTGTTGCAATTCCAAAACTTTTAGCAGGAATACTTTTAGCCAATACAATTCCTCGTCTTTCTGATATAGACCCTCCAATTACCGATGGTATATTTCTTAAGTCTCGATTACTTCCTTGCTGAAGTTCGTAAACTGCTTGCCATGATAAATAGGCAGAGTTAACATCTATATGCATAATGGTTCTTTGTCTTTGTTGATCTTCCATTGTCATCCCTACCCTATCTAATTTTAGAACGTATGTTCTTTATCTATTATACCACCATTTTATAAAAATTAGAACATATGTTCTAAAAACAAAAAAAGGAAATAAAAAAACACCTTCTAACGTATATGCTCCGCCTCATAGTAAACCGTTTTTATTATTTAAACGGGCTACCATAAAAGGGAATATATCAATCTGTAAAAGGTGTTATATTATTAAACTCAACTTTTAGCATCTTTAGCATCTAATGAATATTAGGATCTTCTGTTTCTCCACCCATTTGGCTAATAATATGTTTAGCAGCGTGTTGATTTTGTTCTTCTACTTCTGCTACAATTTTAAAATTATAGTCAGTAATTTCTTCAAAACCTGCAATCCCACTCACCATAGGGTTTGCGGCACCGATGGGAGCCTTGGTAACATCCTCATATACAATATTGCCTGAATGCATTACTAAGTCCGATAAACTGGTTGCTTCTTCTGTTCCTGCTATATTTCTATGAATGTTCTGCTCTACCATATAGTCATCCTTTAAATCTAAAAAAGCTTTATCAATTCCTTTAGATTTAAGGGCTGAAATTGCGTCATTAGCACCTTTTAAGGTTCTAAAAAATCCCTCTACCTTCATCTTATCCCTCCATAACTAACGGTATTTTAAATTCTACATTAGTATCTCCATATAGTATTAAAATAGCCAGCTAAAGGTTATGAAATGTAGTTGAACTTTAGTTAAACTTGTATTTGGATTTAACCCCTTAGGCTTAATATTAAATATTCCAGGCTAGAAACCAACCTATAAAAGTTATAATAATTTTTTTTTAGTTTTATATTGCGATAGATTCCGTTAATTTCTATTTGAAAAGAAGGAATAGCAATTTCATTCCAAATGGTATTGGTAACAGTTCCCTTCTTGTCGGCATCAAACAAATAGTCAAATCTCACATCTGTTATTCCAAAATTATTAAAGCTATCTAAAATAATCCTTTCTAAATTCCAGTTTGTCGATTTTCCATTTAAAGTTCCTACATCTATATCAAAATTTCGATCCTCCCTCATCCCATGAAGGTCAATTAAATAGGAGATTTCATTTTCTTCAATTCTTTTTATTAAATGAGCTTTATAGGGGCAATCGATGTCTCGATTAGCATCTCCCCTTCCAGTATAGGTTCTATAAATAACATGACAGTTAGTTAGCTCATGAAGAAGAATTGCAAGACTGCCAGTAAACATATCGGCCTTTTTATGAGTGCCATTTCTAATTTGCCTAACTGTATGAGGTGCTGATACCACCACAGGGATACTACCTTCTTTATATTGAAAAAGCCCAGCCTTTGGATTTCCAAAACACCGATTTTGAGCAAACTGCTTTTCGAGAAATAGCCCCCTATTAACTAAGGAAGTAACCCTTTCTTCCATTCTAAACCTCCCTTTCTCGTTTTTTAAGTAATGGCTAGCGTAAGTTATTATATCATACCGGATCATATGAAAGAGGAAGCCAATGAAGTATATATTATTTTGGCTTATAGGATATTTAAAACATAATTTTCTCCATAGAAGTTCCATAGAGAATAGGAAAAGGAGCGGATAATATATATTTTGTCCGAAAAATTAGCTAATAACACAATAAATATAAATCGCTGTCTTTTGTCATATAATTTAATGCCAATTTTCAGGCAACCAGCCTTCAGCAATCCTTTCTGAGAGGATTTGACTGCTCCAGATATCTGCAGGTGATAACTTTTTTTCTTTATTTGATAATTTCATTACAGGACGAGACTTTTGGTTCTCGATATTTAAAATTTGCCAACAGATTAATTCTTCTTGCAGGATATGTTTAGTACGATAATATCTTGGAATAATCAGATCTTCAGGAATTAAAAAGTTGTCAACTAACTTAACCTGTCTTTTTCTAACGGCGTCAAAAATATGAAAATGCACAAAATAAAGTTCCTTTTCTTGTACCAGTAAGTCTAGCGCTGGTCTCTTCCCTAGCCTATAAACACCAGGAAGTATTCGTATTATTTGACATCGAGTACTTGGTAAATCCTTAACATACTGAAAGTAACCTTTTCCTGCCTTGGTTCTTATTTTAAAGACATCCCCGAACTTTATTTCCTGCATCTATTCATCCCCCTAATTCACAGAACTGTAATAACAATCCAGTTTAATCCGTATTATTATTGTTATTGTATGCGTGGGATGATTATAGTAGACCCTAACTTAGACATGCTGCTTTAAGAATAAAGTCTTCCTTCGGAAGATTCAAAGGATAACTTTAGATGAAGAAACTAAGCGACTTACACAATTTAATGCAATTAAATTGGCTATCTGTTTATGTTGAAACTCATTACGTAAAGTTCTTTTTTATATAATTTTTAAGTAGAACTTCCCTATTTGTTATAAGAAAACAGATAGAAAGAGTCTAGCTGTTTTTGAAATGATCTATTGAACTATAATTTGTCATCTTTTAATAATATAGGGTAGTAAAAAAAGAAGAGAAGCTAATATTACTGAACCAATACCAAATATCCTTATTGAAATAAAATATGAGTTAGGTGGTTCTTTCGTTGCTTTCCACCCTTTTGAAATCTTCCATAGAAATTTAGGATTTATAGCATCTAATAATCCTCGGATTAATATAACCATGATCATTACTACTCCAAATAATATTACTCCTTTTGGCATATCATTCACTCCTTTATTTAGTATAACTCAATCCAATAACGGGACACCAGTTTACCTGTTTTATCAGAAATCACTTCATTTTCTAAGATACCACCATTTTAATTCGACCTTTACCATAAATATCCTTTATATAAAAAATACGGATTAATAATTTATTAAGGAACACCTTTGATTAGTATACAAGCAAGTTTAATCTATCAAAAAAATTATGATTAATATATAAGTTGTTTAAAGGTAAAAAAAAAGCCCTAATGGACTGTTAATAACTAAAGTTAAATTAAATATCATTTTTGTACTTGCTTTAAAGTGAAAATTTCTTTCTCGGTTTGAATTTCTTTATACATTAAAAATCTTAGTGTATCCTTTACGTCAGACATATCTTGTTTAATTTCAGTTCTAAACTCAATTAATTCGGCGGTTTGTTCTCTGGTTGCCTTCCCATCTAACTTGATTTCATTAATTTCAGTCTTGATTTGTTTAATTTCAGTCTTGATTTCATTAATTTCGTTCTGCATGGTTATTTGTCCATTTTTTATGTCCTTTAATTCCATCAATATTTGCTCCAAAACTTTTTCCATAGGATCCCCCATCCTTATTAATTTTAGTGAGATTCTAAGTTTATCCTCTACAATATTGTATCACTTCTCCTTTACAGAAACAACTGGAAAAGGAATAGAATTTTATATTGTTAAAGTCTTGGGTAAGTGATCTATAAAGCTATCATTGCAAAATAAGACAGAGGCTTTTACCTCTGTCTTATAATTTACTACTAAAGTTCTTTATATTCTAAAAAACTATCTAGTTATCAGAATTAAAAATTGATTCGTCAAATTCTCCCTCTAACTTTGAAATAATAGTCGTACAAATGGCATCTCCAGTTATATTTACAGCTGTTCTTGTCATATCTAAAATTCTATCAATTCCAATAATTAAAGCGATTCCTTCAACTGGTAGACCAACTGCAGTTAATACCATAGACAACATAATTAGTCCAACTCCTGGTACACCTGCAGTACCTACAGAGGCTAAAGTAGCCGTTAAAATAACCGTTAATATGGCATTCATTGATAAAGGTATTCCGTATAACTGAGCTATAAATACAGTGGCAACCCCCTGCATAATGGATGTTCCATCCATGTTAATTGTTGCTCCTAATGGGACGGTAAAGGATGCAATATTTTTAGATGCTCCAATTTTTTCTTCAACAGTCTCTAGTGTAACTGGGATTGTAGCATTGGAACTAGATGTTGAAAAAGCAACCCCCATTGCTGGTGCAAATTTCTTAAAGAATCTAATTGGATTAAGTTTAGCAAAGATCATCAGTAACCCAGAATAGGTTATGGCGGTGTGAAGTAGCAGCGCTAATAATACAGCAAACATATATTTTGCTAGTGGAGCCATTGCATCAAAGCCTAAAGTTGCAAAGGTTCTAGCGATAAGAGCAAATACACCATAGGGTGCTAGTAGCATAATAAAATCAACTAATTTCATGACGATATCATTTAATTGATTAAAGATATCAGTTATTGTTTTGACTTTATCCCCTAATACAGTTAAGCTAGTACCCAGTAAAAGAGCGAAGACAATAATTTGAAGCATTGTTCCTTGACTCATTGCAGCAATAATGTTGGTTGGAACCATTTCATATACAACTTGTACAAAAGGTTTCGCTGCTTGAATATTAGGTTCACTTGTAACTAACTTTGACATATCTAGCCCAATACCAGGATTAATTACATTAGCGATACCGATGGCAATTGTTATGGCTAGTGCAGTAGTAAATAAATAAAATAGCAATGCCTTAGAACCAACTCTACCTAGCTTTTTAATATCAGACATTGAAGCAGCACCATTAACAAGAGAAATAAATACTAAAGGAACTACTAGCATGTTAATTCCTCTTAAGAATAGTTGTCCCACTAACTCAAAAATCCCTCCAACTAATAAAGTGTCACTTACATAGTTAGGTCCAATTTTATTAAGAATAATACCTGTAATCAAACCACAGACAAGTCCAATAAAAATCTTGGTAGTTAATCCCATTTTCTTCATTTTTTGTCCCCCTTTATTGTTATCATCTATTGTGTCCTATTTCGACATCTTTGTATATATTATAACAGGTTATTAATAAAACGCAAATAAAATATTAAATTTTATTAAAAAATAGACATAATTCACAAATAAATATAATTATATCGTTAAACCAAATACTAAAAAACAGAGGAGATTCCCCCTCTGTTACTTATCTGCTATAGCGTAAATAAATAGAAACTATGAATGGAATTAATATAGAAAGCATTAGCTTTCTTTTTTATTTCTCTCAATTTCTTCCACCATTTCTTGAAGTTCCATCCATCTTTCCATCGTTTTATCAAGTTTTGATTGTAGTACTTCCTGCTCATTAAGTTTTTCTTGTAGATACTCAAAGTTACTGCCCCCCAGATCAATTTCCTTTTGAACTTGATCTAATTTTTCCTCTAGTTGAGCTATCACATTGTCGATCTCGTCAAATTCTCTTTGATCTTTATAAGAGAGCTTTTTAAGCTTTGTGTTATTATTTGTGTTATTATTTGTCTTATAACTTGACTTATTGCTTTCTTCCATTGATTTCTTAGCAATTGATTCTTGCTTTTGTGAAATTACTAAATTTTCTTGCCTCCAAACAGCATAGTCTGAATAGTTTCCATAGTAGTCTATAATTTTTCCTTCACCTTCAAAAACAAATAAATGTTCAACTGTTCGATCTAAAAAATAACGATCATGGGATACAATAACTACAGCACCTGGAAAATATTCTAAATAGTCTTCTAATATAGTCAAAGTATGGATATCTAGATCATTAGTTGGCTCGTCTAATAAAAGCATATTCGGTTCTTCCATCAATTTTCTTAGTAGATACAATCTACGTTTTTCCCCACCAGAAAGAGAGGCAATAGGGGTCCACTGTACATTAGATGGAAACAAAAATCTCTCTAACATTTGTGAAGCTGTAATATGTCCACCATCTTGTGTTTTGACGTACTCTGCTACATCTTTAATGTAATCAATTACCCTCTGGCTAAGGTCCATTTCTTCACTTTCTTGGTCGTAATAGGAAAGTTTAACTGTCTGCCCCATCACTATTTCACCACTATCTGGCATAAGCTTACCTGCCAATAAATTTAGCAAAGTAGACTTACCAAAACCATTTTTCCCAACTATTCCAATTCGATCACCTGGGGTAAAGGTATAATCAAAATCTTTAATAATGGTTACGTCTCCAAAGACTTTATTGATTTTCTTAACCTCCATTACTTTTTTTCCTAACCTTTGAGAACCAATAGCAATATCAAGTTTCTCTTCATCCTGTCCAAACTTAACCTCTTTTAATTCTTCTGCCCTTTGTACCCGAAACTTCTGCTTTGTCGTCCTAGCCTTAGCCCCTTTTCGAAGCCATGCTAGTTCATTTTTCAAAAGAACCGAATGCTTTCTTTGCTGTGATAACTCAGCCTCTTCCCGCTCGGCTTTCTTTTCTAAGAAAACTTCATAATTGCCCTCATAATTATAAAGGCTACCTCCATCTAATTCAATGATACGACTTGCTACACGATTAAGAAAATATCGATCATGGGTAATCAGTAACAATGCACCCTTGTATTTTTTTAAATACTCTTCTAACCATTCTATTGTTTCATTGTCTATATGGTTAGTTGGCTCATCTAATATTAATAAATCAACTGGTTGAATTAAAGCCCTTGCCATCGCTACTCTTTTCCGTTGTCCACCTGAAAGTTGCCCTACTGGCGTACTAAAATTAGTAATTCCCAGTTTTGTTAATACTCCTTTAGCATTTGCCTCTATTTCCCAACCTCCTTGCAGCTCCATCTGATGAGAGAGTTCAGCTAACTTCTTCTGTAGAATCGTATCAGCGTTATTTTTAGATAATTCTTCACTTATTTGATGAAACTGATATACCAATTGTAGTGTAGGATTATCACTTTTAAATACCTGCTGAATCACAGTAGCCTCTTGATCAAATTCAGGATTTTGAGATAAATATTCAATTCTAGCTTGGTTATTTGCAATTCTTCTACCTTCATCAGGTTCCACTATTCCTGCTATAATCTTTAAGAGTGTAGATTTTCCAGTACCATTAACACCAATTAATCCAATTCTATCATGATCTTGTACACCAAAAGTAACATCTTTAAATAGAATCTTATCTCCATAGGATTTTTTTATATTTTCAACAGTAACTAAATTCATGTCTATTACCCGCCTATCTTTAATCTTTGTTTATATCATTATATCGAAAAAAGTAAAATATTAAAATAGACATGTTAAATTGTTTTTTTAGATATATATAAGTTAAAGGTAACTTATAGGTAAGGAGATGTTTTATATGACAGTTGCAGCTATCTATGCCCGCAAATCAAAAGCCACCGATACAGGGGAGTCCATCCAAAACCAACTGGAAAGATGTAGAGCCTATGCTTTTATGAAAGGCTGGGAGGTTATTGAGTACTACGATGAAGACTATTCTGGAGGTAATACCAATCGTCCAGCCTTTCAGCGGATGTTACAAGAAATAGATCAAGGAAAGTTTCAAAATATAATATTTTATAAATTAGACCGAGTCTCTAGAAACGTAATCGATATCTGTACTTTTATAGAAGAGCTAAATGAAAAAGGAATAGGATTTGTTTCTGTAAAGGAAAATTTTGATACAACTACGCCAATTGGTCGAGCTATGCTATTAATTACAGCTGTTTTTGCCCAGCTAGAACGGGAGACTATTGCTGAGAGGGTTAAAGATAATATGCATGATTTGGCTAAAAAAGGCTATTGGTTAGGGGGCACAGTCCCCTATGGTTATAGTAGTGAGAAGGTAAATACCTATAATAAAAAAATTACCCTATTAAATCACCATTCAATAGAATCTAGTCATGTTCAAGAAATATATCAATTATATTTAAAGAAAAATGCCAGTATTAATCAAGTAAAAAAAATTTTAGACAGCCAGGGTATTAAAACTAAGAATAATCGTAGTTTTTCCCTTAGCCAAATTAAACGAATATTAAATAACCCCATTTATGCCATAGCTGATACCGATGCTTACCAATACTTCGAATCACTAGGATGTAGTATTGATGCTAACCCTGAAGAGTTTGACGGTAGTTTTGGTATTATTCGTTATCATCATAAAAGTGCCAATAGTAATAAAGAAAATCCTCCTGAAGAATGGATTATTAGCGTATCTAAAGTACATCAAGGTCTAATAAAAGGTAATATTTTTGTAAAAGTTCAAGAGACCCTATCAGAAAGAAGAAACGTGCCAAAACGGCGTTCTAGAAGGGGGATATTAACGGGCCTCCTCTATTGTGGCGATTGTGGTGGTTATATGGGGATCGGTGATGGACCTAAAATACTACAGACTGGTGAAAAGTCTACCTACTATCGTTGTATGAACAAAAAAAATAATCGTTGCCAGTGTCATAATCAGAATATCAAAACTGATGTCTTAGACAATAGAATTCTTGATCTTTTCTCGAATTTAATTCAAGGGGAATATAGTTACGATGATTCTATAAGAGACTTTATAAAATACGGTCCTTCAAAAACAGCAGAGCTTGAGAGTAAAAGACAAAAAATAAAACAGGAAATTATACTTTTAGAAAAAAATCTCAGCAGGTTGTTAGAAGAATCTATCTATGAGAATTTCCCTATTAGTATCATTCATCAAAAAACAGAAGAATACAAAAACAAAATAAATTACCTCATGAGAAAATTAGAAGAGATAGATGTTGATATATTTACTTACCATTTAGAAGAGTTTAATATGGATGAGTTTCGGAATGAGGTAAAAAATAATCATTTCCTTGAAAATCTTACCCAGCAGCAACAACAAAATTTAATTAGAAAATATACTGATAAAGTCTTTTGGGATAGTGGTAAACTTATTATCAATTTTAAGAAGGAAGAGTAGTTATTATCGTTAGTCTTTTTGTAGCATACCCACCTGCGTATGGATCTTCATACTTAGCATTCTCTAAGCCAGGAAACTTTCTCAATTTATCTAATGGATAGAAGGGAGCCATCAATTTAGCATGCCCAGTATCTAATAAGATTAAATTTTCTGCGTAGTCCTTTAGGGCATATTGTTGGCACACCTTCATATCCAGCTTATCATTATTAATCTCTTCTTTTGGAACAGGAATAATATATAGCCCTTTTTCATTTAATTCCTTGACTATTTCTTTAGAAAGAGATTCTTTACTTAATTTACAAGAGCCACTAAAAGCTCCGTAGGAACCACTAGCTCTTTGCCCTAAAATATCTTCTACCCCTGCCCTATGACTCAAACTTACCCTTGGTCCAAAGGAGGGGCATCTTAAAATACACATTGCGCAACCATTACCATATTTCAAGCAATTTCCCATCGGCCCAGTAGATCCGGTTGTTTCAATGAAGACATCTCCTTCTACTACCTGATCTGGATGAATTTTAATTGCTGTTATTCTCTGCCCCTTTTTCTCTACGTCAGTCACTCGATGTTGCAGATACAAATTTATTCCCATATCTAATAATAGTTTTCTAACTTTAGGCTCTATTATTGTTACATCATATAAACTAGCATGTTTGTGTCCTGGAAAAGCTAAATCTTTATGTCTTGCACATTCATCAGTAATTTTAATTAACTCTCCTGCGCCTAATAGTTCGCATTCTTCTGCCGCAGTATATCTTCCATTATTTCTCATAATACCTCCAACATTTCCTAATCCTAAAAGCATATCTGTCCGTTCATAAAGATGGACGTCTCCCCCTGCTTTTTTTGCTGTAATTGCTGCTGCACAACCTGCCCAGCCCCCTCCAATAATTACAATCTTAGCCATAGTTTACCTCCTTTTATTTTTTGTGCACTATCTGAGTTTTACAGGAACGTATCGGTATTCCATCGGCATCATAGACTACACAAGCTCCGCAAATTCCCTCACCACAACAAATTTCTTTATTGTTGGTTAATACCAAGTTTAGGTCATTGTAGTCTTCAAAAATCTTGAGTAGATTTTCCTGTAGATAGTCTGAGCCACCAACAAAAACCAATTGATATTTTCCGTCAGTTAAGTGTTTCCGAAGCATTCCCTTACCTTCTTGACTATATAAGTCATATCCATCTTCAATTACGTTTGCTTTTGTATATTCTTCGATTAACTTAATATATGCCTTTCCGGGATCAATTACGACATCTACTTCATTGTTATTCCTCATTAAATAGTTAATAGCCAATATAGCTGGAGCCTGAGCTACTCCCCTTGTAATAAAAAGGCATTTAAGATTTTTTGCCTTTTTTAAATGCTCTAAGCCAAATAAACCATTCCAGTAGGGTCCTCTGATCAATAGGGTGTCGTTAATATCTTTAATCGATTGGGTCTTGACTCCGTGAATTTCTACAGCAATTTTAATATAATCATTAGATTCATCAACTTCCATGATAGAAATAGGTATATCAAAATAATGTTCTAGATTTCTATTTCTAATAAAAATATAAGAACCTGGCTGTTTTAGTTGTCTAGCCAAGGTATGGGGAGTTTTTAGTGTGAATATTAATAAATTATTTCCAACTTCTTCTCGCTGAAGGATGTTTACTTCTTGATATTGCCTAGGATCTTTTTTCTTATAATTTAAATAATGATATTCTTGGTAAATGCATACACCTCTCCAGTTACAGTCACAATAATCTTTATTTTTCAACCGTGTGCAAGTGATACAACAATTCATTTCTGCCAAATAACATGGACAGTACTCACTGCCAGCATCTATACACTGGTCTCTTTCAATTGTCATGGGATCACTCCTTCCTAATCAATAAATTGCCTTAATATTAGAATATTTTTTTACGTTAATATTGTTACTAAGATTTTGAAGGTACATTACTTTCTAATAAAATTTACTGTAATATTACATTGAAAGGTATATATCAAAAATTTTATAGATGATAATAGTGACATTAATTTTAAATTTATATAATACAAAAGAAATATCATAGATTTACGCTTTACAATTATTTATAAAATTAAATAATTTCCTAAAGATCTAAGCACCATCTTTAAGTTAAATTAATATGATAAAGTAGACTATATTAGAGAGGTGATATATAAATGTATTCTCAACATTTAAGAACTTGCCCATCGGGTACAGTTCCCTATATGATTCGCCCTGGCGATACTTTTTATCGCATAGCTGTCCAATTTGGCACAACAGTGGCTGCCTTAGTTGCAGCTAATCCTGGTGTTAATCCAAATATGCTAATGGTAGGTCAACAAATATGTGTACCTAGACAGCCAGCTTATCCACCTTGTCCAGAAGGAAATTACTATACAGTCCGTGCGGGTGATACGTTCTTTAGTATTGCTGCTTTCTTTAGAGTTTCTGTGGATGATTTAAGAATGGCTAACCCCTCTGTAGATCCAATGCGATTATTCCCAGGTCAAATTATTTGTATTCCATTGGCAACTCCACCTGTTACTTGTCCAACAGGAACAAGAGCTTATACGGTACAAAGGGGAGATACTTTCTTTAATTTAGCACAAAGGTTTAATACTACTGTAGAAGCCATCAGAAGAGCTAACCCTGGTATCCCACCAGAGGCTTTATTAATTGGTCAGGTAATTTGTATTCCTGTAGGCCCTCCTCCTCCGCCACCACCACCAACTACTTGTCCTACTGGTACAACACCTTATACTATTAGAGCTGGAGACACTTTCTTTGCTTTAGCCCAAAGATTTAACACAACTGTAGATGCTATTAGAAGAGCTAATCCTACTGTTGATCCAGACAGACTTCAAATTGGTCAGGTAATTTGTATTCCTGTAGGCCCAACACCACCGCCGCCACCAACTACTTGCCCTACTGGTACAACACCTTATACGATTAGAGCTGGAGACACTTTCTTTGCTTTAGCTCAAAGATTCAACACAACTGTAGATGCCATTAGAAGAGCTAACCCTACTGTTGATCCAGATAGACTTCAAATTGGTCAGGTAATTTGTATTCCTGTAGGCCCAACACCACCACCGCCACCAACTACTTGCCCTACTGGTACAACACCTTATACGATTAGAGCTGGAGACACTTTCTTTGCTTTAGCTCAAAGATTCAACACAACTGTAGATGCCATTAGAAGAGCTAACCCCACTGTTGATCCAGACAGACTTCAAATTGGTCAGGTAATTTGTATTCCTGTAACAACTCCACCTACGCCAAGATGTCCGGTAGGTTCTGCTGCATATACAATTGTTGCTGGCGACACCTTCTTTAATATTGCTAGAAGATATAACACAACTGTAGATGCAATTAGAAGATTAAACCCTGGTGTTGACCCAGATAACTTACGTGTTGGTCAGGTAATTTGTGTTCCAGCTGAAAGAGGAGATGACTAGTTTACACTAGTTTAGATTAATATTAAAACCCTAAAGTTCCTATGAGAGCTTTAGGGTTTTTTCCATCTTCCCAACTTTTAATTTTGGATGTATAATATATTATATTTGATTAAGGGGGAAGCAATCGATGATCGAATTGAATAATGAGCTTACATCATCTTTTAATGGTTTAGATCAATTATTTCTTGTTTATCAAGAGCTTGAAGAAACAATTTGTAGCTATAAAGATACCACAAACCTTGCTTGTATTTCCCAATGTAGTAAGTGCTGTAATAAATCAGCAGAAAATATTGAAGTAACAATATTTGAAATGATCCCCTTAAGTATCTTTCTCTGGCAAAATAGATCTGCAGAAGAAACAATGGAAAAATTGAATTGTATTGACTCAACAGCTTCTTGTATTATGTTTAATCCTTCGTCTAATACATTGGGAGGATGTAGTTGTTACCAATGGAGACCACTATTATGTAGACTCTTTGGTTTTTCGGCAATTTTAGATAAAAATCAAAGTCCAACGGTTTCCATGTGTAAATATATGAAAGAAATAAATCCCTATTTAGAAAAAGAAATACAAGAAGAAATTAATAAAGGATTAATTGTGCCAATTAATTCTCAATTTGCCCATAAAATTAGTCTAATTAACCCTACCTTAGGACAAAAAAGATATCCAATAAATAAAGCCTTAAGCTTGGCCTTAGAAATGGTTGGTTTTAGAATGAGTTTATTAGGATTAATAAACCCGAATAATAATAATGACGATGATAATTTTGATAACACTCCTCCTAAGCCAAGGGGGACCAACTATAGTCGTAGTGCTTAAACAAGTACTTGGGTAAAAAGTCTTTTTTAAAGATTTTTTAGTTAGGAATAGCTAAGAACTAAAGACTAAGGACACATAGGTCCCATATATAGTTTATAAAGATACATTGATTAATCTACTTATCATAATCAAAAATCAAAAACCAAGGAATTAGTATATTCTAAATTCCTTGGTCTTTTTATAACGAATAGGAAAGTTCGATTTTAATTATTATTAAAATAAGAGAACTTTACGTAATGAGTTTCAAGATAAGCAGATAACCAATTTAATGGATTAAATTGTGTAAGTCGCTTAGTTTTTTCACCTAAAGTCATCCTATAAATCTTCCGAAGGAAGACTTTGTTCTAACGAATAGGAAAGTAATTATCTTCTATTTCATTACATCTTTAATAACTCTTATCGTATTTTTATAACAAATCTTTTCTATTTCTTCAGAGGTGAATTTATGTTTTTCTAATGCATCAACCAATTTATACATTTGAGAGAAATCCTTTATTTCTAATTCTCCCCCAATACCATCGAAGTCTGTTCCAAGAGCAATTATTTCTATTCCACCAACATTCCTTAAGTGTTTAATATGGGTAATCATATCTTCTACTTTACTGTAGGTTTTATCTTCTCCTAAGAAATAAGCAGCAAAGTTGATTCCTGTAACTCCACCTTTATCAGCAAGGATTTTTACCATGTCATCGGTTAAATTTCTTGAGTGGTCTCGAACGGCCCTTGCGTTAGAATGGGATGCTATAAAAGGCTTTGATGATAATTGTGCTACATCATAGAAACCTGCATCTGATAGATGGGATACGTCTATAATCATCCCAAGTTCATTCATTGCTTCAACAACTACCCTTCCAAAACTTGTTAGTCCTTGTTGACTATATTCTTTATTAATATTAGGAAAACCAACTTCGTTAGGATGATTCCATGTTAATGTAATTAATCTTGCACCTCGATCATAGTACTTCTGTAAATAATCTATCTTTCCTTCTAAAACGCCACCTTCTTCAACTGCTAAAAAAGCCGAGATTTTACCTTCTTGTTGATTTTTTTCTAAGTCTACATAATTGGTTGCTAATGCAATTTCTTCTTTATTGATGGCGATTTCTGAATCAAATAGGTCTAACATTTTCATGCCAACTTCATAGGGACTATAATTTCTCTTTTTGGCCTCACTTAAGTCAAAAAAAAGGGCAAAAAATTGACCTATAGCATTTGACTTTTTTAGTTTTTCGAGATCCACCTGATAGTCATTCTTCTTTAAAGTAGTTTTTTCTTCACTAAAGAACATTCTAAAGATTGTATCACAATGTAAATCTATGTATTTCATTAAATCCCCTCCTTTGATAGAATCTATTGGATCACCTTTTCTAAGCTTAAGGAAAATTAATACAAAATATACTTTGTTTTAGTATCAATAAGCCACTACTACTACTTAGTGTGTCTAGCGATCTATTATAAATTTCCTTATTTACTATATTATATATTTATATAAAAAAACTGATTTTCCTCTAAGAAATCAGTTTTTTTATAACGAATAGGAACGTTTGACTTTAATTATTATTAAAATAAGAAAACTTTACGTAATGAGTTTCAAGATAATCAGATAACCAATTTAATGGATTAAATTGTGTAAGTCACTTAGTTTTTTCACCTAAAGTCATCCTATAAATCTTCCGATGGAGGACTTTGTTCTAACGAAGGAGAGTTCTATTTTAATTATTTTAATATAAAGAAACTTTATGAAAAAGATTAAAATGAAATCCCTTTTAATCATCTAATCATCTAAAACAAGACTTTCTTCATTTACTGGATACGTAGGAATCTTAATAGCTTATCCTTCATGGTAAGCCTTTCTATCCCTTCTTCAGCAATCAAGTCTGATGTGGCTAATAACTGATCTTCTAAATAAACGGAAACTTTACCTAGCTTCTGGCCTTTTAATATTGGAGCTTCCATATTTTCAGGCATATCGATGACAGTTTGTATTCTATCCTTTTCTTCTTCTCTAACGGGCAGAACGATTTTACTATCAACTAAAGCATTTACTTCATCTCTTTTACCTTCATTTAGTTTCGCTACTCCTATTACTTCACCCTTTTCGAAAACAGTATGGGGCATAAATAATTCAAAGCTATCATCTAAAAGCTTATGGGTGGTATTAAACCAATCGCCATCATTCAGTGTAATAGCAATTAATTGCATATCACCCCTAGTAGCTGATGCCACCAAACATCTCCCAGACTTTTTAGTAAACCCTGTTTTTACTCCATCTCCACCTTCCACTGTGTTTAAGATTTTATTCTTATTAGAAAAATATTTAAACTCTGCGTCTCTACTTTCTGCTACATAAAATTTTGTACTTACAATTTTTTTAAAAAGGGGCTTTTTCAGAGCCTCTTTAGTAATTAAGGCAAGATCATAGGCAGTAGTATAATGGTCATCGTGGTGGAGACCATGAGGATTCATGAAACTAGTATCATTGGCTCCTAATTCCTTAGCTCTCAGAGTCATAAGTTCTGCAAACTTCTCTACAGAACCCGCTACTTCTATTGCAATTGCTGTTGCTGAATCATTTCCAGACCTTAACATCAATCCGTAAAGTAAGTCTACCATTTTTACTCTTTCATTTGCCCTCAAATAGATGGATGAACCTTCAATTCCCTGGGCTTCAGGCGCTACTTTCACAAACTTTTCGGAATCAACATTTTCTATTGCCAAAAGGGCTGTCATAATTTTTGTCGTACTAGCCATTGGCATTCTTTCACGACTATTTTTTTCAAACAATACTCTACCAGTCTCTGTTTCCATCACAATTGCGGCTTGACCATTGGCGGATGTATATGGAATTTCATTTCCATAGGATGGAGTTATTGAAAGTATCATTATTACGATTAATAACCAACTTATTTTTTTCATTTCTTCACCTCTCGTATGATCTTCTCATATTTGAAATTCTAGTTTATTATTCTCAAATATGATACTAATCATTCCAAGGTAGACTAGTTAAATTTGTTCTATTTTTTTATTGTTAGAAAAAGATAATTATTATCATTTTCACAGTCAGATAAGAGATAGTAGTATATACTTTCGTCTTCCTCTACCTTATTAATTCCCAAATAATAACTACCTCCTAAGTAGTCATAGTTTCCAGAAGCATGATAAAATAGACCATCTGTAAATCTTAAAGCTTGTACTTCAGTAGTTCTTAAAGGTCTGTATTTATTAATTTTACTTTTGGAGGCATCAACAAACATAATTAGAAGGTAATCTTCATTCATTTCATCAAGGTTTTTTATAAACGTTTCTAATCTTTCTAAATTTTCTGCATTTCCATCGGCATAAATAACTATCTGATTATTTTTTAATATTTTATATGGATAATACCTTTGATTATGAAGAGGCGTATAAAAGACATCGATATTTAGTGCTACTAATACTAGCATTATCGTTAAAAATAAATAGACTAAACCTTTTCTCATGCTAAAAACCCCTAGTTTTATGTTCTATGATGCTTTTAAGTACTTCCAGTTCATGTTTTTTTAAACGCAGAAAAGAATGGTTAACTTGATCTACTTTATAGCTAAAAAGTAGTTTAATTTCTGTTCCATTTATTTTAATTTAAAATTAAACCTATGTCATAACTAGGTTGCAATCACTAAATTTTCTATCTCTAAAAATTCTGCAACATCTCTTATGTCCTTTGTTTTAATATACTCTGTTGCATAACCAACTAATGAACTAGAATAATTAATTGCAATTGACTTACCACAAATTTTAAAAATCTCAATATCGGAGGAACTGTCACCAATAGCTATTGTATCTAATGGTGAAATGTTTGAGTTATCACAGAAATCTTGAAAACATTTCTTTTTACCATCAGCGCCTAAATGATATTTTATTTTACCTGTATAACTTCGATTTTTTACTTCATATTCACTTCCATAATAATGATCAAATTGATAACCTTTTGCAATCACTTCAGCCACTTCTATTGGTCCTGCCGTAATTAAAAGGGTTATAACTCCCAATTTTTTAAGGGTGTTGATTAATTCGGCTATTCCATCTATCAACTTAATATTCGAACTAAAACCTTCTGCCACTTTTTCAACATTAAGACCTTTTATCAACTTGACCTTCTTGTAATCTGCTTCAATCCACGAATATTTTCCTTCTTCTTCTTCTTTTTCTACTTCCTCTACTTCTTGAAGCTTATGATTAAGTTGACAAAGGTATTTAACAGAATTGGTGTTTAAAATTAATGTACCATCCATATCAAAGCAAACAGCTCTTAGTTTTTTAATCTTTCTCCCCCCCTTATAAAATTATAGTTGATGTAATATATATTATTTAGTCATAACCCAAACCTCAGCACGTTTATCAATTTCTTTAATCAAAGCGTTCTTACCAGCTATGTATCCTTCCATGTTGTCAGGGAACTCATCCACTAACTTAAGTTTTAAATTAGAATATTCTTGTGCCACATGAGGGTGAGCATTTAAATAATCTCTAAAATTTAGATGTCGACCGACTTCCTTATCTCCCTGTAGAAAGATATGTATGTGGTGACTTCTATTTAATAGATCTCCTTTTATGATAAATCTACGATTAGGGATTCCGTATTCCCCCATCATTACATAGCCAAGATTGATGAATTTATCCTTCAACATATCGATAGCATCTATATTACTAACTTCCACCATTATATCTATAATGGGTTTGGCTTGTATTCCAACTATTGCTGTGCTACCAATATGATGGAAGTCGATTGCTAGATTTTCTATAATTGTCTTCAAATTATCCACCTCTTGCCTATATAGTACCGGCCACTCTTTATTATATGGTAAGATTTCGACTTTTCTTTTTGTATTCATCAATACACCCCCTAATAAAATTAAAAGCTATTAATTTATATAATTTTATAACTATACAATAGATAATTATTTTCTGCAATTGTCTTTCTAAAATATAGAAATTGCAGTCATGTTTATCTATTTCATAATATAATCCATCCAAATATTTTCTACAAATTAGTATTCATCATTTATTAATTAATCCCTTCATCGAAAAGTGAAATTTTAGAAATTTATTTAATTTTATACTCTAAAACTTTGTCTCTAGTTCCTTAATTATGGACATAAGATAAGGACTAAAACACTTAAATTATGCTTTAGTCCTTAATCAATTAGTAAAATATGTTATTTCAAGTTATCTTTTTGCTTTATCATAGGGCTCACCAAGGGCTGCAGGTGGCGTTGATTTCCCAACAAATCCCGCTAAAGCAATCATTGTAAAGATATATGGTATCATTTGCACAATTTGACTCGGTATTCCACGACCTTGTAGCCCCATTTGTAGGGCTGTAGAGTACCCAAATAATAATGATGCACCTAAGGCACCTATCGGGGTCCATTTACCGAAAATCATGGCAGCTAAAGCAATATATCCTCTACCTGAGGTCATCCCCTTTACAAAGACATTAAGATCCCCCAAAGATAGAGCTGCTCCTGCTAGCCCTGCCAGCATTCCACTAATTATAACACAAATATATCTCATTTTTATAACATTAATACCAACTGTATCTGCTGCACTTGGGTGCTCCCCAATGGCTCTTACCCTTAGACCCCATGAAGTGTAGTAAATTACATAATGGGTTACGAATACTAAAAGTATTCCGAAATATACAATTGGATGGAAGGGTCCCCACGCAGGTAATTTTTTAACTTGAGGACTAGTTCCTGCTACGCCAAAAATAATCTGTAAAAGGAAAATAGTTAGTCCTCCAGCCAGAATATTAATCGCTGTACCGCTTACTACTTGATTAGCCTTATACTTGATACTTACTACCCCATGAATTAATGCCATGATGCCGCCAGCGATAATTGCTCCCAACACTCCTAACCATGGGTTTCCTGTATAGTATGACACAACTACAGCTGTAAAAGCCCCCATCAACATTTTTCCTTCAAGGGCGATATTGATGATTCCCGACCGTTCAGCAATTAGACCACCGATGGCTGTAATGATTAAGGGAGTTGCCGCTCTAAGGGTAGCATAAAGCATTGACATATTAAATAAATCTTGCCACATTTAGACCGCACCCCATTCCTTTTTATTCTTAGAAAAGATTCTTCTAATGATTTGATCTGCAGCTACAAAGAAAATAATAACTGCCTGTAATACAACAATTAAATCTACAGGAACATTTGTTGTAAAATTCATCCAAGCTCCTCCATTTGAAAGTGCTCCGAATAATAAGGCACCAAATATAATACCTAATGGATGGTTTTTACCTAGCAATGCTACTGCTATTCCTTCAAAGCCAAATCCTGGTGAAAAGCCAAGTATTAAAGCTCGGTCAAATCCAAGGACTCTTTCAGCACCAGCTAAGCCACCTAAAGCACCACTTATGATCATAGCTAATATTATTTTCTGGCTAGAATTAACACCGCCATATTCTGCCGCCATCGGGCTTAATCCAACAGATCTAACTTCGTAACCAATCGTTGTCTTCCATAACAAGTAATAGATAATACCACATACTAGTAGTCCAATTAAAAATCCAATACTTAGTCTTGAAGTACTCCAGCCTACTAATTCACCTAGTCTAACTAATTGAGCAGATGGTAATACTCCAACTGTTCTAGGTGTTTGACCAGGTGCGCGTAAAACATCAGATACCATGTAACCAATAAAGGCATAGGCAATAAAGTTCATCATAATTGTATTAATAACTTCATGAACACCTCTTTTAGCTTTAAGTATTCCAGGTATTGCCGCCCAGAAACCTCCTGCAATCATTGCTGCTAATATCGCCATTGGTAAATGAATTATCTTTGGAAGTCCTTCAAAATTAGCACCGACATAAGCTGCCGCTAAAGCTCCCACAAACATCTGTCCTTCAACACCAATGTTGAATAATCCGCATCTAAAAGCAAAGGCAACAGCTAGTCCAGTAAAAATTAATGGTGTTGATCGTGCCAATGTATTTGCAAATTTATTGACATCACCAAAGGCTCCTATAAACAATGCTTTATAGGCCTCTATAGGATTGGCACCTGTCATCAAAATAATAACAGCTCCTACCAAAAGACCTAAAGTGATAGCCCCTAGAGGGATCATCAGCTCCCTTAAATTATCATATAACTTCTGTCGCTTCATATAATTCCTCCTTCAAGAATCAAACCTTTCTTTAGTTTCTAACACCAGCCATTAAAAGTCCTAGTTTTTCTTCAGTTGCTTCCTTAGCATCAATTATATCGACAATTTCGCCTTCATAAATTACTGCAATCCTATCACTCAAACTAAGAATCTCTTGAAGTTCGGCAGAAACTAATAAGACAGCCTTGCCCTCATCTCTAGCTTCTATAATTTGCTTATGAATAAACTCAATGGCTCCAATGTCAACCCCTCTAGTTGGTTGAGAGGCTATAATTAAAACCGGATCTATTTCTAGTTCCCTAGCAATGATTATCTTTTGCTGATTACCCCCAGACAAGTTTCTTGCATGCACTTCTCTATTAGGTGTTCTAATATCATATTTTTCAATTAAATTATCAGCATGCTTTTTAATTTCACTTAAATTTAATTGCATTCCTTTTGCAAAGGGTTTTCTTTGATGTATTCCTAAAATAGCATTTTCACTAATGGAAAAATCTAGTATCAATCCTCTTTTATGACGATCTTCTGGAATGTAACCGACATGACTATTTTTAATTTCCCTAGCTGTTAAACCTGTTATCTTCTTATCATTCAAATAAATATCCCCAGAAGTTGGCTTTCGCAGTCCAGTTAATATTTCAATCAACTCACTTTGTCCATTTCCTTCTACTCCTGCAATCCCTAAAATCTCACCTGCACGGATAGAAAGAGATACATTATCTACAACTTGTAAGTTTCGATCATCGTTACCCGATACACCCTCTACCTTTAGTACTTCCTTGCCTAGTTTAGCTTCTTGCTTCTCAACTCTCAATAGTACTTGTCTACCAACCATCATTTCAGCTAATTGTGTGGGAGAAGTTTCTTTTGTACTAACTGTTCCAATTGTTTTCCCTCTACGCATAACTGTTGCTCTATCAGCAATCTCCATTACCTCATTCAGTTTATGGGTAATGAAAATAATTGATTTACCTTGATCAGTTAGTCCCTTAAGAATAGCAAATAGTTCTTTAACCTCCTGAGGTGTTAACACCGCAGTTGGTTCGTCTAATATGATGATATCTGCACCTCTATAAAGGGTCTTTAAAATCTCTACCCTCTGTTGCATACCAACTGTTATATTTTCTATTTTTGCCTTAGGATCAATAATTAACCCATACTTCTTAGAAAGCTCATCCACATCCTTTAAAGCTTTCTCTTTATTAATTTTGATTCCTAAAGTGGGTTCGCTTCCTAATATAATATTTTCTGTAACAGTCAATGGTTGAACTAATTTAAAGTGTTGATGAACCATTCCAATACCAAGTTTAATGGCTTGGGTTGGTTCATTAATGATTAGTTCTTCTCCCTTATAAGCTATCTTACCTTCCTCAGGTTGATATAGTCCAAATAGTACATTCATTAGTGTAGATTTTCCAGCACCATTTTCTCCTACAAGGGCATGGATTTCACCAGCCTGCAAATCAAAATTAACTCCATCATTTGCAATTACTCCTGGAAATCGTTTCGTAATATTCTCCATAGTTAATATTGGTTGCATTTTAATCCTCCTAAAAGGTTTAGAATATATTTAATAAAGCTGCTGCAACTAACGCTACAGCAGCCTATCATTACTCTTCTCTAACTACAATTTCTCCACTGATAATCTTATTAGTAATCTCTTCAATCTTATTCTTTACATCTGTAGGAATACTATCCTTAAGTTCTTGCATACGGGCGATATCATCTGCGTCATCTTCAACACCAAATTTTTCTAATTCATCAACTTTTTCTAAGTCAGTTAAACTGATCCCTCTGTCTTCTACTCCGAACACTGTTAAACCAGCTTCATAAGTACCATCTTGAACAGCTTTAACTGTATCAAATACTGCAACATCTACTCTTTTTAACATACTAGCCATAATAGTACCTGGATACATCCAGTTTTGGTTAGAGTCAACGCCGATAGCGTACTTTCCATTTTCATAAGCAGCTTCGAATACTCCTTGTCCACTACCACCAGAAGCATGATAAATAATATCTGCTCCTCTAGAGATTTGAGAAAGGGTTAATTCTTTTGCAGTAGTTGGATCGTTAAATGCATCTCCGGTTGTTCCAACATATGCAGAAAGAACGTTTACATTTTTACCTTCTGTCTCATTGATGTATTCAACCCCATGTATGTAACCAATTTCGAATTTTTCAATTAGAGGAATTCTCATTCCGCCAATGAAACCAACATTGTCAGATTCAGTCATCAATGCTGCTAATGCACCTGCTAAGAAAGAACCTTCATGCTCTTTAAACACTAAGGAAGCAACATTTGGCTCATCAACAACAGCATCGATTAAAGCAAATTTAACATCTGGATACTCAAGGGCTACAGTTCTTAATGATTCTTCCATTAAGAAACCTACTCCAATTACTAAATCCATTCCTTGTTCAGCTAGGAATCTTAAAGACTCTTCATCTTGTGCCATTTCTCTTGGCTCAATATCACGATATTGAATTCCTAATTCTCTTTTTGCTCTTTCTAAACCTTCAATAGCTGCATCATTAAAAGACTTATCTCCCTTACCACCTGTAGACAATACAATACCTACTTGTAAAGCGCCTGCTTCAACATTTTCACCCGGCTCTTCTACATCTGGATCTTGTGCTGTTCCCCCTCCACAAGCAGTTAAGAAAAGACTTGCTACAAGCATTAGACATAATGCTAGTACTAATTTTTTTGAACCCTTAAACATTTCTACCATCCTCCATCTTTATAGTTTTTTCTTCCCCATAATATAAAGTTCTTATACAAAAAACTTTATATTATGCATTATATTGTATAATATAAAATAATAAACTACAATAAAAATTTAGTTAATAGGTACTACTTGTATCTTTTAACCCCTTCATAATTAAAACGCCAGAACTGGTTCCAATCCTTGTTGCACCTGCGTTAATCATATTCATTGTAGTCTGATAATCCCTTACGCCACCAGAGGCCTTTACACCCATTTCTGGCCCTACAGTTTTTCTCATCAGTTCTATATCTGCAATAGTTGCACCACCAGGTCCAAAACCTGTTGAAGTCTTAACAAAGTCTGCACCAGCTTTTTTAACAAGTTGACAAGCTAAAACCTTTTCTTCGTCACTAAGGAATCCAGTTTCTAAAATCACCTTAACTAAGGTTCCATTTGCGGCCTTCACGACAGCTAAAATATCTTGATAGACAAGATCCTGATTTCCATCCTTAAGTGCTCCGATGTTGATGACCATATCTATTTCACCTGCACCGTTTTCTATGGCATTTTTTGTTTCAAATGCCTTTACTTCCATGGTGGAGGCCCCTAAAGGAAAACCAATTACTGTACACACCTTTACATTACTACCTTTTAAAGCCTCAAAAGCTATCTTTACATGGGCAGGATTTACGCATACTGATGCGAAGTTGAACTCTTTCGCTTCTTGGCAAAGGCTAAGGATCTGCTCTTGTGATGCCTCTGGCTTTAACAAGGTATGATCAATGTATTTTGCTAAATTATTCATTTTATCTCTCCTAACTATACGTTTTAATAAGGTCGAAACCCATTTTTGTTTACAAACCCTTTAATTAACTTAGGTTTACCTAAAGGAGCCTCTTCAATGATATAAGACTCTAGAATTAAATCATAAGCTTCCTTGACTTTAAGAGATCCTTCATCATCATTGGTATGTATAATAGCAATTTCTTCACCAATTTCTACAAAGTCTCCTACCTTCTTCTCTAATATTATACCTACGGCTAAGTCTATTACAGATTCTTTGGTTTCTCTACCAGCACCAAGTTTCATAGCTCCGACGCCAATAGATTCTGCTTTAATCTTATGAATGTAACCCCTTAAAGTTGACTTAACAGATACTTGATTGATCGCCCTTGGTAGCAGAGATAAGTCGTCTACTACTTTACTATTTCCCTTCTGAACTTCAATTAGTTCTTTGAGTTTTTTCAGCCCACTACCATCATTAAGTAGCTCCATTAAAACTTTTTGTCCTTCTTCTTGGGAATTTACAGCTTTTGCAAGATATAGCATATGACTCCCTAAAAACAAGCAAAGTTCTTCTAAATCCTTAGGACCTTCCCCTTTAAGGGTAAGGATGGCTTCTTCGATTTCTAGGGCATTACCAATTGCCTTTCCTAATGGTTGATCCATATCAGTAATCACCGCTACGGTCTCCCTGCCTGCCCCCTGGCCAATCTCTACCATTGTCTTAGCCAACTCTACTGCGGCATCTAAGTCTTTTAAAAATGCACCATCACCTGTTTTGACATCTAGTACAAGGGCATCTGCACCAGATGCAAGTTTTTTACTCATAATACTACTGGCAATTAGAGGAAGACTATCTACTGTGGCTGTCACATCCCTTAAGGCATATAATTTTTTATCGGCAGGAACTAAGTTTCCTGTCTGTCCAACAACAGCGACTCCTGAATTTGTTACAGCTTCAACCATTTCTTCAATAGTTAAATCAGTAGAAAAACCAGGAATTGATTCGAATTTGTCTAATGTCCCACCAGTGTGACCAAGACCCCTCCCTGACATTTTTGCAACGGGTACTCCCGCAGCAGCAACTAAAGGAGCTAGAACCAAAGTAGTAGTATCTCCAACACCGCCTGTTGAATGTTTATCAACCTTAATCCCAGGAATCTCTTTCAACGATACTGTATCACCAGATTCCATCATTGCTAATGTAAGGTTTAGGGTTTCATCTTTATCTAGCCCTTTGAAAAAGATTGCCATATTCATGGCTGCCATTTGATAATCAGGAATGTTCCCATTAACATAGTTAATGACTAAAAAATTTATTTCTTCTTTACTAAGCTGATTACCATTTCGTTTCTTTAAAATTAGATCATACGCCCTCATTTTTTCACCTACAATCCTATTATTGTTGAAAAGCTCTATTGTGCTTTTTCAGATAATTAATTCGAGTCCTGAAATTTTGTTCATACCTATTAAATTTTGTTCAGTAAATATATTATTCTATATGAATTGATAAAATCCTTCTTATCGATGGAGATAGCATCATTTTTTTAATTGAAATATTACTAGTATAATTAAAAACTTTAATACTATGTTCCAATGTCTAACTAATGATAGGTCTACTCTAATTCTATTCTATACTAATGGGCTTAATTTATGATAAAAAAACCTTACCCTCGGGTAAGATTATTATGTTTGATACTATTTTATTAGGTATTTTGTTGATATCTATATCTATGCTCTACTATAAATGTTACAAGTTATCTATATCCGATTTTAGCTTGTTTTAAAACCCTTTTAGCTGCAGATTCATCAGTAATTAAAACATTAAGGTACTGTCCCCTTAAGGCCCCTAAAATACTCTCGGCATATTCCTTCCCGCCAGCAACAGCAATTGCATATTTTTTATTCTTAAGTTTATCCAAGTCAATGCCAATAGTTCTTCCATTTAAATCATCATCAAATATTTCTCCCATATAATTAAAATACCGAGAGCAAATATCACCTACAGCACCTTCATCCTTTAATCTATTCATATCTTCTTGGGAAAAATATCCCGCTTCTACTAATACAGAATTAGGATTTGGTCTACCTATAGGATAAATAGCTATATCTGATTCTTCAGCCAAATCTAATATTTCTTTAATTTTACCGTCCGACAATAAGATTTCTTTAATCTCCATTTTTTCAACAATGCTTGGTACAGGAAGGAAATATGGTGTCGCATTTAACTTTATTGCAAAATTAATAACAGGATTGTAGGTATTAACTTTGCTAGACACTTTACCCACGCCTCCCTTTAACTGCACGACCTTTACATTTTTTAATTTTCTTTCTTTTAAATGATCTGCAACATATCCTAAGGTAGAACCCCATGGAATCCCGATAGTTACACCATCGGCAATTATTTCATCTAGATAATTTGCGGTTACTTTTGATAGGTTTTCTTTAATTTCAACTAAGTTATTAGTAGACATAGGCACTACAATAGCTTTTTTAAGCCCGAAATTTTCGCAAAGTAATCTTTCTAAATTAGAATGTAGATTATAGGCACTATTAATTCTAATTTCTACTATACCTTCTTCCCTTGCAGTTTGTAAGAGTCTTGAAACTTGTGGCCTTGAAATTTTAAGCTTTTTGGAAATTTGCTCTTGGGTCTCATTACATTCATAATAAAGTCTTGCAACTTTTACAGCAAGCAACAACTTATCATTTTTTGATTTTATAGCCATATTTCCCATCCTTTAACATCAAAATATCAATTCTAATCTTCCTGTATTAACTCACAACCAAACTCCTTGGCTAAATCCATCGCCTCTTTAATGTCCTCTTCACTCCATACTGACCAACTTCCTTTAATGTTACCATCTACAAGAATTTCAGCTTTTCCATTTTTTATCATCATTACTTTGTGATTTTTCTTTTTCATTTGTTCAATCTGGGCATTAACAGCCTCTTCTGGATCAACTTCCATTACCTTCATCGCTATAAATAAGCAAGACATTGCATCCTGCAACTCTTTTTTTGCTTTATCATTATCTCCCTTTAATAATGCTTTTAAAGATTCAGCCACCTCTTCATTTAAATGACTAATGGCGGTTTTTGGATCATTTGTTGTATATTTTCTATTGTCCCATATCATCTCAATCGCTTTTCTTAAATCCATAGTTAAACCTCCATGGTTATGTATAGTTTTCTTATATAACATTATTATACTCTTTCTACATATTCAATTACAATCAAGATTGACGATTATTTTATATGGAAATAAAAAAGAGGACCACTTTCGTCCTCTAATTACTCTTCATCATCATCATATTCAATTCTATGATGAGAATTATTTTTTTTACCATTAGGCTTATTCTTTTTAACCATGGATTGAATACTATGCAAAACTTCTGGAGCCATACTTAAGAGATTATCAAGGGTGTTTGCCTTTTGATCGACTGGCATTAACTTCATCTGTCCATTTCCAACAATCATAAATGCTACTGGTTGAACAGATACTCCTGCTCCCGCTCCTCCTGCAAATGGGAATTTACTATTTGCATTTTTTTTGCTTTCACCATTTCCGTTATCCTTATCGCCCTTACTCTCTTCTTCTTTTTCTGGTATATAGTCGCCTCCACCTGAGGCAAATCCAAAGGATACTCGAGAAATAGGAATTATCACAGTTCCATCTGGGGTTTCTACTGGGTCACCAACTATTGTATTTACATCTACCATCTCTTTAATACTTTCCATTGTTGTTTTCATAAGTGATTCTATTGGATGCTCGCTCACACTATCACCATCCTCTTATTTTCCTATATATCGTTTTAATTGCCGCAATAATAATATAGCCTATTTTAAGGGTAAATATACAATTAAAGCTGGTAGTGAATTTTTCGCCTTCATAATATGGCCTAACATTAACCCACATTTCTTTTAACTTTAGTTTCTTTTTTGCAAAAGATGCCAGATTAGTTTTAATAACCCAAAATGATCCTGTAGCAATGGCTGTTACAGCTGCGTCACCAGTACCTACTTCAGTATCCCAGCATACTTCTTCAAAAATGATTCTACTATTAATATAGTTTAAAATTTTTTTATACTTAATATATGTAAGTCTAAATTGATGATATATCCGTTTTATTTCGTGAAGGCTAAAATCTCTTTCTTTATTATCTTTTATGATCTCTTGCTTTCCTATTTCAATATCAGAATTTAAATTGAAATCATTAATAATGTTTCCTTTTTTTAAAGCCTCTACAAAAGGTAACTCAATTCGATATTTTAATAGTCCATATAAAAGTTTTATATCAATTACAATTTCCTCTCTGCTACTATTTTTTAAAACAAGTATAGCTACATTTAGTTCTGAAAATGCAAAAACAATGATAAAAATAAAGCCTAAAGTAAGAATTATATAAATAATGGTATATAACAAAATTGATCACCCTGCTTTTCTATAGCATACTAACATTTGTATTTTTTCCAAATTTTATTATAATAGACATAAAAAAGTGATTAGCTCTTCAATTAAGTATTGAGCTAACCACTTTATTTATAACGAATAGGAAAATTCGAGTTTAATTATTAATAAAATAAAAGAACATTACGTAATGAGTTTCAGCATAAGCAGATAGCCAATTTAATTGGATTAAATTGTGTAAGTCGCTTAATTTTCTCATCTAAAGTCATCCTATAAATCTTCCGAAGAAAGACTTTGTTCTTTTAATACTATAGTATTTGATCTAAAGCCTGCTTTAAATCTGAAATAATATCTTCAACATTTTCTAAGCCTACTGCAAGTCTTACTAAACCATCTTCAATTCCTGCTTCTCTTCTTTCCTCTGGTTCATAAGGAGAGTGGGTCATGGAAGCTGGGTGTTGAATTAAAGTTTCTGCGTCACCTAAACTAACAGCTAGCTTACAGATCTCTACGCTATTCATCACTTTTTTACCTTCTTCAACTCCACCCTTTAACTCGAAGGCTACTACTGCACCTGGTAATTTCATTTGTTTTTGAGCTAATTCATATTGTGGAAAACTTTCTAACCCAGGATAATAGACTCGATCTACAGCAGGATGAGTCTCTAAAAATTTTGCTACTTCCATTGCATTTTTACAATGTCTTTCCATTCTAATTTCTAGGGTTTTCATTCCTCTTATAATTAAAAATGCATCAAAAGGACTTAAAGACGCACCTGTCATATCCTTAACACCAAACAATCTTACTTGATTAATAAACTCTTGATTTCCTACCACTATCCCTGCAATAACATCTCCATGGCCATTTAAAAACTTTGTGGCAGAATGAATTACTACGTCGGCACCTAGTGCTAAAGGTTTCTGTAAAAATGGAGTACAGAAGGTGTTATCCACTATAACAAGACAATCTTCCTTCTCATGGGCAATTTTTGCTATTGCTTCTATGTCGGTTAAGACTAAGGTTGGATTTGCAGGTGATTCTAAAAATACAACTCTAGTATTTTCTCTCATGGCACTTCTTACATTTTCTGGGTTACTTGCATCTACAAAGGTTACTTCAACACCAAATCTTGTTAATCCATGACTTAAGTATGCAAAGGTACATCCATATAAAGTTTTAGCAGCTACAATATGATCCCCAGATTTCAGAGCTGTCCAAAGGGCGGAAGAAACCGCTCCCATACCTGAAGCAGTTGTCATAGCGGCTTCGCCACCTTCTAACATTGCTATTTTTTCTTCTAATTGCGTATTCGTTGGGTTACCTAGACGAGAATAGATGTATCCCCCCTCTTCTAGAGCAAATCTATTTCCACCTTGTTCAGCAGAATCAAATATAAAAGTAGCCGTTTGATGAATAGGAGTAGCCAGTGCACCGAACTGATCCTTCTCATGACCACCATGTATTGCAATTGTTCCAAACCCTTTATTTAATAGCTTCTCTTTTTTCATTTAATAATACCTCCTAATTCCATTTGTAAAGTATTATAGCAATCTTTGTGCCAAAGTTTTAACACACAAAAATTAATACTCTAATATAGAAAATTCAAGGTTTATAAAATTTTAAAGAAAAAGATTTATTGGAATCTTTTTTATCTTGCGGTATTTTGTAAATATTTATTACCATAATTACCAGATAAGTGGTTAAAATTATTTCCATTTGTAAATATTTATTGCCAATTTATTTGGTGCTTTCTTACTTTATTTATTAATGTCGTATGGGAGATTCCCAATGCTAAAGCTGCCTTTCTGAGGCTCTTATGTTTAGATATTTCTTTAATTATTATATCTTTTTCATAGTCTTCAACAATTTCCTTCAGATTGGTATTTCTATTAATATCTACAGCATCCAATTTTATTTGTCCATTATTTGTATCAAAATATAACTCTTTCGTTGTTAAAATATCACCGTTACATAGGATCATTGCCCGTTCTATCACATTTTGTAATTCTCTAACATTACCTGGCCATTGATAATCCATCAATGCATTTATAAAACCAGTATCAGCCCCAGTTATATTTTTACCAAAACGTCTATTGAGCTTGTCACAAATATGTTTAAGTAACAGAGGGATATCTTCTAGCCTCTCCCTTAATGGGGGTAGAAAAATAGGAATGACATTCAGTCTATAATATAGATCTTCTCTAAAGGTCCCTGCCCTAATCATGTCTTCAAGATTTCTATTTGTAGCTACGATAATCCGTACATCAACATTTTCTTCTTTACTGCTTCCAATTCTTCTTACTACTCCCTCTTGAATAACCCTTAAAAGTTTCGCCTGTAGTACAAGGGGAAGTTCTGCAATTTCATCTAGAAATAAAGTTCCACCATTAGCTTCATGAAATAAACCCTCTTTACCATTAGTAATTGCTCCAGTAAAACTCCCTTTGTTATAACCAAATAGCTCACTTTCGATTAAGCTTGGTGGTAGAGCGGCACAATTTACTGGGACAAATTTATTATCTTTTCGTTCACTAAGGTTATGAATAGCCTTTGCAAACAAATCTTTACCTGTACCACTTTCACCTCGCAACAGGACAGTTGAAGGATTTTTAGATACGGTTTTTACAATCTTTTTTATTTTCTCTATTTGAAGGCTATTTCCAATTATTTCTGAAAAAGCCCCCTCCATTGTATTAGAAACAATATTTGCGATTTCAACTGCCTTCTGAAAATTACTAAAGGATATTACCATTCCAATCGTTTTGTAATCATCATTTTTGATAGGTCGACCTGTAGCAAGATAATGATTAATTTCATCGCCATCGCATACAGATAGCTCAAGGTTAGTAAAGCCTTCTCCCCTACTGATTAACTCCATCATTCCATTCTTTTCACTAATAAAATCAAAAATATTTCGGTCCTTTAGGTCTTCTTTATTAAATCCAAAAATCTTCTCTCCACTTGTGTTAATCATTTCTACTTTTCCATTTTTATTAATGGCCATAATGCCATCGTCTACTGAATCAATAATTGTATAGAGTTTTCTTTTATCTTTTTCAAAGTTCAGTAGTTCTATTTCATTAATGGCAGCAACTCCTTTTATTTTAAATAGCATCGTTATAAGGCTATTTCTTCTTTCTTCTAATATATTCTCAATTTTCATATTAATTTTTCCAGGAAAAACCTCCACAGATATTAAGTTGATTTTTTCCAAATATAATTTCTCTAATACTTGAAAAGTAATTCCCATACGATCTTCGGTTACAATTTCTAATCTAAGTATTTCCTTCATAATCACCATTCCTTAATCTTTTAGTTAGTTGAGGAATTCCATAATAATATTATTATTTTGCATAAATAAAACGAAATGTAGTTTCTGAGTTATAATATGATAGAATTTCCTTAGTTCTTTAAAAAATGATTTGTTAAGTAGGATGTGAAAAAAACCATTAGATGTGTATCTAGTGGTTTTTTTTACATAAAAAACAATCGACTTTAATGTTAGTTAAACTTGTTTCTAGTAAGTATTTCATCATAATCATTTTTATGGGTTCCAAAAAAAATCTACTAAACGATGCTTCTTCATTAAGTATAGCTTTTCATTTGTATTTTCTTAAATTAAGGTCTATTTAATTAAATGTTTATCTTAATAAATTATATCACAATAAAAATTTATTAGACAATTTTATAAGTCAAATTAAGCAGGATTTTAAATACTTTTTTCATTCTAAAAAGAATAAAGTCTTCCTTCGGAAGATATGTAGGATGACTTTAGGTGAATAAACTAAGGGACTTACACAATTTAAACTATTAAATTGGTTATCTTCTTATGATGAAACCCATTACGTAATGCTATTTTTACTTTAAAATAATTAAAGTAGAACTTTCCTATTTCGTTATAATAAAATTCTCCTTTTGCGGTCAATTTAAAGATAGGTTAAGGATGATTTCAATCACAAAATGTGCCTAACAAATGAAGTAAATATTATGTGGGGACCTTTATCTAAATAAGCTCATTCTTGAGTCTATTTAACCTTTGAAAATTTTAGTAAAAATCTATTGACATTTTTTTAAAAACCATTATATTTAATATAGGTAAACACAAAGTTTACTACTAGGAAATTTAATCATTCGAATTAAATTTAAAAATTCTGTTAATTCCAGTAATTCAAGGGAGTTGAAAACTTGGAAATAGGTGAAAAAATTAAACGACTTAGAGTCCTCAATGAACTTACTCAAGAAGAATTAGCTCAAAGATGTGACCTAACTAAAGGATTTATTTCTAAGATTGAGAGAAATATCACTTCTCCCTCTATCGCTACCTTAATCGATATTTTAGAAGCTTTAGGGACTGATATTAAAAAATTCTTCAATGAAGATGTTCAAAGTAAGATTGTATTTACAAAAGATGATATTTACCAATCTGAAAACCACGAGCTAGCTCACATTGTTTCATGGTTAATTCCCAACGCACAAAAAAACACTATGGAACCAATTTTAATTGAGCTTGGACCCCATGGGGCAAGTAGTGTTGAAGAACCTCACAAAGGTGAAGAATTTGGATATGTTCTTAAAGGAGCCATCACCTTATATGTAGGTAAGAAAAAACTTAAAATAAAAAAAGGGGAAAGTTTTTATTTTAAGTCAAGCGAGATTCATTATATCGAGAATCCCAGCAATAAGGATGCTGTTGTTCTTTGGGTTTCTAGCCCTCCATCCTTTTAATGGTTTTTACATAGTTTAGTAATCATTCTTGAAAAATGCACTTGTTCCTGTTTAAATTCCTATTTTTTATGGAATTACTATTATATATACACTATTAATATTATTATAGGAGGTTTTTTTATTATGGAACTTTGGTATACTGAAGAACAAACTGAAAACGTAAGATTATCTTTAAAGGTTAAAAATCATTTATTTACTGGACAAAGTGACTTCCAAAAGGTTGACGTTTTTGAAACTTTTGAATATGGAAAATTAATGACTTTAGACGGTTTAGTAATGGTTACTGAGAAGGATGAATTTATCTACCACGATATGATTGTACACGTAGCAATGGCGGTTAATCCTGAAATTAAAAATGTTTTAGTAATTGGTGGTGGCGACGGTGGTACAGTTAGAGAATTAATGAGATATAACCACATCGAAAAAGCAGATATGGTAGAAATCGATAAAATGGTATGTGATGTTGCTAGAGATTTCTTCCCAACAATTTCAGGTGACTTAGACAACCCTAGAGTTAATCTAACCTATGAAGATGGCGTTGCCTTCATGAAGGGCAAAGAAAACGTATATGATCTAATTATTATCGACTCTACTGACCCTGTAGGTCCTGGTGAAGGATTATTTACAACAGAATTTTATACAGATTGCTTTAACGCCCTTACAGAAAATGGGATATTAGTAAATCAAAATGAAAGTCCTGTTTATGAGCAGTTTGCAAAAGAAGCTATTCGAGCAAATGCTAAGTTAAGAAAAATCTTCCCTATTGTAGAAGTATATTCTGCTGCAATTCCAACTTATCCATCTGGCTTCTGGTTATTTGGTTTTGCATCTAAGAAGTATCACCCAGTTATTGATCTTAAGGCTGAAGCATGGAACAACTTCGGAATTAAGACAAAGTATTATAATACAGATCTACATAAAGGAGCCTTTGCTCTACCTACTTATGTAAAGGAGTATATTGCCAATGGAACTGTTTAATCAATATTCATTTATTGGATGTGAAGCTTCCTTAGAAGAGTCTGATATTGTTTTATTTGGTGCCCCCTATGATGGAACAAGCTCATTTAGACCAGGCTCGAGGTTTGCTGCCAGCCGTATAAGAATAGATTCTTATGGCTTAGAAACCTATAGCCCTTATTTAGACAGGGACTTAGAAGATCGAAAGGTCCACGATGCAGGTGATTTAAGCTTCGCCTTCGGTAACCGAGACCTTGTTTTAGATAACATAAGAAGCTTTAGTAAAGAAATAATGACTCAAGGTAAAAAACCAGTGATGATCGGTGGGGAGCATTTAGTTACCCTTCCAGTTGTTGAGGCTGTTTATGAAAAATATCCTGAACTAGTGGTACTTCACTTCGATGCTCATACTGACTTAAGAAATGATTATATGGGAGAAAAGTTCTCCCACGCTACTGTAATAAAAAATATTTGGGACTTCTTAGGTGATGGTAGAATCTATCAGTTTGGTATTAGATCTGGACTTAAAGAAGAGTTTCAATGGGCAGATGAAGGCCATACCTTTATGAACAAATTTGGCTATGATAAGCTTGATGAAGCGATTGAAAAGATTAAGGACAAGCCTGTGTATCTTACAATTGATCTAGATATATTAGACCCTTCTATCTTCCCAGGAACCGGAACGCCAGAACCAGGTGGAATTGGTTTTGCTGATATGATGAAAATATTAAACAAGCTTACAGCTTTAAATATTGTTGGTGCTGACGTTGTAGAATTAGCTCCTGACTATGATCCAACAGGCGTATCTACTGCAGTTGCGTCTAAAATAATTCGTGAAGTTATGCTTATTTTATAATTATTTTAATCGAGGGAATTGCATAATTAATACTAAATTAATATTAAAGAAAAATAAAAACTGCGCTGCTTAGTATTCAATGAGTAATATAAATGATGTTAGAAACTTTCATACTAACAGTTTAATATTATTAACGTTATATCAATCGACTGTCTAGTAATCTAAGATTTCGGCCATCTACTTTTCTTAGTTATGGATTATGCAATTTCTACCTTCAATAAGTTTTATAGGAATAAAAGAATAAAAGCCACCCTAGAGTGGCTTTTATCTTTTATTTTTTTTTTTGACTAAGACTGTTTTTAATCACTTGAGCAAGGACTGTAACATGGGGTTTCATAAGCATAGATTCATGGTCACCAGGGCTTTCATAAAATTCGAGGGAATGATTAATAATATTTTTCCATTTTTCGAAGGTTACCCCTGGGTGGGTGGTTTCAGTAGCCTTAATTACCACCGTAGGAGATTCTATCTTCTTCGTTGGAAGATATTTTCTAAAGATGTTATTCCCCACATTTTCCTTAATCTTTTGTTTGGTGGGTTGCGGTTGATCTCTATCTACTTCATTTGTTGCTGCTACTTCTGCTTTATAGGTCTTCAACTGCTTAATGCTAGTAACAATATTAATCCCTTGATCAATAAACTTACTACCCAGTTTTCCATAGCTTTTTGATTTTGATATCCTTTCCTTTAAATCTATCGTTTTAGAAAGGCTTTCATCCATAAAGGCTTCTCCATCTAAAATAATTAATTTTTCAACTTTTTTTCCTTCATCTTCTAACATCCTTGTTAACTCATAACTGATCATGACACCAGCGCAAAAACCACCTAATAGATAAGGTCCTTCCTTTTGAATTATCTTGATTTCCTTCAAATAAGTATCCATCATTTCTTTAGGCGAATCTGGTAATTTGCTGTCCCTTACCATTCCTTTACTTTGAATTCCATAGACTCGATAGTCATTTTCTAGTTCTTTTGCCAGTTCTCGATAGTAATATACATCCCCATCTACACCATGAACCAAAAATAAATACTTATCACTAGGACTATCATTAAGCCTAACAACACATTCTAGTTCTTCTTCTATCAAGTCCTCAGATAAATTTTCTGCTAAGGTTTTAATGGAGCTGTTTAAGAATAATTTTGTTACAGGACACTTAACTGCTAACTTTTCTTCTATTTCATTGGCCAGTTTGATAATCTTAATAGAGTTACCGCCAATCTCAAAGAAATCGTCATTAATGCTAACCTGATCTAGACTAAGGACCTCTTTCCAAATATCTACTAAAGCTTCTTCTATTTTGCTACTGGGAGCTTCATATGCGGAGGAAGCCTTCACAAAATCTCTAGGTTCTGGTAATGCCTTCCGATCAATTTTCCCATTTGGAGTTAGGGGCATTGTATCCACTTGAAGGATGATGGCGGGAATCATATATTCGGGTAAACTTTGTCCAAGATATGTTTTAATTTCCTTTGTACTAAGCTGTCCATTACTTACTACATATCCACAAAGGAATTTAACACCTTCTTGATTCTCCCTCATCAGTACAACAGCTTCATCAATTAAATGATGACCGATAAGCTGACCTTCTATTTCTCCTAGCTCGATACGATATCCCCTGAACTTTACTTGATTATCTATTCTTCCTAAAAATTCTATGTTACCATCAGGTAACCATCTAGCTAAGTCGCCAGTTCTATAGATTTTTTCTTCTTTCTTAACTGGATTGTCTATAAACTTTTCTTTACTTAGTTCTGGTCGATTTAGATAATCCTTTGCTAGTCCCTTGCCACCTATGCACAACTCTCCTGCTATCCCGATTGGCTGAAGTCCAAAATCATTGTTAATAATGAAAACCTTAGTGTTGGCAATTGGTTTTCCTATGGTGACTTGATCTACCTCTGTTACATCCTTTACTGTAGACCAAATTGTCGTTTCTGTAGGTCCATACATATTATAGATTCTTGCCTTGGTATATTGCCTTAGTTCCATCAACAAAGAAGGGTTTAAGGTTTCGCCACCAATCATGATATCCTGTAGTTGACGAAGGTGGGACCCATCTCCTACTTCTTCTAATAGCATTTTTAGTCTTGAAGGAGTTAACTGTAGCATATTCAATTTTTCATCTTTTATTAATTGACCCAATAAATGAGGGTTTAATTGTTCCTCTTCATTGGCAATCACTACCTTCATTCCCTGCGTTAATGGTAGCAGGGTCTCTAAGAAAAAGATGTCAAAAGAAACGGTAGTCAAAGCTAATATGGACTTATTCTCCCCAAAATCTATGATATCCACCATTCCCTTGATAAAGTTAATAATAGAATGGTGCTGAATCATGACTCCCTTAGGTCTCCCAGTTGAACCAGAGGTATATATCATATAGATAAGGGACTTTAGGTCCTTTGATATTTGAAAATTACTAGTATTTCCTTCGTTATTATCTAAATCACCTAGATAAAGTACTGATCCACTAAAATCATCAATCACCTGTAGACTCTTTTCTGTTTTGAGATACTTTGTTGTTATTAGATGCTTTGCTCTACTATCCGTCAGCATAAATTTAATTCGTTCTTCAGGATACTGGGGATCAATAGGTAGATAGGCTGCTCCAGACTTTAAAATTGCCATGATGCCTATAATCATTTCAAAAGATCGTTCCACCAACACAGCTACAATACTATTTCTTGATACCCCTTTATCAATTAACTGCCTAGCTAAACGGTTAGATTCCTCATTAAGCTGCTGATAGGTAAGGGATTTATTCCCCATCTTTAAGGCAATTGCTTGGGGCCTTCTTTTGACCTGTTCTTCAAACATTTCACTAATGGTTTTCTCATGTGGAAGATCTACCTCTGTTTGATTAAAGGTATCAACTACCAGTTCCCTTTCATCTTCTCCCATCATATTGATTTCCGCCAATTTCGCTCTCGGATTTTCAATAATTGACGATAAAACATTAATAAAGTGATGGTAGAAGCTCTCTATGGTCTCTCTTTTAAAGATTCTTGTAGAAAACTCGATTGCAAAATCTAACCCTTCTTCTGTATCTACTGCTACTAAAGTCAGATCAACCTTAGAAATGTTTCTATTCAATTGGTAAGGATTAATCTTTACTTGGTTAATATTAAAGGTAGTTTCCACCCTCGTTTGCATGTTGAACATAACATCAAATATCGGGTTACGGCTTAAATCTCTACTTAAGTTAAGATTAGAGACCAGTTCTTCAAATTGGTAGTCTTGATTTTCATAAGCCTTAAGGGCGTTTATTTTAACTTCATCTAAGAAAGCTTCAAAGGTCTTTTCACCTTCTGGATAGTTTCTCATGGCTAATGTGTTGACAAACATCCCAATAATATTGCTTAAATCATCATGTCTTCTACCTTCTATCGGACTTCCTACAATAATATCCGCCTGCCCACTATACTTAGATAGACAAACATTAAAGGCAGCTAATATAACCATATATAGGGTTGTTCCTGTCCTTTTGGCAAGGTCCTTAAGCTGATCGGTTGTCCCTTTAGATAATTGATACATTAACCCATCACCTTCAAAACTCTGGATAGCTGGTCTAGGATAGTCACCCATTAAGTTTAAAATTGGAAGGTCTCCAGAAAGATATTGCAACCAATATCTTTTCTGTTCTTCAATTCTTCCCTTATCAATTAGTTCCCTCTGCCATTGGCTGTAATCTTTGTATTGGAGTCTTAAGGGTTGTAGTTGGCTACCCTCATAAACTAAAGCAAATTCTTTTACTAGAAGCTCCATAGACTTTCCATCAGAAATAATATGATGAAGGTCAAACACTAATAAATGTTCCTCGTCTTTAAGTTTTAATAAACCAACCCTTAGTAGTGGGGCTTTGCTGAGGTCAAAGGGTTTAACGAAGTTATTAACAACCTCCTCTATTTCATCTAATTCGACGTCCTTGTAGTCTAGTTTAAAGTCTATCTTCTTATGAATTACCTGAACAGGCTCACCTTCTACTAATTTAAAGGAGGTTCGGAAGGATTCATGCCTATTAATTAATTGATTAAAGGTTTCTTCTAACCTAGTGATGTCTAATTTTCCTTCCAACATAATAGCCCCAGGTATATTATAGCCAGTAGTCTCCCTATTAAGCTGTTGCAAAGCATACAGCCTTCTTTGAGCAGGAGAAATAGCATAATATTCTTTTTCACCTACTGGTTTAATTGCTACGTAGTTACCTGCTTCGGTTGATCTAATGGACTGAGCCATGGCCTTTATTGTTGTACACCTAAAAACTTCCTTCAGGGGAAGGGCTACATTCAGATATCTATGAATTTTTGCCACTAAGGCAGTAGCCTTCAAAGAATGTCCTCCCAGTTGGAAAAAATCATCATTAATTCCAATTTCATCAACAGAAAGTACTTCTCGCCATAGGTTAACTAAAATTTCCTCTACATAATCCCTTGGAGCTTCATATTCTACACCAGAACTAACAGTAATCTTTTCTTCCAGTAGTAACCTTCGATCTATCTTACCATTAGTGTTGTAGGGCATATTTTCAAGTCTAACTAAGTAGGAAGGAATCATGTATTCGGGAAGATCACCTTCGAGATAGGTTCTTAATTCACCTATGGAGGGTTCTTCTGTTCCTATGATTGTATAATACCCACATAGATATTTACTTCCATTCTCCTCCTTCTTTGTAAGGACTATCGCTTCATCTATGGCAGGATGACTTAATAATCTGTTTTCAATTTCACCGATTTCTATCCGATAACCCCTTATTTTTACTTGACTATCTATTCGCCCTAAGAATTGAATATCCCCTTCAGGTAACCATCGCACTAAATCCCCTGTTCTATAGACCCGTTCCCCTTTAACAAAGGGATTTGCAGTAAACTTCTCTGCTGTTAAATCTGGTCTATTTAAATACCCTTTAGCCAGTCCTTCTCCAGCAATCCATAATTCTCCTGGTATTCCTACTGGTAGCAACCTATCCTTTTCATCTACCACATATACCCTTACGTTATTTATTGGCTTACCTATTGAAATCCCTGCTCCAACTTTACACCTCGATACGAGGGTGTCGGTGGTTGCCTCTGTTGGGCCGTAGTTATTGTATAGGGTATAGCCCTTCTTCATAATTGCTTCTGCCAAAGAATCTTTTAATTCATCTCCACCAGAAATGACCACCTCTAGACTTTCAATTTTTTCAACATTAGCAAGTCGTTGAAGGGTTGAAGGTACAAATTGGGCAAGTTGAATTTGATGCTTCTCTAAAAAGTTGAAATATAGTTGATCATCTAAAATTTCTTCTTTAGTTGGGATGAAGAGAATTCCGCCATTAAGGAAGGTTCCTAAAACTTCTTCAGCAAATACATCAAAAGTAAAAGTAGTCATTTGTAAAACTCTTTTATTTTCAATAGCATATTCTTCGTTTAACCATTGACATAGGTTGACTACACTCTTTTGTTCAATCATAACTCCTTTGGGTTTTCCTGTTGAACCAGATGTATAGAGAATATAAGCTAAATCTGAAGATTGATTATTGGTTTTGATATTGATATTGTTTTTATTCCCTTTGGTTTTATTCCCTTCTAATATACCTTCTTCATCTAGACAAATTAGATCAACGTCCTTCGGTAAAGTTTCCTTAATCTTAGATTGGGTTAGTAATATTTCTGATTGGCAATCCTGTATAATGAATTTAATCCTTTCAGTTGGATATTGAGGATCTATTGGTAAATATGCTCCACCAGCCTTTAATACTGCCATAATACCCACCATCATCTCAAGAGAACGCTCCATAATAACACCAACTACAGTATTAGCCCCCACTCCTTTTTCTAAAAGAATGTTTGCTAGTTGATTAGCCCTTTCGTTCAACTGTTTATAGGTTAAACTTTCCTCTTTAAAGACTGCGGCAATCTTATTAGGAACTTTTTTAACCACCTCTTCAAAAATGTCCTTAATAGTTGAATTTCTTGGATAATCCACCGATGTCTGATTAAAAGCTACTAAGACTTCTTCTTTAGCCTCTTCTGATAAAAGATTGATGTCTTCAATTTTTATATCAAGATTTTCTACCATCTGGGCTAGAATATTCTTAAAATGTTCTAACATCCTTTCAATTGTAACCTTTTTAAAGATGTCAGTAGCGTATTCCCAAGCAAACTCTAAATGATCATTAACCTCTATTGCCGTTAAGGTGATATCAAATTTAGAAATATCATTTTCTAAATCATAATTTTGTAAAGTTAGACCCTCCATCTCTAGTGCTGTTTCCTTTAAATTTTCCATTGCAAACATCACATCAAATAATGGATTACGACTAATATCACGCCTTAAGTTCAGCTGCTCTACTAAATCTTCAAACTGATAATTTTGGTTTTCATATGCCTTTAAAGATCTTTCTTTAACCGCTAATAAGAAGTCTCTAACCGTTAGATCTCTTTTCGGGTAATTTCTCATGGCCAGGGTATTAACAAACATCCCCATTATATTAGTTAAATCTCCATGGGATCTACCTGCAATCGGTGTTCCAACAATAATATCCTCTTGTCCACTATATTTACTTAATAGTACATTAAAGGCAGAAAGTAAAACCATATAGAGGGTAGTCCCTGTTTCTTTACAACGTTCCTTCAAAGTCTCTGTTATGGATTTATCGATCTGATCTCTTAAAGTAGAACCCCTAAAGCTCTGAAGGGGTGGTCTTTGGAAATCACCCATTAAATTAAGTACAGGAATTTCTCCATCTAGTTCTTTTAACCAGAATTGCTTTTCCCTCTCTAGTTTACCTAATTTAATTAACCGATTTTGCCATTGGCTAAAGTCTTTATATTGGCGTTTTAATGGATTTAGCTTCTTCCCGTTGTACACCTCCATAAATTCCTTTATTAAAATACCCATAGAGACGCCATCAGATATAATGTGGTGGAGGTCGATCAATAGTAAGTGCTTTTCGTCACTAATTTTAATAAGCTTCACCCTTAATAAAGGAGCTTGACTAAGGTCAAAGGGTCTTACAAAATCCTTTGCCAGATAATCTACAGTTTCTAAAGATCCATGACTATAATCCACTTGAAAGTCAACAGTTTTATGGAGTACCTGTACTGGCTCATCGTCAATCAACCTAAAGGAAGTTCTTAAGGATTCATGTCGCTCTATTAAAGTAATAAATCCTTCCTCCAGCTTATCTTTTTGAAGGGTCCCTTCCAAGATAACCGCCCTTGGCATGTTATAGCTAACTCCATCTATTTCAAACTGTTGCAGACTATATAGTCTTTTTTGAGCAGGTGATAATTGATAATGGGGTTGATTTTCTGCCAATTCTATTGGAACAAACTTGTCTACCTCTGCCCCTTCAATAAATTCAGCCAATCCCTTTATTGTAGGGGTAGTAAACACTTGTCTTAAAGGAATTTCTATGCCTGTAGCTTCGTGTACCTTTGCCACCATCGTCATAGCCTTTAAAGAATGTCCCCCAACCTCGAAGAAGTTATGATTGATTCCTATCCTTTCAACCTTCAAAATATCCTGCCAGATGGAAACTAAGATTTCTTCTCTTTCATTGGTAGGCGCAACATATTCTTCAGTAAGAATTGTTAAAGAATCAATTTTAGGCAATGCCCTTCTGTCTAATTTGCCGTTTGGTGTGAGGGGAAGCCTATCTAATTGATGATAATAGGAAGGCACCATATATTCGGGTAATTCTTCTATTAGATATCCTCTTATATCTGTTATATCAAGCACCTCGTCAGAGACAATATAAGCACACAGATATTTGTTCCCATCTTCATCTTCATGGGCTAAAACAACTGCCTCTTTGATGGCAGGATGACATAAGAGTTGATGCTCAACCTCCCCTAGTTCAATGCGATAACCTCTAACTTTTACTTGATGATCTATTCTTCCTAAAAATTGAATTTTTCCATTGGATAACCAGCGGGCTAAGTCCCCAGTTTTGTAAATCTTTTGACCTTTAACAAAGGGGTTCTCAACAAACTTTTCCTCAGTTAATTCTTTTTTATTAAGATAACCTAACGCAACTCCATATCCTGCTATACATAATTCCCCTGGTACACCTATGGGTTTTAGCTGATTCCATTGATCCATAATGAATACTTGTGCATTGGAAATGGGTCTACCAATAGTTGGATTCATTTGATAATCCTTCAATTCTTCTGGGTTAATAATTTCAGCTATGGTACCAATTGTCGTTTCCGTTGGTCCATAATGATTCATAATTTTAATATCTTGATACCTACTATAGGTCTTTTCTACATCCTGTGGTTTTATTTCCTCACCACCAAGTATTAAGTAGCGTAGACTCTCCATTGTATTGTTATGGAAAAGGTCCCTTTCAACCAAAGTTCTATAGTGGGAAGGTGTTAATTTCATCATTGTAATTTTATTTGAAGCGATATAATCTAGTACTTCCTCTGGTTGAAGATAGGTTTCTTTAGATAGTAAGTGTAGTTGACCTCCTGATAATAGGGTAGAATAAATCATGGTATATCCTAAATCAAAAGCAAAAGAAGATAACAATATCCCTTTATCCTTCTGCCCCATATTTGTAGCATTGATAAACCAGTTGGTATAATTTACTAAGTTTTGGTTACAAACTGCAACCCCTTTACTCTTTCCTGTTGTGCCAGATGTGTAGATGGTGTAGACAATATCCTCTGGTTTCCCAACAGTGTCCACAAGATAAAGATTCTCCTTAAAACCATTATCTACTTCCAGTACATCAATCTCATAGACGTTATGAGTACTTTCTAGAAGATGCCTTTGGGTCAATAATAATTTGGCATTACTATCCTGAAGAATATACCTAATTTTAGCCTCGGGAAATTCTCGATCTATTGGCACATATCCTGCCCCAACCTTTAATACTGCTATGATGGCAACAATCATTTCTATCGACGTTTCTGCTAAAATACCTACAATACGATTAGGCCCTACTCCTTTTTCTTTTAACCTAATTGCTAACTCCCCTGCCCTATGGTTTAATTCTCCATAGGTAAGTTGCTGATCTGAAAAAACTATGGCAATATTATCTGGTGTCATTTTTACCTGCTCAACAAATAATTGATGAATTGTCGATTGACTTCTATTATAGGCTACTGCTGTCCCATTAAAAGTCTCTAATAATTGTTTTTCACTTTCAGAAATCAAAGGAATATCAGAAAGCTTTACTTCTGTATTCTCTAATACTTGTTTTATAATGATCTCTAAGTGATTAAACAGCCTGCCAATGGTTTCCTCCTTAAAGATTTTAGTTGAATAGGTAATTCCTAGTTGAATATGGTCTTCTACCTCCATCGCCATTAAGGTCATATCAAATTTTGATACCTTATTAGCGAAATCATAGGTTTTAATTGTTAAGGCTTCAAGTTCTAAAACAATTTCATCTGTGTTTTGCATTGTAAACATTACATCAAATAACGGATTACGGCTAAAGTCCCGTTTTACCTGTAAATGTTCCACCAATTCTTCAAATTGATAGTCTTGATTTTCATAGGCTTTAAGGGCTTGCTCCTTTACCTCATATAGGAATTGACGATAGGTTTTATGGGACTCTGGAAAGTTTCTCATAGCAAGGGTATTGACAAACATCCCCATAATTGAACTTAACTCTTCCTTCCTTCTTCCTGCCACTGGGCTTCCTACGATAATCTCCTCTTGACCACTATACTTAGAAAGTAGCACGTTAAAGACAGAAAGTAAAACCATATACAAAGTAGCACCTGACTTATGAGCTAATCTTCTTAAGTCCTTTGTGATCTCTTCATTTAAAGAAAATGTAAGGTAGTTACCTTCAAAACTTTGAATTGATGGTCTTGGGTAATCTCCTTTAAGATTTAAAACGGGTATTTCTCCTGCCAGCTGTTGTAGCCAATATTCTTCTTGTAGATCTATTACACCTTTTTCAAGAAGATTATGTTGCCACTGGCTGTAATCCTTATACTGTATTTTTAATTCTTTTAGTTCTTCTCCTTTATAAAGGGCAATGAAGTCCTTTACTAATATCCCCATTGATATACCATCGGAAATAATATGATGAAGGTCTAATACCAACAAAAATTTATTTTCCTTTAGCCTAGCTATGCCAGCCCTTAATAAAGGTGCTTTATCTAGTTCAAAGGGTCTAATAAAATTATCCACCATCTTTTCAACATTGTTTGATGAGTCAACAACAATTTCTTGTATTGTAAACTTTACTTCGGGATGAACTCTTTGAACCGGTACTCCATCTACTAAGCTAAAGGAGGTTCTTAGGGCTTCATGTCTTTTAATAAGCTTATGAAGGGTGTCTTCTACTCTACTAATTGATACTTCACCATCTATTTCTAAAGCTACAGGCATATTATAGGCTGTTGAAGTTTGATCCAATTGATAAAGGGTAAATAGCCTTCTTTGGGCTGAGGATGTTGGATAATGCTCCTTTTCTTCAACGGCTATGATAGAATCATCTATCTTTTTTTCTAATGTTTGAATATATTCCCCGATCTCCCTAATTGTTGGAGCTTTAAAAATTTCTCTTAAAGGAACATCAACACTTAAACTTCGGCTTATCTTACTAATCATAGAAGTGGCCTTTAAGGAATGCCCCCCTAATTCAAAGAAATTATCATAGATCCCTATTCCCTCTATCCCAAGAATCTCCTGCCAAATATTTACCAGAACTTCTTCAACCCGATTTCGAGGGGCTACATAATTATTTCCACCCTCTGCCTCTAATGTTGGTTCTGGCAACGCTTTTCGGTCTATCTTTCCATTAGCACTTAAGGGTAATTTATCTAACTTGATATAGAAGCTTGGAAGCATATAATCTGGAAGGTTTTTCTTTAAGGCATTTCTAATTTCTTCAGTTGTTAATTGGCAATTGCCAGTATAATAGGCACAAATGTATTTACCTGTATCTTTGCTTCTTACTGTTACAATTGCCTCTTTAACGCCTTCAAGATTCATTAAATTGCTTTCAATTTCTCCAAGTTCTATTCTAAAGCCTCTAATCTTAACCTGATTATCTATTCTTCCTAAAAATTCGATATGTCCTTCAGGTCTAAATACTGCTAAATCTCCTGTGCGATAAACCTTACCAAAGTTAGGGTGAATTACAAAGCTTTTTGCTGTTCTTTCAGGGTCATTACAATAGCCCTCTGCAACCCCTACTCCCCCAATTACAACTTCACCCGGTACACCAATTGGGGCAAGATTTAAGTGTTGATCCATGACATACATTTTTTGATTACCTAAAGGAATTCCATAAGGAATTGATTTCCAGTGGGGCTTAACCTCCTTAATCGGGTAATAGATAGACCAAATTGAAGCCTCTGTTGCCCCACCACCACTATATACATCTGCCTTTGGGAAGACTCTAAATATTTTATTAGGTAGACTTAATGGAATCCAGTCCCCACTCATTAAAACATTTTTTAAGTTTTCATTAACATAACTATCATCTACAGCTTCAATAATCATCTCCATAAAGGCTGGTACAGAGTTCCAGAAAGTAATCTTCTCATCATCAAGAATTTTAATTATCCCTCTGACATCTTTTTGATCCTTTACAAGTACAACAGCTGCACCAGTGGCTAACCCTCCAAAGACATCGTAAACTGATAGATCAAAACAGATAGACGATATTGAAAGGATTCTATCTTGATCTGTAACACTAAATTTGGTATTGATATCAAGTAAGGTATTTACCACAGCCCTATGTTTAATAACTACTCCCTTAGGGCGTCCAGTACTACCAGAGGTGTAGATGATATAGGCCAAGTCATCAACCTTGTTAACTTGGTTTAAATTATCGCTATTACTACTATAGTTTATATCATGATCTAGGTATATAATCTGGCCTTGATACTGACCTTCACTTATAAACCTTTTGCTACCTTCTTCAGAATTAGTCAATAAATGGTTCCCTTTACTGTTTTCTAACATATAAAGTATTCTGTCTTCTGGATAACCTGGTTCAATTGGAAGATAGGCTCCTCCTGCCTTTAATATAGCCATTATTCCTACAATAAGATCTAAAGAAGGCTCCAACATGATTCCGACTATATCATTAGGTTTAACCCCTTTGTCCCTTAAAGTATGGGCCAATTGATTCGCTTTTTGATTAAGTAGAAGATAACTTAATTTTTGATCTCCTATGACAACTGCATCATGATATGGTGTTTTTTCAACCTGTTCTTCAAACAATTGTTGCAATGTTTGGTGGGTTGGATATTCTACTTCACTGGCATTATACTTTTCAATTAACTGCTTTTCTTCATCTGTAACAATATCTATCGCTGATAATTTCACATCCAAATTAGATGTCATTTCTGCTAATATTTTTTCAAAATGCTGATAGAATTGTTGGATGGTTTCATTTTTAAATAGTTTTGTGCTATATTCAATTCCAATGGTAATGCTTTCTTTTCCCTCTACTGCCGAAAGGTTCATGTCAAATTTAGAGATTTTATTTTCTAGAAAATATGGCTTTATGACTAATCCATCGATTGTAATTTGAGAAACATCTGCATTTTCCATAAAAAACATCACATCAAACACTGGGTTACGGCTAATATCTCGATTAACCTGAAGTTTCTCTACAAGTTCTTCAAATTGATAGTCTTGGTTTTCATATGCCTTTAATGCGTTTTCTTTTACCTCTTCAAGAAACTCCTTTAGGGTCTTATCAGCTGTTGGATAATTCCGCATCGCAAGGGTATTAATGAAAACTCCCATAATATTACTTAAATCTCCGTGGGATCTACCAGCTATAGGACTTCCTACAATAATATCTTCTTGCCTACTATATTTTGATAGTAGTACTGTAAAGGCTGATAATAAAACCATGTACATCGTTGCACCCGATTCACTACATAAACTCCTTAATGCAGCGGTAAGCTCTTTGTTTAAATTATACCGAATACGATCACCTTCAAAGCTTTTAACAGCAGGTCGTGGATAATCACCCATTATATCAAGTACAGGTAGTTCTCCCTCCAACTGCTTAAGCCAGTAATCCCTCTGCTTAACAATTTTTTCAGATGTCATTAACTTATTTTGCCAATGACTATAATCCTTGTACTGAATTCTTAATCCTTCTAGCTCTTCTTTGTTATATAGGGCGGCAAATTCCTTTATTAAAATCCCCATTGTTTCCCCATCAGAAATAATATGATGCATATCAAGTGCCAATATATGTTTATTACTATTAATTCTTATAAGTGCTATCCGTAGTAGGGGACTCATAGCAAGGTCGAAGGGCTTAATAAAGCTACTAATAATTCCTTCTATATCTTCCTCAGATCCTTCTAGGTATTGGATATTGAAATTTACTTCTTGATCAATAAACTGCACTACCTCTCCTTCTACTAAATGGAAGGAAGTTCTAAGGGCATCGTGCCTTTTTATTAGTTTATGAAAAGTCTCCTCCAACTTGTTAACTTCAAGGTTTCCTTCTAATATTACAGCCGAGGGCATATTATACCCTGTATTATCACCTTCTAATTGTTGAAGAGCAAATAACCGTCTTTGGGCAGGAGAAGTTTCATAATAGTCCTTTTCTTCAACAACTTCTATAGATTGGTGACGGCTTTTCTCAGAAGATTTAATAAAGTGGGCAATCCCCTTTATTGTGGGGTTCTTAAATACTTCTTTTAAAGGAACCTCTACATTAAGAAGCTTATGAATTTTTGCAGTCATACTGGTGGCCTTTAGGGAATGGCCGCCTAAGTCAAAAAAGTTGTGATTAATACCAATTCTTTTAACTTCAAGAACCTCTTGCCAAACATGAGCTAATGCTTCTTCGATGTGATCCCTTGGAGGAATAAATTCTTCTTCCAACAGACCTTTATCTGGCTGTGGCAAAGCCTTTCTATTTACTTTACCATTAGCCGTTAAAGGGAATTCTTCCAGTTTAATAATGAAGGAGGGGATCATATAGTCAGGTAAATCGTTAGAAATAAATTCTCTAACTTCCGAAACCGCTACCTTCCCAATAGTGGTAATATAACCGCATAGATAGTATTGATCATTCCCATCTTTTAAAGGTACAACAATTGCCTCTTTAATGAGTTCATGATTTAAAAGTATATTTTCTATTTCTCCTAATTCAATTCTGTAACCCCTAATCTTAACCTGATGATCAATTCTCCCTAAAAACTCAATATTCCCATCAGGAAGCCATCTAGCAAGGTCTCCCGTTTTATACATTCTCTCACCTTTTCTAAAGGGGTTAGATGTATACCTTTCAGCTGTAAGCTCTGGTTTATTTAAGTAGCCCCTGCCTAAACTCTCACCACCTATGCATAGTTCGCCAGGAACACCAATAGGAAGTAATTGACCTTCTTGATTAAGTATATAAATTTCATTATTTTGAATTGGCTTGCCAATTGGCACACTACTATGGCTTTCCTTTTCAACAACAGTATATTTCGTAGCGTATATGGTATTTTCTGTAGGTCCATAAATATTTTCTAGTTGAATGCCCTTCGTATTTCTGTAGAATCTTGATGCTAAATCTTTAGTTACTGCTTCTCCTCCTAAAATGACATGTTTTAAGCTCTCAAGATCTTTTCCCATCTCTGGAGTAACAAAATCTAAGAATACTTGCATCATAGAAGGAACAAAATTAATATGGGTGATTCTCTCCTTTTTAATGACTTCTATCATTTTTAGTGGATTTTTTTCTTCCCCTTTGTTAAGAATCACTAATCTTCCTGCTGCCCCCATAAACCAAGCAAATAATTCTATTACAGAGACATCAAAACAATAATTTGTCTTTAACAAATAGGCATCTCCCTCTATGATGGGAAATTGTTTTTGTAGGGTTTCTAATATGTTCATGCTGCTATTATGTTGGATCATTACCCCTTTTGGTCTTCCAGTACTTCCAGATGTATAAAGAACATATGCTAAATGATTGCTATTGTAGTAGTTTAGATTACTAGTCTCCCCTTGATATAGACCTTCCGTTAACAAAAGAATTTCTCCATCAAATTTTATTTCTTTTAATAACCAAGGTTGTGTTAAAAGAAGCTTAACTCCACTATCCTCTAGCATATACTGTTTTCTCTCTTCTGGATAATCTGGGTCAATAGGCATATAGGCAGCACCTGCCTTTAGAATACCAAAGATAGCTATCACCATCTCAAAAGAGCGATCCGCCATTATAGCCACAATTGTATCGGGCTTAACCCCCTTTTCAACAAGGATTCTTGCAACTTGATTGGCTCGTGCATTCAATTCACCGTAGGTCATACTTCTGCCTTCAAAGGTTAATGCTCTATAATTTGGACTTAAGGATGCCCTTTCTTCCAGTAGTTGATGAATTGTTTTTTCCTTTGGGTAGTAGGTTTTTGTATTATTGAAATCATTAATGATTTTTAACTTTTCATTAATCGTAATGAGTTCTATATTTGCCAATAGAATTTCTGGATTTTCGATAATTTGATTTAAAATATTTTCATAGTGCTCCAAAATCCGAACTATAGTTTCATCCTTAAATAATTTGGTTGAATATTCAAGGTCCAACTTGATTCCATCTTTTGTCTCCTTTACAAACATGGTCATATCAAACTTAGATATTTTTTTATTGAAATCGCAAAACTGAATAGTTTGTCCATCTAGTTGGATTTCTGACATTTCCATATTTTCCATCGCTAAGACAACGTCAAAAAGTGGATTTCTACTCATTTCCCTTGTTAGATTTAAGGATTCTACTAGTTCTTCAAATTGATAATCTTGATTCTCGTAAGCCTTTAACGCATTTTCTTTTACCTCTTCTAAGAAACCTTTAAAAGACTTATCTTTCTTTGGGAAGTTCCTCATAGCTAGGGTATTAACAAACATTCCGATTATGCCTTCCAAATCACTATGATGTCTTCCTGCAATTGGACTACCAATAATAATTTCTTCCTGTGAAGTATACTTAGATAAAAGAACATTAAAAGCTGCTAACATGATCATATAAAGGGTAGCTTCAGTTTCTTTAGTAAGTTCTCTTAGTTTATTTGATAGTTCTTTACTTAGAAGCGTTCCTTTACTGTCCCCTGTAAAACTTAAGATAGGTGGTCTGGGGTAATCCCCCATTAAATTGAGTACTGGAATTTCACCCTCAAACTGTTTTAACCAGAAATTCTTTTGGGCCTCAATTTCCTTTCCTTTAAAGAGTTGATTCTGCCAAAGGCTAAAATCTTTATACTGAAGCTTTAGGTCGTCAAGGGGCCGATCTTGATAAACCTCTGCAAATTCTTTAATAAATACTTCTATCGAGGTTCCATCGGATATGATATGATGCATATCGAAAAGAAAATAATGTTTTTCTGGTTCAATAGTAACTAATGCACCTCTAAATAATGGTGGTCTCCTTAAATCAAAGGATTTAACAAAGTTATGTAGTATTTCTTCTATCTCTTCTTCTTTCCCCTCTAAATACTGTAATTCAAATGGTACTTGTTGATGGATTATTTGCACTGGTTCATCATTAATGACTTCAAAGGATGTTCTTAAGGATTCATGTCTATTTATTAACTTTTGACAGGCTTCCTCCAATCTTTCCCCAATAATCCTCCCCTTAAGAATTACAGCACCAGAAATATTGTAGCTGATACCTTCTTCATCAAATTGTTGTAGGGTATATATTCTTTTTTGCCCAGAAGACATTGGATAGTATGCCTCTTCCTTTACTGCCTTAATAGAGGCGTAGATACTACTTTCCCCCCTTTGAATATACGCTGCTAAACCTTTAATTGTAGGTCGATTAAAGACTTCCTTTAATGGTACTTCAACCCCTAAAACTTTATGAATTCTTCCAACCATTGTTGTTGCCTTTAAAGAATGTCCACCTAGTTCAAAGAAATTATCTTTAGTTCCTATATTAGCGATGGAAAGAATGTCCTTCCAAATCTCTACCAAAGTCTCTTCCGTTTTATTTGATGGTGGTATATAATCGGTTCCCTTAATCATATTTTCTGTTGGGTAGGGTAATGCTTTTCGATCAATCTTTCCATTACTACTTAGGGGCAGTTCATTTAATTCCATGATGTAAGAAGGGATCATATATTCAGGTAAATCATTGGCGATATGTTCTCTAACCTCTTTTAGGGATACTTCTCCATCTGCTACATAATACCCACAAAGATACTTATCGTTATTATTTTTTTCTTCTATTGCGATGACTACAGCTTCTTTAATTTTCTTATGTTTTAATAACTGACCTTCAATTTCTCCTAATTCGATTCTAAAGCCTCTTATTTTAACTTGATGATCTATTCTTCCTAAATACTCAATGTTTCCATCGGGAAGCCACCTTGCTAAATCTCCTGTTTTATAAATTTTTTCTCCCTTACAGTAGGGATTGTCTACAAATTTCTCTGTTGTTAAATCTAGCCTATTTAAATATCCTTCAGCTAAGCCTACACCAGAAATACAAAGTTCTCCCGGTACTCCCACAGGTTGAAGCTTAAGGGCCTTATTCGTAATATATAAGCTAATATTATCTATAGGCTTACCGATTGGGATACTATCCAGTTTTTCAAGCTTAAGGTTGAAACAATCATAATAGGAAACATCCACAGTCGCTTCTGTAGGTCCATACAAGTTTGTTAGCTTAGTACCAAATCTATTTTCAATTAATTCTTGAAATAGTTCCACTTGATACTTTGTAAGGGCTTCTCCACTGGCAAAAACTTGTTTTAGATTAGATAAGTTATATTTTTCTTTGTTATCTTTTAAAACATCTAAAAAAACACTGAGCATTGAGGGAACAAAGTGCATAGTTGTAATCTTATTCTCTTCAATAACCTGCATCATTAATTGAGGGTTTTTCTCTCCTCTCTGTTGAAGCATATAGACTTTTGCACCTACAAGGCCCCACCAAAATAGTTCCCAAAGGGATACATCAAATGTAAAGGGGGTTTTCTGAAGTATCGTATCAGTTTCATCGAGGGGATAATTTTTTTGCATCCAGTTTAATCGATTAATTAATGAACCATGACGAATCATTACTCCCTTTGGCTTTCCTGTGGAACCAGATGTATAAATTACATAAGCAAGGGAATTTGGAGGAACTTCTAAAGATAAATTGGACACATCTCCTGTATACAAGTTATTTTTGTTAAGCGAAAGTATTTCTCCTGCAAAGGATAGTTCTTTTTTAATCCAAGATTGGGTAAGTAATATGTTTGTACTACTATCCGATAACATGAAATTAATTCTATCTTCAGGATATTCTGGATCAATAGGCAAATAAGCTCCACCGGCCTTAAGGATGGCCAAAAGCCCCACCATCATTTCGAGAGAACGCTCTACCATAATCCCAACAATGGTATTTCTTTTAACCCCTTTATCTATCAACAGCCTTGCTAACTGGTTGGACTTTTCATTTAGCTCTCTATAGGTAAGCGTCTCATTTTCATAAAGGACAGCGACATTGTTAGGTGTTTTTTTCACTTGTTCTTCTATCAGTTGATGAAGGTTTTTATCTTGAGGGTAAGGAGTTTTGGTATCATTAAATGTCTTTAATATTAGTTTTTTTTCTTCTTCACTTAACATGTCTATTTGTGCTACTTCTAAAGAAGGATTTGTCACAATGTTATCTAAGATAGCAACATAATGTTTTAGTAATCCTTCTAACATCTCTATATTAGCCCTTCCTCTTTTAACTAAGTTAAGCTGGATACCGTCGAACACAGAGATTGTCAGTGCTAAATCAAAATTAGTAACTTCAAACATAGAAAATTCAATGATGCTAACATTTCCCGATATTCCCTTAATTTGTTGATCTAGGGGATAGTTCTCAACCACTAAAATATTGTCAAAAAGTTCTTCTTTTCTTTCAAGCTGGCTATAGTTTTTTATATCTATTAGAGGTGTATTTTCATAGGCTTCACGTTCTTTCATCTGTCCATCTAATTTTTTAAGTAAGTCTATAATTCTTTCCTTTTCCTCTGTCTTAACCCTTGTAGGGAGGGTGTTAATAAATAACCCCACCATTTCTTCGATCCCATTTATTTTTGGTGGTCTTCCAGAAAGGGTCGTTCCAAAAATAACATCATCACTATTAGAATAATTCTGTAGCAGAATTCCCCAACTGACGTAAAGCACAGTTGCCATTGATATCCGATTTTCTTGAGTAAATCTTTGAATTTTTTCAGTCATAACATCTGAAACACAATATTGATGTTGCCATAAATCTTCCTTGGATTCTTCTCCTTTAGATGCTTCTTTAGTTGAGTCAGTAACTTTTCTTCCTTGTTTCATCCCCACTGGAAAACTAGTTATGGTTTCAAAACCCTTTAGATAATTTTCCCAGTAGGCCTTTTGTAGTTGAGGGTTTTGGTAATTACACCACTTGATAAATTCTTTATATTTGTTTTTTCTCACGACATTAGGTTGATGTCCAATTGATAAGGAATCGTATGCTATTAAAAACTCTTTTAATATAATTCCCGTACTCCATCCATCTAAAATAATGTGATGATTTGTCATGATCATTTCAAACAAGTTTTCCTTAAGTTTTATTAACGTTACCCTAAAGGGTTCCTTCTCTAGATCAATGCCTTCTTCCCGATCTTTTTCTTTTAAATGCTTAAGCTTATTTTCTAATTCATCACCATTGAGTGTTGATATATCTATCTCTATAATTGGAATTGTCTTCTCTCTTAATATTATTTGTAATGGTTTATCAATACCCTTCCATCTATAAACTGTCCTTAACATCTCGTTACTCTCTGCAACTATGTTCCATGAAGCTGACACTATTTTCCCTTGAATAGGGCCTTCTAATTTTAAGCTTAATTGTTCGATGTACTGCAGATTATCTGGATCCTTTAAATAGTGAAATAATAATCCTTCTTGCATTGGGCTTAAGGAGAGGAGATCCTCAACATTTTCTTTACTAATCCTTTGTACCATAATTAACTTCACCCCTTTATTAAAATTGATGGTCCATCCCTCTAATAAAAAAATAAAAATATATCAAGTCTTTTTAAAATTATTAGTTAATTTTAAGTTCATCAATCCATTAAGTGTTCCATCATTAATATGTAATACAAATGTATATTACTTAGTGAGAAAAGCATTACTCACAATCCGTATTATTTTTTACGTTTTATCACACCTCCTTGTTAAGACTCTTCAAACCTATATAAAACTAGGGCAAATACGGGATTTTTTAATATATTATGGGAATACAGTTTCTAGGTATTTTTATAATTTAACACATGCTCTTGGAGAACATGTTTACAACAATTAATGAAATGATTCTACATTCTTTTTCATACTCCTTCTTCTTATTGGAATTTTTTTATAATTTCAAATTTTTTGAGTGAATTTATAACTAAATGAACAAAGTCTTCCTTCGGAAGATTTATAGGATGACTTTAGGTGAAAAAACTAAGCGACTTACACAATTTAATCCATTAAATTGGTTATCTGCTTATCTTGAAACTCATTACGTAAAGTTCTCTTATTTTAATAATAATTAAAGTCGAACTTTCCTATTCGTTATAAAAAACCCATTAAAGGATTCTAATCAATCTTTTAATGGGGTAGTATATCAGCTAAATTGTAATATATTTTAAATCCTTCAGTTTTATTCATGGGGTATAAAGCACTTGATGTTAGCTTTTGCAAATTCTTCGAAGCTTCTAGGTTGTTTACCTGTTAATCTGTAAAATTCGTTAGTTACTTTTTTAGCAGTACCCATTCTCGTCATAAAGTAGAGGGCAACAGTTACATTTACATAATCCTTTTCTAATCCTCTTTTTTTAATGTAATCGTTTCGATATTTTATATATCCAGGTTTAATATAAGTAATTTTTCTCCCAGTAACTTTAGAAAGTATATCTGCCACTTGATAATAATTTAAAGCTTCTTTTCCTGTAATTGTATGGGCAGTATTTTTGTACTCTAAATGTTTATGTAAAAGAGTAGCAATGGCTAACCCAATGTCTGCTGCATCTATAAAGCTAGTTTTACTTTTTCCGGCAGGAACAAATATTTCATTTTTTTCAATAATTTCTTGAGCATGAATTCCTGAGAGATTTTGCATAAAAAAGCCTGGTCGAAGATGAGCAAAAGGAACATCACATTTTTCTATGTATTTCTCAATTTTATGGTGAGGTGGTATAGGATTAGACTCAACTCCCATTAAAGATAAAAAGCATACTAATTTGATACTTGCCTTTTTCATAGCATTAATAAAGGGATAAAGGTCTTCTGGCTTACCTAAATGAGGAGGACGCATAAGAAATACTCGGTCTACTCCTTTTAAGGCATTATTATAAGTAGTTTCATCTGTAAAATCAAAATATATAGCTTCTACCCCTTCTCCAAACTTTTGCTTTAACTTTTCTACATTGGTTCCAGCAGCAATAACACTTTCCCCCATCTTCAAAAGTTCCTCAATAACATAAGTTCCTACATTTCCAGAAGCACCTGTTACCAATATTTTCACATTATTTCTCCCCTTCTAAAAAGCTATAATATTGATACTATAACTTCTTTTTATTTTCTTTCATAATGCATATATAAGTTATAGGATAATAGTTAGTTAATTTAACTAACTATATTGTATCTTATCTTTTGAAGGATGTCAACATCATTCATATAGTGTATTCTTAAAATAAAACTCCCTATTGTTGATCATGCAAGAGCATCACCCCAACAGAGAGTTTATTATTATAAGCTAATTTTATGATTACTTTGAGTTTTCGGGAATAACCCTGCTATAGTAAAAGTTAAGGACCATAAAAGTATTGTAATGACCAGCCATCCAGAGCCTAATGGTAAAAAGGCTGCTGCTGTCCAGCCCCCTGATACTATTGGGGCATAGAGCCCTACCGACACCCCAATTAATAGGAACGTATTTACTCCAATCTGAAGCCATTTTAAAACTTTCCGCTTTCTATTAAAACAGGAATTAGTCACAAACTTTCTACGCCCATCTTGTATCTGCTTAGATATTTTTAAAAGATATAATGATAAAATTAGTAGAAAGACAATGGAAATGCCTCTAATGAGGTTTCTTTGTTTTACTAAATTAATATGATAGGTTGGCCTTTCCCCCGTTAGTAACTCTTCCCAATCTGCTATTAAATCATTGATTAGATGATTTCCCTTATAGCTATTTGTTAAAATTACGATACCCGATCCATCTACAGGAGACCCAAGTATACTGGCACACCACCCCCTATTATTGCCATCATGCCCAAGTTTTTTAACACCATTAGAGAGTGTTCCAATTGAATAACCCAGTCCATAGCTTATATTTGTTCCATTTTTCAAGACTGTTTTTTCAGTCATTAATGCTATTCTATTTGATGGTAAAAGATTTTGAGTACTTGGTTCTATACTAGCTAATAGAAAGGTGGCTAAGTCTTCAACTGTTGTATATAGGCCTGCAGCAGCTCTTTCAACAAATAAATAGTTTGGAAGGGTTTCTCCCAACACACCATAGGCATTTGTAAGATTGTTATCTATTCTTGAATTCCAAATAAATGAACTATTTTCCATGCCTAAGGGGAGTAAAACTTCTTTTTCCATATATTCTTCAAAACTTTCTCCAGTAACTTCTTCAATTAGCAATTGGAGTACAGAATAACCGCCCCCCGAGTACTGATACTTTGTTCCAGGTTCATAAAGGAGATTTACTTGATATCTTGAACCTAAATTTCCATGTAATGAATCTTCTATTAATATTTCTTTAAGCTCTTTATTTCCTGCATATCCACCAACTGATAATCCTCCAGTATGGCTTAACAAACTTCTTACTGTAACTTCTTCACTATATTCTGAAGTCGGTAATTGCCACCTAGTAAGATATTTTTCAACTGGATCATCTAAGTTGATCACCCCTTCATCCACCAGCTTCATAATACCCCAAGCAGACACAGTCTTTGATATTGAAGCCACTTGAAAGACGGTTTTTGATGTTACAGCTTCATTAGTTCCTTTATCCATGACACCAAAGCCTTCTATCCAACTTACCTCACCATTATGAATGATGGCAATTGCTGCACCTGGTATTCCATATTCTTGCAACTTTTTTGGAACTTCATCTTCTATCTTATTAATAAAATCTTTAAACTCCATTTGCTCATTAGCTGGCGTTGCTATTGAAAAGCTTATGTTCGTCATGTTAAATAATAGCCCAATAATTATTATTAATATAATTTTTCTACTCAACTTTGACCCCCTCCTATCCATTTAAGTCTATTCTCCTACTTTAATTTCTTTAGTAGCTATCATAATTTCTTCTTGATTTAACTCTTTTATAAAACTTTTAAACAATTGATTTTGCGAAGCATAAAGACATAATAGCATCATAGAGATCCCCGATGCTGCTATAACAATTTGCCAAGAGAATAGCTCCAGCAGGACACCAAATAACCAAATTCCCAACGGTGTCGTAGCCGTTAGGGCTGTCATGAATACTCCAAATACCCTTCCCCTTAACTCTTCTGGAATTTTAGTTTGAAAATGAGAGATCATTGGTATATTTTGAATTGTATTAAAGGCTCCATATAAAAATAAGAGTAGCATGAAAATTCCAGTAATCCCCCCATGAGACAAATTACTAAAGGCAGGTAGTACAGGAAATACCCACATGATAATGAAAATTGACTGGAATAATAATAGGACAAAGAATCTCTTTAATAACTTATTATTGGATTTTTGAATAGAAACAAAAATTGCACCACCAATCATCCCTATAGCTGATGAAGCCTGTATTAAAGACAATTGTAAGCTAGAAATCCCCAAGACCGTAAAAGTAACGAATCTTACTGCAACCACCATTAAGGGATTATAAATAAAATTGATTATTACTGCAAATATTAGAAGAAACTTCATTATTTTTTGTGTATTTAGATATTGAAAAACAGTGATTACATTGCTTAAATAGCTTTTATTTTCTAACTCACCTTTGTCTACATTGCTTTTAATAAAGACAATAAACATTTCAGAGATCCCTGAAAGGATAAATGAAATAGCAGTAATGATAAAGATTGTATCAACATTTAAATTTTGATACATTAGGGCGCCAGTTATTGGCCCTACAATATTAATGATTGCCCCCGCTGATTGGAGGGCTGAGTTTGCTTGGGGCACCCTTTCTTCACTAACAATATTAGGTATTGCAGCATTTGCAGCTAAGGTAAAGAAAGAATTTGACAACCCTAAAACGGCATTAAATATAATAATGAACATAAGACTAGATGATAAAGCTCCAAATAGGGCCGCCATTAATAAAATAACGCCACCACTAAATAAATCACAAAACACGATTATTTTTTTCTTATCGTGCTTGTCTACAAATACACCTGCAAATACATTAACGAAAACTCCTGGTAAAAATCCGAAGGCTAACACAGTAGAGAAAGCTGCCGCTGAACCGGTTAAATCTAATACATAAAGACTCAATGTAAAGTTAAAAATTGATGATCCAAAGTTAGAAACCAATCTCCCTAACGAAAGTAGTATTAAATTTAGATTAAAATTAATTTGCTTTGTGTTATCTTTATTTGATAGTGATGTCATATACACAACCTCCAAAATTTTAATAGCCTATAACCTATACATCATATAAAAAATTAACACCACCTTCTTTCAACTCTCGATAAATTAATTTCAACGACTCAAAAGTAATTAAATGTAAATGATCAGGATACATTAGCTGAAAAGACTATCTAAATCATCCTGTCCAATATCTAGCGTATCAAAGTCAGAAGGGGTAAACTCTACTTCATCCTTTCCTAAGGTATGTTCAAGTACTTGTCTAATCTCTTCAACATAACTTATTGCAAAAGATTCAATTGACTCTCTTCTATGGGCATTTTGATTATAGGTAATCTCCACCCTCATACTTCCATTAACAATCATTGAATTAATATCTAGTTTAGTCGTTAATTGATTTAATGGAGATGTTTCAGCGCCAGTATCTGCAAAAGTATATTGAAACAAGTCATTCTCTAATTCACTATCAAACCTACCTAAATAATTGAATCTAACCTCCGACATGCTGTTATTTGATTCTTTTAATGTATTTTTTATATACTTTAAAAGACCAAATTCTATCATGTCTTCTGATAAAGACCTGAGTTGTTCTTTAATCTCTTTAATTTGTCCTCCAATATCTTCTTTTGACACATTAAGCTTAATTGGATACATTGCAGTAAACCATCCTATTGTTCTTGACACATCAACGGCTTCAAGTCTCCTTCCATGATCTTCAAGTTCTAGCGTGACACTAGTTCCACAGGTCCAATTTGTCATTGCCCTTGTCAATGCCACTAGAAGTAATTCTTGCCCTTGAGTATTGTAGCTACGATTTGCCTCCTTTATAAGTTGTTGAGTTTCTTCCTTTGTTAAATTAATTGTTACGATAGCACTGTTAGCAGTTGACCAATCCTCTGTAGTGAAATCCATTGGGAGTTTAAATGTTTCTGTTTCAAGTTCCTCCCAATAGGTAGTTCCCTTTTCCGCTAAATTCTCTGCAACATAATCATCTAATGCTTCCCTCCAATCTATAAGTGAAGCTGTTTTATGAGGTAACTGAGGTTCTTGATCTTTCATCAATGTACCAATGATATGATATAAATCCTCTAAAATGATTCTCCAGGAAACACCATCTACAACAATATGGTGGGCAGTGACCATAAGGTAGTCTTCCGCTGGTGTATTCTTAATCAGTGCAGCTTTTATTAAAAGGTCTTTCTCTAAATTAAAGGATGCCTTCATCTGCTCACCTATTTCTTTTAAGCAATCTTCCTTTTCTTGTTCTTCTAAGTTACTAATATCATACTGCTCTATTATAAAGGGATGCTTAAGGTGTTCACTATTGTAAAATAATGAATTCCTTTCACGACTATAGTTTAGTCGCAAACCATCATGATGTTTAATCAAATAATTAATGCCTTCTTCTAAGGTTCTCATGTTAATAGCTTTTCTAAGTTTTAAAAGTATTGATTGATTATAATAGTTGGCATTAGCAAAATTTTGATTAAAAAACCAGCTGTGAATTGGGAAAAATGAAATTTCCCCCGCCATAGTTCCCTGCTGATATTTTCTTACTTTCGGCTCCATATCAACATTTATACATAGGGCAGAAATAGTTTGATGGGTTAAAATATCCTTTACATTAAGCTCTAATCCAAATTGATTTAACCTAGAAACAATTTGAAGGGCCTTAATAGAGTCTCCTCCAAGTACAAAATAGTTATCGTTTATTCCTACTTTTTCTACAGCTAATACTTGAGCAAAAACATCAGCTATTAATGCTTGTCTTTCATCTTTTGGTGCTATATACTCATTTTTACCAGTTAATCTTTCCTTCGGACCAGGCAGTGCATCTCGATCAACTTTCCCATTTATATTTAATGGGATTTTCTCCAGCTGAAGAAAATATGTAGGTACCATATAACTAGGTAATTTCTTTAATAGATAGTCTCTTAGTTCAGATGCTGTAAATTCCCTTCCGCCTACAATATATCCACAAAGATTTTTATCACCAAATTCATCCTCTAATGGAATAACTATTGCTTCATGGATCTCTTTATGTTTAAGTAGTTGACTTTCAATTTCTTCTATTTCGATACGATAGCCCCTAATCTTTATTTGATGGTCAATTCTACCGATGTATTCGATATTACCATCGAATAAACGTTTCGCAAGGTCCCCAGTTCGATACATTTTTTCATTATCTTTAAAAGGATTAGTTACAAATTTTTCTTCTGTCGTTTCCTGCTTATTAACATAACCTCGAGCTAGACCATCACCTGCAATATAAATCTCTCCAACAACGCCAATAGGTACTGGCTTTAAGTATTTGTCTAGTATAAATATTTGAACATTATCGGCAGGTATCCCAATTGGTATCACTTGATGACGATCTCTTTCTGGGTTGTATTGATGGATCATACAACCTACCGAAGCCTCCGTTGGACCATATTCGTTATAGATTTCTATATTTCCATTAAAGCTTCTATAGGCTTCTTCAGCAAGGGAGGTTTCTAGCTGCTCTCCACCTACTATAAATCTTTTTATCTTCGACTGACTGTTATCTTGATCTTTAATTAACTTTAAATGGGAAGGAGTTAGCTTTACCACACCGACACGATTGTCCTTTACTATTTTGTTGATCAATAGCTCCTTATCATCTTCCCCGTAGACGATAATACAATTGCCTGTTAATAGAGGGGTAAAGATGGAGGTCACCGTTAGGTCAAAAGATATGGTTGTATATAGGGGGAAATCTAAGTCTTCGCCCTTTAGGTAGGACTTAGCTGCCCAGCTAATATAATTTACAACTCCCCTATTTTCCACCATTACCCCCTTTGGCTTACCAGTACTTCCCGAGGTATATATAATATAGGCCAAATTATTGGCATTATAGGTTATCTCAAGGTTTTCTTCATTCCCTGTATACTGCTCTTCCTTTTCTATATCCATTATTAGACCATCAAATTGAATTTCTGGCAGCTCTTTTCTTCCCTTAAGTAAAATTTTAGCACCGCTATCCTTTAGAATGTATTCAATCCGCTCTTTCGGATATTCAGGGTCTATAGGAATATAAGCCCCACCAGCCTTTAGGACTGCCATGATGGAAGTCACCAGTGGAATAGAACGATCTACTAAGATGGCAACAGTGCCATCAGCAGCTACTCCCTTCTTAATCAAATGCCTTGCCAATTGATTTGCTCTACGGTTTAATTCGCTGTAGGTAATTTTTTCATTTTCGTGAACTATGGCAATCTTTTTAGGTGTTTTTTCCACCTGTAGTTCAAATAACTGACTTAAGGTACTCTCCTTTGGGTATGTGGCTTTAGTGTCATTGCAGTGTTCCAACAGATCGTCTTTTTCTGCAACAGACATTATTTCAATATCAGATATCTTCTTACGGGGGAAATCTATAATACTATTAATGATGTTAATATAATGATGTGCCATCTTTTCGATTGTATTTCTATTAAACAGCTTTGAAGAAAATTCAAAAGTAGATTTAATTTTTCCCTCTTCTTCCAGACAGAAAAGAGTCAAATCAAATTTAGCGTTTTTTCCCTCAAGATGATAGGGTTTCATTTTAAAATCTTCTTCGTCAATGGTGGGAATCAGCATATTCTGCATAACAAACATGGTATCAAATAAAGGATTTCTGCTCATGTCCCTTTTGACACCTAATTTAGTTAATAGGTTTTCTAATGGATAATCTTGGTTTTTATAGGCATTCAAAATGCCATGCTTTAACTGTCTTAAAAACTCGTTAAAGTTCAACTCTCCCTTTGGATAATCCCTTAAAGCTAGGGTGTTAACAAACATACCCAAAATACTCTCTAGATCTGGATGCATCCTTCCTGCTGTAGGGATTCCCACAACAATATCCTCTTGACCACTATATTTAGCCAGTAGAACATAGTAGGCGGCCAACAGAACCATCTGCAGACTTACCCCTTCTCGACGGGCAAAGGCATATAGCTTAGAGGTTATGTTTTCATCAATTTCAATAATTACCTCTGCCCCCTCGAAGTTTTGAAGGACAGGTCTTGCATAGTCAGCAGGTAAATCTAATACAGGTAGTTCCCCTTTGAACTTTTCTAGCCAAAAGATTTCTTGATCCTCTTGTTTAATGGTTTGAGCTAGCTGCCAGTATACATAATCTTTATATTGTAAACTTGGTTTTTCCAGAGTTTTACCTTTATACAGTTCAATCAACTCTTTGAGCAAAATTCCCATAGAAGTTCCATCAAAAATGATATGATGAGCTTCCAAAAGCAGGTAATACTTCCTTTCATCAGTTTTGATTAAATGTACTCTAAAAAGAGGACCCATTTTTAAATCAAAAGGTCGGCTAAGAGATTCTAATAATTCTTTAATCTCCTCTTCTTTGCATTCTTTATAATTAACCTTAATTTTCCTTGGAGGATTTACTTTTTGTACGACTTCCCCCTCCACAAATTCAAATGTCGTTCTTAAAGTTTCATGTCTTTCTACCAGTTTTTGATATGTCTCTTCTAATCTTTCCTTAGAAAAATCTCCTTCAATATAAATGGCCTGGGTAATGTTATAAGTTGTAGATTCATCCATATTATTTAAGATGTACATTCTTTTTTGCGGGAAGGATAAAGGGTAATGTTCCGCCATATCCACTTTAGGAATAGAGCTATATTCCCCTTTCTCAACTGTTGAAGCAATCTCAGCCAAGGCTTTGATGGTGGGCGTTTCAAAAATATCCTTTAAAGGTACTTCGAAGCCCAACTCTTTATAGACCTTAGAGGCAATATAGGTTGCTTTGATAGAATCTCCCCCAAGTTCGAAAAAGCTATCGTTTATTCCTATTTTTTCGATCCCTAATACCTCTGCCCAAATGTTTGCCAACTGTTCTTCTAACTGGGTTGTTGGAACATCTATTTCCCTCTGATTCATGACTTCTTTAATTAGTTGGTCCATTTCTGTAATTGTTTTTTTAAATACTCCCTTTTCATAGTCTTCCACAAGTTTAAAACGTTGTATCTTCCCACTTGTGGTTTTAGGGATGGTCTTTACTGGTAAAACATATGCCACATCCAGTCCCGTGGTTAGATTTACCTGTTTTTTTAGGCAGAGGGCTAAATCAATGAAGTCTGCTACTTTTTTCTTAAACAAAACAAACATCACTATTTCTTCTTTTTGAAGTTCCTTATTAAAGCAACCACAGGTCACAACCCGACCAAGCTCTGCCCCTTCTATTTCTCCAACTACCCTTTCTAGGTCATGGGGATAATAATTCTGACCATTAACAAAGATAATATCCTTGGCTCTACCAGTAATTACAAGCCGCCCCTCTTGCATAAACCCTAAGTCTCCTGTATTTAACCAACCATCTTGGGTTATAGCCCTTTCTGTAGCCTCTTGATTGTTATAATAGCCAGTGGTTACATTGTCCCCTTTAATATAGACATGACCAATGAAGCCCTCTTGTAATTCGAGATTTTTCTCATTACAAATTCTAATAGCGCAGTTTTCCACAGGATAGCCAAGATCAACAAAGCTAATATCCAACTGGTCTTCACCTTTAATTTCTACAACTTTTTCTCCCACTAGAATTTTATTTCGATCTAGTCTGATTTTTCTAAAAGGCTCTCCCACCTTTGGAAAGGATACAGCAAGACTTGCTTCTGCAAGACCATAAACTGGAAAAGCTGCTTCTTTTCTTAATTTCCATTTTGCCATGGTTTCATAAAAAAGATCACTTAGTTCTGCCGATATTGGCTCTGCTCCGTTTAAAATTAACCGTACACAAGATAGGTCCCAGTGATCAAAGGTTTTATTTCTTAGGAAGGACAAAAAGTGCTTATAACCAAAGTTAGGCGATGCTAAGAGGCTGGCTTTATAAGCAGAGGTCTTTTCCATCCATTTCAATGGACTTGTGATGAAGGTTGTGGTAGGCATAATATATTGATTTATCCCTATTGCTAAGGGACATAGATGAAATCCTATTAACCCCATATCGTGGGTTAAAGGCATCCAACTTAGGGTTGAGTCCTGCTGAGTAGCCCCTGAAGCAGTAATGATATCTGCTATATTAACCAATAGGTTTCGGTGGGTTAAGACAACCCCCTTAGGTGTACCTGTTGAGCCAGATGAAAACTGAATAAAGGCGATATCATCAGGATTAGAAGAATGTAGGGTTCCTTCCTGATTCCCCTCCATCATCCCATCGACAATAAGGGTTTTAGATAGAATTTCTTCTTCTAAAACTTCTTTTCTTAATTTATCAAAAGTATACTTTTCTAATTTTTCAAAAGTAACATTATTGGTGACCATATAGGGATTCTTCAACACTTTCCAAATTTCCAGAAGTTTTTCACGATGGGCTTCTCTATTACCAATTGTAATTGGGACTGGAATAATCCCCCCCATAATACAAGCCCAAAAGGTTAAAACAAACTCCTTTTCATCCTCCAATTGAAAAATCAATTCGTTACCTGCTTTTAGCCCCTTATTTTGCAAGTGCCAAAGTAGTTTTTTTCCTTCTTCATACAGATTATGATAAGACATAAAATGGTCTTCACTATTGAAAAAAAATGTTATCCCTCGGTCTTGGTGCATGTTCATTTCTAGTAACTGAATTAAATTCTTGTAATTTTGATATAAACTCATTTTCTCCATATACCCCCATCCCCTCTAAAAGGTTACACACCTTACCCTATTATATGTAAATTTATATATCTAACTTATTCAACACAATATAGTTATTTCCTGTCTTTAGCTACACTTTTTTTCATAATAGTTTGAATATTGTATATTTTATTCCCATTAATTTTATTGTTCCTTACTAATTATCAAAATATCATTTCAAATTAATAATCCGCCTTGAGATTCGTTTTTAAAAAAGTTTTGGGATAATAATAACTACTGCCCACTATCTAAAGTATGTTTAATAATCGTTATAACGTCCTCCATTTTTTCATTAATGAAGAAGTGCCCTCCATCCATCATATAGAACCTGCACTTGCCAGTTGTATGACTACTCCACCCAGTAATTTGATTAAGAGTTAGTTGATCTTCCTTCCCATTAATCACAGTAAAATCACAGTCAAGTTTACTTTCCCTCTCTTTATATTGGTAGGTTTCATTCACTTTAAAGTCAGCCCTTAAGAGGGGAAGAAATAACTCTAATAGTTCTTTTTCCTTAATTAATTCTTCAGGTGTTCCCCCCAACTCGATTATTTTTTTAAGGAATTCCTCATCTGGTAGGGTATGATACATCTTTGACTCCTTTAGATGGGGTGAGCCGTTACCTGAATAGAAAATGTGTTTAGGTTTTCTTAATTGTAATTCATTAATTTTGTGGGCTAATTCATAAGAAATTAAACTTCCATAACTATGGCCATAAAGGCTATACTCTCCCTTTTCTATATCTTCTTTTATTAATTTAAAAACATCTTCTACTACTTCATTAATATCATCATAAAATTTATCGTTATAGCGTTTTCCTCTACCGGCTAATTCTACAGGACATAATTCTATCGAATCATTAAAGTGTTTTTTCCATTTGGCATAAATAGCTGAGGAACCGCCAGCATAGGGAAAACAAAATAGCTTCAATTTACTCATGTTAAAACCTCCTACATAAATTAGTAACTGTTATATGCATTTATTTTATGATATTCCACATTTAACATCTCTTTCCCTTCAAATTTTCTTTTATTTTTTTACTTTTATGAATTTTCCGATGTGCATAGAAATAATAAAACCACTAGAAACTGTCTAGTGGCTGATCTCTTTTACAACTAATTCTATTAACCTACAATTGCCTGTTTATGATTATATAAGATATTTTTGATTTCCTTTGTCAATATTTCTATTTGTTGGGGCTTCTCTAACAAGTCAACTTGGTCGATATCTACAACTAATACTGGAGATTGTTTATAATCCTTAATCCAGTTCTTATATCGATTATGGAGATCTATCCAATATTGTTTGGAGATTTTCTTCTCCATTTCCCTACCTCTTTTGTCAATTCGATTTAAAATTGTATCTATACTTCCATCAAGGAAAATCATTAAATCTGGCTTAATTAAGTAAGGGGTCATCATGCAATAGAATAGTTCTGAATAAGTATCATAGTCCCGATCTGTCATTTTTTTATTATCATGTAATGATTTTGCAAAAATCTCAACATCTTCATAAATGCTTCGATCTTGTATATGGTTCTGGTTTATTTCACCAATTCGCTTTTGATCTTGAAACCTTTGGCTTAAGAAATATAACTGCAGATGGAAACTCCATCTTTCTTGATCAGCATAAAAATCTTCTAAGTATGGATTCCCAATTACCTTTTCATAGCTTGTATTAAAGTCTAATGCAGTACCAATGATTTCTGTAAAGGTAGATTTACCAGCTCCAACGTTTCCTGATATAGTAATAAAATATCCATCCCCAGGTTTTCTTTCCTTAGGTGTGTACTCATCATGTACAATCAATTTTGTTAACATTACTTAACCTCCCTCAATAAGCCTAAATCATTTTCTGTAACTTTCTTGATCTCGTGAAGGACATAGTTTACATCCTCTTGATTATTCACAAAATCTCTATTATTTACATTGATGGAAATCACCTTTGGAATTTTATTAGTAAAGTAATGTTTTAGTGAACAGGGATCAAAATAATGTTGGTATTCATTACTTAATTTTTCTATGTAATGTCTATCCATATTTCTTTCAAAAGGTCTGTCTCTCATCTCAATTCGTTTCATTAAGAAATCTACATCCCCATGAAGATAAATAATAATATCAGGTTGCACTAGGTTTTCAACTAATATTGAATAAACCTGCTTATATTTTTGAAAATGATTTAAATTTAAAGTTAAACCCGCAAATACAAGATTTTTGATAATATTATAGTCTGCAACAACAGATACTCCTTGATCTAGTTTCTTTGTTTGAACATCTTCTAATTGTTTGATTCTATTACATAGAAAAAACATTTCTGTTTGAAAAGCATATTCTTCTATATTTTCATAGAAGTTCTTTAAATATGGGTTCTCTTCTACAATTTCCTTTAACGAGAAGGCATTAAGTTGTTTTGATAGGATCTTTGTCAAGGTAGTTTTTCCTACACCGATGGGTCCTTCAACAGAAATAAATAGCTTATTTGTTATGCTACGAATTGCATCAGACATTTAAATTCCCTCCATACTATATTTTGTATGCAAAGAATATAATACTCCTTTATATGGTAGAAAACAAATTGAATAGGAAGTAATATAGTTCTAAAATTGCCATAAGTCGACTTCTATCTTCAATTTACTTTTAATTTCTTACTTTTATCTTATTCTTAGATAATTGGTTGATTTAGTTTTTAAGTCCTAGAGAAGTTCTTTACTAAGCTTTCTTTTATTATCAGTTTTCTCTTCTCTAAGGAGGTCTTTTTTTAATATAGCCATTACAATCCCATCCACAAGTTGCCCTTTAATTAAATCTCGTTCTCTTACTAACCCTTCTCTAGTAAAATTTAGTTTTTCTAATACTCTTACTGATGCATCGTTACCTGGAGTAATAAAAGCTTCTATTCGATTTAATTCCATTCGATTAATACCATAATCAACTAAGACTTTCACTGCTTCTGTAGCATATCCCTTATTCCATTCCTTTTTGGCTAGATCATAACCGATTACTGCTCTCCTTGATCTCACCTCGAAATCACCAAGGCAGCAAATACCTATTAATTCATCGCTTCCTTTAGGTTGAATGCCCCAAGTAATCTCTTCTTTAGATGTAAATGAGGTATGATAGTTTCTAATCATTTTTAGTGCTATTTCAGTATCCTCAATAGGATAAAACCAGTCAAACTTAGCTACCTCTGGATCACTGAAAATGTTAAAGATATACTTTGCATCCAATTCAGTTATAGGTCTTAATATCAGTCTTTCTGTTTCTAATACCTCTATTTTATCGAAACAATTTTCATTCATTTTAGCTATCCTCCAAAATAAATAATAGAACAATTACTTTTCATCAGCTCAAACTCTACCCTATACCATATTTAGGAACAATCTATCACTATATCCCCCCTTAGCTTACAAAGTCTCTAGGGCTTTTCCTATGTTCATTTCCTTAGCTTTATTATAGAAAAAACCACCTAGCGCTATATCAAAGGTTGCCATACCCATTGGATTAAACATAATAACATCTTCTTCTTTTAAAGTAGTTAAAAAATCGTTACAAACAACGTCAATAATGGATTTTGAATCCTCTTGCTTTAACCCCTTCTCTATATGCATATGCTCTATGTCTGTCTTCTCTCTACAAACTTCATCCCAATCATCTACAATAAGGGCATTTTTCACATAATCTAGTATATCGGTCTTATAGTCCCTTAAAGAAACATTCAGCTGTAAAGATCCCTTCTTTGGGGGAAGATCTATATAAGGTTCTTTTGATACAGTACAGGTCATAAAAATATCAGCATCTATATATGTTTTCTCCCATGAATCTACAATTTCGATCTTATCTTTTAAACTACTATCTATGACGTTTTCTCCTAAAGGTTTTATGTCATAAATATATACCTTTTCAATTTTGTCCCCTAACAAGTCGTTAACCATTTTGAAATGATATTGTCCAATAGGCCCCCAGCCTACAATTCCAATTTTAATACCCTTTAATGTCCTTGTATTATCATAGGCCTTGATTAAAGCACCACTTACAGCAGAAGTTCGTAAAATACTCAATAAGGCAGTATTTATGATGGATAGTGGTTCACCAGTACTTGCGTTGTTTAGTATAACAACACTATGGGCCCTTGGTAAGTTATTTTTAATATTATCTGGAAAACTAGCGATCCACTTAATTCCAGACATTTCAATTTCTCCACCTATAAATGCTGGCATTGCAATAATACGGTTCTTTAAGTCTCTATATCTAAGATAAGGCTTAATTGGCTGGGCAAAGTCATTAACTGCCATACAGGCTACTGATTTTTCAATTACTGTAACAAGTTCATTCCAAGTAATACCTAAATTATTTATGTCTGATTCATTAAGATATAACATTTTACTCCACTCTCCTTAATTGATCAGGTGCACAAAAATGTTCCATGCACCACTCTTCATTATAGACTGTTTCACTATATCGATCTCCTCGATCTGCAAACAGTGTTACTACATTAACTTGCTTATCAATATTTTGAGTTTTAAAGTATTGTTTAATTGCTGTAAAAACAGCACCAGAGGACCCACCTGCGAAAATATTATAGGTCTTTAGCAGTTCATTACAACTAAGGATGACATCATACTCCCTTACAAAAACTACGTCATCAATTTGAGCAAACTCTAATATTTCTGGCACTTTACTGGAACCAATGCCTGGAATGAATCTTTTTTGTGGTTTACCTCCAAAAACAACTGATCCAACAATGTCAACAGCTATTATCTTAGCATTTGGGTATACTTTTTTTACCTTTGAGGAAACCCCTGTTATTGTTCCTCCAGAGCTAACGCCGATAAATACATAGTCTATATTGGTTACTTCATTGCACATTTCAAACGCTAATGTTTTGTTATATGCCTCTGCATTGTATTTATTTCCATACTGATTTATCCAATATGAATTTGGTATCTCTTCTAAAAGTTTATTGATTTTTTTAATTCGATTTAACAAATATCCACCATTTATATCTGGCTCTACTACCTTGACAACTTCTGTGCTCATTTTCCTTATAATTGTTTCATTTGTATAAGAAATTAGTGGATCTATTACACAAATAAATTTTAATTCTTTACTTCTACAGTAGTTAGATAGTGCTATTCCGAAATTTCCAGATGATGACTCAATTATTGTTGTGTTTTTATCTATCATTTTTTCTTCTAAAAGCCTATCAATAACATATCTTGCAGCTCTATCTTTCACACTACCAGTAGGATTAAAATACTCTAATTTTACATATAACGAAACATTTTGAGCATCTTTAAGATACAATTTAATTATTGGGGTGTTTCCAACCATATTTAGTACATGCTCGTAAACCATCTACTCCCTCCTTTCTATATTTAAAATTTTAAATTTTGCAAATTTATTAAATATTTACATATCTACATCTTCGACTTAAATGATGTAAATCCTTTTTTTAGGTATGTTCTTTAGAATTTTTTTATTTTTTCTAATACTCTAGGTCATATTACCCATCTTGGTACTATTAACTCTTCTTATCCGAAATTTACAAAAAATTATTCTTTAATAAGTAATTATTATTCAGATAATATTTAACTGATTTCTAGTCATTGCACCCTTTCTTAAGGTCACCATACACACCCATACAATAGTGATGTAGTCCCAAAATATAAAGCCACTAGAAATTAATCAAGTGACTTTTGTCATATAGAGGTAAAGGTCATTAAAGGACTTACCACCATATATTAACTTTCCCACCCTTTGCATTACTTGCTTCTATCTTTAATTGCAGGGTGCCATTTTTAAACTCCTTTAAGTCTTGTTGGATTTCGGTACTATGATCTAAGGGAATTGTAATACTTTTATCTCCTTGACGTAAAGTTAAAGTCAATGAGCCACTTTCCAATTCAGTCTTTATATTCAACTTCTCTGGTGAGCCGTCTCTAATTGTAAGCTTACTGTTGAGTCCACCAGATAAGCTCCTAAAGGAAACCTTCCATTGACTACCTATATTATTCTGCACCAAACCGATACCGACACTTCTACTACTTGAAGTTCTAAAGTCTGACATTAGCATTGAACCAAAAAATAGTAGTGCAAGGATAATCATAATTAATAAACAAGTTACAAACCCCACCAACAGACCTTTATTCGACTTATGACCAACGGGTTTTACATATTGAGTATCGGACATTTTAGAACCACATTCTGGGCATTCTCTCGGAGACTCTTTTCTCCCTATTAAGAAATATAAAAGGAGCCCTAATAGGTTTGGTACCAACAATACAATTACCACCCAAAGACCTGCATTTAGTCCCCGTGATTTTGCATCTCGATATGTCCATAAACCAAGAAAAATCAATGCTAATAGCATCAAACCTAAAATTGAAAAAATTAAGCCTAATTTAACATCCATTATAGAACAGCCTCCTTTTTCAAACTAAATTTCCTTACCCCTATTAAAGTTAAAAGTATTGTACTAGCATTGGTAGTAATTAGAAAGAATGATATAAGACTTGTTAATATCGGATTGATGGCAAGTATTATTAAGCATAAAATCGTTGTTGATGTCATCATTATACTGGATAAAGCTGGTAACCACCAAATTGATTTTTCTTTTTTATTAGCTCTATTAGCGCCTTTTTCCCTCTCTAATAATTGTTTCTTCAGGGCAATATTTAAGGCTTCATCTGGTTGCCCTTTCCATTCTAACGTTCGAAACAAAAGCTCTTCTAATTCTTCATCGCTAAACTTTTTCATATCCGCCCTCCTCTAATCTTTCCCTTAGTAACTTTCTAGCCTTAAAAATGCGACTCTTGACCGTCCCTTCAGGTATACTCAAAACTTCTGCAATTTCCTTAATGCTCATACTTGATGTGTAATGCATAATTACTATCACTTTTAATTTTTCAGGTAATCGATGTATTAGGCTTTCAATTTCTTGATAAAGCAGTATTTTTTCTACCTCTTCTTCAATATTGAAATTATTGGATATATTATTTATTTTATCAATATGATCGTCATGATTATCCTGGCTTGATATAATCCTTTCCCTACGCCCTAACTTACTCATTTGATTTTGCCATTGTCGGATGACTATAGCCATTAAATATCCTTTTGGATTTTTTCTTTCATCAATTTTCTCACAAACCTCTATCGCCCGCAAAAAGGTTTGCTGATAAAGGTCATCGGCATTTTCTTTAGTTCTAGCAAGCCTTCTGCAAAACCCATAAATCTGAGGACCATATCTATCAACTAATTTACTAATCTCATCTACCCTCAAAATATCACCTCCTACATAGTTATCTTTATAAAATGAAAAAAGGTTCATTTTTTTATGAACCTCGTGGCAATTCTATATAGGCTTTTCATATAAAATGTTCAACTTCTTCTAAAACCTTTTCTAAAACCTTTAAAGAGCCTTTAACATCTCCCATAATTTCTAAACTATGGTCTGTGCCACTAAATGTTTTTACTCTATAGTTCCTTCGTTTCTTTAATGCCTTGATATTTTCAATTGAATAACATCGATCTGCTGTTCCAATCATAATTAGTGATTGATTTGCTATGTCAATTAACTCTCTAACAAGGTTATCAACATGACATAAAGGGGTAAGCCATAGAACTTTTGCGTTTCTAAATAATACTTTCTTGTTTAGGACTTCAAGTGCCCCCAACATACCAATTGACTTAGTGACTAAAAAAATATCACTGTACTTTTTTTTATTTAAAATTTCTTCTACAGAATTAACTACATCTGTAGAGATCCATTTCCTTTTTTCTTCAGAATCTGCAGTCAAAAAACTGTCTATTTCCTTCCAATGGGGATTAATTTTTAATATGTCATAACCCTTATCTATTAAAAGTTCTGACACATAATAAAGTAAAGGCATGTCATTGCTATATGCGATTCCTGGTATTAATATTGCTAAGGCTGTTTCTTTATTTCTTATAAATTGATTATGTAATTCTTGCTTGTATCCCATCACTTTAATTTCTTCAATTTTTATCATCTCCACTTCCTCCTCTACTTTTTAAGTCTAATAAAGTAATGTTCTTACTAATAATAAAAAAGCAAGAAAAAGATCTACCCTGCGATACCTCTCAAATACTACGAATTAATAGCATCTAATTATTGACTATTACCTATTGTTTTGAGTATGGCTAGAACCCTGTTAATATATAAAAAAACCAAATAAAATCAGAAATAATCCTAATACTGTGGTAGTCACATTAATTTTGTTGATGATGCTTCGGTCCTCCACTAGAGCTTTAATGACAAAATTTATAAAATTCACATAATTAAACATAATATGAGCAATCTTTATTAGTGTTATGGTTACTAAAAGGGTTAAAAAGATAGAAAAGCTAATGTCAGTTGTCATTTCTTTATACCACGTTGTAGCTACGATTAGAATAGCTATGGCTCCAGCCGCTAACACCCATTTTGGTCGTTCTTCTGTATAAATCTTATTCAATTCAAAATCATTCCATTGCTTCGGTATGATATGCATGATTAATGTTATTCCAATCATTAAGGCACCCCAAATAATACTAAAAAGTTTAAAATACAATTTAATTCCCCCTTTAAATTCACAATTAATACAAGCTCTGAAGTTATATAACTTTATTTTAATTATATGAACAACTGGTGGAATTTATATTGTATTTTTACTTACGGATGTCCTAATATCCTTGTTATTATCTAACATAACTAGAGTCCAGCCTAATATTCAACCTATTATCTTTACTAAATTAAATAATATAGTATATTAACGGTTTTCGTTTGGACACTCCCCTAATCTAGCAGCCCCGATAACCAATAGGTAATCTTTAATCATTTCTCTGGTTACATCCATTTGTTCTAGGTATTGATCTGCTAGAGTTTTCTTTAACTCTAAAATCTGCTCTCTATTTTCCATTTTTAAGGGTGTAGGCGTATATTCTATTAAATATACAGTCCTTGCAACATCATAAAGAAAGTGTCCATGACAAACATTCATAAAATCGATGACTACTGCTTGTCCTTTAGATATAAATATATTACCTGGATGATAATCACCATGACAAAGAGCATCACCATTCTCTAATTTATCTAATATTAACATTATTTCTTTTTGTTTAGCTGAATTATCAGTTAATCCCTTTACTATGTTTTCTTCCAAAAATCCTTTGTAATTTCGTACATTATTAATTTTATTATGAAGAATTAATTTATGAAGTTCAGCCATATAAAGAGCACATCTTCTACTATCACCTGTTTTCAAAACCCAATCTAGCAGTGATTCGCCTTCAATTTTGTCATATATAATGCCTTTGGCATTTTCACAGTTTATCATTTCGTATACCTTAGGTTTTGGAAAGTTCATATTGTTTATTGCCTTCGCATTTTTGAATTCTGTTACTACAGCTTCACTAGGATAATCTTTATTAAAAAGTTTTAGTACTTTACCATCTTTTAGATCATAAACAGTAGCTGTATTACCAATACCAATTATCTTTCCATATTTCATATAATGTCTCCTTAAGCTATTTCTAATTAATCTATTTTATTTACTTAAGTATAAGCAACCCATCCCCTAGCAGGGCTGCTCTATCTTTTCTGCTATGATTAAAGCATGCAATGTATTTTCAATTGAAGCTTTACATTTACATATTTCTATATTAAAATCTAGCCATTGTCTATATTGCTTTTCATTTAGTTTATTTATTAACCTACCTATTTTGGGGGAGACCCCATCAGTAGCAATATGTTCTCTAACCTTAAAACCTAATTGGTCTAGTGTTGATTCCATATAGTCTGGTTCTAAACCAACAAAATAAGGATTACCTCCATATTCCATATGTACACTTTTATTTATATAAGCTATTGCTAGAATCCCACCTGTTTGCAATACCCTTCTACATTCATTTAGACACTTAATTTGTTGTTCTGTCTCAGGTAGATGATATAATGGTCCCATACATAATATTGTGTTAAATTCCTCATCTGTAAATCTGGATAAATCTAAAGCATCACCCTGCTCTACTCTTATTTTTAAGTTTTCCATTTTTGTTAGCTTATTTTCTATAATTTCTACATGTCTCTCTACAAAATCTATAGCCAGTACAGAAGCTCCCTTCTTTGCAAAATAAAATGTATAACGGCCTGTTCCTGCACCAATATCAAGTACTTTTGAGTTAGCATCTATATATTTATTTAGTAGGTGAATAGACGTATCGAATTCAACTTTGTGGGCATTATCCTTTATAAGCCTACTTTCTTCATCATAACTTAAGTAATATTCTCTAATATTGTTCATAATCTGCCTCCTTTTTATCTTAACATCCCTTATAGAGAAACCTTAAATTAACAATCATACTATCATTATATATTTTCTTTCATTAATCTTCAAAAGCTATCCTTCGACTTTATACGACATCTATGCAAAAAAAACATCTATCCAAATGATAGATGTTTCCTCAAGGTTTCTTAACATTTATTAAACTAATTCAAATGTCCTTCTCCACTCTGTCTCAATATTTCTGCTTCTATAAAGCTTAAAATTTCTTTTTTCTCTCTATCTGTAAATTCAAATCCGTGTACATTCATTCCATTATCGACTAACTCTAAATAATCTAATCGATAATCTCCATATTTTCTGTATACAGCCCATACCTTAGGATTCACTAATTCCCATCTACTGGCTACTTCTTGATCTAAATCGACATCTAAAACAATATCCATTAGGCCCTCTTGTTCTTCAAGCTCAGTTAGTTCGACGATGTTCTTTATCCTCATAATCATTAGCTCCTTTATCATATTCCACTATATATATAATTTTACCAGTCATGATAAAAATATAAGACTAAATAAATTCCAAAATACTAGGATTTAAGCCTACATTTAATCTATTTTAATCATACTTGTACTTGGAGACTCTTTAATTACTTTAAGTATTTTAGCAGTATAGATGGAATCATTTAACGCCTTATGAAATTTGTATTCTATCTCAATATTAAAAGTTTCTACAGCATTTTTTAAACCAATCTGGTTCCCTTTTGGAGCTTCTAAAAAGACCATACATAGTTTTTGAATGTCAACGTATTTCTGAATCCAACCTGTATCTATCTTAAAATAATTACAGTTTCTCTTTAATTCATTAATGTCGTCTCTTCCCCATGAGCATAGGGTAAACTCTTCTTCATTGATCCATAATTGAAAAGCTTCAATGGCTTCTGCTAAGGTTTTTCCTGTTATTAAATCTTCTGGACTTATATTAGTTTTTTGCTTAACCTTTGGATGTAATTTTTCATATAATTGAGGTCTTACATACATTTCAAAGGTAGATTCTATCTCATAGTCCTGATTGACCTTAACTGCACCAATTTCAATGATTTCTTGTGGACATAGAGGGTTACTGTTACCCTTCATAAGTCGCTTTGTTTTTCGATCAATTCTAAAGGCTGAATTAAACTCTAGATCAAATATAATGTATTTCATATGTCACCTACTATAATTTATTTTCAACTTCTTTAAATAATATACATAAATACAGCTAAAGGAAATAGTATTCTATTTTACATTAAACATTATTCATATTTCCCCTATATATTATCTTAATCCTTATACTGCTTAAATATTCTCTATTTCTAAAAAGAAGGTACATAATTATGATACTCTGACTTATTAAGCCTACCTAAATTTAGAAATAATTATATACAAAACCGCCCAAGGGATGACCTTGTTAGGAATTAATCACATATCTACACTTTAGCTTATCTCAATTTAGTATACCTTTTTTATTTTGGTAAATCAAGGCATAACAATTTTACAAAGCTAACACAAATACTAAAGTATTACATATTATGAAGTGAAAAGAAAGGAGGTATGTATATGTCTCAAGTTAGACCTACACCAAAACCATGTAGTCCTTGCCCTCAATTGCCAGGGACTTTAATCAGAATTTTTATCCCAGCAGGTGCTGTGATTAATCTTCTTAATATAATTGAATTAACTTCTCCAAGTGGAATTTGCTTAATTATTAGACTTCCTTTTTTAGGTACTACAGGTTCTTCTAAACCACTTTTTAACACCTTAGCTCAAGCAATACAATCTGCAGGAGGTAAATTCGAGTTTGTTCAAGAATAGTTTGGATCAAATCTTCCTTTTTAAGATTTAAAAGAATGATTTTAGGTAAGGAAACTAAGGTACTAACACAGTTTAATCAAAATTAATTAGTTATCCGCTAAACTCATCACTTAAGTTCTTTTGTATAAAAATAATTAATGCAGAACATTCCCATTCGTTTTAAAATAAAGTAGGAAGCATATTAAATGCTTCCTACTTTCATTTTATATATTTTGATTTTGTTATTTTTTTATTCTCTATAGTCAGTATAGTATAACCTATCTTAAATTAAACCAAGTCTCACTAGCTTTCCCACGATCGATGGCAACAACTGGAGTATCATTCTTTTTAACCGTAAATGCCACAAACCCTTCATGTTCCCCTCCAGGGTAGATATCCGTTCTAAAATCTGGTGTTAGACCAGCTACCGTCTCATGTCTTGAATACAGTATACCATCTTTACTGATTACATCAAACAAAGTTCTGTTAATACTTAAGGGCTTGTTATCTTGATTTTCTAAAACCTTAACTTTAAACTTTGCTAATATGTATTCTTCGTCACTATCTAATTCTTTATTAAACATATTTGCTTCTTTTACGATTTGCCACGCTTGATCTCCAGAAATAACTTCTGTTAATGTAACCTGAATTTTTGACTTTCCATATAACCAATCGTCTCGATCAAGTTCTAGTGTTTCTCCAACCTTAGCAGGATTAGTTCTAGAATTATTACTCGATGCTTGTTGAGCAGGAGTTTTTGGGTCATTAATATTTACAGTTGATGTTGCTCCATCAAAAGAAACCTCTCTCCCTAATGCTTCAGAAACTGCCCTCAATGGAACATAAGTAGTACCATTATATAAAATATTATCGGCATTCACTGTTGACCCATTAACTTTGATTGTTAAGCTGTTGAATAAAACACTAATAGTTTGGTTAAAACCTTGGGCTAATGCAAGAGGGTTTGCCATAATGATTAGTGTAATAAGGACACCAGCTATAAAACCCTTCATTTTGTTTCTCATCACATCATCTCCTTCTTTTTTATTGTTTTATACCCCAAATTAACAATTCTATATATATTTCTAAAATCCTTTGTTTATTCATCGCAACTTTCGACAAATGGATAAATTTATAATAATATATCTAATTTTATGTTCCATTTTTTCTAAGTTGAATTTAGAAGAGTATATTGACTACTAACAAAAACACCCTCCTATACGAATATTTATTAAAAATAAACATCCACATAAAAAGGTGCTCTATTTATGATGTACCTGTAAAGGTTAAAATAACTACCTACTCAACCTCATTCCAATTATGATGAACTTCCTGTACATCATCATTATCTTCAAGCATATCAATTAGTTTTCTCATTTTCTTAATATCTTCCCCCTGCAGAGTTGCTTCAGTTTGAGGGATGAAAACTACATCAGCACTTAGGAAGCTGTAGCCATCTTTTAATAAAGCATCCTTTACTGTGGCAAAATCTTCAGGTGTTGTAACCACTTGATAAACTTCCTCTTCAACAGTAAAGTCTTCTGCTCCTGCTTCTAAAGCTGCCATCATTAAGGTTTCTTCATCAATAGAATCTTCCTTTTCTATTAGTAGTTGGCCTTTTCTATCAAACATAAAGGATACACAACCTGTTGTTCCTAAGTTCCCACCATTTTTATCAAAATAGTGTCTAACATCACCTGCTGTACGGTTTCTATTATCTGTTAATACTTCTACAATAACTGCAACACCACTTGGACCATAACCTTCATAAGTAATGTGCTCGAAGCTATCTCCACCCAATTCCCCAGAACCTTTTTTAACAGCTCTGTCGATATTATCATTTGGCATATTAGCAGCCTTTGCTTTATCAATAGCGTTTTTTAACGCAGCATTATATTCTGGATCCCCGCCACCTTGGCGAGCTGCAACCGTTATTAATCTTGCCATTTTTGTATAGATTTTTGCTCTTTTAGAATCCTGTTTGCTTTTACGATCAATAATATTTCCAATCCGTCCCATTTCTATCTCTCCTTGTCTATATCTGCTACCAATTATATGTATTTAAGATACTAGCTTGATAAACTAGTACTTTTACTCCATAACAAATATATTTTAGCATAATTTCAAGTGAGTATCAATTTATTCCTTAAATCTCTGGATAAGGAGGCATTACTCGCTTATGCTCGGAAATTCTGTGAAGTCTTTCAATAATTCCTCGATCCTTTTCAGGAATTTCTTTTCCTTCAAGAAAGGCATCTATAAAGGCATAGGTGGTACCCATTTCCGCTTCATCGGTTTGTCCTTCCCATAAGCCAGCTGATGGTTTTCGCTCTAATACAGACTTGGGAACACCTAATACCTCTGCCCATTGGAAAACTTCGTATTTTTTAAGCCTAGCTATGGGTAGTAAATCGACTCCACCATCACCATACTTAGTAAAGTAGCCAGTGTAAACCTCTGCTTCATTGTCCGTCCCTACAACTAAATAATTTAAGTTATTAGCTACTGCATATAGGGTGCTCATTCTCAGCCTTGCCCTTAAGTTAGCATCGGTAATTCTAGCTCGCTCCTCATCAAAAGCACCTTGTTCTTTTAAAGCATTTGTTACATGGTTTAAAATACTCTTTTTCTCATCACTTAATTCAATCTCCATATACTTTATTTCAGCCTTCTCAGCTACAGCAATGCCATCTTCCACATCCTTTGGGTTGCTATTAATAGGTAAAATGACGCCTAATGAGTTGTCTGGAAAAGCACGTTTAATTAAGTTAGCTACAACTGCAGAATCGATTCCACCAGAAATACCCACTAAAAGCCCCTTTGCCCCCGACTCTTTTACTTTTTCCCGTAACCATTCCACCACTTGCTGGATTTTATTTTCTATTTCTATTGACAAGTCCATCAACTCCTATCATTTTTTTAAGAAATATTATATCATATTTAACTAATATTTGTTTAGTGTATACTAATATTCATGAAAAAATATTCCTTATATACCCTATGCTACTAAGTGTTTATTTTGTCTATTCAATGAAAAAGAAGTTTTCCTTTGGAAGAATTAAAGGATGACTTTAGGTAATTAAATTAATCTTAAATCATAAATCTCAATTATATATCATTTAATCCTTGAACCAGGCTTACTTTACTAAATTTGATTCCAAAGATGGTATAGTCTAGTATATATGCTGACGTATTGACAGCATATTCACCCGTAAACTCGTAGAATATGCCAATCTCATGCTTTTTCTTGGGTAAGATTGTTTTATTTTCTAAATTTTCCAATTCGAAGATATCCTCCCGTTTTGCTTCAGAAAGTCCCCATGTTGTGATTGCAGTAGTAAAGTATTCCATCCCTCTATATCCAATGGGTTCAATTCGTTTAACTTTTATTGGGAAAATAGTATTGTTATAGATATACCCTCCAAAACCCATATATTTGTTAGCATACTCAGGATAGGTTGCTTCTTCCATCAGTACACTACTACCTATATAAACATGATCTATGCAATAGTTGGTAACTAATTTTAGAGCAAGGATAGTCATTACAATAATACATATTGTGTATACAATCTTTTTCTTCAAGATACACTCCTCCTTCTAACAAATATTTAATTGAGTTTCTATTTTATTATTTATATATAGAAGTCTTTGTGACTTGCTATCATTTCCTTTCAATTTAACATGTTCATTTCTACATATTAACAGTTTACCATTACACACCTAGTTGTATCAACTTTCAATTTTATGAATCTGCCCTCTTAACCGTTGTACAACATTGTCCCGCTCTTTTTATACTACTAACAAAACATCATCACCAATCATTTACTTAAGTATTATTATAAGTTATTTTAACTACCATTTGCTGGGATTTGATTGGGTTCAGATTGTAACCAGTACTCAAAAAGGTCTCCAAAGATAAAATCCTGTAGAGACCTTTTGAAAAATACCTTAATTGTTATTGTAAAAACCTCTTGTTTCTGAAAAAAACATTGCTACATTTTTGAGACTAATTTCATCAGTAACATTTAATTCTAATAATTTTCTTCTTATCTCATCTTCATCTAAATACAGAATTTCCCCACTCTCTGTATCTATTATCCCGATTTCTACTTCTTCAATATTAGAGTCAATAAAAACTCTTTTATATAGTAGATACCGATCATTCCAACCAATCTCTATGACATCCCTTTTTATAACGATACCTTTATCACTATGTGTAATAATACGGTTGTTGACACTAATTTTTTCCACAGCATAATGATTTGGTAATTCAATTAAGCCTATGTTTTGGTCCTCTAACCATGATACAGATTGTTATATTTTAAACCTAACTACTCTTATAGCTACAAATACTAATGTCAATATTATTATTGAGATTAGGAGAACTTTAATCACTATTTTGGGCATTATCAATTCCTCCTACAAACCTAAACTACTCTGAATCTATAATTTATATAAATTATCTACAAAAATCTACAGGAAGATTATACCATAATTTAAATATTTTTCATATCAATAAGGGGTATTTAACATAAATAAGAAGGGTAATAGTTAGATGTTAGCCAACCATTACCCTTCTTATATTAATATTATTTTATCTAAATAACTTATACCTAGTCTTCAAAATTAAACAATGCAGTTGTTAAATATCTTTCACCTGATGAAGGAATTACCACAACAACTTGCTTCCCTTTTCCAAGTTTTTTAGCTACTTGCAATGCTGCTTCTATGGCTGCACCCGATGAAATCCCAACTAAAACTCCTTCTAATGCTGCAGACTTTCTTGCAGTCTCCATAGCAACATCATCATCTATTTTAATGATTTCGTCAATCACATCAACATTTAAAATTTCAGGAATAAATCCTGCCCCAATCCCTTGAATTTTATGGGGACCTGGTTGCCCTCCAGAAATAACAGGTGACTTTTCTGGTTCTACTGCAACAATTTTAATGTTAGGATTTTTCTTTTTCAGTATTTCACCTACACCAGTTACTGTACCACCTGTACCTACTCCTGCAACAAAGGCGTCAATATTTCCCTCCATCATATCCCATACTTCTTCTGCTGTTGTTACTCTATGGATTTCAGGATTCGCTAAGTTTTCAAATTGTTGAGGCATAAAGTAATCAGGATTCTCTACAGCTAATTCTTTTGCCTTTTCAATTGCCCCCTTCATCCCCTTTTCTCCTGGAGTCAACACTAATTGAGCCCCATATGCCTTAAGTAATCTTCTTCTTTCCATACTCATAGTCTCAGGCATAACTAAAATAACGGGATATCCTTTAGCAGCTCCGATCATTGCAAGCCCGATGCCTGTATTTCCACTTGTGGGCTCTATAATGGTAGATCCCTCTTTTAATTTACCTTCTTTTTCTGCTTGCTCTATCATATTTAAAGCGATACGATCCTTAACACTAGAACCAGGATTATAGAATTCTAACTTTAAATAGATATCAGCCATATCCTCTTCTACTAGCCTATTAAGCTTTACTAAAGGTGTATTTCCAATTAATTCATAGATATAATTTACTTTTTTCATTTTTAAAACCCTCCATTTCCTACTATTTCGATATGTTTTATATACATTATATGTATTATCTACCAGTAGTGTCAAGTTTTTTGTAGTGAATACTTTTATTATAGCTGGTTAAATTAAATTTAATGCTAAAAATTTTGAGGTGGACTAATGAAAATAAAATATCAATGGATTAAAATTATTAGTGTTGGGTTTATTGCTGGTGTGATAAATGGACTATTTGGTGCAGGTGGGGGAACAATTATCGTCCCTGCTTTATATTTTGTTTTTGGCGTTTCTCAACACAAGGCCCATGCCACAGCTATATCGATTATCCTCCCCTTTGCATTAATCAGTAGCTTTATCTACTATAGAAATGGATTTTCAAATTTAGGTATAACCTTTAATGTTGCCCTTGGTGGGGTAATTGGTAGCTATATTGGCTCTAAGTCTTTAACTCGTTTCTCTGCCAGCAGGTTAAGGCAAATTTTTGGTATCGTAATGATTATTGCAGCTATAAGGATGATTATGACATGATTATTTTTATTTTAGGGTTAATTACAGGAATTATAGGCGGTATGGGTATTGGTGGTGGAACAATTTTAATACCTGGATTAATTATTTTAACAGGCCTCAAACAACAAACCATTCAAAGCATTAATTTAATCTCCTTCATTCCCGTTGCAATTGTAGCTTTATATGTTCATATTAAAAATAAAAATATTATTTTTAAATTGGCAGCTCCAATTGTTTTATTCGGCTTAATTGGAGCCTGGGCAGGCTCAAAACTTGCCTTAAACATTCCATCTGATACATTAAGAAAACTATTCGGCTTTTTTCTATTGGCTATGGGCATCTACGAGTTTTTTTACAAGGGTAGAAAAAAGGAATAGACATGATAATTTTGTCTATCCCTTCATCTATCCTTTTTATATCTTTCTATATCTTTGTTATCTTTTACGTCTTTTTTATCTTTTATGCCTTTTTTACCCTTAATATCCTTATACTCATTTTATAAACTTTGATAAGCATTTACACTTTATCTAGTTCAACAAGAACACAATCATAATAAACAATTTTTAATCCCAAGGCTTCTGCCTTGTCAATCACTTCTTCATCAAAGGTACCCGGTTGAAACCATACATACTCGATTCCCGACTTATGTATATCTTCTAAGGTGGCCATTGTAACGGTAGGGTTAACTACCATATCAACGCACTGGGGTTTCTCAGGTAATTCTGCTATACTCTTGTATAATAAATCCCCTTCAATTTCAGTATATTTAGGATTAACCCCATATACCTTATAACCATGATCCTTTAGTTTTTTATATATTTTATAACCAAATTTTTGTTGGTCTGGGGTAGCGCCAACTACAGCCCATACTTTTTTAGACATCATTTCCTTCTTATTAAGTTCGATTTGATCCATGTCATCCCCTCCTCAAATACAATATACCCAACTTATTCCTAGTTACACTACAAGTTTTCCATCTAGTTCAGTTAAATATTCTTCTACTCCATCAATAATTTCACAACGGTTGTTTGACCAATCTATAATAGCTTCCTTAAATCCATCTACTTCATTTACTTTGATTAACACTCTAAAATTAACTAAGTCTTCGTAAACAATTTCTTTTATAAAATATCCTTTTTGCAGAATTTCATTTTGTAGCTTTCCTAAGAGGGTATAATCTACTTTTACTTCAATTAGTCTATACATTCTTTTACTAATCATTTTACCTGCTTCTAGCCCTATTTTAGCACCCTTAGTATAGGCTCTAACTAAACCCCCTGCGCCTAATTTTATTCCACCAAAGTACCTGGTCACCACAACAACAATATTTCTTAAGTTTTCCTTTTTAATCACTTCTAAAACAGGAATGCCCGCTGTACCCGACGGCTCCCCATCATCACTATATCGTTGTACTTCATTGTTATAGCCAACTACATAAGCGTGGACATTATGGTTAGCATCCCAATGTTTAGCTTTAAGGTTCTTTATAAAAGCTAAAGCTTCTTCTTCGGTAGTAATGGGGGCAGCATAGCCAATAAATTTAGATCTTTCTATTATGATCTCATCTTCTCCAGATTCTAATAGTGTTCTATATTCTTCGATCATCATATCACGTTCCTTTACTGCTATTTTGCCACCATTATAACACAAGCCAATATTACAATACAAATAAAAGAAGCAGCCCAACCCTCGCCGCTTCCTTTATTTTTCATTAACTTTTTTAAACAACTACCTTTTCACGTTTAATTTCCTTATACTTCTTATATGATAAACTTACTAATGATCTGTCTTGACTATGGGTGATCATTGAAATGGCTTTATCTACTGGATAAAAACCACCTTCTTTGAATCCTAGCTCATGGTTTACTTTATAATGTTTGGAAGTTGTAGACATGATATACCACGTTATTTCGTTGCATACTGGTTGTTTCCTAGAGATAGAAAAAAATTCGTAACTTGTTCCTCCTGCACTGGCTAAAATTTCAGCATCAATACCCGTTTCTACCTTAACGCGTTTTAATGCTACCTCCCAGGAAAGATCATCATTACGAATTACCCCTTTTGGTAAAACCCACTCATTTTTTTCATTTTTCATGATAAAAACTTGATTTGCATAGAACACAACACCGCCTGCACAATTTCTTAACAGCATCGACAGTCCTCCTCCTTCCATTGTACTTATTATTAAGATACACCAAAATTAGGAATATTACAACGTATTTTTCTGAAAATTCTTTTAAAATTTACGTAACTTTACTTGCTATTTCTATTACTTTATACTATTCCTACCTATAACATATAATTACCATTTATTTATAAAGCATGCAATCTTTTCACAATTTTTTTTAGCCAATATAAGACATACTAAGTTATAGAACAAAGATAAAGTAGGTGATTTTTTTGCATGTCATTTACCATTGTGTGGGTGGAGCCCATTCTTCTGTTTTAGCGACAGCCATCCATTTAAATAAACTTCCTATGGATCATAAACCTAGCATTGAGGATATTCTTCATATCCCCTACTTTGATACTATGACAGTTAGAGATCGGGGAAAAATAATCTATAGAGGAACAGATGAAATGGGTAATCGTATATACAACTTAAGCAGGCAATTTGTTCCCCACTTAGTTATCCCTGTTATTGAAGACACGTGGAAGTTGTTAAATGGTAACTGCGATAACCTATTAATCGTCTCTACCCTCTCTTCCGTAAATACCTTAATGAGGATCGGTGGCATGGCCTCTCGAAGATGGAATTGGGTTAAATTTGGAAGACCAATTGTTGCTAGAGGATCATTACATGCCTATTTCGATTTGGTTGAAATTGTGAAGGCTACAAAAAAGAGGCTAAGGGAACCCCATTAGCCTACTTCTTTTTTTATAATTTTTTTTGGATAATCTCCATCGTTTGGATATATGATCTTTTGACATACTCAAGCTCTTTAGGATTATTCAATAAATTCTTCAGACGTTTTAATGTCTTTTCATCACCAATTTCAAGTAGCGCTTTAGCTGCATATTGACGTACTTGAGGCTTTCCATCTTGTAATCCCCTATGAAGGACTTCCATATTATCAACATGGGGAATACGTCCCAAAGCAGAACAAACCATTCTTCTTACCCCACCATGTTTATGTTCTATTTCACTTCTTATTACGGATAACAGTCTTTCGTCCTTTAATTGACCAGCAATCCAAAGGGCAATCATTTTATCCTCTGCATTATCGATGGCAGGTAAAATCTTATTTAAATATAAAGCAAGTCCTTCTTTTTCCTTTGGCTTTAGTTCTGCTAAAATCTTGATTCTCTTATTTTTGTCAGCAGCTAAGAGATTAATAAAGCTAGGGTGATAACTTATTTTATCTGTCTTTTTATCATTTTTTTTATCAGACTTCTTATCATTCTTTTTTTGATTCATCTTCAACTTTAATATGTGTTCTTGAACAATATCTTTTGGTAGGTTCCGAATTCTGCTAATCAAGTCAATGTTCTTTCCTTCACGATATAAAAGATAGGTGATTAAATAATCTGCTTCTTCATTATTGAAGTTATTCAGATCCTCCCAAGTATATTCTTTTGAGGAATAAACGACATCCATCATCTCCACCACACTCATTTATTTCTTTTCATATTCTTTGATTTTAGCGTAATCAGTAGCTGGTACTTTAACCTGCATAAAAATACCTTCTTCTTGATATTCAGAGGACAATACAATTGCATCTTCATGAAGCTGTGATGCAACACTTCCCTTATTATAAGGAATTAATAACTCAGCTTCAATCATACTGGTACCAACTTCTCTTCGAATGACTTCTATCAATTGATCAAGGTGAATTCCTTCAAGAGCAGAAATCGCCAGAGTATTCTCATCTTTAGGTATACTACTAATGTCTTCAATAGCGTCAACTTTGTTATATACATCGATTATTTTTTTTGAATCTACCTTTAACTCCTTAAGAACCTTAAGGGTCGTCTCTTTTTGTAAGTGATAGTTTTCATTAGATGCATCAATGACATGTAAAAGTAAATCTGCATATGTAACCTCTTCTAAAGTTGCTTTAAAAGCATCTACCAAGTTATGGGGCAACTTACTTACAAAACCAACTGTATCTGTTAATAGAAAATTCAAGTTGTCTGGGTAGTTCATCTTTCTTAATGAAACTTCTAAAGTAGCAAAAAGCATGTTTTCAGCATAAACTTCCCTATCGACTTCATACTCTTGGCTATTTCTTAGTAATACATTCATTAAAGTAGATTTCCCTGCATTTGTATATCCCACTAATGCTACAATAGGTAGTTCTGACTTCATTCTTTGCGAACGCTGAACTTCCCTTACTTTTTTAACTTCCTGTAATTCTTCCTTAATATAGTCTATTTTTCTTAAGATATGTCTTCGGTCTGTCTCTAACTTTGTTTCACCAGGCCCCCTCGTGCCGATTCCAGCCCCAAGCCTTGATAACTTTTTTCCGAGACCAGTTAATCGAGGTAACCGATATTTTAATTGAGCTAATTCAACCTGTAATTTAGCTTCTTTACTAGTTGCCCTTTGGGCAAATATGTCTAAAATTAAAGTTGTTCGATCGATTACATCTACCCCTATAGCCTCTTCTAAATTTCTGATTTGAGACCCAGATAGTTCATCATTAAAAATGATTAGGTTTGCCTCTAAAGTTTCACATAGATTTCTAACTTCTTCAACCTTACCTTTACCAATATATAGGGCCACATTAACAGCAGAACGATTCTGGATTGTTGTAGCTAATACTTCTACCCCTGCTGCTTGTGCCAGCTCATCAAGTTCTATCATTGAAGCCTCGATGTCTATTTCTTCATGTCTACCAGTATGATTCATTCCTACTAGTATTGCACGATTATGTATTACTTCTTGTGTTTGCATTTCCATATATATATCCCTCCCATACCTCTTATATGTGTCCTTACAAACATATCATACCCGTTTTTGTCGTAAGAAACAACTAACATTTACCACATACCCATAAAAATAACACCAATAAAAGATTTATTGGTGTTATCAAGTAAGTACTTAAATTAGTTTCTAAGTTCTCTAAAAAGAATTTCCTCTGGACATTTTAAAACCTTACAAACCTTTTCAATATTTTCATCCTTTGGAATCCTTCCTTCATAAATCCACGCTTGAACTGTTCTTGGAGATACGCCAATTCTTTCTGCCAGGTCACTTACTTTAATATCATCTGCAAACATAAGCCCTAACATATATCGATTCTTAACCTCCCAATTCTTAAGCCTTCTAAATCTCTTTTTTCTTATTCCTTTTCCTAATACTCTTCTTGCTCTTTCTGATGCAGTTTCCATTTGAAATCACCTTTCTTTTTTTACTTTAATTTATTTTCATTGTTATATGAAGTACAGTATAAAAAATATATTCGTGTTATGAAGCATTTTTTGATGCCTATTAATCTAATAAATTATAAAAATTGCTTCTTTAAAACGTATATTTATACATTAAAATAGCATAAATATTAAATTAATCTTTACATGTATGTATGTAATATGTAATAACATTTTATATGTTAATTTTCTGAATCCTTATAGTCCTTATTATAACCTATTATTCAAAAAAATGCTACAATTGTTTAAAAATTAACAATCCTTAGATGTTAACTTTCCTATGCATTTTATTTCATAATTTCCAACTGTATTCTTTCATAAAATTCTTCTTTCGCCATATTTATTGTTTTTTATACTTTATTTTACTTTCCTAACCCTCTATAAATGACTTAATTAACCTGTTCCTATTAGATTATAGACAGAAAAAAAGCAGGCTAAACCTGCTAATAATATTAATCGACATATAAAGGAGAAATATTAAGGAAATTATCATTAGGCATTTGAAACATCGTTTGCGGTACTCGCCCTACAATTACAGTTTCAGCTAATGGTACTGTTGTCGTTACTGTTAATGCTTCGGAATTAAAAGGGACAATTACATTGACATTTAATGTAACAATCAGAAATATCCTATGCCTTGTTTGATTAATACCCGACTGCTCAAACGCTGTTCCGAAATTAACATCCACCATTCCCATCGGGGTAATCTGCACTTTAATTCGAGGCCCATATTGGGCAAATAACTGGGTTCCCAAAACATTACCAAGGGGAATTCCCTCAGATGATGTCCGCATTTCCCTTAAATGGTCTTGAATATTAATCCCAATATCAGAGGCAATTTTATTCATGGTAATGGTATTTGCCTGCATCATGGTAATAACACCTTCATGGTCCTTTTCTATATAAACAAGATCTCTATAATCTATACCGTTTTCCAAGACTTCACTAACAGCAATATTCACTGCCCTTGTCGATAATTCTTGTGCCTTCAGAACACCTATTGTTTGGACAGTGGGCATAACTTCCCGATCTATATATATAAAGGCAGTAATGAGGGTGACAAATATAAAAAATAGCATAAATAATATTTTGTATTTGATATATTTTTTTCGTTTATGGATATACACCTGCAACACCCCCCTATATATATGTATATGATTATAGATAAGTTATGTGTTTATTTTTATTGTATTTTACTAATTTTGTCTTACTTTTACCACCTTCTGTATATAAACTTAAAGATTCCCTCATACTCTATGATAGAAGAATTTATGATATAATATAATAAAGCGTATAGCATGATGATCTATCAAAATTTATTTAATTTAACACATGGTCATAAATATGTTATAATAGTTTTGGATTTCATGCATTTCCCTGATTCTACAAATGCATTTTCTTAGATGGAGGTAAAAACAATGTCAGATAATAATAAAAAAACAACAACCAGTGAAAATCGAAGAACTACAAAAGATAAAAAGAGTTCTAATAAGAAGAAATTCTTTAAGGCTTTAAAAATCTTTTTGGTACTAACCATTCTTGTAGGTTTTATCGGTGCAGGTGCCGTAGCAGGAATCGTTTTTGGTATTATTAAAGATGCCGAGCCTATCGATCCTTCTAATATTTATGATTTACTTGAAACTAGTTCCTTTATTTTAGATTCAAATGGACAAGTAATAGAAAAGATTCAGAGTAACAATGTAAGAATGATTGTTGATTATGATGAAATTCCGAAACATTTAGTTGACGCTTTTGTATCCATTGAAGATGAACGTTTCTGGACCCACAGTGGTGTCGACCTTAAGGGAATCATCCGAGCCTTCTGGACTAACTTCACGACAGGTTCTAGACAGGGCGCCAGTACCATTAATCAACAATTAGCTGGAAATATTTATCTTTCTAGAAGCGACCGAAGTTATAGTCGTAAAATTAAAGATGCCTACTATGGTATACAGCTTAATAGACAGCTAACTAAAGAGCAAATCTTAGAAGCCTATTTAAACACAATCCCATTGGGAGGCTTAAACTATGGGGTGCAAGCTGCATCACAAGCATATTTTTCTAAAGATGTTGGCGAGCTTACACTAGCTGAGTCTGCCCTAATTGCTGGAATCACCCGTTCTCCCCATAGGTATTCTCCATTAAAATATTTATATAAGGACCAAATCCAAGAACATCACCATGTAATAGATGATTCTGATGGAACCTATACAATTATCTTTAATGAAGAGACCCTTACAAGACAAAAAACAGTTTTAGGTGTTATGAGAAGAAATGGAGTTATTACTGATGCAGAATATGATGCTGCCCTAGAGGAAGATATTGTTGCAAGTTTAGATCCAAATCGATTAGCAGCTGAAGATATCTCTTCATATTTTGGAGACTTAGTGAAAAAAGACGTGCTAAATGCCCTAGAAAATGAGGGTTATACTAGAGAAGAAGCCCAAACATTATTATACTCTGGCGGCTTAAAAATCTTTAGTACAATGGACGTAAATATGCAAAGAATCGTAGAGGAAGAATACGCTAACTCATCTAATTTTCCATCAAGTAGAGAAGATGATAATGGCCTTCTTCAACCACAATCTGCAATGGTTATTATTGACCAACACACAGGTGAAATTAAAGCATTAGTTGGAGGAAGGGGCTCTTCTGGTCAACAGATATTTAATAGAGCCTTAAACCCTAGACCACCAGGGTCTTCTATTAAGCCTATTGCAGTATATACAGCTGCAATAGATAATGGATTTACAACAGCTTCTGTTATAGATGATGTTCCAATTTATTTAGATCGTAATCGACCAGATGAGCCATGGCCTAAAAACTTTGGAACTAGCGGTTATAAAGGTCTAACAGCCATTAGACAAGCTGTGCAAGAATCAAACAACGTTATACCTGTTAAAATTGCCAGCATGTTAGGTCACGATGACCGTTCTTCCTTCAAAATAATGTTTGACTATATGGAAAAAATGGGAATTTCTACAATTGTTACTAGTGAGGACCCAGTCGTAACTAGCCGAGGTAGAAGTCATGACGAAACCTATTCTACAGCTTTAGGGGGTATGACTAAAGGGGTAACACCACTAGATCTAACAACCGCCTATGCCACATTGGCAAATAGTGGGGTTAGAATTGATCCTATTACTTTTACAGAGGTTTACGATCGATACGGAAACCTATTGATCGACAATAAACCAACAGTTACTAGAGTATTAACACCTCAAGTTTCTTTTATTATGACTGATCTGCTTAAATCTGCAGTTACAAGTGGTACAGGTTCTACCGCTAGCCTTTATGGCGGTAACTCAAGAATACCTGTTGCTGGTAAAACTGGTACAACAACTTCTAATGAAGATGCTTGGTTTGCTGGCTATACACCTTATTATACAGCAGCAGTTTGGATCGGAAACGATATGCCAAGTAATTTAGGTCAAGGAAGTAGAGCTTCAGCACAGTTATGGAATAAAATCATGAAAAGAATTCATGAAGATTTAAGTCCAAAGGATTTTGATGAACCAAGTGATATTATTAGAGTTCAGGTATGTAGAATTTCAGGGAAATTACCAGGACCCTATTGTGCTTTAGATCCACGTGGTAACTTGATTCGAACTGAACTATTTATTAAAGGTACAGAGCCTACAACAGAATGTGACCTTCATGTTATGGCAGAAATTCATACTCCAACAGGTAAGTTAGCAACTGATCTAACACCACCATGGGAAGTTGAAACAAGACTTCTGGTAAGAAGACCAGTTCCCTATTATCCAGAAGAGAACAAGGGAATTAAACCAGCCGATTATAATTATGATCTACCAACAGAATACTATGATCCTTTAACTGATTGGATTGACGTTAACCCATATCCAGGAAACAATAATTCTGATCAAGATGATATCGACGTCGATATAACAGATCCACCTACTGACGATAACGATGATGATGACGACGATAGTGATAATGATGTACGAAATATTATCAGAAATATTTTCGGTGGTAATAATAACAACAATAATAGCAATGACAACGGGAATTAATTAACTGTTTATCTATGTAAAAAAGGCTTCAGCTATGCTGAGGCCTTTTTCTAACGAATTTTTTAAAACCAATATGAAGATTCTACATTAATTTTTTGTATATAATATTTTACTTAATAGGTAATAGGTTTGAGGAAAAGGGACTAAGCCCATCCTTTAATCTTCCAAAGATGGCTTTGTTCATATCAAAGGTGACTAAGTTCATATCTAAGAAATTATGATTAATTTAGTCGATTTCCCTTCCTATTTAAAATCTCTTTAAGTGCTTTAGTAATAATCGGTGCACCTCTTCTAAAGTCGTCTTTACCATTCATTTTACCTACATCACCAATACCAATAATAAGGGGTCTATTCCCTGCATTCTCTAAGACATCAACAGTATCACCATAAAGCACCTTATTAAAACCAGGATTCCCATCTTTATCAACAGCTTTATTAATCATGTTTCCATCAGCATCTATCGAGAAGTCTACATGAACTCCTTCAACTTCTTTAGTGTTGGAAGCCACTGCAATGACCCCCAATACCTCTATATCTGGATGATTCATAATTTGTTTTAAAGCCCTTTCACCAATACCAGTATTAACATTTCCCTCGTCATCTGTCATAACTACTACTGGATCGTATTTTGCTATTTTTATTAAATCTACTATTTCTGCTCCAGTTAGTGGTGTAGGGTTCCCTCCTGACTGGGATATACATCTGCCGCCTATATTTAAGACTGCTTTTTCAATTGATCGCTGGGCACAAGAATCCCCATCAGTCACAATAATTACTTTTCTTTTCTCATTTGTATCCATTATACTAACTCCTAACTTTATGGTTTTGTTTTAGGATTAAACAGTACTGCCATTAAATAGCCAAAAACAACTGCGGCCGTAATTCCTCCCGAGGTGGCACGAACCCCACCTATAAAGGCCCCCAGTAACCCATCTTCCTTTACTCCCTCCATGGCCCCTTTAGCCAATGAATAACCAAAGCCAGGTAACGGAATAGTAGCCCCAGCACCACCAAACTTTACTAATGGCTCATACACTCCTATAGCAGTTAAAACTACTCCTGCTGTTACAAATAGCACCAACACATGGGCTGGAGTTAATTTCGTTCCATCCATCAAAAGTTGACCAATAACACAAATTACCCCCCCAATAAAAAAAGCACTTATATAACCAGCCATGAAACTGCCTCCTAATTCATTTTTTTGCTTTCTATTGTGACAGCGTGGGCTATACAGGGGATTGATTCTCCCTGCTGAGCACTTGTAGGAGAAAATAAAGCACCAGTTGAAACAAGTAGTATTTTATTAAGACTCTTTTCCTTTAATAATTTAAATAAGTAACCAGAAAATACTACAGCTGAGCAGCCACATCCACTTCCTCCAGCATGGGTATCTTGTTTTTTAGGGTCAAAGATTTCTATTCCACAATCTGTAAAGTTCTTAATTACCTGATATCCTTTTGTTTTAAGTAAATCACTTGCAATATCCCGTCCATATCTACCTAAATCGCCAGTAATTATTAAATCGTATTCCTCAGGTAATGTATTCGTATCATCAAAATGTCTGCCAATAGTATCTGCAGCTGCAGGAGCCATTGCCGCACCCATATTATTTGCATCAACAATCCCATAGTCAATCACTTTGCCAGTAGTACAGTGGGTTATATAGGGCCCTTCTTTATGCTTACCCAAGAGAGCAGCTCCTGCCCCCGTCACAGTCCATTGGGAAGTTAAGGGTCGTTGATTCCCTAGTTCTAAAGGATATCTAAATTGTCTTTCAGCGGTGGAAAAATGACTAGCAGTTGTGGCAATACATAGGTCAGCAAAACCACCATCTATAACCATCGCAGAAAGACCTAGGGCTTCTGACATTGTTGAACAAGCTCCGTATAATCCAAAAAGGGGAATTTGAAGATCTCTAGCCGCAAAACTTGTTGACATCAATTGATTAAGTAGATCTCCTCCAAATAGGTAATCAATATCAACATTTTTTAAATCTGCCCTGCTAATTACAGTGCTTACAGCCTCCCTTAGCATTTTACTTTCTGCCTTCTCCCAACTATCTTCCCCGAACAAATCATCTTCTAATACTTTGTCAAAATAATTCCCCAAAGGTCCTTGACCCTCTTTTGGCCCTACTAAAGAAGCGGTGGCAATGATAGATGGAGGGTTTAATAGCTTAACTGTTTGACTCCCGATTTTTTTTACCGCCATTTTACTCCCTCCCCTATTAGCCGATTAAGTAATAAATAATCCCTACAATTACTGAAGAAGTGATTCCATAAACCAAAACAGGTCCAGCCAGGCTAAACATTCTGCCAGCAACCCCAAAAATAAATCCTTCCCGCTTGAATTCCATAGCAGGAGAAACAATTGAATTTGCGAACCCTGTAATTGGAACAATTGAACCAGCACCAGCCCGTTTTCCAATTAAATCATATACTCCCAAACCTGTTAAGAGGGCTCCTAAGAAAATCATCACAAGAATTGTTGCATTAGTGGCATCTAAATGACTTAATCCCATCCTTGATTCAATCTGATTATGAACAAATTGCCCAAAAGTACTAATCAGACCTCCAATAAGGAAAGCCCATATACAATTTTTTAAATAGTTGGGTTTAGGTGCATTTTTTTCAACATATTCTTGATACTTCTTATTTTCAGTTGTTTGGTTTCTCTTTGCCATCTTCCACCTCCGTTAACGAATCTCGTTTAACGTATATTTTCCCTTCAGATTTTCTAAATCAAGTTCTCTCCCATGATGATTAAACTGATGTATGACCTTTCTTTCTTCTCTATTTTCTAGTAAGCATGCTTTAATTTTAGGAATGTCTTGATATAGATTCAGATTTTTCATGTTAAGCAACTCCTTTAATGAATAATCACCCAGTGTATTAAAGATCCTAATACTTTTCCAAAAACCAGAGAATATAGAATATAGATAACAAATCCATCTAACTTAAATCTTCTGATAATTACAGGAATAACATTCATTACCTCAGCAAGGGCTGAAGCCAGCATCCCTACAAAAGTGCCCATAAAAAAACCGATAATGATAATGAAGTATACATTAAAGTTGATACTTACGCCAGTAAGGGAAGAAAAAGCAGCTAAGGTTGCTCCCAAAATAATCACATTCTCATATAAGGTAATATAGTGGTAGGTTTTTGTTAATTGGGCTAATCTTGGAATAATGTCCAGCAATGTTAACAACGCTACAATCCCACTCCCTACAATTATTCCGTTAGAAAAGCCTAAAAAAATCACAAGAAGATTTCTCATTTTGATCCCTTCTCTTCTGGTGTTATATTTTGATCATGATCCTTTAAATAAGCATCCATATTTTGCTGGTACAAATACATTTCCACTTCAAGGGGGCTAGGTTCATTATTGATTCTCTTTTTAAAAATGTGATTAAAAAAAACCGACATTCCGGCCCCTATACCCAAACTATAGGGTATTTGAAGTATTAAAGGTGACTCTGTTTCGATTCCTGTAACAATACGATATATAGTTTTATGAGCCTGGGGCATATCGACATCTGCATGGAAATTGATAATAGCCGTTATAGAGCCAATAAACAATAAGAAGCAGACTAGAGCCAGCCTAAAATACTTATACTTATCTACTTCTGTCTGATCATCCTTTAAATTAATAATAATCTCTGGTGTACCAATGGTTAGAATGATATGTTCAGGAAACTCTTTTTTGATCAACTGTACCAATGAAATAATAGGAACAATATAGCTATTACCTTTTTTTCTATGATTAATAGCAAAGTTTATTTCTTCAATTTTCTTTTTTTCAGTTTCCTCAGCAAATATTTCTATTAAATCCTTAAGTTGAAGATCTTGCGTAGCTTCGATAACAATTTTTTCTTTAGACTGAATATAGATTTGTCCTTTGTTATCCATAGAGTCCCTCCTTATCTAATGTTGGTCTCCATTAGCACTAGATCTGCCTTTTCAGGTTCTTCATACATCTTTCTGCTATTTAAGAAGTACCACGATCCAACTGCAATAAAAGCCACCAAAATAAGAATTGTCCACTTATTTTTGTTAATATATTTAATCATTTTCTTCACCTTCCTTAAGAGTATTATTTGCGAAATTATCAATTTAATTCCTAAAAGAAAAAAGATGGCTATAGACTACGCCATCTTCATTAAATCCTTCATAGATTTTAATATTTTCTTTTCAATTCTAGATACTTGAACCTGGGATATTCCCAATACCTCTGCTATTTCTGTTTGAGTCTTATCTTTAAAATACCTTAAAACAATGATCTGCCTTTCCCTAGGTTCAAGTTTTGCGATAACGTCTTTTAAAAGAATTTTATCAATCACGTCAGAATCATCAGGTGAATCTGTTTCACTTATTTTATCCATTAAATGAATCGGTGCACCATCATCATGATGAATGACATCATATAAATATTCTGGGTGAGAACTTGAATCTAGTGCCATAACCAATTCTTCCTTCGATATATTAAGATCATCAGAAATTTCTTGTAATGTAACTTCCCTTCCCAATTCCCTCGTTAAACGCTCTTTAGAGTACTTAATTTTAGAAGCCGTTTGTTTTAAAGATCGAGAAACTTTAATGATTCCATCATCCCTTAAAAATCTTTTAATTTCTCCTACGATCATTGGAACTGCATATGTAGAAAATCTTACATCAAAACTTGTATCAAACTTTTTAATGGCTTTAATCAAACCAATGCACCCCAGTTGAAATAAGTCTTCCTTTTCATATCCCCTATTGGCAAAACGCTTGATTACACTTCTTACTAATCCTAAATTATGACTCACTAGCAATTCTTGAGCCTTCACATCTCCCTGTTGTGCCCGATGAACTAATTCCATAGTTTCATCATGCTCTAATATTTCCAGTTGTTCCCCTGATACCGCTGCAATATTCATAATATCTACCCCTTACTCTGCAACGAGGCTTTTAAATTTTTTTACCATCCTTATACTAGTTCCCTTTCCAGGTTCAGAATATACATAAACTTGATCCATAAATGTTTCCATCACTGTAAATCCCATCCCAGAACGTTCTAATTCAGGTTTCGATGTGAATAATGGCTCCATAGCTTGAGGAATATCGTTAATTCCTCTACCGTTGTCTTCTACAAGTATTTCTAATTCATTGTTATGTATTTTACAAGTTAGGGTTACTACACCCATTTTGTCTTCATAACCATGAATAATGGCATTTGTTACAGCTTCCGAAACAGCAGTCTTAATATCTGAGATTTCTTCTAATGTAGGGTCTAATTGAGCTGCAAAAGAAGCTACTACCACCCTCGCAAAAGATTCATTCTGTGATTTGCTGTCAAATTCTAATTTCATATAGTTTTTATATTCCATTATTTTAACACTCCTTTACAAGCGATTGAGGGCTTCTGTAAGATTTTCATACTTCTCAACAATTCGATATAACCCCGAAAGTGAAAAGATCTTATCAATCTTTTCTGGTACTTCTATAATTGCTACTTTACCACCCATTTTAGAGATATTTTTATATCTACCCATAATTACCCCTATTCCCGAGCTATCCATAAACCTTAAGTCAGCTAGGTTAAAGATAAGGTGCTTAGTCCTCTTTTTTTCAATCATTTCGTCTAATTCTACTCGGATATTTTCTGCCACATGATGATCTAGTTCACCGTCAAATTTGATAATTAATTTGTTGTCTATTACTTCATAATTTAATAACAACTTGTTCCCTCCTCTTCTGTAATAATTTCATATTCACTTGCATATAGTTCTCTTTTTCTTTTAATATCTCCTTCATAGAAAAAACACTAGTTTTGTCTTGTTTTGGAGGTTTTTGCGAATATGAAAAAAACACACTTCTGGTTAGGAAGATTGTTTTTGGGTGGGAAGGGGGTTTGGTTGTATTCCCAAAAGGAATTGGTTTCTTTACTAACTTTTCAATGGTACAAAAGAAAATATCCATCATTATTTAGTTACTCTGTTTTTCAAAATTACCTTTAACCTTTTTTTATTTATACGTTGAATTAACTATTGTTTCATTGTTAATTTTGTCATATTATATAATTAATGGAAATCATTAAGCGACTCTATCTATAGATAAAAAAACTATTTATAGGTTAGCTAATTCAATTGAGTAATTAAAAGAAACATAACTTATTATTGCAGATAACTTACTCATCCATGAAAGGGGGAAATATATGAGAAAAATTTGTATCGTTATTTTAGTACTACTATTATCAGTTGGTTGTACCCCTCAGTCTAATGAAGGTACTATCCATGAGGAAGGGTTTTCCTATATAAAAACCATTGAAAATGAGCTAAAGGATGAATATGACGGTGATTATAATATTCCTATTCATCCGGAATATGAGATACTTCGTGTTCATTTAATCAACGCCCTATCATTTTTAACATTTCCACCGGATATGGTGATCTATTATGGCGTAAATAAAGGGGATTTAATTGAAACTTTCGAAGATCCCGATTTTATTAAAAGTCATGAAGAGGGAGTGGGGAAAAATTTATATGGCCTTTACGAGGGAGCCATCATTGCCCAATTGACATATTCACCTGTAAAAGGTGGTGAAATGGATGGGGATCATTTCTGGAGTATTAATGGTTATAATGATATCCCTTATGTATTTATATCGCCAGAACAAAATAAAATATATACTAAAATAGACCTAGAACAAGGTGGATATAATATAATCTTTCATTTAAGTGATTATTTTACAGAAGATGATGCAAAGGCCTTCACAACATTTTTATTAAATAAGGTGAAACCATTATCTTAAATAAGGGCTAACAATCATTTTATATTCAGTATTCTTTTTAATTTCAGTAGTCTAATTAACTTATTTAATTTAATCTACTTTATAAATTCATTTTAATAGTCACTTTGATATAGGGTGACTTTTTTTCTTGCCATAATTTATTATCTTTATTTCCCTCATAAGAAAAGCTGTCTGCCATCCAACGCTCTTTGGCCTCTGGCCTCTCAATATACTTTATAACATAATTGCACCTTTTATAATTGTTAGAATTATATCAAAAGATTACTTTTCTTCCTCTTTGGGTATAATTTTCTTATCACAATCAATAGTTTTTCACAATAAAATTCACCCTCTTTTTATCCTATATCCCTTTAAAATACTTATTGTTAATTAAATAACATTTTTTTGATTTTTCAGATTCATTAAAATCCCTTAATAAATTGAATATTGTATACACTATACAGGATCTTTATGGTACAATAAGGTTAGATAGTAATTAAGAATTATTCTCTACTACTTACTCATTAACTATTTAATATAAACAAAGGAGTGATCTCATGAAGGTATTTGACATTTTTCAAACAGGTAAATGGTCCAAAGAAATTGATGTTAGAAACTTTATTCAACTAAATTATACTCCCTATAATGGAGATGATTCTTTCCTTATGGGGCCCACGGAAGAAACAAAAGACTTATGGAAAAAAGTATCTCATTTAATGGAAGAGGAACGTAAAAACAATGGCACTTTAGATGTTGACGCTGATACGATTTCAAGCATTATCTCCCATAAACCAGGTTATATTGATAAAAAGATTGAAAAAATATATGGTCTTCAAACAGATGCTCCCCTTAAACGAGCAGTTCTACCCTACGGAGGTATTCGTATGGTGGAAAAATCTTGCGAGGCTTACGGGTTTCAACTTAACCCTCAAATTTCAGAAATCTTTAACAAGTATCGTAAAACCCACAATGACGGTGTATTCGATGCCTATACGCCTGAAATGTATGCTGCAAGAAAAGCTGGTATCATTACAGGACTACCTGATGCCTATGGTAGAGGAAGAATTATTGGCGATTACAGAAGAGTTGCCCTTTATGGAGTGGACCATCTGATCGAAGATAAAAGAAAACAATTATCTACACTAGAAGTAGATCAGATGGTGGAAGATATTATTAGACTAAGAGAAGAAATAGCTGAACAAATTAAAGCTCTAAATGAACTAAAAGAAATGGCATTAGCTTATGGATTTGACATTTCTAAGCCTGCTGCCAATGCTTTTGAAGCAATTCAATGGTTATATTTTGCTTATTTAGCAGCTGTAAAAGAACAAAATGGTGCTGCCATGAGTATTGGGCGTATATCTACCTTCCTTGATATCTATATTGAAAAAGATATCGCTGAAGGAAAACTATCAGAAGTAGATGCTCAAGAAATGATCGACCACTTTGTTATGAAACTAAGAATGGTAAGATTTTTAAGAACACCTGATTATAATGAGCTATTTAGCGGAGACCCTACATGGGTAACAGAATGTATCGGTGGTATGGGCTTAGATGGGAGAACTTTAGTTACAAAGACTTCCTTCCGTATTTTAAATACTTTATATAATTTAGGGGCAGCCCCAGAGCCAAATTTAACAGTGTTATGGTCTACTAGTCTTCCTGAAAACTTTAAAGCCTTCTGCTCTAAGGTTTCAATAGATACCAGTTCTCTACAGTATGAAAATGATGACTTAATGAGGGAGTATTGGGGAGACGATTACGGTATTGCCTGCTGCGTATCTGCCATGAAAATTGGAAAGCAAATGCAGTTCTTTGGCGCTCGATGCAACCTAGCTAAAGCCCTACTTTATGCTATTAACGGTGGTAAAGACGAGCAAACTGGCATTCAAGTTGGTCCAAAATTTGAGCCTATCAAAGCTGATGTTTTAAATTATGAAGAAGTAAAAGAAAAGTTCGATACCTTCGTAAATTGGTTAGCAAAACTATATGTAAATACATTGAATGTGATTCATTACATGCATGACAAGTATGCTTATGAAAGAATTCAGATGGCCCTACATGATCGAGATATTGTTAGAACAATGGCATGCGGGATTGCAGGCTTATCTGTTTGCGCTGATGCCTTTAGTGCCATCAAACATGCAAAAGTTAAAGTAATTAGAAACGAAGCTGGTCTTGCTGTAGACTACGAGATTGAAGGAGACTTCCCTAAGTACGGTAATAACGATGATGTTGTAGACAGAATTGCTGAAGAGCTAGTTGAAGACTTTATGACTGCCATTAAGAAAAATAAAACCTATAGAGATTCGATCCCTACTCAATCTGTTCTTACGATTACTTCTAATGTTGTATATGGTAAGAAAACAGGTAGTACACCAGATGGCAGAAAAGCTGGTGAACCCTTTGCTCCTGGTGCTAACCCGATGCATGGTAGAGATGAAAAAGGTGCATTAGCTTCCCTTGCTTCCGTAGCTAAGTTACCTTACCAACATGCTTTAGATGGTATTTCCTATACCTTCTCTATTATTCCTAAAGCCCTAGGAAAAACAATGGAAAATAGAGTTCAAGTGTTATCTTCTCTATTAGACGGATATTTTGGTCAAGGTGGCCATCACATTAACATTAATGTATTTGAAAAAGAAACTTTAATAGATGCTATGGAACACCCAGAAAAATACCCACAATTAACTGTAAGGGTTTCAGGATATGCCGTTAACTTTATTAAATTAACTAAAGAGCAGCAAATAGACGTAATTAATAGAACCTTCCACGGAGAAGTATAGAATTAAAATATAGAAAGGTAGGTGAACCTGATGTCAATAAAAGGAATGATTCATTCAGTTGAAACCTTTGGTACCGTCGATGGCCCTGGAATCAGATATATTGTATTCTTTCAAGGTTGCCCTTTAAGGTGCCAATATTGTCACAACCGTGATACATGGAACCTTAAAGATGGTAAAGAAGTAACTGTTGATGAATTAATCAATGATATAAAAAAATATATTCCCTTTATGAAGTCCTCTAATGGTGGTGTAACCATAAGTGGAGGTGAGCCTACCCTTCAGTTAGAATTTCTGACAGCCCTATTAAAGGAACTAAAAAATTTAGGGATCCATACTTGCTTAGATACATCTGGTTTTGTTCATTTAGACGGTGTAAAAGGCTTGTTAGAATATGTTGACCTTGTTTTATTAGACATTAAGCATATTGATTCTGAAAAGCATCTTATGCTTACAGGTGTGGAAAATAAAAAGACCTTAGAATTTGCAAAGTATCTAGCAGAAATTAACAAAGATATGTGGATTCGCCACGTTGTCGTACCAACGATAACCGATTCTCCAGAGGATGTCAAAGAATTGGCTGCCTTCATTAACACTTTAAAAAGTGTTAAAAAAGTAGAGCTTCTCCCCTATCATTCTATGGGGAAAATTAAATGGAAAAAGCTCCATCAACTTTATCCTTTAGAAGATATTAAGGACGCAACCGACCAAGATCTTTTAAGGGTGGCAAAGTTAATGGATCAAAAAGGTGTTAAAGTTATTGGTAGCGTTGTTGCATAAATAACAGAAACCAGTAGGCTACTATCATTAGTGATAGGCCTACTGGTTTCTTTATTTTTTCTTCACTCCTAATATACTGCTTAATATAACGTTAGCAATACTAATTAAAATAGAACCTATTAATGCATCAATAAATCCCCTTACAACCAAACCATCCACTACATGGGCAGTAGCCATTAGAACAACAGCATTAATGACAAAGGTAAAGAGTCCTAATGTCATAATTGTAATCGGCAGTGTAAAAAAAACAATAATTGGTCTTACAAAAGTATTAACTAACCCTATAATGACAGCAGCAATTAAAGTTGCTTCGAAGCTACTGACACTAATTCCCTCCATTAAATAGGCAATAGAATAGATTGATACAGCACTTACAAACCATCGGATGATAAATTTCATTCCCATACCTCCATTCCCCTAGAAAAAAAGTCTTCTTTATAAAGATTTAAAGGATGACTTTAGATGAAGAAGCAAAGCACTTACACAATTTAATCCAATTAAATTGGCTATCTGCTTATGTTGAAACTCATTACATAAAGTTCTTTATATAAAAATAATTATAGAAGAACTTTAAAATTCCTTATAAAAATTTTATAATTTAATATCCAAATACTATGCTATACTAATTATATGATTCTGTAAAGACAAATTTCCCATTAATGGAATTATTTTTAGAAAGGATGGTTTATATGGTTACAATAGGTATCATTACTGCTAGTGATAAAGGTTCTAGAGGAGAAAGAGTTGACACCAGCGGGCCACTAATTGAAGAAATTTTAAAGGACATGGGAGCTGTGGTTAAAGAATACGCAATTGTTCCCGATGAAAGAGATCAACTCTCAGAAAAGATGAGATATATGTGTGATGAACTAAAGTTAGATTTAGTATTTACCACAGGCGGTACTGGCTTTTCTCCAAGGGATATTACCCCCGAAGCTACGCTAGATATAATTGAAAGACTAGTGCCTGGTATTCCAGAGGCTATTCGAATGAAGAGCCTTTCTATTACACCAAAGGCTATGCTTTCTAGAGCAGTTGCAGGAATCAGAAAACAAACCCTTATTATCAATCTTCCAGGTAGTCCTAAAGGGGTTAAAGAAAGCTTAGAAATAATCCTTCCTGCCCTTTCCCACGGTGTGGGGATTCTTAAAGGCTTAGAAGGTGAATGTGGTGGTCATCATAAAAAATAAGCCTATTTTAAGGCTTATTTTTTATTTATTATGATTGATTTAGTTGTTCCATTGTAGTTAACATTATAATTATAGACTTCTAAAAATCTTATAGGAACATAAAACCTGCCATCTAACATAAATCCTTCTACTACTGCCCCGGTTCCATCAACTGTTACCCTCATTGATGTTGAAGTCAATTTCCCATCACTGCCACTACCTACATTATCATTATTAGCATTTCCACCGTTACTATTAAGTGGATAAGCCTCTTTTATGGCTTTTAAAATCCCCTCGGCTAATTTTTGTCTAAAGCTATTGGTTTTTAACAAAGCTTCTTCTTCAGGATTTGAATGAAATCCCATCTCAACAATTAATGAAGGCATCCTGGTGGCTCGTATAACTGCATAATAATCCCTGCCATATAAAGATGATCCTGCCGCTGTTACCAATCTAGTTTTTACGCCTCGATCCCTTAAGCCAGTTTCTGCAACTAGCCTTTTTTGAAGAATCTCTGCTACCCCCTTAGCTTCTTTTCTATACCGGTCTCCATCTATTCCATTATAGCTATGGAAGGTTTCTATTCCATTAGCAGAAGGGTTGGCAGCAGCATTTGTATGAAGACTTATAAACAAATTACCTTGCCAATCATTTGCTATTCTAGACCTTTCACTTAAACTAACTGTTGTGTCTGTTTCCCTTGTCATCTTAACAATATATCCTTCTTTAGTTAACAACTCCCTCAACTTTATTCCTATATCTAAAACGCCATCAGCTTCAATATATCCAGTCGGTCCTCTATTACTTCTATCTTGTCCTCCATGACCAGGATCTATAACTATTTTCATACTCCCACCTCCTAAAAATATTCTATTCTTAATAATTAGATTGGTGTTCATTTTTCAATTTTTTTACATCCTGTAGAATTTCATCAACCTGCATATCGAGATTGAAGCTGGTAATAATATTGTAGTACTACAAAATTACATTTCCCAAGAAGGTGAATATATTGTCTAGTCAAAAAAAGAAAAATCTTACTGCTACCCAACAAAAGTATCAGGCATTTGCAAAGGCTCGGGAACCTCAACGCCCTGTTTTTTTAAATTCTATCAGAGCCTTTTTTGTTGGCGGAACCATCTGCGTATTTGGACAAGGTCTTCAATGGATGTATATGACCTATTTTAACTTTGACGAGGTTACAGCTGGAAACCCTACTGTTGCTACCCTAATCATCATTTCAGTACTACTTACAGGTTTTGGTATGTACGATCATCTTGCTCAATGGGCCGGTGCTGGTTCAGCTGTACCTGTTACTGGTTTTGCCAACAGTGTTGCATCTGCTGCCATCGAACATCGAAGCGAAGGATATGTTTTGGGTGTTGGAGGTAATATGTTTAAGTTAGCTGGTTCGGTTATTGCCTACGGTGTATTTTCTGCATTTGTCGTAGCATTAATTAAAATTATTGTTAAAGGGTAAGGTGATCAGCCATGTTAAAAGGACATCAAACTTGGGTGTTTGAGAACAAACCGGTTCTAATTTCTTCTGGAGCTGTTGGAGGTCCCTTCGAAGGACAAGGCCCCCTAGCAGAAGATTTCGACCTACTCCATGAAGATATCTGGTTAGGTCAGGATAGTTTTGAAAAGGCTGAAAAAAGATTAATGGAAGAGGCCTGCGAGATCGCCATTCGAAAAGTTGGAATGAAAAAGGAAGATATTCAATTTTTTCTTAGCGGAGATTTAATGAATCAAATTATTACAAGTAGTTTTACTGCTAGAACCGTGGGAGCACCATTTTTGGGGTTATTCGGTGCTTGCTCCAGTGCTATGGAAGGGTTAGCGCTAGCTTCTTTACTAGTTGATAGTGGTTTTGCAGAGAACGCTTTAGCTGCAGCTTCTAGCCACAATGCAGCAGCAGAAAAACAATTTCGATATCCAACAGAATATGGAGCACAAAAACCTCCAACTGCCCAATGGACAGTTACAGGTGCTGGGGCTGGCCTTGTTGCAAAGGAAGGTGATGGGCCGAGAATTACATCTGCTACCATTGGTCGGGTTATAGATATGGGTTTATCTGACCCCTTTAATATGGGTTCCGCAATGGCACCAGCAGCTGTGGATACAATTCAGCGTCACTTTCATGAATTAAATATAAAACCTTCCCACTATGATTTAATCGCTACTGGTGATTTAGGCAGAGTAGGACATCATATCGCTACTGATCTACTTAGAGAACATAATCTTGAAATACCGCCTAAAATTTTTACTGATTGTGGATTACTTATTTACCGTGATGATCAACCAGTATTCGCGGGAGGAAGCGGTTGTGGTTGCTCAGCTACTGTTACTTATGGTCATTTAATCAATCGTATGAAAAAAGGTGAACTAAAGAGAATACTTGTTATTGCCACCGGGGCTTTACTTTCGCCAATGTCCTATCAACAAAAAGAAAGTATTCCTTGTATCGCCCATGCCGTTTCATTGGAAATGTAAGGAGGGATTCTTTTGGAAAAGTTTATTTGGGCCTTCATCATTGGAGGTGGTATATGTGTTATCGGACAAATTCTTATGGATGTCTTTAAACTTACACCTGCCCATACGATGTGTACATTAGTTGTTACAGGAGCGATATTAGGGGGCCTTGGTTTATATGAACCCCTGGTTAAATTTGCTGGTGCAGGTGCTACAGTCCCTATTAGTAGTTTTGGAAATTCCCTAGTTAAAGGTGCTTTAGCTGAAGCTGAAAAAAATGGTATTATAGGTGTTCTAACAGGCATTTTCGAGGTTACTAGTGCTGGTATCTCGGCTGCCATCATATTTGGCTTCATTGCTTCCCTAGTATTTAAACCTAAAGGCTAGACAATACTCTATTGTATTTTTATCCTATATGGGAGGAGGTGATTTAAATGACAGTAGGTACTCAATTACAACAAGCAATTGCTGGTCTTCAAAGCACATCTGCTATGATGAAAACTTTTTCTCTAGAAACTCAAGATCAAACTGCAAAGCAAGAATTCCAACAAATTGCTCAAAATCTTGATAATGCATTAGAAACATTAAAGAATAGACAAAACTATGTGATGCAACAAGAGCCACAATTTAGACAGCAATAACAATAATACGTAAAAGCCTATCATGCTATTAATTATGATAGGCTTTATCTATAAATCCTTCTACATAGATTTACGTTAGGAGATTGATAATTAATTTTAGCTTAATTTAAAGAAAAATAAGGAAAAGATAATAGGAACCTAACCAATAGGTTCCTATTATCATGTCTTTAAATGGGGCTCTAATTTCTTTTTAATTACTTTTATATCCTTTGCAAATTGAACATACTTCCTTTGCCAAGTTGGATTTTCAGTATCAGTAGAATAAGTAATAAAATCCGCTTCTAATTTCTCTAATGTAGCCATTAATAGATCTTTCGTTGATGGCTGCGGTAACAACAAGGAATCGCTAAAAACATCCACATATAATTCCCCCATTGAATCAACTTGAGCTAAGAATATTTGTTCTTCTGCCACTCCAATTTTCTTTAACTCAGTCCTTAACCAACCTTTATTTAACCCCAATGATGCAAGGGGTTCATCAAGTATTTTACCATCTAACATAACCGTCTGGGGTTCTTTTATGCTGCTTACCTGTATTCTCATATCCTTTGGGGTTAAAGGTTGTTTTTCCCTTTTCGGCATAACCGTGATATCTCTATTGGCCTCCATTACAGCAAATTCTACATCAGCTAAAGCAAATACATTCTTTCTACGAAGTTGAGATAATAACTCCTCTCCAGTTAAACCAGCAGAATGAAGATTTTCTTCTAGAACCTTACCCTCCTTAATTACAACAACCTCTTTTCCATAAAAGTGATCGTGGGCCCATTTAGATTTTTGAATGAAAAATTGTAGGGCTCCTATTGCCAAAAACCAAAGGGCGATTCCTGTAAAGCCTAAACGTACACTTTCAATTACACCCAATGCCACAAGGGCCCCCATGACACCTAGAACGATTGCAGCCACAACATCAAAGTAAGTCATGCTAGAAACCGATTTTCTTCCCATTATTGGTGAAATCAAAATCAGTGCTAAAAATAAAGCAATAGTTCTTAGGGCAATGTTTAGCCAAGCCTCCATATATTCACCTCCTATTAACTAAAATCCTTTAAACTGTGGTTCTTCTTTTTCTATTTCTCCTATTCTTCCTTCTAGTTCCATAACAATTGACTTCATTTTACGATGGCTCTCATTAAAAACTTCCTTCACGTGGGGGTCAGGATGGTGAAGTGCATAATTTTTAATTGTTGCATCTGCTCCCTTTAATGTTGCATAGGTTTGTTTTACTCGAGATATAACAGTCATTCTCTTTCCTCCTTAAAAAAATCTTATATACCCCTTTTAATATTCCCCGCTTTTAGTCCCTTTATCAATTTTCTTATGCAAGTATTACCTATATATAGTGAATCATAAACTTTTTTTATAACGAATAGGAAAGTTCGACTTTAATTATTATTAAAATAAGAGAACTTTACGTAATGAGTTTCAAGAAAGTCATCCGATAAATCTTCCGAAGGAAGACTTTTTTATAAACTAATTCTCTACAATAAAGTTTTATGGTAAAATTAAAGTAGTTTGAAAAAAGGGGGGCTTAAAATGACCTGCAATAAAGATAATTGTTCATGTCCAAAGACTAACTGCGAAAGACATGGAAAGTGCTGTGCTTGTATAAATCACCATCGAAAAATTAACACATTGGTTCACTGTATGAGAAGGATTGCAGAAGAGCAAGAAGAATAAACTTTTAATATTTTCAGTCAAAGTCATCCTTTAATCCTTCAAAGGAAGACTTTCTTTATAAGCTGAAAATAAGTAAAGTCTTAAAAAAAAATCATAGTTAGGAGAGGATTTAATTGTCTAAGAGTAAGAAATTTAAAAAAGAAACCATTAAGCTTAATGGTAATGAAGCATTCATAAAATCAGCCAACAAACTTAACAAAAGTATGCCTGAGGTTTCCCGTGGTTGTGGAGTGATAGGTGATAAAAAATTTAATCGTAAGAAAAGTAAAAGAGCCATCCAAAAAGAAATTCAAAACTTTAAGGATGGCTCTTTTATTAATCCCTTATAATTTGCCTGTTTATTAATCTTAAGTTTATTAATTCTTCAATATCTTCATTAGTCATATCTTCAAAAGTTAAAAATTCATACCCGTTTTCTATATAATAATTAATCACCTCTGGTAAAATCTCTAACATTGCAGTATTTCTTGCTGTATCGTGGAATAATACAACCACAACATCCTTACCTTTTGATCCATTAATGACATTATCTAGTAGTTTCTGGGGATTATTGGCGTCCTTACTAGTGTCACCCGAATCAACATTCCAATCGACATAATAGTACCCTTTACTGATCACATCTAATGTAAGCCTTGGCATAAATTGTCTTCCTCCAAATTGAAAAGAACTATGATTAGATGAGCCACCAGGGAATCTAAAAAATGGCGGTGGGTCATAACCTAAAATATCTTTAAATGTTTCTTCTGCCTTGTAAAAATCTTCATAAAAGGTAGCGAAAGTTGTATAGATTGAATAATTATGACTATAGGAATGAGGCAAGATGGAATGTCCCTCATCATAAACCTCTAACACCTTACTAGCACTACGTTCCATTAACTGTCCAATCATAAAAAAAGTTGCTTTTACGTGATGTTCCTTCAATACTTCTAACACTTTTGGCGTTAGCGTAGTTGGTCCATCATCAAAAGTAAGATATACTTTCTTATTTCCAACTTCTACATCAGGCTTCTTTTTCCCATTATCTTTATTTATTGTATCTTCTTCCTCTTGATTATTTGAATCTGTAAGGCCCTCCGACGTATTATTGCCCCCTGCTCCTTCTATTTCAGAATTTCCCCCATCTCCTTTATTGTTTTCATTATCTTCTATATTATTTCCGTTGCTATTATCCCTCGGCACTTCCCCTACAGGTTCTACAACGATAGGTAGAACTCCTCTATCCTCTAAAAAGCCTTGGGCAATACCCCTAAAAGAAAATACACTTACCAACAACAATAACACCATCAACAAACCAAAAAATACTTTCATAATTTTTTTCATCTGGTAATCTCTCCTGTCCCCTTTTTAAATGTCTAATTATATTATACAGGTAAATAACAATAAAAGTTATAGTATTAATGATGTAATTTTTTCCTTGCTCTTACACTTAAGTTGAAAGAAGAGCATATAAAAAACCCACCCTCTGCTACCTTGCAAAAAGTGAGTCTTATCTGTTTTTTTAATGGAGCTGATGATGGGACTTGAACCCACGAACCTCTTCCTTACCAAGGAAGTGCTCTACCTACTGAGCTACATCAGCACTTTGATATGTCCCTTAATTAGAACACTTAAATAGTATATAATGATTTTTGCCTTTTGTAAAGAGAAAAATACATTTTTTTATGATTTTCATCATTTTTAGATTAAAGTCTTCTTTTGAAAGATCTAAAGGTTAATCTCCGTTGATAAAGAACAATGGAGCTGATGATGGGACTTGAACCCACGAACCTCTTCCTTACCAAGGAAGTGCTCTACCTACTGAGCTACATCAGCATGAGTTTAATTTGTAAATAGGGATTATACAGATAGTAGGGCAAATTACACGCTATAGTAGTATATAATGATTTTATCAATTTGTAAAGATATTTCTGCCATTTTTTATGTATTTTTGTTTTTATGTATTTATGTTTTTATGATAATGAGGGCATTGTATAACCAGACTAATAAAGATTTAAAGGGAATTTATCCAATAAGAAATTCCCTTTATTTTAGTACTCTTATACTTTTTATCCTATTTTTATCTAAAATTTCGACTTTAAACTTTGACCCATTAAACTCGATCACTTCTCCTATTTTTGGCAATCTACCCAACTCACCAATAATGAATCCACCAATTGAATCAAAGTTTTCAGATTCAATATTTGTGTTCAGCATTTCATTTACTAGAGTAATTTTAGCACTACCTTCTACAATAAATTCATTTTCACTTATGACTTTTATTTCTTCAATTTCATGTTCATCATATTCATCTTGTATTTCACCCACAATCTCTTCTATTAAATCTTCTATGGTCACAATTCCAGCTGTACCTCCATACTCATCTAAAACAACCGCTATATGGGTTCTATTTTTCTTCATTTCTTTAAATAAGCTACTAATTTTTTTAAACTCGAAAGTAAAAAAGGGTTTTCGCATATGTTTTCGAATATCAAAATTTTCTTGTATCCCTTCTACTAAAAGCATATCTTTCACATACAAAATACCTACGATATCATCTATGCTCTCATCATAAACAGGATATCTAGAAAACTGCTCTTCCTTTAATGTCTCTAGAATCTCTGTTAAAGGAGCATCAACATGAAAAGCAGTAATATCTGTTCTTTGTACCATAACATCACTAATATGTAGATCTCCAAATTCGAAAACATTATAGATCATCTGCTTTTCTTCAACCTCAAGTACACCTTCTTCGTGACTTACGGTAACAATTGTTTTTAACTCATCTTCAGTAATAAAAGGCTTTTCTCCATCGGCTTTAAGTCCCAATAACTTTAAGATAGCATTAGTGATATATGTAAATATGATTACAATAGGGTTTAATATAGTTACAAATACTGCAATGGGTTTAATAACATATAATGATATTTTTTCAGCTTTTTTAGCAGCTAGAGATTTAGGTGTTATTTCTGCAAAAATAAGCACCAGTAATGTCATGATTCCTGTTGCTATTGCAACTCCTCCTGCTCCATAGTAGTCAATTGCTAATGAGGTTGCTAAAGCTGAAGCCCCAATATTAATGGCATTATTTGCAACTAAAATTGTACTTAACATTTTACCTGGTTTATCGATCATTTTATAGATTAGTTCTGAACCCGATATTCCTTCTTGCGTCATATGTCTAACCCTTAATTTACTTATAGACATTAAAGCTGTCTCACTTGCAGAAAAAAAGGCAGAGGTTAATAATAAGATTAAAAGTATAAATAATCTTGGCAAATAGCTGTAATCCAATTGATAATCTCCTCCCCTAATATAACAATAAATTGGTCTTTTCATTAGTATAGCTTAATTTTGTGAAAATATTATAGAATTACGACAAGTATAACTTTTTCTATTTCCATAAAACATATAAATTCATAGTTAGGTATGTTGGACTTCCTCGTATATTATATGAAACCAGATTCTTAAAAAGAAAAGAAGCATTTATAGATAGCATCACTTTTTATCTATAAACACTCCTTCTTTTTATCCTATACCTTAGTTGAATTTTTGATGATATTACATATAAAATCTACCTCTTCTTCCTGTAGATAAGGATGCATTGGTAAAGATAATACGATATTACTTAGTTCATTAGAGATTGGAAAATTTATATCAACACAGGCTAAATCTAAAAAAGCGATTTGTCTATGCATTGGTTTTTGGTAGTATACTAAGCTTGGAATCCCCTTATCGCTTAGTTTTTGTTGTAGGGCTTCTCTTGTAATAGAATCTTTAAGTTTTATTGTATATTGGGCAAAGCTAGATTTATAACCATTTGGTATAACGGGAACATCAACAACACCTTTAAGTCTTTCACTATACCATCTGGCAATCCGATTAACATCATCTAGTTCATGCTGAATAAATATTTTTAACTTAACAAGTAATATGGCTGCTTGAATTGTATCTAGTCTAGAATTTACGCCAATTCTTACATTGTCATATTTACTTTCTCCTTTACCATGAACTTTATAGGATCGTACTAACTCGGCTAATTCATCGTTATCTGTAAATATCCCTCCACCATCACCATAGCACCCTAACGGCTTTGCTGGAAAAAATGATGTGGTTGCAGCATCCCCAAAACTACAAGCCTTTTTATCTTCAATACTTCCACCAAAACCTTGAGCCCCATCTTCAAGAACAATCAGATTGTACTTTTTAGCGATTTTCTCTATTTCAGGAAAATTAGCAGGAAGACCAAATAAATCTACAGGGATAATCGCCCTAGGATTTAGTTTTCCTTCATTAAAAGTTCTAATAATCGTTTCTTCTAACTTTTGTACATCTATATTAAATGTGTTTCTATCTACATCAACAAAGACGGGGGTAGCACCTACAAAAGAAACAATTTCTCCCGTAGAGAAAAAAGTAAAATCAGGTACAAACACTGCATCTCCTTTTTTTATATCCCACGCCATCATTAATAAAGTCATTGCTTCAGTCCCATTGGCACAAGTAATACAATGTTTAACTCCCAGATATGCCTTGAGCTCTTCTTCTAAAGTTTCTACTTCTTCTCCACCAATAAAAACGCCCCTCTTAAGAACACCTTCTATTGCGGCATCTATTTCATGTTTATATTTATTATATTGAGCCTTTAAATCTCTAAATTCCATCTTATCAACCTTCCCCTTTTAGTCTTTCTCTTTAAGCTGCTGGTTATCAAGATAGTAACTACGTCCACAAAATTTACAAGAATAGTTATTTCTTAAAGGTTCTCCACATTGGCAAACCCAACCTATTTGCTTAGCAGGCACTCCCACCATTAACGCATAATCTGCTACATCGTTAGTCACCACAGCTCCTGCAGCAATCATTGCCCATTTTCCTATCGTGTTTCCACAGACAATCGTTGCATTAGCCCCTATTGTAGCTCCGTACTTAACTAAGGTTTTCTTAAAGGCTTCGGCCCCTTTTGGAAACATGCTTCTAGGCGTTAGATCATTTGTAAAAACCATCGAAGGGCCACAAAATACATAGTCCTCTAATATTACACCTTCGTATACCGAAACATTATTTTGTATTTTAACATTATTTCCAATCACCACATTATCACCAATATTTACATTTTGCCCCAAAGAACATTTTGATCCTATTCTAGCACCTTTATGGACATGGCAGAAGTGCCAGATTTTCGTAGCTTCGCCGATTACAACATCATTGTCTATATAGCTACTTTCATGAACAAAATAAATCATCGATCGAACCTCCCAATATATTCCATTGTACTGCCACCCTCTAATGGTAGCTTTACTTTTTCTCCTGTTATAGCTGACTTATAAATTGCTAGGACTAACTCTAAGGCCTTTCTTCCGTCTTCTGCTGAAATATATGGGGGTCTGTCATTTACAATAGCATCAATAACATCGGCATAAAGAGGTGTATGACCATATCCATATACTGTTGGTGGATGCTCACAGTATTCGTTCTTTACTTCCTCGGGGTCATCAATTTGATCATTAAAAAGCCACTCTTCGATAAGATTTACAGATTTTCCACCAGCTTTTACAGTGGCCTTATCACCAAAAATATAAAGTGTTTCTTCTAAATTTTTAGGGTAAATATTTGTTGTACCTTCAATAATCCCATAGCTACCATTTCCGAATTTTACAAGGGCAATCCCTAAGTCTTCAGCTTCAATATAGTCATGCTTTAATCGGTCTGTCATTCCTATCACTTCAATAATTTCATCACCCATCATCCATCTTAGTAAATCGATATTGTGTATACATTGATTCATGAGGGCGCCTCCGTCTTGTTCCCATGTTCCCCGCCATGGCGCTTGGGTATAATAATCTTTACCCCGGTTCCATCTAATATGGGCTGTACCGTATAACAGTCTACCAAAACGATTAGCTTCTATTGCCTCTCTTATTTTCATAATAGATTTATTAAACCTATTTTGATGACAAACACTTACTTTAATATTTTTTTCTTTTGACTTTTTGATAATTTCATCAGCTTCTTCTAATGATAATGTTATTGGTTTTTCAATTATTAAATTGATTCCATTATCTATACAATATAATGCAATTTCACCATGCTTACCACTTTCAGTACAGATTGCAATTAAGTCAAATGTTTCATCCTCTATCATTTTTTTGTAATCAGTATATTTTTTTATTTTTTTATCTAAATTAAAAGTTTCCTCTATATTAGTTAATTTTTCCTCTTCTAGATCACATAAAGCTACTATTTCAAGTTTATTTGCAATGGCTGCCGCAATATGATTCGGGGCTATCCTACCGCACCCTATTATCCCATATCTTAAACTCAAATTTCTCCCCCCTTACAGCAATTCTATATTAACTCGGTCTTCTACATGTTTCATTGCATTTTTAGTGTCGAAAATCACCTTGGAATGCTTCTGTACAAAATCATAATTAATGTTACTATGGGCTGTTGTAATTACCACTAAGTCAACACCCTTTAATAATTCTTCAGTAAGATCTTTCTCCCCTATCATTTCAACATTTCCGTCTTTAAATTTCTCTACATAGGGATCATAATAAAGTACTTCTCCCCCTACCCTTAACACATGGTCTATCACTTTTATTGCAGAACTTTCTCTATAGTCATCAATATCTTGTTTATATGCAACACCTAAAAATAGTATTTTCGAACCATTGATAGATTTTTTCTCCCTATTCAATATTTTAGTGATCCTTTCAGTACAATATTCTGGCATTCTATCATTGACCACCATCGATGATTCAATCATTGAGGTATGAAATGCAAATTCTCTAGCTTTCCAAGACAAGTAGTAGGGATCTAATGGAATACAGTGACCTCCTAATCCAGAACCGGGATAGAAAGCATGAAAACCAAAGGGTTTTGTTTTTGCTGCTTCTATTACCTCCCAAATATTAATTCCCATCTTATTACTTAAAATCGCTAATTCATTCACCAAACCGATGTTAATATTACGATAGGTGTTCTCAAGTATTTTCTCCATTTCAGCGACTTTGGGGGATGATACCTGGTGTACTGGCGCTACAATGATATTTTGATACAGAGTCACAGCAACTTCTGTACATGCAGCTGTCACACCTCCAACCACCTTAGGCGTATTCCTTGTTTTATATGTTAAGTTACCTGGGTCCACCCGCTCTGGAGAAAAGGCGAGGAAGAAATCTTCACCACATTTAAGGCCAGAACTTTCTAATATTGGTTTTAGTAGTTCTTCTGTCGTACCAGGATATGTTGTAGACTCTAATACAATTAACATATCTTTATGCATATAGGGCACAATACTTTCCGCTGCTTTTTTTACATGACTTATATCTGGTTGTTGGTAACGATCAAGGGGAGTAGGAACACAAATACATACACAATCAACATTTTTTATTTCTTCTATATCAAGTGTAGCGCTTAATAATCCATTACCTACTACTTCTTCTAAATCTTCTTTAATCACATCGCCAATATAGTTTTTACCTGCGTTAATCATATCAATCTTCGATTGATGCCTTTCGAACCCTATTGTTTTATAACCAGCTTTAGCCTTTTCAACTGCCAGCGGTAGCCCTACATAACCTAATCCAATAACACCTAAAATTGCAGTTTTATTAAGCAATTTTTCTTTTAATCTATTCATAGTAGTCATACCTCCATCTATAATTAACAGTAACTTCTTACTGAGAATTAATTTTAAATTTATCGATATAGTCATCTAAGATTTTCATTTCAAATTAATGAATGAAGATTCCATAATTTAAACCATAATTATTCCATTACGGAATTCCCCATAACTAAAACTTCGATTAGCTAGTGATAACGATTAATTTCTTTAACCTTTTTTCCCTATAGCTTCATTCTTACTTAACTTACTGGTCTTTTCATATTTCTTTACAGATAACTGATCATTTACTAATTTACACCTTCCACATTCAGGGTGCTCGTTTGCTTCAATAAACCATAGCTTACCGCTTTTATCGAGGGCAATATCTAAGCCTACTATTTTTAGTGGCTTACTATTGCCTAACACATTAGCTATTTGATGACTTAAATCTATCATTTCTCTAAATATGATCATGGGTTCTTTTTTTTGATCATACCTCTGAAGTATTTTATGCAGGGGATAATCGGTCGCCCCCTTAGAAACATTTGTAACCACTGCGTTTCGTGTAGCTGCAACTTTAACAGAAGTCAAAGTTAGCCTCCATGTATTAAGTGCTTTTTGCAATACAATCCGCATATCAAAAGGTTTATAATTATAAGTTGATAGTTCTATCCCTTGTTGAATAATATACTTTTCAGGGTGGTTTATAACTTCCTTTAGTACATTATTAAGCATTCTTTGATCTATCTCTTTTGTTTTTTTATCCACACTTACTAAATATTTAATTTTTTTAATTCTCTTAATCCTGATAATCCCGTTACCCCCTGTGTTATCATTTGGTTTCAGATAAATTGATGGATATTTTTCCAACATGTTCGCAAGTGCTTTGTTATTATACCAGCAAGTTTCTGGTATATGCTCTGCTATTATAGGATCCTTAATTAAAACTTCATAGTGCCCCATCTTATTACGCAAACCCCTAACCTCCCCAACTAAAGCCTTCATAATAGCTAACTGTAGAATAAATACGATTTAGTAATTTTGAAGTTTTAAAAATACAATCAATTTATCCTTGAAGGGCTTTTTGAAATATTTTAAAGGTCTCATCAACCATTTTCCATATATTAAAATGATCTTCTGCAATTTTCCTTGCTACTAGTCTTCTTTCTTCTAGTAATCCCCTCCGATAGTGGAAATCTAAGAGATCTTTCATAATATCCTGTGAATTTAGTTTAGAATATCCATGTTTTAGAGAAGCACTTAATAACGGAGTCTTCCCCTCATCAAACCAATTTTCCATTACCACACCACCATATCCCTGGCCGATAAGAAACCCGACATTTCCAGCTGCCATTGCCTCCCTTAAGGCTCTCCCCCTACCAAATACAATTTGACTCCACTGAAGATACTTAAGTGGTTCATGTACCCAACCGCAAAGTTCCAGTTCCCCTGTCCCCGCTCCAGATGCGTGACCAATTACCTTTGCTTCTACAGGGATTCCTTTTCTTCTTAGCTGTCTAATAGCTTTAGAAAGATAAGTGACTCCATTGGCAGTTGGTCCATTTGTTCTTCCCATCCATAATATTCGTAAAGGACCATGGTTATTTTTCATATTATTTGGTTTATAATGATCTGTATCTATTCCATTAAAGATCACTTCTATTTTATCTTTAAATTCTGAACCAGCTGACGCAGCAACTTCTGGTCCTATGGCAATAATGCCTTTTGCTACCCTTAGGGATGCCCCGTGAAGGGTATTCCAATTTGCTGTTCCATGTAGAGTAACTATATAAGGAGTATTATATTTTTTATATATTGCCATAGCGGATGATAGCACAATAGGTGAATGGGCATGCACTAAATCAAACTTATTAGATTGAATCTTTTTTAATAGGCTTTCATCAGAGTCATAGTAAAAGTACTCTAGCCCTTTAATTGATTCAATTAATCCATCCATATCTTTTTTAGTTATTTTAAAAAGGCTTATGGTCTTCGGATTATGAATAAATCCAATTATAGGCGTTACTCCTCTTTTTTGCATATAGAGGGCTAATTCTCGTACATGGGTAAAAACTCCGCACTTTGCCATAATAGAAAGGAATAATACTTTCAATATCTGCACCTACTTTCTTGTGTAATACTAAATAAATGGCCCCTTAAACTTTCTAAGTTAAATTGATAAGCTTATTAACACTTATTAAATAGCCTATCATCCTGTTGCATTTTTTAGTTTCAGTATATGCACAAGATAACTGATAGTGCATGCGTTTTCTTCTGGGGCCAATTATTTCTTATATTGTATCAACTATGATAAAAGGGGGATTCATCTCTAGATAGGCTGGGTTTAGCTTCTCAAATTTAATGACAATACCATGATTTAATCCACTTTGCCTACACCACTTACTTTTAAAATTACTAACATCTATAATAAGCTCTTTACTTTTATGAGGAATGCGATGCAAGCTAATTGTTTTTGAAGGGGGATATTTCCCCTTACTTACTAAGTCTCTACTCCAAGTAGATATGATTTCATTAATATGCACCTTGCTGGATATATTGCTATTATTTAGTGGGATATGCATATTTATTTTAGTGATTTTCATATCCTTAGGAACATCAACTAAATTAAATGACATAAAAGCTAGCTCTTTCACTATCTGAAGCCGTTGAGGTAAAATAAGCATTTTTTTTTCAAGTGTTATCAACCAACTCACCACCCTTAATTATCTTAAGGCATTTTAATTTGAGGAAATACATTAGTCTCCAATACCTCTTGATATATTTTAATTAGATCTTTAATAATTCGTGATCCCTCATGATGTTCTTCAACATATGCTCTACCTTTCTTTCCAAGGCTAAAACGTTCTTCTGGCTCTGTAATTAATGCTTTAAGTTTTTGATATAAATTGTCTGGGTTAGCCGATATTATTGGCATTTTATCTCCATACATTTTTTCGAGATCTGGTCGGATATAGCAAATTACTGGCTTACCCATAGCCATTGCTTCTACACTTACATTTCCATAGGATCCACACAAAATTTGATCTATGACTATATCAGCCTTACGATAATATTTTAGTGCGTCTTTATGACTTTTCCCTTCAATACTGATATAATCAAAGGAAATTTTGTCTGCTTTTAATTTCTCTAAAGTTTCCTCAATTATATCCGACCCTTTAAATGCTCTATCAGTTGGTGCATGAACTATTGTGGGTTTCTTAGTTGTAATTTGAGGGTATAATGGTTTAATCACCTTACTATTAATCAATCTTGGTAAAACATATACTGGCTTCCCCTTTGAACGATAATAGTCAATCACATATTTATACAATTCATTATCTTGAACTATTGCCGCATCCATGCTTTCCGAAAACAGTTCTAGATTATCTTTTATTTCTTCATCACTTAAATAGTTATTAGTCTTTACATAAGGATTAACATATCCCTTTCCTTTGCTGGCAAGACTCTTAAACCTCACATCATTTCCTCTATGATGCATTATCATTTTTTTACCAGCTTTATTTATCATATCGATGTCACTAAAATCAGTCATGACAGTATGGCCATTATGAAAGTGAAAAATATCATAGTAATCAATAAATTTATCCAGTACTTTTATTAACTCATAGGACTCTGTTTGCCATACATTACTATACTGTAGATAGCTTTCAAAGTAATTGAAACTATAAGCCTTAAAGTTCTCATTCCTTAAATACTCACAAATTAACCCTGCTTGACCTGCAATTTCCAAAGGTAAGTGAACTACTTTAGGATTGGTAGTTGACATTAACTATCCCCCCTCTTCTATAACTGACTATAAATATCCAATAATTTATCAACAACACTACCAATCTCATGAAATTTCATTGCATACTCACGGCTTGCATGACCTATTTGGGGTAATTTATCTGGATTATTTATTAGATTAATTAGAGCTTCATATACTGCTTCTGGTTTTGTTATTACAATTGGTAAATCTGGTGGGAAATGTTGTTTAACATCATCTCTTATAAAGGCTACAACCACCTTGCCCATTGCCATAGCTTCCACACTTAGCATTCCATAACTTCCACACAGAACCTGATCAATTATGATATCTGCCTCTTTGTATGCTTGCATGGCTTCTCGATGACTCATATTTTCTATTGCTTGATAAACAAAATTAACAGCGTTTTTCCTTAGTTTTATAATGGCTGCATCAACATAAACTGATCCTTTGAAGTTTCTATTGGTTGGTGCATGGATAATTTTGATAGGTTTATTGTTAGGCTTTGGATATTCAACAGCGATATCTTTAACCTTACATGCCAGTGGCAAAATATGAATTTTTTTATAATAATCTTTTACATATTGATATACCTCATAGTCTTGGACGATAGCAGTGCTTATATATTGCGAAATAAAACTCAAATTCTTGTGAATCACATCATCACTATAATAACTGCTAGGAATTGCATAGGGATTATGGGCTCTAATCTTAGCCTGACTTCTAACGTCATTACCCCAATGATGCATTATCATCTTCTTCCCTTTCTGAAATAAATATGGTAGATCAGCATTACCAAGTAGAAATGTATTTCCATTGTAAAAGTGAATGATATCAGCATGTTTATCTAGCGTATTAATAAATCTAGACAGTTCATAAGCATCAGTATTAATAATTGGTCCATTGTATTTTAAATAACTATTAAACCAGTTATAACCACTTGCATAATGTCCCCTTTCCCTAAGACCTTCGCATAAAATTCCCATCTGTCCAGCAATTTCTGTAGGTGCGTGAAGAATCTGCATAACAAACGCCTCCTTATTGGTCATCTAAATAACTATCTATAACATTTTTCCTACTATTACATATGTTGTATAGAGAAAACTTGTGAGGAGGAATTTTATGAGTTTAAAATTTTTATCCCCTATACAACTTAATATAAAAAATCATTTAGCAATTCTCCCTTTAGGAGACCTTGCAGAGCACAAAATACAAAATTGGAGTATAGAAGACTTAAAGCCATATGTCTCTTATATACTTCAGGATAAAAGTATAGATACTATGTTTGGTGGACTAATATTTAATCCTATTAGCTCACGACCAAACCATTATATTTATCCAATGTATGCTACATTAGGAGAGTTGGCGACTATAGAAGATTGGCGATTGGCGATTGATGACCTTTTTAAAATCAACTATAACTTCCATGCCGCTTGCCTAAGTGGTAGAAAACTTGATATTTGGGTAATGCTACCCTATCCCCTTACCCTTCAAAATGACTTTGGTGTTGTAGATAATGTAAACTTAAATTTTAATAATCACAACGATCGATTAGTTGCATTAAAATGGTGGATTAATAATTTTCTAGAAGGTTGGCAAAAGGCAACCTATTTGCATGGCAACTTAACCTTTAAGGGTTTTGTCTGGCAGAGAGATGGAATTTTCGACGAGGATAGTCAACTAGTTATAGATATCAATAATTTTATACGACAAAAAAACTATTTAAGCATGTGGTTGCCCAACTATGGCTCCAATGGGATTACCGACTGGAAGAAATTTGGTTTTGATATTACCTGCATTAATTCAAACTATTACGGTAACACAAACAATGACTATCAATGGATCAATTATGCTTCTGCCTTTGGGAAGTTCTATCATACCGGTATGCAAATAAACTACGGCAAAGGTTTAATATACAACCAAAATCATTTAACTGACTATCTTAATTTAGGTCTCCCTCAGTATAATAATTATATGAATGATTGTGTCGTTGTCTATAAGATCACAGATCAAACCTTAAATGAGGTTTATAAGCAAAAATTAGTTGATTATATTAGGATCTACAGTTTTATTAAAGGTATCTATTCGAAAGTAGCTTATCCCCTGATCCCTTATTAAATTAATAGGCCTTTTAAGCAAATTTAAAGAATAACTTTCCGTTTTGCTCTAAATTAGAAATTAATTATTTCATATCATATAAAAATATCCCAAAATCGTAAGTTCTGTAATTAACGATTAAGGGATATTTTTATATGGCTTACTATCATTACTTAGCACTATTTTAGTTTTGAATAAATGGCTAACAACTTATTTAGTACAACATCTTTATCATGGTACTTTTCAACATATTCTCTTCCTTTTATGCCAACCAAGTGCCTTTCATAGGGCTTCTCAATAAGCAGCTTAATTTTTTCTTTTACATTAGATGGATTGGCATTAACAATCGGTAAACTAGATGGAAATTTACCGACTAAATCTGGTCTAATAAATGCTACAACTGGTTTTCCTAATGCCATAGACTCAACACTTAAAAGTCCATAAGAACCACAAAGAATTTGATCAACAATTATATCTGCTTTTTTATAGAGTTTTATCACTTCTGCATTACTCATTTTTTCTATTCTCTTATATTCAAAGTTATGGGTTGCCCTTAATTCATTTATCGCTTTTTCTACATGGACTGTACCTTTAAAATCAGGATTAGTTGGGGCATGAAGAATAAGTGGCCGCTTTTGTCTTTTATCAGGATAGGCAGGTGTAAAGCGATCTAGATCAATGGCTATCGGTAAAATGTGTACCCTTTTATAGTATTTTTGAACGTAGGGTAATACCTCATAGTCCTGCACAATTGCATCTGTAACATATTTTGAAATTATTGATAGCCTCCTGTGTATTTCTTCATTAGGTGGTGAATCTCCTGTATACACATATGGATTATTTATTCTAGCCATATCATGAAAACGCACATCATTACCCCAATGGTGCATTATCATTTTCTTTCCTTTTTGCTTAATTTTTAATAAGTCTGTAAAATTTTCTTCTAATGTCGTTGCATAATGAAAATGAAAAACGTCAAAAAAATCAATTAATTTTTTTGAATTTTTTCTTAATTCTACAATATTTGTATTTACGAGATGTTCTTTATAACCCAAATAGGAATGAAAAGTATTATATGCACTGGCTATGTGTCCTTTTTTCTTCAAGCCACAACATAAAATTCCCATCTGCCCTGCTATTTCAACAATACCATGAAAAATCTTCATTTTTCTCTTTCCTCCTTAAGCCATAAAAAAGTTTCTTTCAGACCTTCTGAAAGAGTATAATTAATTTTCCAGTTTAAATCTTCTTGAATTCTTGATGAATCAATATTCCTTCTATTCACAACATCTATCGGTCTCTTTTGCCTGAATTTAACCAAGTTCTCTGAATGATTAGATATTAATTTTATTTCATTGGCTAAACTGATGATGGAGGTTTCTATACCAGTACCTACGTTATATACTTGACCTATTGCTTTTTCATTTATTGCTGCTAAGATAAAGGCTGATAATGCATCTTCTATATATGTGAAATCCCTAGTTTGGTTTCCATTTCCATAAATTATTATAGGCTCCTTTAAATTTATTGCTTCAAAGAATTTAGCCACTACTCCACAGTAGGGATTTAATGTAGTCTGGCCTGGGCCATAAACATTTGATAAACGAAGAATTGATATAGGCAATTTATACATTGTATAATAAACACTACAATAATGTTCTGCAGAGAATTTACTCGCTGCATAGGGCAATTCTATTTTATAATATTCTTCTTTTGTTGGTAAAATTGTTGCAGCACCATACACTGATGCTGTCGAAGCATAAATAAAGCGTTTTAACATTCTACAGTTTTTATAGGCACTTTGTAAAAGGTTAAAGCCCCCTATTAAATTTGTATTTAAATCAAGCTCTATATCACTTACCGACTTCAGAATATTAGAACATGCCAAATGAAAAATATACTCTACTTTTGGCATAATTTCATCTATTATTTTTTTATTATTAATACTCTCTTTAATAAAAGTTATTTTCTCTGAATCTGGTATTGATTCTCTTAATCCTGTTGATAAATCATCAATGACATAAATATGTTTACTAATTGGTAATATTTTTTTTATTAATTGTGACCCTATAAACCCTGCACCACCTGTTACCAGTACATTTCCAAACATTAGAACAACACTCCTCCTTATTTCTGTCTTTTAACTTTTTGCTTAATGAGTACTTCAACCTTTGGCCATATCATCTTTAGATTCATCCCATAAGTGAAATTTTTCATGACTTTTTTTCTAGCATTAGCTCCTATTTCATATCTTAAGGCTGGCTTATCTTTATAGTATGCAATCAGTGCTTTTGTTTCTTCGGGTGAACTTGAAAGCACTAGTTCTTTTTTATCTTCAAATAGAGCTGACATTGCTTTAGTTTTACTAGCAATCATAAATGCTCCTGACCCTAAAATTTCAAAAGTACGTTGAGTAACTTGGTCTTCTGCATTTTGTACTCCTAATACAATTTTCGATGAACGATAGATATATCCAGAATTTCCGTATAAGACATACCCTTTTAGCCATTCTCTTGGAACATCAACGTTAAATTCTCTTTTTATTATTGCCCCATCTCTTTTCCAGTTTGAACCCCATATATGAACCTTTTCATTGCTCTTTACCAATGGAAATAATAAATGGTCAAGGCTATCAAATCGATATGTCTTTTTAAACAGGTGAGTGGACCCTACAAAGGATATATCATAGATTTCTTTTTCAGTCTTCTTTTTAGGGGGGAATATTCTTGGGTTAAATCCAAAATTGAAATAACTTGATGGAATGCCAAGTTTAGCATATTTACTTATGCACTTTGGATGAATCGTCCAAACTAAATCTGGCTTTGTTCGTTTTACATAAGGTAAGGACCACTCCTCAAAATTTATAATATCTTCTGTCGCCCAATATATATGAAAAAGTTGGTACTTTTTACATAGTTTTGGAACTAGATCAATAAATTTAGAGAAGAGTCTGCGGTTATATCCAACTGTAACTAAAATATCTGGGTTAAAGTATGAAATCCCTTTTTCAACTTCCTTCAAGTTCCATGAGGGTTGGTACATTATTTTATGTCCTAACTGAGCTAAAGAGTCCCCTAAACTATTGATACAATAGGTACGGTGGTCTAGAATAAGAATTTTATAACTCTTCATCCTTCCTCCCCCTTCTAGTAAGTGTATTTTTATTAATTTAATAATATACAATTTGTTTCTACTAATAACTAAGACTTGACAAACACTAACTTTATTAATAGGCAAAATCAATTTAGCTTTCATTACTCATCTATATATTATGAAAAACTTTAATTTTAGGTACAGTATACATAAATTTATCTTTTTCCATTAATACAATATAAAAGTGATGTCATTTTATATTTAGCATCAAGTAAATATTAGCAACAACTATATCTATTAAACATATAGTGTTTTTAGGAGGAGGGTCATCTTAACTATTTTTTTATAGTTAAACTTTACTAGATTTTTTTCATGTTCCTCCCCTTAGATTAAAAATTTTATCTACAAAGAGGTGAAACTATGTCTTTTAATGATCTGATTATTAATGGCGGATTTGAAACTGGACTCCTTCCGCCTTGGACAGCTATAAATGTAACCATAACTTCTGAGTACAGCCATTCAGGAATATATGCAGCAAGATTCACTGGAGGAATTGTTAATAGCTTTATCTCTCAATTTGTTCCAGTTGAGTCAGGGGAGCAGTTAGCCCTTATTCTTTCTATTGCGAAAGTGGGAATAGCTCCTAGTCCATTAGTCTCTATCTCTATCTCTTATTATGATGCTGCCTTTAATTATTTAGGAAATGGGCTAATCACCAATATCTTTCCTAGCAGGCTTCCCAATGTGGTAGAAAGTACGTGGTTAGAAATTTATGATGTAACTTCTATTTCTCCCCTTGGTACTACCCAGGCCCTTATAACCATCAACAAACTTCCATTAGCTGGGAGTGCTGATGTAGTAGTAGATGACGTTTCATTATTAGCAGTTGAAGGTACTGGTAATGGACCTACTGGCCCAACCGGTGCCACTGGACCTACTGGACCTACTGGTGCAACAGGTGCTACTGGTGCTACGGGTGCTACTGGTGCCACTGGAGCAACGGGTGCCACTGGTGCAACGGGTGCAACAGGTGCTACTGGCGCTACGGGTGCTACTGGTGCCACTGGAGCAACGGGTGCCACTGGTGCTACGGGTGCTACTGGCGCTACGGGTGCTACTGGTGCTACGGGCGCTACTGGTGCTACTGGTGCTACTGGTGCTACTGGTGCTACTGGGGCCACTGGACCTACGGGCGCTACAGGTGCTACTGGTGCTACTGGTGCTACTGGAGCAACGGGTGCAACAGGTGCTACTGGCGCTACGGGTGCAACAGGTGCTACGGGTGCCACTGGCGTAACTGGTGCCACTGGCGCAACAGGTGCTACGGGTGCCACTGGACCTACTGGACCTACTGGTGCAACAGGTGCTACTGGTGCTACTGGTGCTACTGG
>NZ_JHYF01000018.1 GCF_000621485.1 Alkaliphilus transvaalensis ATCC 700919
TTAACCCGTGTACTCGATAGGATATTTCTTGTATCTCTACATGCTGGTGTTGTATTATTTTCTACTGTATTTCTTAAGTTGTCGAGTTTTTTTGATAATGCTTCGATTTTTTTGTAATCAACTTTTTGTCCCATTCCCTCACCTACCCACTCTTATATTTTGCTATTTTCTTACTAAATCTATTAAATACAAGCTACTTCTTTTTTAAGTTTACATTATATTATGGATTGATAAATTATGGATTGTTTTTCCATTGTAAATATTACTATTAATATATATTTTTTACAACAAGATTAAAATAGTACTAGGGACCTACTTTTGCAGAACATCTATATGCTCCCGCATAGCTTTAGGAACCCTAGACCAGTATCTATTTTTAAAGTCCTCATACCTATTTATCAATATCTCTTTAACTGTTATCTTTCTTCTACTCATATCTTAATCTTATAGAATAAAAAAATATACAGCCCCTTTTTGGGTAAGCTGTATATTTTTTTGAAAAATGACTGAGTTTCACAATAGTATAACAGTGAATTTAAATCAGTTTTATCTAATTTTAAAACTACCACAAATTATCTACAAATTATTCAATCCCCCGACAATAACGTTCTTATCTTAATATATTTTCTTTAATATATCTTCTTTAATATATCTTCTTTACTCCATAAACATATCCCTTAACATATTCTATTACATCAACAAAACCAATAGCAGTATCTAATGATGTAAAACAAGGCACTTTGTAATCTACAGATGTTCGTCTTAATTTAAATCCGCTTCTTTCAGCTTGTTTTCCTTTAGTAGGAGTATTAATTACCATTGCAATGTCTTCAGTTTTAAAGGCCTTTATCACTTCCTCTTGGGAGGTAAAAACCTTTGTTACTTTTATTCCTGCTGATACAAAATATTCCCCTGTTTTTTCTGTTGCAAAAATTTCAAATCCTAGTTCCACTAATTTTTTAGCAAGAGATAGGGCTTCCTCCTTCTCTCTTGAGGATAGAGAAAATAAAACCCCTCCCTTTTCAGGAATTTTTAATCCTGTTCCTTCAAAGGCCTTATATAGGGCTTCTTGATAGTTAGCCCCAACCCCCATAACTTCTCCTGTAGACTTCATCTCGGGGCTTAGGGATATATCCACTTCTGCCAATTTTTCTAGGCAGAACACAGGAGCCTTCACCACCACATAGGGAGGATATTGGGCTATTCCATTTTCATATCCCATTTCCTTTAAAGTTTTTCCTGTCATAATTGCTGTTGCTAATGCCACCATTGGCACTTGAGTTACCTTTGCAACAATTGGTACTGTTCTTGATGCCCTTGGGTTAGCCTCTATTACCATCACTTCTTCATCTTTAACAACAAATTGAATATTGATTAGTCCCTTTACCTGTAGGGCCTTGGCTATTTTAGAAGTATAGTCTACAATATCATCTAAAACCTTTTGACTTACATTTTGAACTGGATAGACACTCATGCTATCACCAGAATGGACTCCAGCTCTTTCAATATGCTCCATTATAGCTGGAATGAATATAGTCTCTCCATCACTGATTCCGTCAATCTCTACTTCTTTACCCTGTATATATTGGTCTAATAAAATAGGATAATCTTGATGCTCTTCCCAAAGATTATTTACATACTTCATTAATTCGTCCTTTTCCCAAACAATCTCCATAGACTGACCACCAATTACATAACTTGGTCTTACCACTAAAGGAAAACCTAAGGTTTCAGCAGCCTTCTCTACTTCTTGATGATTTAGAGCCATACAGCCCTTTGTTTGGGGGATATTAAGTTTATTGAGGAGATCTGCAAATTTTTCTCTGTCTTCTGCTATATCAATTGATTCTGGAGAAGTACCTAGTATCTTTACCCCTGCCTCATGCAATGGTTTTGTAAGGTTTATAGCCGTTTGTCCACCATATTGGACGATAACCCCATCAATTCCTTCCATTTCCGCAATGTTAATGACATCCTCAGAAGTTAGTGGTTCAAAGTACAATTTATCGGAAGTGTCAAAATCTGTACTAACGGTTTCTGGATTATTATTAATAATAATAGTTTCAATATCTAAGTCCTTTAATGCCCACGCTCCGTGGACACAGCAATAGTCAAATTCAATTCCTTGCCCTATACGAATCGGCCCAGAACCTAAAATAACTACCTTCTTTTTATCAGTTAGCTCTACTTCATTATCCATCTCGTAGGTTGAATAGAAATAGGGTGTTGCAGATTCAAATTCACCTGCACAGGTGTCTACTAATTTATAGACGGGTTTTAGATCTTTTGATTTTCTTAATTGATTTATTTCTGCCTCTTTAATATCTAATATATTGGCTATATAGCCATCGGAGAAGCCCATTTTTTTGCAATCGGTTAATAATTCTTCTTCAAGTCCTTTTTCCTTTAATAACCCTTCATGGATGATGATGTTTTTAATTCTTGACAAGAACCACAAATCGATGGCGGTCATCTCAAAAATCTCTTCAATTGTCATTCCTCTTCTCATCCCTTCAAAGATGGCAAATAATCTTTGATCATTGGGATAAGAAAGTTTATCTTGAATAAAATCATTGCTCCATGCGGCCATTGCCTTAGAATAAATTTCTCTTCTTTTCCCCTCAAGACTTCTAACTGCCTTTAACAAAGCTGCTTCAAAGGTTCTTTCGATTGCCATAACTTCTCCAGTTGCCTTCATTTGGGTTCCTAACTTACGGTCACCAGTATTGAACTTATCAAAGGGCCATTGGGGAATTTTAACCACAACATAATCTAAAGCTGGCTCAAAGCAGGCAGTGGTTTTTCCTGTTACAGGGTTTTTAATTTCATCTAAGGTAAGTCCTACTGCTATTTTCGCTGCAATTTTTGCAATAGCATACCCAGTGGCCTTAGAGGCTAAAGCACTTGAACGACTTACCCTTGGGTTCACTTCGATAACAATATAGTCCATACTATTTGGATTTAAGGCAAACTGTATATTACAGCCTCCCTCTACCTTAAGCTCTCGAATGATGTCGATGGACGCACTTCTTAGCATTTGATATTCTTCATCCCTTAGGGTTTGGGATGGGGCAACTACAATACTATCCCCTGTATGAACCCCAACTGGATCAAAGTTTTCCATATTACAAATAATAATACAGTTATCGTTTTTGTCCCGCATTACTTCGTACTCAATTTCCTTCCAGTTGGCAACACTTTGTTCGATTAAACATTGTCCAATACGACTATAACGAAGCCCTCTTCCAACTATTTCTATAAATTGTTCTTCATTATTGGCAATCCCTCCACCAGAGCCCCCAAGGGTATAGGCAGGTCGAATAATTAGGGGATAACCTACTTCTTCAGCAAAACTTAGGGCTTCTTCAACTGTCTCTACTATGGTACTGGCAGGGATGGGTTGGTTAATTAGCTCCATTGTATCTTTAAATAGCTGTCTGTCTTCCGCTCTTTTAATGGCTTCTACCGATGTTCCCAATAATTTTACATTATACTTACTTAAAATTCCTTTTTCATATAGTTCAATAGCTAAATTAAGTCCCGTCTGCCCCCCAAGGGTAGGTAATATTCCGTCGGGTTTTTCAATGGAAATAATTTTTTCTAATGCCTTTACATTTAAAGGTTCGATGTATACGTGGTCTGCTATATTTTGATCTGTCATGATGGTGGCAGGGTTGCTATTAACCAGAACCACCTCAAGACCTTCTTCCTTCAATGATTTACAAGCTTGTGTCCCTGAATAGTCAAATTCAGCTGCTTGCCCAATGACGATAGGTCCTGAACCGATGACTAATACTTTATTGAGTTTATTGTCCTTAGGCATTTCTATTCCCCCTATACTGCTTGCTGTTTATACTGTTGTACATTATTTATAAATTGATCAAATAGATACTTAGAATCCATTGGTCCTGGGCAGGCCTCGGGATGATATTGCACACTGAATACTGGTAAATATTTATGCTTAATTCCCTCTACTGTGCCATCATTTAAGTTCATATGGGTAACAGTAAATAAATTAGTATTTAAAGTGCTCTCATCAATGGCATAACCATGGTTCTGAGAAGTAATATACACTCGATTATTAATTAAATCCTTTACTGGATGATTTGCTCCTCTATGGCCAAACTTTAATTTATAAGTCTTTGCTCCAGATGCTAGACCAATTAATTGATGTCCCATACAAATTCCAAAAATGGGAAGTTTGTTCATCAGCTTTTTGATGTTTTCTACTGCCACCATTAAATTTTCAGGGTTCCCTGGACCATTGGATAAGAATAGTCCATCCACCTTCATTTTTAATATATCTTCAGCCTTTGTATTATAGGGTAAAACTGTAATCTGACAGTCATAGGATTGCAAAATTCTAATGATATTCAGTTTTACACCAAAATCCATTAGGGCTATTTTAGGTCCTTTACCAGGAATAATATAGGGACTTTTAGTAGACACTTCCTCTGTATAATTATAAGTGGTAAGGTCTGTTTCCTTCATCTTTACCAGTAGTTCTTCTCTATTATCTAAAGAAGTAGTTATGATTCCCTTCATTGTTCCATTATTTCTTAAATGTTTTACCAGCATACGTGTATCTATTCCTTCAATTCCTAAGATCCCATTAACCTTCATGTATTCATCTAAAGATATTTCATTCTTCCAGTTACTTGGATTTTTACAATATTCCCTTACGACTAATCCCTTTATAATTGGTTTTTGAGACTCTACATCATCATAATTTAAACCATAGTTTCCAATCATAGGATAGGTCATTACTAGAACCTGACCATGGTAGGAATAATCAGTAAATATTTCTTGGTATCCTGTCATAGAGGTATTAAAAACCACTTCTCCAATGTTGGTTGTTTCGCTTCCGAAAGCCTTTCCTTCGAATAGGGTTCCATCTTGTAATAATAAATATCCCTTCATTATTCCACCTCCATTTCAGTAAAAATTTCCTGTAATGCATCAATAACAATATCTATATCTTCCTTTTCTACAACTAGGGGTGGTACAAAACGAAGTACTTTCCCGGCTGTACAATTAATAAGTATTCCTTCATTAAAGGCTTTTTGAACTATCGAAGCCCCTTCAATTTCTAATTCTAAGCCCATCATTAAACCTAGTCCCTTTACTTCCTTTACCCAAGGATAGGTATCTACAAATACTTGAAGTTTTTCAGCAAAATAACTTCCCATTGTCTCTGCCTTTTCCCATAGTTTTTCATTGATTACGGTTTGTAGCGTAGCTACCCCCGATGCACAAGCCAATGGGTTTCCTCCAAAGGTTGTTCCGTGGTCTCCTGGTTGCCATGCAGCCGCTATCTCTTCTGTAGCAACTACTGCCCCTATAGGGAATCCCCCACCTAACGCCTTTGCTAAAGACATGATATCTGGTTCTACACCAAAGTGCTGATAAGCAAATAGCTTACCTGTTCTAGCAATACCGCATTGAATTTCATCAAAGATTAATAATATATCCTTTTCTTTACAAAGGACCTTTAATGCCTCTAAAAATTCTTTAGTGGCAGGTGTGACACCACCCTCACCTTGGACAGGCTCAACTAGTATCCCACAGGTATTTTCATTGACTAATGCGTTAACCGACTCTATATTATTAAATTCTGCAAATTTAAAGCCTTCTGGTATTGGTCCATAACCTTCTTGATACTTTTTGTTATCGGTGATGGCTAACGTTCCAAGGGTCCTTCCATGGAAAGAGCCTGTCATAGCAATTATTTCATGTTTATGGTTTCCAAACTTTTTATAGGCATATTTTCTTGCTAGTTTAATGGCTCCTTCATTGGCCTCTGCCCCAGAATTACAAAAGAAGGCTTTATCTGCAAAAGAGTTTTCTACTAAAATTTTGGCTAAGGTGACTTGGCTTTCAATCCAAAATAGGTTAGATACATGCATTAATTTCTCCGCTTGTTCTTTAATAGCCGTCACGACAGCTTCTGGAGAATGCCCTAAATTATTTACTGCTATTCCTCCAATAAAATCTAGAAATTTATTATTTTCTGTATCGGTTACATAACAACCCTTTCCCTCTACAAAGGAAATGGGAAGTCTTTTATAGTTATTCATTAAGTAGGTTTCACCCATTGTTACTAATTCTTCTATTTTCATCCTTCCTACCTCCTTTAAGTTGTAATCATTGTACCGATACCATCATCGGTAAAAATCTCCAACAACATTGAATGATTCTTTCTTCCATCTATAATATGGCAACGCTCTACCCCTTGGGTTACTGCCCCCATACAACATTGGATTTTAGGAATCATTCCTCCCTTAATCACGCCAGTTGCTATATATTCGTCCACCTCTGTCGTTTTAATTGCTGAAATCAGTGTAGTTGGGTCATCCTTATCCTCTAAAACACCTTCTACATCGGTAATTAATACAAGCTTCTTTGCCCCTAGGGTTGCAGCTAATTTTCCAGCCACCTCATCGGCATTAATATTATAGCTTTCTCCATGCTCTCCCACACCAACTGGTGAAATTACTGGCACATATCCCTGTTGGATCACTGTATTAATTAATTCTGCATTAATCTCAGTAATTTCCCCTACATAACCTAATTTCTCATTCTTTTTAGTGGCTTTTACAATGCACCCATCTTTACCACTTAGCCCTAGAGCCTTTACATCGTTGAAATTTAAAAGAGAAACAATTTGACTAGAAATCTTACCACATAAAACCATCTCAGTAATTTCCATTGTCTTCTCATCTGTAACTCTTAACCCATCAACAAATTCTGCTGTTTTACCGAAATGCTCCATCATCTCTGTAATTTCTGGCCCGCCACCGTGGACAATTACTGGGTTCATACCAACATATTTCATCAGGGCAATATCCTTAATCACCCCTTGCTTCAGTTCTTCATTGATCATAGCATGGCCCCCATACTTGATCACCACTGTTTGATTATGAAATTTTTTAATATATGCTAAACTTCCCACCAAGATGTGGGCTTTTTGTTGCGGTGATAATTCCATCTTGTCTTCCTCCTATTTACTCCATATCCTAAGTTCGATAGGCTCCATTAATTTTTACGTAATCGTAGGACAAGTCACAACCCCATCCCTTGGCTTTTTCAATCCCCATATTAAAATCCACTGTAATTTTAATATCTTTGTGTTTTAGAATTTTCTCTACATCTTCTTCTAAAAAGCCTGTGCCTTGGCCTGCTTCAACAATTTTAACTTCTCCACCTTCACTGCTTAAGTAAATTTCTATCTTCTCCATTTCAAAGTCCATTCCTGAATAGCCAACACTACATAGAATTCTTCCCCAGTTTCCGTCTTCACCAAAGAAGGCAGTTTTAACTAAGCTTGAATTTAAAATACTTTTGACTGCTTTTCTAGCATCTACTACTTTAGGTGCATTAATCCCTTCAACTTCAATGAACTTAGTAGCACCTTCCCCATCACGGACGATTGTTTTCGCTAGATATTCATGGACAAAATAAAAGGCTTCTAAAAACTTCTCCTTTTCTGGATGGTTTTCGTCCATAATCTTATTGTTAGCTAAGCCGTTGGCCATTACAGCCACCATATCGTTTGTACTGGTATCACCATCTACCGAGATCATGTTATAGGTTTGATTGGTGGTTTCAGTTAATATCTGTTTTAGGTAACTACCATCTATATTAATATCAGTGGTAACAAAAGAAAGCATTGTTGCCATGTTAGGATGAATCATACCCGATCCCTTAGCTATTCCACCGATGGTTACTTCCTTACCGTCTATCGTTAATTTTACCGCCACTGCCTTTGGGATTAGGTCTGTGGTCATAATTCCTTCTGCTGCATCGGCGCCTCCTTCATAGGAAAGAGCTTCTACTGCTTTTTCAATTCCATTATTAATAACCTCCATAGGCATTGGTACTCCAATAATTCCTGTTGAAGAAACAATAACACTTTCTTCCGAGAGATTTAGGGCTTTTGCAGTTCTATGAATCATTTCCTTTGCATCCAGGATCCCCTGTTCACCTGTACATGCATTGGCATTTCCACTATTTACAATGATCCCTTGAATCTTACCGTCTTTAATATTCTCCTTTGATACAATAACCGGTGCGGCACAAGCCTTATTGGTAGTAAATACACCAGCAGCCTCACAAGGGACTTCACTAACGATTAGGGCGATATCTTTTTTTGCCTTTTTAATCCCTGCATGGATTCCACTGGCTTTAAAACCCTTTGGTGTTGTTACATTCCCTTCAATAATTTCAAAAGTTTTCATTTCCTTTCCCCCATTTCCTAAGGCCATAATGGCATTTGTTGAAGTCCTATCATTTCTTCTATACCAAACATAACATTCATATTTTGAACAGCCTGCCCAGAGGCTCCCTTAATTAAATTATCAATTGCACTTACAAGAATAATCTTCCCTGTTCTCTCATCTACTTTAAAACCAATATCACACAAATTAGAACCTACTACTGCCTTCGTTTGAGGCAGTTGACCACCTGTTAAGACTCTAATAAAGTTCTCATTTTTATAATAGTTGTGATAGATTTCTACTAGGTCCTTTTCCTTTAGATTATTACTATTCATAACATAAATCGTACTCAGTATTCCCCTGGTCATGGGAATGAGGTGAGGAGTAAATTGGATCAAGACCTGCCCTCCTGCCATCAGAGATAGTTCTTGCTCTATTTCCGGTGTATGTCTATGGGTACCAAGGCTGTAGGCCTTAACACTTTCATTGCATTGGGCATATATGGTAGCATCTATCGGGTTTCTACCTGCACCAGAGACTCCAGATTTTGAATCAGCTATTATCATTTCTGTTAAAATAAGCTTTTCCTTTAGTAATGGATATACAGCTAATAGAATACTAGTTGGATAACAACCTGGATTTGCCACCAATTGAGTGGTTTTTATATTTTCTCGATGTATTTCTGTTAATCCATAAACTGCTGTCTTTAGTTCATGTAGGGCTTTATGTTCTACGTTATACCAGTCTTCATAGACACTGGGGTTGGAAATTCTAAAATCTGCTGATAAATCAATTACTTTAATCCCCCTCTTTACCCCTTCCTGAACAGCCTTTTGGCTTAACCCATGGGGTAGGGCGCAGAATAAAACATCTATGTTATCTAATTCAACTGGATTTGCTAAATCAATTGAACTGCACTTTATATCAACTAAACCCTTTAAGTTGGGATAAATATTACTGTAGGTGTCTCCTTCATAACTCCTTGAATCTAGAAACTCTATTTTAACTTTTGGATGATTCATTAATAACCTTGTTAATTCAGAACCTGCATAACCTGTAGATCCTAGTATTCCTGCCTTAATCATACACTTCACTCCTTAGCAATATTCACCTTGTGTATATTTATGTATTAAAGATGAATATTTATTCTAGTTTATCATGTTATTAATAATACATTATTTTGTATAAAAATACAATAGTTTTTCATTAATTTCTAAGAAAAAAATTTATCCCCTTCTTAGCACTCAACCTTACTGTCTACAGTCTTCCCTTTAAATTTTTCCATAAAAAATACAGCCTCTATATTGAGGCTGTATTCCATTTATTTGTTGTATATTTACTTGATTATACTCAGATATTTAAGGGATTGCTTATTTACTAAAGAAACCTTTTTTCTTTTCTTTGACGAATAGGCTTTTTATTAAGGATACGATACTCATTAAATCACTTATGGGAAGTACAAAATCCTCTGTAAGGGTTTGGGCAGTAGCAGCTGCATATTCTACGGTTTCTTCTATATTTCTTACTGCTCCCTTTAAGTGCTTAATCTCTTCATTAACAGTACCCGTAATTTCTTCAACATTCTTAATGGTTCCATCAATATGTTTCATTTCACCATTAACTGCTTTAGTGATTTCTTCTACATTATGTATTACTTTTGGTAGCGAATCTAACGTTTGGTTAATATTAGCATCATTTCTTAGTAAGATCTGTTTCAACTGTTTTAGTATTTCATATACCTTTACTAATGTCATGATTAGTAAAACCGCTACAGCAAGTCCTACTAAAAGTAAGATATGCTCTAGACTAATTGTAAATTCCATTATACCACCTACCCTCTTCTCATGGTTGTTACTACTTAAGCCTCTTCTTTGGCTAAATCTTCCTCATCATCATAGATATAATCGTCATCTTCCTCGACTTGATCAGCGGTATGGGCAGAATGGTCCTTTACAAGAATTGTTTTTCCATTTAACAGACTCTTTCTTTCTTCCATAAATTCACTGAACTTTCCTTTACCCTCTTGGATATTTGTCTCTAGAATTTCTTTAGCTTTTTCTAATTCTTCCTTTGTTTTCTTTCTAGTGTTTTTTCCTTTATCTGGGGCAAAAAAGATACCTGCTAATCCCCCTAAAAGGGTCCCTACAGCAATTCCTTTTGCTATCCCTCTACTTCTTTCCACTCTTTTTTCTCTTTTGGCCCTTTCAGGATCTAGTAGACTTCTTATGTGTTCTACTCTTTCTTGAATAACTCTTCTGTCCATATTTCTTCCCCCTTTATAATATTTTCAACACATTATATGGTAATTATACCCTATGTCTCCATTGAGAAACAAGTTATTCCTTATATTACTTAAGGAAAATAGTTATTTCATGATTATGTTAATTAAAATCAAATGCAATACTTCACTTTTATAATTCAATATTATAACTTTGAAAATTAGCTATTTATAGTCAATAACCGATTGATGACCGCCTTATGAATGAAGTGTGAATCAATCTTCCCACAGTATTTTACATAACTATCTTCTTGAAAAATAGGAAATTTGGCTTATTACTTAAATACTTTTTTTTGCATGAAAATAAATCTAATATCAATTATGCAATTTCCTTATGCTATGAAAAAACCAGCATAGCCCATCAATATACAATAGGTATGCTGGTGATTAGATTAAGCTTATCCTAACCTAAATAGCCATTTACTTCTTCCATTAAGTTTCTCTTATATACATTGTACATCGCTTTTAATGAAGCGATTTTTTCTGCCATTTCCATTTGAAGTCTTGACGCTAATTCATACTCTTTGCCTTCTAAAGCTTCTCTAATTTCGGTAAATAATGATTTTCGTTCTAAGCTATCCTTCATTAAGTGAATTCTTAGATTGTTAATCTTCTCCCAATTTACAACATCTAAATCAGTTGCTTGATCAACAATATGAAGTTTCTTGCAGTTTCGTACGATTGCAATATTATTTGGAATAATTCTTCCTAATAATTCTGTTACCCAATGATCTAATGTAGCAAGTTCATAGGAATTAAGAATTTTTTCATCGAAGGCTTCTCCGCTAAATAAAATTGCTTTCTTATCTTGGCACTTTGTAAAACCTTGAAGATTCTCCCACACAGTTGCAGGCGGTTTACTAAATAATCTGTTTCTTTCTTCTTCAGTATAATCTTCAAAAACATCATGCTCACTTCTATAGGCTCTATCTTTTTCTAGATAAAATTTATCTTCTCCAGCATCTTTAGAAATTTCTACTTCTAATTCTTTACTGGTCAATTTACTTTCTACTGCCTGTTTAATACCATCAAGCATAGCTAAATAAGAAGCACTTACTAATAAATAAGTATTAGAAGTTGGATTAGGTGCTCTTAACTCATATCTAGTGGCTAATGGATTATTGATATCCCTAACTAAACCGATTAATACTGTACGATTTCTTGAAGGACTTTCTGGTGTATGACCAACGGATCCAACGATACACACTGGTGCTTCAAATCCTGGTTTCAATCGATTGAAGGCATCATTTGTAGAAGTTACAAAGGGATTAACAACTTCATAGTTTTTTAGAATCCCCATTAATGCTCCCCATCCCATAGAGTTAACAAACTCTTCCGTCATGTTTTGAGGAGCGAATAAATTTATAAACTTTCCATTTTTTAACTTTAATCCAGCTCCCATATGGGTATGTTTTCCACTTCCTGCTACACCTTCGATTGGTTTAGCCATAAAAGTAACTTCTAATCCATATCTTTCAAAAGTCTCTTCAATAAATTCTCTGATGAATAAATCATTATCACAGGATTGTAGGGCTGTGCTGTACTTCCAGTCAACTTCCAACTGTTCCATTACATGATTTAATTTTCCCGATATCGAAATTGTAGATCTTACTCCTCCAACTTCTTTATGACCCATTTCAGGCTCTACACCATACTTTTCTAGGATTAACATTGTTTCTTCTAAAGCAGATCTAACTGAACCCTTTGTTCTTTTCCAGTATTGTTCCTTTAACATTTGTGATGTCGATAATTTTTCTTCATCTGCCAAGTCTTCAGGTGTTTTTACCCAAAATTCTAGCTCTGTTGCTGTAGTTAAGCTTACATCTTCAATGTCTTCAACTGAATCAATGCCTAAGTCTTTAAGGGCGTGGGGATTATTGGTAAGGAGTTCTAACATTTCTTTCTTAAAATATTCTACAGTTCTTTTTAAGATGGCTCTAGAATCTACCCATTTTTCATTATGTTCTAAGTAAGCAGGTATTTTTAATGTTCCGATGGGTAATTGAGTCTCTTCATCTAATAATTCATAATTGTAATCTACAAACCAAGTAACATCAAGGTCAGGTATAATATCCACCTTAGCATTATTTAAAGTTGCAATTTCATGAAGCATAACACTAGATCCGTCGGTTTGTACTCCCGTTTTAAGAAAACCATCAATATCCTCTAAAAACAAAGAAATAGGAATTTTTTCATCAGTATTATTTCCGCCTAAGTCCACACCTACTAATGAAACAAATTTAATTGCAGTGTGGGCTTCTAAAATTTGTTTTAAAATCTCCTTTTTGTGGGTCCATGGTGGTAAAAAGTAGACCATTGGTTCTGATAAAATGTCTTCCAAACTTTTTTTCATAATTATACCTCCTTACATTTTGTAACACGAATATTTAATTGATAATCCGTTTTAATATTCGTGCTATTCCCTACATTATTATAATCTTTTAAATTTTAATAATGATTATACAAGAGTTTTGATAAAAAGTAAATAGAATACTGCAAAAATATTAATTATTTTTTAAAAATATAACAGGATAATATCATTGTATTTACTTACTTTTAATTTTGTGATTTAGGAAAACGTTTCAATTTCTAAAAAGATATTTTTTTTATAAATATATTATTATTTTCTCTTACCCCACTCTATTTTTAACATTTATCATTCTTATCAAGTTAACATTTTGATCCCCCAGTTTCTAGAGCTATTTTTTCCGTTAAACTTAAAACCTACTCTTCAAAAAATAAAAAAGAGAAAATTTCTTTTCTCTTTTCCATAACATAGGTAAGTCCTACTTTGAAATTTATTAAAAGAACATTGGTAAATGCGATTCAAGAGTAAGCAAGCAATTTAATTTAATTAAATTGATGTAATATCTTGTTTTCTTCACCTAAAATCATCTTTGTTTTCTTCGAAGAAAGATTTTTTCTAACTAATCATGTTCAATTAAAGTATTTTCAATTAAATCTACCAAAGCTTCCATTGCTTCTGCTTCATCACTACCCTCTATCTTAAGGAGAATTTCATCACCTTTTTTAGCACCCATGCTTAATACATTCATGATGCTTTTACAATTATATTCGTTTCCACCTTTAATAATCATTATTTCAGATTTGAAACGGGTAGCCTCCTTAACTAAGTAACTAGCAGGCCTAGCATGAAGCCCTATTGCATTTTTAATTACAACCATTTTCTCCAACATCACCGATCCCCCCATATTTTTCTCTACTTTTATTATCCATTATTTTAGTATTATACTTTTTGATTTTCATATTGTTTTCAAACTAACTCTCTTTAAAAATATAAATAGCGTTTTGCTTTAATCAGTAGATCACTATAATGATTAATTGTATACATAAAATAGTATCTACATAATGTCTAATAGACTGTCTTGTTGCCAACATAATTCTATGTATGACAAAAAGATGATAAAAATGCTTTGTATACAATATACTTATAACTAATATACTTGGTTTTGACCAGAATTTCAACAATAATTTCTAAGACTATTTATCTATTTTCAAATACTTATTTATTTCTTCATCCTTAACAAAGCTTTAAGATTAATACTATTTTTAATCTTTGTCTCTATTTTATACAAACTTAATCCATTTCATTTCAAAAATTGATAGATCGTCTTTTAATTTAGGCTGATTTCTTGATAGTTTTTTTAAAGCAAGGGTATAATGGTGGCTTTCACATTTAACTTCTTCTTTTAAGAAATCAACTAACCCTTCATATTCTAATACTTTATTCTCTTCATCTTTAATTTCCAACAATCCATCAGTATAAATTATAATTGTGTCACCTGAATCTAAGCATACCGTCTTTTCTTCATGATCCTCAGCAAATTCAAAACCAATAGGTGTCCCATAACCATCTAATTCTTGTATTTCGCCACTATTTTTAATTAGAAAAGGTGCAGGATGAGCAGCCCTAACATACTTTAATACCCCTGTTTTTACATTTAATACCATGTAAAAAATAGTAAAGTAATGTTTGTATTTTGCAAATGGAAAACGTTTATTCAAATATCGAATTACCTCTATGGGAGGTATGATTTCATAGTATGGATAATCGTTTATTTTCCGTTTTAGTGGGGAGCCCCGCTCAATATCTAAAATTAGAGATTCAGATAGGGCAACCGCCAACATAGAGGATGCGATTCCATGTCCCATGACATCTATCATATACATACCCATATGATCCTCGTCCAACATAAAGGCATCAAATATATCTCCACCTACTTTACCAGAAGGTTGAAAATGCCATAAAAAAGAACAGTTCGGTATATTTCCTAAGGTCTTAGGTATTAGTGCTTCTTGAATTTTAGCTGCCATAGTAAGATTTCTATCTAATTCTAACTTTTGATTAGCGATTCTAGACAAACTTTCTTCTAAGGCATTATTTGAGTCATTTAATCTCTTCTTTAACTCATTAATTTTAAACTGATTCTTAATTTTAAGCATCAATTCATTTTCATGATAGGGTATTTGAATAAAATCATCTACACCTACTTGAATAAATTTTAATTTTTCTTCTTCTGAGAAATCATGGAGCTGCACAATTATAGGAATTTCTTTTGTTTCAGAATCATTTTTTAGTGTTTTACACCCAATAAAGCTTTCTTCTTCATTAGGAAAAGCATTTATCAATATGATATTAGGTTTAGTGTTTTCTACAATTTCGCTAATATCAGTAGCGAGCAGTTCTTCCACCACCTGATACCCATATCGACGCAATAAGTTCTTTAGAAGACATTTACGACTAACTGTAGGCCTTAATATTAGGATTTTATTTAGCATCATAAGGTTTACTCCTATCTATATGGTCAATTCCTCTTTCATAGGATACAATCACATCTTACACCAATAATAGATATATTCTTCATCTATCTACAGAATTCCTACTGAAATACTTGAAACTTTTTGTAAAATTTATATCCCATAGACTTAATTTAGGTTATATCTCAATTATATAATTTTTCGTGGAAAGTTTCTATAGATACATAGATGGAAAACCTAATAGGCATGCCCATAAACTACTATTAAGCTACTAAATTATATGGTAGGTTTTAGTTTTTCTGTTATAAACTAAAAAAGGACTTAAAGAGGCTCTCCTCCCTAAGTCCCTCCTTCTATATATGAATAGGATGACCTGTGATGCCGTGGGCTGCTTCCATTACAATTTCTGAAAGGGTTGGATGTGGGTGTATTGCCTTAGCCACATCTTCAGCAGTTCCTTCAAGCTCCATGGATATAACGGCTTCAGAAATCATATCCGTGGCATGAACAGCCATGATATGGGTGCCTAATATTTCCCCATATTGTTGATCGGCTATAACCTTTACAAATCCTACACTTTCTCCCTCTGCCATCGCTTTTCCATTGGCACTAATGGGAAACTTACTTACCACTACTTGATGGCCTTTTTCCTTAGCCTCTTCCTCTGTTAAGCCAACAGAAGCTATTTCTGGAAAACTATAAATGCACGACGGGACTGCCTTATAATCAATCACTTCATCGCCACCCATTGCATTACTGGCTGCCACAAGGCCTTCTGCACTGGCTACATGGGCTAATAGATATTTACCGTTTACATCCCCTATAGCATAGATTCCTTCGATATTGGTTTCTAGTTTCTCATTGGTAACAATTCCTCTATTGTCGGTCTCTAGTTTTAATCCTTCTAACCCCTTAAGATTTGGCTTAGTACCAAGAGCAATCAGTATTTTATCTCCTTCAAATATCTTTTCTTCCCCATTAACAGTTGCCACAACAGTGTTTCCTTGGATTCTATTAATTTGGCAGTTAGTCTGGATAACTAACCCATTCTTTTTTAAATGTTTCGTTAAAGTATCGGCCATTTCAGTTTCTACACCCGATAGAATTCTTTCAGAACGTTGTAGTAACGTCACCTTTACTCCTAGACTATTAAATAGAGTTGCAAATTCAACCCCGATAACACCCCCACCAAGGATCAATAAACTTTTTGGCAATTCCTTAAGATTTAAAATTTCCTTACTGGTTAAAAGATAATCCTTTTCGTAGGCTTCTCTAAGTCCTGGTATGTTAGGAATTTGAGGTTTGCCTCCAGTAGCAATAATGATCTTTTTACCTTCTATTTTTTGTCCTTCTACATCAATTATGTTGTTATCAATAAAATTAGCAAACCCCCTGATAATTTCAACTTTATTTTTAACTAATAGACTCTCTACACCCCTAACCAACCTTCTAACTACGCTATCCTTTCGTTTAATCATGGTTTTCCAGTTGATTTTTAATTCTTTTTTTGATATTCCTTCGATGCCATAAAAGTCACTTTTTAAAATTTCTTGATAAACCTTTGCATTTTTTAATAGGGCTTTAGTTGGGATACAACCCCAATTTAAACAGACACCGCCTAAGGCCTCTTTTTCTACTAAAGCAACCTTACCACCAAGTTGGGCTGCCTTTATAGCGGCTACATACCCACCTGGACCACCACCTATTACAATTATATCGTAGATCATTAAATCGCCTCCTATAGTAATAGTAAGCTATGGGGATCCTCCATGTATCCTTTAAAGGATTTTAAGAATCTTCCTGCATCTCCACCATCTAGTACCCTATGATCTATGGCAACTGAGATTGGTAACATCCAACGAATAACAATTTCATCCTCCATAACTACTGGCTTCTTTTCTATTTTACCCAAACCTAAAATTGCAACCTCTGGGTAATTTATTATAGGTGTACCCAAACTTGCACCTAATGAACCAAAATTTGTGATGGTAAAGGTGCTGCCTTTTAATTCCTCTATTTTTATTTTTCTTTCTCGAGCCCCTTCACCAAGACGATCAATTTCCTTCATTAGGGACAATATCCCCTTTTGATCTGCATTTTTGATAACAGGCACTAATAATCCATCTTCTGTATCAACGGCCATTCCTACATGATAATAATTTTTTAATATTAGATGTTGGCCGTCCTCCGACAATTGACTATTAAACTTAGGGTTTTCCTTCAATGATTGAACTAGTGCCTTTATAACAAAGGGAAGATAGGTAATTTTCAACCCTTGATCATCTAAAAACTTGTTCTTAATGGCCTCTCGGTATTCCACTAATGCAGATACATCTATTTCCGCCATGACAACCGAATGGGGAATCGTAAAAAAGGATTCTGTCATTTTTTTAGAAATTGTCTTTCTTAAGGTAGTAAGCTTGACTATTTCTTCATTTTCTATAGTAGAATCCCCCTCTTTTTTAGAGGGTTCAACAGAAGATAACTTCTTATTTTCGTAGGTTTTCTGAATATCTTCCTTCATCACCCTACCATTTGGTCCTGTACCTTTTACTTCATCTATTTTGATCCCTAGGTCATAGGCCATTTTCCTTGCCACTGGTGTTGCTAATACCTTTCCTTTGCTTGAGGTTTTCACTTTATCTGAACGTCCTTCTTCACTAATCGAAACAACTTCATTGGAAACCTCTAAAGCACCAACAACACCTGCATTATCTTCTTCAACTGCTTCTGTTTTTGCTCCTGCTTCAGCTTTATTTTCTTCAGTTCTCTGAGAGACTTCTCCACCTTCACCAGTGTCGATTACCACCAACACATTTCCTACATAGATGGTCTCTCCAACTTCCCCATTAAGCTTTGCAATTTTTCCAGTAGCCGGGGCTGGTAATTCTGCATTAACCTTGTCGGTTTCTATCTCGCAAAGGGAATCCCCTTCTTTAACTTCATCACCTACAGCTACTAACCACTTTAAAAGTACACCTTCGTGGATTCCTTCTCCAATATCCGGAAGTTTAAATTCTATCATTTTCTCTATTCCCCCTATGTAAGATAATTTACTGTTTCAGTAATTTTCTTTAATATCCTCTCAGGACTTGGAATATAGTGATGCTCCCCTTTAGGTAATGGGAATACTGTATCAAATCCTGTTAATCTACTGGGAGGAGCCTCAAGGTGTAAAAATGCTTTTTCATTTATGATGGAAATTAGTTCTCCTCCTACACCTCCAGTTTTTGGAGCCTCATGGACAATCAATACTCTCCCAGTTTTCTTAACTGATTGGATGACGGTTTCCCGATCTATCGGTGCAATAGTTCTTAAATCAATTACTTCTGGGTAAATCCCTTTGCCTTCTGCCATTTCAGTAGCCTTTAAAACCTCCCTCATAGAAGCTCCCCACGAAATAATTGTGATGTCTTCTCCCTCTTTAACTACCTTTGCCTTTCCGATGGGGATTAAATACTCTTCTTCTGGAACCTCTTGCTTAAAAGCTCGATAAATTCGCTTTGGCTCTAAAAAAATGACAGGGTCTTCATCCCTAATAGCCGATGCCAGTAAACCCTTCGTATCATAGGGTGTTGAAGGCACCACAACCTTAAGCCCAGGAATATGGGCAAACAGAGCCTCTGTACTTTCAGAGTGGTGTTCTAAGGCTCTAATACCACCACCATAGGGCATGCGAATTGTCATAGGGACAGTGTATCTTCCCCTCGACCTATTTCTCATTCTTGCAACATGGGTGATAATTTGATTAAAAGCAGGGTAGACAAACCCCATAAATTGGATCTCTACTACTGGAATTAATCCATTTAACCCCATTCCAATGCCTACACCAACAATACCTGACTCTGCTAAAGGAGTATCCATACAACGATCTTTACCAAATTCCTTTTGTAAATCTACTGTTGCACGGAAAACCCCACCTTCATGGCCAACATCTTCTCCAAATACAACGACTCTATCATCTCTACGCATTTCCTGCTTTAAAGTTTCATTCACAGCCTGTAATACATTCATTAATGGCATTATGCTTCACCTCTTCCTCTTAAAAATTCTTTATATTCTTCTAGTTGTTCCTTTAATTGAGGTGTCATTTCTTTGAACTGATATTTAAAAATATCTTCTAATTCAATCTCCCCATTAGCCTCTACATATTTAAAGGCATCTTCTGCAATATTGATATATTCTTGAGCTATTTTTTCATCCTCTTCTTCAGTTAATAAACCTTCCCTCATTAAGTATTTTTTCATCCGATCAATTGGATCTTTCTTCTTCCACGCTTCAACCTCTTGGTCACTTCTATAACGGGTAGGATCATCACTTGTGGTATGGGCACCAAGACGATAGGTAAAGGCTTCAATTAGTGTTGGTCCGCCGCCATTGCGAGCTCGTTTTACAGCTTCTTTTGTAGCTACATAAACAGCAAATATATCATTCCCATCCACTTGTATGCCAGGCATTCCGTAGGCAATAGACTTTTGAGCAATGGTCTCTGAAGCTGTTTGGGACCCTCTAGGAACAGAGATGGCAAATTGGTTATTTTGACAGAAGAAAATAGTTGGGGTTTGGTACACCCCAGCCCAGTTCATTGCCTCCCCAAAGTCCCCTTGTGAAGTGGCTCCGTCTCCAAAGTATGTCATGACGACTTCATCCTTTTCTTGAAGTTTAGATGCCCACGCAATTCCTACTGCATGTTGTAATTGACTGGCAATTGGTACAGATACGGGTAATACCTTAATTCCCTCTGGTACCTTGCTTCCATACTCATTACCATACCAATATAGATATACCATATTGACTTCTATTCCTCTAGCCAACCATGCCCCAAGCTCCCTAAAGGCTGGTACCATCCAATCTTCTTTTCCTAGAGATAAGGCACTACCAACTTGAGCAGCTTCTTGTCCCAAATTTGGTGCATAGGTCAACATTCTTCCTTGTCTTTGGTACAGTAATGCTTTTTTATCAGTTTCTCTAGTTTGCACCATTAATCTATACATTTTCAGTAATTCTTCTTTGCCTAGGTCTGGCATCAATTGAGGTTGAATAATTTCGCCTTCCTCGTTCATAATTTGAAACATTTTTTTCTTCATAGGATTGTAGTCTTCATAGATCAATTTAATCCCTCCATTTCTTTAAGATTAATAATTGGTACATTTATACATTTATATCCATTATGGATGTAAATAAACTCCTCTTATATCACATTAATATTTACTTCCTCTATCAAAACTATGCTTGATAACTTGTACACTTACCAACTTCTTACTAATTTCCTCCTAGGAGTTCGTCGATTAAATTAATTAGGAAATTGCATAACTAACATCAAATTAATATTAATTCAAAATGAAAACATCGCTACTTGGTATTCAATGGGTAATATAAATGAGGTTATAAACTTAAATACTAACAATTCAGCTTATAAACATTTATAGTTAGTATCCCAGTTTAGAGTAAAGTCCTTCTTGGGAAGATTTAGGAATGACATTAGATAAAGAAACTAAAGGACTTAATATAATTTAATCTAACTCAACCAAAATAAACATAATTTAATTTTCAACTGATGAAAAAAAGGTATTATTTTGTCGAAAGTCGAATATTAATGAAAGATCTTGTTAAGGAGGGCTACCTGTGCTGAATAGATATAGACACTTACATAAAAAAATAAGTCATAAGCTCTTTATTTTCCTAATTCTTACTTCATTTATTCCAATAATATCACTGGTGAATGTCACCAAAATATCTATGGAAAATCAACTAGGTCAGTATAAGCAAAAAGAAATCAATCATTATCAAGAGCATTTCCTCTTTAACTTAAGAAAGTATCAAGATCATATTAATTTAATTGTCTATGATTATAGTTACTGGGAAGAATCCTATGAAAAAACTGCTACAGAAGATATTGAGTGGCTTAAATATAATATTGTAGACTGGCTACCGAGTCATTTTAATTTTTCATATACAGCTGTTATTAACCCCTCTGGCTCCTTACTTCTTGAAAATATTGAGGGTTTCTATAATATAACCAGTATGATTGAAGTATTTGAAAACACAAATTTCAAACTTCAAAATACTAGCGATTTTATTTTATTAAATGATGAACTATACATGATGACGCTACAGCCAATAAAATCAGAGGAAAATAACAACTTAATTTCTGGGAGCATTATAGTACTGGAAAAAATTGACGAAGCTTTTTTACTTGAACATATTAGCTTTCCAAATCTAACTACCAATATGTATGTTAACGCTAGATTAGTTAAATCAAACCCTAATCTAGAAAAGCATCTTGAAAATACTTTTATAAATGATTTTGACAACCACTTACTAGAGGGGAGTCTGTATCACTATATACCGATTAAAAATCTTAATGGTGATCTCCTTGCCTATGGTATTTTAGAAATACCCTATGGCTTCTATCGTCAAGCATTCAATACTTTAAAAGGGTATCAGATTTCGACTTTTTTATTAGTACTAGTCTTTTTTACCTTAGCCTATTACTTTATGAAAAAGTATTTATTAGATCCAATAAATCATGCTCGAGAAGTCATTACAGAGATTAAGCTTACAAAGAAGCCTATCCCCATTAACATCTACTCCGATGATGAGATTGGTGAATTAGCTCTATCCTTTAATGAATTAGCTTTGGAAATTAATAAGCAACATGAACATTTAAAAAAATTAGCCCTTACTGATGATATTACTTCTCTCTATAACTCAAGATATTTCAGTGAGTATTTAGACGGTAAAATCCAACTTGAGAAAACCTTTATCTTAGCAATATTAGAAATTAATTTCATGAAATCCTATATAAATTTGTTTAAAAGAAATGAAGCCGATTGTTTGTTGAAGGAGATCGGCAACGCAATCGAGGATTTAGAGGCACCTATTGCCTTTAGACTATCGGACGCTACTTTTGCAGTAATCTTTAACAACAATGATATTAGCTATGCTACTAAATGGGTTAAACAATTTCAAAAAAGTATTAATCTTTTGAATTTTGAAGGCAAAGCTCATCTTCCACCTGATTTAATCAGCGTCTCAGCTGGAATTTCAGCCTTCCCTAAAGAAGCTAAATCAAAAGATTTGCTTTTAAAATTGACTGAAGAAAAATTACATAATGCTAAAGCCTTTACCCTTCAGCAAATTGGTAGCTACTTCTCAATTCTTCACGGTAATCTCTACAGGGACTTCAATAGTTATGAAGATATCTATTCCATTATAAGAATACTGCTATCAGTCATTCATTCTATGGATCAATATACTCTTTTTCATAGCGAAAATGTTACTAGATATGCTTTAGAAATAGGTATGAAACTTTCTTTACCCCTCCATCAGATGGAGGAACTAAAGTATGGGGCGTTATTACATGATATTGGTAAATTACAGTTGGGTAGCGTATTACTTAACAAGGTAGGTAAGTTAACTGAAGAAGAAATAGAACATATTAAGTTACACCCCCTCCATGGTGTAAATATCTTATGTTCTATACCTAAGTTACAGGATATACTTCCCATCATCAAACATCACCATGAATGGTATAATGGTGAAGGCTACCCATACGGGCTAAAAGAAACTGATATTCCTCTATTAGCTAGAATTGTTTCTGTTGCAGATGCTTATGATTCTATGACTACTAGAAGACCCTATCGGAGTTACTCAAAAACCCATGAAGAGGCCATTTCAGAACTACTGAGATGTAGTGGTACTCAGTTTGATCCTGAAGTTGTAGATGTTTTTATTAAATCTGCTTCAATATAAGAAAAACAGATTACACAAAAAACAAAGCCTTCCATAGGAAGACTTATTGAAAAAGCTATTGTCAGGTATGATGATTTTTTTCTTATGCTATATTAAACAATACTTTAGTAAATTATAAATAGGGATTACATAATACGATTAGACTATATTAAGTTCAAAATGAAAACATTTCTAATCTGTATTCATTGACTAATATGTTTAGTTCTAATATTATGTAATCTCTTCAATTTTTTTTTGAAAAGACCAAAGTCTCTCTTATGAAGATTTAATGGATGACTTTAGGCGAATACCAAGGGACCCTCACAATTTATTAATCAATTAAATAATGTTATCTGGTTATTTTAAAACTTCATTACGTAAAGTTCTTTTATATTAAAATAATTCAAAGTAGAACTTCCCTATTCGTTAGAACAAAGATGCCTCATTTTATTTCCATAATTGAATTTTCTTTTGTCTATTTTCTAATAAGATTTGATATGCTTTTTCTAATTCCTGCTGAGTCTGCTTATTTTCTTGGCTTTGGCTACTAAGCTTTTTTTCAATGTTTTCTTTTTTCATTACTTTAGCCTCCAATCCATCACTTAATTTTTATACCGTAATATGAATATTAATTCATTAATTATATTTTATATCTTTTTTTATAAGCTGTCAATAATAGAAAGAAAAAGTATAGGCTTTAACAACCTATACTTTTTCTTTTTATTATTAAATTATATTTAATAATTAGTTACTAGCTTTTGGAAGAGCTTCTTCAATTGCTTCGATTAACCCTTCACTTGTCATAGTAGCACCTGTAATAACATCTAAATCAGCTGATTGTTTCTCTAATAATTGCTCAGTAATTCCTTCAAAAGCAGCATCAGAGATTCCTTCTGTTTCACCATGCTCTAATACATTTAAGTCTGTTACTTTTCCATCTTCAACAACTAACTCGATTTTAATATCACCTTTAAAACCTTGACCAGTACCTTCATATGTACCGTCATTTAATCCACCAGTTGTTGAATTAACATCGTCTGATCCTCCACAGGCAGTTAATGCCACCATCGTCAAACCAAGTACACCTACTAATAACTTTTTCTTTAAACTCATTTCTATTTCCTCCTTCACAAAATCTCTAAAATATATTCAAATACTGATAAAAGACAAAAGGACATCGTGGGATTTTTTATGTCCCGTAATCCTTTATTTAACACTGATTATTTTATAACAAAGAAAAATATTTGTCAACTTTATTATATAATTTATATATGAGAAGATGATCGCGTCTTTTCAACAACTCTAAATTAATTATTCAATTCTATCCTAAAATAAAAACTCCAGATCTAAACTGGAGTTTTTGTTCTATGGTTCTCGATTATTAAGATATTGATCTACTGCTAATCTTAACTCATTGTAGGTATCTACCCCTACCACGCCATCAGCAACTATGTTAAAGTCCTGCTGAAAAGCTATAACAGCCTCTCGTAATTCTTCATCAAATATACCATCTATTTCTCCATCATAATAGCCTAGCTGAGTTAAATTTGTCTTTACCTCGAATACATCGGGACCTGGTTCAATTCCAACACTTAGTATTCTACCAGTAAATACATTGCCAATAATTTTTACTGGTGTACCTAAAGGAACAATGTCGTAAAGAACTTCTACGTCTTCATTAAACATTCTAATACAACCATTACTTGCGGCTGTGCCTATAGATTCAGGAGCATTTGTTCCATGTATTCCGTAGCCACCCCAAGGTATATTTAATCTCATCCACCTAGTACCAAAGGGCCCACCAGGATTAAGGGTCTTTTGAATAATTTTCCAATCACCTGGAGGTGTAGGAGTGGAAGGCTTACCAACGGCCACAGGATATGTTTCAATTATTTCCGTAAATTGCTTTAATGTAAGAATTTTACTCTCCAGATCAATTTCAATTGAATAGCCTTCTGGAGGAAGAGGGTAGTCCACAGTAGGACTTAAACCAATAGAATTCCATGTGTCTGGACCTACAATCCCGTCTGGACTAAGTCCATAATCTGCTTGATAAGACCTAACTGCTTCAAAGATCTCCTCATCATAGATGGAATCTATCGGTCCATCATAATAACCTAATTCAGTAAGTCTTTCCTGAACATGCATTACATCTGGCCCAAACATATAGGGGTCCAACAACCTTAAATATCTACTAGCTAATATCATATCACACTCCTCCTTAATACAATTTACGCTGAAATTTAAAAAAGGTGCTACAATCGTTATAATTTAAGCTGGAATGATTTACATTTATTTGAGATATATTATAATCTATATATACATTAAAATTCTCTTATTTTATATGGAGGTGAAAATTTTGGCAAAAGTTAGATTAGCTGTAGCTTCCGATCGTGATTATTTCATTCAAGACTATTTAACCCGTTATGGCAAGGATATGGAAATGGCAAAAAAACATGCCATCGTATGTATTGATGTTCATCGTTCAATTGTTATACATAGTGAAGATGAAATTATAGGAAGTGTTACTTGGGCAATTAGAGAAGGGATACAAGCTGGCTTAGTCGTTATCTTTCAAATGTCTATTACCAAGACAGAGAATCGTGGTAAAGGATATGGGGGACTTCTTGTAAAGCACTGTATTGAAGACATTGAAAATTTCTATCAGTCAAAAGGCTATAACCTACGTAGAATCTTTATTAGTGTCAATGAAAATAACATTGCTGGTAGAAATATCTATAAGAAAAATGGATTTCGTGTTCTTGCAGAATTAAAAGATCATCTTAAATTAGGTGAAATGGAACTAATTTATGGAAAAGATTACTTCTAGATTTTTAAAGATTTAATGTTTTATGTTTATGTTTATGTTTTACACCTTACAATTAGTGGATTTTCTTCAAAAAATGAAAACTTCCTATCCAAAGGATAGGAAGTTTTTTAAACATGATTTAATTATTTAACTAATTCAAAAGCACTAGGAGCTAATTTGTTGATTCCATCTAACCAGTTAGTTGCACCTGTAATAGAGTCGATGCCTTCTACTGATTTATTCTCCCAAAGCATTCCCATAATTTCTTCTAGGATTTCTAAAGGTAATCTACCACCTAATTCGTCAGCTCTACTCTCAACCCAACGTGCATCTGGTCCAACATAACCAGTGTTATGCATTTTAGGAATATAGTTACTGTTTTGATATTCTAAATAATCAATAGCTAATATTTCACCAGCTTGTTCTACAGCAAGGAATTGTCTTCTGTAAGCACTACCTTGGCTATTTCCAACAAATACATAGATAGTTTCTTGACTAGAATTTACTAAAGCTGCTTGACCTAATTCTTCAATTGCTTCAGCCCATCTAGTAGCTCCTGTACTTACGTCTACATCAATGTCAAAACTTTGGTTTTCGATTACATATGCTTCCATATCAATAAGTATTTCTAGTGGCTTGATTTCAAAACGATCTCCCCAATTAGTTAAATACTCACTATTATATCTCTTGCTTAATCCAGTAGTTGTACTTACATCATGTAGTTCAACAACACTGATTTCGCCATCAACAATGCGTACTTTTAATACAGGAATGTATCCTCTTGCTTCTTCACCGCGAACCCAATATAATCCGTCGTTGTATGCCGGAGCTTCTACTTCAAAATCTAATCTAGCTGCTTGGTCTAATGCTGCAGCTGCCATCATAAGCATGTTTTTACCAACACTAGTAGCGCCAGTTAAAGTATCTACTAAAGCTGGGTCTTGGTTATAAACTAATTGAGCTTCTGCGTTAGCGATAATCGCTTCAGCATCTACACCTCTAGCATTTGCCCAACGAGTCATGTAGTCAGATCCTCTTTTGCCAACGCCTTCTGCATTAATTTCATCATAGAAAACAGATGTAATTTTTCCATTAGCAACTGACATTTTTAATACTGGAGTATAACCGTTGTTCTCTAATCCAACAACTTCATATTTACCATCTCTATATGCCTTAGGAGCTGCATGTTGAATTGTTTGAACTTTTGCTTTAGCTATAGCAGCATTTGATAATTCATGAATTTTCTTAAAGCTACTTGTTGCTCCTGTGAAAACGTCTACATTCATTCCATAAGCAGTTTGATTAGCAATTAAAGTTTCGATGATGTTAGCTTTAAGTACATCTGGAGTACCTGGCTCTAAATTTCTAGAATTAGCCCATCTAGTTGTATATTCAGAGTTACCTGCTCCAAATTTCCATTCGCCTGTACCTCTTTGCTCGTCAAAAGTAACAGCAGTGATTTTACCACCTTCAACTGTTAATGAAAGGTATCCAATATCAGCTGCGTTTCCTTGTGGTGTACTTGCAACTTTGTAAACTCCATCAACTAAAGCAACAGAGTTGTCCATTAAGTATGCTTGGTCATTTAATTTGTTTTCATAGAAGTATAAACCTGTAACTTGAGCAAATTCTTTTGCAGTTACATAAGTTACCTCATTGAATTCTTCTACCTTTGTAAATTGTTCAACATTAACAGTAACTTCTTTTAACTTAGCAGTTTCTTCTAAAGCTATGTAAAGATCTCCCTTTACACTTAGCGGTGCATTTTCAAAAGCAGTTTGTCTAACTCCATTGAAGAATACACTTCCACCATAAGTTGGCAACTCTTGTACTTCATTGGCAAAAGTAAATACAGTTAATGGTAATGCCAATGCTACAATCAGTAAGATAGCCAGCATTTTTTTCATTTACATCTTCCTCCCTTTTCCTTTAAAGACTTATGTCTTTTTAAAGCAAAATAAAATTTATTGCTCGTTAATAAATATTTAACACAACTTCAAAAAATCCTTCTTTTTTTTTTGTTTTTTAATAAATATTTTTTATTACTTAAGATTTTATCAAGATTTACCAAGATTACTAAAAATATTCATCATTATCTCTATTCATTTATGTCTAGTACTTATCTTTACTTTTATTTCTTGAATTGTTATAATGAATGGGACTTTAAAAGAGGAGTGTTTACAATGAAAAAAGCAAAAAAATATATTAAGTTTATAGTTGTCCCTCTGATATTAATAACTATGGTATTTAACTTAACTGCCTGCCAAGAAAAGGTTTTGCAACAGGTGGATGGCGAGGCTTTTGTTTTAGGAACCTATGGTCAAATAAGGGTTTTTGCTCCTTCTCAATCTAAAGGAAATAAAGCAATCGAAAAAGCCTTTCAGCGAATTAGAGATATCGAAAATACCATGAGCACCTCAATCGAGAATAGTGATGTTTATAATATCAATCAGAATGCAGGGCAAGCAGCTGTAAAAGTTAGTGATGATACCCTTTACGTAATTGAAAAAGGAATCGAATACAAAAATATCACTAAAGGCAATTTTAATATTACCCTTGGTTCTTTAATTGAACTTTGGGGGATTGGTAAGGATTGGCAAAGGATCCCTGCGCAAGAAGAAATCATTGAAGCCCAAAAGCATATCGACATTAATCAATTAGAAGTAGAGGGTAACAATGTTAAAATTAATGACCCTAATATGTTAATGGATCTTGGTGGTATTGCAAAGGGTTATGCTGTTGACGAGGCAGTTAAAGTGCTAAAAGCCAATGGCATTGAAAGTGGTTTTGTTAATCTAGGTGGAGACATTTTTGTCTTTGGTGAAAAGCCAGACCAGTCTCCATGGTATATAGGAATTCAAAAGCCAGAGCTAAATTCTAGTTCTGTTATGGCAAGAATAGCTATGTCAAATGAATCTATCGTTTCTTCTGGTGATTACGAAAGATATTTTATAGAAGAAGATGTGAGATATCACCATATCATTGATCCTGCAACAGGATATCCATCAGATTCTGGTGTAATAAGCGTAACGATTCTTTCTGATAAAGCTATTGATGGTGATGTTCTTTCTACTGCTGTGTTTATATTAGGCCTAGAAGAGGGACTAGCTTTAATTGAAACCCTTGAAGATGTTGAAGTGGCCATCATCACCAGTGATAAATTAGTTCATATTTCTTCTGGTTTAGACGATAAAATCGAAATACTCGACAAAGCCTATAGAATGGCAAACTAAAAGGGAGCGCATGCTCCCTTTTCTATTCAATAATCTCTACATCAGCAGGAATCTTATAAATAACATCTTTCCTTTCAATAATGATTGTTGTTGTCTTCAGGAGTTCCGGATCTCCTTTAATATTGGTTAATAACTCCTGTGCAGGATTTATTGCCACTGGATTCCCCACTTGTTTTAACATAGCAAAGTCTCCTTGAGTATCTCCATAGGCATAACTGATCTTTAAATCTATATCATGCTTCTCGACAATCTCTCTAATGGCCTTTTCTTTATTAACTGAATCCCACATTGGAGCTATTTCTCCTGTAAAATTCCCCTTTTCATCAACATAATAAGTTGTTGCACGGTAATCGGTGACACCATACTTCTCTGCCATTTTAGATACAAGATAATCAGGGCTGCCAGAAATAAAAAACACTTTATGCCCCTGCTTCTTATGTCTTTCAATTTGATCTCTAGTATAACGATATACCCGATCTCCCTTTAATTCAATTACTTGACTAATTGTAAATTCCATTTCTTTACGATTAAGACCCCTCATAGAATTTAAATAAATTTCTGCTACTTCCAATAGATAGTCTTCAAAATTCCCTCGTCTCTTATCCCAATCATGAAAAGCTTTTTTAGCAATATTATGCCAAATAGCAGGGTCTATTATCTCGTATTTTAATAATTTTTTAAAGTGCTCAAGCATTAATGAATGTCTATATAAGGTTCCATCAATGTCAATAAAAACCCCCACATGTCTCATCAGTATCACCTTCCCCCATAAAGTATTGCTACAGTGATTTAGTATTTATACACTTTTTTTATAAGACTTAAACATATTTAACCTTCCACTAATTACTAAAAACATTTATGTAATTTCTAATTTATTCTCTATATTATTACACTATACCATAAATTATTAATTAGATTAATATATTTTATTGACTAACATAACCATTTGTGACTTAAATTTTCCAGCTATGTTGTTAAATGATTAACCTTTTTGGGGTTTACCCATAAAAGCCTGCTAAGAAATCATCGCATTATGTGAAGTATTAAACCTGTTTTTAAGACACAGATGATTTTATGCCCCAAAAAAAACTGATAAGAGTCCCTTACCCTTATCAGTTTTTGATTTACACTTTTCCCCCGCCTGCTGCTTTTGCAATTTCTATATCTAAGGTTTTAGGTTCTTGAACCATCTTTTCTTTATAATCTTCAATTAGATCAATAAGGGGCTCATAGTCTTCATAGAATACAACAATTGTATCTCCATCTTGTGCATTCTCCATTGCCAGTTTTAATGATTCAATTTCACAAACTTCAATAATCACTTTATCCTCTGAAAGCCCAGCTAATTGGCATCCCTTTTTTAGAATCTTCGCCACTTCTTCAGGCATTCTTCCTCTTAAATCCTTATCCTCCTTGATATAGACGTAATCAAAATATTTACCTGAAATTTCTCCAATTTTCAATATACTAATGTCAGTACGATCGCCAGGTACACCTATTACTCCCACTAATCGCCCAATTTCGATTTCTTTCAATCCTTCTAATACTCTAGTAAAACCATCTATGTTGTGGCCATAATCAACAATGACCTTAAATCTATCCAAATCGAACACATTAAATCTTCCAGGGTTTGTTTCATAATCATTATTAAATTCTCGTAGTGCTGCACAAATTACAGACAGTTCTACTCCTATTCCATAGGCTCCAGCTATTGCTGCCAAGCTATTTTCGATATTATGCTTTAAAGCTCCATTATAGGTTGCAGGGATTTCTTTTACATCAAGTAATTGGATTCCTTCATTACCATTGTAAAGATATATTTGACCATCGAAAAGGTAGACAGCTGTTCCTCCATTTTTTATATGATTCTGCAAAAGCTCATTATTAGCTTCTACAGAAAATAGGATTAACTTACTTTTTATCCTTTCCATAATTTGTGGCGTAAAGGAATCATCGGCATTTAATACAGCATAACCCTCGTCTTTAACAGCTTCTACAACTAAGGATTTACAATCAGCCATATCTTCTAATGTATTAATACCATCTAACCCAAGATGATCATCTCCAATATTAGTTATGATTCCAACATCAGCTATCTCATAACCTAACCCTCTATTGACTATTCCACCCCTGGCAGTCTCTAATACAGCTGCTTCTACCCTTTTATCCATTAGTACTGTTTGGGCACTTTTAGGGCCAGTCGTATCTCCCTTCAAGATCAACTCATCTTGAATGTAAACCCCTCCTGTACTGGTTAATCCAACTACTAAATTATTTTTTTGCAATATTTTGCTTAGCATTCTACTGGTAGTGGTTTTGCCATTTGTCCCTGTCACAGAAACAATTGGTATAGAATGTTTTGCATTTTCGGGATAGACTAAATTAATGATTGCTTCTGCCACATTTCTACTTTTACCCTTTGATGGATAATGGTGCATTCTAATTCCAGGACAAGCATTTACTTCAATTACGGCACCTAAATTTGTGTTCCCTATAGGGTTTGATATATCTTCAATTGTTATATCAACCCCAGCAACATCTAGGCCTATTATTCTCACAGCATTAATGGCTAATAAAGCATTATCAGGGTGAATTTCATCGGTTGCATCAATTGCTATTCCCCCTGTACTTAAATTAGCATTTTCCTTTAAATAGATTATTTCACCTTCTGATGGAATATAACTTAGGGTCAAGTCTTGCTTTTCTAAAATTAACTGTGTTACATTATCAATTTTAATCTTAGTAAGGGGTTTTTCATGACCATCACCCCTACATGGATTTAAGTTTTCAAGCTCGATTAACTCTCTAATCGTATTATTACCATTACCAACTATGTGGGCAGCTAGTCTCTGGGCTACTGCAATTACCTTATCTCCTACCACAGCAATGCGATAATGCTTTCCCTTTATATATTTTTCAACAATAATTCGTTCACTATATTCTTTAGCAATATAAAAGGCTTTTTTTACATCATTGGGTTTTCGTAAATCTAAAGAAACACCCTTACCTTGATTTCCATTGTGGGGTTTAACCACAACAGGATAACCTAAGTCTTCTGCTACTTGAATTGCGTCTGAAGGACAATCAACTACCCGACCCTCAGGAACAGGAATATCAAATTTTGTTAGCATAAGTTTTGTAAGTTCTTTATCACATGAGGTATCTACTGCTATACAACTGGTTTGATCTGTAAGTGTGGCTTGTATTTTTCTCGAATACTTTCCATAACCTAATTGAATTAAACTATTGTCGTCTAAACGCATAACGGGTATTTTTTTCTTTCTTGCTTCTTCAACAATTGCAGCTGTACTTGGTCCTAGTTGTTTTTCTTTAATTCTATTTCTTATTAAACTAATTCTATTTTCTATATCTATGTCAACCTTATGGATAATACTCATTAATAATTCGAAGGCCAATTTAGCAGCTTCATAACCTGCTACCTCATTTTCATATGAAAAAACTACACAATAAACAGTTTCATCTTCTAAATAGCGGGCTTTACCAAAGCGTAGGTCATATCCCAAAATAATTTGAATTTCTAAAGCAACATGTTCTAGTATATGGGCTAGATATGTCCCCCTCTCCAAACGTTCACAGAAACCACCTTCATAACCTGGACTACATTTATGTTTCCATAGCCCTGGTAATAAATTTAGTAATTTATCATTAAATCCTTCAAGATCACAAGAGGGTACATCCACATATTCACCTAAGTCTACATCAACCCTAATAACTGGCCAATGACTATATATATTTCTTCCTGAATATACCCTAATATTCTTCAGATTCATCAATGGTCCTCCTTAATCTCATTATCTTCAAGTTTAGTTTTATTTTTCTTCTTGAATTATGGCTTTTCTGCTTTTTATGCTATATCCATAGGAGTTGGGTAAAATATGAACTTTAACATTAGTAATAACTAATGGCTCATCAGGATATTGTTCTGATATATTAGTATATTCGATTTCTTTACCATCAACGATGGTGACTACCCCCGAACCAATGACTTTTATATCATCTTTATCATTTACAATAATCGCTGTATCTTCATCAATACCCATGCCTAAAGGATAAGGATTTTGGGCTACAGCACCTAACAACCTACCAATTCTCCCCCTCTGATTAAAGTGCTGATCAATAATAACACCATTTAAAAAACCCATCCCTGGAGCTAAACGAATAGTACTTTTTTTGGGGGCATCTTCTTCTCTACCATCTACCACCATAATTTCGCTCATCATTGATGCTCCTGCACTGGTGCCTGCTATAATTACGCCTTTTTCCATTAATTCATAAATATATTTATGAAAGTCTGTTCCCCCAAGAATACTTGAAATTCTTAATTGGTCTCCACCTACAAAGAAAATGCAGGTTATTCCATCTAAGCTTTTTGTTATTTGCCTTCTATTTGCTTCTTGGCGATTTCTTATATTAATGGTATCGACCTTATCTACCCCTAGGTCATAAAATAGATCTTTATATTCTTCACCTACTTCTAAGGGGTAATTGGTTGCCGTAGTAATGACGGCAATCCTAGCATTTTTTTTACCAGATAACGCAACAACTTCCCTTAGAATTTCTTTATCTGCTTTTTTATCTTCACCGCCACCTATAATAATTAGTTTAGTATCTTGTCTCTTATCCATAGTTAGCTCCTTCCAACTCAACTATCTTCTATTATTTCCTCATCTTTTTTAAATATTCAGAAGCTCGTTATATTGTCATTGAATCTCTAATCTTATTAAGTTCTTGGTTATAGTATTCTGCTTCAATCCCATTACTTATTCCCTCTCTAATCACCCTTAAGGATTCTACTGTTTTGTTTTCATTTGAAATGTAAACATAAGTATACCTTGGGTCTTTCCTCACAACTTCATCAATTCTTTGCACAATATTTGAACCATAATTTCTATTATCATTTAAATTTATACCTACAAAAACCTCTTGTCCTCTAATCACGACAATTACTTCCGTCAATCCTGTTTCTTCTTCAATTCGCTTTTCTATTATTTCAAATTTTTTTAGATCACCTACGTCTGATAAGATATATGGGTTAAGTTCATCTTCAGGTATGTCTCTGCGTATTTGTCTACAAGCAGTAAAATTAAAAAGGAATATAGCCAGCATTATATAGGCAACGAATCTCTTCAATTTATCAGCCTCCATTCCTTGTCCTTACATTATTATTGGCCAAAGTTAAATAATTTAGAACTAATTCAATTAAAGAAATCTATGTAGAATCTAAAAAATAAGTATAAAAAAACACCTCCCAAAAGCTAGAAATTTTCGTCTAACTTTGGGGGTGCACTATAAATTAAGAATCTTTATTTAATCTTTCTTCTATTTATGTCCATTGGTTTTAATTTCATCTAATACTGCCATTGCTATATTTGATGAATGGTCACTTATTCTTTCTAAATTACTAATAATATCTAAGAAGATCACACCTGAGCTCGTATGACATTCTTGTTTATTTAAACGGCTAATATGATTTGCCCTTAAGGATTTTTCCATTAAGTCCACTTTTCCCTCTATTTCAATCACCTTCATGGCTAAACTTCCATCTAGGTTTCTCATGGCAGATAAAGCATTGGTGTAGCCTTTAATAACTAATTCATTCATTTCTTTTAACTCTTCCATAGCTGTGTCCGAGAAATTTAATTGATTGTCTAACTTATATTGGGCTAATTCTGCAATGTTTTCAGCGTGGTCTCCAACACGTTCAATGTCATTAATTGTATTAAAAAGCCCATCAACAGTCTCACGATTACGGGCAGATATATTTGTGTTGGATAATTTTACTAAATAGCTAGCCAGTTCACGTTCTAACTCATTAACAACTTTTTCTATTCTAAAACTTTCATCTATGCTCTTTTGGTTATCCTCAAAGAATCCAGCTACAGCATTTTCTAATGAATCTTTAGCAACATTCCCCATATGCAATGTTTCTTTTACTGCACTGGCAAGGGCAATAGATGGAGTCTCTAAAATACGGTCATCAATATATTTTACCCCCTGAGCAGCTTCTTCTTCTCCTGGAATAATTTTTTTCACAAACTTCACTATTAATCCACTAAAAGGTAATAGTATTAATGTATTAGTTATGTTAAAAATTGTATGGGCATTTGCAATTTGTCTTGGTATACTATCGGGACTGATTACATTAATAGCACGATATAGTGGGTCTCTGAATAACAGAATGAATATTAATGTTCCCACTAAGTTAAATGTAAGGTGAAAAGCTGCCGCTCTCTTAGCAGTACGATTAGCCCCAATACTTGATAACATAGCCGTTACAGTTGTTCCGATATTTATACCAAACAAAATAGGTAAACCAGAGTTGATTGGAATAAGTCCTTCGGTAGCAAGGGCTAATAGAATCCCCGTAGAAGCCGTACTACTTTGTACTGCTACTGTAATAGCAAATCCAGCTAAAACCCCTAAAGCCTGGTGATCTCCAAAGCTTACCAATAGATCTCTAAAGGCTTGGGAACTTCTTAAGGGCCTTAAGGCATCTCCCATAAATTGCATCCCGATAAATAGGATTCCAAATCCGATAAAGGCTTCTGCTAATTGCTTTAGCTTTCTATTCTCTGTGAATAGCCACACTGCTACAGCAATACCTACTATAATGGGAGCATATTTCTCAATTTTAAAGGATATAATTTGAGCAGTAATGGTTGTCCCAATATTTGCCCCCATAATAACCCCTACAGCTTGGGTTAATTTCATCATTCCTGCATTAACAAAACCAACTACCATTACTGTTGTCGCACTACTACTTTGTACAATAGCTGTTACACCAGCACCTACTAAAACTCCCATAAATCGGTTGCTAGTTAACATGCTGATGATAGACTTTAATTTGTCTCCAGCAGCCTTCTGCAATCCTGTACTCATGACGTTCATACCATAAAGAAATAGACCAAGTCCTCCAAGTAAACCAAAAATAATTTCCATTAAGATCCTCCCTTTTCTGTTGTTAAAAGGTTTTTTAATTCCTTATCTATCTTACTTCCTTTAGCCAAACTTTTAGTTAAAGCTATGTTATATATATGTTAAATCTATGTTAAATTTTTTAACCTAGTTTTAACACAGATTTTACATTAATTTTCCATCCGCCTTTATACATTACAATCTTCTTTCTGGCAATTAGGCTTATCCTTCGACTCTAACATACATGGATCTAAATGAACAATGACATCCTCTAAATGTTGAATTCTATTTCTTATGATTTCTTCTATTTTATCAGCAACTTGATGCCCTTCATGAATTTCCATATAAGGATTCACACAGACTTTTATGTCTACATATACTACTGAACCATGCTTACGAGTTCTTATATCGTTAATATGGATTATTTCCTCTAAATTAAGTATTAATTCTTTTATTTCTTCTAATTCTTCTGACTTAATGGATACATCGATCAGTCCATGAAAACTATCCTTTAATATGTCAAATCCAACTTTAATAACAATCAAAGATACTGCTAATCCCATTAATGAGTCTATGACAGTGTACCCTAGATAAGCACCTATGATCCCAATTAAAGCAGCCACAGAAGATAAAGCATCCGAACGATGATGCCATGCATCTGCCTTTAATGCATCACTGTTGATTTTTTTTGCCATTTTTATGGTTATCTGATACTGAAATTCTTTAAGAATAATGGATATAATGGCTACAAAAAACACATACCCACCAACAATTACCATGTCTCTTTGCATTAGTGCTCTAAAAGAACTTAATCCTATATTGAAACCTACGATAATAAGGACAATAGAAAGTAAAAAAGTAACCACAGTCTCAATTTTTTCATGTCCATAGGGATGTTTTTGGTCTCTGGGTTTTTTAGCTAAACCTAAAGCGATTAAAACCCCTATTGTCGTAATAACATCTGAAGCAGAATGGAATCCATCTGCCATTAACCCCTTACTATTGGACAATATCCCTGCTGTTAATTTCATGATTACTAAAAAGCCATTAATGATCATGGTCATATATAAAATATTGTTCAAGTCTTTTTTTATATTCTTTGAGTCTTTTTCCCCCATATAGAACCTCCAAATTTCATTGATTGTAAAGTGGCCCACTGACATTATATGCCACCCTTTGATTTTTGTAAACCCTACTAAAAATAGTTATTTAACTTCGTAAATTTATTTTACTATGGTATCTTCTGTTCACTCCCGTGTTTATGCCTAAAACGATTATTTCTATATATAAAAAAAGATAGCCTTACACAAGACTACCTCCGTTATATTATCCGATTAAAACATATTTAATTAGGATGAACCAGCAGAGAATAAATGCTTATAAACACTAGACAGCAATATAGTATCAACCATTGAGATATAGATATACTTATTGGCAAGCCTATTAAAAGTAAAGTAGCTATTGTTAACCCACTTGTTATAATAATTATTTTTGTAATTTTACTAAAATGTACTAGCCATAATTCTAAGCTTACAAACCGTTCTTTTATTAATAGATTAAATATTACTAATCCACTTATTAAGCTAAACATTGTACTAGAGCTACTTAAGTTTCTATAGTAATTTTGTACTGAAATTGGTGGTAATAATACATTTTTCTGTGGATGTAACCTTGCCTTTAGTGCCTCTAAAAAAATTAAATATGCCTCTTTAAAATTTGTGGGGTCATTAGCTATCTTGCTTGGTTCTATATATAAATCAAAGGATGCTCTATTCCATAAGAAAAAAAGCATTGCTATCAATAAACTTATTTTTAATAAACCTATCATTATCCCCTTTATCTCTTTCTTAGAGGTTTCTAATGGATAATTGTTTTTCAATTGCTCTTTTATTGAGTTTATTAACCCTTTAATGATATGCTTAATAAATTTTAATATATATATTGTCGTTATTCCTGTCATAAAAAAAAGCGTTATTTTGTTTCTTTGTAAAACCTTATAATTTTCTATTTTTTTACTTTCTATATGTAGTCCACTTAAACCCAGTCCTACTGACTTTAATCTCTCTTCTACATCATAGACAGATAAATCTTTATTAAATATTTCTATTGCCTTAATAGCAAGAGGTTTCTCATATAAAACTTCCATTAATGTATAGGGGATAAATACCGCCATTTGATCGTTATTTATCGTCTCAGCTAATAGTGTAGCTTCCTCTTTTATGACACCTACTACTGTAAATTGTCTCCCAAAGATGGTTAAAGTGTCCCCCACCACATCAATTTTATTGAATAATTGGAAAGCTGTCCTCTGATCTATCACTACTATATATTCTTGATTAATTAAGTCTTCTTCTCTTAAAAACCCTCCATATTCTAAATAAAAACGATAAAATGTATCAAAACTCCCCCCGACTCCATATACATTAACATTACTTGATCCTCTACTAGACAATACTTGCTGGTTAATCATTGTATAGTAGGATGTAGGAATCGACCCAAAGGCCTGTATGACAGCTTCAATATCTATCCATACTTCATTTATATATTCATTAAAATATATTGAAATTTTACTTCCATTGGTGTTGTCGTAATAATGATTAAATTCATAAATAGCATTGTTAAGTAACAGCGTAAATATAAAAATAAAAAAGCTAAAGTAAAGGATCCAATAGTATTTTCTACTATTCATCATTACACCTCTTTTTATAGGTTTCTATTTTTATCTAATCCTAACGCGAACTTCATTTTCAAGTGGCTTATTAGAACTAATAATAACTTTTTCATTTCCCATCAAACCGCTCTTAATGCCTGTATTAATTAAGTTAGAATCCCCTATAGTAATGTTTCTCTTTGTTGCAAAAAATTCTTTCCCTAAATACCCATTCTTTTCTTCTACTATATACACATAGTGGTTTCCCTCAAAATCCTTGTATATTGCATGATTAGGAATGATAGCTTGATAATACCCTTGAGATTTATTAATACTAACTTCTACTTTTTCCTTGCCCTCTAGCTCTACACCTTGATCAATATCTATAAATATTTGAGTATTATTTTCTGTATTTAGTAATTTACTAATGTTGAGATTTGAAACATCCCTTTCTAGACCTTCTATAAATACAATAACTTCATCATGCACCTCAAGATACGTACTATATTCCTTTTCTGTATGCCCCACAATATGATAACCATCTTCAATTATATGAAGTCTATATATTGGTCTTAAATTATTAATCTCCATTCCGATGGAAACATTTAAGTCTCCTATTATTCCATCTTCTATTGCATAAATATTACATTGGGCTATTTCTTCTTCTATTTTCAGTGCTTTCATGGAAGTTTTTTCAATATCTAATTCTTTGTTCCTTATGTTAAGTTTTTTTATTTCAATTTCTCTTCTTAAATTTTCTTCTTTTCTTACTAAATCTTCTCTTTGCAACTCATAATCCCTTTGGGCTAGTGTATAGGCCCTACTTGAATCCTCTAACTGGCTACTAGATAACTTTCCTTCATCAAAAAGTTGTTTATTATTTTTATATTTATTTTCTTCACCATTCAGCTGTAGTTCTGATGTTTTTAAGTGATGTTTTAAATGAAAAAAGTCTTCTTTCATAAGAGCTTCTAACTCTAGTTCCATGACTTTTAATTCATTTTGATAGGTATCCAATAAAAATTTTAGATCAATCAATTCTTCCTTCAATGGTGCATCGTCTAATTTAATAATTAAATCATCTTTTTTAACTTCATCGCCTATCTTCACCATGACCTCTTTTACATTAAATCTTGATTTAGCATAGACCTCATTTATTTTTTTAGGAATTACTTCTCCACTAAACCTGATTTGTCTAGAAATCTCACCTGAAAATGGACTTGTGACGATTACTTCTGGAAGTGTTAAGTTGATAATTGTCTTTGAAAAGAAGGTAAAAAACAACATTGTTAGTAGAAAAACTTTTCCAACTTTTAGTACCTTCTGTTTCTCTGTTGTCACCTTATTATTTAAGCTAGATTGAAGTGTCATGGTAAAACTACCTCCTTTTCTATTTTATATCTGAATGTTTTATTCCCTCTGTTATATACTCTTCTCCATAGAGGAAAATAAGTAGCATTGGAATCATATAAATTACACCTGAAGCAAATGCAATCCCCAGTTCAAAATGATTAACATTAGATAGATATAGTGATAAAGGATATTTATTGATGTCCTTAATAAAAACTAATGGTTGTTCCACCATATTCCAGTTTTCTATAAAAAATAAAATTGTTAAGGCAGCAATCCCTTCTTTACATAAGGGCAAGACAATTTTATAAAATATCTGAAAAGTATTACATCCGTCTACGGCGGCGGCTTCGATACATTCATTAGGTATACCATCCATAAACTGTTTCAATAGAAAAACACCAAAAGCACTAAAAATCCCTGGAAGGATAATTGACTGATAGCTATTGATTAAATTAAGTCGATCTAATATAAGATAATTTGGTACTAATGTAACTTGAAAGGGCATTAACATAACAACAATATATAAGAAAAACAAAGTATCTTTATATTTAAATTTTAGTTTCGAAAAGGCAAAGGCGGCACTAGAAGCTACCAATACATGTCCTAAAACCAAAGGTAATACGATAAATGTGGTGTTCCAAAACATTTTAATATACTTATTTTTAACAACCAATACATTATAATATTGATATAAAGTTGCCCTTTCAGGTATAATTTGAAAATTAATATATTTTTCTGTTTGTGCCACCTCTCCGCTCTTTACAGTTTCATAGTTCCCTAACACTTCTTGATCTCCCATAAAAGAATTGGTGATTGTTATGATTAGTGGAAAAACCATGATAATAGCTAAAATCATCGTGAATATTGTTATGTAAATTTTTCTCATATTAACCCTCCCTACCAATTAATATCTCTTCCTATTTTTCTTTGTAATTTAAAGAGCAGGAATAGGGAAATGTATATAATTAAAGCAAACAATATGGCACTCGTTACCAACTTGTTATATTCTAATTTTATGAACATATTGTTTAAATAGTGTTGAAGCATGTAGATTCTTCTATGGGGGTACTCCCCAGCTAAAAGGTATATTTCTTTAAATATTTTAAAGGAATTAATGATGGAAATTACTAAAACAAAAAACATAGTTGGTGATAAGTACACAATAGTAATATTTAGAAACTTTTGAAGTGAATTTGCCCCTTCTATACTAGCGGCTTCATAATATTCTGTCGGTATTTTTGCTAAGCCTGCCATAAACAAAACAATATTATAGCCAATATTCTTCCATATAAAAATTATTATGATAGCCAACATGCTCCAATTGGAGTTCAACCAATCAATTGGATTTCCTCCCATTCTTGTTAAAAAGTTATTCAGTACTCCTCGAGTATCAAAGAGAAGATCAAAAAATAGGATTATAGAAGCAACCGGAACAACTAATGGGATAATAAAAGATGCCTTTAATTTCTCCTTGTAGTACATATTTTTATTAAGCAATAATGCCACCAGTAACGATAACAGAATGATCGACGGTACACTTATAAGAGTAAAGAGGGCTGTATTCCCAAGTGCAAGTCGGTAGACATTATTGTTTATTAATTCTATATAGTTTTGAAAACCAACAAACCTACCATTTACAGGATTACTTAAAAAGGAATAGTAGATCATCCAAATAAAGGGTAGTAAATAAAATATTGATAGACCAACTATACTTGGAATTAGATATAGCCAATGGCTTTTGTTCTTTTTTATCAAAAGTTTTTTAACAATAATATACAGCACCCCCTTTTTCTTATAGAATTTTACTCACCCAAAAACAATTCTAATTTATTTTCAATTGATCTAATAGTTTGATCTATGTCTTGCTGGTTATTGAAGAACTTATTTAAGTCTTCATATATTGGCAGTCTTAGAAAACTATAGTAGTTTAGACCTTTAATCATCCTATTAATCTTATCCACCTCTTCAACTGATACTTTTAAATCATCACTTCTTATATTTGTTGTCTGAACATCAAACAACCTATGTTCATCGGTTTTTGGTTCATTACTACCTTTAATATACAATTCTTCCATCCATTTATTAGCTTCGTTATTTATACTAAATGTACCTGAATCTCCAAGTTTTATTCCATAGCCTTCTGAAATAAAATACCTGACTAGTTCCCAACCCTCATCCTTTAATTGGGAGTTAGCATTTATACCTATCAAGGTAGCTTCAAACCTATTTTTGCTATCTTGATTCCATTTGGGCATTTTAATTAATCTATAATCATTGATATCATCTACTCTTGATTCTAGATATAACTTGTAATTGTAATTTCCATAAGGGTAAGGTATGAATAATATATTGCTAAGTTCAGAATTAGAAGGTGCTTCATAGTCTCTAATACTCTGTATAGATTGAATTAGCTTGGTAAATTCTTTAGTATCAAACCGTTCTCTTTGACTTTCAACATTAAGGAAAGAGTCCATATTACTCTTGATAATGGATACACCTAACTCTTCTGCCCCATAATCTGGTAAAATGTAATGACTTTGATTTTTACTTGCAACTTCTTCAATAATTTTAATCAATTCTTCAACTGTCCATTTGTCATCATCAATAGTTAATCCATGTTGTTCTAATATCTGAGTATTTACATATAGCCTAGAAAAGTTAAAATTTATTGGGATAACAAATTGTTTGTCGTTGAACTTTACCAGTTCAACGATACTTTCTAAATAATCCTCTTTATTAAAGTTCTGATCCTGCTGGATATATTCTTGTAAATCCACCAACAAATTTTGCTTCATATAGGCATCAAAGGGGAAGCTTCCTAAAAATACATCTGGCCCTTTTCCTGCTAACATTTCTGTGTTTATTTTTTGCTGAAATTGTTCTGTAGAAAGATCACCAACTTCCATTACCCTCACCTTTATATCAGGATTAATGGACTTAAAAACTTGTAAAGCCTGACTCAAAGTTTCATTTATTTGTCCATCAAGTACTGCAAACACCAATTCATTACTTTCCGTTATATCATTTTTATCATTGTCATCTACTTCTAGTAATTTATAAAATACATTATTTTTACTAATATTTAATCCGTGCAAGTAGGTGATACCGTTAATTTCATATATATTTACAATTTCTGTAATCGTGGTATTCAGTATATAATCAAAAAAATGCTTTTCAACTACTTCTCCATCTTCTCTTACGGCAGTTAAATAATTGTTTTTATCGGTTACATAAATAAGACTATTTACTTTGTTATAGTTAAGCTCATTGATTAATAAATTACTATCTAATTCAATTCTCTCTATCATCTTATTCTCATTAGTATCATATTTAACAAGATGCCTATTATGCTCTACAAAAACTATTTTGTTTTCTGTCATAATATCAAAGTCTACAATAATACTCTCTGTACCCTTGATTCTACTAATAATATTACAATAATCATCTAATACTAGAATTTCTCCTTTGTTAGTAAGGGCATAAATTAAACCTTGACCATTAACTCGAATTTTCTTAAAATAATATTCTGTTTTTTCGTCAATTTCTTTATGTTCTTTATTGATTAATTCGCCCTCAAAGTTATAGAATTCTAAAGCCATATACCTTTTTTTTTCTTTTAAATTATCATATATATTTCCAAAAACTATTTTACCATTAGCCCCTAATGTCATATTAGTCCCTATTTGGCTATTTATATCTAATTTTGTAATTGTATTGCCATTTTCATCTACAATAAGATATTCAAAATTAACTTCATTTTCTCTTTCCGTTAATTCTTTTAATATATCTTTATATCCATACACTAAATACTTCCCATTAGGTAAGGGTATGGCATTATACAGCCCGTCTAGTTCTATGTTCCTAAAAAGTTCTACTGCTCTATAATTTAAATTACTACTTTGTTTCAAAGCATTATCCGCTGTCTCACTTTTACATGAAGTTAGTGTTAAAAACAATAGAATGATTAACATAACAATTGTAATTTTTTTTTGCATTACTATCCTCCTAAAATACCAAGGGACAACTTGTCCCTTGGCTTTTTATAAAAATAAGTACGTAATTTTAAAATTATGGTCTAGGTGTATGGCATCTTCTACAATATGGATTAGTACCTGTCGTCCAATCATGAGTATAACCTCTTGCTGTAGTACCACACCGAGTGCATGAAGCTGTCTCATTACACCAATGGGGCGAACGTGGAGACCAATTGTGCCCTATTGGAGCATGATTTTGTACTTGTTGATATGAACAACTACCACAAGAGTAAGTTGTTCTTCCCCATTGTGTACAAGTAGGTGCAGTGTAACTTGTGGTAACTAACCCATCTGAACATACACCGCATGGGAATGCAAGTATTCCAAATTCTAATCTAGCTTCATCACAATAAGCATCTAATTCATTTAAACAGCAATCTCCATCTGTAAAATCGCACAAATCACCATCTATACAGCAAGCCTCACTAATCTCATTATCAGAGCAACAGCTAGCAAAACCAGGTTGTTGTGCATAAGCTACCGGTAAACTTAGTAAAAGTAGTAATACTAGAGTTATAATCATTGTTCTTTTCATTTTAATTCCTCCCATTTGTAGTGTTCTATTCAAGAATAGTTTATTTTTTAGTAAAGTGATGCAAAACTAACATAGGTATTCTATTGACTAATCTCATTAAACAATATATCCTGTAATAATAAGGCTCCAATATATTTTTACTATCTACGATTTCTCAGGTCTAGGATATAGGATATATTTTGAGCCTTATTTTGCTATTTGGCGGTCTGATTTTTTGCATAAACTTCACCTCCTTTCACAGAAATAAATACATTACAAAGTTGAAGGCAAATATACTTGGACCAATTTGCTTATCGATTTATTAACCTTCAAGATTTAAGTCTACTATTTGTAATTTTAGAAATTCATTAATTTAGTAAATATTACCATATAGCCGATATTATATTAACATATTTTCATTTTTTTTACAATACTGCATCTACAATTTCTTTAATAAATTGTTTACTGCTACAACTTATTCTTATATCTTTACATTTATTTATTTTTCAAATCAAATACATATACTTTTTTTTTGTTTTATGGTATATTAAAAATGATATTTTGATAAATTAAATAAATAAATATTTAAGGAGGCGTACATACATGTTTCAAAGAGTAAGAGAAATTATTGCAGAACAATTAGGTGTTGATGATGTAGATTCAATTGAGAGATCTACTTCTCTTATGAATGACCTAGAAGCTGACTCATTAGATGCTGTAGAAATCATAATGGCTATTGAAGATGAGTTTGGAGTAGAGATCCCAGACGAAGAAGCTGAAAACTTTAAGAACATTGGTGATATTGTAGATTTTGTTGAAAGTAATAAATAGTATAGTTAAAACCATTTTAATATGAAAGATGAGGGATTAAATCTCCTCATCTTATTTTTTGCCCATTTTTTAATGACAAGTAACAAAATAGATTAAACCTTCATACTGTATATAAGAAAGGCTTTTTATAAATTATAAGTGAGGAGGTTTTTTTCTGTGGAAGTAAATCAAAACAATCATACAACAGCCCCTAGACCTGATGAACATTTAGGTCATCATCCAGCAATGCCACCATGCTATGGTTATATGCCCGACATGGGGATGATGCCTCAAATGCCCGGCTTTATGCCCGACATGGGGATGATGCCTCAAATGCCTGGCTTTATGCCTGATATGGGGATGATGCCTCAAATGCCTGGTTTTATGCCTGATATGGGGATGATGCCTCAAATGCCTGGTTTTATGCCTGATATGGGGATAATGCCACCAACACATGGTTGCCTACCAGGATATTTCCCAGCAGTATCAATGCCATGTCCAACAATGCCTATGCCTTTACCTATGCCTTTACCTGTACCATTACCAATGCCCATAGACGTAGATCATCCACCCCATCGTCATGAACATATGAAGAAACTGTATTACATGCATATGTATATAGCTGCAATGAATAAAGCAGAAGCCTATCGTTATAAGATGATGCAATACGATCACCATGATCACCATTATGATTATGATCATGATCGAGACTGTTAAAACCCAAGCCAATATACATAAAACAGGTCAAAAATTTGACCTGTTTTATTTTGATACATTAACATGAATTTTTTTTTTCTATCAAATTTGATCTAGGGAATTTTGATATCCTGTACATAGACATTAACTCTACCGACGTCAATATCTGTCATAACTTCTATTGCTTGTTTTACCTTTTCTTGTAGTTTCTGTACTAAATCAGGAATAATCACACCATACTCCACTGTAACAGAAATATTAATTTCAATTTGCTTTTCTTCATTGTCAATTTTAATTGCCTTTTTACTACTATTTTTTTTACTAAAGGCCTCAGAAATCCCTTTAGATAGACCACTTGTAAAGGAGACAACTTCTTTAATATCTTCTATCGTCTTTTGAATAATTACCATGATTACATCATTTGAAATTTTAATCTTACCTTCTTCCGCTGACAGTTCCATTGCATTTTTAGACATTTACATCTCCTCCTCTTTCGATAACATTTCCATTATACTACGTTTGACAACAAGCAGGTGTTCGCTTATTTTCTGGTATCGTTAGATTATTTGGTAGGTTTTCCACATTCTCTACGACATGAAAGCTTCCACCTAACATTCCCATCCAACAACTGAAGACAAGCTCTCCTTCTTCCTCTGGTACAAATTCAACAATATTGATTCCTGATTCAAGTTTTTGCCGAATCTCTAATTGAGGAATAATAATTTCATTATTACAGCCATTAATCGTCTCACCATTTATAATCCATTTTACCTTCTTACCCTTCTGTAATATGTAAAAATTTGGTTGGTAACCACTGTTATTGGCATAAGTTTCAATAATTTGAAGTTCATCCATTATTACTGGCATCATTTCAACACCAATAAGTAACTGTTGTCTGTTAGTAGAAAAAATTTGATTCTTAAGGGATCTTCCTTGAAGTGTTAGTCCTCTATCTATAATAACTAGACCTAAAACCATTACTAGTACAGCACTGGTCTTTAACAACTTCCGATTTAAATTACTACCTATGTATGCACTAATGCTTCCTAACCCTAACATCAAGGGTACTGTCCCAAGACTAAAAATAAACATAGATAAAGCTCCTCGACCTATGCTACCGGTACCTAATGCATATATTTGCATTGTTTGAAGAGGGCCGCAGGGCATTAGTCCTGTAAAAAGCCCAACGTAAAATGGCGTGTTTTTCTTCCCTTTAAATGACGGCATTTTAAATAACTTCGGCAACTTAACATAATTTCTTAAAAAAGCAAAGGGCTCCAACATGCTAAGTCCTAAAAGAATCATAAAAACACCAGCAAATATTGTTATGGTACCCTTTAATTGAGAAGAAAAGCTAATGATAGAGCCAATACCGCCAACAATACCCCCTACTAGAGTATAGGCTATTACTCTTCCAACATTATATTGTAGGGCAGATTTTAGGGTTTTTAGAGGCTTTCCTTTATTACCTTTTTCTATAAAGGCAATACTTTGGGATAAGACAATACCTCCACACATTGAAAGACAGTGAAGTGATGTCAGTAAACCTACTACAAAAAGTATCGGATAGGTTACATTTTCATCTATTTCCGGAATAAAATTAAAACCAACCGTATTATTAATTATGAGGTAAAGCCCTAGCATTGTTGTAAGAGCAACAATTACTCCTTTATAGGGTAATTTAGCTGAATTGCTTACATCTTCTATTAATACAGCTTCATAACCTAACTTTTCTATCGTTTTAACTAGCTTTGCTACATCTTTTGTTCTACATTGTACTTTACTTAAGCTGTAGGATACTATTAGTTGCTCTACATCTAGCTTCATTACCGCTCTTCTTATTCGTTCTTCACAATTGGAGCAATGCATCCCGCTAACCTTCAATACTACTAACTTCTCCATATCACCCTTAATCCCCTTCCTAAATATTTAAAATGTCAAAATTCCTTACTTATTTCTAAGTATTCTTCATTAGTATTGACATTATAAAAGCATTTCATAAGAGGGTCAAACTTCAACACTTCACCTTTTAAAATTTTTCTCACTTTTAATTGTGATATTAGACTCACTATTTTGTATGTTTTATTCACTAAAGCCTTTTCTATTAAGGGTAAGCAGCTTTTACTAAATATTGCATGGAGGGGTTCGTAATAGGGTTTGAGGTAAGGAATCACCAGATCCTCACCTTGATATTGATTTTGCATATAGGTAATTAGTGCTTGATTTAAAAAGGGCATATCACATCCAAAAACAAAGATACTTGAATATTTTGCCACCTTTAAACCCGAATAAATCCCTAGTAATGAACTTTTATAATTAGTTTCAAATAGATCATCGGTAAATGAAACCTTCCCCAAGAAGGAATATACTTCTGGTGTATCTGTAACAATCAGAATTTCTTCAAACAAAGGTCTTAGGGGTTCCACAACACGCTCAATCATTGTTTTATTCCCTAATTTGATTAGAGCCTTGTTTTCTCCCATTCTACTACTGGCTCCCCCTGCTAAAATCACAGCTGTCATTTGTTTCTTCATGAATTACACCTCAATAGCATTTTTAAATGTTGGGCCTTTGACATTTTCCACTACATCCCCCACATTGGGGTTTCTTTGTTTTCGTTACTCCATTAAAATCCGAAGATAAATCAATATCCTGTAGTAAATAGACTACATCTTCTACTCCATTGAAAAAAACAACTTCGCATTCACTGTTTTTGCAGGTATAGTACTTTTCACTAATGACCAACTTCTTTAAATCTTCTTTAACAACTGATTTAACCACCAAATAATGAAGATAGTCAGATTCCCGATGGCATAAAGGACACTTCTTCGTAGCCTCCTGAATCTTTTTACTGCAACCACCACAATTAGACAACTACTTCCCTCCTATTCCAAATAATATTTATTCTATGTTAGATAATATTCTTATTTTTTTCTCCTTAGACTTATTTTACCGATGGCAAGGCATCTACAAAACTATAAAAAGCTTCATAATTACCTCTAAAATCAATATTTTCCTTTTCTTCATTGCGACTAATCATGTAATCTTCGATGAGATATGTTTGTATACCCAATTTTTTAGCTATCATGTCTTCTTCAACGTCATTGCCAACCATCATACATTGATCTGGACTTTTACCTACTTTAGTTAGTATTTCATTATAATACTCTAGTTTTGGCTTACAATGATGCATCATCTCAAATGAGGTAAGTAACTGAAAATCCTTTTCATCTAACCCTGCCCAATGGAGTCTTTGAACAACTGCGGACTTAGGAAAAATTGGGTTTGTGGCTACTACAAGGGAATACCCCTTTTTCTTCAGCTTTTCTATAGCCTTAATAACAAACTGATTCTGTTGAACCGTATCTTTAATCTTTCTAAAGTCATTTTCATAGAAATCTTCAAAAATAGGAATAATGGTTTCCTTGGGGTAGCTTGTCTTTGTAAAAAAATCTTCAAAAAAGACAGTTTCATTGGTTTTATCTACCTCGTTGTTTTTGATTGAATAGTAAGTAGATGCTAAAATCATTTCACTGAGCTCCTGAGGTGAGAAATAATCTTTAAATTTAACCCCCAACTCATAGAAATATCTTTGCAAAAAGTCCTCTGTATTAATTGGTAACAAAGTACCATCTAAGTCAAATAATATTGTATTAATCAATTTATGTTCCTCCTTAGTGATTTCTATGTTTATCTAAATGAAAACTAAATTATTTTAACTCTTGCCAAAGTGACAATTTGGAAAAGTACACACATCACACTTTAGGCATTGTCCTCCATAGCCTAATTGAGAAATATCACGTCTTTTGATCTCTTCCCCAGCAAAAACCCGTGGAAGAAGAATATCAAAGGCGGTTGTATGGGCAAACATAACACATCCTGGTAAGCCGAAAAGCGGTATTCCTTCTATATAAGCAAACATAAGCATTGCTCCTGGTAAAACTGGTGTACCGTAGGTTACAATATTTGCACCGCTAGCCTTGATGGCACCAGGGGTCTTATCGTCGGGATCTACAGACATTCCTCCTGTCACAATAATTAGCTCTGCCCCCTGCCCTTTTGCCTCTAAGACTGTCTCCTTAATATAATCTAGCTCATCAGGCACAATTTTTTTATAAAATATACTTGAGTCATAACTTTTAAGCTTCTCTTCAATAACTGGTCCGAAGCGATCTTCAATTCTTCCTTTATATACCTCGCTACCTGTAATAATTAACGCCGTCTTTAATTTTTGAAAGGGTTTTATCTGTAAGATGGGGGGCGCATCCTTTAGAATACTTTCTATTTCTTTAATCTTCTCCTTAGAAATAATCAATGGAATTACTCGACATCCACCAATTAATCCTTCTTCTTCAACACTACGATTACCATGAATCGTTGCAATGCTAATTTCGCCTAAATCATTTACTTCTTCCAAAAGATTTCGATCTACCTTTAGAAGCCCCTTATATTGAGCAATGAAATTTATCTTTCCCTCACTAGGAGGAGATGTAAAGTTTACTCCTGCACCACACAATAACTTACCCAATATGATTGCCGCTTCGTCCTCATGTAATTGGCCTTCTTCTATCTCAAGTACATAAATATGTTCTTTTCCTATCTTCAATAGTTTTTCGATATCATTTTCTTGTATCACATGTCCTTTTTTAAAGGCGACTCCTTTAAATATTCCTGGTACAATTTCTGTTATATCATGACCAATTACCTTACCAATTGCTTTTTCTGTTGGAATAATCTTCATTGAACCCCTCCAATACATTTTTCTACCTATCGTTGGTTAAAATGCTTACATTTACGGGAACTGTTTCAACTATTATATCATATTGGTAATATTACGTCTCTTCGGCATTTAAAATTTTTGAATTTTTAAAAAACCAACTTTGGGAGGTACTAGTAATAATGTAATATGCTCCCCTTAAGTAAGAGACCTCCTTTGTCTACCTACTATAAGGGGAGCATATCGGAACATATTATCAAACAGATTTACTGTTTTTTTAATAATCAATTTAAATTATCTTATCGTACCCTTTCTGTCATTTTATCGTAGACTTGGTGGGGAACCAATCCCATTGCTTCTACTACCTTACCGGATTTTTTTGTTTGACTGGACAGATTAGCGTTATTCATGTCATTTACAATTATTGCATCATACAGATTGGGGTCTATATCATGGATTTCATTATTAAAATGTAAGGCCCTTACATCATATCCCCTATCAGCAAAATAATTTTTAACATCCTGTAATCGATTTTCAATAACAACTCTTTTTTTCAAAGCCATCCCTCCATGTTTTTTTCTCCTACTTATTATGAACAAGAGAGCTCATTTCTATGTTTCCTAACCTATGGTTACTAATTGAAATTATGAGTCTGAAAGATTATTCTTTTCATAGGTCTTTCTGTAATAAGAATCAAACCATAATTTCGAAAAAATACCAAAAAACAAATTAGAAATAGCTAAACCAATCCAAATCCCTGTAATTTCTAAGTTTACTAAATAGGCTAATACATAGGTAAGGGGTATTGCCAGAACAAAAAAGCGTATGGCTGTTGTTATGAAGGTAGGTAAGCCTTTTCCTATCGCTTGAAAGGCTGAATTTGACACCATTCCTATCCCTACAAAAATATAGCTAACGGCCATAATTCTTAGATACTCAATTCCATGCCTTAAAACAATTTCTGTCTTCCCTTCACTGGCATCCAAAAAAATATTTAATAATTGACTTGGAAAAGCAAAAACAAAAGTAGCCATAATTCCCATCGCTACTATTACTACCACCAATGCTTGACGATAGATCATTCTCATCCGTTGGAATTTTTTAGCCCCAAAATTTTGTCCTAGCATAGCAATGGTTGCTGCCCCAAAGGCAACCCCCGGCAGTATACCAATTGAATCTATCCTAAAACCGAGGGCATAGGCAGCAACGGCTTCTTGAGAGAAATCCATAGCGAAACGATTGACAAAAACCATTGTGAAGGCAATAGAACCTTGGGCAACTGTAGAAGGTAGCCCTACCTGAAGCATTTCCAGTAGGAGGTCCCACCTAAATTTAAAGTTTTCCATCCTAATCTGAATATCACTTTTCTTTTTCAATAGAAAAATGATACCCACGGTTAAACCAACAAACCAAGAGAGGGCGGTTGCTAAGGCGGCTCCTGCAATACCTAATGCTGGGAAAATGCCAATACCAAAGATTAATAACGGGTCGAGGATGATATTCATAATTGAACTCCCTACTAAAGTATACATAGATAAATTCGTTTTTCCTTCCCCTCTAAAAATCCCATCTATTGCAAAAAATAAAAATTTAATAGGCATAGCAATCACAATTATCATGATATAGTTCCATGCGAGTCTAAATACTTCTCCCTCTGCCCCCACAAAGGTTAGCATTGGGTCTACAACTACCATACCCAAACATAAAAATAATACACCTATGAAACCAGCCAAAAATAGACCGTTAATAGCAACATTATTGGTCTTTTTAGGCTCTCCTGCACCGATGCTTCTTGCTACCAATGAGCTAATCCCAATAGACAGCCCTGATCCTAGGGAGACACTGAGCATAAAAATAGGAAAAGTTAGTCCCATAGCAGCAATTGCATCAGTTCCTAATCTTGACACAAAATAGGTATCTACTATATTAAATAGGGTCTGCATCATCATGGCGAACAATATTGGCATTGCTAAACGAAGAAAGGTACTACTTATTTTCCCTTCTAATAAATCAAGATTATTGTTTCTATTCATTACGTTTCTCCTAACCATCACTTTTTTCATAAGTTAATCCTTATTAGTTGAGGAAATTGCATAATTTGATATTATATTTATATTAATGCAAAATAAAAACTTCGCTGCTTAGTGTTCAACGGGTAATATAAATGATGTTAGAAACTTTCATACTAACAGTTCAATATTATAAACATTTGTAGTTAGTATTAAAGTTTAGAACAAAGTATTTCATAGGAAGATTTAAAGGTTGACGTTGTTGAAACTCATTTACGTAAAGTTCTTTTTTATATAATATCAAAGTAGAACTTTACTATTCGTTATAACAAAGCGACTGCCTCGAAATCTAAGATTTCGGCCATCTGCTTTTCACAATGGGTGACTTAGTTTTTATTTTTGCATAAATCGAATATAAATTCATTGTTATGGTATTATGCAATTTCCTCAGTTATATATACTGAGATTTTTTTATCTTTATCTGGTTTTATTGAAAGATTTAATATTTATTTTTTTCATTTCCCTACACTTATATGTAAACCTCTGTATGTAAATCTTTTAAGAATTTATCCCATTTCTTAAGTTCTTAATCCCTTAGATAGAAATTTAAAAAAGGGTATCTTTTAAAATACCCTTTTCTGCATTCCTATAAACTTACAATTCCCTATAAACTTACACCTGGTTTTTCTTCATATTTCATTTCAACGATTTTATTATCTTCACCTAATATTACTACTGTTGGTTTAAAGGTTTCTGCCTCGTTGGCATCAATCATACAATAAGCAATGATAATGACTTGGTCTCCCGGTTGAACTAGCCTAGCAGCAGCTCCATTTAAACATACAACACCACTTCCTCTTTCCCCCTTTATTACGTAGGTTTCAAAGCGAGCACCATTATTATTGTTAACGATTTGTACCTTTTCATTAGGATAGATCTTTGAAGCTTCCAACAGCTCCTCGTCTATGGTAATGCTTCCTACATAGTTTAGGTTGGCCTCTGTTACAGTTGCCCTATGCAGTTTAGATTTAAAAAAGTTTAACATCATTTTTATTACGCCTCCATAATTATATTATCTATTAATCTTACCTTGCCTACCTTTGCAGCTAAAGCTATTAAAACTCTACCTTCTATGACTGTTACATCCTCTAAAGTATCAAAATCTACTATTTTAATGTAGTCTATATGAACACTGACTTCTTCAGAAATGTTCTTTTCTATAATTAAATAGATTGCCTTAGCATCTTGAATACCAGCTTCTATTGCTTCTTTAGCCTTAAATAAACTTTTTGACAACACCAAGGCAGATTGCCGATCAGTTTCGCTAAGATTAACATTTCTAGAGCTCATGGCTAATCCATCTGACTCTCTAACGATAGGGCAAGGAACAACCTCTATCTCTATATTTAAGTCTCTTACCATTTTTTCTATAACGGCTACCTGCTGAGCATCCTTTAGCCCAAAGTAGGCTTTATGGGGGGATACTATTTGAAATAATTTGTTAACAACAGTTGTTACTCCTCTAAAGTGCCCAGGCCTTGAGGCTCCACAAAGCTTATCGGTTATACCAAAGACTTCTACAAAAGTCTGGTAACCATAGGGGTACATTTCCTCTACAGTAGGATGGAATATATATTGGGCTCCCCCTTCCTCTGACCTTGCCTTATCTCCCTCTAAATCTCTGGGATATACATCGTAATCTTCATTTACCCCAAATTGTGTAGGATTAACAAAGATACTTACCACCACCACGTCATTCTCTGCTTTGGCCCTCTTGACTAAAGAAATGTGTCCATCATGCAAGTAGCCCATGGTAGGGACAAAACCAATAGATTTTCCCTGCGCCTTTTCATCTTTTATGATCTTTTTCATCTCTTCTATCGTCGTAATTACTTTAATCATATCATTTTTACTCCTTAATATAGTTTTTTCATTGTCTCATCATCAATTGTAAAGGTATGCTTCTTTTCTGGAAAAACCCCTTCTTGGATTTCCCCACAATAGGAGATTACCGCTTCTTTAATAGAGCTACCTAAATCGGCATATTTTTTCACAAATTTTGGTGTTAAGTTATTGTACATACCTAACATATCTTGTATCACCAGTACTTGACCATCACAATACTTCCCTGCTCCAATTCCAATAGTGGGTACATTAATGGATTCGGAAATTAATTGAGCCAGCTTTTCAGGTATACATTCCAAAACGATGGCAAAAACCCCTGCAGCTTCTAACAGTTTTGCATCTTCAATAATTTTCTTTGCTTGAGCCTCATCCTTCCCCTGTACCTTATATCCCCCCATCATATTAACCGATTGAGGCGTTAGACCTAAATGTCCGCACACGGGAATTTGAGCTTTAACCAGAGCTTCTATCTTATCAATAATCTCTTTTCCACCCTCTAATTTGACTGCATGGGCATTTCCTTCTTGTATCAATCTACCAGCGTTTTTAATGGTTTCTTCTACACTTACATGATAAGACAAGAAAGGCATATCACCTATCACTAATGCTCTTTTTACACCTCTAGCTACTGCCTTTGTATGGTGGATCATATCCTCTAAAGTTACCTGAAGGGTATGCTCGTAGCCTAACATTACCATTCCTAAAGAATCTCCTACTAAAATACTATCCACTCCAGCTTCTTCTAAAAGTTTAGCTGTTGAGTAGTCGTAGGCTGTTAACATAGATATCTTATGCCCTTCTTCTTTAGCTTTGATAAAGGATGCTGTTGTAAATTTATTCATGTAATTTTCCCTCTTTCCATAATAAATTTAAATGTTCAATACTTGACGTATGATCTGGATTCTTTAACTTTTTAACCTCTGCTAATTTAGTCGTTTCTGCCCCCAAATGTTGGTATATAGATAGTAAATGGGGAGCCTTATCTTCTATTGCCTTAATATGATTTTTAATTGTATTTATATCTCCCCTAGCTATGGGACCTGTTAAGGCATCTCTTGTACCTAATTTTTTAATATTCCCAAGACTACCCATAATTAAAGGGTAAAGGGCATCGAATCCTTCAGTAGCTTCTATTCCTGATATTTCAAGAAGTTCTAGTCCAAAATCCATTAGTGTTACTAAGTAATTGGAGACAACACAAGCAGCTGCATGATAAAGAGCCTTATCTTCTCCTTTAATCACAAAAAATTTGTTTTCCAAAGTTTTAATCAGTGCTGTTATTACCGAGAGCTTTTCTTGATCCCCTTCAACACTAAAGATTGTATTTTTCAAATCTGCTACTGCAGTTGTAACATCAGCAAAGGCCTGTAAAGGATGTATTGAAAAAAGATAATTATTAGGATATCTTTCTTTAATGATTGCCATACTTTTAGAGCTATGGGCTCCGCTCATATGAATAAACATTTTCCCTTCAATAATCATGTTGTTTTTGTCAAATTCATTAGCTATATTTTGGGCTACATTTTTTATTTCATCATCAGGAGTTGTAATGAAAATCATTGAACAAGATAGAGTAATCTCCATTAAACTCGTAAAAACTTTTCCTTCTACATATTTGGTAGCCTCTTCTGCTGACTTTAAGCTTCTGCTATAATAACCCTCAACTGCTATTCCTTTGTTACTTAAGTATTTACCAAAGCTTTTACCTACCTTGCCTGCTCCTATAAAACCAATCTTCATTAAATTCCTCCTTTCTGATTTTCAACTCTGTAATTGTTCAAAAAATAGATAATGCCCTTTTCTAAGTCCTTAGAAAAAAAGACATAGAAAAAGGCATAAAAAATCACAGAAATCCCTTCTTTTTCTTCTGTCTCGGTCCACAAGGCTCAGAGCAGAAATGCATTATATTTATTTTTAATATCAATAAAACAACAAGGTACAGCACCATTTGGTTGCCATCCTAAGACCAGTTTATCATAAGGTTTTTTGAAAAACAAGTTGTATTTATGAAATATATAGACAGCAGAAGTGGCATAAAAACTTAAATTATAAAGGTCTACTTACTTTAGAACAAAGCCTTCCTACCAAAGATTTAGTGTTAGGGTTGTGTTAAAATACATTACAGAAAATAATGGCGATTATAACCTTTAAAAGACCCTAATTTCCTATGTACTATAAAAAAATCTGAAATGATAAATAATATTTGCTAAGAAGTATTTTTGAAATTTTTAATTAAATTCTTTACAACTGGTATTAGTACCTGGTATTATATTATAAAGGGAAAGTTGTATTTAGAAATATTATACCCTTTCAATATTTAAAAAAGAAATTGATTAACGCTCATCTTTAAGAATAAAATTAATCAATCCATTTAATGATATAAGATAAATGAAAAAGGAGTTGTTTTATATGTCTAAGATTAAAATTGTTACCGACAGTACAGCTTACATAAACAAACAATTTGCAGAAGATAACGATATTGCCATTGTACCTTTGTCGGTAAATTTTGAAGGTGTTATATCTGACGAAGGCTACCCTGGAGAGTTTCAAGAATTCTTTAATCGTTTAGCTAATTCTGCTAGTTTTCCTACTACTTCCCAACCATCAGTTGGAACTTTTAAAACAGTATATGAAGAAGCTTTAAAAGAAGGAAAAGAGGTTATTGTCCTAACCATTTCTTCTAAACTAAGCGGTACTTATAATAGTGCAGTAACTGCCGCCTCTCTTATAGATGGAGACAAGGTATCAGTAATCGACTCTGAAGCTACGGCTGGTAACTTAATGGTTTTAGCTGAAATGGCATTAGAGATGTCTAGGGAAGGTCTATCTCGTAATGAGATCGTTGAAAAATTAGAGGCTCAAAAGAAAAGAATGGGCATTAATCTTACTGTTGGTACCCTTGACTACCTAAAAAAAGGTGGTAGACTTTCCAATACCAGTGCATTAATAGGTTCTCTACTGAATATTAAACCAATTATTGCCCTTAAGGATGGAAAACTAGAACCAGTTGCAAAAGTAAGAGGAAGAAAAAAGGCTCTTGAGAAAATTGCAGAGGATATTCCAGCAGAAACTGACGTACTTAATGTTTGTCATATTTTCGCCTTAGACGAAGCAGAGGAAATGAAAAGACTTCTTGAAGAGCGTTTTCCTAAGGCTACAGTTAAAATCCAAGAATTAGGCCCTGTTATAGGGGCTCATTTAGGTCCAAAAGCCCTTGGTGTAACCTTTAAATATTAATTTTGATATTAACGCAAATCCCCTTTTACTACGGTATTAGGGGATTTTTCAATAGGCTAAAAAGATTACCCTCTGTAGCACAACAGCTGATAACCTTGAAAGTGTTAAGATTTTATAATAGAAATTTTATTGTTGTATGATTCAAAATAGTCTATACTAATACTGTAGCTTACAAGTAACCAGGAGGGATTTAATGCAATCTATATTAAATGAAATAAAAAAAATTCTTAAATTATCCATATCTAGTATATTAATTTTAAGTATTTTTCCCGTAATATACAGTCTAATTAAAAAGGGAAACCTAATCAAACGAATCTTTGATTTTAATTATATAATTGCTTCTATCATTGTCCTTTATGGGATATTTACTTTATTTGTACCTATTAACCTTAAAAAAAGCAATCGGCTAGTTGACCATTCTAATTATGGAGAAGTCATGAAGGACGAGAAGGATAAGAAATTTAGTGGTGTAGTGGAAAGTCTTTTATGGGGAATTTCCAACCTACTTATTGTTGGTATCATAGAAATTTTAGTCCATGGTCTTTTATAAAAAAGTCTTCCTTAGCAATTTAAAGGATGACTCTAGGTGAAGAAACTAACGGCTACATAATATACTCTAATTAAATGGTTATCTACCTATGTTGAAACTCATTACGTAAAGTTCTCTTATGTAAAATAATTAAAGTAGAGCTTTCTTATTCGTTATAAAAATAGTTAAAATAGAACTTTCTTATTTACTATAAAAATAGTTCCTTAGGTTTATAGATTGACACCTATAGATCCTTAGGAACTATTTTTAGGGAAAAAATAAAGAAGTATTAAACACCTAAACCATAGGTGACAGCCAGGTAAACTCATGATTAATTAATTTGATCTGTATTAAAGAAGACTTATGACTCTTTTCTAAAATTCTTGAGGTTCTCTATTGAATAATATTGAATTATTAAATAATCTTAACCTACCTTTAACTATTTTTTAAAGAAGATTCTGCTACTTTTAACGCCTTCTTTTGATTATTTTAGTATGATAATGAGTATAATAATAGCTAATTTATTAACTAACTAGTACGGGAGGCAACAGAATGAATACCCTACAAGCAATCATTCGACTTCATGAAATAAAAGAAACGATAGAAGATAAAAAAATTAAGTGGGATTATGTTGATAGTTTATATAAAGAATTTGAAATCATCAAAACATCTTTACTACATTCTCACTTCGCTTTTGAAAAAGTGCAAAATCTGATCTTAGAGATAGAAAATAAAATGAACCACTATCAATAGTAGTTCATTTATTTTTTAACCTTTGCTATGCATTTATAGATGGGCTTTCCCATTTTTACAAATTTCTCTTCATATTCTGTCATCACATTATCTATTGGTGGTGTCTTATGAAGATCATAGTTCACTTCTATAAGTTCAAACTCTTTTGTATTTTTAAACTCTTCTAGCGAAAACTCAAACAAACTCAAACTATCAGTTTTAAAGTGAATTTCCCCATTCTCTTTCAAAAGACCTTGATATTTTTTTAAAAACCCTCTATGGGTTAGCCTTCTTTTATCATGTCTTGCTTTAGGCCACGGATCACTAAAGTTGAGATAAATTCCCTCTATTTCTCCTACTCTAAAAACATTATCAAGTTCCTCTGCTTTTTGGTTGATAATTCGAATATTATTGATTCCCTTTCCTTCAAGTAGCTTACACACCTTCCATAATAGTTCTTTGGATTTTTCTATACCCACATAATTAATAGTTGGATTTTTTTCAGCTAATGTTGTCAAAAACTGACCCTTCCCCATACCAATCTCTATATGGATCGGTTGTTCATTCTGAAAAATTTCATTCCATTTTACTGACACATTATTAGTTAAATCAATATAATTGCTACTTGTTTTTAATAGTTCTTCAACACCTGGTATGTTTCTTACCCTCATTAAATTTCATCTCCTAAGTTGATATTTATACAATTCTGACCCCATTAACACCGGTTGTATTCCCCAGCTGATATAATACTTTCTGTTGGTCAACAGCTTTCATACTTTTACACTGAAGAGTCAAGACCGCCGATTTGCTGTCGTCAGAATCCATTTCTAGAGAAATCTGTACAATAGAAATTTCCATAGCTCCTAATTCATCAGCCACTCTTCCCAATTGTCCAGGAACATTTTCAATGTCTAATTGTAAGGTCAATATTTTTCGTTTGTCTGGAATCATTCTTTCAAGACCTGTAAACACTTTTAAAGATAATAAAACAATTGCAGTAGCAATAAATGCGCCCCAATAAAAACCCACTCCCAGTGCTAATCCGATACAAGCGACGGCCCAAAGACTTGCAGCAGTAGTTAAACCTTTTATACTCCCTCCATCTTTGATAATGGTTCCTGCCCCTAAAAAACCTATCCCACTAATCACTTGAGCTCCAAGTCTTGCTGGATCTAAGTTAGTATAATGTCGATAACTTTCAAATATAAAAACAGAAATTAACATAACCAAAGTGGCCCCGATACAAACTAATATATGGGTTCTAAATCCTGCTGCCCGTCTAACACTTTCCCGCTCTATTCCGATTAGTCCACCTAGTATTGTTGCAGCTAATAATCTTAACGTTATTTCACCTATTCCTAACACTTAATCACCACACATTCTTTTTAGTAAAAACCAATATTAAAACTATTATATGTATATGCCCTTGTAAAATGTTCTTAAACTTTTAATGATTTTAGGATCTATTTAGGTTACAATATTTATAAAAGCAGTTTTAGGAGGTTTAATATGGAATTATTTTACACAGGGACTTTTCTTTTATTTGAATGGGTAAAAACGTTCTTAATCTTTACCATAATTGACAGAATCATCATTAGAAGGAAAGTAAAAGAAATTATTAAAAATCATGATACCTATATTTCATCACTTGTTGTTGCGGCTTTCCTTATAATTCTACGTTCCCACGAATTATCCTTCTTTGTTTTTTTATTATGGTCTATCGTAATCATCATTATTTATATATTTATAGGTATTCTCTTTAGAGTTTTTGTTGGGAAAAATGATTAGTATTAAATTTCGATAAATCAATTAATGTAATCCCTTCCATTACTTACCCTTATAATTTTATAAGGATTGTAAAAAATATAATTAGCCGAAAGTTTTAAAAATAAAACTGCGGGGGACCCAATTTTAAGGGGTGAATCGCCAATGGCGAGGGCTTATTCCCAGGGCCTAATCCGACAGCTAACCTCGTAGGCTTAAACAGGGAGGGTTTCATATGAAAAACATTAAAAAAACCTTATTAATGTTATCTTTAGTAATTGTCATGACAGCACCTGCTGTTTTAGAGATTAATGCCTATCGATACGACTCAAGTCTTCTTGATGAGCCAGTTGTCGATTCTGTTGTAGTAACTCCCCTCAGGCACCGTTAGTGGACAGCTTTATTATGGGTATCAATATCAGGACCTATACCTTTTAGCAAAGATTATCCACGCAGAAGCCCGAGGCGAAAATTTTGATGGCATGGTGGCAGTAGGAGCTGTAGTACTAAATCGTGTTAAAGATAGTTATTTTCCTAATACGATTGAAGAAGTCATTCTTCAACCAAGACAGTTTTCATCAGTATATGATGGTCAATATCAACTAGAACCAGATCCTTTATCCTTTGATGCTGCCTATGAAGTATTAAAGGGTGAAGACCCCACAGGTGGTTGTCTATATTTTTATAATCCTGATATAGCAACTGCTACATGGAGCTTTAAACGGGAAACTAAAGTTGTAATTGGTAATCATCGTTTTACAAAATGAGAAAGGTCTAGATAATAAAAAACAACAAGTCCTATTTGGACTTGTTGTTTTTTATACCTTAACTTTCGTCTATAGGTTTTAAAAATTGTACAGACTTTTCCCGTCCAACAGCAGGTATATAAACATTATCTAAAAATTGAATATTACTTCTAATCCCATTCCTATTCATACTTTCAAATATGAAGGTACCATGTTCTACATATCTACTAATTTTTCTTTGGTCCCCGATTGCCTTAATTTCATAAGGTGGAGCAATAGGATGTCCATTTACATTAATATGATTACCTGCAAAAATAACATCACCTCTGGCAGTAAGACGATGATCGTTTAGAGAAATCACTTCTGCGCCAAAATATTTTAGTTCATTTATTAACTTTACTAGGTACAAATTTCGTTCAACTGTATCGGCTATATTCTCTCCAGAATAAATTCCTTCTAAAGTAATGATTACCCCTGCACCTTCAGCAGGTCTATGACCAGCTATAAACTGAAACTGAGTCACATCGTTTCTAAGTTTTTTAAGGGTAATATTCTCACTAGCCATTTCTGATTCATAGGCTTCTATTATTTCTCTTAACTCGTCTATTCTATTCTGTAAATCTTCGTTAGCTCTTTTTAAATCACTAATTTCTTGCCTCTCCATGTCTCGATAAATAGGAAGGGTTAAATTATCACTAGTAGACTTAATATCCGAACTAAGGTGTATTCCTAATGTAATTCCAAATAAAAATAAAATCAGAATCAATACTATGACATTGGAGTTGGAATTTTTCAATTATCTCACCCTTTGTATATCCATTTTTTATTGACTAAGTATCTTGAAATACCTTACAATAAAAATGATACCTTCAAATGATGAAATAGTCAACAAAATATAGTTGGTAAAATAAATAAGGAAGGCTAAAATACCTTCCAATTAAATCTATAAAACTTATGATCTACCTAAATTGGTTAAAGACCTTTCTGCTTCCTCAACCATTTTTTTAACCATATTTCCACCAACATATCCTGCATTAGTCTGGTTTTCTAACCCCAATTCTCTTGCAATTTCTTCTTTAAAGGATGCTAATGCTTGTCTAGCTTCTGGCACTACTGGGTTCCTCTTTGTCATATCATCACCTCTTAAATATATTATCTGAAACTTTCATCTTTTATATGCTAAAAAATTGTTTTTCATATTAATCATTGGATATACATACTATGTATAGGATATTCTCAATTGAAATCTAATTTAAATTTAAATCCTTTTTATATTAAACAATTTTTTTCCTAATTTTATAAACTACAGTAGGAAATGCCTCAATTTTTTCCTATGTATATAAATAAGATAACTTTTAGGAGGTGTTCTAATGATTTCTTCAAGTTTTATTTTATCAAAAAATGACTTAACATTGATTGACAGTAACTTAGATTTAAAATCTGCTTTGAATATCCTTGATCATGGGAACTTTTTGTCATTACCAGTAGTAGAAGGTACTAGTTTTTTAGGTGTTGTTTCAAAGGAAAAAATTCTTCAACAAATGATGGATGCTCCTAACCCTAGTACTACAGTTGCTTCAATTGTTAGAAAAGATATTCCAAACCTACATATTGAAGATGATGTTGAAGAAGCTGCTCTATTGTTGGCCGAAACTAACACTCCCTTCGTTGCTATGAAGGATGAAAACGAAAACTTTGTTGGCATTATAACTCATAAAACGATTTTCAAACATTATGCAAACATCTTTGGAATTAAAAAAGGCCAGAAATTAATTATTAATACCTATGATGTAAAGGGACGTTTAGCATTATTAACTGATATTATTTCAAAGTCTGGAGCAAATATTTTAAGCCTTCTTGTTGATAACCCCAATGTTTCAACTAATGTCGTTAAAATTATTGTAAGAGTTGAAAGTTCAGACATCAATAAACTTAAACTTGAAATTGAAAACAATGGTTTTTCTGTAAGGCAATAAGGGTTACTTAAAAGCCTTCAGGTTCAAGGAACAATAAAAGCTAGCGACCGTAACGTATGTTTTAATACGTAAGGGTGCTAGGTTTTTGCAGTGACGATGAAGATGGGGGCTTTTCAACTAACCCAATTTTAGCCT
>NZ_JHYF01000019.1 GCF_000621485.1 Alkaliphilus transvaalensis ATCC 700919
CTTAAAATGCCGTGACAATAGCGAAGAGGTCACACCTGTTCCCATCCCGAACACAGAAGTTAAGCTCTTCAGCGCTGATGGTACTTGGAGGGCAGCCTCCTGGGAGAGTAGGACGTCGCGGTATTTTTTTATTTTTTGAACATCTATATAAGAAATTATCTACACAAGAGATTCCTGATATATTGACATCGTATATGAATAGGACGCTAAATAAAGTGATAAAAAATAGAATTAAATAAAACAAAATAAATTAAACAAAATAAATTAAACAAAATAAATAAAATAGAAATAAATGAGTAACAAGCCTTAAAGATCAACTACCTATTGTAAAAATAGGTAGTTTTTTTATGGTTGACCAAATTTCAAGAAGCCCATAATTCTTTTAAAATAATGCAGAGCTTTCCAATTTGAAGAGGTTACGCCCCGTCACCATCAAATTGATTTAATGAAATTTTAAGGGGATAAGTATGTTAAGATGTGGATAAAAAAATAGATTTTAAAAAAAGTATTAACAATCAAAACATAAAAATCAGCTAATTTTAATTTATATAAAGAATTTGCAGAATAGCATAATTATAAATTTTACATCCAAATATTCGAGAAAATTGAATAATACCATAAACATAAATTTAATATTAATTTACAACTTCCTTATTTAATATTAATGCAAATATGAAAACTAAGTTGTACCTTAACGTGTAAAGCAAAGGGGCTGAAATTTTGGTTTACATATCAGTCCCTTTGTTACAACAATTAGAAATTTTCAACTTAATACAATATAAATTTAAAATAATTTTTTAAATGTATATTAGTATTATAAATTAAGAAATATCATAACTGGATAACTGGTAGATAAAAAAATAGTAGAATGAGAAATAAAAAATTAAGATAATGTTGTAAGAACATGGTGTATACAGCTAGTATAAGATCTATTAAGGACTGATGCTCTTAAAGGTAGAATGAACATAAAACAAAATATCGACTTGCGGAAGAAAGGTAATTGTGATATCATTCATTACAGGTGACAAGACACATGTAATAACACAATAAATTAAGATGGAGGTGTAATATGAGAGAAATTGAGATGATTAAAGAAATACAAAGATTAAAGAAAGAAAAAAACGCAATTATACTAGCTCATAATTATCAAATCCCAGAAATACAAGAAATTGCTGATTTAGTAGGTGATTCATTGAAATTAAGTAAAAAAGCAGCTGAAACAGATGCAGATATTATTGTTTTGAGTGGTGTTAACTTTATGGCAGAGACCGCCAAGATTCTATCTCCTAACAAAAAAGTACTTTTGCCTGCCCATGATGCAGGATGTCCAATGGCCGATATGATAGATACAGAGAAATTAAAAGACTTTAAAGAAGAACACAAAGATGCTGTTGTTGTCTGTTATGTAAATTCCTCGGCGGAAGTTAAAGCCGAAAGTGATATATGCTGCACGTCATCTAATGCTGTAAAAATTATTAAAAGTATAGAGGCAGACAAAATACTTTTTGTACCAGATAAAAATTTAGGGCATTATGTATCTAAGCAAGTTCCAGAAAAAGAGATTATTTCCTATAAGGGATTTTGTATAACCCATCATCGAGTACAAGGAAGAGAGGTAGATCATATTAGAAGTGAGTATCCAGATGCTGAAGTATTAGTACATCCTGAATGTTCTCCAGATGTTGTTGAGAAAGCGGATTTTATAGGTAGTACTTCTCAAATTATAAGTTATGCAAAAGAGTCTCCCAGTAAGGTTTTTATCATTGGCACAGAAATGGGTGTACTTCATAAGCTACAGAAAGATAGTCCATATAAGAGATTTTACCTACTTTCTACAGGCCTTATATGTAATAACATGAAGAAAACTAGACTAGTGGATATATATAATGCATTAGCAGAAGAAAAATATGAGATTACAGTAAATGAAAGTACTAGACTAAAGGCTTTAAATGCCCTAAATAAAATGCTAGAAATTAGCTAGGAGGATAGGTATGTGGAGTCAAGCGTTCTCATCAACTATTACTGATAAGAAAGCCAAAGTGGAAGAAAAATTTGATGTAATTGTAATTGGTACTGGGATATCTGGGCTGTTTACAGCTTTAAATATTGATTCAAACTGGCAGGTGCTCTTAGTTACAAAGGACTCTATAAAAAAGAATAATAGCAGTTTAGCCCAAGGGGGGATTGCTACTTCTAGAGATATTAAGACTCATTTTGAGGACACCCTTAAGGCAGGCACGAATCATAACAATGTAGAAGCTGTTAGAATTTTAACTAAAGAGTCCTGTAAAGTCATTAAAAAGTTGATGGATTATGGGGTCAGCTTTGATACTGATGAGAAAGGAAATCTTATTTATACTAGAGAGGGCGGTCATAATCAGAGAAATGTATTACATGTAAAGGATGAAACCGGTCGACATATTATCAACACATTAGTAGATGAAGTCAGAAGAAGAAGTAATATAAAGGTTTTGGAAAATTTATTTATTAAGGACATCATAACTCATAACCAGAGGGTAGATGGTGTAATTGCTATTAATCAAGAAAATAATTTAGAAGTATATAAAAGCAAAGCAATGGTTATAGCAACAGGTGGAATTGGAGGTCTCTATCAATATACAACAAATGAGACTGGAAGTAACGGAGATGGCATAGCGATAGCCTACAGGGCAGGAGCAATGCTTAAAGATATGGAGTTTATACAATTTCATCCCACTGCTTTCTACCATCAAGATAGGATAGAACAGTGTTTTTTAATATCAGAAGCAGTTAGGGGAGAAGGAGGTATACTAAGAAATAAGTTAGGAGAAGCCTTCATGGATAAGTACCATGAAATGAAGGACCTAGCCCCTAGAGATATTGTTGCCCAAGCTATTGTTAATGAAATTAATAACACAGATCACCCTTGTGTATATTTAGATATAACCCATAAGGATGACAAGTATATTAAAAAGAGGTTTCCTATGATTTATAATAGGTGTCTAGCGTTAGGTTTAGATATCACAAAGGACTGGATCCCAGTAGCACCAGCAGAGCATTATATCATGGGAGGAATATCAACAGATCTGAAGGGTAGAACAACCATTGATGGCTTATATGCCTGTGGAGAATGCGGATACACTGGTGTACATGGATCTAATCGATTGGCAAGTAATTCTCTTTTAGAAGGGATTGTATTTGGAAGTCGTGTTGCTTTAGATCTAAACAAAAATTTAGCTACTAATTTTAGTGGATATAGTTGTGAACCTCGGGAAAATGAAGACTTTTTTCTGCGTAGAAAAGCTGAAATAGATTACTGTGTTGTTGATTATAATAAATTTAATAATGAAAATAGACCTATTAATGAAGATAAACCTATTAATGAAAATAAGCCCATTAAATTTAATAAAGACGTCGATATAAACCTTTTAAATATGATTCAAAGGTTAAAATCCTTAGAAGAAATACTTAAAACAACAATGAATCGATATGTTGGTGTAATAAGAAATAAATCTGGGTTAATAAAGGCGTTAAAGATTGTTAGTGACATTAAGATAGAATTAGAAGAGATGCAATATGTATCTAAACAGTATTACCAACTGTTAAATATGGCAACAGTAGCCTATGAAATAATTAATGCCGCCTATAACCGAAAGTCAAGTATAGGGGCCCATTATATTACTGATAAAATAGGGGGAAATTAATATGTTAAATAAGTTAATCATAAATAAAATTGTTGAAAATGCCCTTATAGAAGACATGAACTATGGAGATATAACTACAGACTGTTTGATAAATAATGATCTAAGAGGAAAGGCAGTTATTACAGCAAAAGAGGAAGGCATAATTGCAGGACTGATGGTTTCGGAAACAGTTTTTAAGATATTAGATGAAAACATTAGTTTTCAGGCTTTAGTAGCTGATGGTGATCAAGTAGTAGTGGAACAGCCCATTGCTTTTGTTAAGGGTAGCATGAAAAACATAATTATGGGTGAACGGGTGGCATTAAATCTATTACAACGAATGTCTGGAATTGCCACTAAGTCTAGAACATATTCAAAGTTAGTTAAAGATTATCCTGTAAAAATTACTGATACACGTAAAACCACACCAGGTTTAAGAGGGTTAGAGAAGTACGCTGTAAAGATAGGAGGGTGTTTTAATCATAGATATAATCTCTCGGATTCAATTTTAATTAAAGAAAATCATATAAAAGCTGTTGGAGGTATAGAGAAGGCCATAAAAGCATGTAGAAAAAAAATCCCCCATACCATGAAGATAGAAATAGAAGTTGAATCAATAGAACAGCTTAAGGAAGCATTGACGAACAAAGCAGACATTATTTTATTAGATAATATGGATTTAGACCAAATGAAAGAGGCTGTTTTGATAAATCAGAGACAGGCGATTTTAGAAGCTTCGGGGAATATAACTGAAGACAAACTAATTGAAATTGCTAAAATAGGGATAGATATTATTTCTGTAGGAGCCTTAACCCATTCAGTTAAAGCTATGGATATAAGCTTAAATATTGAGTAAATAACTCAAAAACAGTAGTATTATTTCAAAATAAATTTCAAATATAAAATAAACTTAACTTCAAATATAAATCAATTATAATTAAATTATAACTTCAAATATAGCTTTGTATTGAGGATATTATCAATTTCCTCACAGATTAGACAGTTTAGACTTTTAAATAATTACTAGAGGGATACACTTGTAATAAAAGTAAAATAATATGAAAAACCCCATATGTATTATGTTAAAATGATAGTAATTGAAAAGAAGAGGGTGATTATATGAATGCTGAAGAAAGAAGAAAAGGCATCGTTAAATTATTACAAGAAAAAAACAGACCAATTAAGGGCACAGAATTGGCTAGTACCTTTAAGGTCTCCCGACAAGTTATCGTTCAAGACATTGCCTTAATTAGAGCACAGGGTATAGAGGTCATGGCAACTCCGCAAGGGTATGTTATGCTTCAGAATGATAAAAACAAAATAATAAAAACAATTGTAGCTAAACATCATACTTATACAGAAATGGAAGAAGAGCTTCAGATCATGATAGATTACGGCGCGAAAGTAATAGATGTAATTGTAGAACATCCTTTATACGGAGAAATAAGGAGCATGTTAGATATTAGCTATAAAAAAGAACTAGAGGATTTTATGATTAAAATACAGTCAGAGAAGGCAGAACCATTGGCATCCTTAACAGAGGGGATTCATATACACACTTTAGAGGTACCTAACGAAGATAGTTTTAAAAAAATTAGAAAAGCCCTTCTTGAAAAGGGGTACTTGATTGAAGACTAATCATATGTTATATTTTATTAGTAGGTGACAAGACAGCTGTAAAAGCAATTATATATCATTTATCATACTGTCGAACAAACTAATAAAATATAATAAGGGGTGTCAGATTAAAATGAATAAAGATAGACTTTCAGTGAAGGAGTATTTAACTAAAGCTTTAAATGGTATGGCATTAGGATTATTTGCATCATTAATTATTGGTACAATACTAAAGCAAATAGGAGAGTCCTTTCATATTCAATTTTTAATTACTATTGGTGACGTTGCCAGAGTGTTAATGGGGCCTGCAATAGGTGCAGGGGTGGCCTATGCAATAGGTGCACCTTCCCTAGCAATATTTGCCTCAATTGTAACGGGAGCTTTAGGCGCTAATGCAATTATTCCCGGAGAAGCAGGTCTTATAATTAGAATAGGAGAACCAGTAGGAGCATTTGTTGCAGCTTTAGTAGGTGCAGAGATAGGAAAATTAATAGCAGGAAAAACAAAGGTAGACATTGTTTTAATACCTGCCTTTACCATTATAGTTGGAGGTTTAGCTGGATTCTATATCGGGCCAGTGGTTACTGCTTTAATGGGAGGATTAGGACAAGTGATTAATCATGCAACCCAACAACACCCAATCCCTATGGGTATTTTAGTATCAGTGATTATGGGGATGATTTTAACATTACCTATTAGTAGTGCTGCATTAGCTATTTCCTTAGGTTTAAGTGGATTAGCGGCAGGTGCAGCTGTTGTGGGATGTGCTACCCAAATGGTGGGTTTTGCGGTTGCCAGCTATAAGGAAAATGGTTTTGGGGGCTTAATCGCCCAGGGACTAGGAACAAGTATGCTACAGGTACCGAATATCATTAAAAACCCCTTTATTTGGATTCCTCCAACTTTAGCCAGTGGAGTTTTAGGTCCAATTGCCACAAGGGTATTGATGATGGAAAGTAACAGTGTTGGCGCAGGAATGGGGACCAGTGGATTAGTTGGTCAAGTTGGAACATATACTCAAATGGTAACGATAAATGGAGAATCAGCCTCCATTGTTTTCGTCAAAATACTACTGCTACACTTCTTATTACCGGCGGCTTTAACCTTAATTATCTCTGAATTGATGAGAAGAAGAGGTTGGATTAAGTTAGGGGATATGAAGTTAAGTCAATAATTGTAATGTTAGGCTCCTAATAGTATAATATATAAATACTATTAGGAGTTTTTTTCTAATACATAGGAAATTATGGTTTTTTAAAGGTTACAGTCGTTATAATTTACTGTAATGTATTTCAACACAATACTACCAGTCAATCTTTCCAAAAAAGGTCTTGTAACGAAAGTAAAGTTCTTCTTTAATTATTTTAATATAAGAGAACTTTACGTAATGATTTTCAACATAAGCAGATAACCAATTTAATAGATTAAATTGTGTAAGTCGCTTAGTTTCTTCACCTAAAGTCATCCTATAAATCTTCCGAAGGAAGACTTTGTTCTATTGAATAGAAAAGTGCTACTTTGAAACTGAGTAAAAAGTACTATACCTAGATAAGTTTCAAAATAAGCAGATCATATTTATTTACAATTAAATTTGATCAAATTGTGTTAGTGCTTTAGTTTCTTTACCAAAAGTCATTTTATAAATGATGGAAAGTTTTTTTATGTTTTAAAGTGTTTGGGTTTAATGCTACTAGAGATGGGGATGCAAAGGATATTTTTCTATCTTGTATTCGGGCCTCAGAACATAGTCTTTTTTTAATAGCAAAATAGTAATGATCAAGTATGCTTTGTATAGTTTAAATTTTTAAATAGGAGGGACAAAAGTGAAGAGAAAAAATAAAGTTTTAGTTGGAGTAGGAATAACATTATTTTTAGGTATTGTAGTTTTTTTTGATCAACTAGTCAATTTTATAGTTGATTACCAATGGTTTAGTGAACTGGGGTATGAAGATGTGTTTTTAAAAAAACTAGTTACTCAGGCTCAAATAGGTATTCCATTATTTGTTATAGGGAGCCTATTATTGTATGGGTACTTCCAATCCCTTAAGAAAAGCTACTATAATAAAGTAGAATCCTATCATATGGGGATTTCAGAAAAAAGTCTAAATAAGATTATTTTACTTCCAGCCCTTACACTAGGTTTTATTGTGGCCATTACAACTGCCAGTAGACTTTGGTTTGACATCCTAATCTTTCGTAATGGAGAAGCCTTTAATGTAGTTGACCCTATCTTTAATAAGGATATCTCTTTTTATCTGTTTAACTTACCTTTATTCAGAGAAATATTAGCTTTAATCATGGGGCTACTATTTCTAGTAATTATTACAACCTTTATTTTTTATATATTAATGTTTACCCTCAGAAGACCTACATTATATGAGGTTGAAGGTAGGTTTGTATTTAAAAATGAATTAATAAATAATGTTATAAAAATGGCACTAAAGCAATTGACAATGGTAGGAGCGGTGTTCTTTTTAGTTCTAGCAGTAAACTACTATCTAAGTGCCTATAATATCCTCTATTATAGAGGGGCAGATCGAGGGGTACTCTTTGGAGCAAGCTACACAGATATTGCAGTTTCCCTTAAAGTATTGAGGATACAACTGATTATTTCTATATTAGCAATAGGCAGTATAATATATGCCTATAACAGAAAAAAAGTTAAGGTGGCTGTATTAGCCCCAGTTTTACTCATTGCCATTAGTATTATAGGTAATTTAGTAGGAGCATCGGTTGAAAACTTTATAGTTGTACCTAACCAAAGGGCGAGACAATTACCCTATATCGAAAACAATATCACCTATACCCGTATGGCCTACGGATTAGATACGGTAACTACAAAGGAACTGAATGTTAGTGGTTCTTTAACGATAGAAGATATTAATGAAAATAGAGAAGTAATCAACAATATCCGTATTAATGACTATCGACCAACCCTACAGGCCTATAATCAAACCCAGGCTACAAGGTTTTACTATCTTTTTAATGATGTAGATATAGATCGCTACTATATAAATGGAGAATACACACAGGTTTTCTTGGCAGCAAGAGAATTAGATATAGAGCAATTAGATAGTAATGCTAAAAATTGGATTAATCAACACTTAAAGTATACCCATGGTTATGGATTAACATTGTCACCAGTCAACAAAGTGACTAGAGATGGACAGCCCCATTTAGCAATAAGGGATATCCCACCAGTTAGTAATATAGATATTGAAATTACCCGTCCAGAAATATATTTTGGAGAACTAACCAATCAATACATAATAGTGAATACTAAAGAAATGGAATTTGATTATCCCTTAGATGTGGATAATGCTGAAACCATGTATGAAGGAACAGCAGGAATCTCTTTAGGTGGTCTTAATAGGCTTTTGCACAGCTATAAACAGGGAACAACTAAGTTATTTTTATCAGGAAGCGTTACATCTGAAAGTAGAATCATTTTACATCGAAATATCCTAGAAAGAGTAGAAAAGATAGCACCCTTTATTGAGTATGATGAAGATCCTTATATAGTTATTAATGATGGGAAGTTATTCTGGATCATCGATGGGTATACAACTTCAAATAGTTATCCCTATGCAACACCCTTTAGAAGGGATGGGGTCAATTATATTCGAAACTCTGTCAAGATAGTAATTGATGCTTATAATGGTGAAGTGGATTATTATGTTTCAGATGACACAGACCCAGTTATAAATACCTATAACAAGATATTTCCCCAGCTTTTTAAATCATTAGAAGAAATGCCAGAAGGGTTAATTAAGCATTTAAGATACCCTCAAGACTTATTCGACTTGCAATCTGAGGTTTTTGCAATTTATCATATGACTAATCCAAATGTATTTTATAATCAAGAAGATGTTTGGTATTTAGCAGAGGAAAAGTATCATAATAGACAGCAACAGGTAGAGTCTCAATATATGATGATGAAACTACCAGGGGAAGAAGAGGTAGAATATGTATTATCTGTACCCTATACTCCTAGAAATCTGCCTAATATGACAGCTTTATTCATGGCTAGAAATGATGGGGAACATTATGGAGAACTAGTGGTTTATAGATTACCAAAGGGACAAAACATAGCAGGACCAGCACAAATAGAGGCTAGGATAGATTCCGATACCACTATTTCTCAAAATCTATCCCTATGGGGTGAAGGTGGTTCTGAGGTTATAAGAGGTAACCTATTGGTTATACCAGTTGAAAACTCATTACTTTATGTTGAACCCTTATATATTGCTGCATCCACAGGAAACACCATACCAGAAGTTAAAAAGGTGATTGTTGCATATAAAGATCAAATTGTGATGGAGGATACCTTAGATTTAGCCTTGGTTAGAATATTTGGAGAAGGAAAATCAATAGGAGAAGAGCAAATTCCCGAGTTAGATGAAAATGAAGATGAAGACATTATTGAAATAATACAGCCATTAAAAGAACTGATACAGCAGACAACAGATACCTACAGCAAGGCAAAGGAAGCTTCCCAAAGGGGAGATTGGGCTGGTTATGGTAGGTATTTAGAAGAACTAGAAAGACTATTAAATAGGCTCAATAATGAAAGTCAGAAAATAGAAGATTAGATAAGAAGTTTTATTAATTAAAAAGTGAAGGATCTACCTAGGGAAAAGTTTTATTTAATATTAAATTATATTATATATAAAAATCTCCCTTAAAGTTCTTCCCCTTAATTAATAAAATGTATTTGGTTGATAATGAAAAGCACCAAAACCTATTGGATTAACTTCCGATAGGTTTTGGTTTTCTTTATTTTTATTTCTTAACTCTTATCGGTGAGGAAATTCATAATCCTATAGCTACTAATTTATAAACAATTTATGCAAATATAAAAGCTGGGACACCCATTGTGAAATGAGTATGTTAAACAGAGTTTGATTTATTATTCTTCAATTCTTCTAAAGTTAAATTGTCTAAGTAATAGGATTTACGAGCAAATTCTTGACGGGTAATAATATTTTTTTCAATTAATAGCTCAATCATTGTAGCAATAGCTAAAGTATTACGATAATCGGTATCCTTTAAATTACTAAGCTGAGCAATAATATCTACTTCCTTCATAAAAAAACCCCCTTTTTTTCGTTATTTTAATTATTGACCAGCCTCCAAATTTTATACCTTTACAAAATAAAAGGACATATATTTGCGCATAATATATAATAATAAAGAAAAAATAATTTTATGCTTGAATATTAAAAATATTTATGTTAAAATACAGTTTAAATAAATAAAAAAGTGATGAAGAGAAGTAGTAAATAGGTAGCTTTTATAGAGAGTCGGTGGTAGGTGTAAACCGATAAAGTCAACTATTGAATCCGTCTTGGAACTAATGACTGAAGCTTAGTAGGAAAATTCGGTTAGCACCCGTTATCGTGCTCAGAGAGGATTAACGATTTGTTAATCAACTAGGGTGGCAACGCGGATATAACTCCGTCCCTTTTACGGGACAGGAGTTTTTTTATTTTTGTAAATTAAAGAGGATAAGGAGGGTAAAAAATGTTAGATATTAGAAGAATAAGAGCTAACTTAGAAGAAATAAAAGCATCAATGGCCATAAGAGGTGAAAAGGACTTTAGTTTAGATGAAGTAATCGCATTAGATGATGAAAGAAAAAGACTATTACAAGAAGTTGAACAAATGAAAAATGAGCAAAACACTGTATCTAAAGAAATTCCAAAGCTTAAAAAAGAAGGTAAAGACGTTACTGAAATTATGGAGCGCATGAAAGAACTTTCAGGGAAAATTAAAGAATTAGACGGAGACGTTAAGGGAGTAGAAGAAAAAATATACGACCTAATGCTTAGAATCCCAAATGTACCTAATCCGCAAGTACCAATAGGTGATACAGATGATGATAATGTAGAAATTAGAAAGTGGGGAGAACCAAGAATCTTTAATTTTGAGTTAAAGCCCCATTGGGATCTAGGTGTTAATTTAGGTATTCTTGACTTTGAAAGGGCTTCAAAGGTAACTGGATCAAGATTTACAACCTATAAAGGGTTTGGAGCAAAGTTAGAAAGAACATTAATAAACTTTATGTTAGATCTCCACACAATCGAGCATGGGTATACTGAAATTATGCCACCCTTTATGGTAAATAGAGACAGTATGACGGGGACAGGTCAGTTACCAAAATTTGAAGAAGATGCCTTCAAAATTCCTCAGAAAGATTACTTCTTAATACCAACAGCAGAAGTTCCTGTTACAAATATCCATAGGGATGAGATATTAGAAGAAACTAATCTACCAACCAATTATGTAGCGTATACGCCATGTTTCAGATCAGAGGCAGGATCAGCAGGTAGAGATACTAGAGGGTTAATAAGACAGCATCAATTTAACAAAGTAGAATTAGTAAAGTTTGTTAAACCAGAGGAGTCTTATCAAGAACTAGAAAAGTTAGTTAGTCATGCAGAGAAGGTATTACAACTTTTAGAGCTACCCTATAGAGTTGTAAAAATATGCACAGGTGATTTAGGTTTTACAGCTGCCTTTAAGTATGATATAGAGGTTTGGATGCCAAGCTATAACAAGTATGTTGAGATATCTTCTTGTAGTAATTTTGAAGATTTCCAAGCAAGAAGAGCAAATATTCGTTACCGTCCAGAACAAAAAGGGAAGGTGGAATTTGTTCATACCTTAAATGGCTCTGGGCTAGCAGTAGGTAGAACATTAGCAGCTATATTAGAAAATTTCCAGAATGAAGATGGGAGTATAACAGTTCCAACGGCTTTAAAGGGTTTAATGGGAACAGATTTAATTAAATAGTAAGAGGAATTGTAAAATCGGCAACTAGCCGATTTTATTTTTTGTAACGAATAGGAAAGTTTGACTTTAATTATTATTAAAATAAGAGAACTTTACGTAATGAGTTACAAGATAAGCAGATAACCAATTTAATGGATTAAATTGTGTAAGTCGCTTAGTTTTTTCACCTAAAGTCATCCTATAAATCTTCCGAAGGAAGACTTCGATCTTAAAGCAAGGAAGATTTTATTTTGAGCTAATACAAATCAGCATTTGAATAGAAATGAAAAGTTCTAAGTTATCATTTGTTATATAAAATATTTAAATAGATTTCTCATCTAATATTAAGAGTTATAATACAAAGGAATTATTCATTGAAGTTGGGGTAATCATTAGATAAAATACAAGTATATTGAAAATGACAAAAGATTAACGAGGAGGATTTACATTGAAAAAAGTTTTATCTCTAGCAATAATATTTTTATTAATATTTACTTTAGCAGCCTGCTCTAAAACTGAGGATAACCCTCTAGAAGTAGATCATAATTTAGATGAATCCATTGTACCAGAAAAGATTATCATAGGTGCAATTCCTACACAAAATCAAGGGGATATGAAGGGGGCAATGGATAAGTTAGCCCAGCATGTTTCTAATGAATTGGGGACGGAAGTCATCATAGAAGTGTATCCCGACTATAATGGGGTTGTAGAAGCTATGAATTACGGACAAGTAGATATGGCGTACTTTGGGCCCCTTACCTATGTGATCGCCAATGATCGTGGTGGTGCAGAAGCTATCTTAACATTATTAGTTGATGGGGCTCCCTACTATTACTCTTATATGATCACCCATGTAGACTCAACAATTAATAGCCTAGAAGATGTAGTAGAAAACGTAGGAGACCTCCAATTTGCATTTGGAGATGTTAATTCAACTTCGGGCTCATTAATCCCGACTTTAGCATTGAAGGAAAAGGAAATTTTTAGAGACCAATTAGACACAGACTTTAAAGAAATTTTTTATACAGGTGGACATGATGCCGCTGCATTGGCTGTACAAGAAAAGAAAGTTGATGTAGGGGCAGTAGATAGTGCTATATTTGAAGTAATGAAGCGTAATGGTGTAGTTGATGGAAGTAAATTTAAAATAATTTGGGAATCAGAACCTTTATTTCAATACCCTTGGGCAGTGAAAAAAGGAACATCTGAAGAGCTAAAGGTGGCATTGCAAGAAGCGTTTTTATCTGTTACAGACCAAGAAATATTAGATGTATTTGGTGCCAGTGGCTTTATTACAGCTGAAGATAAAGATTATGAGCCTGTAAGACAAGCAGCAAAGGCAGATGGAAGGTTGTAGATTAAAATGAATAAAGTAGTAGGTCAAAAAAGCAAAAGTCTTCAATTTAAAATAAACGAAAATCAAAAAAGGGTCTATCTTTGGATAGCCCTTCTTCTACTATTTATATGGAGTGCAAATGGAACGAACTTTAACCCTCTGCTATTTAGGGATTTTGGGAATACAATTAATTTTGTTAAGAAGAGTTTTTTAAACCCAGATTGGAGTGTTTTGCCAACTGCTATTAACCAGTCAGTGATCACAATACAAATTGCCATAATGGGAACAGCACTAGCTCTAATTCTTGCAGTACCCTTAAGTTTTTTATCGGCAAAGAATACTTCTCCCCATTGGAGTATAAGCGGTCTATTAAGAGGCTTTCTCAGTTTTTTAAGATCTGTGCCAGAAATCGTCTTCGCCCTTATTTTTGTGCCTACAGTAAGTTTAGGTCCATTGGCAGGGGTACTGGCTCTAACCATTCATAATATTGGGGTAATGGGTAAGCTATTTTCAGAAATAATTGAGTCTGCTGAAGTAGGGCCCCAAGAGGCAGTTACAGCTACAGGTGCTAAAAGAAATATTGTTATTTTATATGGCATCTTGCCTCAGGTCATTCCCCATATCCTTTCAAATGCCTTCTATAGGCTAGAGGTAAGCGTGAGGGCTTCGTTGGTACTAGGTTTAGTAGGAGCGGGTGGAGTAGGTCAGCTTTTGAGCATCCATTTTAGAATGTTTCAGTATGACAAAGTGGTAGTAGACTGTTTAGTGATTATGGCTATGGTTATGATCATTGATTATATCGGTGGAAGGATTCGAAGAAGGGTGATATAATATGCAATTACAACTAAGAGAGTTGAGTAAACAATATGATAAAAATGAAGCCTTTGCCTTAAATAACATAAATTTGAAAGTGGAAGAAGGAGAATTTATTGCAGTTTTAGGCTTAAGCGGATCAGGAAAGTCTACTTTAATTCGTTGTATTAATAAGCTTATCAACCCTACTTCAGGGGAGGTAATCTTTGAGAATAGGGAAATTACAAAACTTAAAGGAGAACATTTAAGAATCTACCGGCGAAATATTGGCATGATCTTTCAACAAAACAATCTTATTCCCAGAATGAACGTATTAACTAATGTGTTAGTAGGTCGGTTTGGTAACTTGTCTCTAAGCCAAATCATCTTTAAAAAATTTCCTAAAAAAGATCTCCTATTGGCAGAGGAAGCTTTAGAAAAAGTTGGACTTACTCATTATGCCAAAAGACATATTAAAACTTTAAGTGGCGGACAACAGCAACGGGTAGGGATAGCTAGAGCACTGATACAACAGCCTAAGATGATATTAGGTGACGAACCTGTTTCAAGTCTTGATCCTGTAACTGCTCAAGAAGTAATGTCACTTTTAAAAGAAATTAATTTGAGGGATCAAATTACAATGATCATTAACCTTCATTCAGTAGAATTAGCTAAGTTATATGCTAAAAGAGTTATAGGAATTAACCAAGGTAGTGTTGTTTTCGATGGCCCCCCAGAAAAATTAGGAGAAAAGGAAATTACTCAAATATATAAAGGGACTAATATTTAGCAAATTGCATAATACCACAATAACTATGAATTATATACGCTTAAATAAAATATCTTAATCTTTAAAACTGCTTAAATTACAGATTTAGGTGGTTTTTTTATAACGAATAGGAAAGTTCGACTTTAATTATTATTAAAATAAGAGAACTTTACGTAATGAGTTTCGAAGGAAGACTTTGTTATTTATTTTCTTTTTCGTTAAAATAGATAACTTATGAACATACTAAAAGGAAGTAGTTCAATAGATCAGTTCAATAGATCATTTAATAAAAATGACATAAGACTTAAGGTATAGGCGTAGCATATAGGTAAGATAAAATCAAAAAATAATAAAACAATAAAACAATAAAACAATAAACAATAAAAGGAAATAAATAAAAGAAAATAAATAAAGAAAGCTAGATAAAGTTAGATAAAGCTAGGAAAATAATTGGTAGAGGTAGAGGTAGAGGTAGAGGTAGAGGTAGAGGTAGAGGTAGAGGTAGAGGTAGAGGTAGAGGTAGAGAAGAAGGGAGAGCATGATGAAAAGGATAAGATTATATAGTTCAATATTAATAATTGTAATAATATTAGCCACTGGATGTAGAATAGGAGAACAAAGGATCACTGAGGTTAGCCCTATAGGTAATTTAAGACAGGATACATTGTTAATAGATGCTGAGAAGATTGATGTAAGTATAGAAGACGTACACAATTATGATATTAAAGTAGAGGTAGATACAGAAAAGGATCAATTATTTTGTGCACAACAAGTTGACTACATAAACAACACCCAACAGGTATTAAATGAAGTTTACTTTAATTTATATCCAAATGCTTTTAAAACCCCTAATACTGCACCAATGCTATTCAACAATAGTGTTGATTCTAATAATTATGTCGGGGGATTTTTAGATTTTAACTCTATTTTAATAGAAGATCAAAGCGTATCCTATGAGATTTTAGGAATCGGAGAGACGATATTAAAAATTCCTCTTGAAGTTCCTTTAGAGATTGGTGATCGTATGACAATCGATATGATATATACCGTTCAAATCCCTAACTTAAGGGAGCGGTTTGGGGTATGGGATGGCGTTTATAATTTAGGAAACTGGTATCCTGTAGCTGCAGTTTTCGACCACAAGGGATGGAATTTAGAGCCCTACTATTCTGTGGGAGACCCTTTTTATAGTGAAGTTTCTAATTATAGGGTTACAATAACACTTCCAGAAGATATGATTGTAGCGTCTTCGGGAAACATTTTAAGTCACACCATAATTGACAATAAAGGTATATGGGAAATTGAAGCAAAATTAATGAGAGATTTTGCTTGGGGTAGTAGTAGCTCATTTCAGTTAGAAGAAGTAATGGTGGAGGATACAGTTGTTAAAATGTACTTTTTAACAAAGGATGCTACAGTAAGAAAGAAAGCGAAGGAATACACTATCAATTCCCTAGAAACCTTCAACAGCGTGTTTGGTTCCTACCCCTATGGTCAATATTCTGTAGTGGAAACTAACTTCCCTAGTGGTATGGAATATCCTGGATTGGTCTTCATTGGCAAACAGTATTATAATAAAAATAACCTAGAGTCACTAGAATTGATTATAGTCCATGAAACAGCCCATCAATGGTGGTATGGGGTAATAGGAAACGATCAAATTAACGAAGCGTGGCTAGATGAAAGTTTGGCAACCTATTCCGAAGTAATCTATTATCGAGAAGTCTATGATGATGCAAAGGGATTAAACCATCATATTAGTCGAAATGAATCAAGTTATGAAGTTATAAAGGATCTAGTCAAAGACCAAAGAATACTAAAGTCATTAGCAGAGTTTGATGGCTGGTTTGACTATGGTAATTTAGTCTACAGTCAAGGGGCTAGAATGCTTTACAATCTAGAAAAGGATTATGGAAAGGAAGCCCTTTATAAGATTTTAACTACCTACTATATAGAAAATCAATTTAAAGTAACCACCACCGAGGACTTCATTGAAGTTTGTGAACGTGTATTGGGGGTTGACAAACAAATCTTTTTTAAAAGTTGGTTGTTGGGTTTATAAAAATAAAATTTTCAGGTAATAATATAGAAAGTCTGCTAGATAAAGTAAATTGATTTTTAGCTGGAGATATGTTAAACTATTTCTTGTAGCAATTACAAAGAGCTAGTTTATTATACCTTGGAGGAGAAAAGCCCTATGGATGAATACTATATGCGGCTGGCGCTAGAAGAGGCTGAAAAAGCCTATAAAATAGGTGAGGTTCCTATTGGGGCAGTTATTGTCCGTAATGGGGAAGTAGTGTCTAAGGCCTACAATCTAAGGGAAAGAGATAAAAATGCAACTGCCCATGCCGAGGTTTTAGCAATTCAAAAGGCTTGTGAGAATTTAGGTGGGTGGAGGTTGACAAACTCCACTATATATGTTACTATAGAACCCTGTCCAATGTGTGCGGGTGCTATTCTTCAAAGTAGAATAGACCGTTTAGTCATAGGGGCAATGGACTACAAGGCTGGTGCTTGTGGGTCCCTTGTAAATCTACTCAATGATGAAAGGTTTAATCATCAAACAGAGATTATAACAGGTGTATTAGAGGAAGAAGCATCTTTGTTGATGAAAAATTTCTTCCGAGAACTAAGAAAAAAGAAATAAAACTAAGGAGAGGTGTCCGAGTTGGCTAAGGGGCACGCCTGGAAAGCGTGTAAGACCGCAAGGTCCCGCGGGTTCGAGTCCCGCTCTCTCCGCCATTAAAAAGTTTATAGTTTGCTGTGCTAGATGGGGAGGTAGCGGTGCCCTGTAACCTACAATCCGCTATAGTAGGGTTGAATTCCTCATTTAGGCTTGTTGTATGTAGGGCCGGCTTAAGTAAGTGATGATGAGAGTTGGGTCCCACGCAATGGAAGCTTACGAACCCCGCCAGGTCCGGAAGGAAGCAACGGTAAGTAACCCCTTTCGTGTGCCGTGGGGCTGCCTGACTTGAGTTAACTGCTTAGGTATCGCCTATGGCAACCTGCCAAAGTGAGGTGCACAGCATTACATAATATATTAATAATGACAAAACATGAGGAAAACTCATGTTTTTTTAATAGGTAGAATAAATTTTTAGCAGATAGAAATAAGCTAGAATAAGTACGGTAGAATAAGTAAGATAAAACATAGAACATGTAAAATGCTAATGACAGCGAGATGAATAGAGATTATCTATCCTATCTGCTAAAATTATTGATATTAAGAATAGATTTAAGGGTACAATACATTGAAGAGTGGCTTTTGAATTGATATACTAGTGTTATGATTTTAACTATTGGAGGTTATCCTATGAGAAAAGAAATCGATGCAAGGGGAATGAACTGTCCGCTTCCTGTTATTCATACAAAAAAAGCTTTAGAATCTATCGATAATGGAATAATAACGGCTATTGTTGACAATGAAGTAGCTAAAGAAAACGTTTCAAAACTTGCCAACAGTTTATCCTTAAAAACGGAAGTAAAAGAAAATAAAGGGAATTACTATATTGATATCTACAAAGATCATAGTATTGCTGGGGCAGAAATGATGGATATACAATGTGATGATAGTCCTAAAAAAGACCTAGTTATTGTGATTACTAATGATTTATTCGGAGAAGGTGCCCCAGAGTTAGGTAGAACTTTAATGAAGGGGTTTATATATGCTCTAACAGAAGTTCAACCTTATCCTAAAGCCATCATATTTATTAATAATGGAGTAAAGCTTCCAGTTGAAGGGTCTGATTCATTAGAACATCTACGGACCTTAGAAGCAAACGGAGTAGAGGTGCTATCGTGTGGAACCTGTCTAGACTACTATAAGCTTAAGGACAAACTTGCAGTAGGGGGAGTCAGTAATATGTATACAATTGTGGAGAAAATGAATAGAGCGCAAAATACTATTAAACTATAGATTGGAGATGTATTTCAGTAAATGGAGAATAAAGGGTTTTGTGTCATTGTATTTGAGTCTACCCACTTTGCTATAGCGGCGGAAAGTCGACTAAAGGAAAAGGCCTATCCTATTGAAATTATACCAACACCTAGGGAAATAACTGCCAGTTGTGGCTTATCCATTAAATTTAACCCTGAGGGATTAGATGATATAAAACAAGAAATTAGAGAAGGTAAAATTGGTATAAAAGGTATTTTTCAAATGTATAAGAAGGAAGAGGGTAGAGGCTTTAAACCGGTTTTATAAGGAGGTAGATGATGATTTTAGATACAATTAAAATTAAATTTATGGAAACGATGGAGTTTATTACGGATCCTGAACAGTTAACAGCATTAATGGCAAAAGCAATTAATATTATTATAATTCTTGTTGTTGCTAAAGCAAGCATTCGAATACTTCACTCTTTAATTAATCGTTTTTTTGATAGTCAAAAGAATTTAAAAATAAAAGTTGATATCCCTCGATTAGAAACCATGAAGGGGCTATTAAAAAGTATTGTAAAGTATACCATCTACTTTATTGCCTTTACCACGATTATGAAGTCTTTTGGTACTGATGTAACAGCTTTAATTACTGCTGCAGGTATTGGGGGATTAGCCTTTGGTTTTGGAGCACAAAATCTTGTTAGAGATATCATTACAGGCTTCTTCATCTTATTTGAAGATCAATTTGGAGTAGGTAATTATGTAGAAATTGATGGTGTTAGTGGAATCGTTGAAGAAATGGCCCTAAGGGTGACTAAAATTAGGGGATTTAATGGAGATTTATATATTGTTCCTAACGGTGAAATAAAAAAGGTTATAAATCGAAGTAATGGCAAAATGAGGGCTTTAATTGAGATCTCAATTGCCTATGAAGAGGATATAGACAATGCAATTAAAGTACTTAATGAAGCCTCTGACATACTACGTGAAACAGATGAACGTATTTTAGAAGGGCCTACGGTTTTGGGTGTAAGTAATTTAGCTGCATCAGAGGTAGTTATATCTGTTATGGCTAAAACAGTACCTATGGAGCAATGGGCTGTTGAACGTCTTATGAGAAAGACCTTTAAAGAGGCCTTTGATGAAAAGGGAATAGAAATTCCTTACCCAAGAAGAGTTGTAATTAATAAAAATCCATAATATAACCTATCTATAAGAATAAGGAATTTACAATTGACGTAAATATTGAAAATGAAGGATAGTTTATAAATAGTAACAAATAATATAATACACAAAATTTAAATAATACACAAAAATTAATATAATTCTAAAAATACCCCTGAAAAAAGGGGTTTTTTAAACTTTGAACTTTGAACTTTACTTTAAAGACTATTGTTACTTAATTGAGGAAATTATAAAGTTTTCTTTTTGCATTAATATAAATTCAAGATTAAATATGCAATTTTCTCAACTATAAAATAGATTAAAATAAATACATAAGAAATCTAAGGAAAGGTGGGGAACTTAATGCCGATGAAACTAGAAGTTGGAGATCAGGTAGAACTTAAAAAACAACATCCATGTGGTAATCATCATTTTGAGATTCTAAGAACAGGAGCGGACTTTAGAATCAAATGCCTCAAATGTGAAAAACAAGTATGGATCGAACGGCCAGAGTTAGAAAGAAGAATTAAAAAAATTACTTCAAAAGAAGAATAATTGATTTGCTTATATGTAGGTTTATAGTAGGTTTTTAATCAAAAAATAAAATAAAAGAGAGGGCTTAGGCTACTCTCTTTTATTTTGTAAGGGGGAGATTGGGATGAATAAATGTTATATTGTGGGGGCTATCTTATTAGTATCTTTACCACAAATTTAGAAGGTTATACATGATAAATAAAGAAATAAAGAAAAATTATATTTTTTATGATGAATAGGAAAAACGCTACTTATCTTTGTCACTTATCCTAAGCAGGAAAATTCCTATAATTGTAGTATATAAATATATTGCATTTTACAATTTAGTTTTTGATTTCTTAATGTTTGGGTATGCTATATACAACTAAAAACTCAAAACAATGATAGGTAGAGGACATAAACTCTTAATAAATTTTTATATATAAAGGGACATAAACTCTTAAAAAATTGGTATAAAAAAGACTTTAAAGAGGATGAGATGAGATGGTTAAAGAACAGGAGCAATTAGAAGAAAGTAAATATTATATCAATAGAGAGTTAAGCTGGTTAGAGTTTAATGATCGTGTATTACAAGAAGCAAAAGATACAAATAATCCTCTTTTTGAGCGCTTAAAGTTTTTGATGATTGTAAGTTCTAATTTAGATGAATTTTTTATGGTGAGGATAGCTTCTTTAAAGGATCAAGTTAATGCCGGGTACGACAGACCAGACCCATCAGGTTTAACTCCTAAGGAGCAATTAAATAAGATATCTGATAGGGTACATCGAATGGTGTATGAGCAATATAATGCCTTAAGGAGGGGGATATTACCAAAGCTTAAAAAAAGGGGAATTATTTTACTAAACACGAAATCTTTATCTGAGGGACAGAAGGGACAATTACGTAACTACTTTTTAGAAAAAGTATATCCTGTATTAACACCTATAGCCCTAGAACAGGGAAGGCCCTTCCCATTAATTCTAAATAGAAGTTTAAATTTGGGAGTATTATTACAAAAAGACGGTTCTAAAGATGTCATATTTGCCACTGTACAGGTTCCGTCAGTATTACCAAGATTAATTCCTTTAATTGAAGAGGAAGGAAAGCTAGCGTACATCCTATTAGAGGATGTTATTAAACTTAATATTCATCAACTGTTTGAGGGATATAAAATAATTTCTGTGGGTTCCTACCGAATTACTAGAAATGCTGACTTAACCATTGAAGAGGAAGAAGCAGAAGATTTATTAATTGAGATAGAGAAATCATTACAAAAAAGAAAGTGGGGTACTGCCGTTCGTTTGGAGGTAGACTATCGTGGCGATAAAAGATTAGTAGAAATTTTAAGATCTGCCTTAGAAATCCATTATAAGGATATATTTTTTATTTGGGGGCCAATAGATTTACGGTTTTTAGGGAAAATTTATCAACTTAATGGGTTTGAAGATTTAAAATATCAACAATATCGTCCCTACACCCCTAAAGCATTAGAAAAAAAAGATATATTTCGAGCCATCTCTAAAGAAGATATTCTGCTACATCATCCCTATGAATCATTTGAACCTGTGATAACCTTTGTGCAAAAAGCCGCTAAAGATCCTAAAGTGCTTGCCATTAAACAGACGCTATATCGTGTTAGTGGAGATTCACCTATTATAAAAGCTTTAGCAGATGCTGCAAAAAAAGGTAAGCAAGTAACCGTCTTAGTAGAGCTAAAGGCCCGGTTTGATGAAGAAGTAAATATTGTATGGGCAAAGAAGTTAGAGCAAGCAGGTTGTCATGTGATCTATGGGTTAGTTGGATTAAAAACCCATTGTAAAATGACCTTGGTAGTGAGGCAAGAATCTGAAGGGATTAAGAGATATCTTCATTTAGGGACAGGAAACTATAATGATATAACAGCTAAGATTTATACAGACATGGGATTATTTACCAGTAATAAAAGTTTAGTTAGGGATGCTACAGCAATTTTTAATATGCTTTCTGGGTGTTTAAACCCTCCCAAACTTGAAAAAACCGCCATTGCACCAATTAATTTAAGAGCCCAATTTTTAGAACTTATTAAAAGAGAAATTACCCATGTAAAAGAAGGGAATAGGGGCAAAATTATAGCTAAAATGAATTCATTAGTGGATAAAGAAATTATAAAGGCCCTCTATCAAGCCTCAATAGAAGGGGTAGAGATTCATTTAATTGTAAGGGGCATTTGCTGTTTAAGGCCGAGTATACCCCAAATTAGTGAGAATATTAAGGTTAGAAGCATTGTGGGAAGGTTTTTAGAACATAGTCGAATCTATTATTTTTATAATAATGGTGAAGAGGAAGTATATATGTCCAGTGCTGACTTGATGCCGAGAAACCTTGATCGGAGAATAGAAGTGCTTTTTCCAATAGAGGATTTTAAGATCAAAAAGAGAATTATTAATATTTTATTCATAGAATTAATGGATAATGTTAAGGCAAGGATTTTAGACCATGAAGGTGTGTATCATAAAATCGATAGAAGAGGAAAGAAATTAATTAATTCGCAGGATTACTTTGTTGAAATTGACTAAAAACTAAAAAACTTAGAAATATAGAAATGGTTAGTAAGTCAGAAAAAAAGGAGAAGATTTCGATGGAGAAGAAATTTGCCATCATTGATTTAGGGTCTAACTCTGTAAGAATGATAATAATGAAAATTTTTGATGATTATTCTTATAAAATGCTAGATGAAGTTAAGGAAATGGTTAGACTTAGTGAAGGTATGGGGGAAGAAATGACCCTAAAGGCAGCTGCCATGAAAAGAACAATTAAAGCACTAAATCTATTTAAAAAGTTAATAGAAGTTCATCAAGTAGATGAGACATTCTTAGTTGCTACGGCTGCTGTTAGAAATGCAGTTAATCAAGATCGTTTTCTAGAGAAGGTTAGAATGGAAACCAACTTAGAATTTGAAGTGATATCGGGAAAAAAAGAAGCCTACTATGCTTATCTAGGGGTGATTAACACAATAGATATAGATAACTGTGTTATTATAGATGTAGGTGGTGGCAGTACAGAAATAGCTTTAGTGGAAAATCGTAGAATAAAGCATGGGATTAGTTTCCCCTTTGGAGCGGTTATTTTAACTGAGAGATTTCTAGGCAAAACAGAGATCCCCCATTTAAAAATACAGCAATTGGAGAAGTATATTAAGAAGCAGCTTAGTCAGGTAGAATGGTTAAAAAAAGCAATAGGGTTACCAGTAGTAGGGTTAGGTGGAACGGTTAGAACCCTAGCAAAAATCAATAAAAATGAAATTAACTTCCCCCTCGTAAGTCTCCATAATTATCAAATTACCTACCATGAGATGTTGAGGGCCTACAAAAAGGTTGTAGAAGCTAAGTCCCATGAAAGAAAAAACATTAAAGGGGTTAATAAAGAAAGGTCAGACATCATTGTGGGGGGCTTGGTTCCAGTCAAGAGCTTATGTCACTACCTTAAGACAGACAAAATTATTATTAGTGGAAATGGCTTAAGGGAAGGCGTATTTTTTGAAAAATATATTAAAGAATGTTATCCAGGCAAAAAGCTATTCAGTAGCGTACTTAATCATAGTGTGTATAATACCTTAAGAAATTATGATGCAAATATAAAACATTGTTATCATATAAAAAAATTAGCCCTATCTATGTTTGACCAAACTACAGAACTTCACGGATTAGGGGAATCTGAAAGAAAGCTCCTATCTGTAGCAGCATTACTTCATGATATTGGTAACTATGTTGATCACTATAATCATCATAAACATGGATTTTATATTGTTTTGAATGCTAGACTAAACGGCCTTAGAAATAGAGAATTAGTCATTTGTGCCTTTATTGTTTTAATGCATCGAGAAGTTGATCTTAGTAAGGATTGGAGTCCTTATAAGATGCTAATTAATAAAAATGATTTTGAAGTAATTAAAAAGCTAAGTCTATTTGTCAATATTGCTGAGAAGTTAGACCGAGGTGAATATGGGGCTGTTAATGACATTCAGTGTGGAATAGAAGAAGATCATGTAAATATGAAGGTAAAGGTTCGAAGTCTAGCCGACTTAGAAATTGCTGCAGTCCAAAGTACTCAAAAGGACTTTAAGAAAATATTTGGAAAAAAATTAATCTTAAGTGTATAAAAAAATAAATTATTTTAAATAATGATAAAAGGTTTGCAATTTAGAGGCTAAAGTGATATAATTTTTTAATGTGAGAAAACAATTCTCTCTGTCCTGCGTAAAGCAGGGCCGTTAAGTCCAAAGGGAGGTGGAAAAGATGAACAAGTACGAATTAATGTACATTCTTAAGACTAGTGCAGAAGAAGAAAAAAGAACTCAACTTTTAGAAAAGTTTAAAGGAATCATTGAAACAGATGGTCAAGTTGAGAATGTTGATGAGTGGGGTAACAGAAGGTTAGCTTACGAAATTAGCAAAACAAATGAAGGTTACTACGTATTAGTAAACTTCAATGCTTCTGCAGATATTCCTAAAGAATTAGACAGAAATTTAAAGATTGCTGATGAAGTAATCAGACATATGATTACAAGAGTTGAAGCGTAATTAAAGGTGGTGTAACGATGAACAGTGTTGTATTAATCGGGCGTTTAGCTAGAGATCCAGAGTTACGTTTTACTACCAGCGGAAAAGCTGTTGCCACTTTTAGTGTTGCTGTAAATAGAACTTTTTCAAAGACAAAAGAAGCAGATTTTTTCAATATCGTAGTGTGGGGGAAAAGTGCTGAACATAGTGCCAACTACTTATCCAAAGGTCGCCTAGTGGGTATCCAAGGTAGACTACAAAGCCGATCCTACGAAACTCAAACCGGTGAAAAAAGATATGTAACTGAAGTGGTTGCAGACCAAGTAGAATTCCTTGAATGGGGAAATCGTGAAAATCAGTCACAACAACAATCCGGTGGTTCTTTTAATGACTTTAATTCAGCTGATATAGATCTAAATGATTTTGAAGCGGTTGATGACGACGAAGATATTCCATTCTAAGAAAAGGAGGGAAACTAATGATCAACAAGAGAAAGCGTAGAAGCAAAAAGAAGATTTGTACTTTCTGTGCCGATAAAGTAACTTCAATGGACTATAAAGAAGTTCAAAAGTTAAAGAAGTACATTACTGAGCGTGGTAAAATTTTACCAAGAAGAATTTCAGGAAACTGTGCAATTCATCAAAGAGAATTAACTCAAACTATTAAGAGAGCTAGACATATGGCTTTACTACCATATACAGTAGAATAGTATAATATATTCAGAGAAGTAGTGATCACTACTTCTCTTTTTGATTTTTTGATAAAAGATACACTCCAGTATAATACTTCATATTTTGTAGTCTATCTTTAATCAATTAGATAGGCTTTTTTCTGATCCATAGGAAACTAAAGGCATCATTTCAGCTTGAAAAAAATATAATATCCGCTTCCTAAGTTTAATATATATTCAGTAGACCAGTTTTATTATTTACTTAGGAGGAATAGAAAATGGGGATAAAAAGGTGTGTATTATTGTTAATAGCAGTTTTATTACTTACAACAACAATAGCTTTTGGACTAGAAGACAGAGAATACTTGAAGGTTAAAGCAGTAGTAGTTGAAGAAAGACAAGACCTACAAGAGGGAATAATTGTACAGCAGATCGAGGTTAAACTACTTGAGGGGAAATATAAAGGAAACACTTTAGCGTTTTCCCACGAGTTAATTGCAGGATCACAATATAACATACCTTTAAAGGAGAATATGAAGGTATATGTACAGTTAACCTTATTAGAAGGTAAATTGGTTAATGCAAGGTTTATGGATATTTCTAGGGAAGGGTATATCTATATTCTATTTGGATTATTTTTCTTTTTACTCATCATTTTTGGTGGAAAGACTGGGTTTAGGTCTTTTATTGCTCTTTTAATTACAGCCTTTGGTATTTTTAAAGTGTATATGCCCATGATTATAAAAGGATACAGCTTTATAACCTCAACAGTTTTAGTGTGTACTCTAATTATTATTGCAAGTTTTGTCTTAATTAGTGGCTTTAGCCGTAAAAGCTTAAGTGCAATTATAGGTACAATAGGAGGGACTGTATTATCGGGGGTACTGGCTTTATTTTTTGGTAATTTAATTCAACTTACGGGGGTATCAGATGAAACAATACAAATGCTTGTAGCCTATACAGATCTAAATATTGATTATAGAGGGTTACTATATAGTGGAATCACCATTGGTGTGCTTGGAGCTGTAATGGATGTTAGCATGACCATCACTTCAGTTATCTGTGAAATAAAGAAAAATAATAAAAAAGTATCCATCTCCTCTTTATTTTTTTCTGGACTATCGGTAGGTAGAGATATTATGGCTACAATGACAAATACGCTAATATTAGCTTATGCAGGGACATCTTTACCATTGCTATTTTTATTTTCCCTATCGGATATGCCATTAATTGAAATTATTAACTCTCAGTATATAGCTACAGAAATTCTTCGCTCCCTAAGTGGGAGTATAGGCCTAATTTTAACAATCCCTATTACATCCTTTATTGCATCCATCAATAGCTAAATTCCTTCTAAAGATAAGTATTAAATTTAAGAAGGGATTTTCCACCTATTACTAGAATAGTAATATTAGGTGAAAGAGGTGACAAAATGAAGAAATACGACCTTTTAATTCAGAGGGTATTAACCCTTGCAAAAGAGCTAGGAGTATACCTAATAGTCAGAATCCAAAATACAAAATCAAAGCACATTGTAGTTAATAATGGAAAAACTGAAGAAATGTACTATAATGAAGGTGGAGGAATTAGCTTTCAAGCTTTTACTAAGGCTGGTGGATGCGGTTTTGCAACTTCAGAAAAAATTGATGAAGATAGCAGTTTAAAAATGGTGAAGATTGCCACTGAAATAGCCGAAGAAATGGAAAAGAGAGGTGGAAAGCCTAATACCGAAATTTTTCAACAAGAACCAGTAGTAGAGTCCCGTTACAGCAACACTAAGTATCCCTTCGATTATTTGACCTTAGAAGAAGAAGAACGCCTTTTGGTGGAGTTTAATAGGGAAATTTTAAATAGTTATGGTAATGTAGCAATAGAGAGCCTCTATCGAAATGTGATGGATCATTGGAGGATTGTAAGAAGTGATGGGACAGATGTTTATTATGAGATTCCCCGTACGATTGTAGCCAATACCATCACCGCAAAGGGAAATCGTACAGCTTCAACAAGAGGGGCATTAAGTGGGAGTGATATCTCTATCCTACTAGATGAAGAGAAAAAACAGAAGCTCTATAAGCGTATCCAGCAATCATGTAATTTAGCTGTAGCACTATTAAGTGCTCCAAAGATAAAAAGTGGAAATTATAAAATTGTGTTAGATTATGCATTAGCTAAGGGATTGGCCCATGAAGCCTTTGGACATGCGGCAGAAAGTGATGGAATGAAGTTATCTATTTTAGCTGATGAGAAGGGACATTTTCGAGAAGGTGAATTAGTTGCTAGTCCTAGTGTTTCAATAATAGATGAATCTATAGAAGGTGACTATGCCTATCAGCCCTATAGTGCTAATGGAAGTAAGCGAGAAAGAACAGAAATTATTAAGGGTGGAATTTTAAAGGAAGCCCTTGCAGATATCTTTTCTGCAAAGGAAGCAGGCGTACAAGTTACAGGAGCAGGAAGAGTTGAAAGTTATAGACATTTACCGCTACCAAGGATGTCTAATATTAGGATAGAAGTGGAGGGGGCAATCCCTTTAGATAAAGACTTTGAGGATGTAACACCTCAAGAACTGTATCAAATCCTTCTAAAAAATAACTATATTAAACCAGAAGAAGAAGTTCTTTATTTAGTTGGCTATAAAGGTGGGCAGGTCAAATCAAGCCAAGGAGAGTTTGTTTTTAATTGTAGTGGAATCTATCGATTAGGTGAAGAATGTACCCTGTATCAACCAGCAATCTTTAGTGGGAAAGTTCTTTCAGCTCTTAAGTCAATTAAAGCAGGAGTAGGCCCTTTATTATTAGATGCTCAGGGTTCTTGTGGAAAAGCAGGTCAAAATGTACCTTCTAGTGGAGGGTCCCACTATTTTATCCTGTTAGAATCCAATAAAGACGTAATAATAGGGGGCGAATAGCAGTATGGATTATGTAAGACAGCTAGAAAACCAGTTGAAGGAATACATGTGTAAGGAGCGGGAAAACCTACAGATAAAAGGATGGTATTTTGGAATAAACGAAAGTGTTTCCATTAAAGCAGGAGTTAAGAACAATCATTTGGGAGGAGTCTATAGTAGTCCAAAGGCAGAAGAAGCTATGCGGGGTAAACTATCAATAATATGGCAGGATAATCGTAGAAGTATTGTTTCTTTAGATAGTACGACTCCACAACAGTTTAAAGGGCTAATAGATACTTGGAGAAGATCATCCTATAGGGATGAGCAGGCAGCAATGATCTATAAAGCAGATGACTACCCAGAGGTTAATTTATTTGATGAAGAGATATATAAGCTCGTACATGAAGATAAGTCTTTCATTTTTGATACGTTGGAACAATATGTTAAAGAACTAGTAGACAAAGGGATTAAGCATGTCAATGCTTCAGTAAGTGCTAGTTCCTATCATCACCATATTCGAAATTCCCTGGGGTTAGAAATTTCTAATAAAGCGACATCCTTTTCAACATATGTTTATGGAGATGAGACCTTTGGTAGTTCATATCTCCGTAGAAGGTTAATTAATCAAAGAGAATTAGAACATTTGATCAATTATACTGCATCTAACGTTAATCAGTTGAGGGATAGAGGGGTTATTGAAGATGGAGAAAAGGAAGTACTTTTACTTCCCCATGTTGCAGAGGCTTTTATAGGAAATTATTTATTAAATAATTTTAAAGGAAGTCAGATTTATAACAATCGTTCAGCATTCTCAAAGGACGACTTTCAAAACAATAAATCCATCATGAAGGAAGATTTCTATCTTACCCTTGATACAACTAAGGATTTTGGACAAGGCTCCTATATATCTACCTACGAGGGAGTACCAGGAGGAGTAGTTAATTTAGTGGAAAAGGGCAAGATACAGTCTCCTATTCTAGATCTAAAATACAGTAATTTAATGGATTTAAAACCAACGCCCCTACCAGCAGGAAGGGGAAGTAGTAGACTGTATTCTGTTAATATGAAAACATTTGAAGAATTGATAGAGCAGATAGAGGACGGGATTATCGTATGTGACCTGTTGGGAATGCATACACAAGACCCTACAAGCGGCAACTATTCTTTAACCGCACCTAATTGTATTCGAGTTAGAAAAGGAGAAATAATAGGCGCATGTAAAGCCGTTATTTCTGGCAATTTTTTTGAAAATATAAAACAACCAACTACAGAGCTGGGTCTTTTACCCTATGAAGACCAACCATGTATTTTAATGAGATCAAAAATAACAGGAGAGAAATAAGGAGGCTCAATTCATGAGTTATGTATTGGCAGGCAATAAGATGTTTGATAGTCAAGAAATCTTAAATAAAATAAAAGAAAAATATACCTTTAAAATGATAAAGGATATTTCAGGAGGATCAAAAAGGGATGATACTCTTGTTTATCAAGTAATACAAGATGTAGGAAACTTAAAGGAGGAAATATTAATAGACTCCGTTGAACCAATAGAACAAGAGGACTTAGTAGATGAACTAATGAATCTTGCTGATGAGAAAATCTCATTAATAGAAGAAGTGATACCAGAGGTTTTCAAAAGCTATGGATATTCTTATCATTATGATGCAGATCAAGAGGAAATAAAAAGTCTATTTATTGCTGTTGATCAATCAGTTGGAGACTTAAGACTATCTGATATAGCAGATAGAATTTTAAGATCCATTGATTAAATAAAGTTTGGTAAACATCCCTAAAAGCGCAGGGATGTTTACTAAAATTAAAATTTAAAAGGGGGAATTTTTTTATGGCAACACCACTATTGGAAATCTATGAAAGAGAAACTGTAGGTAAAAACTGTGTTGCGAAGGAAAGAAGACAAGGAAAGGTTCCAGCTATTGTTTATAGCAAGGGAAATGAAACAAAGCTAGTTTTTTTACCAGAAAGGGAATTTGAAAAAATATTGTCTAAGTATGGAAGTAGCACCCGATTAGCATTAAATTTAGAAGGCAATAAAACCTTCGCAGTTATTAAAGAAATACAAAGAGATACCCTAAAGCATAACCTACTTCATGTAGATCTACAAACCTTAAATGAAAATCAAAAGATAAAGCTTACTCTTCCAATTCATCTAATCAATAAAGAGTCTGTTGAGAGCAACAGCGAAATCATCCAGAGTCATTATAACGAAATCGACATTAATACTTACCCCAAATATATTCCCGACAGAATAGAAGCAGATGCTAAATTGTTAAAAAGTAAAAGCTCAATTACAGTAGGAGATTTAAATATAGCAAAAAATGATAATATTGAGCTGGGTCTAGACTTAAGTACCGCTATTGCCAATTTAGTATATGTAGGCAAGAAAGAAGAACCACTAGAAGAAGAAATATAAAAAATCAAAGCACCTCTCCTAAAACCAATTTATACCAAGTTAAGTATAAAAAACTTGGAACTGGAAATAATCCATTAATAAATTGAAGAGGAGAGGTGTTTTTTGATGCAATCAATTACAAGCGAATTACGGAATAACGTTGGAAAGAATGATAGTCATCGTTTAAGATTTGATGGCTATATCCCATCAGTAATCTATGGAAAAGGTATGAACACATTACCTGTAAAAATTGATAAAAGAGAAATGGATACATTAGTAAGAAATTATGGCTCTAACGGAATTATTCAAATTAATATTGGTGGAGAAGAGCATACCGTACTAATCAAGGAAGTTCAAAGAGACCCTGTAACAAAAGAAATTATTCATGTAGATATGCAAAAAGTAAGTTACGACCAAAGAATCCATGTGAAAGTACCAATCGTATTAGTGGGTAAGCGGAATGTAGAGAAAAGTGGAATCATTTTACAACAGCAGCTCAAGGATGTAGAAGTAGAATGCTTTGCTGGCAGTATTCCAAAAAAATTAGAATTTGATATATCTAATTTTACAATCGGAGACACTTTAAAGGTAGCAGATATGGAATTTAGTGAAGAATTTTCAATAATTGCAGACCCCCAATCTGTTATAGCATCAGTGGCAACGGCGGAGAAGACAGTTGATGAAGTGGTAGAAGAATAGGCTATTTGTAATAAAGGGCATCACAAAGGGCATCACCTACAATTATGGGTGATGCCTTTAATGGCTTCTAAGACTTATACTAAGACCCCTAGAACTTTTCCTAGATTCAAATAAATTACTAAAAGTCCTCTTTAGAATGTATGAGTAATATTTATTTAGATAAAATATAGAATATGTAGACAACCATAATGTTAAAGTGGTATAAAGGATAATGTTACTATTGGGATTAATGACCTTCTAACTAATTAAAATGAAAAGGTTCTTTACATACGATAGGGGGGTATAGTATATTATAATAAAGGAGGCGATAATTGATGGAAGACGGTAAGCTAGGACGAAATAATTATAAGGTAGCATCGGAAGAATCAATAAAGATTCAAAAATCTATTATAGATCGTTTAAGCAGGGTAGAAGGTCAGGTTAGAGGCATCAAAAACATGATAGAAAATGGTAGCTACTGTAATGATGTTATTAATCAGATTGAGGCCTCTCGTTCAGCCCTTAGTTCCATTGCTTTAATCTTAATGGAAGGGCATCTAAAAAATTGTATAGCAGATCAGATTAAAAAAGGTGATGAGAGTGCAATTGAAGAAGTAATGAAAACTGTAAAGAAGTTGATGAAATAATTAAATTTAAAACAATTGAGATTATTGCTTTATCTAAGTTTACCTAAGTAAAATGCTAAGGCATACAGTGATCTCGGTTAATATAGGTTTAAATAAAAATTAAGGAGGGAATTTTATGAAAAAGAAAATAATGATAGAAGGGATGTCTTGCGGACATTGTTCAAATCATGTAAAAGATGCACTAATGGAACTTGAAGAAGTAAAGGAAGTTACTGTAGATCTAGCTGGGAAAAATGCAGTAGTAGAATTATCTCAAGAAGTAACCGATGAAGTTTTAAAGGAAGTTATTGAAGAAGCGGGTTATGATTTTCAAGGGGTAGCAGGTTTATAGATAATAGTTGGGTTTTGTAGAGTTGTAATTTATTTATGATAGATATTTACAATAGATATAACAAAATGGAGATCCTTTGGGGTCTCCATTTTGATTAAAGGAATAATAATTCAACAGATATAGTGTTTAATGATATCAACGACTGAGTAAAAATATATTAACCTTAGTAAAATATAATATCCTTTAAAATAATCTTATCGATTCATCATTCTTCTATAATTCTCAACATTCTTTAAATGCTCCTGATAGGTTTTACCAAATACATGTCCATTCTCACCTAACACATAATAAAGATAGTCATGTTCTTCTGGGTATAAAGCAGCATGAATCGATGACTTGCTTGGTGCTGCTATAGGGCCTGGTGGAAGGCCTCCTACTAAATAGGTATTAAAAGGATTTTGCTCTTCAAGATGAGCATAAAGTACTCGGGTTATGTGCTCTTTTCCTTCACCTATACCGTAGATAACAGTGGCATCAATTTGTAATAACATATTAATCTTCATTCGATTATAAATAACTCCGCTGATGGTGGCCTTTTCATCATTGTGATAGGCTTCCCTTTCAATTAATGAGGCTAACGTCAAAATTTCGTGAACTGAAAGCCCTAGTTCTTCAGCCCTTGCGTGATACTCTGGTGTAAATAAGTCCTCCATTGTCTTAGCTAAACGTCTTATAACATCTTGAGGGGTACTGCTTTCAGTAAAGTGGTAAGTGTCAGGATATAAATAACCTTCAAGATTAAAATATAAATCAGCTGTATCAAAAGAGAAATCTTGTTCATCAAAGTAAGCATCAGCTACTTCTAAAAACTCTTCAATTGTTGAAATACCAGTAGACTCAACTCTTTCGGCTATTTGATAAAGGGTAAAGCCCTCAGGTATAGTTAGTACGATTGGGGCCTCTGCGTTACCCTTAATAAGTAAATCAAAAATTTCATCCATAGTAATATTTGGTGATAAAACATATGTGCCAGGTTTGATGTGGCGGTCCACTTGAGCATTTTTTGCTTGATGTTTAAACCATAGTTTACTTCTTATGACGCCGTTATCATACAACAAGTCCGTAACATAATTCATAGTAGCCCCTCTTGGAATAACAATCTCTAATGGTTCATCTACTGAAGCTACTGAAAGGTAGGATGGAAGTAAAAAAAAGGCGGCAATAGAAGTTACTATAATTAAACATATAAGCATGTAAATGGTTTTCTTCATAATAAATCCCCCGTTAGTCGAACATATTTATCTTCTATTTATTTTACCATTAGAGTAGAAAAAATGCTAATATTCATTTAAGGAAATAATTACTTAGGAAAATAGTCTTCATAAATAGTAACTTGGCTGTTGAAATTGAGAAATAAATAATATCACAGATTAGTTTAGCTCATTAATGTAATTGTAATTTTCTACAATTAGAATAAAATTAGTATTATCATTAACAAGGGATTTTAATAAAGATATAGAAGATAAAAGAAGGCGATAAAAAGGAGTGAAGGTTATGAAGGATAGATATATGAAACAGGTAAATTTTAAAGGGATAGGGATAGAAGGACAAGAGAAATTAAATCAATCGAAGGTTCTAATAGTGGGATGCGGGGCTTTAGGTACGGTTGTAGCCAACAGCCTTGCTAGGACAGGCGTAGGTACCTTACGCATCGTCGATCGTGATTTTGTAGAGTTAAGTAACCTTCATAGACAAATTTTGTTTGATGAGGCTGATGCAGAAAATAGTATACCAAAGGCAGAAGCAGCAAAGGACAAATTGGAAAAAATAAATTCTGACATTAAAATTGAAGCCATCGTTAAAGATGTTAATAGTATCACGATAGAAAAAATGATTGATGGAATTGATTTGATCATAGATTGTACCGACAACTTTAAAACAAGATACCTCATTAATGATGTGGCATTTAACCATGGTATTCCATGGATCTATGGTGGTGCGGTGGGTAGTACAGGAGCAATAAAGGTTTTTATTCCAAATGAAACTGGTTGTTTAAGATGCATGATGGATACCCCACCATCAGCCGGCAGTATAACAACTTGTGATGTTGCAGGAGTAATCAATACAGCTACGGGGATTGTAGGAATGTATCAATCTAATGAAGCAATTAAATATTTAACGGAAAACTATCAAGAAGTAGAAAATCGTATGATCTACTTAGATTTGTGGGACAATGAGTTTCAGACGATGAAGTTAACGAAAAGAGAAAATTGTAGCTGCTGTGGAAAAAAAGAATATCAGTATCTTAATAATAAAATGCCAGAAGCTGTTCACATATGTGGAAATAATAGCGTTCAGGTTGACCCAAATAATAGTAAAGGGACAATATCCCTTAAAATTATATATGATAGGTTAGAGAACGCAGGTGTTGAGGTGAAACTTTCTCCCTTTTTATTAACTGCAAAAGTTGAAGGATACGAAATAAAACTTTTTGATGATGGTAGAGCCATAATAAAAAATGCAAAAACCATTGAAGAAGCTAAAGGTCTTTATGCAAAATATATAGGCTATTAATGGCTGAAATTCAACATAGAAGATTACTAAACTTGTCACAGTACCGACACAATAAATGGATATGATAAGCTTGTAAAGATTTTAAAATACATAGGATGATAGCTTATGTATTTCAAATCTTTAAGAGTAAGCTTTAAAAAATAATCTAATTGGAGGGATACTATGATAAGAAGAAATACTAGAGTTGCAGTTATCGCTTTGGGATTAATTGCCCTTATGGGGTCTGCAAGCTTTGCATCTTCAGAAGAAGTTACTGTGAGAGAAAGATTTTTGGGTTTTCGAGAAAGAATAGCATCTTTTGAAAGAAAGATACAGAACACAGACCTTACAAAAGAAGAGTGGTTAGAGGAAAAGAAAATAGATTTTGAAAATAAAAGAGAAGAAATGTTGGAACATAAGTTTCAATTAATTGATGAAAAAGTAAAAGCTGGAGATATGACAGAAGAAGAGGCAGCGGCTCTAAAAGAAAAGATACAAGAAAGAATGGAAAACTTTGAAGGTAGGGGTAGAGGGTTTAGAAAAATACAAGGAAATAGAAGGATAAATGAAAATTGTATAAGGGATTTAGACGAAAGTGGTAAAGAAATTTAGATAAAGGACCTAGAAAAGAAAGAATCAATTTGCCTTAGGGTAGACTAATTGGATATAATAAAAACACCATATCTTTGGTGTTTTTATTTATTTTGAATAGAGGTGACAAATATGGTAGGTGCAAATATATTGCTAGTGGAAGATGAAGAGAAACTGAGAAAGTTGGTTTCAACCTATTTAAAAAGGGAAATGGTTAATGTCTATGAAGCGGCAGACGGTGAAGAAGCCCTACGGTTATGGAATGAAAAATCAATTAATATGGTTATTTTAGATGTTATGTTACCCCACTATGATGGGTGGGCAATATGTAAGCGGATTCGAGAAACCAGTAATGTACCAATTTTAATGCTAACTGCCCGTGGAGAAGAGAGCGACAAGCTTTTTGGATTTGAATTGGGAGCCGACGACTATATGACAAAGCCCTTTAGTGTAAAGGAGTTAGTAGCTAGAGTTAAAGCCCTTTTAAAGCGTAGTCAGCAGCAGGTATCTACAGAGATGGTCTTTATTGATGATATTAAAGTAGACAAAAAATCCCATCAAGCCTTTTTAAATAATGAGCTACTTCAATTGAGTCCTAAAGAATATGATCTACTACTTTATTTTATCCACAATCAAAACAAAGCCCTTACAAGAGAATTGCTTTTAGATGGCGTATGGGGATATGATTATTATGGAGACTTAAGAACGGTAGATACCCACGTAAAAAGATTAAGACAGAAGCTTAAAGAAAGTGGAAAGAGAATTGTAACCGTTAGGGGTGTGGGATACCGTTTTGAGGTGAAGGAATAATGAAAAAAACAATTTTTTCAAAGCTATTTATATTATTTATTGCGTTTTCCTTTGCAATAGTGGGGTTGCTTTGGTTTTTACAAGCTAATTTCTTTACAGACTTTTATGAAGGGCAAAAAATTAATCAAATGAAGCTTTATGTCGAGGAAATCGAGGATCAAATAAAGAAAGAGGGTTTTTCCTATGGAACCCAAGAAAATATTAATGACGTTGCATCTATTTTAAATGGTAGTATAAGAATTATGGATGCTAGAGGACGCTTAGTTTACCAAACGGGTACAATTATGGGAATCACAAGAGTTCAAGCTGTTCCAGGAGAAATATGGGAGCGGGTATATCGAGGAGAAGGTATAATTTATAAACTACCGGGTGATATGAGAAGGTTAGATACATTAGCCTTAATTAGACCTATTGACAACCACAACTACTATATCATACTACAAACACCTATACAGCCTATTGAGGAAGCTATCTCAATAGCACAACAGTTTAATCTTTATATTCTAATGGGCGGATTAATTTTAGCAATGATTTTATCATTGGTTTTTTCTAAAACCATAACAAGTCCTTTAATTAAATTAAATAAGGTAGTAAGGGAGATGGGAGATCTTAATTTTGATAGCCAGTGGGACGACCCACGGCAGGATGAAATTGGACAGCTAGGTGAAACCTTCAATTTTTTATCAAATGAGCTAAAAATAACCTTTAATGAGCTCCAAGAAGAATTAAATAAAGAAAAGAATTTAGATAAGATGAGAAAGCAGTTTGTAGCCCGTGTATCCCACGAATTACAGACTCCCATCGCACTAATTCAAGGTTATACAGAAGCGTTACAGGATGGTGTAGCAACAAATGAGGAAGAAAAAGAAGAGTACTATCATATTATAGAAGAAGAAATAGATAGAATGAGTACAATGGTAAAGGATTTATTAGATTTAAGTCAATTAGAATCGGGAAACTTTAAGGTGGATGTAGAGCTATTTGAAATAGCCATTTTAATAGATCGACTTTTATTTAAATTTGATGTATTAGTGAAGGAGAAATCAATTCACTTGCAAATAAAAGGTGATTTGGGAGAAACCACTGTTCTAGGAGATGAGTACAGAATAGAGCAAGTGTTAAGTAATCTAATTCAAAATGCAATTAGTCATACAGGAAATGAAGGAAAAATAGAAATATCCTTAAAGGATTTAGGAGAAAGAATTTGGATCGGAGTCTTCAATGAAGGGCCTGCAATAAAAGAAGATGACTTAAGTTATATTTGGGAGAGCTTTTATAAAGAGAAGGATAAAAAAATAGGTACTGGGTTAGGTCTTGCTATTGTAAGAAGTGTTCTCGAGCTGCACGGAAGTCAATATGGGGTAGAAAATGTTGAAGGAGGGGTTCTATTTTTCTTTGATATAAAGAAAAGTAATACTTAGTATTAGGAGGCAAAACAATGAAGGTCGATTTAATAAAAAGAATAACCAAGATAGCAATTGTTTTAATAGTAATAACCCTATTATTACGATATGGTGGGGCAATACAACACCGAGTAGATATTGATAAAATACAGGCCTTTGTTGAATCTTTTGGCATATGGGGGGTATTGGTATTTATAATATTTGCAGCTCTAAGACCCTTCCTATTCATTCCTAGTGCCATAACATTTGTTTTGGGGGGCGTTATTTTTGGAACTTTACTTGGAAGTCTAGTTAGTCTTATAGGACTTTTAGCGGGTTCTAGTTTATGTTATCTATTAGCAAGTAAGTTTCAAGGGGTTTTTTCAAAGTTTGTTGGGGATAAATATATTGCAAAGTTAGAGAAAATCAAAGAAAAAGATGCAATAAAGACATTATTTATGATGAGGGTAACCCCTGGGTTTCCCATCGATCCTGTTAGTTATGGTGCGGGTTTAACTGGAATAAATTATTATGACTTTTTCTTAGGTACCCTATTGGGTATCGGACCAAAGGTTTTCCTTTATACATTTTTAGGGGACGGAATAGAAGACCTAGTATCTATTCGGACAATAGGGGTCTTTATTGTTTTATTTTTGTTTGCCCTGTTACCTATTTTTGTTAAGAAGAGTAAGTTAGAATAGGCTAAAAAGGTATTTTCATAAACATGTGGAGCCAATAGAAGTAAAATAAATAATGATGAAGTAAAAAATAACCTCTACAACTAGTAGGGGTTTTATTACTAATTATGCTATTTTTGCTTAGGAATTTATAACCCTTCAAAATGGGACTTTAGTCCTGATGGCCTGAAAGCTAGTAATTTCAATATGAAAAAAGCAAAATGTCAGAACATGTCGAATTTTGAGGGTAATAAATACCAATTATGGAAGGATAATAAAAAAATTTGACGAAGTTAGGAAATTATAACATAAAAAACACAAAGTTCAAAAATATGGTTAAAAGAGTATTTAAGTGGATAAATAGATAAAAATGTATAGACTAGTGCAAACAAAGGCCTATATACAGATAACAATTTGTTTATGCATTGCATATACATTTAAATTACAATAAATCAAAACTAGGAGGAATTACTATGGAATTAGCCTTCTTTAGTTTACTACTCTTATGTTCCATATACGATATTAGGAAAAGAATTATCCCAAATAACATAATCCTTGGAATTTTAATGTTAGGATTATTCAGACTGATAGTTAGTGCTATGGACATTGGTTCATTATGGGGATTTTTTATACCAGCCTTTCCTCTTTTAGTTGTAAAGTTTTTTAATCCAAAATATATTGGAGCAGGTGATATTAAATTACTTATGGCTATTGGTGTATGGGTAGGTTATAAAAGTAATATTTTAGTATATATCTTGGCCTGTACTTTAGCTCTGGTTTGGGCCCTTCTTCATATAACACTAAAAAAACAAATAAAAACCGTACCCTTTGCTCCATTTATAACAGTTGCTGTGGCTATTACAGTGGCTATGATATAAGATACAAGATGTACTTTAAAAGATAGGTAAAAAATGAAAACGGTAGGTGATGATATGAGAACCCTTCTAATTGCAGGTGTAAAACATGAAATTGTTAAAAATTATTTAAATAAAAAGGTTGATGTAGTCAATACAAAGGAGCTCTCCCTTAATTCTGCGGCAGACTTTATACTTGAGACTGGTATAGTCTTCGATAACATATTGGTTTTAAAGGACGCAGTACCAAACCAAGATTATAATATGATAGATACTTTTACAGAATTATTTACTTTATTAGAAACAAAGTATAATGGACTACCAACAATAGTATTTCTTAGTAATGATCCTATTCAAGGGAAAAAAATAAATAATATCAGCAAAAGATATTCAATGTTTCATTTATTAATTTATGATGAGACGAGGCTACCTAGTATTGCCTATCATAAAGCCTTAGAAGTAATAAACGATAGGCAAAAGGGAAGTAGCCAACAAAAAAATCTAAAAAAGGCACCAAATAATGAATCAATAGATAAAGAAAAGAAATCATCATTTTTTGATCGTTTTAGAAAGAAAGCTAAGGATGACACTTCAGTTGAAGCCAGAGATAGTCTATCAAAGGAAATAGAAAAGATAAGTAAAGGAATAAGTAGAGTAGTGGCGATTACTGGACATAGAGGAATGGGTTTAACCAGCACTGTAGTGAATGTGGCATATGAAGCAAATAAAAGAGGGTTAAGTACAATTATAGTTGATCTAGATATAGATTATCGTAGTACTAATATGTATTTTAATGGGTTTTACGAGTTTTCCCAAGAGGACGAAGATATTAGTGCATCACTAATAAGAACATTAGCAAAACCTCAAGACTACCAAACCACTGCTTATCAAGTTAAGGATGACTTGTGGTTAACTTCGCTGTCCTACCAATTTGATGATAAAAGATTAATTCAACAACTTTATTCTTGTAATAGATTGATTGGGCTAATTTCTGTATTAAGGCAAAAATTTAATCTTGTGATTGTAGATTTACCTATGGACCTACTGAAGGAATTTCAAGAGGCCTTAATCCATATAGATGTTTTTGGCTTATGTGTGCCTAATAACTTACATGGAATATTTAATACTCTAAAAAATATTGAGAATGTATTAGATGATCAACAAATTACTTATTTAAATGCTAAAACAAAGGTTATTGTAACTAAGTATAATGACAGGGCTAAATTCCAAGGAGAGATTTTCACAGCAGAAAAAGTTTGTGAAGTCCTTACTTCAGATCTATCTGAAAACTTCAATATAGATACACCTTTAGCCGGTTTTGTACCCTATAGCCCTAACTTTGATGAGCAAATAGAGAGTGATATTCCTATTGTAAATAGTACTGGTGAGTACACAAGTGCCTATGCCAATATACTTTTAAGATTGATGGAAGGAGTTAAGTAAAAGTGAAACTAAATACGGTAAAAAATATAGCCCCAAATAAAAATCTATTTAAAAAAATTGCAACACTATTAATCAGTATTACAGTAATCATTATTTCTTTTATTGTACTTACTAATGCCGATAAAGCTGCTAAAGACACAGTGTCGGTTATTAGAATAAAGGCAAGTGAAGGGTTACCTGCTTATTCTATGATAACTGAGGACAATATTGAAAAGTATAGCATCATTAGAAAAGAATACAACAAGGATATGATATTAGCCGAGGATATAGAAGATGCATTAAATAAATATAACCAATATTTCTTAAGAGATAAAAGTATTATACATAAGGATCAAATTACTGATGTAAGACCTAAAATAAATGAATGGTTATATGAATTAGATGATGAATACGAAATTTTAATTCTTCCCTTCAATAACGTTGAGCTGGGAGGAAGTATATTAAAGCCAGGCGACCAAGTAAGGATCAGGGTATCCTATGAATCCGATGAAGAAGATACCGATACTGCCAATGACTTTGATGACTTTAACCCTAATTTGGGGAATCAAAGTAATAACAAGCGAAACATCAAGACGGATATGCTTTTTGAAAGTATTGAGATTATAGACATGCTTAATGCTAATAACTACTCAATATATGAGATGTATAAAGACATTCTTAACCTTAGCGAAGACGAAAGACATGAAATTATGCAAAGTGAAGATTTTATCAAGAATACCCAGCCTAGAGCATTAGTTCTAAAAGGAAGTAGAGAACAAATAGACACTTATGCATCATATATAACCCATACTAACAACACTTTTTTAATTACCATTTTAAGTAGGCGTACTAGTGGTGTGTTAATAGATCAATTTCCAGGAAATCGTTAGGGGAGGGTGACCATGTCTATAGAAAAAAGAATAGAAAGTCTTATGAAAAAAATCTCACCCCAAGAGCGTATTGGGATTGAAGAACACGTAGATAAACTAATTTACAGCGTAGTGGGCTTTATGCCCGCCTGTGATGGTGTAGATAATCCCTTATTAATCAGCAATCTTGCATACACCCTTAGTCAAAAGGGGTTAAATGTATGTGTTGTAGACTTTAAAGTATTTTACCCAAATCTATATCAATTTTTAGATGTAAAACCTAATAAAAAGGGCGACGGACTACTTAAAGTCCTTAGAAGTGATAAGGCTGATTTCAGGGATGAAATTAATGCTACAAAATATGAACGCTTATATATGCTAAATCCAAGTCCTCAGGATCTAATGGAGGAATACTTTGATATTGACTTTGAAAATGTAGAAAGAGTCATTTCAACCCTTAAAAATATGTTTGACTTAATACTAATTGATATTCCTAATATTCCCCCATTGGAGCTGTGTATAGGGGCAATGAAGTATTGTCATATAGGGTTTTTTACATCAACAGAAAGAATAGAAGCAGCTAATAATATGATGAAACTGTTGGATTTTGCTTCCTCTATAGGGGTTAGCACAGCTAAGTTTACCAGTGTTATCCTAATGAATCTTCAAGAACTACAGTTCGATTTTAAAGTTTTAGAAGACCTAAATTTTAATGTAGCAGCAAAACTACCGATGGTTAAATCAGCTTTAGTAGATTCTTTTGTAGGGAAACTCTATGTAAAGGACAATCCTTTGGTTAATAAATTTTTTATAACAGGTATCGACCAATTGGCAGATAGACTGATAAATCAATAGAGGAGGTGGATGCATGCTTACTCGTGGAAAAGTTAGTAATATGCAACAAAAAACCTTATGGCAAGGTCAGAACAAAGAAGAAATGGAAGACTTAAAGAATAAATACACCACTATTTCCTTTGAAGAAGCTTTAGAATTATGTCAGAAACATATTACTAAAAGTGCCAACCACTCGTTTAGGAGGGAGAATGACCCAGCAAGAAAAAGGGAGATGACTAAGGCATATATTAATGAATTTGTTGACTCTCAAAGACCAATTGTAGAAGGCTACAGCGATTTGTTTCTCTTAAAACAAGCTTTAATAAACGAAATTACCCACTATGGGCCCATAACTAAGGCAATGGAAGACCCCCAAATTGATGAGATTAGAGCCAATGGACCTCAACAGATTTTTGTAGAAAGTGGAGGACGAACATTAAAGTGGGAGCAAGGATTTACTGATAAAGAGCATATGGAGAGGATTATATCCAAGCTAATAGGAGTATCTAAAGCGAGGTTAACACCAAAGATTCCAATGGTAAATGCTAGAACAATAGAAGGTTATCGTGTAAATGCAACCCATGCAGAAATTTCTCCCTATGATGTACCTGCCTTTGTAATCCGTAAGTTTAGTAAAAAATCAATTACAGCTGAGTCAATGATGCAGAATGAATCCTTTACTAAAAACATGTATAAGTTATTATCCCTTATACCTAAATCAGATTCATCATGGATTACAGTAGGACCAACAGGGAGCGGGAAGACCACGCTAAATGAAATTCTAGTAAAAGAAATAGATCCTTTATCAAGGATCATTACAATAGAGAATCCTTCTGAAATGAGACTCTTAAGAAGAGAAGGAGACCAACAGTATGGAAGAATCATTAACGATGTTCTTCAATATGAGTCTGTATCCGATGATGATGATTCAAGTCCTGCTACCATGGAAAATCTTTTGATTAATGCCATGAGACAATCTCCCCATTGGCTTGGACCGGGAGAACTTAGAACCCCAGGGGAGTTCGCAACAGCCCTCAGGGCTGCCCAAACAGGCCATTATTTCTTTACGACCCTTCACGCCGAGGGAGATCGAGATGCAATATATAGATTCTTAACAGCTTATTTAATGGTATCCAATGAACCAGCAGAGCTGGCCCTTAGAAATATCTGTAGTGCTGTAAAATTTGTAATTTATCAAGAAAAGTTAGCAGATGGAACTAGAAAGGTTACATCAATTTCTGAAATAACAGGATCTAATGGGTTAGAACCAATCGTAAATCCCATCTATAAGTTTATTTGTGAAGATGTTTTAGAGGATCCTGAAACCCATAAGGTACTGAAAATTCAAGGAAGGCATAAAAGAGTAGGTGCATTATCGGAAAAGCTACAACAATCGATGCTAAAGGCTGGAATAAAGAAAAGCCGATTCGAGTTTTTGACAAAACCACCTACAGAGGACGAAGAAGAGGTGTATATGTTCAATGAATACAATAACGAAAATTAGTTTATCTTTAGGTGTGGTGGCCTTTATCTTTATAAATGTATTTTTCGAGATTAGGTTCTTTCAAGGAATATCAAAATTCTTTTTAGATCTTTTTGATACCATTACAGATTTTATTGGTGATTATAACACAAAACGATACCTAGAAAGGGTTAAAAAAGAGAAAATTGTACGACAAAAAGAGAATGTATTTGCTAAGTATAATCGACTAGTAGAGGGGTTAATCATTGACTTTAAACTGCCCCTAACTTTAGAAAGTTTTACTTCCTTGCTTTGCATACTTTTTTCCATCAGTATGATGATAATTGTTCTATTTATGAAAAATATAACCCTTTCTTTTGTCGTAACCCTATCAGTCTTTATAGCAATTCTGACGCTATTTGTAATGCAGTCGAAGGCGATTAAGGCGGAACGGGTAGAAAATATTATGACGGCAGAAGAGGTTTTATGTCCCTTGGCCCGCCATGGCGTTTTAGTGGCGATAAAAAAGGTAATGGAAAGTGAAGAATACATTAGCCCTAACATAAGGCCCTACTTCCAACAGTTTATAGATAACTGTGAAAACAATGGTTATACCTTTAAGCAGGCGATAACTTTACTTAACAAACAATTGGGACCAAAGTTTGATAACTTCACTAAAAAAGCAATTATTTTTGAGTATAACGAAAGAAAAGGGATGGCAGATATTTTCTTAGATATCATTGATGAAAATGCAGTTTTAAGAGAAATCAATACTCGAAAAGATAGGATCTTTAGAAAGATGAATAGGGATTTTTTACTCAAAACAATTATTATACTTTTATTCTTCTTATACGCATCTACTGTTCAAGAATTTCGAGAATTTATGCTCTATAACGATCTTGGGAAATTTATCAATACAATTATTATCAGTGTTGTTTGTATTAGTTTTGCCCGTTGCCAAATGCTCCAGGGTGACCTTGGAATTGGAGGGGATAAGAAATGACAGTTTTAGCCAAATTGTTTGCCCTGGCATCGGTCTTTTATTTAGTAAAAGTCTTCTTATATCCCTTTTATAGACCTGTCAGCAATAAATTGAAAAAAAGATCTAGGCACTATTTAAATCAGAAAAAGGACGATAAGCTTAAGGAAAGGTTCCAAAGGATAAAGAAGTACCTTGCTAGGGAATATGGTAAAGGCTTAATTACAAATGCAGAAAGAATAAGGCTGAAAAAAATAATAGAGAGACTAGATTTAAATATACAGCCAGAGGAAGTTAGAATTGAGCAAATGGGTTATGCCTTAATTGCAATAATTGTTACATGGGTAATGTATAAAGCAAACCCCCTTTTAGGTTATGTTTCAGCGATATTCATTATACTTGGTTGGCTCTATCCAGTAGATGAGTTAGAAAAAACCATTGATCGAAAAAATAAAAACATAGCTTTAGCCTTTCCTGCCTTTTATAGTATGCTGTATTATCAATACTCTAAATCGGTTAATATCTATTTAGCAGATGTAATAAAGGATTATCTCCCTAATGCCCATGCAGATATGGCAGAAGAATTAGGAGTTATGCTAGATAATATCGAGTATGGAGAGGAATTTGCCCTAAAACAGTTGAAAAAGAGGGTGCCAATTCATTATATACTAAAATTTTGCGACATCATGGAAACAAGGTTAAGGGGTTTTAATAATATTAGCCAAATGGCTTACTTAAAAAATGAGTTAGATGAATTTCGAATTAGAGCTTTAGAAGATGAGCTAGAAAAAAGACAAGCAGAAAATAGTCGATTGCAGCTGGTGTTAATCCTAGCATTAGGGGTCTATATAACCCTTTACTATTTATTTACACTTATGCATTCATTTACAATGTTTCAATAAAAATGATCAATAAAAAATGATAAATAAAGAGGAGGAAAATAACATGGAAAAGGAAAACAAAATGAGCTTATTTATTGAAGAAGAATCAGGAGAATATGGAGTAAAGCAAATTGCATTTACAGTGGCAGTTATTGTTGTAATTGGGGTAGCCATAGGATTCATAAACGAGCGTTTTATGGAGACTTGGATTGGGCAAGTGTGGACAATGTTTATTAACTTTATTCAAACTACTTTTAAAGTATTGTAAGGGTGATGTAGATGGCTAGTTTTGCAAAATCAATATTGGTGGCGTTATTTGTTGTAACTGCCATCCTAATGTTTACAAATATTGTTTTTTTCTTTCCTTGGTATATGACTATAGTGGTAGAAACCTTCAATATATCTCAAATTGTTGCTAGTGATAATTATCTAAAGGACACCTATTATTATGATACCCTTTATCGCATGCAGGAGCAACCTGTTTTTAGGGAAAACCCCCATATGGTATTAATTGATGTTGAAAATGCCTATGGACGAGAAGCAAGAGGGAATGACGATGAAACTATGTATTATCTTAGCAATGATTGGGACAAACCCTATCTCCAAAGGGGAGAGCCTCTAATGGTTAGAGTACAAGCAGTCTATCCTTTTAAAATAACAATATGGGGGGAAGAGGTAGGGTTTGATGTTCCCTTTAGTTTTTCCCTAAAGACTACGGGCTTAAAGCATTATAAGGATCTAGATTATTATTACTAAGGACTGATATCCATGAGAAATTTTGCAATCGTTATATTATTTGTAGTTTTAGTAGGGGTTTTAACAGAACCCCTTATGGAAATTGCCCATGTAATTACTGAAAAAGTAACCCTTAGTTCAGCATTAATTAATTCCAGTCGTGCGGCAAAGGACAGAAGCTTAGACTATTATGGTGTTAGGGATATAGATGCTGTGATAGAGCAGGGGCGATTTGTTGCTTATTTTGCTGAGGCCTTTGAAGACGCCTTAAATGTCCGACTAACTAATAACCAAAATAATCGAACATTAACCTTTGTTCCACTAGATGATAGAAGAAACACGATACAAGTTACGTTGGATTTTGTTGTAAGTGATAATTACTTTAATCAAAAACAAACAAGGGTAGAAGCAAGGCTAGAGTCTTTTTACAAGTACAAAACAGCCTACCTTATAAGGGCCCATCAATTCTTTGGAAGCGATGTAGACTATTTAATGGTATTGCAACGGATGTATATTATTTCAGTACGTAATTAATGGGAGGTGTGTAAATGGATTACATTATCGTTACCTTTAAACAAAATAACTCTACCTCTATAGATTTAAAGATACCAACCTTCGTTCCAATTAGGGAATTGTTAACCATGTTGGCAGACACCTTAAATGTTGAGGCGATCAAAGAAAAAAAATTGCAGGCAGAGCCATTAGGTCATATTCTAGATAATAACCTAACGTTAGAAGAAGAGGGAGTATCTAATGGTGCGTTACTTACTGTTGTATAGGAGGGTTTGGCTTGATTAATAACATAATAAATGGTGGACTGGCTTTAAAAATTCAGTCTAGTCATTACTTTACTAATATTGGAGACTGCTCAGGTACATATCTTGTAGACGAAGGAAATATACCTAAAAAAGTAGCAGATGGGTTAGCTTGGTTTATGAATTTCCATGGAGAGTATATCTATTATAGCGAAGAAAGAGATAATAATTATTTATATCGGTTAAATGTAATTACCAACCAAGAAGAAGTGGTATTAAAGAAGTCTTGTAGCAACCTGATCTTATTTAATAACTATATTTACTTTATTGATGAGATCGACAGAAGGCTTTATAAATGCAGATCAAATGGTAGTGAATTAATGAAGGAAGTAAATGAAGAGGTAGTTTGTTTTACCATTAATAACGATAGTCTATTCTATGCTACTTCAAATGCCATTAAGCAAGTTTATTTGATAAATGGTAATAAAGAGACTGTTGTTACAGATGTTGAGGCTATAAGATTATTAGTTAAGGAAGAACAGATTATTTTAGTTGATAAAAACAACAATTATTATCTCACCTTGTATGATTTACCAAGCAAAAATAAACACACATTTGACGGTATGATGACCACTGATTTCAATGTAGATGAAAGATATATTTACTGCTCAAATAGTAATGATGGAAAGACCATTTATAGGATAAGTATTGAGGACGGAAGTAGCATTAGAATATGTGGTGATAAAGCTTCAAATCTTCATGTGATAGAGGATGAAATCTTCTTTATAAATGAGGATAAAAATAATAGCTGGTACAAGATTTCTGTATCAGGCGGCCATGCTAAGATGGTTATGTTATAGGTAGGGGTGTTGAGAATGAAGAATAGAAAATATGAATTTAGTCGCCAACCAAGGTTCTTACCAGAAATGCCTGTGGGGGAAGTCGAAGTACCTAACCCCCCTAGTCAATATCAAAAACCAGAGATATCTTGGTTTGCCCTATTGGTACCACCAGCGGTTATGTTAATTATTACAGTGATGCTAGCCTTAAGTACCCAGTCAGTCTATATGATGATTGGAATTGCCACTACAATTATGACGGTAATTGCTTCGCTAGTAGGAGCGACAACACAAATAAAAAAATATAAAGCTCAAAAAGAAAATAGAGAAAAGAAATACCTGCAACTGATTGCTGATATTAGAAGTGAGCTTACCCTATCAAAGGAGCAACAAAATAAATCTATGAACGAGGCTAACCCAGAGCCTGCCATTTGTTTGCAACGAATTGTAAATACCGATAACAAGCTTTGGGAAAGAACACCTGCCTATAGTGACTTTTTATCAGTAAGAATAGGTATAGGTACTGCTCCTGCTGCAGTAAAGGTAAAATATTCAAAGCAACAAATGGTTTTAGATAATGATCCACTGGCCCTAGAACCAGAAAAAGTGGCACTAGAGTATGGAAGTATCAGCGGGGTACCTATCTCTTTAGAAATACTTTCTTCAGAAATTGCAGGTATTGCTGGAGCCTATGATAGAACCCTAGACTTATTAAGAGTCGTAATGCTACAAATCATTACCCATCATGGATATGATGATGTAAAGGTAGTTTTACTACTTAAGGGAGATAATTTTGAAAAATGGCAATGGGCACGACATTTACCCCATCTATGGGATCAAGACTATAAGACTAGATACATGTTATGCGGTAAAGCAATAGCCCATCAGACCTTAGGCGAATTAAATGATCTCTTTAAGGCAAGAGAACTAAAATCTAAGGGAACAGGACAGATGGATAGTAATCTGCCCCACTATGTTTTTATAGTTGAAGATACTACGCTGTTAGAAAATGAAGGGATTAATAAATACATCTTCAATAAAAATAGAAGTATTGGTATTTCTACAATTTTCATTGCAGAAAACAGAGCTTTTTTACCAATGAACTGTAACACTATTATCGACCTACAGGGTAAAAATGGAGAATACATTAATAGAGAAACTGGTGAAAAGAACACCTTTACCCCCGACAAGTTAGAACTTTTTTCCCTAGAAAGGGCTGTTATGCATCTATCTCCTGTCAGAATAAAAAGTTCAGAAGCAAGCTTTTCGCTTCCTAAGTCAATTACGCTATTAGAGATGATGAAGGCAAATAAAGTTGAAGAAGTAAATGTAGTAGACAAATGGGAGAAAAATAGGACCTATATGGGAATGAAGGTACCAATTGGAGCAAGGGCCGGTGGCGAACTGTTTCACTTAGATTTACACGAAACAGGCTTTGGACCCCATGGTTTAGTCGCAGGAACAACAGGTTCTGGTAAGAGTGAGCTATTGCAATCCATTATTATATCCCTTGCAATTAATTATCACCCCCATGACGTAGTGTTTGTATTAATAGACTATAAGGGCGGCGGAATGGCAGACGTATTTAAAGGAATGCCCCACCTTGTAGGGACCATTACAAACTTAGGTGGAAATCAAACTACAAGGGCATTATTATCAATCAAAAGTGAGCTTCAAAGAAGACAAAGAATTTTTTCTCAATACGGCGTTAATAACATTGATAAGTATCAAAAACTATATCACAACATTAATAGAGATGAAAATATGCCACCAATTCCTCATCTTGTAATGATCGCCGACGAGTTTGCAGAACTAAAACAAGAACAACCAGACTTTATGAAGGAGCTAGTAAGTACTGCCAGAGTAGGACGTAGTTTAGGGGTCCACTTAATATTAGCAACACAAAAACCGGCGGGTGTAGTAGATGATCAGATTTGGAGTAACTCTAAATTTAAAATTTGTCTTAAGGTACAGGATGAAGCTGATAGTAAGGATGTAATTAAACGGCCAGATGCAGCTATGATTAAGGAACCAGGAAGGGCCTACATACAGGTTGGAAATGATGAAATCTTTGAAATGTTCCAATCAACCTATTCTGGGGCAGATTATGATCCAAGCGGTATATTAAAGCAGGATCAAAATATTAAAAAGCGGATTTATAGCGTTTCATTAAATGGAAAACAGGAGCAAATTTATCCAATAGAAGAAGAAAAAATTGCAAATGTAGAGTTAGATTCTCAGCTTAAGGCGATGGTGGAATATATTAGTGAATCAGCTGAAAATAATAATATAGAAGCATTAAAAGGTCCATGGCTGCCACCATTAGCAGAAGAGCTATATTTGGATGATCTATACAATGACAAGGAAGTCGGCTTTAACTATGAACTGGGGGCTTGGGCAGGAGAAGCACCATATCTAAGTCCTAATATAGGAATATTAGATGATCCGAGAGCCCAACATCAGATTCCATTAGCATTAGATTTTGCTAAGGAAGGACATCTGTTTATTTATGGGTCCCCTGGTACTGGTAAAACCTTCTTAATGGAAACCCTATGTTTATCGTTGGCTCATTTACATTCACCAGAAGAAGTAAATATGTATATCATGGACTTTGGAGGAACTGCTTTTAAGCAATTTGAAGGATTACCCCATTGTGGTGGCGTGATGACTATCGAACAAGAAAGTAGAATCAATCAATTTATGTTATATATATTTAGGTGCATAGAAGAAAGAAAACGAATTTTTGAAAGAACTCGTTCCGATAGCTTTATTAACTATAAGGCTAAAAATAAGGAGCCATTGCCTGCTATTTTCATACTAATAGATAACTACTTTGCTTTATCTGAAACATATGAAAAAGTAGATGATGAAATGATTATTTTAGCAAGGGAAGGGACTAAATACGGGATATATCTAATTGCATCGGCAACAAATGCTACCTTAGTAAAATATAAATTTGCGGTTAATTTCAAAATGGCAGTTACTCTACAACTTACTGATAAATCTGAGTATGACAGTATTGTAGGTAGAACTGAGGGACTAGAACCTGCATCAGTTGTTGGACGAGGACTAGTGAGAAATCAACCACCATTAGAGTTTCATACTGCCCTACCAGCTTTTAAAGAAAGAGATACTGAAAAGTTAATTAGTATCTTCGAGGAATTTGCAGCTAAGGGTGTTATACCAAAGGCAAGACCAATACCAGAAATGCCGACCAATATAGATATTACAGAAATAAACCAAGGCTCTACTGGAAAGTTAGCCATAGGATTAAGCGCAGAAGATCTACAACCAGTTTGTGTAGATTTAAGGACAACTCCTACAATTATGATTGCTGGGGATTCTCAAACAGGAAAAAGTACATTGTTGCTTTCATGGACAAAATTATTAACTGATCAAGTAGGTGTAGATAACATCAAAATCTATGCCCAAGATTCAAATGCAATGGGAATTTACCCAATGATGAGTATGCCAAATGTAGTTGATTTAAGTCAAGTGGAAGATATGTATGGGTTAATTGAATCATTAACTTTAGAGTTAGATAATAGAAGAGAACAACTAAAAGAATGTAAAATGAATGGTGGTAATTTGGAAGAAATTTATGAGAAGTGGCAACAAATAGTCTTTGTTTTTGATAACCTATTAGAATTTACTGACGGAGACAACTTCTCATTAAAGGATCTTTTAGAAAGAGTCGTTAAGAAGGATCATGGCTTAAAGGTGGCAGTTTTAGCGGTAGGAACCACATCAGATTTTGAGGCTAATTGGGATAACTTCGGTAAATCAGTAAGAGAGACCCAGACAGGTATTCTATTAGGAAGTATAAAGGATCAAGGTTTATTTAATGTAAGGCTTCCCTATGGCACTACCGAAAGAGAACTAGAGATGGGGGACGGATACCTAATCACTAAGAATAAATATAAGAGTTTACGGGTAGCCCATGTACCAAGCTTTATCGAGAACGATTAAGGAGATGTTAAGATGCAGTATATATTAAACAATAACGAATTGCTATTTCTATGTGTTTTGGCAGGAGCAGAAGAAATAATAGGAGTAGATAATCCCTTAGAGGATGCTAATGAAGATGAAATTGCAAAACACTGGGAAGTTGTATCTAAAAATCTTTTGGAAAGAGGATATCTAGTAAATGATGAAGAGGGACAAATACACATCGTAGAAGAAATGGAAAAAATATTAAGTGTCATTGCCTTTCCCGATGTGGCCCTTGTCAACACGATATCAATCAATAATGATGAAGAAATCCAATATTTATTTATTAAAAGTTATTTGGCAATATCAATGAAAAATAATGGAGAATGCATTATTGATACCTTTGAAGAGGTAGAAGATTTTAATACTTACCTTATAGACTTTTATGGACTTGCTGAGTTAGAAGAGTCTGACATGAAATATATGGTCTCTATAGCTTCTAAAGATTTTGATAAAGCCCTGGAGTTTGCAATGAAGGGAGATAGCCCAAAGGCTGGCGAAGTAGTGGCTGTTGAAGGTATTCCCCAAGAGGAACTGACTTTAATGTTTGATGCCCTTGTTAAGGATGAGGAATCTATTAAAATTACCGCCTTTAAAAATGAAGAGGAGCAAACAATTCAGGCAATGTTAAATATATCTAAATTAAATGGAAAAGCATGGATGGTTAAGACCAAAGGGACAGAAGACTATGAAAGAGTCAGTATCTATAAATCTAATCCTAAAGAAATGATTAATTCATTATTTGCCTTTTAGGTAAAGGAGGGATAACATGTCTTCACCAAGTAGCATCAATAGAGTTGCAAAGAGAGTAAATGATACAGCCTATAATATTAAAACATCCCATAATAAGTTAACACAGGACGTAAATGGTGTGGGGGGATGGTGGCAGGGGGAAGCAAGCAAAACCTTTATATCAGAATATAATCAGATTAGTTCTGAGATCAATAAGCTAACAAGACAAGTTGAAAGCTTAGAAAGTAGACTGAAGTCTTTAGCTAGTGCAGTAAGTCGAGCCGATGAGGAACGAAGACAGGAGGCACTAAGAAAGAGATTGCAGGAAGAACAACTTAGATTAAGGAGCCTATAACTATGAAGGTGAATATAAACAAGCTTACTGATTTAAAGAATAAGCTTTCACGTTTAGAAAAAACCTATGGAGACTATATTGCTGGTGCAACTAGTGAAGTCAATTCAATCGCTAATACCACCAACTCAAAATATCATGAATCCTACGTTAGAAGCGCCAGTTGTGGAGTCCTTCAAACAAGTAATGAAGTGAAAAGAAGCTGTCAAAGTCTTACTCAGCTTTTACAAGGCAAGGCTAAGGGGTTAGATAAAGCCATCGGAATCTATAAAGCCTCCGAAGAGAAAACCAAGGGGAACAAAATATCAGTAAATATTAATAATAAAAGATTCTTATCGATGTTATTTGCTTCCCCTATAAGCATTCCTAATAAGCTTTTTACTATTTCAATGATTAACCCTACATTAGCAACTGGAAGATCAAATGCCCTAACTAATAAATTTGTTAATCCTCAAAGCTTAGGACGGTTTAGTGGTTTTGTTAATGGTACTGCCACAGGATTTAGTGCCGTGGAGGAAATAATAAAATCATATTCCAACTATTCTGTTAGTAAGGTATTATTACAAAATTACTCTTATAGAAGTATACCAAAATCATTAAAAACTATAGTTGAGACAAATAAAGGAATGGAACATGCCGTCAAAAATATGGGATTTAGTATTGTGCAACAGGGTCACCAATACAGAATACATGGTAGTCAGGGGATAACACGTCCCTTAAAGCTTGCAACAAGATACAATATAGATAATGTCCCCAAATATAATAATATGAACACAATTTTTAAGGGATATAAAACTTATCAACACGCACAAAAAATTGGTAAATTAGCAGATGGCATAGCCTATGCAGGGGTGGCATTTGAAACTTTACAGGGAATTTCTTCTAATATTCAAAATGGAGAAACAAGATGGTCAAAATATTTTGGTGATGCATCAGTGGATGTGGCTGTGGGGGCAGCTAGAATTTATACCGTAAAGGGAGGAATTGCTACAGGCAGTAGTTTTGGGGCAGCAATTGGAACTTTCTTTTGTCCAGGCATTGGTACTGCAATTGGAGCTGCGGTGGGTGCTATAGGAGGGGGATTGATCACTGGGAGTGTTTATGATAAGATTTTTAACTATAACTATAATGATAAATCAGTAAAAGAGTGGATACAACTTGGAGTTAAATCTTCTGTTGATTTTATTTCAAATCAAGTAGGTGATGCTTCAAAAGCGGGGGCCAATATGGCCACAAATCTATATAATAATATCTCTGATGGAATACAAAACGTAAAGGATGCCAATATGGGGAAAGTATTATCCCAATTGATAAAAAACTCTATACCTATAAGGGGTGTTCCAATACCAAACTTGAGATGGTGAAGAATAAAAATGTAGGCAATTATAGGATGGAGGAATTGTCTTGGTTAAGGATAGAACGGAAACTATATTTTACAGAAAGGACGGTATTATTGCCCATAACTTAATACATTGTTTGATTTTTGGTGGTATTAGCTTTGGCTTTCTTACGATTACTTTGCTAACACCAGAAGAATTTACCTTTGGATACACCCATAAACTATTAATTATGTTCTTGAGAACTTCAATGCAAATAGCCCTTCTTCTTATGGGACTATATGTTCTACTGATATTTTTAAGGACCATATGGATTGATTTAATAAATAATAAAAGAAAACCAGCTTTAATAATAAATGAACTGGGCATCTACGATAATGCATCCTTTGTAAGATTAGGTTTTATTCCATGGGAAGAAATTGATCGTGTATTTGAGTATGATACGAAATACTCCTATGGCAGTTGGAAGCTATATAGAAGTGAAAGGTTTGTAAATATTATTTTAAAAGAAGAGGAAGCCTTCGTAAAGAAACTAAGCATTATAAAGCAAATTCAATTTAAAATATCTAAATTTACAAAGGGTAGAATTACTGCAATTCCTGTAGAACGGATTTATTCAAGAACAAAGTTAAAGGAAGAAAGTCTAATAGAAATATTCTCAAAATATAACAAAAACAAAATGAATACTTCCTATGTAAAAAGATATTATGAAGGAAGCAAAAGCTATGTTGCTAATGATAAAGAACTACAATACTATTATAACACTGAAAAATGGTTGATTGCATTTGGGGGAACTTTATTGTTCCTGTTCGGTGGACGGTTTTTATATAGTGATTCTCCACGGGTAGGTATATTTTTTATGATAATTTCTATGATGGCAGCAGTCACTTTAATTTTTATGTTATTAACAAGAAAAAGAAAACCCAATGTCATTATGGACCCTTCAGGAATAACCGTGGGTAGGTGGTTTGCAAGAGAAAAGAAGGTTAGGTGGCAGGATATTCAAAAAATATATATACATGAAAGCCTAGATAGTGAGCGAAATGATTTTGCTGGTATGTCAAAAAAGATTATTATTAGACTTTCTAAACTCAATAATATTGTTAGGAAGGATAATACTGATGTAATTATAAGTGAGGTACAAGAAATAGATAAAACCCTTACCCAAGCAGAACTAGAAGATATTGAAGAAACGATAAAAGAGCAGACCTATCAAGAAATAGAAATATTACAGATGATGGTAAATATCCCATTAGAAGAACTGTTAGAAGTTATTAAAGCTATGCATAAGAAGTACACAAATACTCAGTTCTAAAATAAGGAGGGACTTCATTGTCTGAGGGTGTAAATGAAATTGTATATTACAGGAGAGAAAATAGTAAGCTTTATGCAGTAGTGATGTCTTTTATTATTGTGGGTTTTATGAGTGCAATTTTAACACTGTCAATTCTATGGCCAGAAGAATTTACCTTTGGCCTTACCTCAAACCCTTTAATTACATTAATAAGAATATTACTGCAATTATTATTATCAATTATATGGTTACATTACGCTTACATTTTAATGAGAACCATAATTATAGAGTACATATTAAAAAAACCAGCACTCATTATTAATGAAAAAGGTATCTATGACAATATCTCCTACGTTAGATTGGGCCATATTTCTTGGGATGAGATTGAACGGGTTTATCCCTACGAAACTAATTT
>NZ_JHYF01000020.1 GCF_000621485.1 Alkaliphilus transvaalensis ATCC 700919
TAGGAATGGCTTATCTGTATCTCTTTCTGGCTCTGGGATGTACTCATCTACGATGTTGAATAACTCTACAATTTTGTCTCCCCATGGTCCATCTGGATCTTCTAATGCTTTTAATGCTGATCCCCTTACGATTGGAGTATCATCTCCTGGGAATTCATACATGTTTAATAAGTCTCTGATTTCCATTTCTACTAACTCTAATAATTCTTCGTCATCTACCATATCACATTTGTTTAAGAATACTACGATATATGGTACCCCTACCTGTCTAGATAAAAGGATGTGCTCTCTTGTTTGTGGCATTGGACCGTCTGCTGCTGAACATACTAAGATCGCTCCGTCCATTTGAGCTGCTCCTGTGATCATGTTCTTTACATAGTCGGCATGTCCTGGACAGTCTACGTGAGCGTAGTGTCTGTTATCTGTTTCGTACTCAACGTGAGCTGTAGAGATTGTAATACCTCTTTCTTTTTCTTCTGGTGCTTTATCGATTTGATCGAAAGCTACTGCAGAACCATGTCCATATCTCTTGTTTAATGTAATTGTGATTGCTGCTGTTAATGTTGTTTTACCGTGGTCTACGTGTCCAATTGTTCCAACGTTTACGTGGGGCTTATTTCTTTCAAATTTAGCTTTTGCCATTTTATTCTCCTCCTTAATTATAGATGTTTGTCATAGCATCATTAGTAATCTAGATAAAAACCTAGAAAAAAAGTATTTTAAAACCATATCCAAGAACACGACACCGTGTGTGTCGAGAACCTGTTCTACACAACAAAGTCTTAATTATAGGATTTTTAAAAAGACTTCGCAAAATAAACTTAAGTCTACATCATAATTCAGCTTCTTGAATTAGTGCGGACTTTTAATACATAGTTATTATAACCGTCATCCTATAGTTTAGAGGCTTACTATGTATTATTAAAACATTTATAAGGCCTCTTTTATAAGGCCTTATATTTTGTATTGGTATTATGATACCATACTATCGTAGATATTTTACTATGCTTTAGGAAGCTTGTCAATACTAAATTGCATGGTTTTCTTTACTAATCTAAGTCTTTTGCATAAGTATTTCTGACTTCTAAGTACTTTTCTAACTTTCGTTTTACCCTCTGAAGTGCATTATCTATTGATTTAACATGACGATTTAAGTCGCCAGCTATTTCTTGATATGAACGCCCTTGTAGATAAAGCATTAAAACCTTCCATTCGAGGTCACTCAAAATTTCCCCAATTTTACCTTCAATTTGTCCTAGTTCTTCTCGACAAATAATAAGTTCCTCAGGATCTGTTATCTTATGGCCTGATATGACATCTAATAGGGTTCTATCCGACTCTTCATCATATATGGGTTTATTTAAAGATACATAGGAATTTAATGGGATATGTTTTTGCCTCGTTGCAGTCTTTATAGCAGTAATAATTTGCCTCGTTATACATAGTTCGGCAAAGGCTTTAAAGGACGATAGCTTGTCTGATCTAAAATCACGAATAGCCTTGTATAACCCAATCATTCCTTCCTGTACAATATCTTCTCGATCGGCTCCTATTAGAAAATAAGATCTAGCTTTAGCTCTAACAAAGTTACGATATTTTTTAATTATTAGTTCTAGGGCAACAAGATCACCATTTTTGGCATCTTCTACTATCGCCTCATCTGGTATATCCGTATGACTTTCAATAATTTCCCTTTTAGCTATCCCTACACCCACACACATCGCCTCCACCTTTATAAAAATGCCCAAAAATCATGTCTTTATTATAACCCATGGAATTATGTAAAGTCAACAAGGCATTTATAGTTTACGTCTGAATTTTTCAAGTTTTTCTACAACAGACGAGTCAAGGCGATTTGAAAGTACTTCTTTTTTATATTTGTCTTCCTCGGTTTTTTTAGAAATCTTCCCTTTAATATTCTGAAAGTCTAAAATAAGTTCCCTAACTGATATCCGAGTAGCTCCACCTCCTAAAATCATCTGTTGTTCCAACCAGTCATTTGTAGCTACAACAACTCGATTTCGTGGCGTTAGTTCTTGGACCTTTTTTTCGATAAATCCATCAGCTGTTTCCCGTTCTTTGGTAAATACCACCTCGATACCTTTTAGCACTTCACTTTTTCCTCTACTTTTCTTTACCAGATGGGCATCAAATACGATAATTATCTTTATAGCCTTGTAGGATTGGTATTCTGTCATATATTCAATTAACTTGGATCTAGCTTCTTCGAGATCAAGTTGACATAATTCTCTTAATTGTGGCCAAGCATTAATAACATTGTATCCATCTAGTAATAAGTATTCCTTTGTTCTTTTTCCCCCAGCCAATGATGATCACCCTTGGGATCTTTGTCGAAGAACTTCATACATTAATACAGCAGCAGCAACAGAAGCATTAAGAGAGGTTATTTTTCCTATCATAGGAAGTTTTACCAAGAAATCGCACTTTTCCTTAATCAATCTTGACATACCTTCCCCTTCACTACCTATTACAAGAGCTATTGGACCTTTTAGGTTCATTTCGTAATGTTCTTTTTCCCCAGACATATCTGCACCAGTTACCCAGATACCTTGCTTCTTTAATTTATCAATTGTTTGGGCTAAATTAGATACCTTTGCTACGGGAACATATTCAATAGCACCAGCAGAAGTTTTTGCCACGACAGCCGTTAACCCAACTGCCCTACGTTTAGGAATAATAATTCCGTCTACTCCAACTGCATCGGCAGTACGCATAATAGAGCCTAAGTTATGGGGGTCCATAATTTCATCTAATATTAAAATAAAAGCATCTTTACCCTTCTTTTGAGCTGCTTCTAAAATATCTTCTACCGTACTATATTCATGGGCTGCCACCATGGCAATAACCCCTTGATGGTTATCGGATTCAGAAATTTCATTTAGTTTTTGCCTTTCAACTTGCTGAACAGGTATTTTTCGATCTTTAGCCAAGGCGATAATCTTCTTAATGGAACCTTCTGCTGCTCCTTTAGCAACAAATATTTTATCTATTTCTCTTCCAGACTTCAATCCTTCTAAAACAGGATTTCTTCCTTCTAATTTATCATTTGCCATTACACCACATCCTTTATCTTCCTATTACTTCGTTATCATAAGCTCTTAACTTGTTCTATTATATCCCTATATCAAAAAACATTATTCAATATCATTTATCTTTCCACACATAAATGGAATTATCACTTTTTATAAAGAATTATATCATTCATTTTACATTAGTATTAATATTAATGCACCCTTAGCTTTAATATTTGTTAGTTTAGTCTTTTAACTAGTTTTTCAAGATTTTAATTTTACTTTTTTAAATACATGCTACCTTCAACTTAACTATTTAGATAGATTTTTATAAAATTCCCTAACTTCTTGAATTTGACCACAGGCCATTTTCCCCTCAGAACAGTGTCCTTTAACACAGTTAGGCCCACTATATTTAAAAACTGTTGGAGCCACCTTCTGAACCGACTTTAACATTTCTACTGCCAAATTTCTTATTTCCCACTGGGCTCTATTACAACACCTATGATGGAAGAAGTTAAATAGTGCTCTGGCATTCATTGTTACGACAATTTTAGTCTCACTGGCATTAGGTAGTACAAATCTAGCATCTTCAATCGCCTTTTTTTCTGCTAATGAATGGGCTTGTTTTTCACTTTTTCCCTCTTCAAGATAAGCTTTAATATGTTCCGCCATTAACAATTCCACCAATTGGTCGTAGGCCTTTTGTTGCTCCTTCATTGTATGAATATAAAGTTCCTGGGCCGCTGGGATCTTCTTAACCTCAGGCGGTATAACATACTCAAACTGCCCTTCCCTCACATAACGCTGACTTTTTTGGGAATAGCTAGCTCCAATTCTATGACGCACCAGCTGATGGGTTAAGCTACGGGAAACTCCCTCTATTCCAAAGGTAAAGTTAATGTGTTCAAAGGGTGATTCATGGCCTAATTGAGCCAACATATCAATAAATTTAGCAATTTTATCGGCTTGTAGTTCCTCCATTAATCCTTCAATATCACTACTGGAATAACATAGCCTTGCCGCCGAAGCTATGATTTTTTCTGGCTCTGGTGTATGTGTAATTAGTGTTACTTTACAATTTGTCTCCACTACATTTGTCCTCCTTTAATCTGTAAATCTGTAAAGGGTAAGATTGAAAAGAAATAGGCTCTAACCTTTGCAGTATAATCGCCTTCTATTTCTGCTTCCCTCAATCTACCATTTTCGTCTCTATAAGTAATCTTTGTTTCCCCTTCATCCTTGATCTTTTTTACAGATACTACTTTGTATTCTACAATGGGTAGGTTGATATTGAAAAACGTATCCTGATGAGGTGCAACCTCTAAAGCATACTTTTGATACTTTAATGCATCACCCTCCAAGTTCTTAACCGGGTCAAACCATAGAGATTTAGCTATTAATAGTGCTAATAAAAATATAGCCGACACAACCATAATCTTGGCTCGATTATTCATGGCGGGTTACCTCCTTAGCTTTAGGTACACTTCGACCGTTAATTTCAGTATTCATCACCTCTACTGCCCGCTTCATAATTACTATTAGTCTTTCTGTTTGGCCAGTATAAAACAAGTAGCCAATTAGGGTTTCGAACCCAGTAGCATAGCGGTAGTCTGACAAATCTGCATTCTTAGGTACTGTTGCAGATTTTTGGTTTCTCCCTCGTTTTACCATAGTCCATTCATCCTCTGTCAGCTCTTTTTGCAGGGCATGGACAATTGTAGCTTGTGCCTTTGCCTTAACATAGCGGGTGGCCTTTTTATGGAGTTCGTTTACCGAAACATTACTTTCTAAAACTAAGTGGTTACGGATAAAAACCTCAAAAACTGCATCTCCTACATAGGCCAGCACTAAAGGTGCCATCAGCCTTGCTTCTTTTTCTGTTTTTATTGCAGTTGCTTGATTAACGTTATTTAAAAATGATTCCATAGCTTACCTACCTTTTTCTAGTTTAAGATTATTATATGCCATTCTGTCCTCTTTAGCAATTAATCAAGCAGACCCATTCGGGCCTGCCTTTTTAATTGTTTCAGCTTTTCCAAACAGGATCGCCTGTTGAAAAATTTTTAGATTCAAGAAAAAAAGAACATTGGCGGCCGCAGCGTATGCAGCAATACGTAAGGATGCTGATGTTCTGCTGTGACTTAGAAGGTGAGGACTTTTCAACAGGCTGCTAGGCCTTTTTCCACTTCACCCCCTGCGGTGTATCCTCCAACACAATCCCCCTCGCCTTTAGCTCATCCCTTATTTCATCTGCTAGCTTAAAGTTTCGATCTTTTCTTGCCTGTTGCCTTTTTTCAATTAATTCTTCTATTTCTGCTTCTAGAGATGTTTCTTCTGCTTTATTAAGTAAGCCTAATACTCCACTCAGTTCTATCAGCATGTTATAGGCCTTTTGTAAGGCTTCTTTACTAGAGTCTGCTGAGATATTTGAGTTAATATGTCTTACCATTTCAAAAATGACTGAAATACCATCTGCTGTATTAAAATCATCATCCATTGCTTCGATAAAATTCTTTCGGTAAGCAGATAATTCTTCAACCCATTCTTCGCCATTTTTAACACCTTCTTCGGCGGTTGTCATTAAATGGGTAAGGTTATTTTTCGCATTATATAGTCGATCTAAACCATTTTTAGCAGCCTCTACTAAATCTTTACTGAAGTTAACGGGGTTTCTATAGTGGGCTGAGAACATGAAGAAACGAATTACCTCTAAGTCATATTCTTGGGCTATTTCCCTAGGGGTAAAGAAATTATTTAGAGATTTAGACATCTTTTTATTTTCAACATTTAAGTAACCTACATGTACCCAATAATTTGCAAAAGTTTTTCCGCAAGCAGCTTCACTCTGGGCAATTTCATTTTCGTGATGGGGGAACACCAAATCCCCGCCACCTCCATGAATATCTATTGTTTCACCTAAGTATTTTTTTACCATTGCAGAACATTCAATATGCCACCCTGGTCTTCCTTTTCCCCATGGACTTTCCCAACTGGGTTCTCCTTCTTTTGCATTCTTCCATAGGGCAAAATCTAGTGGATTTTGTTTTGCTTCATTTACTTCTATCCTTGCTCCAGATTGTAGGTCTTCTAAGCTTTGTTTTGATAACTTACCATACTCTTTAAATTTTGATACATTAAAGTAGACATCACCATTAACGGCATAGGCAAAGCCTTTATTCTCTAACTCTTTAATAATATCAATAATCTCCTGTATATTCTCAGTTACCTTAGGGTGGATATCCGCCTTAAGAATTCCCAAGCTTTCAGCATCTTTAAAGTATTCTTGAATATATTTCTCGCTTACTTCATGGGCTTCTATATGTTCTTCCTTTGCCTTTTGAATAATTTTATCATCTACATCAGTAAAGTTTTGAACAAAAGTTACTTCATAACCTCTGTATTGAAAATATCTTCTCATGGCATCAAAGGTCATAAAGGTTCTTGCATTCCCTATGTGGAAGTAATTATAAACCGTTGGTCCGCAAGCATACATTTTAATTTTACCTGCTTCAATAGGAATAAATTCTTCTTTTTTTCTTGTCAAGGTGTTATATAGCTTCATCTTAATTGCTCCCTTCTAGTTTTCTAGTCGTTTTTTCTAATTCTAAAATTTTCTTTCTTAATTCGTTAAGTTCATCAAAAACTGGATCTGGTAGTTTTGAATGATCTAAATCGATGGCTGTTGTTTCTACCTTCTTATTATCTTTAATCACAATTCTTCCCGGAACTCCAACTACTGTACAATTTTCTGGGACTTCTTTAAGAACGACTGAACCTGCCCCGATCTTAGAATTATCACCAACCTTAAAGGGTCCCAATACTTTAGCGCCAGAAGAAATTACGACATTGTTCCCTATTGTTGGATGGCGCTTTCCCTTTTCCTTTCCTGTACCACCTAGGGTAGCACCCTGATAAATGGTTACTGAGTCTCCAATTTCTGTGGTTTCTCCAATGACGACTCCCATTCCATGGTCTATAAATAGCTTCCGACCAATTCTTGCACCAGGATGTATTTCAATTCCTGTAAACCATCGGGCTATATTAGAAATTACCCTAGGGATCACCACCCATCCTCGTCTATACAGCCCATGGGATATTCGATGAAAAATGATGGCGTGTAATCCTGGATAACAAAGCAATACCTCTAGGGTAGTTCTTGCAGCTGGGTCCCTTTCAAATATGGCTTGAATATCTTCTTTTATCATTTTGAAGAAGCTCATTTTACTAACCCCCTTACTAATTCTATCAATCCTAAAAACAATAAAGTTTACTTTTATGAACACTCATGCTAATGATAATGATAGTTATATTGTTAAATCATAATTAAAATCACAAAAACTCCGCCTCTAGACTAATCTAGAGACGGAGTTTAGATCCGTGGTTCCACTCTAATTGAATGAATAACATTCCCCTTAAAGGTCGATAACGGGACCATCCGAATTACCCTACTGTATTTCGAGCATTAGCTCCCAGGTGCATTTCAATCTATCTTTTCTTTAGAACCACTCTCAGCCGCTGATGGTCCCTCTCTGGAAATAAGTATAGATTTACTTCTCCTGTTCTTAGCTTTTATAATTATTTTTATAATAAGTGACTCTTTACATATTCTATGCGGGATAGCAAATTCTGTTTCCCTAAAACTTCTATTATTTGATTAATATCTGGTCCGTGGGATTGACCTGTAATAGCTACTCTTATAGGTTTAAACAGTTGTGGTCCCTTTAGTCCAGTTTCTTTTTGGATTTCCTTTAAAGCTTTCTTTCCAAAGGCTGCATCAATTACTTCTGCTTCTTGAATTTTTCCTATGAAGGCATCTAGCAAAGTGTTCATTTGCTCACCTTTAAGAATTTCTGCTGCTTCTTCATCCTCTGGTTTTATTTCCGTTTTAAAGAAGATCCCTACATGGTCTGTCACTTCGGCAATATAAGATAACTTTTCTTTAATAACAGCAATCATTGACTTCAACCAGTCATATCTCTCTTGAGCTTCCACCTCGGTAATAAACCCTGCAGCTACCAAGTGGGGGATTGCTAAATCTAAGATTCTTTCATCGGCACTTTCTTTTATATAGTGGGCATTTACCCAATTTAATTTATTTACATCAAATACCCCACCACTTTTTGATACTCTTTCTAATGAAAATTTCTCTTCTAGTTCTGCCATAGAGAATATTTCTTGATTGTCTTCTGGGCTCCAACCTACTAGAGCGATATAGTTTACCAGGGCTTCTGGTAGATACCCCTTCTTCATAAAGTCTTCTACTGCCACATCCCCTTGTCGCTTACTTAATTTCTTTTTATCAGCATTAAGTATGTTCGGTAAGTGAACATATTGAGGTGCAGGCCAACCAAAGGCTTCATATAAGTAAACATGTTTTGGTGTTGAAATTAACCATTCTTCCCCTCTGATGACATGGGTGATTCCCATTAAATGATCATCAACCACAACAGCAAAATGGTAGGTAGGAAAACCATCGGACTTAATTAAAACTTGATCATCCATATCGGCAGTATTAACGACTACATTACCTCTAACTATGTCACTAAAGGCAATATCCCTATTTTGAGGTAGGTTTAATCTAATAACAAAAGATTCTCCTGCTGCTTTTTTAGCTGCAATTTCTTCAGCTGATAGACTTTTACATAAACCGTCATAACGGGGCATTTCTCCTGCTGCTTTTTGTCCTTCCCTAAGGGCATCTATTCTCTCTTTAGAACAGAAACAATGGTAGGCATGACCACTTTCTAAAAGCGTTTTAATTTTTTCTTGATAAATTTCTAATCTTTGTGACTGAACATAAGGCCCATACTCACCTAATTCTACCGGTTCGCCATCTTTGATAGTAACACCTTCATCGTGGTTTACGCCGGCCCATTCCATTGCCTTAAGCATCCCTTCGATGGCACCCTCTACAAAACGACTTTGGTCGGTATCTTCTATTCTTAAGATATACTTCCCGTCCTTCTTTTTAGCAAATAAATAATTATATAAAGCTGTCCTTAAACTTCCTATATGTACAAAACCCGTTGGACTTGGGGCGAATCTAACCCTAACTGACATAATGAACCTCCTATACATTCCCATAATATTGTATTATCTATTATAACCCATTAACCTTCAACCTTCAAGCAGGGGTTTTTCGAAATATACAATGGCTATCTACCGATCATATTAAATATAGATTCTAGCAACCGCCTGAACATTTCTATAATACGGTCTAGAAGGGACTTTACTTCTTCATTTTGTTTGGCTATTTCCCCCAACTGCTGACCAATACCCTGAAGTTGTTGTCTAATCACATCAGTATTTAAGTTTAACCGACTAATTTGCTCCATTAACTTAGAAATATCTTCTATCTGTTGGGTATTGAGATTAATGTCTAACCGCCCTGCAATTTCTATTACAATTCTCTTAATTTCTTCTGGGTTTTTTACTCCCTTTTCTATAATTTCTTCCTTAACCTCTTTAATCAGTTGAACTGCCCGTTCTTGTCCAATTTCTTCACCTAATTCTCCTGTTTTAACGATCTCTTCATTTGCTATTCTTTTACGATCTTCATTAATAGTCTCTCCCCGCATCTCTTCAAAGGCTTTTAATATCCCTGTTAGGGCTGCTGTACCGGAAACATTAAAGGGAGCAGCAGCAATAATTCGAGCATCGGTTACCCCTGCTGTGGCCAGTGCATTTTGAAACATTTCTGCCGTTACCCAAGTAATATTATAGGTCTCCACATTAATCCCTTCTCCTCTACTAAGGTTTTCTACATAGGCTGAAGAAATTGATCTTGTGCCAATTTGTGCCTCTGTCGCAATCCCCTTTAAGTAGTTCCGTTCTTCTTCATTGGTTACTACCAATACTTTTATATTTCCTTCTGTTACCCCAAATAGATTGAGCATTTCTTCTCTTTGCTGTTGGTTTAGATCGTTTCCCAATGTAACAACTATATTTTCCTGTCCATAGGCTAAAGAATTAATGGATATAAGATATACAATTATGATGAATAGTAATTTATATTTATTTAGCTGTCTAGTCTTCATTTATACTACCTCCATCCTATTTTTTCTATTTTGCCACAAGAAAATGATGTTATACTTCTAGCTTTTTAATGTTTGAAAAAATAAAAAACACAACTAAAAAAGAATGGAAATATACTTTAGTTAGCATATTTCCATTCTTAATTTATCTTTAATTATCGTATCTTAGTTATAATCTTAATGCCAGAATCCACTAATCTTTTTGAGAAATCTAGGGATCTAGATACCCTTAACTACTAATTTGAACAACAAAGTCTTCCTTCTGTAGATTCAAAAGGTTGAGTTTAAAAGAAGAAACTAAGCAACTTACACGATGTAACTATTTAAATTGCTTATCTGCTTATTTTCAACCTCATTACATAAAGTTCTTTTATATTAAAATAATAAGACAGGAACTTTCCTATTCTTTAGTATAAAGGCTTCCTACGATTAATATTCTACTGTGCTATTTACAACAATATTGATTAATACGCCTTTGCAAAGTAGGCCATCTTAGATGCTGGCTTACCACAGAAGGGGCAAGTGTCTCCTAATTTTTCTTGTTCAAAAGGAATACATCTAACAGTTACGCCTGTTTCAGCTTTAATTTGGTCTTCGCATTCTCTTTCTTCACACCACATTGCTTTAACAAAACCAGGTCTGTTATCCATAACTTCCTTCAGCTCATCTAGACTCTTAACATAGTAGGTCTTCTCATCCCTCATTTGTTTTGCCTTTAGTAGCAGGTTATTTTGAATATCTTGTAGCCATTTCTCAACGGTTTCACTTAAGTTTTCCATTGAAACCGCTTCCTTCTCTAGGGTATCTCTTCTAAATAACATAACTTGGTTGTTTTCAATATCCTTTGGACCCATTTCAATTCTCAATGGTACACCCTTCATTTCCCATTCGTTAAACTTCCAACCTGGCGAATAGTTTTCACGGTCATCTAACTCTACCCTTAAGTTCTTTCTAAGCTCTGAATAAAGTTCTGTAGTTTTTTCTATTACGCCACCCTTATGACTGGCAATTGGTACAATTACAACCTGTGTTGGCGCAACCTTTGGAGGTAAAACTAGACCACGATTATCACCATGAACCATGATAATACCACCTATTAGTCTCGTCGATACTCCCCAAGAAGTATGATATGGATGCTTTAGCTCTCCGTCTCTATCTAAGTAAGTAATATCAAAGGCAGTTGTAAAATGTTGAGCTAAGTTATGGGATGTTCCTGCTTGAAGGGCTTTACCATCATGCATTAGCGCCTCCATGGTGTAGGTTGCATGGGCTCCCGCAAACTTTTCCTTTTCTGATTTTTGTCCAATTACTACTGGAATAGCCAATGCTTCTTCTGCCATTTCTCTGTAGATTTCTAACATTTGTAGCGTTTCTTCTTGAGATTCCTCATAAGTTTCATGTAAAGTATGTCCTTCTTGCCATAAAAACTCTGATGTTCTTAAGAAAGGTCTAGTACTCTTTTCCCAACGAACTACACTACACCATTGATTATATAGGAATGGTAGGTCTCGATAAGACTTTAACCATTTTGAGTACATTTCACAAATAATTGTTTCTGAAGTGGGTCTAACACATAGTCTTTCTGCTAATTCATCTTGACCTCCGTGGGTTACCCAAGCTACTTCTGGCGCAAATCCTTCAACGTGTTCTGCTTCCTTTTTTAATAAACTCTCTGGAATTAATAAAGGGAAATAGCAGTTTTTGTGCCCTGTTTCTTTAAATCTTCTGTCTAAATGCTGCTGAATATTTTCCCAGACGGCATATCCATAGGGTTTTATTACCATAAACCCCTTTACAGGTGAATAATCCACCATATCTGTTTTAAGAATTACGTCAGTATACCATTGGGCAAAATCTACTTCCATTTGAGTAATTTCACTTACAAATTGTTTATCTTTTTTTCCCATACTACATTCTCCTTTCAATCTATGCCTTTTACTTTATCATTTGAGGAAATTAAATAACTTTGCGGTCAAACTGTTATTTACTTAACTGAGAAGTTCTTATTGACGTTATTACTAGTAAATTCAATTAGCATTCATTCAATTTCCTAATCTATAAAAATCATAGGTGTCTATTATGTTCTTTTAACTTATGAAACTACTTAGCCTATGTTTTTAGAAATAAAAAATAAAAAATCCCGCCTCTAAAAACTTAGAGACGAGATATTAGTTCCCGCGGTACCACTCTACTTAATCCATACAATAGATTCACTTAAGGACATAACGGTGTCCACCGACAATGATCTTCCTTCGATCAGTAGCTCAAGGACGGGTTCAAAAAACTAGCTTAAAAATCTTCCAGCCAAGGATTTTCTCTCTAAAAAGCATCACTTTTTTACTATTTCCTATCTTCGCCTTTTAATATTCTTTTTTAATAGCATATCTAAAAGTCTTGAAAATGTCAACTTTTATTAATCGATAATAATTAAAATAACTATAACGATATTTAGAGAACTACATATTTAATCTTAGATCTATGTTATGCAAAAATCCTATATAAATTCATGTTTTACTATTATACAATTTTCTTAATATCTGATTTATTGTATTTTTATTTGTTTTACTTATATCTATTTTACTTTTATCTATTTTACTTTTATCTGTTTTACTTTAATTACTTTACTTAAAAGTAGCTAAAATTTAAATGAGGAAATTGCATAATACATAAATCTGAATTTATATTCGTTTTATGCAAAGGTGAAAGCTGAGTCGTGCATTGTGAAATGAGTAATTTCCTTGATAAAATAATCTATTACTCATTGAACACTAAACAGCGAAGTTTTCATTTTGCATTCATATAAATTTAATATTAATTATGCAATTTCCTAAATGAGATTTATTCAATGGTTCTAAACTTGGCTACTTAAAGTATAGTATATCCTTAAGATCTAAAAATAACCGATTCTTTGCTGAACATATATTTTGTGAAGGCTAAAGATAACACCACCAACAATAGGGACATGGAGAAAGTAATTAGTATATGTAGGGGATTAATAATATCAACTAGTACCTCCTTCATTAAAAGTACTGCGTTAAGTAGCGGTATAAAAAACAACCTAGTAGATAAACTTCTTAAATCCATAAACATCGTTAAGTAGGCAGGTACCATTAAAACAATAGTAATTGGACTTAAATAGGTTCCAGCTTCTTTGTATGATTTAGCAAACATACTGATCGTCAACATTACCCCACTTAACATCATTGCCATTAGAAGAGATATTCCCACCAATATTAGAATAGAGAGGGGGGAAATTCTCAAACCCATTGGCACCATATCAGGTGTAATTTTTGAAGCTGCAACTAGCCCAGCTATAGAAGTAATTACCCCCACAACAGAAGCTAATAAAATTGTAAGGTACTTACCTATTAAAATTGACATTCTATCGGCTCCCGTTGACAAAAGGGGCTCTAAAGACAACCTTTCCTTCTCACCTGCACCAAGGTCAATCGCTGCTGGCATCCCACCTACAACTGGATAGAGCATTAATAGGAAGGGCAATAAAAAGGTTATAATCATCAGTGTGTCTCCACCACCTTTAGATTCTTGACCTTCTGGCACATAGGCCTGTCTCGTCACCCAAGTAGGTTGTAAAATTTCTGGCCTAATACCCAATTCTGCTAATCTAGCTACCATAATTTCTTCACTATAGGCCCTTACTGCCATTTCCACCATTGACGAAGCCATAGCAGATTCTGTACTAATTTCATCATACATCAAGGTAACTTCTGCTGGGATTTGATTATTAATTTTTTCTTCAAAGTCTTGATCTAAAACTAATATAGCCTTAACTTCACCCTGTTCTAAAGACATGTAGGGGTCAGACGGGTTTAGGACAATAATCCCTTCGGTAGTATTGATATAATCAATTATATCTGCATCTTGACCATTACTTACAATAGCAATGGGTATATCCATTTGCAAATTGTTTTCCATCTTTGCTCTACCCATTCCCATTAGATAGAACATTAATGGAAAAATTAAAACAGGGATCAAAACTCCCGCAAGCCAAGTCCGCTTATCCCTCAAAATGTCCCTTAACTCTTTTTTGAATACAATAGATATATGCTTATAGTTCATTTTGCTCACCTACCAATTCTAAGAATAAATCTTCCATACCTTTATCATACTTTTCTTTAAGCTCTTGTAAGTAGCCTGTCTCCACTATTTTTCCTTTATTGATAATAGCAACTCGATCACATAACTTCTCTACCTCCGACATGGTGTGGCTAGAGAATATTACCGTCTTGCCTTCTTCTTTACAAGTTTCAATAAACTGTTGTATAATCCTTGCTCCCCCCACGTCTAGACCCGAAGTAGGTTCATCAAAAAGCATAATATCAGGGTTATGAATTATTGATCTTGCAATGGCAACTTTTTGCTTCATCCCCTTTGAAAACTTCCCTGCTCTACGATCAATATACTCCTCCATATTAAGTACCTTCACTAAGTAGTCAATTCTGTCTTTTATCTCACTGGGGCTCATATCATTTAATTCCCCATAATAGGCAATATTCTCTCTTGCTGTTAATCGATCATAAATACCACTTTCACCACCAAATAAAATCCCTATATTTTTACGAATTTCTTGGGGGGACTCATTGACATTTTTACCGTCTAAAATTACTGTACCTCCATCTGGCTTTAGCATAGTTGCTAAAATCCTAAGGGTGGTTGTTTTCCCTGCGCCATTTTCACCTAATAGTCCTAAGACCTCCCCCTTTGCCACATGTAGGTCAATACCCTTTAGAGCCTCAATATCTTTAAATGATTTTTTCAATCCTTTAACCTCAATCATACCTTCATCTCTCCCTCCTAGTTTATAATGTAAGAAAATTGCATAATACCTTCACAATGGATTGATATTGATTTTGTTGCATAAATCACAGGAAAGTTTCTTTATTAAATCCCTCATTAAGCACTAAAAAGGGATTTTTCATTTTTGTATTTAATATAAATCGAAAGTCTGAATCTAGAATTTTTATGCAATTTACTTATATTTATTTTATGATACTAACAATTGCTTCAGCAGCAATTCCTTTCCCTTTACCTGTAAAGCCCAATCCTTCTGTAGTTGTAGCCTTTACATTTACATCTTCAACTGCTACCTTCATTGCCTCGGCAATATTTTCCCTCATCTGTTCTATATAGGGGGCCATTTTAGGCTTCTCTGCTATAATGGTGGCATCTAAATTATTAATTCTATAACCCTTATCTTCCAACATCGCTACTACTACCTCTAATAGTTTTAAGCTATCCACATCTTTATATTTTTCATCTGTATCTGGAAAATGTTTTCCAATATCCCCTAAGGCAGCTGCCCCCAATAATGCATCCTTTATGGCATGGAGCAATACATCGGCATCTGAGTGTCCCAGTAACCCCTTATCGTAGGGGATTTCCACACCTCCTAATATTAGTTTTCTTCCCTCCACTAAACGGTGAACATCATAACCCATCCCTACTCTAAACATTCCTTTTCCTCCCGTTTCTTTAGAATCGCCTCTGCCATTAACAAATCATCTGGTGTTGTTAGTTTAATATTTTCATAACTTCCCATAATTACCTTTACTGGATGACCAGCTTTTTCTAATAGGGAGGCATCATCAGTAATGCTTTCATCGCAATTTATCTCTTCATAAGCCCTTCTAACAAGGCTATACTTAAAGGTCTGGGGTGTTTGGATGGCCCATAGGTTTTCCCTTTGGGGAGTCTCCATAACCTGCGATTGTTGATTAATCAACTTAATGGTATCCTTCACAGGTACTCCAACAATTACTGCTCCCTCCACCTTTGCTTCTTTAATTGTATTTATAATGATCTCTTGAGAGATGAAGGGCCTTGCCCCATCATGAATCACCACAACATTGCAGTCATCCTGAGCCTCCACGATCCCCTTGTAGACGGAATCAAAACGTTCTTTGCCCCCCTCAATTACTGAAACGATCTTATTAAGTTCATATTTCTGTTGTATGTTCTCTTTACAATATTCAACTTCTCCTTGTGCCACTACCACGATAATCTCATCTATGTCAGGACAGTCTTGAAACACCTCCAGGGTATAGGCTAATACTGGCTTATCTCTTAATAAAATGTACTGTTTGTTGCCTTCGGCCCCCATCCTTTTCCCTTTACCCGCAGCAACTATAATTGCCTTGTTTTTACCTATTTTATTCATACATTCACCTCTTATTTGGACACTTAGCTTAACTTGTATATTCTATCTTTTCAATTATATTAGCTAATACCATTTTTTACAAGTGCTTATTTTATCTATAAAAAATCCAATTATTAAGCAAAGCCTTCATTAAAGATATTAATCTTACTATAGAATTGAATAAGGGGTAGGTATTTTATCAAATACTTACCCCTTATTATAAGACCTTAATTACTATTCTATTTTTCTTTCCAAAAGAAAATTATATCGCCGACATTATTTTGATATAGGGTATAAACTACGCCATTACATTCAATATCGTAACTGCGCTTCCTCTCAGTAAATTTATCAAATAAGCCTTGATGGGTAGAGGGAAATCCCTTTGTAACAGCTATAGCTGCCGCAACTTCCAACTGGTCTAGGTCTGGATCACCTCCTATAAAGATGTAATGTTCCTTTTCTCCCCTTAGACTGTAATACATATCATAAAATGTTCTACCATCCTTATAAAAATATTCTATTTCATTTTCTATCTTTACTGTATAACCCTTTTGTTGTAATACTTCCTCTAAAGCTATTTTGGGGGCGTCAGATTCAAAAGGTTTGCATTTGGAAGGAGGCGATGTAATATGTGCCACCTTATTTTGATTGTCCCAATGAACCTTAGCATCTGTCGCTTCTGCAATAAATCTTAGGGGTACCATTGTTCTGCCATTAACAATTTGTGCTGGAACATCTAAAGTTACTTCCGTATCATAGGAAAAGTTTGATGCAATAGAAGAAACTATAGCTTTATTACTTCCTATTGTTAATTCTATCCTTACATCATTTTTTTCTCCCACAACTTTTCTATGTTGTGGGTCCCATGTTACATTTAAGTCTAAGCCCTCGAAGACTGGTCGAAATTCGACTACTGTCCGATTATTAATAATTTGTGGTCTAGCTGACTCCACCAGTTGTTGATCTATTAATACCAGAGGAGTTGAGGCAAATGCATTCGTACTGTTGGTTGATACCAAGAGTAATAAAACTAATGATGTATTTACTAATAACTTTTTCATCATAAATACCCCCTATTATTTGCATTATGTAATTTTGGGCCAACGCTTAAAAATATCTTCTTAATCAGTATAATCGTTTTTAATATTATCTTCAATATAAGTAATTAAAGTGTAATTTAACCAATAAATTACATAAATTCCATTAAGATTGACGCTATTATATTATTTGGAATCAAGTTAAATTTCTAAAAGACTAACTTCCCCAATATGGAAAAGAACCCTCTTAATGTGACTCTAAGAGGGTTCTTCTTATCTAAGCTGATTTATCTACCATCGATTTAGGTTTTGCAAAAATCATTCTACCGGCAGCAGTCTGTAGAACACTGGTTACTAAGACGTCTATATTCTTTCCAATAAACTTTTTACCTGAATCAACAACAATCATTGTGCCATCATCTAAATAAGCCAAGCCTTGACCAGATTCCTTTCCATCTTTAACTACCTGTACCAGCATCTCTTCTCCTGGAAGAACAATTGGTTTTACAGCATTGGCCAGTTCATTAATATTAAGGACAGGAACTCCTTGGAATTCTGCAACTTTATTTAAGTTATAATCATTAGTAAGAACTTTTCCTTCTAAAAGTTGAGCTAGCTTTAAAAGTTTCGTATCTACTTCAGAAAGATCATCAAAGTCTTTACTATGGATCTTTACTTCTATGTCTAACTCCTTTTGGATTTTATTAAGGATGTCCAACCCTCTTCTTCCACGATTTCTTTTTAGAGCATCAGAAGAGTCGGCAATATGTCTCAATTCTTCTAAAACAAACTCTGGAATAATGAGGGGCCCTTCAACAAAACCTGTCTTGCAAATATCTGCAATTCTACCGTCAATTATAACACTTGTATCTAATATTTTGGGAGATACTTTTGTTTCCTTTTTCCCACTTTTATCTTTAGACCAATTTTTCTTAAAGATAGATTGTAATCCTACAATTTCATCTGTCTTTCTAGTTGCAATCTTGACACCAAGATATGCCATAAAAAGATGTAATCCCAACTGAATGATTATTCCAACTACAGGAATAGGTAAATCATTAAATGCTTGACTTATTATATAGGCAATAACTAAACCAACAATTAAACCTATAGAACCTAACACAATATTAATGATGGGGACATTCGCTAACTCTTTCTCAATCCAATTGGCTAACTCTTTTCCTTGTTTAATAATCCATGGTGCAATAATAAAAAGTATCCCTCCACTTAACAAAGCAGAAATTATAATTCCAGTAATATAAGTGACTAAATTATTTTGTAATCCCCATTCTAACCCTAATCCATTTATGATTGAGAGAAACAAGGCTACTCCAAGTAAAGACCCTAAAACTGCTAAACTAATTCTTATTATTCTATAGATCATTGAACCACCTCCTATCCATCATTATTACCACATTTTCTCTTTTAAAATCACTTCATCATCTTTTTTTATAAGATATTTAATTTTATTCTATTTTTTTTTGAAAAACAAATAATACTACTCTACTCTGTAATAGACTCTTCAATCAATACTGCTACTTCCTCTGCCGATAAATCTCCAGCCAAAATGATTTCACTCATTAAAATTTGCCTTGCATTATTTAATATTTTTCTTTCGCCAGTAGAAAGAGCTTTTTCTCGATCCCTTAATACTAAATTACGGACTACTTCTGCCACTTCAAAGATATCTCCACTTTTGATACGATCCATGTTGGCTCTATACCTTCGATTCCAGTTTTGAGGCATTTTGGTTTCATTGGCCTCTAACACACCAATGACATTTTCAACTTCTTCCTTTGTGATTACAGGGCGAATACCAACTCCATCTATGCTATCAATAGGAATCATTACCTTCATATCATCTAAGGGTATACGCAGAATATAATACTTTCTAGTTGTGCCTAAAATCTCCTTCTCTTCTATCGCCTCAATTATACCTGCCCCATGCATAGGATATACAATCCTATCACCTATATTATACATAAGCAAACCTCCTCGAAAGGCAAATTTAACTACATTTTGACTAAATATAGTATACAACAGAAACCCTCAGATGTCAAATAAAAATTACATTTTATCACATCCATATATACTTGTCAATTATTTTTTATTATTGTTAAATTATGTTTTTTCATATTGAGACTTCCTTCCAATTGACAAATGAAAGATTAGCCACTTATAATAATATTAAGTCAAAAAAAATTAGTTAAAAGGCTGAATAATAAACCCAAGGAGTGACCTTTTATATGAAAAAATTTCCAATAGATGATTTTCAAGAAGTAGTTGATGATGTTTTAGTTCGTCATCGTAGTATATTAGATATTTTAACAAAACTACAAGAAAGTACAGGTAAGATTAATCGTGCCGTTGCTAAATCTGCTACATACTGCGGATGCATTAAAATTCATGGAGAAAAACAAGAAGTTCCTATGGATGCTTCCTATTCCCAACTAAAGAAATATATGAGCAACCACGTACAGGGTGAATTATGTGATATTTGTAAAGAAAAGGTTGAACATGAATTAGCCTCAAATTTCTTTTATTTAACTGCCCTTTGTAATGTTTTCAACATTAATATTGAAGATATGTTGAGCAATTATAACGAACAGTTGAAAGCTTTAGGTAAGTATGGGTTACTTTAATCCTAAGTATGGATTATTCTAATCCTATGTTTAATTGCATTACAATTAGTAGCAAAATTTCCTTACATCATGTTATAGAAGTTAAAAAAACCTTAGTAAGTAATTTTTAAAAAATTAAAAGGATCGAGATAACCCTTCGATCCTTTTTTGCTAAACTTATATTTGTCTACCCATCATAACTTGCTCTTGTAATCTCGTTAATCCTTCTTTAATTGCCCTTGCTCTAATTTCCCCTATTCCTTCCACTTCATCTAATTTCTCAATAGAAGCCTTTAGGATATGTTGAAACTCTCCAAATTGATTAACAAGATTATCAATAACCACTAAAGGTAGACGAGGTATTTTATTTAATATCCTATATCCCTTCGATGCAGCATAATTATCTAATGCAGCACCATTGGTTTCATAACCTAGTATTTTAGCAAAATTAGAAAGATCTAATAATTCTTCTGATGTCAAACTTTTAATTTCTTTTAAAATTTCTCTAGAATCTAAGTCTTTATTTAAGTTGTAATCTTCAATGACATGTATTCCATCCTCTACCACATTGGCTACTAGTTCCTCCAACTGCATACTAATTAGCCGACCTTCATTACCTAACTCACAAATAAATTTCTCAATTTCAGTAACAATCCGCATTACCATTTCAGTTCTTTGCAAGACAATTGCTACATCATAAATTGTTACTAAATCTTCATATTCCAATGCACTAAGATGATTCATCCCCTGATTTAGAACAACCTTATATTTCTCTAGGGTTTGTATAGCCTGATTAGCCTTGGTTAAAATTCTACCTGTATCCTGTACAATATATTTATTATAGCCATAATATAAAGAAATAATATTCCTTCTTTGGGATATAGATATAACTACTTCTCCGGTTTCTTTAGCTACCCGCTCTGCAATACGATGACGAATTCCTGTTTCAGAAGAATGAATTGACGGGTTTGGAATTAGCTGGGCATTAGCATAAAGAATTTTTTTAACTTCATGATTCAGAATAATTGCACCATCCATTTTAGCCAATTCATAAACATAGGCAGGGGTAAAGTCTACATTTATTGCAAATCCACCATCTACTATATCCATCACAGCTGGACTATCACCTATTACGATTAATGCCCCCATTTTTCCCTTAAGTATATTCTCTAAGCCTTCCCTTAAAGGGGTTCCAGGGGATAGCATCTTAATTGTATCTAATAATTGTTTTTGCTTTTTCTCTTCTTCCTTCAATTGCAGCTACCCTCCTTCTATTAAATACGGTTTTTATTAGTATTTTTACCTAAATTCTGTGATATTAACAAGATTTATAAATTATTTCTTAGATTGTGCCTATACAATTTATAGCCTCTTTAATATTATTAACTCCTGTAATAGCAATTGTCTTTAAATCTACAAAATTGCTATTATTTTTTTCTGGGACAATACAAGCGGCAAACCCCATTTTTTCAGCTTCCCTCACCATCTTTTCCAGCTGTTGAACAGGCCTTATGTCGGCAGTTAAACTGATTTCTCCTATTACTAATAATTTTCTAGTGGCTACTGTAATTCCTTTAAGACTTGAGTAAATGGCCACGGCAACCCCTAAATCTGCAAAGGTTCCTTCTAATTTTAACCCTCCTACAACATTAATATATACGTCATAATTCATAAGGGGTAACCCTAATCTTTTTTCTAGTACTGCAATAATTAAATTAAGTCGGTTTAAATCGATACCTACTGCAGTTCTTCGAGGAAAACCAGTATTTGATGAAGTTACCAAAGCCTGTATTTCTACTAAAAGTGGTCTTGTTCCTTCTACTGTTGCCACCACTACGGCGCCTTCTGATTCTTCAGTTAAAGATTCTAGAAATAATGCAGAAGGATTTGCGACTTCCACTAGTCCCTCTTGCTTCATCTCATATACCCCGATCTCACTGGTGGTTCCAAAACGATTCTTAAGAGCCCTTAAAATTCTAAATTCTTGGGTTCTTTCTCCTTCAAAATGAAGGACAGTATCTACCATATGCTCTAATACCCTTGGTCCCGCCAATTCACCTTGTTTTGTAACATGGGCTACTATAAACATTGGAATTTGCTTGCTTTTTCCAATACGCATCAAATTATTGACACATTCTTTTACTTGAGATACGCTACCTGGTGCAGAGGTTAATTCTTCTTTGTATAGGGTTTGAACAGAATCTATAATAATAAACACAGGAGAAATTTCTTCTATGTACTTTTCAATCAAATCCACATTAGTCTCTGATACAACATATAAATTCTCTGTTAAGGAATTGAGTCTTTCTGCCCTCATTTTTATTTGCTCTTCCGATTCCTCCCCTGAAACATATAACACCTTACCATACTTTTCGGCAATTTTACTGCCTGCCTGTAGTATTAAGGTAGACTTACCTATTCCTGGCTCCCCAGAAATTAATGTCAAGCTCCCCCTTACCATCCCTCCACCTAATACTCTATTAAGCTCTTGGTTTTGGGTGTCATACCTTTCATGTACGCTAGATTTAATATTTGGAATTGGTTGTGGTTTTGATTTCCCCACAATTGCCGAAGATCGATTCACTTCTTTTTTCTGTACAATTTCTTCTTCTAGGGTACCCCATTGATTACATCCTGGACATCTACCTAGCCATTTTGGGCTTTCATAGCCACATTCTTGACATAAAAATTTCGTTTTTGTTTTCGCCATAGGACCACCCCCTAGTTAATCTTTCCATCCTTTCATTGTAACATATTACATTTAGTTTTTAAAACAACCTTTCCTCCTATTTTTTTCAATAAAATAGAGACATTTACGTCTCTGTTTTAGTTAATATTTTTTATGTTCATTGACCCATTCACTAATTTATCATTAATAAGGTCTAGTTTTAATCTGCTTACTACCGCAGTTTCTCCCATAAACCCTACGTACGCCCTGTATGGTAGACATCTTTACTGATCTGTCTACTATATAGACCCATATCAACGGGTATATATTTTTAGATACTTATCTTTCAATAATGATAGTGTACCAAGACCTCTACTAATCCTATTTGACCCCACAGGCACTACCCAAAATTTTAGAGACGGTATCATAATATTGCATAGATTTGAATCTAAAAAAGATAACACGACTTAGAATATACAAAAGATATTATGGATGACTTATATAGGTTTGTGAAATTTTACCATAATAATTAATAAATTTAACCACTGTTACAGTAGTGGGAAATTCCTTATTTTCCCCATATTCAGTCGTATATATAATCCTTACTCCCCTACCATAAGCTTTATCTTCTCCAACTTCAATAATTATAGGTACTTGATTGTTTGTTATAAAAAACTCATATCTTTCTTTACCCAAATCAATACTGCCACTAGAAACTATTGTTTCATTATTAGAATAACTATTATTGATAACTGATTCTCTAATTATTTCATCTACTTGGCTTATTTCATCCTGAACTTCTTTAGGAGCATTTTCAAAAGAAATGATTTCATAACTCATTTCCTTATTCTCTTCTCTATTACAACCTACTAAAAATAAATTACTACAAATAATTAGGATAATACTGAAAATGATATAAATCGTTTTTCTCATAATATCCTTCCTTTCTATCATTCTTTTTTAGACAAACTTCGTAACATTAAGAGTCCATTTTTCTTCTAATCTATTTATCGCAATTGCCCTTAGCATCCATGTCTTTTTCTTTTAATAACGTTCTGATTATATTTTTGTTTACTTATACATTCCTATGATAACACAAAAATAATAGTTTGGCAATTTTTTCTAATTTGAAGAGATAGGCTTTCTATCACCTATACCGTAGCCCTTTGATCTAACCATTTATATAAAAATCTTGTCATTCCATAAGTAGATATAATTTATGCTTATCTACAAACCTTTAAAAATTGCCAACGCAAATAAAGGAAGTCCACTTCCATAGTGACTTCCTTTATTTATTACTATTAATAAGCTTTATTAATCTATTGAAGCTAAGCTAAGCTTAGTTTACTCTACCCTCTTCACAATCAATTCTTCACCAACATAATCCAACTTCACCCTGCTACCCTCTGGAATTGTTCCCTTTAACAATTCCTCCGACAATTTATCTTCAACTAGTTTTTGAATAGCTCGTTTAAGGGGTCTAGCTCCAAACTGAGGATCAAATCCTTTGTCAGCAATGTAAACCTTAGCATCCTCCGATACCTCTAGCTGAATCTTTAATGCCTTAAGTCTACTATTTAAATCCTCCAACATCAGCTCGATAATCTCGCCAATATGATCTCTTTCAAGTCCATGGAAAACAATAATATCATCAATTCTATTAAGGAATTCTGGTCTAAAGGTTCTTCTCAGCTCCTCCATTACGTTTTCCTTCATTTTTTCATGCTCATTTTTAGCATGGTCAGTTGCTGTGGCAATAAACCCTAATGTCTTTTGCTTTTTAATTGTATGGGCCCCTACATTCGAAGTCATTATGACAACGGCATTTTTAAAATCAACAGTTTTTCCTTTAGCATCGGTCAGTCGTCCATCATCTAATATCTGCAACAAAATATTAAAGACGTCAGGATGGGCCTTTTCTATTTCATCAAATAATATGACTGAGTAGGGCTTTCTTCTTACTTTTTCTGTTAATTGCCCTCCTTCGTCGAAACCAACATAACCGGGAGGTGAGCCAATAAGCCTAGATACTGTATGTTTTTCCATATACTCTGACATATCTATTCGAATCATGGCATTTTCATCACCAAACATTGCCTCTGCCAAAGCTCTAGAAAGTTCTGTTTTCCCTACACCTGTTGGTCCTAAAAAGATAAAAGAACCGATTGGCTTTTTGGGGTCCTTTAATCCAACCCTTGCCCTTCTAATTGCCTTTGACACAGATTTTACTGCTTCTTCTTGACCAATTACACGATCATGTAGAATTTCTTCTAACTTCAATAATTTATCTGATTCCTCTTGCTGAAGCTTATTAACAGGAACTCCAGTCCAGTTAGACACAACTGAAGCAATATCTTCTGGCCCAACAATCGAATGATTTGATTGATGTTCATTTTTCCAATTATTTTTTCTAGCTTCTAATTCCTGTTGTATCTCCTTTTCTTGATCTCGAATTTGAGCCGCCCTTTCAAAATCTTGAATACTTATAGCTTCTTCCTTCTCATGGGTTAGTAACTCTAGTTTTTCTTCTAAATCCTTTAAATCTGTAGGAGCAGTAGCTGTCTTTAATCTTATTTTAGATGCTGCTTCATCTATTAAGTCAATGGCTTTATCAGGTAAAAATCTATCGGTTATATATCGATGGGAAAGTTCCGCCGCCGCCTTAAGGGCATCATCGGTAATTTTAACCCTATGATGGGCTTCATATTTATCCCTTAAACCCTCTAGAATTTTTATTGTATCCTCAACAGTTGGTTCGTTTACTGTAATAGGCTGAAAGCGTCTTTCGAGGGCTGCATCCTTTTCAACATGTTTTCGATATTCATCCATTGTGGTAGCTCCAATCACTTGTAGCTCTCCACGGGCTAAAGCTGGTTTCAAAATATTAGAAGCATCGATTGCCCCCTCGGCTCCCCCTGCTCCAATAATCGTATGCATTTCATCAATAAACAGAATTACATTGCCAGCTTGTCGAAGTTCCTCCATCACCTTTTTAAGTCTTTCTTCAAATTCTCCTCGATATTTAGAACCGGCCACCATTGATGCTAAATCTACCGTTACCACTCTTTTGTCCTTTAACAGTTCTGGTACATTCCCTTCAACAATGGCTTGAGCCAACCCTTCTGCTATAGCAGTTTTACCTACACCTGGCTCTCCAACTAAGCAAGGATTATTTTTTGTTCTTCTGCTTAGTACTTGAATCACTCTTTCGATCTCTGTACTTCTACCTATAACAGGATCTAATTTGCCTTCTGAAGCCATTTGATTTAGATCTCTACCATACTGATCTAAGGTGGGGGTATTTACATTACCTTTACTTGATTCTGCTGTTGGGTGCTTAGGAGATTTTCCGGCTCCTCCATTTAATAACTTAATGACTTCCTGCCTTACCTTTTCTAGATCGACACCTTCTTCTAACAAAATTTTAGTACCGATTCCTTCTCCTTCTAATAATAAACCCAATAAAAGATGTTCTGTTCCTACATAATTATGGCCTAAATTCCTTGCTTCAGCATAAGCTAGTTCGAATATTCTCTTAGTTCTGGGGGTAAATCCCAGTAATGTACCCTGTTCTGTTCCATGACCTACCATATGATATATTTTATTTTTTGCTTTTTCCAAATTCATGCCCATGTTTTTTAATGTTATGGCAGCAATTCCTTCCCCTTCTTGAATTAATCCTAATAGCAAGTGTTCTGTACCAACATAATTATGTCTCATCTGTTGGGCAAATTGCTGGGATAAAACAATAACCCTTTGAGCCCTTTCTGTAAATCGGTTGAATATTGACATTTAGACACCTCCTAGTTTTATAACATGTTTCTAATTACTTCTGCTCTTCTAAAGTCCCTCTCAGCTTCTGTCAATTCACTATTATATTTCTTTTGTAAATGACCTATTTGAATAAAAGGGATTAGCTGATTCATTTTCTCTAATGTTACCTCATTTAATAACCCAAGGGTGATTCCTAATTTAACATCGGAAATTAATTTCATCGCTTCGTTAGTAGTCATAATTCGAGCATTTCTTAAAAGCCCGTAGGACCTAAAAATTCGATCTTCTAACTCAATCCGCTTATCCTTAAATAAATTTTCCCTTAATAGTCTTTCCTTTTGAATAATTTGAGTAGCTACATCCTTTAAGTTTTTGATAATCTCTTCCTCTGTTATCCCTAGGGTTACTTGATTTGAAATCTGAAATATGTTTCCTAGAAATTCCGTACCTTCTCCGTAGAGTCCTCTAATGGTGATCCCTATTTGACTGGAAGCCTGAAATATGCCATTAATGTATCCCGTCATATTTAACACCGGCAGATGCATCATAACAGAAGCTCTAATCCCTGTACCTAAATTTGTAGGACAAGAAGTTAAGTAACCTAATTCTTCATCAAAAGCATAGCTTAACTTTTCTTCAATTAAGTCATCTATTTTATCTGCTATCCCATAGGTTTCATCTAATTGTAAACCTGGCAGAAGACACTGTATCCGAAGATGATCCTCCTCATTAACCAGAAGACTAATGGTCTCTTCTTGATTAATTAACATACTTCCCTTTGTTGTATTCTTTGCTAAGTCTGGACTAATTAAATGATTTTCTATATAGTTTAACCTTTCTATTTTATCCAGTTTTTTCATTAATAATAACTGAAATTCATTTTTTAGACCTTCATTCCCTTCAATAATTGCCTGATAAACTCTATTAGTAATCTCTTCCCCCTGTTGCTCATCTAGAAGATAAGGAAAAGGAGTCTCTGCTAGATTTCTAGCAATTCTAATACGACTACTAATAACAATATCCGATTCCGGTCCAGTTTCCCGCAACCATTTAGCCATAAAATCCCCTCCTAAACCTCATTAATTTCTTTCTCTATTCCTTTAATTTCATCTCGAATTTTAGCAGCTTCTTCAAAGGCTTCCCTTTCAATTGCTTCCTTAAGCTTTACTTTTAACTGTTTAACTTGTCTTTTTAACTTTATTGTACCACCAGTCCTTTGAGGCACCTTTCCAATATGACCAGTACTGCCATGTACCCTTCTAATTAAAGGGGTTATTTTTTCTCGAAAGACCTCATAACATTCATCACACCCTAATCGGCCCCTTTGCTTAAACTGATTAAAGCTAGTTCCGCAACGTTGACAACTGCCTCCACTTTGGTAATTGATGTTTATTTGAGGATGTATATTACTCTCCAACAAACCTGCTAGAAAGTTGGGGATAGAAAAGTGATGTTCTATACCGCCTCCTTCTCTTCCCTTTGCACATACTTCACATAAATTAATTTCTTCCTTAACACCATTAATACTCTTTGTCATATGGACAACTGCATTTCTTTTTTTACATTCATCACAAAGCATAATCAACCCTCCCCTAGTACAATACTTAACATATTTTTAAGTATTTTTGCTCTTAATTGATTTCTATACTCAGCAGAAGCATTTATTGCTGAAGCATCTATCGCTACCTTTATTATTTTAGCTTCCCTTTCAGTTATTTTATTGCCATCAACAAGATAGGTTATTATTCTTTGTCCTTGTTGGGCAGTAATGCTATTACCAATTTCATCAAAAATCATATGGTATAGGGCACGGTTACGATTCATTATCATTTGCTTTATTTTAATATAGCCTCCCCCACCTCTTTGACTTTCAATAATATAGCCTTGACTTAAGGAAAACCTAGTCATTAGTACATAATTAATTTGTGAAGGCGCACAATTAAAGTGCTTTGCCAACTCATTTCTTTGAATTTCGATTAAATTATCATCGCTTTTTTTGATTAGGTCCTTAATAAAGGCTTCTATGATGCTACTCATTGTCGTCATCCAACCACCTCTACTTTGACTTTCTTTGACCTTCTATAAATATATTATAATTAAAGACTAACTCATCATCAAACCCCGTATATTATAATAATTTCACCAAAATAAGAAAAATAAACTATTAATCAAAAAAATATTTTATTTTCTAATGATTACGCATTTTTTCTTGAGTTTTTTTTAAGTTTCTCCTATAAAATTATGATATGTTATTCGCCTAACATATATAATAAGACTACTTACTAGAAATAGATCCAGTAGGTAGTCTTTTCATAAATTAATTTAATCTTTTTATTTATTCTTTTTATTTATTCTTTTTATTTATTCTTTTTATTTATTTTTTTCTTGCATATATCTGATATTTCTCTCCACCCTCAGTTCCCTTGGGTAATACTTGATAATCATTCTTTTCTAAAATGCTAAAAATTTGATCTGCTTGATGGGCATCGTTACTATCCATTACAATAACAATTTCATCATCTAGCTCTACATGTTTAATTGTTTGAATTAGTTTTTGCTGGTCACTTAAACTAATTTCTCCAGAAAAATTTACAAAATGTTGAGCCATTATATCACTTCCTTTCTTTATTAGTTTTAATTAAAAAACGAAATTATCTCAATGTATATTTTGCCACTTAACCTTAAATTTTCTACAAAAACCCTTTGTAAAATTACATAACTTTTCTTAGCTATAGCCTCACCTTTGGTTCTCAAATATGAAAGACCTTATATATTTAGAAATATGATAAAAATTATTGTGATAAAAAAAGCTAGAAGCCAAATAAATCTCGACTTCTAACTTTTTCTTTTTTTATTTCATATCTTTTTAGGTAGATTGGTATATAAATCTGTATATTACTCTCTTGCTGCTCTAGCAGCTTCAACAACCTTCTCACTAATCATTTGAGGTACTTCTTCGTATCTAACAAAGGACATTGTAAAACTTCCTCTTGCTTGGGTCATAGATCTAAGATCATTTGCGTACTTAAACATTTCCGACTGAGGCACTTCTGCAATGATCAACTGGCTTCCATCACTTTGAGGTTCCATTCCAATAATTCTACCTCTGCGTTTATTAAGGTCTCCCATTACATCTCCCATGTAATCTTCTGGTATATTAACCTTTACTTCTACAATAGGTTCTAATAGAACTGGTTTTGCTTGTTCTATTCCTTTTTTAAAGGCTAAGGACGCTGCAATCTTAAAGGCCATCTCCGATGAGTCTACATCGTGATAAGATCCATCATATAGAACTGCCTTTACGTTTACAACTGGGAAGCCTGCTAAAACACCAGTCTCCAAACATTCTCTTATTCCCTTCTCTACAGCAGGAATATAGGCTTTAGGAACTGAACCTCCAAATATTTCTTCTGCAAATTCAAAGGGAGCTGATGCTGGTTCGAATCTCATTTTCACATCACCGTACTGACCATGACCACCCGATTGCTTTTTATGTTTACCTTGTACATCTGCTTTACCTTTAATCGTCTCTCGGTAGGGTACTCTTACATCACTTAATTCTACCTCTGTACCAAATTTATTTTTAAGTTTACTTACAATTACTTTTATATGAAGTTCTCCTTGGCCTTTAATAATTGTTTGTTTCGTCTCTTTATTTCTCTCAAAGGCAAAAGAAGGATCTTCATCAACTAATCGATTTAAGCCAGCTGTTATTTTTTCTTCATCACCCTTTGCTTTAGGCTCAATTGCAAGATATAGTTGGGGTTCAACAAAATCGATTCCACTATAGATTACCGGATCATTAACACTGCATAGGGTGTCTCCTGTAGCGGTAAATTGTAGTTTAGCAATAGCTGCAATATCTCCAGCAGCCACTTCTTTAACTTCGATTTGATTTTTACCTCGTAACAAGAAAACATTACCTACTTTTTCTTTTTCATCTTTATTTGCATTTAAGACCTCCATATCTCCCGTTAAGGTTCCTGAAATCACCTTAAGTAATGAGATCTTTCCTACATAAGGGTCAACAATTGTTTTAAAGACTTGAGCTGAAAATGGCTCATTCTTCCCTAATGATCTTTCTACAACATTGTCATTGTAAGGGTTTTTTCCTTGTTTAGGCGGCATATCTTTAGGAGATGGTGAAAAATCGTTAATCATATCTAACAAGGTGTGGATTCCAATATTTTTCGCTGCAGATCCACAAATTACAGGAACAATGTCTCCGCTAATAATTCCCCGTCTTAAACCTACTTGAATCTCTTTTTCTGTAAAGGGTTCACCTGAGAAATATTTCTCCATCAAAACTTCATCACTCTCTGCCACCGACTCTAATAACATTTCCCTTATTTCATTGGCTTGGTCCATTAATTGGGTGGGAATAGGTTTATCTACACAATCCTTACCGTTGTACTCTCTTGCTACCATCTTAGCAATATTAACATTACCAACGAAATTTTCTTTGTCTCCTAAAGGAATTTGGAAAGGAGCGATCTTCTTACCAAACTTTTCCCTTAAATCATTAAGTACCTTTTCAAAATTTGCATTTTCTCGATCCATCTTATTAACAAAAATAAAGGTAGGGGCTTTCTTTTCTGTAGCATAATTCCAGACCTTTTCTGTTCCAACTTCTATACCACTGGTTGCATCAACAAAAATAATCATTCCACCTGCTACTTTTATTGCACTTTGAACTTCTCCAATAAAATCAAAGTATCCTGGGGTATCAATTAGGTTAATTTTATGTTCCTTCCATTCTATTGGAATTACTGAGGTACACACTGAAATATTTCTTGCAACTTCTTCCTTATCAAAATCTGAAACAGTATTTCCATCCTCCACTCTACCCATTCTATTAATTAGTTTTGCTGTGTAAAGGGCAGCTTCTGTAGCTGTAGTTTTTCCACAACCACCATGTCCTAGTAGCGCAATGTTTCTTATCCGGTCAGCTTCGTATCTTTTCATTATATTACCCCCTCATAATGTAAGATTTAGAACATTAAATTGAATTTAATTTTAATATTCTATATTTTCTGTAATTATCCTTCTTTTTGGTAAATATTTTCAAACTACCTAATGAAATTTATATGTAATTTGTCCAACTTTAATTACTATATTTTATATAGTAAAATTTAACTCTAGTTTCCCAATTCTTATGCATAATTATACCAATTTTTTTATCATACATAGAAAATAATGGTCTTATATAGCTTACAATTTTCATAATTACCGTAATGTATTTCAGCACAAGCCTAGCACTCCATCTTTCGTAAGAAAGCTTTGTTCATTTTTTTATATTATTCTTTATAGAGACATGTTTGGTAACCCTTTAAGAAATAGTATCCGAGTAGAATTTTTTGTTGGTTAAAAAAAACAATTAATTTTTATAAAAATGTCTCTAATACTTCTTGTACTCGAAATAAATATGTTATAATATAATTGTAAATATTAAAATTTTTTCGCAACCAAAGGAGGTTCATTTTAATGAACATTAAATTTCGTCCAGAAATTAAAGATTTAGTACCTTACAAACCTGGTAAACCAATTGAAGATGTAAAAAGAGAATATGGTTTAACAGAAGTAACAAAACTTGCATCTAACGAGAATCCTTTAGGTTATTCTCCTAAGGCTAAAGAAGCAATTGAAAGATGCTTAGAAGAATTACACTTATATCCAGATGGTAACATTACTGACTTAAAAGATGCTATTGCTAAAAGATTTGGTGTAAAGGCATCTCAAGTTCTTCCAAGTAGTGGATCTGACGAAATGGTAGATATTATTTCTAAAACTTTTATTAATCCTGGTGATGAGGTAATTCTTGCAGATGTTACTTTCCCAAGATATATACAAACATGTACAATGATGGGTGGAACTCCTGTTGTTGTGCCTCTTAAAGATTTTGCCCATGACTTAGATGGCATGAAGGCTAAAATTTCAGAGAAAACTAAGTTAATTTGGTTATGTAACCCCAATAACCCAACTGGAACAATGTTCTCTGAAGACGCATTAAATAGTTTCTTAGATTCTGTACCTAGTCATGTTGTGGTCATTTATGATGAAGCCTACAGAGAGTATGTAACTAGAGATGATTACCCTAAAGATAGTACTTATCTATTAGACAAATATTCTAATGTGATCATTATGAGAACCTTTTCAAAGGCCTATGGTTTAGCTGCCCTAAGAGTTGGTTATACAATGGCTTCTGATGAAATAATTAATAACTTAAACAAAGTTAGAGGACCTTTCAATGTTAACACAATAGCTCAATCTGCTGCTATAGCTGCATTAGCAGATGATGAATTTATTAAAGAAAGCTATAGAGTAAATGCTGAAGGTAAAGAATATCTTTACAAGTCCTTTGAAGAGATGGGATTATGGTACGCTCCATCTGAAACTAATCATATCTTCTTTGATGCTAAAAAAGACTGCCAAGAGTTATTTACTGAGTTACAAAAAAGAGGTATGATTATTAGACCTATGTATGGAACTTATTCTCGTGTATCAATTGGAACAATGGAGCAAAATGAACTTTTCATTAAGCTTTTAAAAGAAGTACTACAATAATTTTTAATTAATATGATTTAAAGGTTGCTAAGTAAATTTTAGCAACCTTTTTTTGTATATTCATTACACATATTGGAAGTATAGTAACAATTGGATTTGGGCATATAAATTAACAAATTATTTTTTTCTTAAATTCATTTACCTTTTCTACTTATTTGATATAATACACAAGTATAGGGTATCTAAGTTCTAGATATTCTACAAATTTTATAGATAAGGAGGTCTATATGGGAATATTTATTTTTGGACATAAAAACCCTGATACAGACTCGGTAGCATCAGCAATAGCTCTATCCCACTTAAAACAGCAACTTAACCATGATACTACTGCCTGCGTTTTAGGGAACCTCAACAAAGAAACTAGTTTCATATTAGACTTTTTTCAAGTGGAACCTCCTAAGTTACTTATGGATGTTAAAACTCAAGTAATGGATTTGCACCACGATACAGTATTAGGGATCCCCCCAACTACCTCTATTCTCCATGCATATAAACTAATGGAAGCCCAACGTCTTGAAACATTAGCTATAGTTGATGATGAAAACAAGTTTTTGGGCATTGTAAGTATGAAGGATATTGCTATGGGGTTAATTAAAGGCAATTTCGAAGAACTTAAAACTTCCTTTGAAAATATCGTCAGCGACTTAAAGGGGATAATCTTAACAGGTGGTGGTAGTGAGGTCGAGGGGAAGCTCTCAGTAATAGCCTACTACTACAAATCTGTAGAAGGGGCCTTAAGTGAAAATGATATTATTATCGTAGGCGATCGTTATGATATTATTGAATGTGCAGTGGATTCTAAAGTGAAGCTCATTATCCTTACTGGTGGCATGAAGATTCCTAAAAAATATATTCAAATGGCTACTGATAATAATGTAACCATTCTATCGACTCCTTTTGACACCTACTATACCTCTAAGATCATTAACCAATGTAATTACATCTCAACGATTATGAGAACAAAAAATATTATTAAATTTAACCATCATGACTATCTTGATGACGTGAAAGAGGCTATGGGTAATACCCATTTTAGAAACTATCCTGTCGTTGATGATTACAATACTTTTATAGGTTTCATTAATCGAAAGCATATCATGAACCCTGGGAAGAAAAAAGTCATTTTAGTTGACCATAATGAGTATGCCCAAAGTGTTGAAGGGCTTAAGGAAGCAGAAATTATGGAGATAATAGACCACCATAAATTAGGAGACATTGCTACATCAATTCCAATCTCTTTTAGAAATAGCCCTGTAGGCAGTACCTGCACAATCATTTACCAAATGTATAGAGAAAATGCCTTGCAAATCCCCTATTCTATAGCTGGCTTATTATTATCTGGTATCATTTCCGATACCCTTTACTTTAAATCTCCTACCACTACAAAGGTAGACCAAGATGCTGTTGCTGATCTTAATAAAATTGTTAAGTTAAACTTAGACACCTACGCTATGGATGTCTTTAAAGCTGGTACTTCATTAGAGGGACAAAGTATAGAAGAGATTTTCTATAAAGACTTTAAAGAATTTAGCCTTGAGGGTAATCGAGTTGGTCTTAGCCAAGTATTTACGTTAGATATTGAGGATGTTTTTAATCGTAAAGATGAATTTATTCTATTTATAGATAAAGTCTCTAACAATTCTAACCATGATTTAACCTTACTTATTATTACTGATATTTTAAAAGAAGGTTCTTATCTATTGTTTAGATGTAGAAATCAACATATAATATCAGCTGCCTTCCACATAGAGCCCTATCAGGGGGTATTTGTACAGGGCATTGTTTCAAGAAAGAAACAGGTGGTCCCTCAATTGTTAGAAGGGATTAACTCTCTAAAGTAGCGTCTTTTCATCTAAATGCATTCATTTTAGACTTTAATAGTAAAACTAAGGGACTAACACAACTAAGAAATTAAATTGTGTTGGTCCCTTATATTATATACATAAGTAATTTTTCCCTAATAACAAGTGATTAAATAACCAAACTCCTTATTCAATATTCTTGATATAATAAATGGCTAACTGGGTACGATCTCTTAAATTCAACTTCTCTAACAAACCTGTCACGTAATTTCTGACTGTTCCTTGACTTAAATAAAGGCATTCTGATATTTCCTTATTAGACAAGCCTTCTCCTACAAGTCTTATAACCTCCTTTTCTCTCTCGGTTAAGTCAAAGGAGATTGCTTCTTTAGGCTTTTTTTCATTAATCATACTTTTTAAAGCCAATGCAACATCCTTTTCAAAAACCGAATTTCCCCTATACACCATTCTGACACTTTCTATAATATCTTCAGCTGGCTGACTCTTCAAAATATATCCCTCTGCACCATATTTAAGGGCCTCTTTTATATATTCATCATCTTTAAAGGTAGTCAATATCATAATTTTAATATGACGAAATTGTTCCTTAATTAATTTTGTAGCCAAAACACCATCCATAATAGGCATTCGTATATCCATTAAAACTAGGTCCACCCTTTTATCTTTACAATGTTTAAGAGCTTCTTGGCCGTTTGAGGCTGTGGCAACAACCTCTAAGTCTCCTTCCAAATCAATTAAAATTTTTAAACTATCTCTAATTAATGCATCATCATCAGCTATTAATATTCGCAAATATCTCACCTACGCCTTCTGATTCTTTTGGTATAATACACACAATCATAAATCCACCATTTCCATTGATTGATATGCTACCCCCTATATTTTTTATGCGATCCTTCATGCTATTTAAACCTAAACTATAATTTATCACTTCACAACCTTTACCGTTATCCTTTATCAATAAACGTGTAAACTTACTATTTGTCTCTATTTTAATGTCTACTTCTGTTGCTTCTGAATGCTTTGCGACATTGGTTAGGGCTTCTTTAATGTTAGAAGTTAGAATAACTAAATGTTGAGATGAAATACTATTCAAATCACCCATCGTTTGTAGCTTAACAGGAGGAAAAGTATATTCCTTCAATATCCTATGAATATAATCTATCCCTAGATTTTCCTTTGGTTTTATATTATGAACAGTTTCCCTTAACATCACTAAAGTATTTGATAACCCTTCGATAGATTTTTTTAATAATTCCTTTGATTTCTGGGGTTCCTTTTGTTGGAGCTTTTCAACAGCTTGAAGTTGCATTAATAAACCTGCAATGTTATGACCAATGTTATCATGTATATCCCGAGCAATCCTATTTCTCTCTTTAATTTCTGCAACATACTCTACTTCATTATAAGATTCCATTAATTTCCCCTTAATTTCTTCCAGTTGGTAACGGATTCTTCGCTCTTGATCAAAGGCTACTTGCAATTCCTTTTCTTTATTCTCTAGCCCCTGACTAATATAAGCAAATAAACTACACAAAAATAGAAGTAAAAAGAAGTTAATGTATTGATGGGGGTCTACTCTCCAACCAACGACAATTAAAATAGGAACGATACCAAGATAAAGTCTTTTATATACTAAATCGTAGGCCAACATGACTAATAACATAATAAATTGTGGGGTTATCATCCCTGCCAGCAGTACTATTAAAAATTCTAATATCATGAGGGGGAGGGTGTTGAGGTACTTTTCCCTAATGATATAGGATACCGTAATTAATAGAATAAATATCACATCTCTACTGCTTATAACTACATTAACTAGCATAAGTTCTGCTATAAGATAAATAATAAAACTTAACTTAATGAGGGCTCTCATAAATTACCTCCAAAAAAACTAATGTATAAACTATATTTAAATAGATTACACATTAGTTTCTGTATTCCTTCTTATAAATGCTAATGGGATATATCAGTTTTTTTCCAAGTCCCCAAAAGAAAGAAGGTCATTGCAAATAAGAATAATATAAACAGTTCTCGACCAACGGCTAACAACTGATCCCCATATAAAACTTTTTCTGCTGCCTTTAACACCCATGTGATAGGTACAAAGTTACCTATGTTTTGAAGACTTTGAGGCATTATTTCTCTAGACCAAAACCCACCACCTAACATTACCATAGGGGTAACTAAAAAAGAGGCTATACTGGAGGCTTGGCGTGAATCTTTTGCAAGGGCAGTTAAAGCAATACCAAAAGCCACACAGACTAAAGAATAACTTAATAGAACAATATACAAATTAAAAATTGATGGCCCTAAGTTCATTTTAAAGATAAAGTGCATAATAGAGAACAATAGAAGAATCTGTACTTGTGAAAGAAAAAGAAAGCTTAATAGGTTTTCAGCCATATATCTTTTTATCTTGACTGGCGAGGAGAGAATTCGATAAAAAGTTTTATTTTCTCGATCTAATAGGATCATATTCGCCGAGAAGGTGGAAAAATACATCATACCCATTACGATAAACCCAAGGCCGGCAACGGTAATCCCTTCTGACTTGGCATTTTCACTATATATTGTTGTATTCTCAACACTTAGTAAACCCCTTTGATAAACTTCTAATCCTTCATAAAATAATCCTTCATTTCCCTGGGCTGCTAATGCAATATTGTTAACACTATTCATAAAGTTTTCAATGTAATAAATGGTTGGTAGGGTAATATTGCTCTCTGTTATTCTATATCCTTCTAATTGTGGGCTGTTCATTCTAATTAAATCTTGGGTAAATCCTTCTGGTATAACTACTCCATAATCTATCTTCCGATCGATCATGTCTTGATATAAATTCTCTTCTGTCAGTAGAATTAAATTACTTTTCTCTGATAAATTATATTGCAGCATTCTTGTAAGTTCTGTTTGATCATAATCTACAATTCCTACCTTTAAAACATATCCATTACCACCAGAATATTGTAACAATATTAAAATCATAAAAACTACAGGAACCACGATCATGGAAATGTAATTACTTTTTTCCTTCATTATCCTTTTTATATTATGAGAAAACAATATCAAGCTGTTTCCCTCCTTCCTAACATGATGGCAAGGCCCATAGTAAGGAATGCAAGCCCCCATATCAATATCACTAATAACTGTGTCTCTACTATCCTACCTCCATAAATGTATGAGAAAAAGGCCCGGTGTCCAATATAATTTGGTGATAGGTATTTAAACTTGTTGAATAATTCTCCCATATACTCTATCGGTGCATATCCTCCTGCTAAAAAGGTGAAAACAGGAACTAAAATTGTCATAATGCTATTTGCAACCTTTCTATTAGGAGCCAACATACAAACCATAATACCTATCCCTACAGAAAAAACAGCCAGTGATAAACAAATCATCATAATAACTAACAAATTGTCTCCCCAATTAACTCCATAAACATGCTTTGTAAAGAAAACTAGTATCATTGCTTGAAGAAACAAAGTAAACACAGCTCCTAAGGTCCTCCCTAAATAGATTTGATAGTTTTTAATTGGTGAAGCTTTAATTCGATCCCCAATTCCTACAAAATACTCTTTTGCTATACCATGTAAACCATAATTAGCCCCATACATCAAGATCATCACCAGCATTGTTACACCATAGTAATCCATTGAACCAGGAATTTTATCAGCTAAATCAATTGTGTTATCTTTTATGGCACTAGTTCTCCTATACTCACCACCGTTGCCACCGATCATAGTCATTGCCATTATGGCATTATTGGACTCCACAAAACTATCTACTACATTTTTTACGATCATCCTATAGAAGCCTCCACCCGAATGAAGGTCGGTAATCATTTCAATATTTGCCCCTGCATTACTTTGAATCCCCTGAGTATATTCAGCATTAATATAAATTAATGCCACTACCTCTCTATTTTGTACTAAACTAACCCCTTCTTCATAAGAATCTACTTTAATGACTTCTAGTATTTCTTCTACCTCATTAGAAGATAAAAAATCTTCGAACCTTGCAGAAGCACCTCCTATATCTTCATTTAAAAAACCAACGGGACTTCTCTTAATTTCTGCAAAAACAAATTGTGAGCTTAATGCATTGCCTAAAATATAAATCACCACAATAGGCATTACTAACATCAAAAGAAGATCCTTTTTGTCCCTTAAATTTCTTAAAATTGTAAAATAGATAATATTTAATATCGCCATATTCCCACCGCCTAATCTCTTAATGTTCTTCCTGTTAGAGTAAGAAACACACCTTCTAAGGTAGGCTTTTCTAAGTTAATTTCTTGTATAAGTGAATTTTGCTGAGTAATTACATCGATTATCCTACCTAGGTTCTTTGAGTTTTTGCTAGAGACAATCGTTAAACGATTATCTTCAACGATACACTCTTTTACTTGATCGATAGATTTAATTTCATTGCATAGGTTGTTATTGGCCTTCGCTAACCTAATGGTGATTCTATCTTCAAAGGAGATCAAATTCTTCAACTCTTCTTTTGTACCACTGGCAATTACCCTGCCGTGATCTATTATGGTGATTGTTTTACAAATTTCCTCTATTTCCTCCATGTAATGGGAGGTATATATAATTGTAGAGCCTTTTTCATTTAATATCTTAACAGATTCTAATATCTGGTTTCTAGATTGAGGATCAATCCCTACTGTTGGTTCATCCATTATAATCAACTTAGGCTGGTGCAAAATAGCACAGCCAATATTTAGCCGCCTCTTCATCCCACCTGAAAATTTTTTAGGATAGGCTTTCTTTTTGTCTTGTAACCCAATAAATTCTAACGTTTCGTCAATTCTATTTTTCAATAAATTACCTTTTAATCCATATAACTTTCCAAAAAACACAAGATTTTCATAGGTGGTCAAATCATCATAAATTGCCACATCCTGCGGTACAATGCCAATTTCCTTTTTAATCTCTTCTTCTTGGCTATACAAGTCTTTACCGAATATTTTGATCTGACCTTCATTTATTCGGCTTAGGCAGAGCATTGTATTAATTAAAGTAGTTTTCCCTGCCCCATTTGGTCCTAAAAGTCCATAGATATCTCCTTCTTTAATCGAAAGATTAATATGATCTACAGCGATATTATTTTCATAACGTTTAACTAAATTATTGATCTCAACAATCATTTTCGGCCGCCTCCTATCCCTATAACACCTTTTTTTATTTCTCTTTTATTTGTCTTTTATTTCTTTTTTTCTTCATTTTTATTTTACATTAATCTATTAGGCTTCAATAGTGCTTACAGGAATATTAACACATGACATCTGTCATATTTTTGGGGCAAAATTTTGCCTAATGTATTTCAACATAAGCCTACCACTAAATCACTCGTAGGAAGACTTTGTTCTTAAAACCCATTAGCTTAGATGTGCTTTAATTTACTAATGTCGAACCTTTTAAAGATCACCCTCATACTATATAATGAATCTCTTCGCCTCGATAAACAGCTGATGGAAGAATGGAAAAATAAAATCAAATAAGGAGGGTGTTTATTTATATGTATAATCCTAACTTAATTACTTACGCTAACTCAATGCACGGCTATCATAACTCAACAGTAGAAAGACAAACGGCTGTTGCTAGAATTAAAGGAGGTCCTTTGAGGCCTGAAATATCAGGGGTTGTCTATTTTATTAATGTGGCAGGTGGAACTGAGGTTTATGCTTATATTCAAGGTCTTCCCCCCTATCAACCTGCTACAAACGATCAAGACCCAATTGGCCCCCATGGCTTCCATATACATGAATTTGGTACTTGTGAAATTGGTGATCCACAAGATCCCTTCCAAGCTGCCGGTGGTCATTGGAATCCCCGTAATCAACCCCACGGTAACCACGCTGGAGATTTCCCTGTCCTCTTTTCCAATGATGGAATGGCTAGAATGAGCTTCTTTACCGATCGTTTTAGAGTTTGGGAGGCAGTTGGAAAGGCAGTTATTATTCACCGAAATCCTGATGATTACCGTAGTCAACCTGCTGGAGATGCAGGAAAAAGGTTAGCCTGTGGTCTTATTGTTTAGAGCTTGATTCTGCTTTCTAAATATTTCTAACTAGTCTAGTAAAATTAGCTTAATAAATTTCCACCATAATTTATGTCAGTTTTTTAATTTATTTTTAATTAAAAGAGGCTTCAAAATATCTCCTTACGAAACTTAACTGTTTCGTAAGGAGATATTGAAGCCTCATGTAGTTCATTGTATCTATATAGGAATCTCTGGCTATCTAATAGGACATACTCCTGTCTCACAACCATCATTATCTAATATTACTTCTACTTCCTGCTTTTCATACTTTGTAATTAAGGAAGGTATAAAAGGTTTCATTTCTTTAACTCTTCTATTGTATTCAATCTCATCTATAGATTCATATGGTAATAGATCATAAAAACTTTCATCTAGAGATAAAAATGAAATGGCTACAACATCATCCCAGTTGTTCCAAACCCATTCTTCAACTTCTTCCCACTCGTGATTTCTAACATGAACTGTGATGGAGCAATTATGGTCTACATAGTTTTCCATAAACAGCTTATAGTTTTCTAATTGTTCTATAGCAGAAACATCATACTTTGTTCTACCCTTAGGAGCTTTTACAGGAAACTCTACAACTTTGGTTGAACAATTGTCCCAATCTTGCCCCACTTCTGGATGAACAGGATAATTCAACTCTTCACAAACCTTAAGAAGGGGATCATTTGCACTGATACGTATCCTTCTAATATAGTAGGGGGCATGGGAATAGTGAACACCACTTGAAACAGTCGGCAGCTGAGAAAGGGTTCCTTCTGGCTTTACCGTTGTTACTAATAAAGGTTTGTTTTCACCGATTTCTTTAGCATAGGCTTCTACTTCTTCATGGGCAGCAGACCTTAGTTTCCTTAGTAATTCCGCCTCTTCTTCTGTTGATAATTCAATTGCGTTTACCATATCTTGCCACCCTGTTAAAGAACAACCCACTAACTTATCTCTTTCCTGAACTGCATTCCATAGAGGTAGTTCTAACTCAACGCAGGTCATTCGATATCCTGCCCTTACTGATAACTTTTGAGCTTCTAATAAACCTTCTAAATCTATTTTCCCTTGAGATGTAACAAAGGAATATACATTTATAGTGGTTAGATTACATAACCCTCTTGAATCTAATAATATTTCACCACAAGGATTTACCCCATTCATATTTGGTCTACGCTTCATAGCAGCTTCAGCATTGATCCAAGCTGGTTCCCCAGAATATCGCATTTTTTCCATTTGCCAATGAAGAACTTCTCTAGTAGGTTTTTTCTCATAATAAATAGAGTTGTTACTCATTTGTCGGTGGATAATATCTTTGTCTACAATCCATTGGCCATCGATTTGTTTATATAAATTTGTTTTTGCATCGATTGATTCTTGATCCGCTGGGTCTATTAAGATCATCTCTGCAGTTCTTCTTACTCCTCCAACAACAACATTTTCGCCTATTATATTGGCTATATCAAGACAATCTACTGGTCTTAGCTTAAACCGTTTAGTCCCTTCAATGAAACCTCTTTTTTCTATTACTTTATTAATTTTAATAAACATATTCTTTAGACTAGAGTGGCCACTGGCAGTACCACCAAAGGTTTTTAGCTTTTCGCCTTGTGGTCGGACATGATCATAACTTACAATGATTGTTTTTATATTGCGATATTCGTTACTATAGATAATTTTGAACAGAAAATCTAGAGATTGAGTCCACCCTTCTTTACTGTCACCTACTGTTATTTTCACTGTATTATTATGAAGAAATTCTAAACTAGTAGAATCTTCTCGTTCTTCTGGGGCTATTGGAGTATAATCTTTGTGGATTATTTGGTAGTTGCTTCTTACCTTTGGTAATTGTACAACATCTCCCTTTAGAATTCTAGCCCCTACTCCAGAACCAATCATTAGTAAGTAAAATAGGTCTTTAAAGGCATCAAAACTATCGATCACTATAAAGGAGCAATTATAATTAGCCATTGGATAGTTTTTTGCCACAGGTGTGTTACCTACCCAAAAAGTTCTACCTGATAAGAATTGCTTTAAGTTATAAATGTTATCATACAACTTTTCTGCTTCGGCTCTAGTAGTAGTTACAAGACTACAATTATATTCTACTGCTCTTTTTACTGTTTCCCACCAGTACTCCCGTCTGCCTTCTTCTGGCAACCATCTACTGTAGGTTCTATAATAAACAAAATCACCTAATTGTTTCATAGGGGATGGCCTATGCTTATATCTACTGATAAACTCATCAGTTAGTAGTCCTTCTTCTTTTTTGTTCCCTTTATACCTAGATCTTTCCCTCTGACTTCGATAAATTATGTATCTCTTAGCTGCATCTTTACGTTCACTTTCCATAAGTAAATTTTCTACAATATCTTGTATTTCTTCTACATGGATTGGAGATTTATATTGTTCTATTTGTTTTGTAATTTGACTCACAATCTTATGACTTAAAACTGTATCAACCCCTACTTTAGTTTCAGCCATTGCTTTTTCAATCGCATTTATTATTTTTGTTTCATTGTACTCTACATGGTTTCCTTCTCGTTTAATTACCTTGATCATAAGTAACCTCCTTAATGACTAACTTTTTTCAATATATGGTATGTAGTATTTTATAACGTACTATATATTGTATCACTTCTCTTTTTTAAAGTCAAAAGAAAAAGAAAAAAAAGAAAGTAGTCTATACTACTTTCTTAGTATGATATTCGTTATTTCTTTTATGGTATCTTTTATATATTCACCTTTACGATATTTCCTCTTTGCCACTATAATCTCTACTTGATTACCTTTAGCAACAAGATTACGTAACAAGGTTGGTGTTTCTATAAAGGCTCCTAATTCTTCAAAATTTTCATCAAGAACAATAAATGTAGGTATCTTTACTTTTCCTGCTAGTTTATAATTAGAGAGGTGCTCCTCATACCCTTCTCGGGGTAGAATGTATACATTAATTTGGGGATTTATGTCACTGATCTTTTGAACTGCAGGGACATTTATTATGCAATCAGGACACCATATTTCTGCAAAGGCTAATATATGAACAGGTCTATTTATTGATTTAATTTTATTTAATAAGTCTTCGTCAACTTCTATTCCTTTATATATTTCCAGAGTCTTCTCTCGATTTATGTCTTGATCTTGATCAATAAATTCGGCAAAAGTACAACTTAACCCTATTAGCTCACCAAAGTTCATTATTATCCCCCCTATGTTTATTAAAACTATTATATCACTTTTCAAATCATAATTTAAATAGCAATGATAAAATACAATATTTTTCCTTCCTTATATTCTTCCACCTTTTATTATATGTCTACTTTATTTGTTTATTCGATTTAACTATGTTTTTCATCTTCTTATCAGCGGTGCTCATTCCTTTAAATCCATAAAAATGATTATGAAACTGTTTATAACTAATTAATTTTCCATCATTCTATAAACATTTTCAACAACCTTATCCTCATTTTGTTGTAGCCATATACTATTTTTCGCAAAAAAAACTGACTCTCTTTTGAGTCAGTTTTTAAAAAATAAATACCGCGACGTCCTACTCTCCCAGGAGGCTGCCCTCCAAGTACCATCAGCGCTGAAGAGCTTAACTTCTGTGTTCGGGATGGGAACAGGTGTGACCTCTTCGCTATTGTCACGGCATTTTAAGTTGATGACCATAAGTAGACAACAAAAATTTTTAATTCTATGTTGGTCACTTAGTTAGTAGTTTATCTACTAACTTCATTTCTACTTTTGTGTCAGTAACTTAGTTAGAAATTAATTGATTCCTATCCTTTAATATCATCTGATATCATCCAAAGGAATCATGAAATTGTCTAACTTCCATATTCACTTACTGAAGGAATAGTTCCCTCAAAACCACACAATATATTTTAGTATCAGCTGTTTTTTAAATTTGGTCAAGCCCTCGACCTATTAGTATCGGTCAGCTCAGTACATTACTGCACTTACACCTCCGACCTATCAACCAGATGGTCTATCTGGGGTCTTACTCCTTTCGGATGGGAAATCTTATCTTGAGGGGGGCTTCGTGCTTAGATGCCTTCAGCACTTATCCCTTCCATACATAGCTACCCAGCGATGCCCTTGGCAGAACAACTGGTACACCAGAGGTATGTCCATCCCGGTCCTCTCGTACTAAGGACAGCTCCTCTCAAATTTCCTGCGCCCGCGACGGATAGGGACCGAACTGTCTCACGACGTTCTGAACCCAGCTCGCGTACCACTTTAA
>NZ_JHYF01000021.1 GCF_000621485.1 Alkaliphilus transvaalensis ATCC 700919
CTAAAATTAGCCTTTTGATAAGGGTCAAAAAAGGAAGTTAATCCTGCATAAAAGAGTAACTTCCGTGTAACTGGAATTTAGTTTTTCATTCAACGATATAAACTCAAAGGCATGGCTCCAATAGAAGATCAGATTCAGCCTTGGTCGCATAACTTTATGGTTTTTCCAAGGTCTACTTAACAGGGATGGTTCAAAGCAGAGTTTAATCCTTGTATTTTTTTATCAAGCCTACTTTACCGTTAGACTTATTAGATTTATTCTAAGATAATATTATTGGTTAAACTATTAATTCGTTTTTGTTTCTCTATTGTATTTATATATTTTTCTAAGTTTAATTCTATAGTTTTTTCGTAAACGACATTAGATACTTCTTCAAATTTTTCCTCGATTATTATTTCAATAGTCTCAGACTCAAATTTTTTATCAAACTTATGATTAGCTAAATAAATCACTATTTCACAAAACATATCCTTAGATTTTGGAGTAATATGGAATTTATTAAACTGAAAAAAGTTGCTTTTATTAATATTGTCTATCAATTCATTTTTAATAGATGAAGGGTACAATTTATTATTATAAATCGAAATACTCTTTTGCATATTTAAAAATCCATACGGTAAATTATACTTAGTAATGTATTTATAATAAAATCCTTCGGCCTTTATAAAAGTATTAATCATTTTACCAAATGCTTTCTCTGAAAAATCTATTCCAGTTATACTTCTAATCTCATTAAATAAAACTACAGGGTAAAACTTAATTAATGATACAATTTCGTTTCTTAATTTCTTATTCCTATGCTTCTCATTTCCTCCAAACTTGTTTGGATTAGCCATTGGACAATTATCATATGCTTCTTGTAAGTAATCAGCAACACCAATTACACTCCTTTTAACATGCTTTGCATATAACGGTAATTTATTATTATTCTCATCAAATTTTTTATCTACATAAAGATTAATTACTTGTATAGGATTTTTACAAGCAGGACAAATAGCATAGTATTTTAATTTATTATTCTCAATAATATAAAATGGATCTGATTTTTTTGTATATCTTTCGTAATTTTTAACATTTAGCTGTATAGGACGATCATCATCAATCTTTATTTGAAATACATCCATAAATAACCTCCTTACCAATAATAAATCATGATGCTAAAAGATTTGTCTTATTTTAGTTATTATAATCAATTAGCTTTTCATATGTTATCAATAAATAGAAACAGAAAGAACCCTTAATAGGGTTCAATAATAATTACTTACCTTGCTATAATACTTACAAATTGTTCATGAAGATTTCTTACTACATCAACACCTATCTGGTCAATGCTTTGTTCTTCATATTGATAGTTACTATCAATGAAAGTATCAATTAAAGTTCTTGTTTCTATACTTGCATTAGGATATATTGTTGCAAAACCAATTCTAAAAGCTTCTATAGGTCTGCTTTCTATACTATCAGAATTGACGTAACCCCCAAGTCCAAATCTTTCACATTGGAATAAATTACGTAATGTCAATTCTATGGATATTGCAAGTGAATGGCTTTCTGCTGACATTATCTCGCCCCCTTTCTATTCTTCATTATAACATTTCATCGTTTTTATCTCTTATTATATCTTGTAGAATCCCTAGAGACCACCCTATGAGTATACACAGTCCATTGTTTTCTATTCCCCATTTTCGATTTTCTTGCCCAACATAAGCACTCCAGAAACTTTCAAGTTCATCATGCAAAAATTTTCTTTCTGCCACACCAAACATACTAAAATCTATCCCATTATCACTCCCGAATGGGAATTCTGCTTCCAGCCAATCTATTACATCCTTCTTTTCTAAATGTTCGTTCACTTCATCTATTGAGTAGCAAGTCCCTTTATCTATCAAGAATGATATATCGTTAATAAAGTGTATCACTGTTGTACTTTTCTTCATTTTATCACCGCCTTCATTTTTTAGTTTTGTACTACATTCTAATAAACTGTTCCATCTCATATATTTTCAATATAATACATTGACAATCCTTTAAATCCTTTAAAATTTTTCTTGTTTTTTATCAACAATTTATGACATAAATTTTATAATTTCAACATATGTTCGTTTTGTGGTTACATTGGCATTTAAGTATACATGTCAATGCTCTCATTCTTTTTACCCTATCCCCCACTCCCTAACAACCCCTACCATACCATACCTCTACACCCCTTGCAACCACTAGCTTTTATTATCTACCCTTTATATAGCTTTACTATACACTCCACAGCCCTTAAGAGGGCAACAATTCCATATTCCCCCATACAACCCTACTCCTGTTTATTCATCTATGGCAACATATTTATCAACACATGAAACCTAGTATTTACAACCCTTCTAATCCCTTCTCAGCCCTACCACACACTCCACATGGCTCGAGAGGACAGAATGAATGTCTTTCTAACTGTCTGTTCTCGGAAACATATCCACGGCATTTTTATCGCTATCGGTAGGAGAGAACATATCGATATAAAAATATGCAAACATTTTCTTAGTATTTTGCCTAGATCAATCTTTCTCATCTTTTGTATTTGAGAGATTCCTATCTGAATATTTTTCTTCAAAAGTCTGCACAATCGTTTCACACAAGGGTGCTTTTAAAATCTATAAAGCAAGAAAAAATAGAGTTTGCTACACTATTTGCATTTAAGATTAGTGTTGTGTGGCTATCGTTATTAGAAGAGTATTTGCCAGCCTTGGCATTTGCAATAACTTTACTTGTTTTTACCGTATTTCTTTGCCCCAAGATCATCAAAAGTCATTTCAAATTGAATATTAAATTCTAGACTACTCCATTTGTCTTTCCATGTATCTCCGGTGAATGGTTTTTGTGTTAAGGTCTTTGTATAACGACCAATACCTAGACAATCGCTATTAGCCTTTTGAAGTTTTTTTATCAATTCTTTTGCTTCTTGTTCCCAGGAAGATTGAATTTTCTCTTCTAGTTTCAAATAATTCTCTTGTATATTAGATCTCACCCCATCTTTGTATTCTCCTAGATGCGACGATAATTTTACAGATATATCAACTTCGTCATATGAATCTGAGAACTCAATCTTTGTAGTAGTTACAGAGTCTAATAAGACTATGTCGGATATGTTAATGACGGGTAATACCTTATGATATTTTACTAAGGGATGTAATAACCTAAAAATCCGTTCCTCTTTAAGTGTTAATGTATCTGTCAATACATCATCATTAAATACTGCCATCCCCGAGTAAACCAATTTACTATTTTCTATTTTGTAGTAGGGCAGATAAGGGTCTTCATATGGTGAATAGTAAGTCCTTAGAAAAAAATGCATGTTTTGTGTTAAGATTTCTCCTTGAGATTCATTAAAACTCATTTTTTCATAGAGAAATATATCTATATTTTCCTTAAGTGTAGTATTCAAAAAACTTTCCATATCGCCCTCTACTACTGCTAAATAAAGTCTGTGAGAAATGGAAGGGTCTCTGAATAAAGGATTGATTATATCAAAGATTCCCTCTTCAGCTATCTTCTTATCAATAAATACTATTCTCAACTGACCAGTTTTTATCTCTCTAAAATAGCTTGTGCTTAAGTTTAATCTTGCACCTGTCAAGGTTCTGTCTTCTGCTTTTATAATTTTTCTTTCTTCTTTTTTTATGGGAGGTACGATTGTAATAACTTCGATATTGTCATTATCATCGGCGGGTCGAATATGAAATAAAACCGAAGGTGCTATATTCTCAATGTAGTTTTCGTTTGGTATCCTATGTTTTTTACAACCGGTCAAAAGTAAACACACTAACATAGTAAAAATTAAATATCGTTTTGCAAAAGACATTATTTTCCCCTCCGTGACTTACCTAAAAATGCAATGAGCATCATAGTAGGAATTATGGTATAAGTAAATATGGATACGTACAATAAAATCTGGTTCCAAAAGAGTGCTTGAATTTCAGTTGTAGCAACCTTTAGTACAAAAGAAATACAGGCTGATGCGAAAATAAGGCTTATTATTATAAATAAAGGTGTATTTTCTATTGGTTTATTTTTGCTGCTTATAATATACAGAACTGCTTTAAAAGAAGAAAGAAGAATGATCGCTAAAAAAAGTGCAAAGCTTACAATAAGAACTGGCAGTATTATCATATCAAGCCTTTGTATAGACCTAAACTGCAGATAGCCCATGGCACTAATATAAGAATGCTGTACATATGGTAAAAAATCTGCCCCATAAAAGATAAATGTACCCAAATAAAAAATTACATATTCAGTAACAGTTAATAAGTTTCCAATAAACATTGACTTTGGAATGTTAACATCGGAACGAATATAAGGGCCAATAAAAATAAGATATTCTGGACCGCTAAATATTCCCCATATTAATACTATGGAGATAAGAAAGTTAGAATTAAAGATGTTCCCGAATAATGGAAAAACATCTTGAACACTAACAAAAGAACTAATGATTAAAGATATGAACAAAAATAAAACCCCAATAGAAAAAACAAATGTAATAATAGTAAATTTTAATGTATTTGAGAAACCTTTACTTGCCAAATAGACGATTATCATGGTGAAAATAAGCATCAAAGTTGTTTTAGGGTGCTGCGTCATTAAGTATTTGTGTAACAGATAAATATAGGCTGAACTAATAGTAATGAATTTTATGAACATAAAGCACAACCAAACAAACAAAAAGATTTTAGAAAATACATCTCCAAACATGTCAAATATACCAACAATACCCTTTTTTCCCATATGACTTGAAAGCCATCTAGACAATATATAAATGTTAAGTTGTGAAATAACTCCACCAAGAATAATCAACCATACCATATGAGGATATTGTAATCTTTCAGTTGAAAATATAATTAAATGAATAACTTGGACTCTATTTATAAGCAAAGCTAGCATAACAGAATCAATTTTATGCTTACTTGAAAAATAAGATTTTTTTGAGTTGATAATGTTAACCCGATCCATCTATTTTATGTTCTCCTTTGTGCTAGAGGTTCTATTTTTATTTTGTGTTTGCAGATATTCAGGTCTTGTTTTCATAAGTTGTACAGGTGAGCGAATAATAACATCTTTCCAGTCTTTTAAGTAAAAGGGGGCTAGGGGAGCAATATACGAACGATCTAAGGAAGTAAGTGAATTCAAATGAATTGCCAAAAATACCAATCCAATAATCATACCAAAAGATCCCCACAAACCAGCTAATCCTATAAATATAAATTGAATTAGTTTACTAGAATTTGTCATTAAGTAGTTTGGAACAAGAAAGGAGGCCAATCCAGAAATAGCTATGCAAACAACCAAAACAGGACCAGCGATTCCACTGTCTATTGCAGCTTGACCTATTACTATACCCCCAACTACTCCAAGACTTGGCCCTATTTTTTGTGGCATCCTTAAACTAGCTTCTTTTAGTATTTCCAGTATTAAAGACATTGCAAAAGCTTCAATCATAGGGTTAAATGGTACATTACTACGGTAGGTTAGTACGATTATCAATGATTGGAGCGGTAGAATTTCGTAATTGTATGTAGCAATTGCTACATAAGCCGGAACTAATAGCAAAGTAATTAAAAAAGCAACAAAACGAATAGTTCTTAAAAAAGAACCTACTAGCCAGCGATGTACATAGTCTTCTGGAGATTGAAATAATTCAAAAAAAGTTATAGGTGCAGCTATAACAAAAGGAGTTCCGTCTAAGATAAGTGATATTTTACCCGATGAAAGAGCTGAAACAATAACATCAGGTCTATCACTTAACTGATATTGTGGAAAAAGACTGTTTTTATTATCATCTAAAAATGAAGTTATCTCAGATGAATTTAAAAAAACATCATAATCGATATTTCTAATTTTTTCTTCCATTGTTTTTAGTAATTCAGAATCTACTAGACCATCTATGTAAATTAAATAAAGCTTTGTTTTACTCATAGAACCTATTGTAAAGTCTTTGCATTTTAATTGTGCAATAGGTAGTCTTCTTCGAATAAGTGTTATATTTTGATCAATTTGTTCAACAAAGCTATCATTTGGCCCATATAAAATGCTTTCCTGCTGAGATGTATCAATAGAACGACTCAAATCCCTAGGAATTACTATACTCCAATACTTTTCTTGGACAATATCTTCAATCAATATTGAGCCAGTTAGTAAATTCTCCATTGCCTTATGTAAAGTATCTATTTCTGTTACTTCGATAGAACCAATGCTTGAAGGGACACTGCCTTTGTTTCCGTGTAATAATGGCAAAATCACAGTTAAATTTAATTGGTCAACATTGATTAAGGATTTTAAAAAGTAAAGAATATATTCGTTACCACCAGGTGTGTTTAAATTTATCTTGTTGAAATCAGCCATGTTAGAAAACAGGTTTTCTATTTTTTCAGCTGTTAGATTCTCAGTGACGTTATCTGAATTTAATTTTTTTTTTGAACTTTTATTATTTCTTCTAAAAAACATTTTCAAAGGCTCCTATTATTTGTATTTTTACTAACTATTTTTTAGGTTTTCCAATAAATTATAATATATTCTCCTAATTAGACTATAAAAAGACTCTCCATAAAGATGTTGTAAAAGTGTGATTTTAAACTTTTATAAAAAAAGATTTCCTGGTCTTAAGTTTTATTATTATACTTCAATTTGTTTTAAATATTTTTTCAAAAAAGTATTGACGTTAATACAATTCTATGATATATAATAATTAGCACTCATCATTAGAGAGTGCTAATAAAATAATACGAAAAGGAGTTGTTAATTATGGCTGGATTAGTACCTTTTAACAGAAAAAACAAAGAAATTTCAACCAATACTGGTATTGGGGACTTCTACAACTTGCTTGATGACTTTTTTTCAAATGATTGGCCATTTAGAAGAACCCTCTCTTATGATACTTTCAAAGTTGATGTAGAAGATAATGGCAAAGAATACCTTATTGAAGCTGAAATGCCAGGTGTAGATAAAAAAGACATCAACGTTGAACTCAATGATGGGAAGCTAACGATTTCTATTACTAGAGATGAAAGCAGCGAAACAAAGAAAAAGAATTTCATTCACAAGGAGAGACGTTATAATTCTATGAGCCGTTCTATTTACTTAGAAGATTCCAAACCCGATGCCATTAAAGCAAAACTTGAAAACGGGGTGCTAAAAATTATAGTTCCAAAAGTAGAAAAGCCAAACAATAGTATTACAATTAATGTTGAATAAGATAAACCAAAGCACATCGGGATAAAATGACCGATGTGCTTTGGTTTTCAAAATATTAATATTACTTATTTTTCTTGCTACTTTCTTGAATTTAATAAGATTAGTCCATAAAAATGCATCTCCTGATTGATGGTCGGTCAGAAAAGCTATGTCCATACATCTATTTCAACACCCGACTTAAACTCAACAGTAATTTTCTCTTCAAACACCGTAACCTTCTCAATAAGCCTCCTTACCAGCTGCTCATCATATTCATCCAACTCGTGGGACTGCTTATTCAAGAATTCTGTCATCTCATCAATCCTCTGCCTTCTTCCTTCACGTTCTGCGTTTTCTATCAGCACATTTTGCTTTAGTTCCCTTAGGCGGTATATCTCATCAGCCACATCGTTGTAGTCATTCTTGGATTTTGCTTGTTGAAGTAGCTGTTGCTGTAACTCTTCCAGTTTGCCATCGATATCAGTGATGGCTTTTTCATTTTCCTCATTAAGAACAGTAGTTATGTTTTTCTGTAGTACTTGGAGAAAAGGGTCTTTGTTAGCTAGGAGTTGGTTAATAGCTTTGATGACTGCTGTCTGCAATGTTTCTTCGTTTATGGTTGGGGAGGTGCAGTCAGACCCCTTTTCCTCCAAGCGACTAACACATCTCCATACAATGGATTTGCATCCCCTGTTATTCCAGTGGACTCTCCGATAAATATCACCACACTGTCCGCAGTATACTATGCTTGATAAAGCATACTTACTACTATAAACTCTCTTTTTACCGCTCTTGCCACTTCGGATGTTTGTCCTTCTCACCATTTCTTCTTGAACCTGCATAAAAAGGTCCCGTGGGATAATAGGTTCATGGCTGTTCTCTACATAATACTGAGGAACAATCCCGTTATTCTTGACTCTCTTTTTAGAAAGGAAATCTACTGTATAAGTCTTTTGCAGAAGGGCATCTCCGATGTACTTCTCATTCTGAAGTATCTTTTTCAGTGTTTCAGGTCTCCATTTTGCTTTTCCTGCTGCAGTTAGAATCCCATCTGCTTCTAAGCCTCTTGCTATCTGCAAAAGGCTGGCTCCCTCAAGGTATTCCCTATAAATCCGTTTTACTATCTCTGCGCCCTCTGGGTCAATCACCAGCCGCTTATCTTCATCCTTCGTGTACCCCAAGAATCGATTGTGGTTGACTTGGATTTCACCTTGTTGATATCGGTACTGGATGCCTAGCTTTACGTTTTGGCTTAAGGACTGACTCTCCTGTTGGGCAAGGGAAGCCATGATGGTAAGCATAATTTCTCCCTTAGAATCCATTGTATTAATGTTTTCCTTTTCAAAGAATACTGGGATGTTTTTATCTTTAAGCTGCCTGATATATTTCAAACAGTCTAAAGTGTTTCTAGCAAATCGGCTGATTGACTTGGTAATAATCATATCAATTTTACCTTCCATGCACTCTTCAATCATCCTATTAAATTCTTCACGTTTTTTTGTGTTGGTTCCTGAAATACCATCGTCAGCGAAAATACCTGCCAGTTCCCATTCTGGATTCTTCTTTATAAACTCTGTGTAATGAGAAATCTGAACTTCATAACTGTTGGCCTGTTCATCACTATCCGTAGATACACGGCAGTAGGCAGCTACTCGTGTTTTAACTTTGCTTTCATTTGTCTTTTGATTACCCACCCTCTTAAATGCTGGAATAACCGTGACATTTTTACTTACTCCCATTCGCTACACCTCACTTTCTATCAAGCTGTATGCATATTCTGCCTGTTTAAATGGGTTATCATATTTTTGCTCTAGGGGTTTTGCCTTAAACTTCATATCAAGATCCATTTTAGGTTCTTCTTTTGGTTCCCATACCCTGCCTAGCTTTTCAGCTCTTTTTTGTCTTTCAGTTTTAACTTTTTCAAAAGTCTCCTCATCCATAATCGGAGGATAGAATTCATCACCAAGGTAGTGCTTGTTCTGTAGCATTTTAGCCGCAGTGGCATGGTAGCAGTCTATTCCAGCTTTTTTAGTAGCATCCTTCAAAGATAGTCCTTCCAAATACCCTCTATATAAATTCTTTACTTGCTCTGCCTCTATTTCATCCACTACAGCCTTACCCTTTACAATTTTATAACCGTATGGCGTGTGAGCCATCTAGTTCACCATCCTTTCCCTTAGTGTAATTCCACACTTTAATGCAAAACCAATCTCCTCCCGTGAATAAACTATAATTCGGTCCACATAGCTTTCAAATAACTCATCCTCGTAAGTTGCGAGCATTTTAGATTTAGAAACAAACTTAAGTAGTTGATTGACTTTCTCTACTTTAGCAAGGTTACCATTAACTGAATGGGTAAGCTGCTCCTTTTCTGCTATAAGCCTCGTACTCTCTGCTTCAAGTGCATTCTTCTCTTTAGTAAATAAAGCAGGTTCTAGGTAGCCCTTAGTCATTAAACCAGTCAACATTTGGCTCTGCTCCATGTTTTTTTCAATCTTAGTTTCTAATTCTTCAATTCTAAGGAAATTATCTGCATTATTCTGATTACGTAGTCCATTAAGTAGTGGTCTTAATATGAATTTCTGACCGAAAATTAGTTTATTTATCATCGTAACAAATGTCATTTTTATATCTTCATCTCGTATGAACTGCATGGAACATTCAGTTATCTGCTTTATATGCTTATTGCAGCACCAAGCTATATATTTTCTTGCCCCTGATGAATGAATACGCCTTTTAAATGTGCTACCACATTCTGAGCAGATAATTTTACTTGAGAAAGCATATCTATTTTGATACTTATTGTTGTGCTTTTCTATGCCTTTTTCTTTTGCCCTTTGGCTCATAACAGTTTCTACTGCATCAAAAACTTCATGGGTTATAATTGGCTCGTGGTGGTTTTCAACCAAATACATATTTTTCTCACCGTAGTTGATGTGTCTATTAAAACTACTGTCTGTATAGGTCTTTTGCAAAAGAGCGTCACCTGTATATTTTTCATTTCTAAGGATCCCTCTAATTGTTGTAGAAGTCCACCTCCCACCTTTTTTTGAAGGGATGCCTTTAAAATTAAGGTCATCTGCAATTTTCTGTGTACCCTTACCCAATAATGCCTCTGCAAAAATATACTTTACAGCTTCTGCTTGTTTGGGGTTTATAACCATCTGTCCGTCAATGTTTTGATAACCATATGGTGGATATGAAATTTTGAAGGTTCCATTTTGGAATCGTCTTTGAATTGACCATTTATTATTTTCCGAAATGGAAATTGACTCACTTTCTGCAAGTCCACTTAGGATGGAGAGCATTAGTTCACTTTCCATTGATTGGGTGTTGATGTTTTCCTTCTCAAAATAGATGTAAACACCGAGGTCTACCAGCTTACGAACCATCTCCAAGCAGTCTGTAGTATTTCTGGCAAATCTGCTAATAGACTTTGTAATAATTAAATCGATTTTCCTGTTTTCACAATCTGATAACATTCTAAGCAGTTCAGATCGCTTTTCTTTTTTCGTTCCACTGATCCCCTCATCGTAATACAATCCTACATACTCCCATTCTGGGTTCCCCTTTATGTAGGTTTCGTAATGAGCCTTTTGTGCCTGCAAGCTGACCAGCTGTTCATTGCTATCTGTAGAAACACGGCAATAGGCAGCTACTCTTAACTTTGGCTTGATAAAAGCATCGGTATTATTTGCTTCTATTTTTGTTATCTTTTTCATCCTCTCACCTCCTTCTTTGTAGGTCACATATTACCTCTAAAACCTATATATATCAACGATTTTAGGGCATTATCTTTGCTAAAGATGGAGAGAAAGTTTGACGATTTAATTCATTTATTTTTTGGAGTTCACCTTCAGTAATTAACCCTTTCTCCTGCATTTTCCTGAGTAATTTTTCAGCCATTAAATAATCAAATTCACGCTGTAGCTGCTCAGTTGATATGGCTTTTAACTTAACTTTACCTTCTATGCTTTCATCCGTAAGCTTTGTAACTTTCTTTTCCTCATTATGATTCATAAATCATCACCTCCTACCTAATAGCCGTGGGAACAGGTCGAAGTTGAGGATTTGAAAAAATTAGTTTAAATCAGAACAAAAAAAAGCCTGCAGGAGAAGATTCCCCACAGGCTACATAATAGAAATAGATTAATATTTTATTTGTTGTTTAATCGTACCTAATAAATGCATCGGTAAAGCCTACTTTCTTTGCCCTCTCAAGTTGTGCCTCTGCATTAGCTTTTACAGAATATGCACCTATTTGAACACGATATAATTTTTGAGATGTTGAAGGGTTCGGTTGTTGATTCCCTTCCAGTGCTTTCTTAACAGCAGTTCTAAAGGTATCCATACTCTCTCCATGTTGTGGAAACCAATGATTGGGGTCTGCATGATTACTAGCAATCCCCTGTCTATGCCCCTCAGCATGACCGATGATATCCTTCTCCGTCAGACCATATTCCTTACAAAGAAAAACACATAGGTTTACTGCATTCTGCCAAACTGCTCGGAAGTAGGCTTCATTCTTTTTTACGTCATAGTTCACCATTGTAGACCCTCTATAAGAGTGCCCTCTCGGCTCACATATCTCAAAACCGATGTGGGTATTATTCGCAGCACCACCTGCATGCCAACCTCGATGATTCCAAGGTAGGTACTGCCAGATCTCTTTATCATCTAAAAAGGCATGAACACAAACCTGTCTGTTGATTTCTCCTGCTCTAAAGGACTTATTCCACCGACTAAACCAAGCTCCTGCCATAACTCCAGATGTTGCTGTGGAATGGACCATAATGCCTTTAGGAGTAATCTTCCGATTAGCTGTGTAACAATCATTTCTAGTCATATATTTCGTTTTCAAATTATCTAGTACCATCTTTATCTCCCCCATCTTTTAATTGTTCAAGTACATCCCTAAGCTTTGATGGAATCGGCAACCCAAGCCTTGTTGCATTTTCAATGATGCTGATTCCTTCATTAGAAAGATAAAAGAAAATTACAGCTGTGCGAATTGCACTACCACCACCGATAATATTCTGATCAATGATATGAGCAACACCTACTAGGGAGAAGATCACTACTTTTTTGAAAATGCCCCGAGCACCTATATCGCTAGATAAATGCTTCTCAACTACCGCACACATTACTCCCAGAACATAATCAACAACTACAAAAACAATCAGTGCATATAAAAAGCCATCTAGCGCACCTAAGAAATATCCTAGATAGCCGCCGATGGCTGTAAAAATAACTTTTAAAATATCTACCCAATCCTTCATCCATTTTCACCTTCCTTTAATATAAGTCATTTAAGTAATCAATTAAATCTATCTCAAACATGTACTGCACTTTCATGGTGTTAGCATCTGTCTTCTGTACAGGGTTGGCCAACTTTGTATGGGCTCCACTAGGTCTTGAAACTGAAGCAAAGTGGATACCGTAGTAGTATCGCTGCCATCCTGTTCCTGAACTATAACTTCTATACTGATAAAGCCATTTGTCGGTTCCTCTAATATTTAGAAAGTCAGATGAAATTCCTTTTGATCTATATGCTTCTAGTAGGTTACCTTCAGGTGTAATAACTTGATAAAAACTGCTACCACCACCAGTACCTACATAATAGAGGTATATCCTATTTTTAGATCTGTTAATAGAAGATAGATAACATCTTCTATCTATATTCCCACTATGCATGCCTCTGGAAGCAAACCATGTTGAACTGCCTATCCTTGGTTTTAAATCCATTACACTATGCACTGTAGCATCCACATTTAGACGTATGACTTTACTTGCATATAGTTGTTCATTACTAGCTAAATCTGTTCTGGTGTTGTGACCGTATATTTCAATAAGCCCTCCCCATAGAACTGGAGTTACTGCTATATCTCTATAAGTGAAATTTGCTCCATATTCATCTTGGAACTGAGTCTGCATGTTATCAATAGTTGACTCAGATATAAACACACCTACCCTCGTCCATCGATATAGTTTAAGGAGATTACTAGACCTATAGTAACCAAAAATATAATCAATTTCTCCATTTTCTTTGAGTACAGGAAAGGCACCAGAAAGCTGATTCGATGGAAAGCTATCCCCAGATGCATCTAAAAGAATTATAGCGTTATTCCATTCAATAAAACCTGTTTCTAATCTATTCATGTCAAAGGGAAGTATAAGTTGATGCCCTTTTAGATGCTCTGGAAACTGAATATGGGTTGAGTTGGTAGAACTTGAGTGAGTACCATCAAAGTTAACATATCCTCTAGTATAGTCAGTAAAAACTCTAAACTTCGCAGGACTGCTCCCACCCATTATGAAACTAATAGTCCAGTAAAGGGCCTTTTGGTTATCTGTTTCCGTTGTTCTTGCATGTATATAGCCATCTCCGTTATCAATCCCTCGTCCCAATATAGGTGGTCCGATATAACTCTCGTCCAAATCATCATAAGAGTCACTCCAGAATAGACTTTCAAACTCCCCGTTTGCCGCATGAGTGGGAAAGTCAAAAACAAAATTAGTCCTAATCTTATTATTTCTTATCTCCATCCTCGTTTCTGCAGTATTGATGGTCCCTCTTAAAGGATCAGTACCGGAATAGGTGCTGTTGCGGTGAGCATAACCGATAATGTTTCCAAATACTCTTTCAGTTGTCATCTGCTCGGGTTTCATAGAGTCTGTTAAATATAAATGGCTAAATAAATTTTTTGTGTGATTATGATTCGTATTACCAATTCCCATTACTTCTCCAGCAAAGTACCTTAGGAAAATATCTTTGAATATAACATCAGGGATGATGTTTTCAGTATATGCCTCTGTAACCTTCTCTGATGTCTTAGCATCGAAAAGCTCAATGAGCACTTTACCTTTAATACCAGTGTTTTCTTTTGATTTATTTTTGTTTACAGTCTCACCAGTTATTAGATTCTTATTGTAGCTTATGGTTTCTCTAATAGACAAAATCTCTCTCCCCCTCTCAAACTGTCATTTCTATGGAAGATACATAATTGACCCTTACAGCTTTAAACTTAGACTCATCAGTAAGTTCACTTTTGAAAAATCTAAAGGCTAAATAGAGATAGTCATTTTTATTAAATAATTCTTCATAATTTTCTTCCCCAATAAAGCTAAAATCAAGTTTCCTCATTCCTTTTTCAGCAAAATCAATATCACTTGAAATATCTACTTGCTCCCATTTCATATTTTCAATATCATATACAAACCAAGAACTTCTATCCTTACTTAGCGCATACTGTAAATCCCCTAGCCCAGTAACGACATCTTCTATATTTATAGAACTAATCTTTTCTTGAAGCTCTCTCCCTATATCTTCTACTGCAATTTTAGGTAAACTACTTACTGTCTCTGTAATTTTTAATTTAAGATTTTCTCTATCACTTACAATGTCCTCATCATTTGTATAATAAAGAATTTTAGGCTTTAAGTCATTAAGGCCAGCTTTACTTCTCGGCAATTCCTCCATACCAAAACTGAGAATCAAATCTTCTGATAAGTTATCAGGTGTTACATCAACTAACTCTCCATTAATTTCATCTTCTACCATGAGGGTCTGAAAGCAATTATCTTCATTGCTCCATATTTTTACATAGCCACTGTCGACTATTAAATATCTGTGTTCTCCTAAATTAATCACCAAACAATCAATATATGCCCTGTCATCTCCACGATCTACTGAACCATCTTTTGTATATCTCCACCTAAAGGTGTGCTCTCCCTTTGGTAGTCCTTTTGAAAACTTCGTCCAAGTATTATTAGTGCCTGATTCTCTGATTTCCCTTATTCCATCAATATAAAATTCAAACCAGTCATATCCACTTTCTGAACTAACAAACCAATAAAACTCAACATAATCTGTTGTTACAGTAAGGTAGGCATTGCTCTGTTGGTTATGGGATATGACTTTACTACCATAAGAAAAATTCCCTTCATAGGCTCTTTGATTAGTTCTAATCCAATCGCCCGTAAAGGAATATCTCAGTTCCTCCTGTTCAAAACTTTCTTTATTTGCCATATAGTCACTTCACCCCTTAACCCTCACTAACTTCTAGTTCAAAATCAATAAGTTCTCTGTATAGGTTTGGATCAGAAAAATTCACAGTAAATAAAACGCCTCCACCAATCGCCTCTCCACTACTTCCTATAGTTACTGGCCTTTTTTCTTGGATAGTAATGTACTGATCTGTTCCCCATATCCCAGGTGTTATCTCTTGAAATTCACTGAAGTGTTTTATCCATTCATCACAAATTAGATTATAAAAGAAAGATTCATCGGCTATCTGACTAATGCCTATAATCTTCATATTTATTTCTGTTATAGTATCTAAATCAATTGCCTTTCTTTGAAGCATTTCTTCATAAGTTGTGCTCTGAGAAAAGAAATTCATTTCTGGAGGTTTTGCTTCCAAAGTAACCGTTTCTTCTAGTCCACTTTTATAGCTTTTTATTTTATTTGAAAATAAAGAGTAGAGGATGAACTGCATTACTTCTGCTCGAGGTAGACTTGGACTAAGTCCCCCCTCTAAGTGTCTCCCCTCAATCATTACTTGAAGGTTATTCTTATCTATGTTAAGTACCCCATTTGATGTTTGAAGTTCTACTACAAAAGCATGCTGCCCTGCTGTCACTTGTGGCATTGGTATGGTAAGGCTAATGACATTTTCCCCTCTAGCTACATGTTGATTTGGCTGAAACTCATAATAATTCCCATCCAGCGAGAATTTCATATACAATGTTAAATCATCCGAAGCACTAGCATGGATTAAAAGGTTGCAAGTTAAGTTAGTATCAGCAAGAGCAGATATCCCTACAGCTATAGCTGCATAAAAAGATGTGGATGTAATCGTTAAAGCATCTGAATTTTTCTTTAGTATGACTGCATTTTGACTACCCTCAATTCGACTTTCTAACCTTTGAACAAGATGGCTAAAATCCAACTGATTGACGATGGTATTAAGAGAGTTTCCCAGTTCTATTATTGTGTGAATAGGCTGAAGAAGATCCTTTACAATCTTTATAACCCTTAACTTTGCATGTATTCCTAACCTTTCATGCTCCACTTTTACGGTGTCGCCAAGCTCAAGTTTGATAAGCTTATGATAGGCTGAATATTCATCTGTTTTACTTAGTTCTAGAAAATCTACTTTCACATTGACGAATGGATTGGAAATCTTCTTTATATATTCATTAGCTAGTTCCCTTAACTCATCTTGATCCTTTACACCAGAGAACTCCACTTTTCTAGTAACGGGATAGGGTAGTAAATTTATAACAGAGCTGTCGGCTTCAACATATCTTTCTGGAAGAATTAAATCGTTTTCTCCCATCGGATAAATTCTAGTAGCAAACTCCGAAGTGTCGATAATTGCTTTAAGACCCTTCAAGTTCTTTCCATACTTAACTGAAACTCCAGTTTCTCTTCCACGTTCTTCTACTACTTCTACATGATAATTATCCCTTATCAGTTCTCCACCATAAATTTCAAGAAGTCTAAATACACCTTCTAAGGCATTAAAGTTTCTAAAGCGAACAGGGTATATATTTTTCTCCGGTGCTTTGAAGGAAAATATAGCTTGTGCTTCAGGAGGAATCATGCCTTCCAAAGCTTCTTTCATATTGGCATTGATAAGGTTTACGGCTTCTATAAAATAAAAAGCAAGGTCATAAGAAATATGCCTCGCCCAAACTTTGATTTTTCTAGTCGTTTCCTGTTCCCTCTCTACCTTATAAATTCTAAAAAGCTGATTGTCTGCCTTTATAATATTAAATTCCATCAAGTGTTTTGCTTTTTGCAGGTCTGCTGGATACTCTAAATAAAGGCTGTACTCCCCATTTAATTCTTCCGTAGTTTCCGCCTTTATACATTCGTTTAATATCCCTAGACCGTTACTTTCGAAGTTTTCCAAGCCAACGTTACGTTTATCATAAACAATAATCACTACAACCACCTCCAGTTAGGCAAAATTTCAAGTTTATTAACATTGCCTGTGAACTGGATCTGATTCTGCCCTACCTTTAGCAATGGGAAAATACCTACCATTTTGTGATTTAAATTTTCAAATGCATCATTATAGCAGTCTTCTAGTGTTGAGTTTAAAATAATCTTTCCTCTTATATCTATTAAATTTATTTCATTGTCATTAATCTTGAGGGTTATATCTCCCTCCCCATAGACCTTTAGAATTGGTTCACTTTCAATACTGCCAGGGTTATTCATAAAAGTCGTAGGATTTGTTATTGTTACTTCTTGGTTATGGCTAGCATATTTAAAGGGTCTACAATTAAAAACTACAGGAAACCTCGAGGTATATTTAAAAGCTTGCGTAAAATCAATGGCATTTACCACTTGAGCAATGTATTTTTTATTCGGAGCAAAACTAAAAATTAAATCACTTTCTCCTGTGTTAAAAAGCCAAGCTTTAATCTCATCCATCTGATTTATCAAATCTCCTATTGACTTCACTCCACACTCTATTAAGAGAGTAATATCCTCATAGGTTTTTTCGTCATAACGTACACTTGAGTTTCTTCCAGGGGTTTCGATATATGAAACCCTTCTTTTAGGAGAGGGCAGATTAGGTCTTTTGGCAATAACTATCCCGTAATCTTCATAACTGTTCTTGCCACCAAATGTAAAACTTAACATTAACCTCTCCCCTTTCCTAAAGACATCCTTTGACGATAGAACTCAAGCTCATAAGCAAGCTGTTCAATATCTTTTTCACTGTTATTTACAAATTTATCGATATTAAGGGTAAGACCGCCACCCTTATCTCTATCCTTTTGCCCCATGATTTGATTGGTCTGATAGTCGTTATAAATCTTACTTCCTCTAGGAAGTTCTATAAGCTCGGGCCCGAGTTCCCCTACCATTGTAAGTCCTCCTTGAAAGAAGGATGTCCCTGAGAAGTTCTTCTTAAAAGGTGCTGTGATTGTACTAACGATGTTTTCTGTAATATTTTTTATACGATTGGTGAAAGTTGCTTCTTTGTTTTCCACCCTCTGATTATTCCATTCACGAAGTCTATTAATCCCATTTTGAATAGCATCTCTAACCTTTGAAAAGGCATTAGAAACTTTATCTGCCATGGCTGAAAACTTTCCACCTGTAATGCTATCCATGGTGTTTAGTGCTGTACTCCATACAGACTTATAGCCTTCGGTATAGGTGACAATAACACCTCTAATGCCTCCACCATTTTCCTCTATACGTCCTTTGATGTTGCTCCAAGCTGAAGCTGTGTTAGTCTTTAAAAAATCCCACGTTCCACTAGTTCTATTCTTTACGTTATCCCAACTGGAACTTATATTTTCCCTAATATTTCCTAGGGTCTGTGAAGTGTTATCCTTGATATTACCCCATCTCTCTGAAATGTTTCCACGGATAGACTGCCATCTTTCAGCTGTGGCGGTTTTTACATTGTCCCATCCATTACGGATAGATTCTCTCATGGAAGCTAAACTTTCACTGGTACTTTCTTTGATGCTAGACCATCTTTCACCGATCCCTTGTTTCACATTCTCCCAAGCCTCAGCTGTACTTTCTTTAATATTGCTCCATCTTTCGGAGATGGCGTCTTTCAGTTCTCCCGCCTTCTCTTTGATGGTATCCCAGTTTTTATAGAGAGCTACACCTACTGCGGTAATTCCAACAATAGCTGCAACGGCAATCCCAATCGGGCCAGTTAAGGCTGTAAAGGCAGCAGCTAGTACCCCTTTTATAGCAACCAATCCACCTGCAGCAGCAGAGGCCCCTCCAACAGCTGCGGTTTTTCCTGCAATGGCTAATGAAATCTTAGAGAAGGCTCCAATGATGGCTCCTGCTCCTGCAACAATTTTTCCTCCAATAATTAACACAGGTCCTAATGCTGCAGCTAGTGCCGCTACTTTTACAATGGTTTCTTGTGTAGCAGGACTAAGATTAGAAAACCACTCCACCGCCCTTTGAAGTCCTTCTACCAAAGTTTGAAGGTGAGGAACTAGTATTTCAAAGATCTCAATGGCTACACCTTCTATCTGTGATTTTAAAATGGTAAGTTGCCCCTGAAGATTGTCCTGCATGATGTCTGCCATTTCACCGGCAGCACCACTATATTCTCTCGTAGCATCCGTAAGCTTTTTATAATCCTCATCAGTGGCATTAATAACCGCCAGCATCCCACTCATGGCCTCTTTGCCAAATAGAGTAGCTGCATATTGGGCCTGTTGCTCTTGGGTAAGGTTTCCAAAGGAGCCTCTTAGTTGATCCATTACATCTTTAAAGGGAAGCATATTCCCTTGGGCATCCGTCATTTCTAAGCCTAACTGACTTATTATTTTACTTGTTTCTCCTGTAGGTTGGCTAAGTCTTGTTATAGCTCCTCTTAAGGTTGTACCTGCTTGACTTCCCTTAATACCTGCATTAGCCATAAGGCCTAGAGCTAGAGCGGCATCTTCAGCTGAGTAGCCTAGGGAACCAAAGAGAGGTGCCACATATTTAAAGGACTCCCCTAACATACCTACGTTGGTATTAGCATTACTTGAGGCACTAGCAAGTAGGTCTGCAAAACCACCAGCGTCAGAGGCCTTCATCCCAAAGGCAGTGAGGGCATCGGTTACAATGTCTGAAACTGTAGCTAGATTTTCACCACTTGCAGCAGCAAGCATCATAACTCCGTCCAAGCCATCTAGCATCTGATTGGTATCCCATCCAGCCATCGCCATATAATTTAGAGCTTGGACAGATTCACTAGCACTGAACTTTGTACTTGCTCCCATCTCTTTTGCTTTATCAGTTAGCTTTTGGAGATCATCCCCTGTTGCTCCTGAGATGGCTTGAACTTTACTCATTTCTGCTTGGAAGTCTGAACCTATCTTAACAGCTGCAGCTCCAATACCCACAATAGGTAGGGTGACTTTCTTCGTTAGATCCTTTCCTACGCTCTCCATCTTCTTACCGATGTCCTGCATAGACTGACCGATTGGCTCTAGGCTTTTGCCAAGCTTGTACCAACTGGAGGATTGGACTTCGATTTGTCTATTAATGCTAGTTAGGTCCTGCTCCATCTGAACGAGACTTGTCCTAGCTTGATTTAGTTTTATTTCTAAATCCCCAGTAGCTTTGGCATCTTTTCCTTTGGTTTCTACCGACTTTTGATGTGCCTTTTCTAAAGCCTCTACTTTTTGTCTTTGGAGTTCTTTTTGTTTGGTTAGGGAATCCGATTTAGTTCTTAGTTTGTCAAGCTCACTACCGTGTTTCCCAAGTTCAGTACTTGCAAGCTTAAACTCCGATTGAACTTTCTTCATCTCCTGATTAAGCTTTCCAATACCGTTTTGAAATCCAGTAGAGTCAAGACCTACCCTGACATTAAGTTGACCGATGTCTGCCATATCCCTCACCTCCTTTGGGCATAAAAAATACACCTATTAAAGGTGTTATAGAATTTCATCAATATAGGTTTGCTCCGTAGCAATCTTCCGTTTAAGAAGCTTTAGATAATAGATGATGTCCATATTATCTATCTCATGAAGCTTCCACCCTTTATCTAAAAGAGCCAAATAAAACTCATCAATAAAATCTTGGGGATCCATGAAATTCCCCTCTATTCGTTTTTTTCATCACCTGCTGTAGCTTCACTCATTCCCCCTACAACTTCATTGATACAATTCATCATAGTTGGAATCAGCTCTTTTGAAGATAGACCGTCATAAACATCATCGATGGTAAATTTATTACTAAAAAGTTCCACAACAAATCCCACCATCTGATCCAGTTCCTCTGGACTCATATCATTAAAATTAATCCCTTTAGAGACCTCAATGGTCCTTCTCACCATTCTTGCTGAAATAAAATCTGTTACAAATGTTTTGTTCTTCCCATCTATTTTTAAAGTAATCTGCACCGATTATCCTCCTCTCTATTCACCAAGTCCACCATCTGGTTCTTCACCGTTACCTTCATCCAACGCATCTCCTGGTACTTTCTGAAACCAACTTTCAGCTCCGGTAAACTCTGGTGTTCCTTCATCGGCAGTTCTTTTCCACTCTCCGTCATAGGCCCTTGGCATAAAAACAAACTTTAGCCTCGGTGTTTTATGTTCCACATTGTCTTTTTTTGTCGAATAGTCCTCTGCCATAGGTTGGGCCACACCTTTTAAGAGCCAAACATATCTATATTTCCCATCTGATTTTTGACTTTTAAAGCCTAGTGCCACATGGGGTGGCTTATCAGTGGCCTTTTCAATTAAAACCCCATCCTTAACCTCACTACCTGTAAGCTTTCCTCTAACGCTTAGTGGAATATCTGCGGTTTCAACTTCAACATCAATCTTTCCAAGGGCTGATACAGACTCCCATAGCTGATCATCTGCATAAAGTTCCTGAGTATTGACTGTAGGGTTAATGGTGGCATTCATGGCGCCAGCTAAAGGTTTAATTTCACCATAAAGCACGCCTTCCCTTGTATCTTCTTCTAAAACAGCAAAGTGTAAATCTTTAAGTCCTACTTGAGCCATTTACTTCTCCTCCCTTCGATATCGCATCACTTTGTGATACACTTTTAAATCCTTTTCATAAAGGTCATAAAAATTCAGTTTAATAAATCCTGCTTGTTTCATGCATGAATGCACCTCTGATACTAGATCCGTAAAATCTGACTTTGTCCATAGATCTAGTTGAATATAATGTCCTGCTATTTTTTCTTCATCATCAGCATAGAGCTCTGACTTCTCTAAATAGGTAAAGAAGGTGATGTAGGTTTCAGCTTTTCCGCTATAAGTTTGATAAGCTACTGGAATATTTAAAGGACTAAGAGCTGTTAGAATATCTTTATTTAGACTCATAGCCCCAGCCCCTTTCTAATTTCTTCTGATATCTTATTCATAGCTTCATTTTTGGATTTTTCATAGCCTCTACCCATAAAGGGATTGGCCTTCAACTTCACTGTGCCAAATTCCACGAATCTACTATAAAATGCGTCATTCCCTGGTCCAACTTCCACATGTTTCATTCCATCTTTGGTTTTTACACCAGAGGTTTTGATGCTTTTCTTAAGAGTACCTGAACGGACAGGTGTTTCATTCTTTATGGCTTCTTCAACTACACTTCCCGCTTCCCTTAGGGCCTTATTTTCAATACGCTTACTTTGTTCTCCTAGTCTTTGAAGTTCATCCAGTAGCTCTTGTATCCCTTCAATTTCCATCTTAGCCACTTGGCATCACCTCCTGGGCTCTAACCTCTATAAACCTATTTTTATATTTGATATTATCGATGGCAATGATGTTATAGCGTTTTCCATTAAAACGAATCTCCATAGAAGGGTCAATTCCTTTTAGGTATCGGAAGGTGAATTTTACAGTATGCTCTGCCTTAACCTGTGCGGCTTCATAAAACTCCCTGCCATGAAGATTGCTGGCAGCTGACCATATCGATTTTACATCCTCCCAAGTTTCTATTTCAAAACCATTATGGTTAATGGCTATTGTCTTTTTTTGAAAGGTAATCCTATGTCTTAAAGCACCAATTTCCATAGCATCACCAGCTTTCTTTTCTAAGGCTATTTAACATGAGTTTCATCATATTGATGGTTTCTAAAATTCCTCCACTTTCATTTTTCATGTAGTGATGAGTCCCTTCTCTTTTTTCATACATATTGGCGATGCAGTAAAGCATAGCTTGTTTTACTAATACTGGGACTTCTTCCAATTCTGAAAGTGGATATCTTAAAATATCTTCACAAATATTTCTAGCGATTTCTATAAAGGAAGAGATGAGGGCATTTTCCTCATCACCTTCAACTCTTAGATAAAGTTTCACTTCTTCTAAAGGGATCATACCCTCACCTACCTTTCTACTTCATCAGTCCTGCAGCTTTTAACTTGGAAAGAAGGGCATTAAAATCAGCCACAATCCCTGCTACATCTTCAGCGTTACTATTTGCTTGAAGACTTGCCGGCTTTAATTCCTGCCCATTAAAAATGAGCTTGCCACCATCAATGATTACAAGCTCACCTTCAATGATTGTTCTTTCTCCGCCCTGCTCTGTATAATTCTTTACATTACTCATCAGGAGTCACCTACGCTTTCATTTGTAAGGTTTTTACTGCTTCTGGAAGAATAAGTTTTCCATCCACTCGCTGTGTTGCTTTAAACCCTACTTGTCCTGTTGCTGCATAGAGCTCGTTTAATCTTTGGAAACTTCTACCTTGCCTATCTGCAATCCAATAATAGGAGATATCTCCAAAGGCGATAGGTTTTGCCCCTGCTTCAATTAGTGGAACGTAAGCAGATGTCTTCACTGGACGGTTGAGAATAGTATCTGGTTGACCTGCTTGTACAGATGGCTGCCATAAATACTGTCCGTTTCCGTCTTTTAGTTTTCGAATCTCTTTAATGGTAGCATCATTGGTAATGAAAGTGGCTTTCTTTCTATATGGTGACTTTAGGGAATAAAAGAGGTCCATCAAGTCATCAAACTTTAAAGCAGCTGCAGTCGTAGTGTGACCTAGCTGGGCACTTCCAAATAGTCCTGTTGGCTTTCCATTTCCATCACCAATAATAAAGGCCTCTTCTTCCCTTTGCCCGATTCGTCTAGCAAACTCTTTTGCGATATAGGTTCCAAGGTTAAAGACACTGTCTTGTAGAAGTTCTTCTGAAACCTTAATCATAGTAGCCAGCTTATATGCCCCAATAGACATAATGCCAAAGCTATCATCAGACTCTGGAATTGGACCTTCCTCATCTACCCAAGATGCAGTTCCTTTAGATGCTACAACTGGAATTTTGCGATCCCCAGAAGAAGTTTTGATAATCTTAGCCAGACTTCTCATAAGGTTTTCTTCTTCTAGTGCTTCAATTAAAGTTCTTTCAAACTCATCTGGTGCAAGGTATCCACCTTCTGAATCTTCCCCAATTCTTAGTGAGTTTCTTACCGATTCAGTTGTTTGTCGCCTCATAGCATTCCAGAAGGCACTTTCATATTCCCTTGAGGCTCTACCTGTTTTTTCTGGTGAATAATTATTATCTGGTGTATTCCTAATTGCATTGGTTGTAGCCTTTGATAGCTCTAAATCAAGGGCTGCTTGTCTTTCAAGTCTCTCTACTTCTTTCCCAAGTGCTACCACTTCTGCTTCCATCTTTTCATAGGTAGCAGTGTCTTGAGGCGACAAAAGACCATTATCACCCCGCTTTTCGTCTAAGAAAGCCTTAGCCTGATCCCACACTTTTGCACGTTTTTCTCTTAGTTCTAATATTTTACTCATCTAAATCCCTCCATTTATTTAATAAGTTCGAGCCTTTTTGCCAGTTGATTGTAATCTGTTCCTTCCTCTTTTTGCTTTGCTCCATTTTGGGTTTGTGATTTTGATTTATTTAATCGCCCTAAAAAGTGGTTAGTCACCGTCATTTTGTCAAAGAGAAAACCATTTATGACAGCCTCTGGTATCTTTTCTTCTGTATACAGCACTTCATCACAGAACCCAAGCTCTAAGGCCTTTCCAGCACTCATCCAGGTTTCCTTATCCATCATGGCAGCAATCTTACTTCTTGAAAGACCCGTCTTATTTTCATAAGCATTTATGATACTTTCTTTTACCTCTGATAAAATCTCAATCCCCCGCTTCATATCAGAAACTTCACCCCATACAATAGTGGCCGGATTATGGATCATCAGCATGGCAGTTGGTGACATTAAAACTTCATTACCTGCCATAGCAATGACCGATGCTGCACTGGCGGCAATACCATCAATTTTTACGGTAACCTTACCTTCATATTCTTTTAGCATGGTATATATTTGAGAAGCCGCAAAACAGTCTCCCCCAGGGGAATTGATCCAAAGGGTTATATCTCCAATTTCAGCTTCAAGTTCTGCTTTAAATGTCTTAGGTGTCACATCATCATCAAACCAGCTCTCTTGGGCGATGTAGCCGTCTAAATAAAGGGTTCTCCCTTCTTCTGTGCTTACAAAGTTCCAAAACTTCATCTACTCCTCACTTCCTTTCTCAATTGAGTCCTTTTTAGCGTAGGCTCCAATGTCCTCAAGTTTTAGCATATTACCATTAACTGCATAGACATCTCCATGCTCGATACGATTTAAGTTTTCCAGTTCCCGTACATCATTAGGACTTAAAAACCCGTTTTGAATCCCGATGCTATAACCTTCCATTCTTGTCTTATAATCGCCTCGAAGGAGCCCTTCCACATTGAGTTTAAAGAAATAATCCTTTTTTTCCGTAGGTGATAACAATGTCTTTTTCATAGCCATCTCCCATCGAGAAAGCCAAGGGGTTAAAGTGTATTTTACAAACTCAAGGCTTTGCTGCTCGATGTTTGAGAAACTGGACTTTTCTAGATCTCCAATCATATGGGGAGGAATACGAAATATCCTGGCAATTTCATTAAGTTGAAACTTCCTCGTCTGAAGAAACTGACTCTGCTCCGGTGGAATAGTTATTGGTTTAAAGGAAAGTCCCTCCTCCAAGACAGCCACTCGATTAGCATTGTTACTGCCACCATAGACACTGTTCCAACTATCCCGTACCTTTGTAGGGTCCTTTAAAATACCCGGATGTTCTAAAACTCCACCGGGATTTGCTCCATTTTTGAAGTAGGTAGCACCATATTCCTCTGTTGCAATAGCCATTCCAATGGCTTGTTTTGCCATAGCAATAGGCGAGTGTCCCACTAAACCATCAAAGCCAAGTCCTGGAATGTGAAGTACTTCAAAGTTTCTTAGAATGTGTTCTTCATCATTCTTTTGATAGCTATAATAAATCTCACCACCCTCGCTTCGCTTAACCTCCATCTTTTCCGGCATTAGTGGGTATAACGCTATAACTTTTCCTCTACCATCTCTGATGACTTGGGCATAAGCATTTCCCCATAATAAAAGATGACCCATCAGTGTTTCTCTGAACACAAATGAAGTCATCTCATCATTAGGTGAATCATGTAAAAGGTTATATAGAGGGTGATCTATTGCTTTTTCCTTTCCCCTTTCAGTTCGGATGTAGGTATGAAGAGGTAGTGATGCAAGTGTCTCTGCTAGAATTCTTACACAGGCATACACCGCAGAAGTTTGCATTGCTGTCCTTTCATCCACATGTTTTCCACTACTCGTAGGGCCAAAGAAAAAAGCATAGGTACTCTCCCACATGCTGTTCTTTGGGTCTGCTCTTGAGTTAAAGATTTTAGATAAGATTGGTATTTTCAAATGTTATCACCTCCTGACTTGTATTTTATCTATCATTAAAAACTGATAAGACCCCTTTCATCATAAACGCTACCCCCATCATCTTTATTTCTAATGCATCTATCTAGGGCCATAATGGTGGCAACTATACCATCTATTTTCTCCACAGATTTTTCCTTGTCCGGCTTAATGTTTCCTGCGGGGTCTTGCCTCATGACCACATTTTGTGCCATCCACTTAAGGACTGGATGTCCACCATGGTTTATAGACCCTCCCATTAAAAGTTTATATAGTTCTTTACTCGGTGGCGACATATCTTTATACCCTTGACCGAAGGGAACAACTGTAAACCCCATATCCTCTAGGTTTTGAACCATTTGAGTAGCATTCCATCTATCAAATGCAATTTCTCTTACGTGGTACTTCTCTCCCAAACTCTCAATAAATTTTTCTATGAAACCATAATGAATAACATTTCCCTCTGTCGTTTGAATATAGCCCTGTTTTTCCCAAACATCATATAAAACGTGGTCCCTTCTGCATCTTAGCTCTAAGGTGTCCTCCGGTAACCAGAAAAAAGGCAAGACGATGTACTTCTCGTCTTCAGTTCTGGGTGGGAATACAAGAACAAAAGCAGTTATATCAGATGTGCTTGAAAGGTCTAGTCCTCCATAGCACTCTCTTCCTTTAAGTAAATCTATATCAATAGAAAGATTTCCTCGATCATAAATATGGTCGGGTATCCAACATACAGTTGCCGATGTCCACATATTAAGCCTTAGCTGTTTAAACACATTCTCTTCGGCTGGATTCTCTAAGGCATTTTTGTATGCTTCCCTAACCCGGTCAATGGATATCGTATGCCCAAGCGAAGGGTTAGACTTATACCAGTTTGCTTCATCATTCCAATCATCTTCTTCTGTCAAACCATAAACTATTGGATAAAAAGAGTGGTCTTTCTTTCTCCCTGCTTTTATATCAAGGGCTTTGCTGTGCAGCTCATAGCAAATGCTGTTTTTATCGGTTCCAGCGGTTGTAATAATAAAAAACAGGGGTTGTTCTCTGGCATCGCCAGAACCCTTTGTCAGAACATCATAAAGCTTTCTATTAGGCTGGGCATGAATTTCATCAAATACAAGTCCCGATACATTAAGTCCATGCTTTGTGGCGGTTTCCGCAGATAGAACTTGATAAAACCCTGTATTAGAATAGTTAACTATCCGCTTTGTAGCGGCGGTTATTTTTGAACGCTTAAGTAATGCTGGTGACATCTGAACCATCTGCTTGGCCACATCAAATACAATAGAGGCCTGTGATCTGTCACAAGCAGCACCATAAACCTCTGCGCTAGGCTCATTATCAGCATACAAGAGATAAAGGGCAATTGCTGCTGCAAGTTCAGATTTACCCTGTTTCTTTGGTATCTCAACATAAGCTGTTCTAAACTGACGTCTTCCCTGTGAATCTACAATGCCAAATATATCTCTTATAATCTGCTCCTGCCATGGCAATAAGAGAAAATTCTTCCCTGCCCACTTCCCTTTGGTGTGTTTTAGGTTTTCTATAAACGCAACTGCCCTATCGGCCTTTGCTTTATCATAATGAGACGTTTCAAGCATAAAGGGTGATGGGGTATATTTAAAACTCATTAAATATCACCCCTTAATAGCTTCTCCATTTCATCTGTTGGCTCTACCGATCCTTCTCCCGCTGCAATTCGACTTCTTGCAGATGGTGTAAGTCCAAACTGTTCACAGAACTTCAACATTATTTTAAGATTAGTCTGGGCGATGGAAACCTGTGGCACCTGCTGCAAATAACCGTTAGGTGTTCGTATCATAGTGCCATGCTGGGTAATAAATTCTTCTGCTTCCTTCCACCTTGCATAAGCCTGACAATATCCTGCAAATGCCGCCATGTCCATCTCCGTTAAAATACCCATCTGCTCCAGTATTTTACCCATACGCCTCCATTCTTTTTTAGCTTCTGCCTCTAGCCATGAAGGACAGCGGGGAGCTTTCTTTGGCGGTTTAGGTTCATTTGTATTAAGTGGTCTTTTCCCTGGGTTTCCCTCTAACTCTTTAAGGGCTGTTGGTTTTGGTTTTCTTCCTCTCTGTGCCATAAGTTCCACCTCCTCTCATTGGCTTATAACAGGAAAAAAGACCTCAGTAGAAGTCTTTCACTTGGTTTAAATCTGTGTTTTTACTCCTCAACCTTTCTGCAGCTGTCCTCGCCGTAAACAACACTAAGGTTACTACCATTATCCCAAGAAACCATAATGCTTCCTATATCATCTACACCGATTACAGTTCCCTGTGTTCCAGTGGGTGGTGCTTGCTGATCATTCATTTTTATGAGCTCTACTCTGGTTCCTGGTGGGTACTGTTTCCTTAATCTCTCTAGGATTTCTTTTCTAATTAACATCTTCATCCCCCTCTACCGAAGAATCCTCCAGTGCTTTTTCTAAGATGGCCTTGTCAAAACCAAATTTCTCATAAGCATCTTCAAGGGTTTTATAGTAATGGTAACTGGGCTGTCCTAGCTTCCTGTCATGATCCATCATGTAGACCATGCCTTGAATCTTCTCTCCATCAAGGTCTAACTCCAACCACTGCTTGTAGTAGAAGGTTGGGAAGCCTTCATAACGGTCAAGGTTATGTTCGTCTGTCGGTTCAATCTCCCAAAGAACCACTGGCACCTTCTGCCCTTTTGCTTTTTCAATGGTAGCATAGGCACCTGTCTTAGAACCTTTGAAGATAAGCCTGCAGTCTTTTACTTCTGACACACCTTTAAGTTTGGCCTTCGGACACCTGAAGGCCATTTGACCTTCATCCATGTTACTGCCGTAGGCGATATACAGTTTTGTTTTCATTTCTTTTCATCCTTTCTTCAAGGGCCATTCTTCCCCGCCAGCTTGGCCTGTGTCGGCTTTTCAGCCGCTTAGGGAACCCTACTACCACCTTAGGGGCGGTTCTCCCGCCCCGGTGAGCCTGTGGCTATTCATTTCATGCTACCTGTCTGAATGCAGAGTTCCCTTCAAGGTATTTTAGAAAATGGAGCCTGCAGGTTTTGAACTCCTCCCCGATAAGGCCAAGTCTTAGCATCCAACATCTGAATGTGTATTTCTCGTTGTCCGTCATCGTTCTTCTGGCGGATGCTTTCTTCTGACTTAGGGCTTGGTGGCTCACTGCCAGGCAAAACTGAATGTATGCCTTTATCTCGCCTGCATGGGTCGTGGAGTTGAAAAGCCTAAATTCTACAGTGCCCTTGGTAAAGGTAGCGTGTAAGTTGAGTCCATAATATCTGGTGGCGTTATAATGTCTATCTCTTCCGTAGGGATCCTCCGCGTACCAAATGTCTGAAAGCTCGCTCATGGTTTTTGGCTTTTTCTTGTTTATGGTTTCCAGTAGCTTCTCATTGGTTTTCTTGCAGTACCGGATTCTTCCTCGGTCTATCTTAAGCGCCTTATAAAGGATGTCTTCCTTACTGGCGATGATGTTGACAATGTTTCTTAAGGTTTGAGGGGTAAAGCGTTCTGCTCCAACATGGACATGTATCCCGCAGGAGTTGTTTACAATGGCGCCCTTGCGTCTTAGCTGCCTAACCAGTTCCTGCAGATCTTCTATATCCTCGTAGGTGAGAATTGGGCTAACCACCTCTGTTTTGTATTCATCACCGGCTGAAACTCTGCTTCTTCCCTTTTTCTTTTGAGGAACAATGCTTGAGTCATACATGGACTTCCAGGTTCTACCTTTGGTATCCTTAACCTCATAGGTCCTGTAGGATCCCCCTACGTAGATGTTTCTTGTTCCAAAGTAGTCTGCAATGACCTGACCTGCCTGTTCTCTCGTAATCCCCGTTAGTTCAATTTCAATTCCGAAGGTTTGCTTTTTCATCTAGCTCTCATCCTTTCTATCACCTGTGTTTTAACCGTTTTGGTAGTACTATATATCACTCTAAACACAGGTAATAGCAAGCTAAATGTGCATATAAAACGCATATATTTTCTATTCTTCTAGGGCAGTATATCGGCAATAATCATAGCCTTCATTATTGATTAGGACTCGCTCCCCGGTATCAGTATTGATTACCCGGATACATCTGATTTCTCCATTTTCATTGGATCCCCCATCAGACTTTTCAATCCAAGGTTGTTCTTGAAAAAAATCTTTTGAGAACTCCTTGAACTCTTCATCATTTAAAAGTACTTCTTTAGTCACCTTGTAAAAACTTCCTTGCTGGCTGTTTTTATTTGCGTAGAAGGTAGCTTCCTTTAGTTCCTTCAGGTCATTAAGCTTTCTCCCAAACAAGGCTCTCGGTCTATTGCTCATGTCCATCACCTTCTTTTTTCTCAAGGAGTCTAGCTTTGTGTTTCTCTGCATCCTCAGGAGTACGGAAGGCTGTGTGCCCTTTTAAGCCTTCAAGTAGGGCTTTCCTTGAGCCCTTTGCGCCTTTGCCTCCTAGGCCAATCCTGACCAGCCATACCCGAAGGTAGTATTTTTCATTTTCAGGTTCGCTGGCTTTTGGGCTTATTCGCTTCGCTTCTCTTGCATGGGCAACCATCATGGCAACCAATTCAACATAGGCTCGATTCTTTTCTGGATTTTCAGATGCTGGAAAGCTGAAGGTCACTTTATCATCCTCAACCCTCAGGCCTGATATAACTTCAGTACCTTCTACCTGAAGAATCTCAATTATGGCTTCCTTACTTTCAGGCAAATTGGTCTGCAAGGTTTTAATGAAGTCATCATGGACAAAAAAATGTTCTCTTCCTACAATTCGGTTTAATAAATATTGTTTGCTTCGTAGCATGAATATTAAATTCTGAAGCCCTAGTCCTTCCATATCCTCTATGGGTACGCTGACCTCCAGGCTCTCTAGTTCAGTTTCTACATATCCAAGTTCCTCTAAATGCGCTCTCATCCTTTCACCTTCCATCTCTGATTCACAGATAACCAAACCATCTCGGTCAATGGTGATATCCCCAACTTTATAAGCGAAGCTCGGGGGGCCAACATAGGATGGTTTCTCGTTTAGAAACTCTCCGATTTTGCTGACCAGCTCTTTTCGATTTTTACATTTAGTTTTAATTTGCATTGACTTATACCTCCTTTATTTTTGGTACTACATACATCACTCTAAAAGGTATATAAGTCAAGCATTCTGTGATATCTAATGGGATTCTTTCTCTAAGGTTTTATAAATCTCAGCATAAGTAAATCTCTTCCCATCTCTTAATAAAAATACATTCGACGAGTCCCCGGTAGTTTCAATGAATCGATTAACAATTACATCTGCAAACTTCTCATCCAGTTCTATTCCGTAGCAAATACGTCCAGTTTGTTCACAGGCTATAAGGGTAGATCCACTTCCTAGAAATGGGTCTAAAACAATGCAATTGCTCATAGAAGAATTTTTAATCGGATAGGCCATTAATGCCACTGGCTTCATAGTTGGGTGTTCTTTAGATGATCTTGGTCGATCATATTCCCAAATGGTGGTCTGCTTTCTGTCCGAATACCATTGATGCCTACCGCCCTTCTTCCATCCAAAAAGACATGGTTCATGCTGCCATTGATAAGGAGAACGCCCCAGCACCAGTGAGTTCTTCTTCCAGATGCAGCAGCCTGATAGATAAAAACCTGCATCTGTGAAGGCTTTTCTAAAATTAAGCCCTTGGGTATCCGCATGGAACACATATATGGAAGCGTCTGTCTCCATACTTTGCTCCATATTCACAAAGGCTGAAAATAGAAATTTGTAAAAGTCTGCATCAGGCATATTATCGTTTTGAATCTTGCCTGCAGTTTCTTCCACATTCACATTGTAAGGAGGGTCTGTCACGACAATGTTGGCCTTATTCCCGTCCATTAAAGCTGTATAGGTTTCTGGTAAAGTTGAATCACCACAGATGACTCTATGCCTTCCTAGTAACCAAACGTCACCCTTTATTGTCATCGTGGGTTTCTTCAACGCTTCATCTACATCAAAATCATCTTCTTTGATATCTTTGTTATGAACTTTAGAAAAGAGTTGTTCTATCTCTGGTGCTTCAAAGCCCGTAAAATCAGTATTGAATTCTGCAGTCTGTAAATCTACAAGTAAATCTGCAAGAAGTTGTTCATTCCAAGCACCTGTGATTTTATTAAGGGCGATATTAAGGGCTTTTACTTTGTTCTCATCTTCAATTTCTACAACAACACACTGGACTTCTTCATAGCCTAAATCCCTTAAGACAGTCAGCCTTTGATGCCCGCCAATTACTGTCATATCGTAATTAACAATGATAGGCTCAACGTATCCAAATTCAAGGATGGAATTTTTGATTTTCTCGTATTCCTTATCTCCCGCTTTCAGCTTCTTCCTCGGATTATATTCTGCTGGTTTCAGTTCATCTACAGGTATCGATTTCCATTTCATTTGACTCATTTTTCTCCTCCTCACTTTTGGAAGGACTAACATAGGGTGCTCTTCCTTCCTCCTTTCTCCAAAACCTATCATGTACATAGCAGGTGTGGCTGCAATACTTTCTGTTCTTATTTCCATAGACGGTGAAGGTGTCACCACAATAGGCGCAATTTTTATCATAGAATGCTGTTTCCTTGCGCTGAATGCTATCAGAATGCTCAGCCCACCATTCGCGTCTACAACTATCTGAGCAAAACTTTCTCTTTCGTCCTGTAGCTGGCTGTTTAAGTTCTTTACCACAGCTAAGACAAGCTTTCCCCTGCTGCATTTGTTCCTTCATGTTTATAGTCAACTCTGAAGCTAAACCATCTAGTCCATGGGTTTTACAATAATTTCTTACAATATCTCTTGAAAGCCCGATAACTGAAGCAATGGCACGATATCCTACACCCCTCATTCGAAGTTCCCGTATTTGTTTAGCTTGAAAATCTGTCATTGCTTCACATCCTTTCGTTAATTAATTGCATAAAAAATGCCGCAAAACTCTGCGTTTAGCAGATGTTTTACAGCATTTAAGATAATCTTTTAGCGTAACTATCAAAATAATTCTACCTCTATCACCTTTGTCGTTTCGCTATTTCTTATAGTTTTTGTAGGCGTTTAAGCCCTTTTGGGGTATCCCCCCTATTTAATTCTGCGTTTTTTCACGCGAGAGGGGGCGGCGGTCTCCGTCTGAAAAGGCCCTAGAGATTCAACCTCCCCTAGGGGGGTATTTAGTACTTAAACTCCTGGTATCTATCTTCAGTCATCGTCTTTTTATCGTGACAGGACTTGCACAGTGCCTGCCAGTTACTTTCATCCCAGAATAATTTTTTATTTCCTCTATGAGGAACAATGTGATCGACTACAGCAGCTTTCTGATACTTCCCTTTCGCTACACACTTCACACAAAGTGGATGCGCCTTTAGGTATCTAGCCCTCGCTTTTCTCCACCGACCATCATAACCTTTCTCTTTAGTGGTCCTTGCATAGGATCGGTGTTGCATAGTGTGTTCTTCACAATACTTGGACCCGGCAGGAATAAGTCTGTTACAGCCTGGATGCTTACATGGTATATTAGGCCTTCTAGGCATAGTTTTCTCTCCTTTCATATGTACGGATGCGTGAAAGGATGAAAGACGCATCCGACCATAGAAAAAGAGCCCAGGGGAGAACCCAGACTCTCTATACTTCTTGGCAATTATAATTATATAGCAAAAGAAATGACATTACAGTACACCTTTAGTACACCTTTGGTAAACCATTTTGACAAAATAAAGCTATTAATTAAATTTATCAAATGCCCCAATTTGAATCTGAATAGCTTTAGTTATTTTCTTCATGATTGCTTTACTAGCTATATTACCCCGTTTTTCTAGTAATCTATTTTTATCAATGCTATCCACTTGTTCTGCAAGGGCCACGCTAGGAGATTTCAACCCGCTTCCAGATGAAGCTGGTATATATACATGTGTAGGTAAGAATTTCTTTTTAATTCTAGAAGTCAGCGGTACAATTGTTATAACTGGTGAATGGATATTTGCTTTGTTGTTGCTGACTATAACTACAGGTCGGACTCCTAATTGTTTCTTAGATTTTTTATTATCTCCAAAGTCTACAAAATAGACATCTCCTCGCTTACACATCCAATCACCTCAACTCAATATATACTCTGCCATCTCCTTTTCGTTAATGGCATACAGGATTTCAAGTTCGCGGATGGCTTTCTTACGATATTTAGCTACCATGGTTCTGCTTATGTGATACTTGCAGGCAAGATCATCCCAGGTTAAACCACCTATAACCATATCCCATATAAACTCTGATAAATTTCCGCTTAATGCTGCAATAGCCGATTCAAAGAAGATGATCTCCTCAGAAATAATGGCATATTTCTTTTCAAGATGCTCCTGCCATTCTTGATTCATCTTCTGCATTTTATCCTTATAGGTTATGGCAATATTGGCGGTCTTTTCAGAAACTCCACTGGTTTGAACACGTTCACCTTCAGGATGATTAAAATACATGGACTCAATCATTTCTGTTTCTGTTATGCCAGTAAAATTTCGAAGCTGATGCTCTAGACATGTCCGCTCCATAATCAGTTGCGGGTAATCTCTTATTATCTTCTCTATCCTTTCGCTCATATTAGCTCCCTCCAATTCTGGCTTTTACAGCTGCAATTAAAGCGGACTGTTTCATATCCTTGTTTTCTAGTACTTTCATCACATCTTCATCATGGGTATCTTTTGTAACGATATGTTGAATTACCACCGTATGTTTTTGACCTTGCCGCCAAAGCCTAGCATTAAGTTGCTGATAGAGCTCCAAGGACCAAGTCAGTCCAAACCAAATGACAGTGGATCCACCCTCTTGAAGGTTTAGTCCATGTCCTGCAGATGCTGGATGAATTAGGGCCACTGGGATTTCTCCTGCATTCCAATCATCAATGTCCCTTGAAGTTTGAATGGTCCTCACATCAAAACGCTTTGAGATTCTCTCCAAATCATGCTTGTACCAATAAGCAACCAACAGAGGTTTGCCGTTTGCTGCTTCAATTAAATCCTCTAAAACGTCCAGTTTTTTATCATGAATCGGAACAACCTTCTTGTTTTCTCCATAAACCGCTCCATTAGCCATTTGTAAAAGTTTATTTGAAAGCCCCGCTGCATTTATTGCATCTATTTCTTCACCTTGAAGTGTTATAATCATGTCTCGCTTGAATTCCTCATACAGTTCTTTTTCCTTCTTATCCATGGACACTTCAATTCGATTACTGATCTTATCAGGCATATCAAGAAAATCTACCGCTTTCATGGAAATACAAATATCGTTAATTAATCTGTAGATACTTTCTTCTGCTCCATCACGTGGTTTGTAAGAATAAATAATTTCTTTGTTTCGTTTATCAGGTTTAAAAAAACGATCACGATAACCTCCAATAAATCTTCCTAGTCTTTCCCCCTTATCTAAAAGATACATCTGTGGCCAAAGGTCCAATAGTGAATTTGGTGCCGGAGTTCCCGTTAAGCCGATGACTCTTTGCACTATCGGTCTTACTTTCTTCAGGGCTTTGAACCTTTGAGCTTTATTAGATTTAAAGCTTGATAGTTCATCGATTACCAGAGTGTCAAAATCCCATTTATAGTTTTCAACAAGCCATGCAACATTTTCTCTGTTGATGATATAGATGGCAGCTTTTTTCTCTAGGGCTTCTTCTCTCTGCTTCTTACTTCCTAACACCAGTGAATGTGTTAGTCCCGTTAAATGTTCCCATTTTTTCAGTTCCTTTGGCCATGTGTCTTCAGCTACCCGTTTTGGTGCAATCACCAGAATCTTACCGATATCAAAACTGTCCAGTGCCAATAACCACAGGGCAGTAAGGGTTACCACCGTCTTGCCTAAACCCATATCCAACATCAAACAACAGATGGGATGATTCAAAATAAAGTCTCTAGCATATTCCTGATAATTATGAGGTTTGTATTTCATCTAAAACACCTCCAATCATTTTAGGATCATCAATGCAGTACACCCTAAATCCTAATGCTCTCAACTGCTTTGCTCTTTTTGTTTGAAGCGGTCTCATCTTCTTCCCAGGTGCTTTTAATTCCACAAATGCTAACCTTCCACCCGGGAAAAGTACCAAGCGGTCCGGCACCCCAGCTAGACCGGGTGATACGAATTTAACCGCCAACCCTCCACGCTTTTTTACCTCAGTTACAAGCTTTCTCTCAACCATACTTTCTAGCAAAAGACCAACTCCCCTCTCTACTCTTGCCCACGTGCCATGCCTATCCCCTTTTTCTCCTTACGCGCGTATACGTGTATATACGTGCTTATTACCTATAATTACCATACTCTTAATGCTCATCATAGTTTTTTATAGGCACGATAGGCACAGCACCACCCTAGCACCCAGTTTTACTACCGTCTTGGCTGTGCCTTTCTCCGTGCCTTCTATTTTCAAGGCAATCTGGGCATGTGCCTAACTCGTGCCCTCGTGCCTATCCACTCTTTCTAATAAATGTCTTTTGAGGACCATAGAGGGGGTAATAAGCTTTCCCTGTTTTATTAGAATCGAGTTTTTGCCACCCACCTATTCGGTTCAAAATACCTTCAATTTCATAGGAGTCGGTCCGTTTAAGATTCTGTCTTTCTTTACCAAAGCACTCGCACCAAATTTCCATAATACACACCTTGTCTCGCTTCTCTACTCCAGTGGACACACCACCATCAAACTCACTGCCTGATAGGAAACTCCTTCTCTGATAAAGATCCATCTTGGACCAATCCTCCGGTAGCAACTTCTCAAGGTACTCGATGATAATCCCTTCCCTATCATCTGCTTCCATGGATTGTTGTTGTGCTTCATAAGCCTGAAGTGCCACATCACCTTTTAAGAACAGTTCTTCGCCTTCCTTATAGCGTTCAATAGCTTCAGCCCAAACCTGGTCCACATCCTTTAGATCCCAAGCGTTGTACTTTCCTTTTCCTGTCACATACACTGGCCAAAATCTTCTATTACCGGTGATGTCTCTGAGGAAGCCACTTTCTGAATTTGTCGAACCAACGATAATGTTTGCTCTCGGATGACTTTCAACATTGACACCATAAGATTGTCTGAATTTATCATCAGTCCTTGTAATAAAGGATTTGACTGTTTCAACATCTACTTTCTTAATACCAGCAAGCTCCCCTAGTTCAAGAATCCAGTATCCTTGAAGCTTCTCGGCAGCAGTCTTATCCTTCATATCTGCAATGGATAAACTATCTGAATACCACTCTTTACCCAGTATTGAAAAGATTGTAGACTTGCCTATACCTTGTGGTCCATTAAGAACCAAGATAGAATCAAACTTCTTACCTGGCTCATATACTCTGGCTACCGCAGCACATAGAGTCTTTCTTGTTACAGCCCTTACAAAAGCAGTATCTTCTGCTCCAAGATAATCAATTAAAATTGTATCAAGCCTTTCCACACCATCCCACTCTAAGGTTTCAAAGTAATTCTTTATGGGATGGTAGGTTCGCTCCGCTGATGCAACTGCCAATAACGCATCCTTAAATTTGGTAGGTGACCAAATACCATATACCCTTTCAAAATACACTTTGGCACAGGCCAAATCTGCATCTCCCCAGCCGGATTTAACCTGTTTCCAAGGAAGCTCACCTACTACATCTAGAATACTTTTAAATTCGTTATAGACGATAGGCTTTAGATTTACATCATGACGGATAATCTGCACGATATTCGTAAGAGTATCTTTGACCTTCCCTTGCTTGTCTAACTCCAGTAGAGTTTGCCAATTACCCTCATCGACATCTTCAAATTCCTCTCTGACCAGCTGATCCCGCTCTTCTGCCAGCTGCACCTTCACCTTTTCATCTGCTACCGCAAATTCCTGCATAGCCTTAAAGGAGGGAAGCTTAACAGGATCTGTTCCTTCAGATGAACGTTCATCTAAATGTCCAAATTGGTGTATCCTCACCACATCAAATGCGTTCATAAGCTTACCGCAAGCTGGGTCTGTTGCATGATGGCTATAGGCATACTTGTCATCGTAAATCACCACTCCAGCTTGAGAATCAGCTGGGATATAGTCATAGCGCTCCGGCATGGCACTTTTCTTATAAACATCCGTTAGGAATGTATCGAGGGCTTCTGTCACAGAGTAGGTTCTACAAAACGCTCCAATGGTCCCCGGCTTTTCAAGAGGATCTGCTTGTTTCTTTACTTCCCTTTGTACTACAGCATGCTGTCTTTTGGAAACAGGCCACTCCGAGGAATCTCGCCAATTCTTATACCTTGAAAGAATGGTATCTGGATCAAGCAGTTCTCCTTCGATTTCTTTAAAGACAAACTCACCATCTGCAGATGTTGATGGCCAATACATCAATCTACTTGGCTCATAGGTAGTGTCATCAAAGAGTTCAATCCCTATATCGTCTGCAACTTTTCTGGCTACCGCAGAGTATTCATCTGGTGAAACTTCCCTTGTCAGCGGAATAATTAATCGCAGCCTTGGCTTTTCAGGAGTGTGCTTATGTGTAGAATAGAGCCAACACTTAAAGGAAAAGAACATCTCAATCTGGTCCATAATATCTGTTTCAGCATAGTCCATATCAAGACAAAGCCCTGAACGGGAGAGGACATGATCTTTCTTCCTTCTCCCATTCTTTAAGGTCCCCAGGACAAAGCCACCAACATCCTTGATATCATCCTGCTTGGCCTTACTAAGCTTTTTATATTGAGCCACAGTTTCAGCGGTTCTTTTGGTTGTTGCTATCCGATCACGAAACTCATCTAGATCCATTTCTGTTAGGTTCCACTTTTTATCCATACGGGAGTTACCCGTACACAATCGGATTCTCATCGACTATCCCTCCCCATCTCAAATATCTCTCTGTTCCTTTTGATGCGCTGGTGCAATCGCCTCGCTTCTTTAAACTTGGAAAGGTACTCTCGATGCTCCTTAGAGTTTTCCGGATAAGAAGAAGCTTTGTCGGCATATTTACTCATTTTGGAGTAATACATCCTCTCCTTACCCTGAAGGTACTTTTGCAATCTATCTTTATCTGACTCAGTTGAGTAACGATGGATAAGGGAACATACCTTTCTTGCCTTATCCAAAGTGCATGGAAAAAAGTAATCCAGATTGATTTCCATGTAACCTGTTGGATAGACTATCTTCAACACCTTCATACTTTCTTCAGCTCTACGCACTCCCTCATATGCGGTCGGGTCATAGTACCCTTCCGCATTGTATTTGCTTATCCCCAATTGGAACACCTCCTATGCGCTCTGCTTTCTTTCAATTACCGGTAGAAGGTTTCTCTTATTTTTCAGCAAGTCATAAAGGAACAAGCGTCCTTTCTGCGTCCAGTAGGTATGCATCCTGCTTCTCTCAGCATCTATGGCAAAGGTTCTTGACTGGGTGTATCCTTGGTCTGCATAACCTTGATACAATAACCAGGTATTTCCCTGTTTATATTGAACCCCCAGCTCATGAAGCATTTTATTGAAGGCTTTTCCTGACATGCCATAGTCCTTCGCAATCTGAGAGATAGGCATAAGACTCTTGTTTTGAAGAATCAAATCATAGTAGCTAGCTTTTGGCTTAAGCTCTCCGATAATTTGTTTACTCTTGGCATTTTCAAGTTCAAGCCTTTTGATTCTTTCCCTCTCAGCTTTTAGTTCCTCTAGCGCTGATATAAATAAGTCTGGGTTGTTGAGTAATTCATCCTTAGCATAAAGCCCATGCTTTCTAACAGTTGGAATCACTTCATCAAACACCCAACGCTCAAACTTCTCAGCTGATGGCAACTTGCTGTTTACAATTAAGCGATAAAGATCTCCTTCCGGGATGAAAAGCATCTGTTGAGTACCACCATTCGTAGGTACTTCCATTTTGGAAACCCCTTTGCAGTGTGTATTAACAGCCTTACTGGGAATCACATATCCCAGGGCTTTAGCCACATCACTTCCACAAAAAAGAGTCTTTCCTTCATGTTCTAAAGTTCTTACTTCACCAAAATCATTATTTTTGAAAATAGTTATATTTGTCATAAGGGCATTCCTCCTAATCTTTTTTATATTATCATCAGGTTTACATTATCCTCAACAAATACAAAATTCTTTGAAATTCCAAATGTTTTTCTGCAAATGTTGAGGATAAAAAAT
>NZ_JHYF01000022.1 GCF_000621485.1 Alkaliphilus transvaalensis ATCC 700919
ATAATATTATCCTCAACTTTCTAGGAGGAAAAAGTGTAAATTAAAGATTTATGAAAAAGTTGAGGATAATGAAAACTTGAGGATAATATAAGAAAGATTAAAGAAAACATCAGATTTCACCTCCCGCCGTGGCTACCAGGTAGGAGGTGTTTTTTTATGAACATTATTGAAGTGAAAGATGGTTCTCCTATCAAGGGTGAGACAGAACCGATGTCAGAAGAACAGTTACAGAAAGAATATGACTTTTATATAGCTGAGAGCATTGTTGGCATGCTCTATAAAGAGGGCAAGATTACACAAGATGAACTACACAAAATATCAGCATTAAACCGCCAGAAATTCTCTCCGAAGTTAGCCGAGATAATGCCCTGAAACACTTGCTATTATTACCTTTTAGAGTGATATATGTAATAGCAGAAAGTGAGGTGAGATGATGAAAAAGATAACGAAAATAGATGAACTGCCCAAATCACAGCCATCAAAAAGCAAACTTCGAGTTGCCGCTTATGCAAGGGTTTCAACGGATAGTGATGACCAGCTGGTAAGCCTTAAAGCTCAGCGGGAACACTATGAAAAATATATTAAATCCAATCCGGAATGGGAGTTTGCCGGACTTTATTATGACGAAGGCATATCAGGCACAAAGAAGGAAAAACGACCTGAACTTCTCCGTATGATTCGTGATTGTGAAAGTAATAGGATTGATTTTATTATCACCAAATCCATCAGTCGTTTTGCACGAAATACCACGGATTGCCTGGAGCTGGTAAGGCTCCTAATGGATATCGGTGTTTATATTTATTTTGAAAAAGAAAATCTGAATACAGGTGATATGGAAAGTGAATTAATGCTTTCTATTTTATCTGGTTTTGCTGCTGAAGAGTCCGCGTCTATTTCACAGAACACAACATGGTCAATCAGTAAAAAGTTTCAAAATGGCAGTTACATTATTGGCACTCCGCCATATGGCTATGCAAACGTAAATGGTGAGATGGTTATTGTTCCTGAAGAAGCTGAAATAATCAAACGTATTTTTGCAGAGTGCCTTTCAGGGAAAGGTGGAAGTGTTATCGCAAAAGGCCTGAACAAGGACAAAATCCCTGCAAGAAGGGGCAATCATTGGAGTTCTGGTACGGTGATTGATATGCTTCGTAACGAAAAATACAAAGGTGATGTGCTTTTCCAAAAGACCTACACGGATAGCAACTTCAATCGACACATTAACAATGGAGAGAAAGATCAGTTTTACTGCAAGGATCATCATGAACCGATCATCAGCAGAGAAGTATTTTCCAAGGCTCAAAAGCTGATAACTCAAAGAGCAAAATCTATGAGCAAAACTGCTAACAAGAAAGCTTATCAAAACAGGTATGTGCTAAGTGGCAGAATCCTATGTGGAGAGTGCGGCAGTTAATTCAAGAGAAGAACAAACTACTCTGTTGGCAGAAGTTATATTGCTTGGAGCTGCAAAGGACACATTGAAGACAAGGACAGCTGCTCCATGTTATTTTTGCGTGATGGAGAGATAAAAGCAACATTCGCAACAATAATGAATAAGCTCGCATTCAGCAGAAAGATAATACTGGAGCCACTTTGCGATTCTATAAGTAAAACTCACGAAGAATGCGACCTTGAAAGAATTAATACCATCGATAAGAAAATGGAACAATTAACCGAAGAACGCAATACTCTTATTGGCCTTATGACAAAAGGGTTTCTTGAACCGGCGCTCTTTAACAAGGAACGAAATGTTCTGGATATAGAAATTAAAAATCTTACAGCCGAGAAAACGAACTTAGTAATGTCATTTACCAATGGTACTTCACAAGCAGACGAGGTAAAGGCACTTCTTCATTATGTGTCAAAAGATAAGTTTGATGGAGATTATACAGAAGAAACATTTGAAAAGTTTGTAGAAAATATAGTTGTAAATTCAAGGGAGGAACTAACATTCAAAATGAAATGCGGGCTTTCCCTTATAGAAAAGGTGGTGAGATAAATGGCATATGTACCATACGGATATACAGTTAAAGACGGAGTCATAACTGTCGATGAGAAGGCAGCAGGTCAAGTAAAGGAGTTCTTTGAAAAATATATATCAGGACTTTCCCTTACAGTGGCTGGTGAACAGGCAGGTATTGAGAAGACGCATTCAGTAATGGGGCGTATTTTGAAAAATATCCTTTATCTCGGAAATGATGTATATCCAGCAATCATAGATAAAGAAACATTTGATAAGGCTGAAGAGATTAGAAATAAACGTGCGAAGGACTTAGGGCGGATTGTAGAGCTTGCAGCTTTTACTGTTCCCTCCCCTATAGAACGATTCAAGATGAGAAAATCAGAAGGTAAACTTCCAGATGATCCTATTACACGAGCGGAGTACCTATATAGTTTGATAGAAAGCGAGGTGTAATATGGCAGGAAAAAATATAACTGTAATTCCGGCAAGAAAAAGAGTTGGAAGTACGGCCGCAAAAGAAAAAATTAAGAAACTGCGTGTCGCTGCCTATTGCCGTGTTTCTACAGAAACTGAAGAGCAGAATTTAAGCTATGAAGTGCAGGTTGCACATTACACCGAGTTTATAAAGAAAAATACTGAATGGGAGTTTGCAGGCATTTTTGCAGATGACGGCATTTCCGGTACTAACACTAAAAAACGAGAAGAGTTCAACCGTATGATTGAAGAGTGTATGGAGGGCAACATCGATTTAGTTATTACAAAGTCCATTAGTCGATTTGCCCGCAACACGCTGGATTGCTTAAAGTATATTAGACAGCTCAAGGAAAAGAACATAGCAGTGTATTTTGAAAAAGAGAACATCAACACAACGGATGCCAAGGGCGAGGTGCTACTTACCATTATGGCCTCTCTTGCACAACAAGAAAGCCAGAGCCTTTCGCAGAACGTTAAACTCGGACTTCAATATCGCTACCAGCAAGGAAAGGTGCAGGTCAATCACAATCGATTTATGGGATACACAAAGGATGAAGAAGGCAACTTAATTATTGTTCCAGAAGAGGCTGAAATCATTAAACGTATTTACAGAGAGTACCTTGAGGGCAAGAGCCTAGTGGGCATCGGCAGGGATCTAGAGAAAGACGGCATTTTAACAGCTGCAGGTAAACCAAGATGGAGACCAGAAACCATAAAGAAGATTCTTCTAAACGAGAAATACATCGGCGATGCCCTGTTGCAGAAGACTTTCACAGTGGATTTTCTTACAAAGAAACGAGTCAAGAATGAAGGTCATGTCCCGCAGTATTATGTTGAAAATAGCCATGAGGCGATCATACCAAAGGAACTTTTTTTACAGGCTCAGGAAGAGCTTCATCGCAGAAGTAATATTTACACAGGTGCAGACAAGAATAAAAGGATTTATAGTAGTAAATACGCTTTGAGTACCATAACCTTTTGTGGAGATTGTGGTGACATATACAGACGGGTCTATTGGAATATTCACGGTAGAAAAGAATTTGTTTGGCGATGCGTTACAAGAATTGAGCAAGGCCCTGATACGTGCAAGAACCGAACGGTAAAAGAAGCTGAATTATATGATGCGGTAATGACTGCCATTAATAGACTTCTTGCCGGTGGTGATAACATGATAAGAATACTGGAGGAAAACATTCATGCGGTAATCGGTGAGACTACGGAATATAAGATTTCAGAGATTAACACCTTGCTTGAAGAAAAGCAGAAGGAACTAATCAGCCTTGCTAATAAAGGAAAAGATTTTGAATCCCTTGCAGATGAGATTGAAGAGTTGCGTGAAAAGCGTCAGACCCTTCTTGTGGAAGATGCATCCTTAAGTGGTGAGAATGAGCGGATCAACGAACTGATAGAATTTATCCGCAATAACAAATACCGTACTCTGAGATATGATGATACCCTAGTAAGGAAGATTATCCAGAATGTTAGTGTTTATGATGACCACTTTGTAATATGCTTTAAATCTGGAATTGAAATGGAAGTATGATTTAATACTAATATAAACCGTCAATTAAGAGTTAGGTTCTCTTGATTGGCGGTTTTTGCATTGACTTTTACATGATTTATACATGTGATATTATCAAAAATGTTGTTTATAAGGTTATTGATAAGGAGTTGACCACATGAGTGATGTAATAAGCTGTTAGATGAAGCTATTAAAGAAATCGAAAACTTGTACGAAGGTGAAGTCTTTATTTTTAAGGATTTGTTTAAAGGATATGTATGGAACAGGATACCGAGAAAGGATGGTACTAATGTCTTAGTAGATGTTTTTGAGATATTTTAAATAATATAAAAAACACTTGAATAAATGCTCATATAACTATTGACACAAGAGAAAAACAATAATATAATAAATATACAACGTATGGATGCTTGTTCAAGTATTCAGATGAAATGATTTAAAAAGAGGTGATAATATGACTAAAAAATTTAATTCAATTGAAAGATGTGACTGCAATGTAATTCATGAGGATATTGTAAATCAAGTTAGAGATAAAATGCCTCAAGAAGAAAGCCTTTATGATCTAGCAGAATTATTTAAAGTATTTGGAGATTCAACACGAATCAGGATATTATGGGCTTTACATGAAGCTGAAATGTGTGTTTGTGATATCGCTGTATTACTTAACATGACACAATCAGCAATTTCCCATCAGCTGAGAGTCTTAAAACAAGCTAATTTAGTGAAAAACAGAAAAGAAGGCAAAGTAGTATATTATTCATTAGTTGATGATCATGTAAGAGAAATATTTGACCAAGGTCTAATTCATATCAACGAGAAGTAGTAATGCGGTAGAATAGAATATTTTTTGAAGATATTTGGGCATATATTTAAGTCTTCATTTCAAATGAGCAATGCTTCAAGAAAATTTGAAAAAGACTTGTAGTATTCAAAATAAAATTACAAATAATATTTAGGAGGATTTAATAATGAAAAAGAAATTTATACTTGAAGGTTTAGATTGTGCAAATTGCGCGGCAAAAATGGAAAAGGCTATTAATGAGCTTGATGGAGTGAAAGAAGCTACTGTTAACTTTATGACCACAAAACTCGTTATTGATGGTGAGGATGAAAAAATGCCAACAATAATAGAAGAGGCCGAAAAAATAATTAAAAAAATTGAACCCGATACAACTATGAAAAAGGCTTAAAGGAGGCTATTTAGTATGACAAAACGACTATGGCGAATAATTATTGGTGCAGCCTTGTTAGCTACAGCAGTATTGCTTAATTTAAATAACGAATGGTTACAGATTGCTCTCTTTATAATAAGTTACATTATTGTAGGTGGAGATGTTGTAAAAAGAGCTGTAAAAAATATTTTTAAAGGTCAAGTTTTCGATGAAAACTTTTTATTGAGTATTGCAACAATTGGTGCATTTTTTATTGGTGAGTATCCTGAAGGTGTTGCAGTTATGCTGTTTTATCAAGTTGGAGGACTGTTTCAAAGCTATGCAGTTGGCAAGTCGAGAAAGTCAATTGCAAGCCTTATGGATATTCGACCAGATTATGCAAATGTTAAAAAAGGCGATGAACTTGTTAGGACTGACCCAGATGAAGTACAAATTGGAGATATTATTGTAATTAAAGCAGGAGAAAAAATTCCCCTTGATGGCAAGGTAATTGAGGGATATTCAATGATTGACACATCAGCTCTTACTGGCGAGTCTGTCCCTCGTGAAGTAGAAGTTGGAAGTGATATCCTAAGTGGCTGCATCAACATTAATGGAGTTATTACAGCAGAGGTTACCAAGGAATTTGGAGAATCTACTGTAAGTAAAATTCTTGATTTAGTTGAAAATGCAAGTAGTAAAAAATCCAATTCAGAACAATTTATTACGAAATTTGCGAGATATTATACACCAGTTGTGGTTATAATTGCAGCCTTACTGGCTATTATTCCACCTCTTATTATAGAGGGGGCAACCTTTAGCGTCTGGATATACAGAGCATTAGCATTCTTAGTAGTTTCTTGTCCGTGTGCTTTAGTTGTTTCAATTCCTTTAAGTTTCTTCGGTGGAATAGGCGGAGCCTCAAGGAAAGGTATTTTAGTCAAGGGTAGTAACTATTTAGAGGCATTAGCAGAAACTGAAATTGTTGTTTTTGATAAAACTGGAACATTAACGAAAGGTGTATTTAATGTACAAGAAATTCATCCAGAAGGAGTTTCCAAAGAAGAGCTACTTGAATTAACTGCATATGTGGAAAGCTATTCCAATCATCCGATTTCACTTTCACTGAAACGTGCATACGGCAAAGAAATAGATAATGGACGTATTTCAGATGTGGAAGAGATATCAGGTCATGGTGTTGTTGCAACAGTAGATGGAAGAAAGGTTATGGCAGGAAATATCAAACTTATGAAAATGATGAATATTCCTTATTTCAAGGGAGAGCTGATCGGTACTGTTGTACATGTTGCTATGAATAAGCAATATATAGGTTATATTACAATTGCTGATGAGGTAAAGCCAGATTCAGCACAGGCAATCAAGGAACTTAAAGCAGCTAATATTAAACAAACTGTCATGTTGACAGGTGATAATAAAAGTGTAGGTTCAAAAGTTGGTAAAGAGCTTGGTCTTGATAAAGTTTATGCAGAACTGTTGCCAGCAGATAAGGTTGAAAAGCTAGAAGAATTATTTTTACAAAAATCTAAAAAAGGTAAAATTGCTTTTGTCGGTGACGGAATCAATGATGCACCTGTATTAGCTCGTGCAGATATTGGAATAGCAATGGGTGGTTTAGGTTCCGATGCAGCCATTGAAGCCGCCGATGTTGTAATAATGACTGATGAACCATCGAAAATTGCTACTGCAATGAGGATTTCTAAAAAGACATTAAAAATTGCAAATCAAAACATAGTATTTGCAATTGGAATAAAAATAATTGTTCTTATTTTGAGTGCTTTTGGAATAACTACTATGTGGGCAGCTATATTTGCAGATGTAGGTGTAACTATCATTGCAGTATTAAATGCTTTTAGAGCTTTGAGTGTAAAGAATCTATAAACTATTTTTCCTATTCACCCCTTGAATGATACCGATAATTGACGATACAATCAAGGGGTATTTTTTAATTTAAAAACTATAAATGAAAATTGGTTGGGATTTACCTTGAATTAAATGGTTTTAAAGATATGGAGGTTATGTAATTGAAAGTTATTGATGAATGTTGCTGTGAATGTATCACACAAAATTTAAATAGAACAAAGGAGAGTTGCCCTGTCTGTAATAATGAAGGAGTAACAGTTAGTAGGATAACCGTTGAACACTTGGTGACAGATGATTATCGTAATGCCGTTGATGGAGATCAATATAAGATATGCATGAATGAGGACTGCGACGTTATTTACTATAACTTAGATAAAGAAATAAAATTCTTAAAAGACCAAGTTAGGGTTCCTATCTGGTTTAAGAAAGATGCAGATCCTAAGTATGCTTGTTATTGCAGCAAAGTCACAGAAGATCAGGTAATTGAAGCAGTTGTAAAGCATGGTGCGAAAACCGTTAAAGAAGTAAATGCCATAACTGGAGCAATGAAAAATTCGCTTTGTAAGGAAAACAATCCTTTGGGGGTATGTTGTCATAAGATTATTCAGGAAGCCATTGATAAGGGATTAACCATGAAATGATTTGAGTTGATATGTTCTCACGAACAGACAAAACCGTTGATATCTTCCCACAAACGAGAGCCAATGTTGGATATGTTTCCAACTACGAGTGTGGATATGTTCCCCTTAACCATAGGGGTTGAGAACGCAGTTTTGATAGCTATCAAGGCAACTCGAAACATGTTGAAACGGTTGCTCTGCTGACGAGAGTAAAAGTAAATACAATGTTTTAATGACTGAGAAAGCCCTTGGAAATGGCGTGTTTACGGTATTTTCAAGGGCTTATTTATTTTTTGATGGCGGGTAAAGTGATAGATTTTGGGTGTGTTTTTAGCGGATATGGGAAAAGTGCTGGACTGTGCTCACCCATGGAAATGTAGTTTTGCTTTAAGGGTTCAACGGTTTAGCAAAATGAGAATACTTTTTGTTGAATAGAAGAAAACAGTTGCATATATTTACAACTGTAGATAAAAACAGTTGTAAATATATGCAGTAGAAGTTATAATAATCATAATCAATGCAAAAAAAGGGGGAGGAAGATGACAGGTGAGATTCAGGACTGGGGAAACTTTGAGATTGTGTTAGATGAATATTTAAAAAAACACGAAATAAGTAAGAATCGTCTGGCTCAAGATGCAAATTTACAGAGAACACAATTAAATTCATATTGCAAAAATGAGGTTCAAAGGCCTGATTTAAATGTGTTAGCTAGGATATGTTGCGTTTTAGATTGCCAATTGTCAGATATTATTAAACATAACAAACCAATAAATCAAGTGGAGGATTCAAATGAGTGAGAAAAAAGTAATAGTGATACCGGAAGGGAAAATCGCTGACTATATAACTGGAAAGTTTCGAAAAGATACTCCAGAGGAGTATGTGCGGCAGACAATTGAAAAGAGGCTTGTTAACGAGCACAAGTATCTGCCTCGCCAAATAGAGGTTGAATTTACATTGAAATTAGGTTCTAGTAAGCCTAGAGCTGATATTGTAATTTTCGATAAGGATATTAATGAGCATACTCAAGAGAACATTAAAATTATAATTGAATGTAAAAAAGAATCTGTAGATGCAAAAAATAGTAAAGAGGGAGTCGACCAGCTGAAATCATACATGGCGGCATGCCCCAATTGTGAATGGGGAATGTGGACTAATGGCAAACAAAAGGAGGTCTATAAGAAGTATACAAATGATAAGGGTCAAATATCTTTTATGGATTATAATGATATACCATCTGCGGATGGTAATTTAGATGACATTAATAGACCTAAAAGAACTTCTCTTAAAAATGCATATGATGATAATTTGCTATTTGTATTTAAAACATGCCATAACCACATTCATGTAAATGATGGTCTTCAAAAACAACCGGCTTTTTTTGAACTTCTAAAAATTATATTTTGTAAAATTGAAGATGAGCGTGATATACCCAAACCATTGGAGTTTTATACAACATCAGATGAAAGATCCAACCCTGATGGGCAGCTAACAGTGAAAAAAAGAATCTCGAAAATATTTGATAGAGTTAAGAAAAAACACGGGAAAATTTTCGATGCAAATGATGAAATAAAACTTTCTCCAAGAAGCTTAGCATATATTGTAAGTGAATTACAAAAATATAGCCTATTGAACACAAATATTGATATTAAAGGAAAGGCTTATGAAGAAATTGTTGGAGCTAACTTGCGCGGCGATAGAGGAGAGTTCTTTACCCCTAGAAACGTTATGAACATGGTTGTTGAAATGATAAACCCTCAAATTGATGAACATGTATTAGATAGTTCATGTGGCACTGGTGGCTTTTTGGTCACAGCAATGACCCATGTGATAAGTCAGCTCGAACAAAAATTTACTGAAGAAATAGGTCTAGCTAAAGATAACTGGAATTCTGATATCATGCGTGCATTTCAGGACCGTATTGCCGATATGGCAAGAAACAATTATTTTGGGTTTGACATAAATCCTGATCTTGTTAAAGCTACCAAAATGAATATGGTTATGAATAACGATGGAAGTGGCAATATTCTACAAACAAATTCATTACTGCCCCCACATGAATGGAGTGATGAATTTAGGACTAGTTTAGCTAAGGCTTTGATGGTAGACAAAGCAAACATAAGAAACCATAAAACAATTGGTTTTTTTGATGTCATTGTAACTAATCCTCCGTTTGGAAGTAAAATACCAATAAAAGACAAAAATATTCTTGAACAATATGATTTAGCTCGTATATGGGAGAATAAGAATGGAACGTGGAATATAACAGATAGATTTCAATCTTCAGTACCACCAGAAATACTATTTGTTGAGCGGTGCATACAGTTATTAAAACCTAACGGAAGATTAGGAATTGTATTACCTGACGCAATTTTGGGATCACCAGGTTTAGGGTACATAAGAGAATGGCTAATTAAAAATACTAGAATAATCGCTAGTATAGATTTACATGCTGACACTTTTCAGCCTAAAAATGGAACTCAGACATCAGTTTTGATACTTCAGAAAAAAACACAAGAGCAGATTACTAGAGAAGAAACAACTGGTAAGATGGCTGATTACAATGTTTTTATGGCTATGGTTGAAAAAATCGGTCATGACAAACGTGGAAATCCTTTGTTTAAGAGAGACTCAGATGGTAATGAAATCCTTGTTTCGGATAAGAATATATCAATATTAGATACTACAAGTACAGGAGAACGAACTTTATCAACTCAACAAAAGAGAAAACTAGAAGATGATCAAACGATTGAAGTACCAAGCGTATTTTATAAATGGAAAAAGCAGGAGGGGATTGCATGGTAGATAATACAGCATTTAATATCCAAACAAATCTACTCTCTGAGATTCCCTCGTTACAAGATGATATTAAGTGGTGTTCAGTTAAATTATCAGAGATCTTAGACAAAGGGAAACGAATAGAAGCCTCGGTATTTGGTTTAGATGGAAGACACGCGAGAGAACTACTGTTTGACTGTAAACACGAATTAAAAAATCTAACAGGTGATGAAGGGATAGCAACAGCATATCACCGACCCAGATTTAAGCGAGTTTGGGTGGAAAAATCAGAATTTCCAATATTTCAGCCATCTAGTATCCTTGATATTTTCCCAACTCCAGATGGGTATGTATCTGAAAGAACAAATACAGACTTAGAACAATTAAGGGTGAAAGAAGGACAAATTTTACTTACATGCTCTGGGACAGTTGGAAAAGCAACGATTGTGTCGAAAACTTTAGCTAATAAGATCTTTAGTCATGATCTTATTAGAATAACCTGCAAGGATAAAGAAGACATTGGCTTTGTTTATGCATATTTAAAGACGAAGATAGGTAACATGATACTACAAACTAACAATTATGGATCTGTAGTCACTCATATAGAACCTGAACATCTGGATCATGTTCCAATACCATACCCAAGCATCATTAGAAGGAGAGAAATCAATGACCTTGTACAGGAATCATTTAAACTCAGAGATGAATCCAATGAGCTAATTAAGTCTGCTCAGGATCTATTAATAGATGAGTTGAAATTACCGCCTTTAGATGAATTGCTGGTTGATAGACTGAGTGATGCGGTTGAGGCATATTCTGTTAAATTAAGCAATTTAGATAACCGTATAGACGGTTCTTATCATGTTCCGCTTGTGGACTCTATAGTCAACCACATATCAAAGAACTCAGAAGAAATCAAATTTGTTAAAGATAGTACTGTTAGCAAAAAAGTTATTTTGCCAGGAAGGTTTAAGCGAATATATGTTGAAGAAGGCAACGGAAGAGTTTTTTTTGGGGGAAAACAATTATATGAACTGGATCCTTCAAATAAAAAATATTTATCTTTGATTCACCACGGTGATAGGATAAAAGAACAATTGGAACTTAAAGAGAATATGATTCTAATTACATGTAGTGGTACAATTGGCAAAGTATCATTAGTACCTAAACATTGGGAAAATTGGACAGCCAATCAACACATTATTAGAATTGTCCCAAGAGACTTAAATATTGCTGGGTATCTATATGTTTTTTTAAGCACAGAATATGGGAAAGAGCTAATTAATAGATTTACTTATGGCTCTGTTGTGGATGAAATAACAGACAAGCATGTTGGCAATATACCAATTCCAATTCTGAAGAATATTGAGAGCCAAAAGCATATAAATGACTTGGCACTAGCTGCGAACGAAAAAAGGTTTATTGCTTATAAATTAGAACAAGAAGCAATAAGTAAAATTAAATCTATCATCCACGAAAAATAGATAGAAACCCTACTCAACAATCATAGAGTAGGGTTTTTCTTTTGAAAAAATATTAATCGATAGAGGTTAAGTAATGGGAAAATTAATTATTAGGATCTTTCATTTCCATGGACCGTTTCCATAATATCTTCAAGATCACAGTCCAAAGCTTCACATATTTTAAGTAATACATCCGTTGTAATGTTATCGCCTCTGCCAAGCTTAGCTATAGAGGCAGAACTTATGCCGGTAGCATTCTTTAAGTCTTGTTTGTTCATGTTTTTATCAATTAGCAATTTCCACAGCTTGTTGTAGCTGATTCGAAGCATTTTGCCACCTCCGTTTTATAAACCACTATCTTGGTTGCTATATACGTCATGTAAAAAACCATAACGACTTTCTTTGAATTGGCTCTCGTACTTATTATGGGTAAACTCAATTACTTTAGCGCCATTTGCTTCATAATCTAGATTAGGTAAGTCCTTTGTGTTTTCTACAACAATCATTTGCCCTTCTGATTGGTGATTGAGAAAATATTGGAACAATGCTGTTCTCATACTTGTTGGAGCACTATCCTCAACACCTTGATCCAAACCAAGCAAAGGGGTGTCTACGACAAAAATACCTGGCTTATATACAGCATATTCCTGCAAATATTGTCTAAAGGTCAATCCTAAAACTGTATTGATAAAGGCCCAATACCCCTTACCGTGACTATCTTCTTTGGCAAGGCCATTCACTTCTAAATCAAAGGTACCAATATTAAAATGTGCAGTGTTCAAACCCTCATATTGACATTCAGATAGTATGGAATAGGCTATTTCGTCTATACGAGTACTGAATCCTCTAGGGAAATGTTCTTTTGGTTTGAATTTAGGTTTATCGGAATCTTCACTGTCTTCCTGTTTTTGTAATTCAGTAATCCAGTCTTGTGAAACATTATGGAGCACTAAATACTCTTGCTGTATTTGTATATAAGAACGATATTGTTGTATAGCTTCTCTCAAATTTTCAGCTTGAGGAGTAAGCTCTGATTCAATCCACTTCTCAATCTCAAATCTTCGATCTTCAATACTTCTAATTTTTCCTTGAACTTCCTCTAAAGTTGCAGCAATATCATATTCAGTTTCAGTTAGCCCCTGTAGTTGGGTGATGATACGAGTTAATTCTGCCTTTGATGCTTCTATATAAGATTCTCTTTGTGTTGGTTTTATGTCACCATCACAAAAGGGGCATGTTTTGTTATTATCTACAGAATGTAAATGGACTTCTCCATCTACAATAAAGGTAAGTCTTTTTATATCTGCTGTATACTGACTTTTTAGCGATTGAAAATGTGAATGAGTTACTTTGGTCTCAGCTTCCTTTTCTCGAAAATTCAACAGAGTACTAAGTAAATCCTTGCTTTCATCTGTGGCTGCTGCAATAGCCGCTTCAGTCTCTGAAAGGTTATCAATTAGCTTTTGCATTTCAGCTTCGATGTCTAAATCACCAAAAGTAGATAGTGACTTTTTTAGTTCTTCTCTTTTCTTAGACATATGAGAAATTCTTCCATTTACAAAATGTCGTACAGCATCCCTTTTGGCTTTGCTTATCTCATCCTTGTCTTGCTCTTCAGCATTCGGAAAATTATCCCCAGTGAGAAGGTAAAGAAGCGAGGCGAAAAAATAAGGATTTTGTGTAGGTGACGATGGCAAAAGAACTGAATTTGGGTTTTCAATTTCCTGTTCTCTTAACCAAAAGAGCCCCATAATTGTTTTCCAGGATAAACGCTGTCTGCCAAAGTCTTGGTTGCTTATAATCATTGGAAGCTTATTTATTCCAATTAATTTGAGCCATAGCTCGTTTAAAACAGGACGCTTATTTCCATTTTTCTTATATTCAATATCATAGTCTCCACCATCAATTGAATCTAACTCCGTGACAACATTTACTATATTCTTTCCGAGTTTGCGTGATATGTGTATTGGACCATCTGAGGTAAAAATGTCTAAGCTGACACTATCATATCCTGTTTGTTCTTGATCAAAAGGTTTTTTAATTACCCCCATAGCAAATTGAATGCACTTTAAAACACAAGTCTTTCCAGAATCAGAGACACCACAAATAATATTTAATCCTTTGTTGAATGTTACAATGGCAGGAGTTTTCCCAATGCCAGTCGCTGTAACTTTAGTTATATAAAATGCCATTTAGATTACTCCTTCCGTAACGATTTAGAGGCTTCTCGGCTAATTAAGTTGAGAAGTTCTTTTTCTTTCTTTGAGTCTATATATGCAATGGCTTCCTTGGCATATAATCTATATTCTTTAGCATAATCAGAAGTCAGAGTATTACAGAATGCTTGACCACGTTCAGAAATAGAGTAGCGAAAGCCATGTTTTGTATAGGAAACCTTGATCATTCCCTCAAGAACTAGTTGTTTTATTGCATCTTGTGCCATTGATCTTCTAATAGAAAACTCAGAAAAACTAAATTCGTTATCTCCGTGAAGATTACTAGCAGCTAGTCCAAATTCCTTTGAATAGTTTGCAATAAAATCAGCTGTTGCAAGGTTATCCAAAGTAAATCCTCTTTTATTTGTTAAAGACAACATAAGTAATAGCCTCATTGAAATTTCAAATGTTGTATTAAAAACTTTGTTACTCATCTTCATTCACCCAGCGAACGATACCGTCATTTGCCAACAAGTGACAAGTGCCTTTCTTTTCTTTTGGACCTACGAGATTTTGGATATTGTTAACAACAGAAGTAGTAGAACAATCCACCACTTTTTTCATTACAGCTAAAATTCTCTTGTAACCATCATCGTAATCATCCCATAAGGTTTCTTTAATATAATCATGAGTTTCGGATTTCCATTTATCTGCTTGAATCTCTCCCTTTTCAAACGATTCACGAACAAAGCGATCAATGCGGGCTGCGCTGTAATAATTAATTCTTTGGTCAGAGAAGTTTCTCTGGAATTTTTTAGGTAGTGAATCTAGATCGGATTTTGTGAGTGTATCGAATTTTAAGGCCTGTGCATAAGCTGCAAGAAGTTCACAAACATAAGCTTCTTCTTCCGGTGCAATATCTTGCGGTGGTTCTAGTTCCTTTGGAATAGATATCTCAATATTGCCAATATGTAGTTTGCCATCAGATTCGTCATAATAAATTGTTCGCGCAGGAAATTCGGTCAGTTTTGAGGGAGTGGTTATATAATTTGAAGCGGTAACGCTAGAGGACTCCCGACCTTCATAAATATCATCTAAAATCTGAAGAAATAGATCGGCACAGGCATATCCTAGGTTATCATCGGAATTAAAATCTGGGATCATTTTTTTGATTTCATCTTCAATGGCAATTTGATTGTGCTCGTTGTATTCATTTATATATTTTGCGAATTTATCTGTGTTTTTACGACTAATAGCCCTTTTGACACTCTTGGGATTTAAAGGATTTGTACCTTTAAATAGCCTGTCCAATGAATCTGGTTTTAGATGAGCAAAAGGATTGTATTTATCATCTTCATGTAGTTTAACCTCTTCAGGGGATATCGGATCCCTCATAATATTATCAAAAAGTGACAGAAAAAACTCATGTGACTTATACGTAGTGTCACTGTGTTTAAATAGAATATTTGCAAATTCACTAAAGAGCATCAGCTACCACCTCCAACAATATTTCCGGGTTATTCCGAACCCTTCCGAGTCCTTCCTAAGTGGAAGGGCTTTTTTTTATAAAATTTCATTAGTGGTTGAAGAACAATTAAAAAAATCACAAAAGATTATCTAAATTATATCATGGCAAACAATGCATTGCCAGATGAAAAATTCATGAATGCAAACATTTTGATAGTGTTAAGTGATTTTTTATTCAAATCTATGTCTCGTAATACAGGCTTGGATTCTCAATGAAATAGATGGTTCTGGTATAAAGTGAACACTTTTTTAGTTTCGCGAAAAAGTTTTTCTTAATAGGAAAAGAACCTGCCTATTTAACTTTTATTCTTTAACCATAGAGCAAAGGAAGGAGGTGTGAAGCGATGGGGCCAAACGAAAGACGCATTGAAATATTAGAAACCTTGTGCCATAGAAGGCAGGAAACGATGTCTAATTTGGCGTTTGAGTTTGGCGTCAGCATCAGAACCATAAGAAATGATATTGACATCCTATCGCTTTCATATCCTCTGGAAACAATCCGTGGTCGTTATGGTGGAGGTGTGAAGGTAGCTGATGGTTTTTATATGAACCGGAAGTACCTGAATCCTGCGCAACAGGAATTGCTGGAACGGTTAAGCGCGCAACTGTCCGGCGATGACCTTGCCGTAATGCAAAGCATTTTTAAGGACTTTGCTCTTAATAAAAACACGGGATGACCCCGAATGTAGAAAGGATGGACAAGTAATGAAAAAAGTATTTGTTTGCTCCCCATTTAGAGGGGATGTTGAAGGAAACACCAAGAGGGCAGCACAAGTAGCTAGAATCCTATGTGAGTGTGGCTATATGCCAATCGTACCGCATCTATATTTTCCAAACTTTTTAAGAGAAGAGGATCAGCATGAGAGGATCCGTGGCATTGAGCTTGGCATTGAAATGATGAAAGAGTGCGATAAAATTTGGCTTCTTGGGCCTGAAATCACAAGTGGTATGGAGTATGAGCTTGAAGCAGCAAAAGAACTGAAGATTCCAGTTGTGATGTATGACGAAGAGCTAAGACAGATAAAAGCCAAAACACTACCTATTGATGATCGCGTGGATGATCGTATCCGTGAGATTCTCAAAGGTTTGAAATTAGATTAAGAAAGGATGGGAAGTCATGAGCAAAGTTTATTTAACCCTGGCTGATGGGTTTGAAAAATTGGCTGCTGGATATCGAGCTTTGGCTGAAGAGGGTACAAGCCCAAATCCAGTAAATGAAGCACCAACTAAAGAGGAACCATCCATCGGCATTGAAACAGTAAGAGCTGTTCTTGCTGAGAAGAGTAGGGATGGTAAAACCAAAGAAATTAAGGCGCTTCTTATGAAGTACGATGCCGGAAAGTTATCCGGTGTAAAGCCGGAAGACTATGCCAGTCTACTTTCTGAAGCGGAGGCCCTTTAATGGGGGCGCATGCCAGATTCTCTCCATCAGCGGCACACCGCAGATTAAACTGTCCACCTTCATTGGTGCTAGAGGAACAATTTCAGGATGAGGAATCTGCATACGCAGCGGAGGGTTCTGCCGGTCACGCACTGGCAGAGCACCTCATAAAAAAGCACCTAAAGATAAGGAGTAAAAGACCGGTTTCTGATTACTATTCAGATGACTTGCTTGAAGCAGTAGACGAATATGTCTCCTACGTCATTGGTGAAATCGAACAAGCCAAAAGAGAATGCAAGGATCCAATCTTTTCAGTGGAACAGCGGGTGGATGCATCAGAGTATGTGGACGAGTGCTTTGGTACAGCTGACATGGTGATCGTCACTGATAAAGTGGCACACATCATTGATTTAAAGCTGGGAAAAGGCGTCGCGGTATTTGCTGAAGATAATCCTCAACTAATGATTTATGGTCTAGGCATTCTTAGTATGGCTGAACTCTTATACGATGTGGAAATCGTCAGGATGACCATTTTCCAACCAAGAATAAATAACTTAAGCACCTGGGATATTGCACCGGATGAGCTAAAGAATTGGGGCGAAGCGATTCTAAAACCAAGAGGTGCAATGGCATTGATGGGTTCAGGAGAATTTAAGTCGGGAAATTGGTGCAGGTTCTGTAAAGCCAGAAATCAATGTAGAACCAGAGCAGAACAGTTTCTAGAGCTGGCTAAGATGGAGTTTAAAGCTCCGGCACTACTATCGGAAGAGGAAATCGCTGAAGTGCTAAAAGTCTCCGAGGAGCTTTCCAAATGGGCATCCGATGTTTATGCATATGCTCAAGAGCAAGCCATCGTCCACGGAAAAGAGTGGTCAGGATTTAAGTTAGTCGAAGGTCGAAGTAATAGAAAATATTCCAGTGAAGAAGAAGTAGCTGAGGCTGCAATGACTGCCGGTTACAAAGACATCTACAAAAGTTCCCTTGTGAGTATCACAGAGATGGAACGATTAATGGGAAAGAAAGAATTTAATAAAATCCTTGGACATTTAGTGTACAAGCCACAGGGCAAGATTACCCTTGTACCTGAATCGGACAAGAGAAATGCAATTAACAATACTACCGCTGCGGCGGAATTTCAGGAGGTTTAATTATGAATAAAAATACTGTAGCAACAAAGCTTATCGTACCATGCCGTTTATCCTATTTGCACTGCTGGGAACCAAGCTCAATTAATGGAGGAGATCCTAAATACAGTGTATCAGCCATTATACCAAAGAGTGATACAAAAACAGTGGAGGCAATTAAAGCTGCAATTGAACAAGCAAAGAAAGAGGCCGTATCAAAGTGGGGTGGAAAGATTCCAACAAACCTTAAAACACCTCTTCGTGATGGTGATATCGATCGCCCCGATGATGAAGCATACAAAGGCAGCTACTTTTTCAATGCCAATAGTAGGCAAGCCCCTCAAGTGGTGGATAGCAAGGTACAACCCATCCTAGACCAGAGCGAAGTGTATTCCGGTTGCTATGGACGCATTAGCGTAACCTTCTATGGTTACAACTCTAACGGAAACAGAGGTGTTGCAGCAGGACTGGGTAATATCCAAAAGCTGAAGGATGGCGAGGCCTTAGGAGGACGATCTAAAGCAGCAGATGAGTTTAGCACCATTGAAGAAGATGACTTCTTAGAATAGTTCAAGTTACGGGCGGTGGAAAACTGCCGCCCTTTATATAAGGTCTTGAAAGGATGATTTAATGAATGAGAAATTACTCAGCATCGATATAGAAACCTATTCAAGTGTGGACCTAACCAAGTGCGGTGTGTATGCCTACGTGGATAGCCCTGACTTTACTATATTACTACTTGCCTATGCTTTTGATGATGACGAGACGAAAATTGTGGATCTGGCTTGTGGCGAAGAACTGCCTGATGAAGTGAGAACTGCCATTACTGATAACAGTGTTATTAAGACAGCTTTTAATGCAGCATTTGAAAGAGTCTGTTTATCAAAATTCCTGGGAGTGAAGCTAACCCCCAAGTCATGGCAATGTACCGCTGTACAAGCATCCATGTTGGCATTACCCCTTTCACTAGAAGGTGTGGGTGAAGTGCTGAACATTCAAAGGAAGAAACTGAAAGAAGGCTCTGATTTGGTCAGGTACTTCTCCTTACCGTGTAAACCCACTAAATCAAATGGTGGAAGAGAGCGGAATCTACCAGAGGATGACAAGGAAAGGTGGGAACGCTTCAAAGCCTACTGTATCCGTGATGTGGAAGCTGAAAGAGAAATCAGATGGAAGTTTCGAAAGTATCCAATACCTGTAAATGAAATGGATCTATACCAACTTGATCAGGAAATCAATGACAGAGGAATATTGGTGGATCTAGATATGGTATCAAAGGCTGTTGAATGTGACCTGATGTACAAAGAACACATAACAACTAAAGCTTATGAACTTACTGGACTAGACAACCCAAACTCGGTAAGTCAGGTAAAGGACTGGCTTTCAGAACGAGGTGTAGAAGCGCAGAGCCTTGATAAGAAAACAGTTAATGGTCTCTTGGGTGAAACGGATGGAGAAGTGCTTGAGGTATTAAAGCTTAGACTTCTTATGGCAAAAACCTCTGTAAAAAAATATGAAGCAATTAAAAGATCAGTGTCAAAGGATGGAAGAGTACATGGGCTCCTTCAATTTTACGGGGCAAATCGAACCGGGCGATGGGCAGGAAGGCTCGTGCAGGTGCAAAATCTACCTCAGAATCATCTTCCTGACTTAGAGCTTGCAAGGCTACTTATTAAAGAGGGGCGATTTGAAGATATAGAGCTTTTGTATGATTCGGTACCCGGAGTTTTATCAGAGCTTATCAGAACCGCATTTGTTCCTAAACCCGGTAGTCGGTTTATTGTAGTTGACTTCTCAGCCATCGAGGCCAGGGTTCTGGCTTGGTTAGCTGGTGAAAATTGGAGGCTTCAAGTGTTTGAAAGTCACGGGAAAATTTACGAGGCATCAGCTTCTGCCATGTTTAATGTTCCCATTGAAGAAATAGATAAAGGAAGTCCACTTAGGCAGAAAGGTAAAATCGCAGAATTAGCTCTAGGTTATGGCGGATCTGTTGGTGCTCTGACTTCAATGGGGGCCCTGGATATGGGGCTGACAGAAGAAGAGTTACCACAGCTGGTCAATCAATGGAGAAACGCTAACCCTCATATCACTAGGTTTTGGTGGGATGTTGATGCTGCAGCCATAAAAGCTGTCAGAGAAAAGTGTGAAACTGTGGTCGGAAAAATGTGTTTTAACTACAAGTCAGGGATATTATTCATTACTCTACCCTCTGGTAGAAAGCTTTCCTATATCAAGCCAAGACTGCAAATTAACAAGTTTGGTAGAAAAGGACTTACCTATGAGGGCATCGGTGAAAGCAAAAAGTGGATGCGGATTGATACCTATGGTCCAAAGCTAGTAGAGAATATCGTCCAAGCTACCAGTCGTGATTTGTTGGCCTTGGCCATGCTAAGACTTCGAAATAAAGGATTTGAGATTGTCATGCATGTGCATGATGAAGCTGTACTAGAGGTTCCTTTAGGGGAATCCAGTGTAGAGGAAGTATGTAAAATCATGGCTATTGGGCCACAGTGGGCAAAAGGACTACCACTTCGTGCAGATGGTTATGAATGTAGTTTTTACCAGAAATCATGAATTCATGATTTCTTATATTATCCTCAAGTTTTCATTATCCTCAACTTTTTCATAAATCTTTAATTTACACTTTTTCCTCCTAGAAAGTTGAGGATAATATTAT
>NZ_JHYF01000023.1 GCF_000621485.1 Alkaliphilus transvaalensis ATCC 700919
GTGCTCCGACCCAAACCTTTTCGCTGGGAGACAAGCTCCACCAAGAGGTATTTCTTTGAGGTCCAGCTCAAAGGCTTCGGCAATGCGAAACGTTATCTGAAACTTTAAATGAGTTTTAGGAGGCAATAAAATGAATGAAATAAATAAAGAGTTTTTAAAAAACAATGAAATAATACTTGAACGAGCAAACTCTGACAACGTTGATTTATTAATACAATGGACACTTGATCCAGTTGCTCAAGGTCCTTATAAAATAGTACCTAATGTGTCGAAAGATCAATTGAAAACATTATTCTTAAATAATAAAGAACGACATTACTTTTTGATAAAAGATAAGTTTAATAGACCAATTGGAAGGTTTTATTATAGAGAATGGAAGTTTGATAGAGACATTGGAAAAATTGATTGGGAACTGAATATATTCATAGCTAATCCTGATGAAAGAGGAAAAGGTTATGGAACCGCAGCTCAATCGTTGGTTATAGACTATTTAAAAAGACTTAAGGAAACAAAAAGTATCTTTGCTTATACTATGACTAGTAATATTGCAGAGCAGAAGTCTTTAGAAAAATGTGAGTTTAAATTTATGGGTAATTTACCTAATAAATATTATAAAATCGATTTGGATGGTTTGAACCCAAATGATTTTGTATTATTTGTTATTGATAACTTTAGTAATGATTAGTACTTGCAAGCTCCAGATAACAGCATGTTTACGGGAGGTGCTGGAAGCGCGTATTTAGGGAAAGGTCATTGCACCACATCCCTTCACCGGGAACGAAGTTCCGCCAGGAAGTGGATCAAGGGGTCCGGCTCAGGGACGTCGTAAACACTAAAAACGTTATATAACATGGGAGGGAGGCCGTCGCGTCCTGCGACGGAGATTTAGCGATATATTTTCAAGGAGGATTAAACATGTTAGATATAGTGACTATAACTGATAAAGAACAAAAAGGAATAATATGTGAAAGTATTCTAAGAGCTTTGCCAAATTGGTTTGGAGTTGAGGAGTCAATTATTGATTATGTTAAAACTACAAAGGAAATGCCTTTCTTTGCAGTATATAGCGATAGCGAAGCTGTGGGATTTGTTGCTATTAAGATACATAATAGATATACTGCAGAAGTTTGTGTGATGGGTATTTTAAAAGAATTTCATAGGAAGGGTATTGGTAGTTTATTGATAAGGAAATGTGAACAATTTTGTAAAGAGAATGACATTGAGTTTCTGACAGTTAAAACTCTTGATGAATCTAGGCTAAGCAAAAGTTACGAAAAAACACGTCTTTTTTATGTCTCTATGGGATTTAGACCATTGGAAGTATTTAAAACGCTTTGGGATGAAAGTAATCCTTGCCTTTTTATGGCGAAATATATTAATTAAGATCCAAATAATTAAGTAAAGTGTATTTGCTTAAGGGGCCTACGTCCTATCGGCCTCCTAGTCACGGGTCCTCCCACGTTACATAACAATATGTTTTCGCAAGGGTGCTGGAAGTACGTATAGAGGGAAAGGTCAGAGCACCACATCCCTTCTCCGGGAACGAAGTTCCGCCAAGACGGTCTATCTTTAGGGTCCGGCTAGGGACGTCGTAAACACGGAAACGTTATCTGCAATCCTTAGAATAATATAGTGAGAGTAGTTACCTTGTTACCTTGATGTTGAATGAAGGAATAAGTGTAAAAAGTAATATTCGTAATAGATGGAAAATTTGCAATAAGGCATAAGTAAGTTAAAAAATCAAAAGAAAGTGAAAAAAGGGGAGACTGGATGTTGATAAAACTTAACTTACTTGAAAAAGAAGATCTGAATAAAATTGTAGAATGGAATGCAAATAAATCTGCTGATGATTTATTACAATGGGCTGGACCTATTTATGAGTATCCTTTAACACATGCACAAATTGAAAATTATTTTTTAAATGAAGTGAAAAAAGACAATTCTAATATCTTTGTCTATAAAATACAACTTGTTAGTACAGATAAAGTTATCGGGACTATTGAGTTACGTGAAATAGATGAGAAAAATAAAACTGGCAAAGTTTGTAGGTTTCTAATTGGAGAAGAAGGTATTCGAGGAAGAGGTATTGGAGCTGAGGTTTTAAAAGAAGTATTACGAATTGGATTCAAAGATTTAAAATTTGAAAAGATAACGCTTGCTGTATTTGATTTTAATAAAAGTGCAATTAAATGCTATGAGAATGTAGGATTTAGAAAAGTAAAATTTACAGAAAATGCAAGAATGACAGTAAACGAGAATTGGAACTTATATGAAATGGCTATTTTGAAAGATGAATGGAATACAAAAAGATAAGTAAATCACACCATCTAAAGAATGAAGAAGCTAGATAAATGGTTAATTTGCACAATCTTTTAAATGCGTTATTAATGAATAATAGGAATTGGTTTGGTGAGTGTAGAAGTTTTTTTCTCAACCGGACAGCAGATAACATTATGTTTGCACAAGGTTGCTGGTAGGAGTGCTTTTGTGGAAAGATCAGCGCACCACATCCCTTCACCGGGAGCGCAGCTCCTCCAAGGGGAAAGGTCAAGTGGGTCCGGTTCAGGGTCGTCGCAAACACGGGAACGTTATAAGACATGGCAATATCGGGGTTACTCTTTTGGGTTTATTTGATGAAAAGTAGTATATTGTATAACAGTAGAATTATGAGTAAAGGTATTGTACTCATTAAATTGTAAATAAAAATACTGAAGGAAGTGATAATGATGCCAGAAATCCAGAAATATGGTGGTACTTGGAAGCTCTATGAAAAGGAGAAACTATATCAAGGAGAACTGCATATAAACTACGAAAAGCGTATAATTGTACTCGAGATACTTCTTCCTGCAAGTGAAGGAAACCCTGTGCCTCGACCACCTTACAAGGGAAAAATTCCATATATATGTGGGACGCTTTTCTCAGGTGCAAGAATTCTTTTATACGATTGTCAGACTGGGCGAGAGCATAGTCAGGTAATGTCTTATACTCAGCAAATTATTTATGCCAATTATGCTTTTTGGGGCCTAAGTGTAAATTTTGAAGAAGAAACTGAATCTACCAAAACAATTTTCGATTTTGGTGAAATTATTGAATGGTCAGGTTTATGTAATTATCAATGGAAGTTTGCTGATGAAGGAGTTTCTAACCTCATGTGGTTTCAGCAAGATCCTGTTACCTTTGATCTAAGTGAGAATCTCGAGATAACATTTTTCCCTAGCCAAGGAAGTATAGGTGGAGATATGTACGGAAAAGAGATAAAAGCTAATCAACATATTTTTATTGAATTTACATACAAAACACCTACCACCTTGGACTTGATAATGGAAGATGCTTTATGTATTCAATACTTAATCGGCCTAGGAGTTAATCAGAAAGTAGAGATTTATAAAGCTCAATATTGTCATTCATCTATGTTTATGGAGTTCTCCAAAGACGATGGAACATTAGAAAAGGTGCATAGACCCGCTGATATGATTATTGGTACAGGAAAGATAGAACCTAGTCAAAATACGAATCGATACGATTGTTTATATACATTGGACGATATAAAGGGAAGCGATGCTTTTATCAAATGGCGGGAAAACTACTCTATGCTCAAGCCAGTTTTGGACTTATATTTTACAGCTTTTTCTAAAACTGCAGGCACTTCTGAGATGTTGTTCTTAAATCTCACACAAGCCTTGGAAACCTATCATGCTCGTTTTATAACTGATGATGCAAAAGTATATTTAGGTAGAGTAGATAATGTGGTTCATTCTTTCTGTCAAGGAAACAGCAATACAGCACAGTGGAAGAACTTCTTGATAAATGAAGAGCAAAAGAAAAATACTAGTAGGATTTATTTGAGAAGCCGCCTTGCTGATTTAGTTTTTGCAAATGGAATACTACCCTTTTGGCCAGACGGAAGTTCTCAAAGTGACTATATACGCAAAATCGTAGATACACGAAATTATTATACACACTATAACCCAGCAAAACTAGATAAAGCATTTACTAAAGTAGAACTTCCTAGGGTGAATAGTCATCTTTTAACTCTTTTAGAGTATCATTTATTGATTCTGATGGGATTTGATACTGATAAAGTTAGAGAGAAAACTGTTGAAAAGATACGACGAATCGATGATGGATACAGAATTCAAGAGTATATAAATGATATCGAGAGATGAGAAGTAGAACTATAACAAAAATGAAGCATACATGTGAATTTCATTATGAGCGAAGGAATATAGAAAAGCAGTTGCCACATCTTATAACAATGCATTTGCATAAAGGTGCTGGACGCACGTGTCAGGGGAAAGGTCAGAGCATCACATTCCTTCACTGGGAGCGAAGCTCCGCCAAGGGGTATTCCTTTGGGGTCCAGTTCAGAAACGTCGCAAATGCGAACCGTTAGAAGACATGGCGATTTCAGGGTAGTTCTCTGAGGTCTGTTGGTGAAAACGCGATATTTTTATTAGGCGAGTGTTTAAAGATATGAGGGAGTTGATTTCTATGAAAATAGCAACTTATAATGTTTGGAATGAAAATAAAGGTAAAGGTAATCGATTTGACCAATTAATAAATGAAATAAATACTATTGATGCAGATATTATTGGACTACAAGAAGTAACCGAGAACTTTTATAGCAATTTCCTATTAACAAAAACAGGTTATGAATTTTGCGAATTTAGAAAATATAAAGATGAGAACGAAGGTCTGGCTATTCTGAGTAAGTACCCGATAAAAAGCTGCTTTTTTCTTAATACGAGCGAAGAATTTGCCCATAGTGCTGCAATTAATGTAATTTTTGAGGTAGGCAAATCATGCTTTTCATTAACTAACGTTCATCTGCCTTGGGATTCGATAAAAACACAAGAAGAACAGATTGTTGCTATTGATAGGTATATTCACATGCAAAAGGGGCAAGCAGATTATTTTATTTTGTTGGGTGATTTCAACGGAGGTTTTAATTCAAGTATCCATAGATATTTGAATGGTGAACAAACAATAAATGGAAATGAATCAAATCCATATTGGGATGAACTATCAAGTGCTTTTGCGTCATTAAATGGATTACCATTAAAGCCTACACTTGATTTTATCAACAATCCTAGATGGGGTGGGAAAAATACGTTCTATATTCCCAGTGTAGTTGACAGGATATATATATTGGACAATTGGGCTGAAAAAACATTAAAAGATGTAAGAATCTTTGGAACAGATATTTCTCCAGAAAACAACCTTTCAGCAAGTGATCACTACGGTGTTGCTGCAGAAGTAGACTTTATAAAGTGAGCATAGTACATCTGGAGAAAAGATATCGCCACATCTTCTAACAATACATTTGCATAAAGTGCTGGAAGCATGTTTTTAGGGAAATGTCAGAGCACCACACCTTCTCACTGGGAGCGAAGCCCTGTTATGGGGTATTACTTTGGGGTCCAGTTCGAAGGCGTCGCAAATGCAGAAACGTTATATGACAAAGATAGTAGAATAAGATGTGTAGAAATAAACTTTGAAAAAAAGGGGGAACTAAAATGCAAGAAGAGATACTAGAATTAAGTGATAATGAAGTATCTATAACAAAAGAAAAATATGAGCAAAGGGGCTATGTTACTCTACCAGTTTGTGAAGAAGATTTTAAGGATTTTATATGTGGTATTTTAGGAGAAACCCAGTCTCTTGAAGGTAGGTTATTCGGTAAATTTGATGTTGGTTTACAAGATATTAAAAACTTATATTATTTAATACAACAAAGGGTTGAGCAACAGAATAAATCTAAACTTATACAATTTATCACTAAAATTATTTATCACGATAATTCTTCAATAACTCTTAATAGTTTCGATGAATTATGTACTTTCAACGAAGTGAAGCCAGTTGTACCAAGTTCAGTTCACATTAAATGGGTTTACTTAATTCAATTCGAAAATAAGAGAATGGCTGAAAAACAAGAAATAGAGGTTTCGATTGTACGCGACAAAGTATTAAAGCGAAAACACTATGAAGATTTTATTGTAAATATGATTAATAGAACTGGTTTCATTGAGTATAGAATAAAGCATTCAGCAAGAACTTGGGGAGTTGATATAGAAGCATTATTAACCACACAAATTAAAGGATTACTTACCGAGTCAAACCGATTTAAAACCTTTTTAATGGAGAAAAGTGGAACAGTTGGTACTACTATTAGTTTATCTTTGTTTGCTACATCGATTGCAGGTATATATATAGCAACAAAAAGTTTTACTAATAATGCTATGTTAATGGTTAATAGTAATCTTAATAATAATCTTACAACAGTAGAAGATAAGTTAAATTTTATTGGGACTTATATTGCTAATGGAGACTGGTTTAAATTTAATAACAGCGTAATATTATTTGCTATTATTATGCTAGTTGTATCTTTAATTATTGGAATTTGGATTAGTGAGGTTATGGAAATAACTGAATCTAGTTTTATTAATCTTACAGAAGAATCTAAAAAATTTAAGAATAAACAAATCAAAAAACAAAATAGGCAACTATTCAAGTTTATTGCATCAATATTTCTTAGTATTTTAACAAGTGTTTTTGCTAATTTTATTTTTTATTACCTTAATTAGTATATTAATGTTGTTAGACTTTTCTTCGTCATATAACCACATGTTTACGGGAGGTGCGGGTGGGCACGTGTCAATGGAGAGGTCAGCGCACCACATCCCTTCACCGGGAAGCATAGCTCCGCCAAGACGGTCTATCTTTGAGGTCCGGTTCAGGGACGTCGTAAACACGAAAACGTTATATGACAGAAAAGTAAAGGTGTACATAAGCAAATTGAGGAGGCATATCAATGTTTTTATTACAGATGGCAGGCTTTCCGGGCAGTGGGAAATCTACATTATCAAGAGCGATTGCAAATAAAATGGATGCAATAGTTATTGATAGAGATATTATAAAAAATGCAATGGTTGAATCTGGAGTATCTCAAGAAATTGTTGCAAATGCTTCTTATATGGTTGTATATGATTTAGTTAAATTCTATTTAGGAATGAAAAGAAGTGTGATAATAGATACGCCGTGCTATTATCATGAAATATTGAACTATGGAATTGAAAAAGCAAATGAGTTTGGAGTAGATTATAAATATATTGAGTGTAGAGTAGAAGACTACTCAATAATAGAAGAAAGACTTAAAAGCAGGGAAAGTCTTGTTACTCAGATTAAGAGTACATCAAAAGAGAATTTCGAGTACTCCAAGGATAAATCAAAGAAACCTCAAGATGGAAATTATATAGTTGTTGATACTAGTCTAGATAATGACGCTAACATGGAGTTAATAATAAGATATTTAGAAAAGAAAAATTGAAGGAATGGAATGGGTTAAGTAGAGTGATATGCATGATTCCACCATATAACAACATGTTTACGGAAGGTGCGAGCGGGCTCGTTTTAGGGAAAAGTCAGCGCACCACATCCCTTCACCGGGAACGAAGTTCCACCAGGACGGTCTATCTTTGGGGTCCGGCTCAGGGACGTCGTAAACACTGGAACGTTATCGGAAATTCAGCTTTAGATTCGTAATTATACAAAGATATATAAGGAGAGAAGATATGTTAAAATTCATTAGAAGACTATTTGAAACACTAAAAAGGCTAGATGGCATATTGACAAGAGAATATTTCGGGTCATTCAATGGCTTTTTTCTAGTTTTTGTAGGAATAATAGCTTTTGCAGGAATAGGAAAAGTAATAGATGATTATTTTGGCATTAATGTTTTTTTTAGAATAGCAGCTTTTATCTTGGGTACATTTATTTATTCTTTAATGCCATTTGCGGTTTATACAGAAGGTAAAATACGAAGTTTTATTGTTTTTGGAAAGAAAGAAAAGCATACTGATATAATGAAAAATTTCACCTTTAAATCATACATTATTTTTTTATTTGTGTTTTCTTATCTAGCCATATTTCCTATGATTGGAATACCAATCCTTTTTACAATCTTTAATATCGAGTTTTTGGGGGTGTTTCTAGCTTCTAATGCAGTAGGAGTTATTTATACAAATTTTGTGCTTATTTCTATACTTTGGTTTTCATTTCATATTGTATATTCAACTGTTAGTTTGCAAAAAGTTAGATCAAGAATTGCACAGTATATTGCAATTGGCTCTACTCTAACTTTGATATTCAATATTCATAACATAAAGGATGCGTCATTCCTAATGTCCTGTTTGCTGATAAGTTATTTTTGGATTCAATATCTTATTGAATTAAGAGAGGAAGAAATTAAGACGAGTATGGAAGATGTTTTCTAAGTATTGAAGTGTTGAACTTCCGATAACAACGTGTTTACGGGAGGTGCTGGTAGGCACGTGTTTCGGGAAAGGTCAGCGCACCACACCTACCTACTGGGTGGCAAGCACCGCCAAGGCGGTCTATCTTTGGGGTCCAGTTCGAAGGCGTCGTAAACACAGAGACGTTATAAGAAATGGCGATAGTGGGCTGTTCCTAAGGTCTTGTTGAGAAAAGCAAGAGATGCTTAATTATGTTGATAAATTGTAAGATTATATGTTTTGGGAGTTGATGTGAAATGTGTACAAGCTTTATTGAACGTAGGGATAGTGTGTTTGTTGCCATGAATTTTGATAACAATGGTATGCCATTCAATCTAAAAAAAGACTTAAAAAGTTTTGTGGTATTTGTGGACGGAGGAAGAGGGAAATATCCTTCTTTTGGAGTTAACAGTGATGGAACTTTTATTAATAATTTGATGGTTGATTCAAATGGAAAAGGTTTATACAAAAGGGCAAGCAAAAAAGTTACCCATACTTCAAAATTAGTGGGTGATGTTCTCGACCGTATAATTGAGCCTGATGAAATAAACAGATATTTGGAAAACATTGAGGTTGTGAATGGTCCTGATTTCAGTGTTCACAACATGATTGTTGATAGGCATGGTAATGTTTGGGTTGTCGAACCAGGACGCGGGGTAATTTGTAGTCCTACCAAAGAAACACCATATTTTGTAATGACAAACTTTTCATTGTGTGATTATAAAGAAAGTGGAGAATTGAAAGGTGATGGGATAGATAGATATAAAACTGCAAAGAAACTGTTGGATAAGCCTGATAATTTAGATGTGGGTGCAGCTTTTCAAATACTAGAAGCGGTAAAACAAAGTAGTGGTGAGTGGACAACATCCTTTTCTATGGTTTATTCGCAGAAGGAAAGCTCTGTGTACTATTGCGTGAATGGTGATTTTAAAAATATTTCAAGACATTCGTTTACTTAGAAATTTAGCTTAATAAGATGTTGAGTTTCTTCATACTCTTTTCAAAAAACATGAAGTATTATAGAGGGGAAAAGACATCGCCACTCCTTATAACAGCGTGTTTAACACAAGGGTGCTGGTAGGCACGCTTTTAGAGAATGGTCAGGCACCACATCCCTTCACCGGGAACGAAGTTCCGCCAAGGGGTAGGCTCAGGTGGGTCCGGCTCAGGGACGTCGTAAACACGGGACCGTTTTCTGAAATTTAAATTAGGGGGGCAGTAAATGGAATATAAAATATTTATGGATGAAAGCGGAAATACAGGAAATCCCAAATATACAAATAAAGGTTGGAACTTTCGTGAACAGCCTAATTATGCTGTAGGTGCCATTTGTATTAGACAAGATTTTGAGAATGATTTGAAAAAGGAAATATTGGAATTACTATACTCATATGATAAAGAACTTGGAACAACAAAGGAGTTGAAGTCTACTACAGATTATTGGTTTAATAATGAATTACTGATTAAATTGTATAATATATTTCAGAAGTATAAAACCATATATTATTTTGATATTATTGGGAAACGTTTCAATATAGTAAAATACTTAGTTCATTATTGTTTGTTTCCAGAATGTATAATTGATTTTGATAGTGAAAAGCTTGATAGAAAAGTGCAATTTGCTACTTTAGCATATAACAATATAGATGATGATCTTCTCGGTGAGTTTGTTGAACTATGCAAGATTGACACAGAATTTGAGCTACTTAGAGACCACTATATTGATTTTTTAGTAAAATTAAAAAATGGAGTTAAAGAAAGAGAAATTAAGGAAAGGGTAGATAATGCTATTATGTCATATAGAAATAAGGCAATTCCATTGTCTCGACTTATTCCTATAGAAGATTATACTAATAAAAGTAAGTTAATGAGATTGTTACCGAATATAGATAGTTTTAATAATGCTGTTGCTTCAATTTCAACATTAAAATTGAAGTCTTCAGATAAAGTTAATATATATCATGATGTTCAAGAACAGTTTGGAAATTCGTATGAAAAGTGGATAGAACAAATGAATGGATTAGGTATTAGTAATATTAAAGGTATTCAGTTTGTTAAGTCTGAAGAAAGTATTTTTATTCAGGTAGTAGATTTTTTGGTTGGAAACTTATTGAAACTATACGAGAGACTTGTGAATAATAACACAGTCAAAAAAGAAGATAGATTATTCGGTAGAAGTGTTCAAGAATTGCTATATAATACCAATGTAGTATCAACTAAATATATTCAAGAGCAATTCTTTTCTTCATTACAAATGAAGTATGGCAACACTCCCAGACCGAGGTTATGATATATTGCAACTTCAGATAACACGTCATTTTCCTACATTCCTTCCGATGACACAGTCCTTGCGAGGCAAGCACTGCGCCACTTTTTTCCTCTAAGGCGTTAAAAGGTAGGAACGTGGAACAATACATTTGCATAAAGATGCTAGAAGTAGGGACTAAGGGAAAGGTCAGAGCACCACATTCCTTCACCGAGAGCGGAGGTCGGCCAAGGGGGAAGATCAAGTGGGGCCGGTTCAGGGACGCCGTAAACAAGTAGACGTTATGTTATAACACCCTTAATATACCCCTTCCAATACACCCAGTTCTTTCCCCTCCCTACGGGGGCATGTTTCTTCCTACAACAAATCCAAAGAGTTACTTTGTAAACATACAGTATTAACTGTCGAAAAATAAAACAATTTGACGAAGGATTTATAAAGGTAATACTTTATGTCATATAGAAGATATAAAGGACCTACATCTATATATGGGGAAAATTTTAGAAAAGCAGTAGATTTAGTGAAACAACCACTCCATATAAAAAAAGGTATTCACGACGTAAGTCAGAAAATATACTAATATGGTGGTGTTACCGACAGTCAGAAATACCATAGTTAGGCGAAATCCTTACAGAGATAATCGCTAAATTAGGGAGCTGTTGTTTATGAAAGGAAAAATTCAATTTAAGATGATAGGAGAAATAAATGATAAAGGTTGATAATCTATATAAATTAAGCAAACTTGAAAATGTTACAAATGACAATTGTCCTAGTTTTTCAGGGATAGTAGCTGGTGAATGTAAAGGAGATTTATGGGTTGACGAAATTGATAATCCGCAGATTGCAATTGTAAGTTCCTATGCTGTTGGCAGTTTTGCCTTTTTAGGAACGATAAATAATGATCATGAATATATGTGTCTAAATAATTTCATTAAAAATGAGATTTTTGATTTTCTAAAACAAAAAGGAGTTAATTGCTTTGAATTTTCTATAGAAAGCGACAATTTTAAGCCATATATTCTAAGGATGTTTAAGAAAAAGACAATACAAAGGGAAAAGGAATATTCATTTAGAAAAACAGAACAACTTGATATTAATTATTCTTTACCAGATGGCTTCACAATGCAAAGGGTAGATTATAGTTTTTGGAAGAAAATCGTCAATGGTGATTTTGAAAATGAAAATTTTTTAACAAAAAGATTATTGGAGTCTTGGGGAAACTTTGATAATTTCATAAGTAAAAGTCTAGCATTCAGTATTACATATTCGAATAAAATTGTTTCTGTTATTGTAGGAACTGCGAGATTTAAGAATGTAATTCCAATAGATATTGAAACAGATGATAAATTTAAACGTAAAGGATTTGGCTATTATTTAACAGTTGAATTTGTTAATGAATGTTTTAATAAAGGTTTAGTTGTACAATGGGATTGTGTTGAATCCAATGCCAATTCTTGCAAATTAGCAGAGAAGGCTAAGTTAAAATTATTTAGGGAAAATGAAGTTTACTGGTTTGATATATAAGAAGTGAAATCCAGGTGCAGTGTAGACGGACTACGCCTAACAAGCTGATTCCAGTACGCTGCGCACACCCTCTCATACTTCGAGGGCGTCTGGAATCACAGACGTTCTCTGAAATCCTTCAGTACTATGTGCTAACTTCTAAGTGATTGTTTGAAAGGCATTTAGTTCACACTCGGCTAACAATGCGAAGTCTAAAACCAAATATATTAATGATTTAGGTGGTGTGTATATGATTTATGCTAAGGATATTACTGATTTTAACCATGTGAAAGGAATTTTAGATAGTATCAGAAACAATGTTGTTGCATGTGAGAGTATGTATGGAAAGGTATCAGAAGAAGTATTAGAAAACATTACGTTTCAACTATGTGAAATTGAAGAGTTTATTATTGGTCCTCAAAAATACACAGAAACGAACATTATTAATTCGGATTTACGTATGATGGGCTATTGGGAATATATAGATGGCAAATGCAGTTTTTTGGATATTGTTCGGGAGATGAAGGAAAATGAAGGAGATATTTGAGAAAATTACTGACCGTTGTTTATGTGGTAGTAGAGAAAAATATGCTAATTGTTGTAAAGGAAAAATCAATCCAAATGGAAATGAATCTATTCATAAGGAATTTATGGCAGAGCTAGATACTCGACGTAGAAATTATCGAAAGATATGTTTACATCCAAAGGGTGATGAATGTTCTGAGATAAAAAGTCATGCACATTCCATTTCACAAAAGGCTGTGTTAGATTTAATTGCAGAACATGGAAATGTGCTTATGCCAGTTGTTTATGGGATAACAAATGAATTTCAAATGAAACCTATGGGGATTGAATCTAAAGCAACTAAATTATACTGTTTTTGTTCAAAACATGACGGAATATTTTGTGATATTGATAAAAGAAGTGTACACATTAACGAATATTCCTTTTTCCTATACGCATATAGAAGCTTTGCTGCAACGTACTATAAAGTTATTCGTGAGTTAGATTGCTTTGCTAAGTTAAACCAAAAATATGATTGTAATTTCAATCCATATGCAATTCTGATGAATGTGCAAATACAAAATTCAATGCCTGCGTTAGAATGGAATAAAAAGAAATTTGATGATTCAATATTAACAAATAAATATGATTGCCTTGAAAATATATGCTTAACATTACACTACAAAGTATATTTTGCAGTTTCAACATGTTTTAATTTGATGTTTGATATATTCGGAAATAGAATAAACCATTCCGAATACGATTTGCGTATGGTGTATATTTCTGTCATTCCGCAAGAACAACAGACTCTAATTATTTTTTCTTGGTTTAAGGAAGATGATGCACTATATGGATTTTTAAAAGAACAGTTAGAAATTGTTCCAACTCGATATGTACTTAAATATTTAAATAATTTGATTCCTCTTAATTGTGAAAATATGACTGTAGGGCCTGTTCTTTGGAACAATTGGAGTGCCGATGCTCAAAATGAGTTTTTAGAATTGGGAAGTGGTCATTTGATAAATGAAAATGTCAAAAATAATTCATATTCTTATTTTGAAAAAAGAGCTTTCAATCTATTTGAACATATTTCAACTTAATATAGAAAAAATTGAGCTCCGTATTACCCATATACTCCGCACTTAGGAAAGTCTTTGAGTAGAATTAACTTGGAGTGAAATGGTTACGGACTTCAGAAAACAATGCATTGGAAGACATTAAAGAGGCTAAGATAAGAGCTATCTAAGCCTCTACAACGTCTCCAATGCAAAGACGTTGTACGACATTCCTCACATATCAACCTTAGCCTTCTATACTTAAACTGATGGTAGACGATTTGTAAGTAATTCAAAAAATTATATGATAAAAAAATATAAAATAATGGAGGTTTTAAAATGGTTACTATTGATAATGAAAAAGAAAGCACGCTTGTATCAACGGATAATGTAGTTGGTAGGTTATATAACATTATTGAGAAAATTAGACTAAATAATCATGGGAATGCAGAAACTGCCCTTAGTCAAGTATTTTCAATCGAAGAAAATGATAGAGCTTCGATATTCTGCAATTATGCTGAATTATACAGAATGGCTTTAGAAGGTAAGAAGCAAATTGAAAAACATTCACCTAAAAACATTGACAAGTACTTAAATACTATAGATAGCGTTATAGATGGTTTGTCTAAAATTTACTTCAATGCAAGTAAGCATGTTTTGAGTAATGGCTTAGAAAAGTTTGATAGTCATTTTAGTGTAAAATTAATGACCTCACTTGAATTCTGTGCAGAATATCTTTCAAACATGAGTGATGAAGCTATCTTAGAAGACGAAAAAGTTAAGGAATTAATTGTTGATATTGATGAAATAATTCATGACATTTTAGAATGCAATATTGACAAAGAGCTACAGCAGATGCTTATTTTTCAACTAAATAATGTAAGAGAATCGCTATTGAAATATGAGTTATTTGGCACCGAGGGCATTAGGAATGGTATTTCCACAACCTTAGGTAGTTTGATTTTGAATCGGGAGAAAATACATAGCGATAATGATAAAAAAATAGTAGAGAAGGTTTTTGAAATTATTAGCAAAATTAATACTATTGTAAGCTTAGGGAATAACGGCATTAAGTTACTTGGCACTATTATACAGCAAATTGCTGAATAGAAAGTTTAAGTTTCTCATAAAGTACTATTTATTTAAGAAGTTAAGGTTTAATAGTTAGCTATATCTAGTTTAATTTAACAAATATTTAAGAATTTATTTATAATATTAAAAAAGAAAATGACCAGTAGTTTTCATATATAGTAGGATAAAAATAAACTACTAGACGGTTTGTTCATATAACTTAACTAGATATATAATGCTTCTTGTTTTCGTAACCCATGTTAAAGTCAACGTCGTACAACAATGCATTTGCTTAAAGGTGCTGGAAGCACGTTTTGGGGGCGGGTTCAGCACCACACCTTCTCACTGGGAGCGAAGCTCCGCCTAATGGGTATTCCTTTGGGGTCCAGTTCGAAGGTGTCGCAAATGCCAAACGTTATATGAAATGCCACGAAAGGCCGGGCGTCCTGCCCGAATCTAAAGATTAAGAACATTGGGGGAATACCATGAATATTATAGATTTATCATTAAAATCGGATGTACATATCCAGCAAGCCGCAGAACTTTTACTTGATAGCTTTGAACATTCATGGAATACACTTGAAGAGGCTGTTTTAGAGGTTAAAGCATCTTTAGAAAGCAACAGGATTAGTAGAATAGCAGTAAATGACCAAGGTGATTTAATTGGATGGATTGCAGGAATAAAGCAATATGACGGTAACGTATGGGAGATGCATCCATTAGTTGTAAAAAAAAGTTGGCAAGGCAAAGGAATAGGAAGGTTACTAGTTAAAGATTTTGAGAGAAAAGTTTTAGAAGAAGGAGGAATAACTGTTTTACTTGGGACTGATGATGAAACCAATAGTACAACCCTCGGTGGAATAGATATTTATCCAGATATTTATAGGAACATAGAAAATATTAGAAACTTAAAGAACCATCCATATGAATTTTATCAAAAAATAGGATATAAAATTGTTGGTATTATACCAGATGCTAACGGTTATGGTAGGCCAGATATTCTAATGGCAAAGCGAGTAAAAGTTTAAGGGTCAGCCGTCCATGGCTGACTCTGAGCAGGAGGCCGTGGCACTCCATATAACAATGCATTTGCATAAATGGGCTGGAAGCACGTGTCAAGGGAAGGTTCAGCACCACACTCTTCTCACTGGGTGCAAGCACCGCCAGGTAGGGCGGTCAAGCGGGTCCAGTTCGAAGGCGTCGCAAACACGGAGACGTTACCTGCAATCCTTAGCATAATGTTGAGTTAGTAGTTGACTTGTTGTTGAAAGAAGAAATAAATGTGAAAAGAGTTAGTCATATGAGTTGTAAAGCATGAAGTCTAAATAAGAATCTATGGGGGTAATTAATATGGGGATTATACAAATGATTGCTATCGGCTGCTATTATATAATATTATTTCAATTAACTACAATCATTCATGAAATGGGACATGCTATACCAGCAAGAATTCTTAGTAAGGACAAGGTTACTATTCTTCTGGGGGTAGGAAATAACAAAAAAATCTTTAACATTGGAAATTTTATAGTTGTGCTTAGCGGATTTCATCCATTTACAGGATTTGTTAACTATAATGAAGAAAAACTTACAAGGTTAGGAAAATTTATATCAACTTTGGGTGGACCGTTGATATCTTTATTAGTTGGAGTAGGTGGACTGTTAATCGCAGGTAAGATATCAAATACGATTTTGTACAGATTATTTAGATTTGCAGCATTTTATAACTTATATCAATTTGTTGTTACTATAATACCAATAAAATATCCAAATTGGTGGGGTGCATACAGTGGATTTGCAAGTGATGGATACAGGATTGTAACATTTTTAAAAGAGAGTAAAAAGACAATCTGTTAATTGAAATAGTAGATGATAAAATTTTTATAATTTTCTAATAAGATGTCGTAATTTTATTAAAATGCAATATTAGTGAACAAAAGAAATTGGTTGGTGGATGTAGAGGGTTATCGTTAAGCGGACAGCAGGTAACAATGTGTTTACTGGAGGTGCTTGAGGGCACATTTTTCGGGCAGGGTCAGAGCACCACACCTTCTCACTGGGTTGCAAGCACAGCCAAGACGGTCTATCTTAAGGGTCCAGTTCGAAGGCGTCGCAAACACGGAGACGTTATGTGACATCACCAATCAGATAGTCCAGCTAAGAAATGTCAATAGATAAGTCTAAAAATATTTGATATTTCTTCAAGTAAAAAAGGGTAACATTAATAAGCCTTCTGAGAGTATCTCAAAAAACGGAAAGCAGGCTATGGATTTACTTTATGCAGCTTTATCGCATTTAGCTTTTAAGTAATTCTTTTGATGTTCTTCTGGAGTGATGATTGCAAATTTTTTCTCGTCACGAAGTATTGCAAATACGATGTTACAGACTTTGTGCATAACAGCACCAAGGGCAACCATTTTAGGTTTTGACTGACATTTCTTCAAATAGTAATCACGTAGCACGGGATTTTTAGCTGAACCATCTCGGTTCTTGCTGATGCTGATTAAAGCCATTGTATGAAGTACCCTTCTAGCAATACGGGAACCTCGTTTTGACATAGTGATTTTAGAGCCTTCAAACTTCCCGGATTGTTTTACAGCAGGATCCAGGCCAAAGTAAGCAAAAAGTTGCTTAGGCGAGCGGAAAGCAAAGAAATCTCCAATTTCGCTCATCAGGCTTACAGCAGATAGAAAACCAGCTCCTTTGTAAGATTCGATCAGATGGATTTGCTTTACAAAATCGGTAGTTTCATTAGCATCAACCAATTCATGCATATCAGAAAGAATGGAGGATATTTCATCGTCATAGTTTCTGATGAAGCGAATATATAAGCGAATGCGTTTAAAGTTACTGCTTAGAGAATAACCAAAGGAATTGGCATCATTTGCAGCCTGAATTATGGCATTATACTTATTTGTAGCATATGTAAGCCCAAACCTAGCTGTAGAACGTATAGAGTTGATAATTTCATCTTCAGAAGCATTTAGAAATGCGTCAGGAGATGTATAGTTTTCCAATAAGGTAAGAGATGTATTTGTAGTTATTTTAGAAAAGATTTTTAAATACTGTGGAAATATCATTCGCAGTTCACCCTGTAGCTTGTTCACATAAGCAGAGCGGTTATCCATCAGGTCATAATACTCCTTGAAAGATTCCTTAAATTGAGGGCTAGGTCAGATGGCATAAGAGATACCTTTAAATCAGGCTTTAGACCAACTAAGGCAGCCTTTTTTGAATCAAAACGATCATTATGTACTTTTCTAATGTTGATGTTTGTGCTATTCTTAGTGATGATAGGATTGATAACTGAGCAGTTAAAACCCTTATCACGAAGATAGCAGAAGAGTGGGTAATGATAAATTCCCGTGGATTCCAGAAAGATGCGACTTTCTAAGGAATACAGCTCTTCTGCTTCTTTTATTTTGGAAACAGCTAAGCTTAAGGAATTGAGGTCAGAATGCAGGATTTTAAATGGTTTTCCTACAAAGGTTTGGTTAGGAAGTGCGAGAGACATCCAACTGAAGTCTGCACCAACATCAATACCAACTGAAATAAATAAATTTTCAAATAAAATGTTTGACATGAGCAATAACTCCTTTCCGATAGGAATCCATTTCCATTTAATGAGTACACAACCTTGCGAGTTATACGGGTATAGCCTGAGGCTCCCAACCAGCCGAATCATAAAACCTCATTGAATGGACTAATTGACTATTTCATAGGTATGGGTCAGTAGAAACTGACTTCCCAAGGAGGATTACATTCTTTGTCCTATCCTTAAAGATTATACCTTATGAAACAACTGGGGTCTATCTGGAAACCATCAAACATGATAACTAATGAAGTAACTTCTGATGAAGGGAGAATACCTTCTTCAGTTACTTAGATATAGAAAAGGTTAACTAGGTTGTAGCCTTAATGGCTATATCATTATTATACAAGGAGGATTAAAAATGAATGTAACAATGACAGTTAGGGATATTATTGATACAATTCAAGAAGTTATAATATTAAAATCAGGAATGTACTTAAATTATGATGAAATTAAAGATATCTTAAAGAAGATTGATTGCAAACTATCTGATGTTTTACTAAAACACGAGGTAACAACGTACCATAGATTCCGACCAGAAGAAATTGAATTTGTGATTAATGAAATAAGGGTACATATTGGTGAATTGTCAGATTCTAATCCTTTTACTTTACTAAAAATTGTTAAGAATTTTCCTGAACATCAAGATGAGTTTATGATGGTGGTTAAAGAATTAAGCAATTGCATGGACTGGCATAGGAGAGAGTATGGATTAGAAAAACCCTTAGGAAAAGAGTTCGTACAATGCCTTGTAGATAAATCAGGTACTTCTCGAAAGGTGGCAGATTTAGTATTTTATTCTATAGCTCAAAACCTAAATAGAAGTATATCTTATGAGCATTCTATAAAAAACTGGGATGGTGTTGTGAAATTATCAGATTTATTTGAAAGCGAAGTTCTACCTAAACTACCGGATAAGTATTTCGATCAAAGATATATTGACTATCTGTCAAAAAACACCAATTCATTATATGGTATAAATTGGAGGCAATTTGAGGGTCTGACAGCAGAGTTTTTCAACAGAAATGGTTTTGAAATAAATTTAGGAAAAGGGAGAAAAGATGGAGGCATTGATGTATATGCCACTGACTCTAAAACAGGTCAGTTGTTAATTATACAGTGTAAAAGGTATTCAAAAAATAGTAAAGTGGATGTTAATGTAGTAAAGGCACTTTATTTTGATGTTGTAGATAAGAAAGCTGACCATGCTTTGCTAGCTACAACTTCGGAAATATGTTCAGAAGGTAAGAGGATAACAGCTAGAAACTATCCTATATCTTTAGCTGAACATAATAACATAGTTGAATGGGTAAAGTCTATGGAAACAGCTGATAAGCTTTAGATTGCAATGTCTACTAGTGACATCACATAACCACTCATTTGCATAAAGGTGCTGGAAGGAACGTATCAGAGGAAAGGTCAGAGCACCACACCTTCTCACTGGGAGCGAAGCTCCGCTATCGAGTATTCCTTTAGGGTCCAGTTCGAAGGCGTCGCAAATGCAGAGACGTTAATTGACACCACAATGTTGGGGCAGCACGTTGAGGTCAATGGTTTCGTCCCATGTTACTGAACATCAGATGAAAGCTGGGAAGCCTT
>NZ_JHYF01000024.1 GCF_000621485.1 Alkaliphilus transvaalensis ATCC 700919
TCAAGGAATAAGAAAAAGCAGCGAACGCCGCGTATGTCTTATACGCAAGGGTGCTGCTTTTTCGCAATGACGCCGAAGATGAGGGCTTTTCAACAGGCTACCATTTAGTAGCCTAAATCTTCCCTAGTAATAGGCTCCATAATTTCATAGTGAGACATCAGCGTTTCTCTAACACTACCATCTACATAGATTTGAACTTCATCGATCTCTGGTAATTCTGTCAATGATAAAACTAATTGAGTTAAGACTGAAGTTTCTTCTAGAGAACCTCCGCTTAGTCTTTCACTTGAAAAATTCACGTAGGCTGTATTGGCTGCTGTTTCTACACTTAGTACCTTTAATCCTGTTAGGGCAGATGTTAATTCTTCTTCTTCTGGTTCTATTTGTAATTCTTGAACAATGATTTCTTCTACTGATTTTTCTCCTACTACAACTTCCCTTGTAACTGGAATTGCTTTTTCTAAGGACTCATCACCAGTTACGATATAGTCATAATTCATGTAATAGATTGTTACTTCTACGGTTTCTCCTGGGGGGTTGGGATCAACTACTACGTTGTCACCCGGCTCTTGGGGATCTGGGTCAACTGGTTGTCCCTGTCGAGTACATGCTGCAAAACTTAATAGTAGAACTATTACTAAACTTAATATCATTATTTTTTTCATTTGAAATTCTCCTTTCATTATGTGGGGATTCTTACTGTAATTTTATTATAACTACTAATTCTAAAGTGGCAATAAAGAATTGTAAAGAAATTATGAAGGATGATTAAAGGAACTCTTAGGAATCCTTATTAAGAAGGTTGTCCCCTCTCCCCTTAAACTATCTACCTCTAACCTCCAACCATGTAATCTTAAAATCCGATCTACTAGGGAAAGTCCTATACCTGCTCCACCTGTGTCTCTAGAACGGGAAAGATCAGCTCTATAGAATTTCTCAAATATCGATTTAAGATCCTCTTCTCCAATTCCTATGCCATTGTCCTTTATAGCGAGGACATAGTGGCTTTTTTCAACGCTACCTTTAATCCATACTTGGTTCGTTTCTTTTGTAGTGTCTTTATATTTTATTGCATTATCTATCAAATTAATTAAAACTTCTTTAATCATTTCTCCATCACACAATACACTGGGGGCTCCCTTCAATTCTGTCGACACGGTTACCTCTCCCTGTTCAATAAGAGGGTTTAATATTTTTAGAACATCCTCCGTTAAGACTTTAAGATTGTTTTCTTCTAAATCGATCCCCTGCTCTTCTATTTTTGCTAGTTTTAAAAGGGACTTTATTAATTGGGTTAATCGATCAATTTCCGAGTCCATATCCCTTAGATATTCTTTAAAGACTTCTATATCTTCTTCGCCATATAACAAAGAATCTATCAAAGCCTTCATAGAGGCTAGAGGGGTTTTTAGTTCGTGGGAAACATCCCCAATAAATTGTGTCCTTCCCCGTTCGATTCGGTCTAGCTGTTTACTCATATGATTAAAGTTATCTGCAAGCTTTCCTATTTCATCCCTAGAAGTAATCTTAACGGTTTCTCCTAAATGTCCTTCACCAATCCTCTTTGCAGCTTTACTTAATAATAGTATAGGTTCTGTCATTCCCCTAGCAGCTAATACAGCAACCACTAAGCCTATTAAAGCAGCCATTAATGAAATATATGTCAATTGACGTCTAAAATCTTCCACCTGCTGTAGGGGATCTTCAACTGAAGTTGATATTAGGACAACACCAATCACTTGACGATTTCCATCTACTACCCTTGCAATTGGTACAGCCACCTGCAAAATTGTTTCATTTATTTGGTAATAACCCAATTTTTCTCGTCCCTCTAGGGCATTGGTAATTTCGATATTATTAATATTATTACCTTCTAGGAGGTTATGACTATCGGCTAAAACACGGGTGTCAGGATTTAAAATTAGCATTCTTCCATCAAGGGATGGGACATATTGTCTAATAATTCGTTTTAAATAAGGAACATCAGTAAAACGATCTCTACTTAAATTAGCTATAATATTGGCGGTTTTAAGGGAATTCACTTCGACTTCCCCTAGTACTGAACCCTTCATATTATCAACTGCCCAATAATTAACCAGTACTAGAGGGATGAGAATTAATAAAATATAGGTAAAGATCAGTTTTTTACGTATAGAAAAGTACATAAAATCAGTCCCTTCTAAAGTAGTAGCCTACTCCCCACTTTGTCTGAATAAAGGGTTTGTTCTCCTGATCTTCCTTCAATTTCTCCCTTAAGTTTTTAATATGAACATCTATTGTTCGGGTGTCGTAACAGGGTTCATTCCAGATGAATTGAAAAATTTGTTCCCTTGAAAAAACTTGTCCTCTATTTGCCATTAAAAACTCTAAAATATCAAATTCTTTTGGGGTTAGCTCAATTTCTTTTTCTCCTAGTTTTACAACCCTTGAAATGAGATCAACTTCTAAATTACCCGAGACATAAAAGGTAGCCTTCTTTCCAATGTCTTTTTGTTGTTTCTCTAACCTACGGGTAATTGCCCTCATTCTTGCTATCAATTCTCTTGTATTAAAGGGCTTTGTAATATAATCATCAGCCCCTAATTCTAGCCCTAATATTTTATCTATATCACTATCCTTTGCTGTAAGCATAATAATAGGTACTTCCGATTTTTCTCTCATCATACGGCATAGGCTAATGCCATCAATTTTAGGTAACATAAGATCTAGTATAATAAAGTCAAAGGTTCCCCGCTGAAATATTTCCCAAGCTTCACCACCGTCATGGGCCACCGATACATGAAAGCCCTCTTGTTCTAGACTTTTTCTTAACCCTTTTACCAATAGTTTTTCATCGTCTATTATAAGCACCTGCATATCCCTATCACCTCTTTTTAATCGACTTCATTTAGTAATTTACAGTTTAATTATATCATTTCTATTATTTGTATAAATATTAAGTATTTATTAAGATTTTCCCAAATGTTTAGTAGAGGAAAGAAAAAAACTAGCTATCAACATATACAAAATATACGTAAAGCAGCTAGTTTTATGGCATCTCTTAATGAGACCTATCTAATTTTCTCTAAAATAGCCGATAGATTACCATCTAGTTTTTGTCGGCATAGTTCAATAGATTCACCTTGTATTCCCCCATAAACCTTCAGTTTTGGCTCAGTACCAGAGGGTCTTAAGGCAATCCAAGATCCATCTTCTAATATAAACTTAATCACATCACTACTAGGTAGATTAATGACCTCTTCCTGTTTGTCCTTAGAAAAACATCTTTTTTGGAGTAAATAATCTTCCGTCACCATTACAGGTGTTCCATTAATCAACTTAGGTGGATTGTTTCTAAAGTCATCTAAAGTGGCTTTAATCTTTTCCATCCCTTCTTTACCAGCTAAGGTTATGGACTTAAGGTCTTCTAAGAAGTAACCATATTCTTCATACAAAGCCAATAGTCCTTCATATAAACTCATCCCTCTTGTGTAGTAGTAGGCCGCCATTTCACCTATTAGCATGGCAGTAACCACAGCGTCTTTGTCTCTTGCGTGGGTACCTGCAAGATAACCATAGCTTTCTTCATAACCAAATAAATAGGTATAACGGTCGGTTTCTATAAACTCTTTAATTTTCTCACCTATATATTTAAACCCAGTCAATGTATTAAAGGTTTCAATGTTAAAGGATTCAGCAATAACTGCCCCCATTTCACTTGTCACGATAGTTTTAATGATAGCACCATTTTCGGGTAGCTTTCCCTTTTCTTTTAATGTAGATAATATGTAATGTACTAAAAGGGCTCCTGTTTGGTTGCCAGTCAAAACAGTAAATTCTCCTTCATTATTTTTAACAACAGCCCCTACCCGATCACAATCGGGGTCTGTACCGATTATTAAATGGGCATTTTCTTTTTTAGCTAATTCTATCGCTAAGGTAAATGCTTCTTTTTCCTCTGGGTTTGGATAGGATACCGTTGGGAAATTTCCATCTGGTAACTCTTGCTCTGGAACAACTAAAACCTTATCAAAACCCAACTCTTTTAGAGCTCTTCTGACGGGCTTATTCCCAGTTCCATGAAGGGGAGTATAAACAATTTTATAATTTGCCCCCACCTCTTTTACAAGATCCTGCCTTAAAGACTGTGTTTTAACAGCTTCAATAAAGGCATCCATAATTTCTTCTTCTAAAATTTTCATCAGACCTAATTTAATGGCAACTCCCTTTTCCATAACACCGATCTGCTGAAAGTCATAAACTTCGTTAATCTCATCAATAATTTCCTGAGCTAACTGGGTAGCCACTTGTCCACCATCTTCCCAATAAACCTTATATCCATTATATTCGGGAGGATTATGGCTGGCGGTTACAACAATACCTGCAATAGCTTCTAGCTTTCTAACAGCAAAGGATAGGGCTGGTGTTGGACTGAGCTCAGAAAAGATATAGGACTTAATTCCATTTGCCGCTAGCACTTTCGCCGCCTCTTCGCTAAACTCTTTAGACATATGTCTACAATCGTAGGCGATTACGACACCACGATCCTTAGCCCTTTGACCTTTTTTCTCTATATAGTTAGCCAGTCCTTGGGTGGCTCTTCTAATTGTATAAATGTTTATTCGATTGGTACCTGCTCCGATAATACCTCTAATACCACCCGTACCAAATTCTAAATCTTTATAAAAGCGTTCCTCAATTTCTTTTTCATTACCTCTTAAATTTTTAAGTTCTTGCTTTGTTTCTTCATCAAAGTAATCGTCGGTTAACCAAAATTCAAAACTTTTAATTGTCCTTAAATCCATATTAACATCCCCTTACTTCTTATAAATTCCCTTATTCCCTTATTATAATTAACCTCTTTACCCCTCAAATATTCATTTGTTGAAATGCCCTCATTAATTCTATCTTTAATTTATATTTACATCAAACCAATCTAACTTCAGGGTTATGATATTATAGTGATTCTCCATTTATGTACTCAATCTGCCTTAACTTACTTGATAGATGATTTCTTCAATGACTATGTTCCGTTCTTTAAATAAATCGCAAAGCCAAGGTATTACCATCCTACCCTGTTCTTTTACCACACGAATGACAGGTCTTTGAAAGTTATCATTATTGATAGATTCTACTACGCCTACCATCCCAGAACTTAATTTAACCAATGTACCTAATGGATATGGATTAACTTTTCTATTAAAAATTTCTGTTAAAGTAGGATCAAACCATTGCCCCCCTCCTCCTAAAATATATTCGATTGCTTCTTTTACGGGTAAAGCACTTCGATAGTATCTATCAGAAGTTAAAGCATCATAAACATCTGTAATTGTTGTAATCTTAGAAAAGATATGTATCTCTTCAGCTTTAAGCTGATAGGGATAACCTCTACCGTCTACCCGCTCATGATGTTGAAGACTTATGATTCTTGCTACAGCTGAAAGGTCTGTATGGTTTTTAAGGAATTCATATCCCTTTGATACATGTTCTTGTATTTGTTTATATTCATCTATTGATAGTTTTTCTGGCTTTAGTAAAATTTCCTTAGGAATAAACAATTTCCCAACGTCATGTAGTAGGGCTCCTGTAGCAAGGTCATAGAGCTGACTTTTATTCAAATTTGCTCCGATCCCTAGAATCACAGCCAAAAGCATTACATTAACACAGTGGCCATAGGTATAGTCGTCTACACTCTTAATATCCACCACATTCATTACAATATCCTTCTGGGTAAATAGTTCATCTACAATTCCCTTAACCATAGACTCTACTTCTTCTTGCTTTTTTTGAAGACTTTTTATTTCGCCGTTTCCAATTTTTTTTATATTAATTGAAGAATCCAATAAATTTTTCAAAGAGGCCCTTGTTCTCTGTCTTACCTCAGTTTTGATTACATCTTCAACTTCAAAATCGAAATTCTCATCTTTTATATAAACTGAATAAAATCCCATTTCTTTTATCTTGCGGATTAAGCCATCAGTTAACTTTGCACCTTGATTCAGTAAAATATGGCCATTACTATTTACTATAGGTTTTGCTAATATGCTATCAGCCTTAACATATTGAATGGGAATATATCTCATTAGTCCTTCATCTCCTTACAAAGCAATTCTACGCTTGTACTCTTATTATACTCTATTATATTAATTCGACCAAATTTTACAAATCCTTTAACTTTTTGAAAAAAAACTACCATAAAAGTAGTCTTTCAGGTTCATTAGTCCTGAAAACTATGATTATGGTAGTTCACTAGATAAAAAATTTATAATTTTATTAAGAATTAATTTATATTCCGACCCCATTGTACAGCTATGACGGGAATGTTCTAACCAAACAATTTCTTTCTCCATTGATGCTATTTGATGATAAATCATTTCTGCACTGATGGGCTTAACCGTCCGATCTAAAAGAGGTTGCATAATTAGAGAAGGACAAGTCACCTTAGGTAGGTCAGCTTCTACCCCCTTCATTAACTTCATCAATTGATGAACACTTGCTAAGGGGACTACATCATAGGCTAAAGGCTTTACATTGGTTAATTGTAATTGAGGTTGCCCTTGATTACTGGAGCTCTTCCATTTTTTAAACCGCTTAATATATTTAAGTATTGGGCTGTATTTTGCTAAAGGATCAAAAATTCTTATGGGTGTGGCTATAGGCACAATTTTATCTACCATCCCTTTTTCGGCTAAATCTAAAGCTAGGAGCCCTCCCATAGATAACCCAATTGCATATACCCTATTACAATTTTTTCTTAACTTAATATAGCCTTCCTCTACAGATGAAACCCAATCTTGCCAATTAGTCTGCTCTAAATCTTCTGGGGTCGTACCATGCCCTTTTAATAATACATTATTTACTGTGTAACCCTGCTTATATAAGTCCTTCCCCAAACGATGCAGATAAGCTGGTGTACCTGTAAAACCATGAATTAACAGACATCCTTCCTCATTTCCTTCTAAATAGAAGGGAGCAGCATTTTCATGGAAATTCTCCATATTAGTCACTTCCTTTAACTAATGGACAACCTATTTTGCATCAATTAGAGCAAAAGTTAAATCTGCACTACATGCTAATTCATCTCCAACCATGGCTTTTGCTGATGCTTTCCCAATGCCTCTTCTTAAGGTTGTCATTTCCACTTCTAATCTTAATACATCTCCTGGAACCACTTGCCTTCTAAACTTACAGTTATCTATACCAGTAAATACCCCTAACTTACCTTTGTTTTCTTCTAAGCCCATACAGATTGTTGCTGCCACCTGAGCTAGAGCTTCTGTAATTAAAACCCCTGGCATAATAGGATTCCCAGGAAAATGTCCTTGAAAAAAAGGTTCATTAAAGGTTACATTTTTAATCCCTACTGCTTTTTTTCCTACTTCCATTTCAATAATTTTATCCACCAATAGAAAAGGATATCTATGGGGAATGATGTTTTGAATTTCAATATTATTTAACTCCACTAAAAAAACTCCCTTCTTATTGTAATCATAATTGTAATCTTAATTTTAAGATTGCCCTTCTTTTTTAAAGAACTTTTATAAATGAGGGTATTACCTAAATTAATATAAGATTTATATTAATTTAAAATACAATTCCTATTTATGCAATTCCCTTATCTATATTTTGTTATATTTTATCCTAAAATAACCATAGTTTCAACTAACAAAGTCTTCTTTACAAAAAAACCAAAAAACAAGCGAGGATTACTCCTCGCTAACTTGTTTTATATTTGCAGCTGTATAGGGCCTTGCCAATTGTCGATAAAGATCCTTCGCTAGACCGATGCCCTGGCCTTTAGCCATTTCAATCGATAGTTGTTCATCATACATTGATTCAAATATATCTCGTGCCATACTTTTTTCAGTCAAACCACCATCGGGTACTGTAGCCCTCATTTGCTTTAACATTGTGTTTAAGAAATAGGCCTCAAACTCTCGGCAGGCATCCATCAAACCTTCTGGTACATCCGCCTGATGATTTTTAATTTTATTTTCCGTCTGTGTAGATTGTTGAAAAGACGAATTGACTTGATCTATCTTCATTAATTGCACCTACCTTTTAAACAACTATCTTCTTAAATTATTTGCAATTCCCAACATTTCGTCCCCTGTTTGTATCGCCTTTGAATTAATTTCATAGGCTCTTTGGGCGGTAATCATTCTTACCATTTCATCTACTATTTGAACATTAGAAGTCTCTAAATAACCTTGAAGGATATTGCTGGTTCTATCTTCACCTTCCATAGGGATTTCTTCTCCCGATGCCACCGTTGGCTTATATAGGTTTTTTCCTATGGATTCTAATCCTTCTGGGTTAATAAATTTAACTAATTTAATTGTTGCTATTTCAATTACTTCCCCTTCAGCATCCTTTGCTGTAATAACGCCTAATTCTGAAACACTAAAATCATTTAAATCTTCTTCCAAAATGATTTCATCGTCAAATTCGGATAGTACTGTATAACCATCGGCAGTAACTAGTTTTCTCTCAACTCCATCTACACTTAATTTAAAATTACCATCTCTTGTGTAGAATAAATCACCATTTGGCCCTTCAATAGCAAAAAAGCCATCTCCGCTAATAGCCATATCTAATGGGTTTTCTGTACGGTCAAGATTTCCTGTTAAGAAGGATCTACTGGTGGCAACTGGCATTACCCCATGACCAACTTGTAAATTAACAGGTTTTCCTACTCCATCATTTAAATTACTTTTACTTAGGTTTGCGTACAGTAAGTCCTTAAATTCTACCTTTTGTTTTTTGTAAGAAGTCGTATTTACATTGGCTAAGTTATTAGAAATTACATCCATATTTAATTGCTGTGCCTTCATTCCAGAAGCAGCAGTCCATAATGCTCTCATTTATTAACCCCCTCTATAGCTTTCCTATATCGTTAACAGCCCTCTGCAATAGTTCATCATAGGCCTTAACCACTTTTTGATTAGATTCATAGTTTCTATAGGCAGTAATCATCTCTACCATCTCTTTGATCACATTAACATTTGAGCCCTCTAGGTATCCTTGAAGGATTTCGCCAGTAAAGGGTCTAGTTTCGACTTCTTCACCTTGGGCGATTCGATAGTAGCTCTCACCTTGCTTTCTCAGCATTCTTACATTTACAATGTCAACTAAATCTATCTGATCTACGATTTGATTATTGACTAAGATTCCGCCATTATCAGTAACTTGAAAATCTAATCCATCCACTAAAATAGATCCGCCAGCCTCACTTAAAAGGAAATGTCCTTCTGAGGTAACAATTTCTCCATTGTTATTTAAGGTAAAGTTACCGTTACGTGTGTAGAATATATCTCCAGCTAAGTTTGTCACCTTAAAAAATCCATCACCTTGTATGGCGAAATCGAGGTTATTTCCAGTAGCCTCTAAAGATCCTTGAGTAAAATTAGTTTCAATTTTATTAAGTCTCAGTCCACTATTCATAGTCCCAATTGTGTTTGGGCCTCCTCTAGTGATCAGATTAGCTCGTGCCTCTCCATTGACTAATAATCTACCGAAGGCATCTACTTCAAAGGCTTCATCCCCTACATTGATGGCTTGTCTATTGGCATCTAATATGTAGTTTCCTTGGCTTGTATCCACTTTTCCATCAATATCTCTACTGAAGGTTCTTAGGAAACCATTCTCATCTACAGCAAAGTGGGTTTCACGATTATAGCTTATTCCATTTGGGGTATGGGCTGCAAAAAAGCCCCCATTTGCAGTCAATCGATATACACCATTCTCACCATTAACCGTTACTCTTGCCCCAGCATTAAAAGCTTCTGGGGGGAGTTGTCCATTTATTTTATGCAATAAGACTTCTGGAAAAGTCTCGGTAATTACTAGATCCTTTTTAAAGGAAGTGGTATTGGCATTGGCCATATTATTAGATATTACATCTATTTTCTTTTCTGTAGTTTGCATAGCCGAAACAGCAGTGTATAATCCTCTTAACATTGAACCACCTCATATTTTAGATATCTATATAATTATCGGTACTTATGGTAATCTACTTTAGCCCTATTGCCCCTATTGTCAAAATTTACATCAACTTAGGACTATGTGCCTAATTAAAGTCCATTAACTAAACATATTTTGTCTTAGAATTTTGCATGGTATTTTCAAGCATATGTAATGAGTCTAACGCTTTACCAGTTCCCTTTGCCACACAGGATACAGCATCTTCTGCTATATAAACAGGAATCCCCGTTCTGTTAGCGATTAATTTATCTAACCCCCATAGCAGTGCTCCTCCTCCTGTCATAATAATTCCTTGATCTGAAATATCAGCGGCTAATTCTGGTGGAGTCCTTTCTAAAACGCTATGAACAGCATCGGCAATAGATAATACTGATTCGTCTAAAGCTTCCTTCATTTCTAAACTGGATACCTTTATATTAACTGGTAAACCAGATACAAGATTTCGACCTCTTACATCCATAGATACTTCTTGGTCTCTATTGAAGGCAGACCCAATATTAATTTTTAAGTCTTCTGCAGTTCGCTCACCAATCATGATATTATGTTTCTTTCTCATGTAACGGATAATTGCTTCATCAAATTTATCTCCAGCTACTTTAATAGAGGTATTTACAACAATTCCTCCAAGGGAGATTACAGCGATATCGCAAGTACCGCCTCCAATATCCACCACCATATGCCCATTTGGCTGTGATATATCTAACCCTGCTCCAATTGCTGCTGCAATTGGTTCTTCGATAATATAAGTCTGTCTAGCCCCAGCTTCATTAGTGGCATCTATAACAGCTCTTTTTTCAACTTCAGTTACACCACTTGGCACACATACCATAATTTTAGGCTTAAAAAACAGTTTCCGTCCTACTGTTTTAGCTATAAAGTGTTTGATCATTCTTTCTGTCATTTCATAGTTTGAGATGACACCGTCCCTTAAAGGTCTGATGGCAACAATGTTTCCAGGGGTTCTCCCCAGCATCCTTCTAGCTTCTTCCCCTACGGCTAATATTCTGTTAGTGTTATTGTCAATAGCTACTACAGAAGGTTCTTGTAAAACAATTCCTTTTCCCTTTACGTATACCAATACGCTGGCAGTACCAAGGTCAATACCAATATCCGCTCCAAATCCAAACATTTGTTTCCCCCACTTTCAATATTTCTATAACTTACACAACTTCATATATTTGCGGTACTATATTAAGCTGTGCTGTCTTTACTAGTATGAAATGTATTAAAATTAACTCATATATTTAAATTAACTATTATACCTTCTATAAATTCTAACAAATTCCTCCTTTTTCACCATTTATTTTTGTGGAATATTTATGAATTAAATGAGATATTTACAAAATACTTATCTTTTCCCCACGACAAAGACCCTCAATGATTATTGAAGGTCTTCTTTAGGGTGGACTTTTATTTTTTTACTTACATTGTATCTGTCTTGTACTTCATTTTAGTTGCCCTTCCACCTCTAATGTGTCTCTCTGCTTTGTTAATATCTAAAATACTCTTCACTTGGTTTGCAATTAGAGGGTTTATCTTAGGAAGTCTTTCTGTAACATCCTTATGTACTGTACTTTTACTCACACCAAATAATCTAGCTGTTTGTCGAACTGTTGCTCCTTCGTTAATAATAAAGTTTGCAATTTCCATTACTCGTTTTTCTATATAATCCTTCAAAACTTTAACCCCCCTATATTAAAGTGTCTTATTTCATCATATGAGGATTAAAGGGATTTTAGAATTAAGTTTTCTGGAAAATTGTAGTTCTTTAAGGAAATTGTATTATTAATTTTTATTTATTTTTATTTATTTTAATATGATTAATAGGTTTACGTTTCTATCGTTTTTCTATAGTTTAGTATAAACCTACCCTTATGGTATATGTAATACAAATAAAAGCCCTATCATTGAGGCCTGTTTAGGCTAGTTCAACATTAAGGCTTTATAATCAAAATTTATTGTTTTGAAGAAATTGCATAACCCTAATATAAGATATTATAGTGGTATTATGCAATTTCCTCGTTATATGTATTATGTTATAAACTTAACTATTAGCTGGTAAGTATTCCATAGGATTTACCGTTCTACCATCATAAATTACTTGAAAGTGTAGCAGCGGGCCCTCTTCAGATTTAACTGAAGCTGTTCTCCCAACACCACTAATAATTTGACCCTTACTTACTTGGTCTCCTATCTTTACCATTGCATCGGTAGAAAGATTGCTATAACGGGTTAATAATTCATCTCCATGATCTATTGTGATGGTGATTCCCATTACTGTATCATTAACTACCTCGATAACTTCTCCTTCTAATGCTGCCCGTACTGGTGAACCTTCATCTGCCTGTATATCTACACCTCTATGGGTACTCCATTGCTCTAAGGTCTTATGATAAACTAATTTGTCATCAGCATAGGGTAGTCCATATTGCCCCATTACAGGCATGAGCATTGTTCTTATTTCCCTTATATTCGTTGCAGTTTCTTCATCAGCTTCAGGTTCAACTTCTTGTTCTTCTTTAGCAGGATCTTCTTCTTTTTCTGGTGCCGCTACATCTTCCTGCTCTGATTTTGGAATGACCACTGTCTCGCTGGTTTCATCCTCTTCAGAAGGTTCATCCACCAAAGTTGTCTCATTTAAATCCTCTAGTTGATCCGATGGATTCTCTCCAATAATTTGTCCATCATCTTGATTTGATACCCATATAGCAGTTACTGCAACAATACATACGCAAAGAAACAAGATAATATAAAATCCTTCTTTGTCTAAAAATTGATACAGGGTTTTTTTGCCTTTTTTCTTATCATCGTTATTGTGGTTATTGTTATTATTATAAGACATTATATCCACCTCCTTTTGATATTATCACCACTTTGACGGGTTTCATACAAAAGAAGATGGATATTTTATAATCTATTATTGATAGCTTTTTAACTTACTTAAAGTGATGCCTTGATAGTAATGCTTTAATATTTCTTCGTAGTTATGGCCCTGTTCCGCCATTCCATTTGCCCCCCACTGACTCATTCCTACCCCATGACCATAGCCTCTTGTTGTAAAAATAATATTATTTTCTCTAATTTCTATCGTAAAATTTGCTGAACGGAGATCAAATATCTGTCTAACCTCAGACCCTGTAAACTCTTCGTTTCCTATCTTGACTCTTTTTACCCGCCCCCCAGCACTTCTCTCTATGATCTGTATTTGGCTAGTTAAGTTTCTCTCCCTTAAATCGATAGCGTTCCTTTGACTTTTTAAGGTATTGATAAAGTCATTAATTGCGACAGACTTAGTATCAGTAAGCACAGGTGAGCGTTCTTCGTAGGGACTGGCCACACTTTTTAAATAGGGTTTAGCATTAGAAAACACATCTTCTGCATTTTCTGTCCTTCCTCCACTGGTGGAATGGTACAAAGGCTCTATTGGCTCCATATTATAGGTCATAATAATGCCACGGGTATCCTCCACTGCCTCTTGAATCTTGTCCCAATAGTTGTACATCCACAGCCTACCATGTCTTTCTCTTAAATCCTCCATCGACAACCATTCTTGACAATGGGTATGGCTAGTGCATAGAACGGCTTCTGGATGCTGAGGATTTTCTCGATCTTTAAAGGCCATCATCTTCCATATGGCATAGGTTCTAGCTGCCACTGCCTGAGCCTTAAGGGCTTCAATATCGAAGGCAGCTGGCATTTCTGCAGCAACAACATTTGCTATATACTCTTCTAGGAAAAGTTCCATCACTTCATTAGTTTCATGGTTTAGAACTGTTATTTTCAAATCTGATTCAATAATATTTTCTTCAACACGCCTTGGCTTGTCTCTACTTGGAACATTAATATCACAACTGCTTAAAATAAACAATGGTATGAGTAATGTTGAAATAATAAATGTTATAATCGCAAAAAAAATTCCCTTCATTAACACATCTCCTTATCTCAAAGTATAATAATAAGGATATGTTTTTAATAAAGGGAATAGAACTATATATTATGCTTCTTCGTGACCTTCTTCTCGATAAATTTTTGCTCCTAAGTTCCTTAATTTGTCTTCTATTCTAACATAGCCACGATCAATATGCTTTATGTTAGATATTTCTGTCTTACCTTCTGAAACCAAACCTGCTAATATAAGGGCCGCCCCTGCTCGTAGATCGGTTGCCTTTACTGGTCCTCCCAGCAGACTTCTTCTTCCTTCTATAATTGCACTTCTACCTTCTATCTTAATATTGGCTCCCATTCTTTCTAGTTCTCGAACATGCATAAATCGATTTTCAAAAACAGTTTCTATAAAAATACTAGTCCCTTCTGAAACACTCATAAGGGCCATAAACTGGGCCTGCATATCAGTAGGAAAACCTGGGTATGGTAGGGTTTTTATATCAACGGCCTTAGGTCTATTTTTAGCAATTACCCTAATACCATTTCCCTCTTCAATTACCTCAACAAAACTTTCCTTTAATTTAGCGATTACTGGCTTTAGATGATCGGATACAACGTTATCTACCAATACATTACCACCAGTAATTGCTGCCGCCACCATATAAGTACCTGCTTCTATTCTGTCGGGAATCACAGTATGGACGGCACCTCCTAAGGATGGAACACCGCTTATTTTAATTGTGTCGGTTCCTGCCCCCATAATCTTAGCCCCCATCTTATTTAAGAAGTTTGCTAAATCAGTTATCTCTGGTTCTTCTGCTGCGTTTTCAATAATGGTTTGACCTTCTGCTAATACAGCTGCCATCATAATATTTTCTGTTGCCCCAACACTAGGAAAATCGAGATAAATTTTAGTACCTTTTAGTTTTTCTGCCTTTGCCTCAACAAAACCATGACCAAAAGTAATTTCTGCTCCCATAGCCTTAAAGCCCTTTAAATGTAAATCAATCGGTCTGGTTCCTATAGCACAACCACCTGGCATGGAAATACGTGCCTCCCCCATCCTCGCCAATAGGGGTCCCATTACTAAAAAGGAAGCCCTCATTTTTCTAACAAGTTCATAGGGTGCTTCAAAATTATTTAAGTCCGCAGCATTTACTTCAACCATATCATTCCCTAATCGTTTTACATCAGCCCCAAGGGAGGATAATACTTCGCATATTACCCTAACATCTCTTAGATCTGGCACCTCTTCTAAGGTACATTTATCGGTTGATAACAAGCTTGCCGCTAAAATCGGTAGCACAGAGTTCTTAGCACCACTAACCCTAACTGTACCATTAAGGGGGCCACTTTTTTCAACTATAATCTTCCCCAACTTTTTTTCCTCTCTTTCTATTACCATCATGTATGATCATTCCTTTAGTCTATAAATATTTTAGTATGTATTTGTTATTAAGGGTGTAGCAATCCATAGGTAGGTTTTATCTTCATATTGATTGTATCTTGATGCTAATTGTAAATTAACTCTACTATTACCATACTGAATTGCCCTTGAAATGTCTTTAGAAAACAAAGTAATACTAATGTACGAATCATCGGTAACTTCTTCAACCTTATGGGCATTTACAGCTTTAGCAATTGAATCTAACCATTTCGTTTTACTATTACCTGCTATCTGCCCGCCAATGGTTCCCACAAGGGTTGAATGGGTCTCGATATCTTCACCAAATTCTACTAGTATTTCCTTATGTTGTTCAATTATTTCTTCTATCTCTTTATAACCTTTATTTTGAACCATGTCAATAATAATATACGATTCTTTTTGATTTTGTGTGCCCATAGAGTATATTATAAAAACGGTTAATTTACCCCTAACATCTACCGCTGTAGCCGTTATTTGATTATAGCCCTCTTCTTGATTTATATATAGAAAAATTGTATCTTTTGTGAGATCATCTTCTGGCATAAAATAGGGGTCATAATGTTCCCCCTCAGTTACAACTTTAATTTCTCCTTCTAAGGAAAGTCTTTCAATTAATGTTTCTTTTATTTCCTCCATTTCCTCCATTGAGAAAAATATGTTAGGGAGATGAAGGGTAGAGTTAATATTTAACTCTTGAAATTCTGCTTTACTAGCTTCAAACCCCTTCACTAATAAATCTGCTTCGCTATTAAAAACTTCTTTTGTCCCCTTTATAAATCCACTTGATGAGTCAATTAAACCCCATAATAAAATTAGTACAATTCCAATAGTAAATAATCGTTTCAATGATAATCCTCCGTTCTATCGTGTTTTTGTATGGTAATCTAAACTAAGAAAGAGAAGAGAACTAAGATTGTATTTGGATGTTAAAGGGGGACAAAAAACATCTTTTTCCACAACTCATTCTCTTCTCTTTGTATTTAAATTATTGACAATATCTCTCTACTTATACACAATAGAATCTAAAAATTATATATTAAAATAGAAAATTGGGTTATTTCTACATCAGTACGCCTCCATCGGATTCATGCTGGCAAATTGCACACTTAATACCCATCATTTTATCTCCAAAGGTTACTTTTTTAAACTGATCTAAGTACATTGGTGCTGCTTTTTCAAGTTCTTCTAGATGCTGAGGGCAAAGCTTATTATGATGAAGTCCTCTAAATTTTTCTGGCAACATTTTTATTTCTGGCACAACTTCTTCCCGGTCTACTGCCCTTCTACTGGCCACCACAACCCCCATTGCTTCCTTATGGTCCACAGCTATAGATTTATATTCTTTATTCATTTTTTTAGCCAACTGCATATATTTACCCATATGTCCCATGGGAATTCTATTATTTACAATAAGCATTTCTGCCATTGGATCTCCTAAAGCTTCCTCTACATAGGGTAGCGCATCTTCTGTTAATACCTGTTCCATTGGTAAGCCCATAATGACCCTTTCACGAAATTCGCCTAACCAGATTTTTTTCTCTTCTCTTTTTAGCTCTGGTGTTCCATTTAGTGCAAAATCTAATATTTTTTTTAATTCATCCTGCTCTGGCATGTTTTCGCCTCCTTAAAACTACTTTATCCTTTTATTACCCATTGCTCTATTAATTATAGAAGAAGTAATACTTAAAGGTAATAATACTAGAATATCTGTTAATATATTATTTGGCAACTATGAATTTCCTTAGGTCAGGAATCATTGCAATTTTATTACCTCTTTAAATTTATAATTTCCTCTGTACTATTATAAAATACCCTCTTTTTAAATTGCTTATGCTAAACTTCATTTGTCAATTGTGAATAAATAGTTTATAATAGTTTTAGTTACTTGGGTAGCTTTAGTAAGGAGAGGATTTTCTATGAAATATATGACATTAGCCGATAAAGTATTGATAGTCGTTTTAGTAATTTTAAGTATTTCCTCAATATTTGTTGTACCCCATTTATTAACTAAACCTATGGATGGCAAACAGATTGTTATAACAATGGATGGTAGTGTAATTCATCGTTTTCCTTTAGAGGATACTGAAGAATCTACGTATATTGAGTTTCCTTTCCAATTCTCTGGCAGGGAATACACTGGAACACTAGAGTTAAAAGATGGTCAAGTTAGGCTTCTTCCTTTACCAAGAGAAATCGTTCCATTAAATATTCATAACGATATGGGATGGATTAGAGAGTCTTACCAAATGATTGTTGCTTTGCCAATAAAAATGGTCATAACTGTTGAAGCCTACGAGGAAGAACATCCTTTTGATGCAATTTCTTTTTAGACTTTAAAAATGCATAAAGGACTATCTTAATTCTGTTAATTAAGATGGTCCTTTTTTAGATTAAATGATAATTTTAATTATATAGATTTTGTCCGTCTTCGCTGTAGGTGAAGGGGATATAGTAAGACAATTAAAAAGACCTCTATATTAAGAAGTCTAATAGATTTACGTCTTAAATTATTCCTCATTATCAGGTGGATTGTCAACATTTTCCTAGACAACTTTTTTAAGGTGATTTGATTTGTATTCATTTGGTGACAAATAGCCTAATGATGAATGAATTTGATGATTATCGAACCAGTGAATAGTTATACTTTACCATTAAATATCAACAGTTAGCTTCGAATTAATATCAGGAATACTATATTCATATATATGCAAATATGACCTTAGATGGTCTTAAAGAAATAATTCAAGATAAATACCCTTCTTTCTGTAGAAGCGGCGGGACTAGGTAGGAAGTCTTATTCTTCATCATTCCATAGATAATATTTACTAGCCTTCTCATAACACATACTAATGTCTGTCCTTTAGTCTTACCTTCTAAATTTTCTATCGATATATTTGTGCAAAATATACAATAAAACAATCAAGATAAATGCCATTGTAATACGAAAGATGATTAGAAAATTACGTTCAGGTGGCAATAAATTCATTAATAATATCACAAAAATAATATAAGTAAGCATTGCAACTCTCTAAATACAGATCAAAATAATTTATGTGGGTAAGTTAATACCTATCATTCCTAACAAGTATCGAATACCTATATACACTGCAACTATAATTAAATATTTTGCACCGATAAGCACTCCCCCGAAATAGCCAATATTAGAATAAGTTAATCTACACAACCCTTCAGTAAATATACCTACTATCCCAATATACATAATAGGACTAAACATAACTTCTTTATCAAAGAAATATGTAAAGGTAAAATAAACTAAATTTACTCCAATAAATATTAATATACTTCTCTTATCTATTGATATTTTCATTATTAATACTCCATTTCTAATATAGTTT
>NZ_JHYF01000025.1 GCF_000621485.1 Alkaliphilus transvaalensis ATCC 700919
TAGGAATGGCTTATCTGTATCTCTTTCTGGCTCTGGGATGTACTCATCTACGATGTTGAATAACTCTACAATTTTGTCTCCCCATGGTCCATCTGGATCTTCTAATGCTTTTAATGCTGATCCCCTTACGATTGGAGTATCATCTCCTGGGAATTCATACATGTTTAATAAGTCTCTGATTTCCATTTCTACTAACTCTAATAATTCTTCGTCATCTACCATATCACATTTGTTTAAGAATACTACGATATATGGTACCCCTACCTGTCTAGATAAAAGGATGTGCTCTCTTGTTTGTGGCATTGGACCGTCTGCTGCTGAACATACTAAGATCGCTCCGTCCATTTGAGCTGCTCCTGTGATCATGTTCTTTACATAGTCGGCATGTCCTGGACAGTCTACGTGAGCGTAGTGTCTGTTATCTGTTTCGTACTCAACGTGAGCTGTAGAGATTGTAATACCTCTTTCTTTTTCTTCTGGTGCTTTATCGATTTGATCGAAAGCTACTGCAGAACCATGTCCATATCTCTTGTTTAATGTAATTGTGATTGCTGCTGTTAATGTTGTTTTACCGTGGTCTACGTGTCCAATTGTTCCAACGTTTACGTGGGGCTTATTTCTTTCAAATTTAGCTTTTGCCATTTTATTCTCCTCCTTAATTTAGAGATTATTAGTTTTATTTATAGTATCAAATGAAGTATGTAAATAGAAGGCAGGCTTTATGGACCTGCTATTCTATTTTCCATAATCATTACTTACCTGCTACTACCTTCTCAGCTATGCTAGCTGGTACTTGCTCGTAGTGGTCGAAGTGCATTGAATATACTGCTCTACCTTGAGTCTTAGAACGTAGGTCAGTTGCGTAACCAAACATTTCAGAAAGAGGTACATAACACTTAATTACTTGTACTCCACCTGTTCTTGGCTCCATACCTTCGATCTTACCACGTCTAGAGTTTAAGTCACCAATTACATCTCCCATGTAATCTTCAGGAGTTGTAACTTCAACCTTCATGTAAGGCTCAAGTAATACAGCCTTAGCTTTTCTCATACCTTCTTTAAATGCCATAGATCCAGCAATTTTAAAGGCCATTTCAGAAGAGTCTACCTCATGGTATGAACCATCGTATAACTCAACTTTGAAGTCAACAACTTCGAATCCAGCAAGGATACCGTTGTTCATTGCTTCTTGGATACCAGCGTCAACTGCTGGAATGTATTCTCTTGGAATAGCTCCCCCAACAACTGAGTTAACAAAGCTGTAACCTTGACCTGGCTCTTGTGGAGACATTTTAATTTTAACATGTCCGTATTGACCACGACCACCAGACTGTCTAGCATATTTACCTTCAACCTCAACAGCTTGAGTAATGGTTTCTCTGTAGGCTACCTGTGGTTTACCTACATTTGCTTCAACCTTAAATTCACGCATCATTCTATCTACGATGATTTCTAAGTGAAGCTCACCCATACCAGCGATGATTGTTTGACCAGTTTCCTCGTCAGTATATGTTTTGAAAGTTGGGTCTTCTTCTGCAAGTTTTTGTAGCGCTACACCCATCTTTTCTTGAGCTGCTTTTGTTTTTGGTTCAATAGCAACATGAATTACAGGATCAGGGAATTCCATAGACTCAAGGATAACTGCATGGTCTGGATCACATAGGGTATCTCCAGTAGTTGTATCCTTTAGTCCTACTGCAGCAGCAATATCACCTGCGTAAACTTCTGTAATTTCTTCTCTTGTGTTGGCGTGCATTTGTAGAATACGTCCGATTCTTTCTCTCTTGCCCTTAGTAGAGTTAAGAACGTAAGAACCTGAAGTTATGCTCCCAGAGTAAACTCTAAAAAAAGCTAACTTACCTACAAATGGGTCTGCCATAATTTTGAAGGCTAAAGCTGAGAATGGTTCACTATCATCTGCATGTCTCTCAGTTTCTTCTTCAGTATCAGCATCAATTCCTTTAATAGCAGGAATGTCTGTTGGAGCTGGCATATAAGCAACGATAGCATCAAGAAGTCTTTGAACTCCTTTGTTCTTGTAAGATGAACCACAGCATACTGGAGTCATTTGAACATTGATTGTACCTCTTCTGATACCTTCAGCGATTTGCTCCTCTGTGAATTCTTCTCCTTCAAGGTAAGCCATCATTAACTCTTCGTCAGTCTCTGCAACTGCTTCAAGTAGTTCACTTCTATATTTTGCAGCGATTTCCTTCATGTCAGCTGGAATTTCTTCCTCTCGGATATCTTTACCTAAGTCATCCATGTAGATATAAGCAACATTTTTAACTAAGTCTATGATACCTTTAAAGTTATCCTCTGCACCAATTGGTAATTGGATTGGAACTGCATTAGCACCTAAACGTTCCTTCATCATTTTAACGGCATTGTAGAAGTCTGCCCCTAACATATCCATTTTGTTAACGAAAGCCATTCTTGGTACTTTATATTTATCAGCCTGTCTCCAAACTGTTTCAGATTGAGGTTCTACCCCACCCTTTGCACAGAATACAGCTACAGAACCGTCAAGAACCCTAAGGGATCTTTCTACCTCCACTGTGAAGTCCACGTGTCCTGGTGTATCTATAATGTTTATTCTGTGTTCTTTCCATTGGCAAGTTGTTGCAGCAGAAGTAATTGTAATACCTCTTTCCTTCTCTTGCTCCATCCAGTCCATTTGGGAAGCTCCTTCATGGGTTTCACCTAATTTACGAATTCTTCCTGCGTAGAACAGGATTCTTTCGGTTGTTGTTGTTTTACCAGCATCAATATGGGCCATGATCCCTATATTTCTGGTTTTTTCTAGCGAAATCTCTCTAGGCATCTTTATCCTCCTTCCTATAAACTGCGTATATTGCTAAGACTTCCTTCAATAGCATAACCAAGTTATGCTATTTTAGTCATCTGTTTACCATCTATAGTGAGCAAATGCTTTATTAGCCTCTGCCATTTTGTGTGTATCTTCTCTCTTCTTAACTGAAGCTCCCATGTTGTTTGCAGCATCCATGATTTCTTTAGCAAGCTTTTCAGTCATACCCTTTTCTCCTCTTTTTCTGGAGTAGGTAGTTAACCATCTTAAACCTAATGTCTGTCTTCTTTCTGGTCTAACTTCAACTGGTACTTGGTAGTTTTGACCACCAACACGTCTAGCTTTAACCTCTAAAACAGGCATGATGTTGTTCATAGCTTTTTCAAATACTTCTCCTGGCTCTTCACCAGTTTTTTCTTTGATTAAATCAAAAGCATCATAAACGATTTTTTGAGCTGTTCCTCTCTTACCATCAAGCATTAAGCTGTTGATTAACTTAGTAACAACCTTGCTTCCATACATTGGATCTGGTAATACTTCTCTTTTTGGCACATTTCCTTTTCTTGGCACCTTGCTTCCCTCCTCAATTATTTAAAAATTTGTTCATAGGTACTCGACATTTAGTTTTTAAATGCCGTCGTGCGCTTTGTAATGCTTTTCAACTTAAATCCCCTTTATGGAAAGGGGATCTTATGATCTATATGCATTATAGCTCCGATTTCCTATTTTTTAGCAGCCTTTGGTCTCTTCGCACCATATTTAGATCTACTTTGTGATCTGTTAGCTACTCCTGCAGTATCTAAAGTTCCTCTTACAATGTGGTATCTAACCCCTGGTAAGTCTTTTACTCTTCCACCTCTTATTAGAACAACACTATGTTCTTGTAAGTTGTGTCCAATTCCAGGAATGTAGGCAGTAACCTCAATACCATTTGTAAGTCTTACTCTGGCTACCTTTCTTAAAGCTGAGTTAGGCTTCTTTGGAGTAACAGTTTTAACAGACGTACAAACTCCTCTTTTTTGAGGCGCACTAATATCAGTGGATTTTCTGTGTAAAGAGTTAAATCCTTTTTGTAGTGCTGGAGCTGTTGACTTGTATTCTACTGCTTTTCTACCCTTACGTACTAACTGGCTAATTGTTGGCATCTATTGCACCTCCTTCCAAAACTTCTAAAGCTAAACATAGAAAAACATTTATCTCTTTTAAAAGATAAATTGTCTTTACCCAAGTTGTATTCATTACTTTAAAGCTGCCGCTGCTGCTGCTTCAACATCTATTTGACAGGCCTTACCTAGTTTTCTCATAGAATCGACTTTAACGATTTCTACATTTTTAGGCTCTGCTAAATCAATTAGTTGTTGGACTAAGTTTTTTTCTGCGTCTTCTGCAATATAAAGTATTTTGACTTTGTCCTGCTTTAAAGCCTTTGCCGTTTGTTTAATTCCAACGGTCTTCTTTTCGTGCTGCAGATTTTCCAGCATAAAGTTTCCTCCCTTTTTAAATATCTGGGAGATTGTTAAATCTCCCAGATGATAAAAAAGTCAACTTATTAATAACATACTACAATATTCTAACACTAGTTATATACAGTGTCAATATTTTATTTGATATTATTGATTTACAAAGGGTTCATCTTCTTCCACTTCTTCTGAGTCTACATGTATTGCAATATTTTTATACCGCTTCATACCTGTACCTGCTGGGATCAGCTTACCAATAATTACATTTTCCTTTAAGCCGATTAAGTGGTCTTCTTTTCCTTTAATAGCTGCTTCGGTTAATACTCTCGTTGTCTCCTGGAAGGAAGCCGCTGATAAGAAGGACTCTGTTGCTAAGGATGCCTTAGTAATACCCATTAAGACACTCTTATAGGTTGCAGGCTCTCTTCCATCTTGCTCTACCAAGCGATTTGCATCTTCAACAGAGAATATACTTTCAACAGCTCCTGGTAACAACTCAGTATCACCCGGTTCTTCTACTTTAACTCGATTAAGCATTTGTCTTACAATTACTTCAATATGCTTATCGTTGATATCTACCCCTTGTAGACGGTAAACCCTTTGAACTTCTTTAATGATATAGGTTTGAACACCTTCTACACCCTTAATTCTAAGGATATCATGGGGATTGATAGAACCTTGAGTAATTTCGTCACCGGCTTCAATAACTTGCCCCTGCTTAACTTTTAGTCTTGAACTATATGGAATTGTATAAGTTGAAGATTCTCCATCTTCACTTGTTACAGTAACTTCCCTTTTCTTTCTAGACTCACTCATTTCAACTTTACCAGCATTTTCACTGATAATAGCAAGACCCTTTGGTTTACGAGCTTCAAAAAGCTCCTCAACCCTCGGAAGACCCTGAGTGATATCGGCCCCTGCAACCCCTCCTGTATGGAAGGTACGCATTGTAAGCTGTGTTCCTGGTTCTCCGATTGATTGGGCTGCAATAATACCAACTGCCTCCCCAACCTTTACCGGTTCACCTGTAGCAAGGTTTCTACCGTAGCAAGTACCGCAAACACCATGTCTTGTATTACAAGTTAATACGGCTCTTATTTTAACTCTTTCAATTCCAGCTGCTATAATTTCTTCAGCTTGATCTTCATTAATTGCCTCTCCTGCAGGAACAATCACTTCTCCTGTTTCTGGATGCTTTACATCATCAAAGGCATGTCTTCCTACTAATCTATCATATAACTCTTCAATTACTTCATTTCCATCTTTAAAGGCATAGGCATATATTCCTTCAGTGGTTCCACAATCTAGCTCTCGAACAATTACGTCTTGGGATACGTCTACTAGACGTCTAGTTAAGTATCCTGAATCGGCTGTTCTTAGGGCTGTATCAGCAAGACCCTTTCTAGCTCCATGGGTAGAAGTAAAGTACTCTAATACTGATAATCCTTCACGGAAGTTAGATTTGATTGGAATCTCAACTGTACGTCCAGTTGCATTTGCCATTAGACCCCTCATACCACCCAGCTGACGAATTTGGTTCTTACTACCCCTCGCACCTGAATGGGCCATAATAAATACATTGTTTAAGTGGTCTAGTCCTGCCATTAGGGCATCTGTAACTTTTTCAGTGGTTTCTGTCCAGGTCTCAATTACCTTTTCATATCTCTCTTCGTCTGAAATTAATCCTCTTCGATAGGCCTTCTCATATTTATCAACCTTTTCTTCGGCTTGAGAAATCAATTCTGCCTTTTCTGGTGGAATATCCATATCAGTTACGGCTATGGTTACTGCACCTCTTGTGGAAAATTTAAATCCTGTAGATTTAATATAGTCAAGCATAATAGAGGTTAGGGTATTACCATGCTTTCTAAAGCACTTATCAATAACCTTTCCTAATGCTTTTTTATCACATAAGAAATCTACTTCTAAAGAGTATAGATCTTTTGTTCTATCCACAAAGCCTAAGTTTTGAGGTAGCTTTTCATTAAATATAAATCTACCTACTGTACTTTCCACCACTTTACCAGTATCTTCTTCAGAAAGTCTTCTTCTTACCTTAACTCGGGCATGAAGGTCAACTACTCCATTATCATAGGCCATTAGCATCTCTTCATGATCCTTAAAGATCATTCCTTCACCTTTAGCACCCTCAACTTCGATAGTAAGGTAGTAACTACCTAATACCATATCCTGTGTAGGAGTCGTAATTGGCTGACCATCTTTAGGGGCTAATATGTTATTTGGTGATAACATTAAGAACCTTGCCTCTGCTTGGGCTTCTACTGATAAAGGTACGTGTACCGCCATTTGGTCTCCATCGAAGTCAGCGTTGTAGGCTGTACAAACTAATGGATGTAGCTTAATCGCCTTACCTTCTACTAAAATTGGTTCGAAGGCTTGAATACCAAGTCTATGAAGGGTAGGGGCACGGTTAAGTAGTACTGGATGTTCACTAATTACCTCTTCTAATACATCCCATACTTCTGGTTTAACCTTTTCTACCATTCTCTTTGCACTCTTAATATTGTGGGCAAAGTTTTCTTCTACAAGCTTCTTCATAACGAAGGGCTTGAATAACTCTAGGGCCATTTTCTTTGGTAATCCACATTGATAGAACTTTAATTCTGGACCAACAACGATAACTGAACGTCCAGAGTAGTCAACACGTTTACCAAGTAAGTTTTGTCTAAAACGACCCTGCTTACCTTTAAGCATATCTGATAATGACTTTAATGGTCTGTTTCCAGGACCTGTTACAGGTTTCCCTCTTCTACCATTGTCAATTAGGGCATCAACAGCTTCTTGAAGCATTCTTTTTTCGTTTCTAACAATAATATCAGGTGCTCCTAAATCTAATAATCTCTTTAAACGATTATTTCGATTGATTACACGACGATATAAGTCATTTAAGTCAGAAGTAGCAAATCTACCCCCATCTAATTGCACCATTGGTCTTATTTCAGGAGGTATAACAGGGACAACATCAAGAATCATCCATTCAGGTAAGTTACCTGATAATCTAAAGGCTTCTACAACCTCAAGACGTCTAATGGTTCTAACTCTTTTTTGTCCTGTACTTTCCTTTAATTTGTATTTAAGCTCTTTACTTAAGCTTTCTAGGTCAATTTGTTGCAGAAGATCTTTAATGGCTTCTGCGCCCATTCCAGCTGTAAACTGGTAACCATACTTTTCAATGGCTTCACCATATTCCTTCTCTGTCAGAATTTGTTTTTCTGACAAAGGTGTTTCGCCTGGATCGATAACGATATAAGCTGCAAAGTATAGTACTTTTTCCAAAGATCTAGGAGACATATCTAACAATAGTCCCATTCGACTTGGGATACCTTTAAAGTACCAGATATGGGATACAGGGGCAGCAAGTTCTATATGCCCCATTCTTTCCCTTCTAACCTTTGACTTTGTTACTTCAACACCACAACGATCACAAACTACACCCTTATATCTTACCCTTTTGTATTTACCGCAATGACATTCCCAGTCCTTAGTCGGCCCAAAAATCTTTTCACAGAATAGACCTTCCTTTTCTGGTTTCAAGGTTCGATAGTTGATTGTTTCGGGCTTCTTTACCTCTCCTTTAGACCATTGTCTAATTTTTTCAGGAGAAGCCAATGATATCTGAATTGATTCGAAATTGTTTAATTCGTACAAGGAGTCTCTCTCCCTTCCCTATAGTCTAAATAAGCTCCCATCAAAGCTTAGACAACTATTATTAGTAATCATCATCAAAGTCATCAGTGTCTTCGTCTAAGAATTCTGTTGGTAAGTCACTTGATTCGAAATCATCCTCTGTCATAAACTCAACATCATTATCTATTTCTTCTTCTTCCTCTTCAATTACTGGGTCTTCACCTAAAATTTCTTCGGCATTGCCAGTAGGAGCAAGTTCAGCATGTTCTAGACTCAGTTCACCTGTATCATCATCAATAGATTCTTTAATTTCAATTTCCGTATCTTCTTCTGTCAGTACCTTCACATCAAGACACAAACTTTGAAGTTCTTTAATTAATACTTTAAAGGATTCTGGTACACCAGGTTCTGGTATGTTTTCACCCTTAACGATACACTCATATGTTTTAACACGACCCACAACGTCATCGGACTTAACTGTTAAGATTTCCTGTAGGGTATGGGCAGCTCCATAGGCCTCTAATGCCCAAACCTCCATCTCTCCAAAACGCTGTCCTCCGAATTGTGCCTTACCACCTAGAGGCTGTTGCGTTACTAACGAGTAAGGTCCTGTACTTCTTGCGTGGATCTTATCATCAACTAAATGGTGAAGCTTAAGCATATACATGTATCCTACGGTAACTGGATTATCAAAGGAATCTCCAGTTCTTCCATCATACAAGGTTAACTTCCCAGATCGTGGGTAACCTGCCTCTTCTAGTGCGTCCATAATATCCCACTCGTTAGCGCCGTCAAATACTGGTGTCGCTACCTTCCATCCTAAAGCTTTAGCAGCTAATCCAAGATGGACTTCTAATACCTGACCGATATTCATACGAGATGGTACCCCTAGTGGGTTAAGAACGATCTCTAATGGTGTTCCATCTGCAAGGAATGGCATATCTTCTTCTGGTAATACTCTGGAGATAACCCCTTTGTTACCATGGCGTCCTGCCATTTTATCCCCTACATTGATTTTTCTCTTTTTAGCAATATATACCCTCACCATTTCATTTACACCAGGTGGTAGTTCATCTCCGTTTTCTCTTGTAAATACTTTGATATCTACAATGATTCCAGATTCACCATGGGGCACCTTCAATGATGTATCTCTAACTTCTCTAGCCTTTTCTCCAAAGATAGCCCTTAAAAGCCTTTCTTCTGCCGTTAGCTCTGTTTCTCCCTTTGGAGTAACCTTACCAACTAGTATATCACCAGAATTTACCTCAGCACCAATGCGGATAATTCCTCTTTCGTCTAAGTCTTTTAGAGCTTCTTCTCCAACATTTGGAATGTCTCTTGTAATTTCCTCTGGCCCAAGCTTTGTATCTCTGGCTTCAGCTTCATATTCTTCAATATGAATTGTTGTTAATGCATCTTCCTTAACTAATTTTTCATTAATTAAGATAGCATCCTCGTAGTTATAGCCTTCCCATGTCATAAATCCAATTAGACAGTTTCTACCTAAGGCGATTTCACCATGATCAGTAGAAGGTCCATCGGCAATCACTTCTCCAGCCTTTATCTTGTCGCCTTTATTAACAATTGGCTTTTGGTTAATGCAAGTACCTTGGTTTGAACGTTTAAACTTAAGAAGCTTATAGGTATCCTTTTGTCCGTTATCATCTCTTTTAATCACGACTTCTGTAGCAGTTACTCGATCTACAATACCAGCGTTTTTGGCAACAATAACAACTCCCGAATCTACTGCAGCTTTATATTCCATACCTGTACCAATAATTGGTGCATCTGTTTTAAGTAGTGGTACCGCCTGTCGTTGCATGTTTGACCCCATTAGGGCACGGTTGGCATCGTCATTCTCTAGGAATGGGATCATGGCCGTAGCAACGGATACTACCTGTTTAGGTGAAACGTCCATATAGTCGGCTTCTTCCCTTGGGATAATATCAATCCCTCCAAAGCGGGTTCTTGCAGTTACACGTTTATTAACAAATGCCCCTTCTTCATCTAAAGGCTCATTAGCTTGGGCAACAACAAATAAATCCTCTTCATCTGCTGTTAAGTACTCAATTGTCTTAGTTACTACAGCCCTCTTTTTATCAACTTTACGATAAGGGGACTCAATAAATCCATACTCATTAACTCGAGCATAGGTACTTAGGTTGTTAATTAGCCCGATATTAGGACCCTCTGGTGTCTCGATCGGACACATACGACCATAGTGGGATTGATGAACGTCACGAACCTCAAAACCAGCTCTTTCTCTCGAAAGTCCTCCTGGTCCTAAAGCTGAAAGCCTTCTTTTGTTAGTTAACTCTGCTAAGGGATTAGTTTGATCCATAAACTGAGACAACTGAGAACTTCCAAAGAACTCCTTAACAGAAGCTGCAACTGGTCTAATGTTAATTAGAGCCTGTGGCGTAACTAGCTCAACATCTTGAATAGTCATTCTTTCCTTAACTACCCTTTCCATACGAGAAAGACCAATTCTAAATTGGTTTTGAAGAAGTTCTCCTACAGAACGTAGCCTTCTGTTACCTAAATGATCGATATCATCAACGTTACCAATTTCATGGGATAAGTTGAATACATAGTTAATGGACGCAATGATGTCTGATATGATTATATTTTTAGGAATTAATTCTCTATATCTTTCTTTAATTGCTTCTTTAATTTCTGCTTCATTTTCAAAAGTTTCTAGAATTTCCTTAAGTACTGGATAATAAACTCTTTCTTTAACCTTAAGATCGTCTATGTTAAAGTTTATGTGTTTTTTAATATCCACAAAGTGATTACCAATAACTTTTGTTGCCTTATTATCTTCTGAATAAACGAAAACTTCATTTATACCAGAGTTTTGGATTAATAGCGACATTTCTCTATCAATTTTTTGTCCTTCTTCTGCTAAAATTTCACCTGTTTGTTGATCTATGATATTTTCAGCAGCTTTTTTACCCATAATACGATTAGCAATAGATAACTTTTTATTAAATTTATATCTTCCTACCTTTGCTAAATCATAACGTTTAGGATCAAAAAATAATGTATTTAATAAAGATCTAGCATTTTCTACCGTTGGTGGTTCACCTGGTCTTAACCTTTTATAAACCTCCAATAAACCTTCTTCAGTACTTTTAGTATTGTCTTTTTCAAGTGTAGCTAAAAGTCTTTCATCTTCACCTAATAGATCTTTTATTTGTTGGTCTGTACCATAACCTAGTGCCCTCAACAACACTGTTACTGGTTGTTTACGAGTTCTATCAATCCGAACAGACACAACATCGTTAGAATCAGTTTCATATTCTAACCAAGCTCCTCTATTTGGTATTACTGTTGCTGAATATAAAGGTTTACCTGTTTTATCGATTTCTTTTCCATAATAAACTCCGGGTGATCTAACCAATTGGCTTACAATTACCCTTTCGGCACCATTAATAATAAAAGTACCTGTTTCAGTCATTAATGGGAAGTCTCCCATAAATACTTCTTGCTCTTTTACTTCACCTGTTTCCTTATTAATTAGCCTAACTTTAGCCTTAAGGGGTGCAGCATATGTAGCATCTCTTTCTTTTGATTCGCTGACATCATATTTAGGGTTATTCTCTAAATAATAATCAACAAACTCAAGAATAAGGTTACCAGTATAGTCTTCAATAGGTGATATATCACTGAAAACTTCATGGAGTCCCTCACTTAGGAACCAATTATAAGATTCCTTTTGAAGTTCGATCAAATTCGGTATATCCAATACCTCGTCAATCTGTGAATAACTCATTCTTATCTTTTTACCAACTTGAACAGGATGTGGCATTTTAATTCACTCCTTGATATAAAGGTATTAAAAGAAATTGTGTATAACCTTTTATTTATGAAAATATCCAAAAGTGGATTCACCAACTTTTGGTTGTTTAACTGTTTTTTTACATAATGCCGTATCTTCATACTATTGACACTAATTTATCTAATTATACCTATTTATATTTAAATATTTTTAAAAGTTTTATGCAATATATAATTTTATCATAACGCTACCTTGCATGTCAACATTATCTTCAATTGTTATTTCTTATGTAAATATCCATAACATTCATTAAAGTAGTCTAGCATTATTAAATAACATATGGTATAATATTTCTGTCGGAAAATTACATATGCCTTATTTATAGGGCGTTTTTTTTGTATCAAAAAATACATAAAAAGGTACTCCAGAAATCTGGAGTCCCTTTTTATTTTATGCTTTTTTGACTACTTAACAGTTACTGTTGCACCAGCTTCTTCTAATTTAGCTTTGATTGCATCAGCTTCTTCTTTAGCAACACCTTCTTTTAATGCTTTAGGAGCATTATCTACAACTTCTTTAGCTTCTTTTAATCCTAAACCAGTAAGCTCTCTTACTACTTTAATTACGTTGATTTTTGAAGCACCTGGGTTGTCTAAGATTACGTCAAACTCAGTTTGCTCTTCAGCTGCTGCTCCACCTGCTGCTCCACCTGCTACCATAACTGGTGCTGCTGCAGATACACCAAACTTTTCTTCTGCTGCTTTAACTAATTCATTTAATTCTAAAACCTTCATATTTTCAATTGCTTCTAAAATTTGCTCAATTGTCATTGAAAGCACCTCCGATATTTTTCTTTTTATAGTTTAATTTATTATTTGTATTACGCACCTTCTGCTTCTTTTTTCTCAGCGATTGCCTTAACTAAGTAAGCGAAGTTTGATACTGGAGCTTTTAAGCTGCCAAGTAATTTTGCAACAAGCACTTCTCTTGAAGGAATGTTTGCTAATTCTTTTAATTGGCTTTCGTTGTAGAATGCACCTTCAACAACACCAACTCTTAATTCTAATTTCTTGTGATCTTTAGCAAAGTTCTCAGCAATTCTTGCTGGAGCTACTGGATCATCATAACTGAAAGCTACTGCATTTGGTCCAACTAGTTCCTTCACTAATTCTTCCATACCAGCATTTTCAGCAGCTCTTCTCATAAGTGTGTTTTTGTATACTTTGTACTCAACACCAGCTTCTCTAAACTGCTTTCTTAGTTCAGTTAGTTCTTCAACTTTTAGTCCTCGATAATCTACTAGAATAGCTGCAGTTGACTTTTGAAATTTCTCAGTAATTTCTGCAACTAATTCTTTTTTCATATCAATTGCTTTTGACATAAGGACCGTCCACCTCCTTCGACTAATTTTTGTTTTATATTTTGCCGCTCAATCAATAAAATAAGGCCCCACATGGTCTTTTTCAGACATAGAGAGGCCTTCATTGTTATATTTATCAGAAGCCTCGGTAGGATATTTAAGCTTATGCACCTACGGTCTATGGCAAAATATTCACTTTTACCTTAGTCATTTTATCAATTTATAATGGTAATGTCAATGGAAATTTATGTTTTATGACGAAATTATTCAGTAACCTTTGATGGGTTAACCTTAATTCCAGGTCCCATTGTGCTAGTTAGAACAATACTCTTTAAGTATTGACCCTTAGCAGCTGCTGGTTTAGCCTTAACTACAGCTTCCATTAAAGCTCTAAAGTTTTCAGCTAACTTAGCTTCATCAAATGAAGCTTTACCAATTGGCACGTGAATAATGTTAGTCTTATCTAATCTATATTCTACCTTACCTGCTTTGATTTCATTTACAGCTTTTCCTACTTCGAAAGTAACAGTACCTGATTTAGGGTTTGGCATTAAACCTTTAGGTCCTAATACTCTACCTAGTCTACCTACAACACCCATCATGTCTGGAGTTGCAACAATTACATCGAAATCAAACCAGTTTTCATTTTGGATTTTTTGAACCATGTCTTCTGCTCCAACAAAATCTGCACCAGCTTTTTCTGCTTCAGTAGCTTTTTCGCCTTTAGCGAAAACTAATACTCTAGCAGTTTTACCAGTACCATGAGGAAGTACAATAGCACCTCTTACTTGTTGGTCTGCATGTCTTGAGTCTACACCCAATTTGATGTGGGCTTCTACAGTTTCATCGAATTTAGCAGTAGCAGTTTTCTTAGTTAACGCTACAGCATCATTAACATCATATAATTTTGCTCTATCTACTAGCTTACTTGCTTCTTGATATTTTTTTCCATGCTTTGGCATTGTAATAACCTCCTTGTGGTATTAACGGTTGTGAGAAACCTCCCACGCGTCTCTTTAACAATAGCGACAATTAGTCTTCAACAACAACACCCATACTTCTTGCAGTACCAGCGATCATGCTCATTGCACTTTCGATTGATGCAGCATTTAAGTCAGGCATTTTTAATTCAGCAATTTCTCTAATTTTAGCTTGAGAAATTTTTGCAACTTTCTTTTTGTTTGGTTCTCCAGATCCACTTTCAACACCAACAGCTTTTTTAATTAATACTGCAGCTGGTGGAGTTTTTGTAATGAAAGTAAATGATCTGTCTTGATATACAGAAATAACAACCGGAATAATTAAGCCGGCTTGGTCTGCAGTTTTTGCATTGAATTCTTTACAGAAACCCATTATATTAACACCATGTTGTCCAAGAGCTGGTCCAACTGGTGGCGCTGGAGTTGCTTTACCTGCAGGAATTTGTAATTTAATTTGTCCTGTTACTTTTTTTGCCATGTCATTTACACCTCCTTAAATAGTTGTGGCTTTGTTAAGGCCTATAAAAATATATTATTTTAGTAATCTATATTATTAATCTAATGCCTTAATTAAAGCTAGATTTAAAAACTATAATGTCTCTACCTGATGGAACTCTAATTCTACAGGGGTTTCTCTTCCAAACATTGATATTAACACTTTAAAAGTTTGTTTTTCCAAGTTGACATTCTCAATTGTTCCTATAAAACTTTCAAAAGGTCCAGAAATAACCCTTACAGTATCCCCTAACTTTAAATCAATTTCATGACGAACTTCCTCAACCCCCATACTTCTAACTTCACTTTCAGTTAAAGGTATAGGTTTAGAGCTCGGTCCTACGAATCCTGTTACCCCTCTAGTGTTTCTAACCAGATACCAAGATTCATCCGTCATAACCATTTTGATAATTACATAGCCAGGAAAAAGTTTAGATTCCTTGATTTTTTTCTTGCCATTCTTAATTTCGGCTATTTCTTCTGTTGGCACTTTTACTTCTAAAATTACATCTTCCATACCTCTGTTTTCTACCATTTTTTCAATGTTAACCTTAACCTTGTTTTCATGGCCAGAGTAGGTGTGGACAACATACCATTTTGCGTCTTGGGTCATAATTTAGGAGCATCTATCTTAGATAGACTACTCTCCCTCCTTTGAACTTAGTTTGTTACTTAAGTATTAAATTTAAGCCGAAACCAAAAGCAGTATCTAAAACCCACAACACAGCAGTTGCAGCTATACATGTACCTACAACAATTACTGTATGGTTAGATAGCTCTTTCCGGTTAGGCCAGTTTACCTTCTTAAGCTCAGATTTAACGCCTTTAAAGAACTTTCCTAAGTTTCTACTATTCTCTTTGTTAGTATTTGCTTGGGTGCTCATTTCCATTTCACATCCTTTAACACAATTTTATACTAACTACTTCGTCTCTTTGTGGGATGTATGAGATTTACAGAACTTACAGTATTTCTTCATCTCAATACGGTCTGGATTGTTTTTCTTGTTTTTAGTTGTATTGTAATTTCTTTGCTTACACTCTGTACATGCTAATGTAATTTTAACTCGCACTGTTACACCTCCTATAAAACCTAGACAAGTTTGGTATTTATTATATCACATAGGTAGCATCCATTATATATATAGTTACCTAATAAAATCTATCATACTTTGATTTTGGTGTCAATAAAAATTTACTCCTATGCCTTTGTCTATCAATAATACATCATTGGTATTTTCATTAGCAATAGCCATAGTATTCCACTTTTACCAACCAATTATTTACTAAAAATCATTTTTAGGGACTAGGTTATTCCTAGTCCCTTTTCTTTATAAAAATGAGTTTAACTAGTAACCAGTAGCTATTATTCGATGATAGAAGCTACTACTCCTGCTCCTACTGTTCTTCCACCTTCACGGATAGCGAATCTTAATCCCTCTTCTGTTGCGATTGGAGCGATTAATTCGATTTCCATTGTAATGTTATCTCCTGGCATTACCATTTCTACTCCGTCTGGTAACTTGATGCTTCCTGTTACGTCTGTTGTTCTGAAGTAGAACTGTGGTCTATATCCATCAAAGAAAGGAGTATGTCTTCCACCTTCTTCTTTCTTTAATACGTATACCTCTGCCTTAAACTTTGTATGAGGATTGATTGTACCTGGCTTAGCTAATACTTGTCCTCTTTCGATTTCTTGTCTTTGGATTCCTCTTA
>NZ_JHYF01000026.1 GCF_000621485.1 Alkaliphilus transvaalensis ATCC 700919
TAAGCTTACATTCTCTACGATTACTACATGGTATTGGTGCAAAATCCATGTTTTTGCGTTCAGCGATTTTAGAATGTCTTCTTATATCTTTCGAAATAGTGCTCGGATCTTTACCTATCTTTCTGGCAATAGCGGCAAAAGAATCACCAGCTAAAAGACTTTTCTCAATTTCGATTCGCTGTGATAATGTTAAGTGTTTTTGATTGCCTCTTGGTTTCTTATTCATATTAACCTCATTCCTGCACAGGCAGGCAATCAACTGCTCTTTAATTATACAGGAATTGGTATGCATATTTAAATTCTAGTTATATAGAATTTACTGCTGCAATATAGAATTTAGTTTTTCATTTAACTTTTAAATAATCTGCAGCATTGGAATAACATCACTTAGAACATATGTTCGGTTAAAAATTAAAAAAATTAACCTTCTTTAAAAGGTGATATTGATTATTTTCTAATAAAGACTTAGTAAGTTCCTTTCGATATGAGACCAAGTCTAAGGTTACGCCATATTCTTCTGCTAATTGATAGTCATTGCTGGCATATTTTAAGGATTCTTCAAACATTCCAACAGGCATTAGAAGATAGGCGGCAAAGGCATGGGCTTGGGCTTCATCTTTTCCAATCGTTCTTTGATCTTTAGTAAAATAGTTTCCAGTGTGTTCCATTACATGGAGATATTCATGGCTTAGTTCATAACGTTTATGGCTATTTTCACATTTTCCAATTAATAGGTTATTCCCTATTACACAACTATGATTAAGGTTTTTTCTTATAATAATTTTAATGTCTTCATCCTCTAAAAGAGACTCTAGCACTTCTAATGGAATGGGAAATTGTTTAATTTTATACTTATATAAAATGGCATTTGCCTTCTGGGCTAATCTAATATACATTTTGTCCTCCTAATTGATTTCTTTATTTATTTCCTTGCTTTAGTCATTACTCTATTTATTTCTTTTACTCTTCTTAAACTCTATAAATTCAAGCAGATCTTTTTTTTCTTCTTCTGTCCAACTGTGCCAATCTTCAAAGGCTACACGAAGAGTAGGGTCTGAAAAAAGAGATTTTAGTTGAAGATCAATTGAGACAGGCTCTTCTCCCATTAAGAATGCAATGGTTGTGTTAAGGGCCTTTGCAATTTCTTCGAGCCTTTCTATTGATGGATTACTTCTCTCATTTTCAATATCACTTAGAAATGATATTGAGATATTAGTCATCTCGGATAATTCCTTTAAAGTAATTTTATTATCTTTTCTTAACGATTTAATACGTCTACCTATCTTCATAATCTTACCACCTATTTTAAAATGCAAATAAAAGTTTCTTATTTTAAATATTGCTGATGCAGTTGATCATATACCAACTTAAATGTCTTTAAGAAACTATGTATTTAGCTTACTTATAGTATATCAAAATTACTAGTTATCATAAAGAAAAAAATACGTTTATTACGTAATTAGTAGAAAAAAGGAGGTAGAGGGACTATATCACGCTTATTCCTTGCAGATTATCCGATAGCTTCCTTGATAATTTACGAAATTTACGTAAAATATAGATAAGGTTAATTAGAATGTATGTTCGATATGTAATTAAATATGACGGTGTAACGTGGTATTTTTATTGTTATACGAAAAATATAAAAAGTAAATTAAAGTAGAAGTAAAATAAAATTACGTAAATATCAAAAAACTTTAAGGAGGATATTCGATGATTAACATTGAGAAGATTTTAAAAGAGTACAAAAAAAAGCTTAGTAAGATAGAAACAATAAAAATAAGAATACAGAGCTATGAAAAGGCCCTTCAAGAGCCTGAAGAATGGATGAATATTGTTGCAAATACGTCTAAAGAGCTGGGAATGCCAAGAGGAAACTCAACAAATGTTTCACCAGTAGAGCTTGAGGTTATTAACAAAGAAAAAACTGTAGCAAAGATACAGAAATGGATTAAGGAAGATGAAGCCAGATTAGACCTTCAAGAGATGGAGATTAAACAATTAGATAGTGGACTTAACTCTCTTACAGAGCAAGAAAGAAGCATAGTCCAGTGGAAATATTGCGAAAACATGTTTTGGCGAGATATAGAGATTAAATTTAATAACCTATATCGAGGTGAGAATTATATCACAACAGCACAGTTAAAAAAGCTTAATAGGAGGGCATTAGATCAACTAATTGAAATTTTAACCCCCTTCTACAGTAGATTATAAATATTTATGAAATTTCATTTAACAAGTATAAAGAGAACAGAAAGGATACAAAAAATAGATGGAAGTTAATTTTTATATAACTGATTTTATAAAAATAGTGTTATATAATTAAAATGTGGAAAGTTGATAAACACTTATATGTTTTATGAAAAAACGATAACAATATTTTGTTATTTCAAATTAATTAATTATTATTTAAGGGGTGTTGTTAACTTTCTGATGTAGGATAAAGAGGGGAGGTTATGAAGAAATACATGAAGTCTATGATAAGATCACCTAATCGTTAAGGGAGTGGAAGCTAATATAGTAGCTGTTTGATTAAAAGGGGGCCTAAAGATGTATCTGAGGGGAGTATTGTTGGTACAAGAAAATTTGTTAGAGAAGCTTTCAAACTATCAAGAACTGCAGGGAAGCGTACTAGGAATCTTTCAAGATTCTGAAGAACAGGAATTACCCTATTTAGTTTTCGGTGAAGCTACTTCTAATGAATATGGTACAAAGTTACTGGGAGAAGATGTTGTACAGACTTTAGAGGTTTATGGTAGATCAAGAAGTGAGGTTGGTGAAACAATAGCTAAAATACATAGGGCCTTGCAAGAGGAAATAATCATACCAAATTATGATTGCCACATGTGGAAAATCCAGTCATTAGATATCGTGAATCTGGAAGATGGTAATGTTTTAGGAAAAATACAATTAAAATTAAAAATTACGGAGGTGCTTTAAATGGCAAAAGGAGTAGATTTTATTATTAAAGTAGGAGATAAGGTTTTAGGTGGACAAAGGGGAGGTACCCTTAACAGAACAGCAGAAATGATTGATACTACAACAAAGAGTTCTGCTGGATGGAAGGAAAATGAAGCCAGCTATAAGGAGTGGTCTATTGCTTCAGATGGTCTTTTAGTTGAGACAGATGAGGCATTTACATTACTTGAAACTGCCTATATGAATGGTGAAAAGGTGATGGTTGAACTTTCAACAGCAGCAGGTAATAAATATTCTGGTGAAGCTTTAATTACAGATTTTCCGATAGAGGCTCCTTATGATGATAGTGCAACCTATAGTGTTACCCTTCAAGGGACAGGCCCATTAACTAAAACAGTAGCATAAGGAGGAAGAGAATGAAAAAGTCTATTGCAATTGAACTAGATAAGATTAGAAATTTGAGATTTAGTACTAATAACATTTGTCAACTAGAAGATCTGTTAGGTAAACCTGTCAGTGAATTACAAAATGGTGCAGGGTTTAAAGAGTTAAGAGGGATGTTATACTGCGGATTAAAGTGGGAAGACCAGAACTTAACATTAGATCAGGCAGGTGACATTATGGATGAGTCAATGGCTGATAAGGGGATTGGGTACATCAGTGAAAAACTAGCTGCTGCCCTACAATTAGCTTTACCTGATAAAAAAAAATAGGTGAAGAGTTAAAAGATGATAAGCTAATAGAAGAGGAAGATTTAAGTTATGAGGATATGTTTAAGTTAGCTACTGGCTATTTAGGCATATCCTTTTCCGATTACTATAATACAACCCCAAGGGAATTGCAGCTGATGTTTCAAGGATATGGAGAAAAGCAAAAACAAGAAACTGAATTGCAGGAAATTGCAACAAGAGTAGCTATTATTAATGCCATGAACAAGAAAAACTTTAAGGTTTTTGGCGAAAAGAAGGAGAAAAGTAAGACAGTGGACCAAGATAGAAAAAGTGCCGAACTGGATTACTTGAAGGGTATGTTTGTTTAAATTAGGAGGTGAAGAAGTTGAAACTAGAAAAAGAAATTGAAGTGATAGGAAAAAAAGTAGAAATTACAATACAAAAATTCTTTGATGAATTCAATAGCTTAAATCAGATCACTAATAAGGTTTCAGAAAGTATGGCTAATTCATTTGAGGTAATTGGGGATGCAACTGAAAAATTAGAAGCAAATTTTTTGATATCTATTGATAGGATCAAGGAATGTATTTATGATTTTGATATTAAACTAGCTGATACATTTTCTTTATTAAGTAAGTTTGATAATCAAGAATCAACGTTTAAATTGAAATGGATAATAGAAATAGACGAAGGTATGCTAGAAAGTATGAAAGAGGCTCTCTTAGGATTACAGAAGGAAATGATTAATTTGCAAGAGCAAGTGGGAGAAGTGTCAATAATACTTGCAGAAATACTAAATGGGTCAATTAATGAATCAGAAGGTATATTAGCTACTTATATTACAACAGTTTTAAATTCGGCTGATGCCTTTAATACACTGATGCAAACTGGGGAAAACTTAAAAATAGCTGCTACGACACTAATTACACTTCTTAATAAGCTAGGTATTAGCATTGGCTTTATAACAACGCCTATAGGGGCTGTTATAGTGGCTATAGCAGCTTTAATAGCTATTTTTATGTATTTATGGAAGACAAATGATGAATTTAGAGAAGGTATTATTGAACTTTGGACGAGTCTTTATGAGGGTGTATGTCAAGTTATCGAAGAATTTATAAATATGGTAATTGATACATTCACTATGCTAAAAGATACACTAACAGAAAAATGGGAGGCTATATTAACTACTATTCAAGACTTTATAGATTATATTGTAGAAATTTGGGAACAGTTTAGTTCAACGGTGGTGGATAAAGCTAAACAATCATGGGATTTGATTTCTAGTACGATAAGAGATGCAATAAACAATATAAAAGAAGGCATAAGTAATGGACTGTCAAAGATAAAAAATACTTGGTTATCAGTTTGGAATGACTTAAAGTGTGGTGTATTAAATATTTGGAATGACATGAATTCTGGGATAAAAGGTGCGATTAATTCAATTATTAAAGCCATGAATGGGATGATCAATAGTATGAACAAAATTAGCTTTAGTGTGCCATCTTGGGTACCTGTTATTGGTGGCATGTCGTGGGGATTCAATCTGCCTAATATACCAGCTTTAGCAACGGGTACTAACTATATACCAAGAGATACTTTAGCCTTTCTGCATAAAGGGGAAGCTGTAGTACCTAAAAAATATAACCCAGCTCTAGGAGGAAGTACAAGTGCTAACAACCACATTACAATCTATCTAGATGGAAGAAAAATCTATGAAGGCATCGATAGCTTCTTGGGTGCTAAAGTGTTAGGTGGTGTGTAGTATGTGGAAAGTCATTGTAGGTAATGATGAAATACAAGATAAAATAATGGGTATTTCTGTATCTGAAAATCTGGGGAGTCAAAATAATAGCTATCAGTTAAGGTGTAAAGAAGTAGATCAACTTTATCATTTTAAAGAATTAAAAGTTGAACATAATGGATTAAAACGTTATGGAGGAGTAATACTTGATCAGAATTTTCAAGATTTAGGGATAAAAGTGTGTAACATTTCTGCCATAGACTATAATCATATTTTACAGAATCGAATTGTTGCAGAGAATTTTATCAATATGACCATCAGTGATATATTAATTTTCCTGTTTAATAAATATGCTCCCGAAATTACTACCCATCACTTAAGAACCTGTGAAGTAGTAATTGAGAGGTTAAGTTTTGACTACATTACCTTTAGTGAAGCCTTAAAGACGATCTTAGATTACATTCCAACATGGAATTATTATATAGATCAGAATAAGGATTTTCATTTGTTTTCTTCCTTTGAAGAAGATGGAGTGAACTTTGTTAGGCAAGCCAGTGGTAAGTATAATTTTATTTATAAAACCCTTAATGTGGAGTATGATGCAACTGGTGTTGTTAATCGAGTTTGGATTGTTGGTAGTAAAAGATCTGCAAGCAAAGAAATTACTCAATACTTTCAAGGTGATGGCAGGCAGAGGTATTTTAATCTGGCTTATGAGCCTAATGAATTAAGGGTTTATGTAAATGATGTAGCAATGGAAGTGGAATTAGATAATAATGATGATGGGACTAAAGCCTTCTTAGTTAATAAGAAGCATAAGTTATTATTTATTCCAGAAAATATTGAAAACCCTTTTACAGGAGAAATAAAAGTCATTTATCACCCAACGATTCAAGTAATTGACTTCTTTGAAAACACCCAGTCAGAGAATCCCTATTTAGTAGAAAAGATTATTAAAAATAAGAATATTACTGATAAAATGGCAGCTAGGCAATTTGGAAAAGCTGAAATTAGAAGACATAGTAAAGTGAAAACCTATCTAAAATTTTCTACTAGAGAAGAAGTTAAAATAGGTCAAAGATCATATATAAAGATAGATGAATATGGGATTAATGGTAATTTTTTAGTCACACAAGTAAGTACAGAAATAACCCCTTCAGATATTATTAGGGGTGTAGTATTGGAGGAGATCTAATGAAGCTATCGGAATACCTTCAACAACAAGAAAAAAGGGTAAATGCCCTTGAAAGTACAGAGATGGAAGACTTAAGCACCATTGCTAGAATTAAAAAGCTCTATAGTGATGTTAAAGTAACTCAGTTGGTTAAGGTTACTTATATTACCTATAAACCCTGCAGCACAACTTTAATGTGTAGTCCTACATTAAACAATACAACTTCCTTTAAGCGTGAAACCTTTTATTAGACTTGAGTATAGGTCTAACTAAAGAAACTTCACGTTTTTTGATGGATAGATTTTGTAGAAGGGAGGTGATGCAATGATTACAGATGTTTTATTAAATAAAATAGTTGCAGATATTGATGGAGCCTTAACCCATATTGCTATAGGTAATGGTAGAATTCCTTCTGTTAGTGACACAAAACTTGAGGGAGAAAAAATTCGTAAAGTAGCTGATTCTTACATTGATCAAAACACAATCATCAAAGAACTTTACTTAGATGAAAACGAAGGAAATGATCTGACATTTACTAATGTAGGACTGTTTGGAGAAGGGGCAACAAGCGCAATTGGAACAGGTAGTTTGATGACTGGTGGTAGAATGGACCTTCAAAAAGGTCTAAAGCAAAGTGTAACTATTTCTCTAGAAATTACAGTAGAAAGGACGTGAAAAAATTGAGTTATAACAAAACAACATGGGTAGATAATGAGACCTCTCTATCTGCCCAAAATTTAAATAAGATTGAACAGGGTATTGAGGATGCCTTTGGGGGGCTTGAGGCGCATAAGGCGGAAAGTATGGCTAATGCACATAAAATTAATAACATTGGAGGATTAGAAGTAGCACTTAATCAAAAGGCAACAACTGGAACCTATACAACAACTCTAAATACAACTTGGGTAGGTACATCTGCTCCATACACAAAAACACAAACTGTAACAGGCATATTGTCGACAGATAATCCTATTGTGGATGTTGTAATGAGTGGAACATATCATGTGGACGAAGGAAGACATAAATCTTGGAGTTATATTTATAGGATTACTACAGATAACAATTCAGTAACTCTATATGCCAACGAAAAGCCTAGTGTGAATTTACCTATTCAATTGAAGGTGGTGAGATAAATGGGAGAAGGGTTGATAGTAAGACGAGAAGGCAGTAAAACTGAAAGTGGTTCTCAAATATACACCACACGGGGTACTTATTACTTCACTGTACCTAATGGAGTTACAGTAATCACGGCTGTAATTACAGGTGGTGGTGGTGGTGGTGGTCGTGGAGCGGCTGGTTATTATGCCACAGGAGGAGGTGGTGGAGGAGGTGGGGGTAGTTTTATAGGAACTATTCCAGTTATACCAGGAGAAGTTTTAAGCGTAGTTGTTGGTAATGGTGGTATTGGAGGAGTACTTAATAGTGAACACGGAAGTTCTGGTGGAAGGAGTTCTGTTAAGACATCTTACTTTGCTAATGGCGGTGGTGGTGGTCGTGGAAATGGTAGTTGGTATTCGGAGGATGAACCTGGCTACGGAGGCACTGGAGGAACAAGTAGCCCAAGTAATTTTGGTGGTGTAGGTAGTAAGGGTGAAACAACACTTAGGTCAGATGGTGGAGCCGGTGGTATAGGTGGCACGGGGGGAACTATTGGCCGAGGTGGTAATGGCGGTATTGGCGCAACGACAGGGGGAAATCCATCAAATGGAAACGATGGTATGGACGGTAGAGTTATTATAATGTGGTAATATAGTATAGATAGTTATGTTAATTTTAATACGGGCCATATAAACTACTATTTAGCAAATCCACCTTTTATGCTCACAACTAAAATAGTGTCTTTACTTATTTTTTATATAGGGGGTATGCAGTGTGGAGAATTTTATAAAAAAATATACAATATTGATTACATCTGAGGTAATTTATCCGACACAACAAACCAACAACCAAATAACAATCTTATCAAAAAAAATTGCATAAACAGATTTTCAAACTCAACCAAAAGACCATAACCTTCCTGGGTTATGGTCTTTTCAATACAGTGCGTCCAGCGAAGCTGGATCACACTAGCTGGTGAAAGTCCAGCACGGGTAATTGCCAAGAAGCCTGTTAGCTAATCCCAGTGCGTCACAGTAATGTGGGGTGCCAAGCGGGAGGATAAAGTACCTGCTTAAAGCAGGGCGAGCGAAAGTGCAGGTCGTAACATAAAATGAATTCTGCCGCATCGTCAAAAAGGTCTCTGGTGACAGAGTTGAAAAGGGAAGTCGAGCCTTGTGTATATGGGTGAAGACCATGGAAGATGGGAAGAACTTGGAGTGCACCATCAAAGAATCCCTCGGTGTATAGGAAGCGACATGTACTGAAAGTGTGGTTCGGAACTGGAGAGACCCTACTTTGCACAGTGCAAACTGTAAAGAAGCTACATATAAGTCGCAAGATGAAGTCGAATGCTTGCAAAGAGGGAGTCGGAGGAGTCAATAGTACCAAGGATTTTACAGACAACAAAACTGTAGATAGGGAAGGGACTCTACTTTATTCAAGCTATCCAAAGGGGGTAAGAGCGAGTGAATGCCAATAAGGCTAACAACACCAAAGAAAAAGTTCGAAAACTTCAAAGGAAGCTATACCTTGCAGCCAAATTAAACAACAAGCGAAGATTTCATGCCTTGTATGATAAGGTGTATCGAAAAGATATACTCATTGAAGCATGGAAAAGAGTTAAAGCCAATGGTGGAGTAGGGGGCATTGACCAAATGACGTTTACTGATATAGAAGATTATGGAGTCGAAACCTTCCTACTAGAAATCCAAAATGAATTAGAAAAAGGTAAATATCATCCTAAGCCAGTGAAAAGAACCTATTATCCCGAAGGGTAAAGACCAAAGAAGGCCATTAGGGATACCAGTTATTAAAGATAGGCTTATACAAATGGCAGTTAAGATAGCTATTGAGCCTATATTTGAAGCTGATTTTAAAGACTGTTCCTATGGTTTTAGACCTAAGAGGAATGCACACCAAGCCTTAGACAGAATAAGAAAAGATACAGCTAAAAAGGGTTGGTGGGTAGTAGATGCTGATATTAAAGGATACTTTGATAACATTAATCACGAAAAGTTAATGTTGTTGGTAAAACAGAGAATATCGGATAGAAGAATCCTTAAAATGATTTGGAAATGGTTAAGAGCTGGGGTGATGGAAAAGGGAGAAGTATATAACAGTGTAATTGGAAGCCCTCAGGGCGGAGTAATCTCACCACTGTTGTCTAACATCTACCTGCACTACTTGGATTTAAAATGGGATAGACACTACACTCACCTTGGGAAACTCGTAAGATACTGTGATGATTTTGTAATAATCAGTAGAACAAGTAAAGAAGCGGAACATGCATTAAAAGCTGTGAAATATATAATGGGAAAGCTGGAATTAGAACTGCACCCCGATAAAACTAAGCTTGTTAATATGTGGGACGGAAAAGATGGCTTTGATTTTCTTGGATTTCATCACAGGAGGAAAACAACAGAAACCTCGAAAGGACAGAGATTTCAAGAAACTCATCAATTTCCATCACAAAAAGCTATGCAGAGGATGAGGGGTAATATCAAAAGAGTGTTTGCCAGCAGGTCAACGTTGCTCTTAGACGTACAGGATATGATTAAAATATTAAACCCTAAAATTAGTGGAATGAGAAATTATTATGGATTGAAGAATGCAGGGAAACAGCTTAATAAAATGGAGTGGTATATCATAAAGAAATTTACTTTATGGTACAACTATAAAACCCAAAATAAAAGACGATATGCTGGAAATGCTAATGTTCGAGAGATTATATACAAGAATGGACTCAAAAAGCTTGTTGGTTGATGAATGCTGAAGGAAGAAGAATATCGGAAAGCCGTGTGCGGGAAAACCGCATGCACGGTTTGATGAGGGGGGAATGAAATTTCATTCCCCTACTCTACAAAAACCATAAGGAGGGAGGCGAATGAAGACATTAATAGAAGGATTTATTAAAGAACAAAACCAAAGAGAACTATTACGAAATAATACAACAGATAATCTAGAGAAAGAAACTAACCTAGAAGAAGATTTTCAAGACTATATCTTTAAGGTTTTCTTTTATGGATACATAAAAAAAAGCATTAATTTTTCAGCGATGGAAAATAGAAGAAAGCATAACAAAATAAAAAATCATGAAGAGCTAAGCTTAAATGTTGTAGATGAAAACTTTAATGAAGAGAAGATTAATTTAATCATTGGTAATGAAACCCAAAAAGAAGATCAATTAGAAATACTTTGGCAGGAAGAGGAAAGATTCTGTTTGTTGGAGGAGATTTCCCATAACATAGAGATTGTAAAAGCTATTGGCAGTCTAACTAAAAGGCAAAAAGAAGTAATCTATCATTGCATAATTTTAGGTGAGGGGGATACCCAAGTAGGAAAAAAACTAGGGATCACTAAACAAGCAGTTAATAAAATTAAAAAGGCGGCATTAGAAAAACTACGAAAACAGTTAGTAGAAAGAGATTGGGGAGCATAAACAATGACAAACAGAGAAATAAAAAAAGTTGTTGAAATGGCACAAGAAGGAGATCAAAAATCTCTTGAAGTGCTCTTAAAATTGTTTTGTCCATTAATTGTGAAACATAGCTGTATAGAAGCTGAATTTAATGAAGATTGTTTTCAGGAGTTATCCATAAGACTCATTAATTGCATTGGAAAATTTCAAGTTCCGAAATTTTTATAAAAAATCTTAAGTATAGATGTTTAACCTTAACCTCCTTGGGTAAAATTATACTAGAAACCAAATTATAACAAACTGTTAAAAGGAGAGATTACAGATGAAAGATTTCAAAAAATTAAACGAGTATTTATCAAATCTAGCTGTTTTAAACGTAAAATTACACAATTTACATTGGAATGTTGTAGGTAAGCAATTTGTACAAATCCATGAATATACAGAGTCTATCTACAATGATTTCTTTGAAAAATATGATGAAGTAGCAGAATTAATGAAGATTAGAGATGCTAAACCTTTAGCTAAATTATCAGCTTACTTAGAAAACGCTACTATTTCTGAATTAGATCAAGATAAATTTTCAACTGACGAAGTATTAGAAATCGTTAAAGCTGATTTAACTAAAATGAAGGAATTAGCTACTGAAATTAGAAATGCAGCTGATGAAGCTGGAGATTTTGAAGCTGTTGCAGTATTTGAAGACCATGTTGCAGGCTACAGCAAAAATCTTTGGTTTATTAAGTCAATGCTTTTATAATTAGCAGCTCCATAAACTTCTCATAAAGACTAACTTCTCATATATAATTGGGAGTTAGTCTTTTTTTGTACAATTTACATAGTTGGTCTTTAGAGCATTCTAATAGCTAAAAGGAGGTGGTGAGTAAATATTGATAAATATGTGTATCCATTTTAAAATTAAAAGCATAACTTAAATCAAACGGGTAAAAGGGGGAATTTGAAATGAGTAATGGTTTCGTATTTTTAATTGGTATTATCGTGTATATTCTATCTAGTTATCCAGTATATTTATTAGCAAAGAAAGCCGATTATGATTATGCATTCTTTGCCTTTATACCAATATTAAACTTAGTACTAATGGCTAACATTGGTGGCATGAATGGTTTCTTTATTTTACTTGCATTGGTCCCATTTGTAAATATTATTTTTGCATTGGTCCTAACTTACAAATTTTATGATAGTTATGAATCTGGGTTAGTGGTCTTTGGGATTAGTATTCTAGCAGGCCTACTAACTATAGTAGTCCCCTTCATAAGCATTGCTGCAACAATTGCAATTTGGTGGCTTGCCCTTTCCGATAATCAGTTTATAGGGGAAGTTTGGGGAAAGAGTTATTACTAAATTAATGGAAAATTAAAAACTTTAGAAACCAGCTTTAAGTATCTTAGCGTATTGACTACTTACAGCTGGTTTTTTGTTGTGGTCAATTGCAATGCCCAATTTAAAGCTAAAAGAGATTTAATCCTTTTTTCTATGGCTGGATAAAGTCCGGAATGTAGTTTATAATAAAGAAGAAAGATTGATACATTTTAGACAAAGGTGGGGTAATATGATTAAACGTATTAAAGTAAAATTAGATACTGTTGAAGGAATGCTATATTTTTGGCAGGCGACAAAAGATCGTGAAAAGGTAGGTGAAGCTTACTTAAACAATATGGCAGACTATCCAGAAATGAGCTACATATATGATACTGAGTTTACTAGAGAGTCCGTAAGAATGGTTTTAAGTGCTATTTCTAATAGAGAAATTTTTCATAGCGAGAGTAAAAAGGAAAGAAAATATTGGAACAATAACATGTGGATGATGGAGGATCTGGGCTATACCGACATGATGGTAACTCCTTTAAAGGTGCTCAACCTAGATTCAATAATTGATAAATTAAATAATAGTGGGTGTAAGACAAAATATGAAGAACTAGAAGTTATTTTTATTCCAGGCCATCAAGATGAATATCAAATAAAAGATAACAGTTTAATTATAAATTTCTTTAGGGTAAAACCAGATTTATATGATGAAACCAAAATAACAATTGGGGATATACCTATTCTACAATACATTGAAGAAAAACTCTTAGAACTATTAAAACAATAACCTTAATATATTGTTGTATTAATATGAATCTAATATCAATATGCAGTTTCCTCAATTAAACTACTAACATAATAATTATCAAAAATATCCCACGTAAATTGCTTTAATAGCTTAGTTTTCTTCAAATATAAAAGAGTCTTTTCATAAGAGAAGAGACTCTTTTATAAATAGATAGATTACATATTTTTACTACTTCTCATAATGGGTAAAACACAGCACCCAAGACCACCCTTTAGTTTAATTACTTCACTAAAATCTATAAAAGTCACATCATAATCATGTTTTATTAATAGATTACTAAAGTTTTCGTTACTGCACAAAATCTTGTTATTTCCTAAATTAACGATATTGGCTGCTAAAGAAGCTACTTCCTTTGCAGGCACTTCTATAACCCGTTTAAAATGTTTAGTAATGTCTATCGGGTTAAAAACTCCATTAGTGATTATACATGTGCTTTCATCGAGAATGTTAAAAACACAATCAAGATGAATTTTCGATATATCGAATAGGACTTGAATAATTTCAAAATCCTTTTTTTCACTCATTAGCTTATTGTTAATTTCCTCTACTGCCAGTTGCGTTGTTCTACCACCTGTACCAATGAAGATTTTTTGATTATGAACAAAGACATCGCCACCTTCAACTTTTTCCTTCATAATGTAAAAGTCTAAGTTGTTTTGAACTGAATAATCAATGAGGGGGCGTATCTCTAGACTTCGATCATCACTAGTTAGATTAGAGATGAAGAAAAGCCCATCTATTGGGAATCCAATATCACGGGTATATACTTGACTAGGGCTATTGATTAAGTCTAAAAAGTTGAACTTAATATCCTCTTGAATAAGTACATTAAGTAGATGGTTATATTGTTGAAGGGCCAATGCTTTATTAAAGTTATTGTAAAAGGGGTTGCTGTCATCAAATATCCCTATATTACATGGATACGCTACTAATGAAAAGTGAATAGGATCATATTCATTTTTAATAAATGCCTTCATTTTATCACCTCCCAAGCGTAATTTATAATAATATAGTATCCCCAAAAAAGTAGAAGAATTAGGTTAAATATAATACTAAAATAATTAAATATGTTGAATAATATGCTATAATAGAACAAAGTATTTATTCGGAAAATTTAAAAGGACTTATTTGAAACTCATTAAGTAATGTTCTTTAATATATAATAATTAAATTGTACTTTCTTATTCATTATAAAAAAGTTATTCATTATAAAAAAAGTAAAAATTCACTTAAATAGAGTGAATAAACATAAATTAAAGTATAAAAAAGGGAGGCTATTATGAGTATTAAAGTATTTACTGATAGTACAAGTTATATAGATGCTGAAGTCATTAAAGATTTAGAAATGAAGGTGTTGCCCCTTAGCGTAAAATTTGAAGATGCATCTTTTAAAGAGACAGAAATAGATAATGACACCTTTTACAAAATGATGGAAAAAAAAGGAATACCTCAGTCATCCCAACCAGCATTAGGAGAAATGTGTGATGAAATGCAAAAAGTAGTAGAACAAGGGGATGAACTGGTCTGTGTGTTGCTTTCATCAGAAATGAGTGGTACATACTCGACTGCCCATATGGCTAAAAATATGACTCTAGAAAAGTACCCAGAAGCTAAAATTGAATTGATAGATTCTCGTTCAAACTGTATGCAGTTAGGTTTTGCTGCTATTGTTGCTGCAAGAATAGCAAAGGTCGGAGGCAGTTTAAAAGAGGTTGTTGATGGGACGATGGAAAATATTAAAAAGAGTAGGTTTTTATTTATACCTGATAATCTTGAATACTTAAAAAAAGGTGGCAGAATAGGGAAAGCTAATGCAATCATTGGTAACCTATTAAAAATTATTCCTATTTTAACTGTAGAAGAAGGCGTAACGACAGTCTTTAAAAAGGTTAGAACTAAGAAAAAAGCAATCGTTACTATGATTGAAGAAATGATGGGAGATATTGAGCGTTATGGCTTAGGTGAAATTGTTGTCCACCATATTAATTGTTTAGAAGAAGCAAAGGGTGTAGTAAATATGATTAAAGATAAACTGGAAGTTGATGTTAAAATACAAGATATAGGGCCTGTTATAGGTTTACATGTAGGGCCAGGGGCAATTGGGATCGCCTACTACACAAAGGATAGAATGAGAGACTAATTCTAATGTAATATTAAAATAATATTAAAAATAATATTTTTGTATAATATTAAACTTTTACAACAGTATATCAAAATTTGTAAGATAAGAAGTGCATTCTTCTATATTAGATGAACTGCACCCTGTCAAGTAGACATTGGAAATAATAAAAACTAATTTAAGCGGCCATAGCTCGAAATTCCATCGGGCTAAGGTCGCTTAATTTCTTTTGTAATCTCTTATGATTATAGAAATGAATGTATTCATCTATTGCCTCATTTAGATCCTTGAAGGTATTGTATTTATTGAGATAATACTTTTCACATTTTAGAGTTCCAAAAAAACCTTCCATTGGCCCATTGTCAATACACTTTCCTACACGTGACATACTTTGCGTCATTCCCGCTGCTTCTAATTTATGTTTAAACCCATTTGAAGTGTATTGG
>NZ_JHYF01000027.1 GCF_000621485.1 Alkaliphilus transvaalensis ATCC 700919
TGCAGCTGACCTTGTAAGGGGTAATGTAAAAGAAGTTGCAAAAAGAGAGTTTGCAGCAGCGAAAAAAGCTAAGCTTGATGACATATTAAAATCCCTTACAAAGGATAACAAAAAAGCCGCTGCCGCTGATGAAGAAGAAGTAACAGCACCTTCAGCGGAGGTAGTAACAGGCTCTATTGCTGGAATAGACATTATGGACTTAGAAGATGCTGTTAAGGCCCTTTGGAAGAAAGGCGTCTATGCAGAAAGTGGAATGGGTTGTACAGGACCTATTGTAATGGTTAACGAAGCTAAAATGGCTGAAGCAATTAATATCCTAGCAGAAGCAGGGTTTGTTGCAAAAGAAAGTGCTTGTTAGGTACATTAAGAATATAAAAGCTAAACCCCCTGATGATCTTTTATCAAGGGGTTTTTTTATGTTTTTTCATTTAATTAAAATGGACTAACAAATGATTTAGTAGTCATACTAATCTTAATCAATCATGAGAAAATGCTATGAGGGTCTATTTAAAGTGCTATCAATACAATAAACCATTAGAGTACGTTTAATATACTTAAGGGTTTTTTCCATGGCGACTTCTGTTGAGTAATCGATTTCTAAGTTAAAGAGTCTAATAAACATGCCTTGGTAGATTAATAATGTCATTTCATTAATTTCTTCTAGGTCAGCTTTGTCAAGAATACCTTCATGAACAAGAGATTGCAAGGCTGTAATATTTCTTTCATAAATATTACGTTTTAAAAACATTGGAAGGATATCGTGGGTCTGATCACCTAATTCTTCAGGAAAAATTTCATAATATTCTTGTAAAGCATCACTTAAGGATTCAGTATGTTTATTAAAGAAAATGGTGTAGTAAATCCGAGGATTACTAAAGGAATGGAAGCAAAAACACTTCCAAATTCCTAAATACTTTTCAAGAGCCGATGGCGCAGACTTAATAAAATTAGGGACATCTAACACATAATCTTTTAAATATTTTATCGATGCATAGAAGGTTAGATGCTCTAAATCAGTAAAATAATTATATAATGTAGCGCTGTTATAACCTGCTATATCTGCAACCTTTCTAACAGTTACAGCTTCAAGGCCTTCCTCTTCTATAATCTTATTTGTGGCTTCTATAAAATAACTCATCATTCGTCGTTTTTGCAATTCTTTTTTATCCATTTAATCATCACCTATATTTATTTAGTTAAATTAGCACTCTAATTATATCATGAATAGAAATAATTAGCAAAACCAAGTCAAAATAGACTTTTATAATCATCTTAATAATGTCAAAGTTTTTCTACGCTTCACTAAACTCAACAAACAATATTGAAAGAAGAAGTAGAAGAATAAAAATAGAAAGAAAAATAACTGGAGATATATAGAATATAATCATGTTTAAAAAATAAACTAATTTACTTTTCGAAATTTTTTTATTATAATAAATATGTAATACTGTTGTGATAAATATAACGATATTTAAAATACTTATTTTATAGAAGGGAGTGTATATATGAAGTTAGAATTTGGTAATTTTTATGTAAAGGATGTTCAGTTTGGTTCAGAAACAAAATATGAAAATGGGACCCTAACCATCAACAAAGAGGAAGCATTAGCAGTAGTAAGAGAAGACGAGCATATTACAAAAGCAGATCTTGTAATTGCAAAGCCAGGGGACAATACAAGAATTGTACCTGTTAAGGAGGCTATTGAGCCAAGGCACAGAGTAGGTGGAGGAACAATCTTCCCAGGGGTAACAGAAGAATTAATGCAGGCAGGAAATGGGACAACCCATTGTTTAAAGGGTTGTAGTGTATTAGTAGTAGGACAACATTGGGGTGGATTCCAGGATGGATTAATTGACATGAGTGGAGAAGGAGCAAAATATACCTACTTCTCACAATTACAAAACATCTGTCTAGTAGCAGACACCGATGAAGAATTTGAAAAAAGAGAGCAGCAAAAGAAAAACCATGCCTTAAGATGGGCAGGTATGAGACTTGCAGAGTACTTAGGTAAAGCAGTAGCAGACTTACAACCAGAAGAAGTAGAAAGATTTGAGTTAGACCCAGTAACAAAGCGTGCCCCAGAAGTACAGGCACTACCAAGTGTTGTATACGTAATGCAATTACAATCCCAAATGGAAGAGTCAGGATATAATGACTTAGTATATGGCTGGGATACAAACCACATGGTACCAACCTTTATGCACCCCAATGAACTAATGGATGGAGCGATTATTTCTGGAAGCTTTATGCCGTGTTCATCAAAATGGTCAACCTATGATATGCAAAATAACCCAACAATGAAGCGATTATACCAAGAGCATGGTAAAACCATCAACTTCTTAGGGGTAATCCTATCAAACTTAAACGTAGCGCTAGAGCAGAAACAACGTTCAGCGATGTTTGTAGCCCAAATTGCAAAAAGCTTAGGAGCAGACGGAGCAATTGTAGCAGAGGAAGGTTACGGAAACCCAGATGCAGACTTTATTGCTTGTATCGTGGAGTTAGAAAAAGCAGGGGTTAAAACAGTAGGACTCACAAACGAGTGTACAGGAAGAGACGGAGGTTCTCAACCATTAGTAGCATTAGACGAACTGGCAAATGCAATTGTATCTTGTGGAAACGTATCAGAATTAATTGAACTGCCACCCATGGAAACAGTAATCGGAGAATTACAAGCATTAGCAAGAGATGGGTTATCTGGAGGATGGGATAACGATCCAATACTAGGACCATCAGTAAGAGAAGACGGATCAATTATTATGGAAAACAACGCAATGTTCTGTGGAGACCGAGTATTAGGATGGTCTACTAAGACAATGGTGGAATACTAAGGAGGTGTAGAAGATGAAAAAAGCAATATTATACTTAAATCAATTCTTTGGCCAAGTTGGAGGAGAAGATATAGCAGACTATGCTCCTGAAATAAGAGAAGGTCTAGTAGGACCAGCCCTAGAGTTAAACAAGCAATTGGCAGGAGAGGCAGAAGTAACCCACACAATTATTTGTGGAGATAACTTCATGGGATCAAACCAAGAAGAAGCCATCAATACAATATTAGGATTCTTAGAAGGAAAAGAATTTGACATATTCTTTGCAGGGCCAGCCTTTAGAGCAGGAAGATATGGAAGTGCCTGCGGAAACATCTGTAAAGCAGTAAAGGAAAAGTTTAATGTACCAGTAATTACATCCATGAACGATGAAAACCCTGGAGTAGAGATGTTCAAGAAGGAAATGTACATCTTTGAAGGAGGAGCCAGTGCAGCAGCCATGAGAAAAGATGTAAAGGCGATGGCATACTTCGGAAAGAAAATATTATTAGGAGAAGAGTTATTATCTGCAAAAGAAGAAGGTTACTACCCAAGGGGAGAGAGACATCAAATCTGGCTAAACCCACCAGTAGCAGCTTCCGATAGAGCGGTAGATATGTTAATTAATAAATTAACAGGCAAAAACTATATAACAGAGCTTCCAATACCAAAATCAGACCTAGTACCAATTGCACCAGCAATAAAAGACTTAAGGAAAGCAACCATTGCCTTTGCCACAACTGGAGGAATCGTACCAGTAGGAAACCCTGACAGAATTCAATCGGCATCAGCAACAAAGTGGGGTAAATACGACATATCAGAAACAAGTGACTTAGTGCAGGGAGAGTACATGACAATCCATGCAGGATTCGACCCAGCAGCAGCCAACGCAGATTCAGATGTAATTGTACCACTAGATGCCCTAAGGGCCTATGAGAAGGAAGGGAAAATTGGAAAGATCCATCAATACTTCTACTCAACAGTAGGAACAGGAACAACCCAAGGTGAAGCAGCGAGAATGGGGAAAGAAATTGCAGCTGAGTTATTGTCAGCTGGAGTAGATGCAGTAATCATGACCTCCACCTGAGGTACTTGTACACGTTGCGGTGCAACGATGACGAAAGAAATTGAAAAAGCAGGGATTACAATAGTACAAATGGCAAACTTAATCCCAATAGCAAAAACAGTAGGAGCAAACAGAATGGTTCCAACAATCTCAATTCCATATCCTCTAGGGGACCCAAACACACCAAAAGAGCAACAATGGAAATTAAGATACCACAGAGTAGGAATAGCTCTAGAAGCTCTTACTACAGAAATTCAAGAGCAAACGGTGTTTAAGGTAAAGGTTTAAGGGCTTAAAAAGTCTTGATATTATTTAACTAAAACGATTATAAGGGAGTGTAAATATAGCTTCATAGGCATGACAAAAATTAAATATTGAAACTGCTGAGTAATACGTGTGCAACGAGGATATAGGGTGGACACCATCCATTTCTTAAATACAGATTGAGGGGGATTTAGTCAATGAAGGTTAAGCAAAATAATAGTGTATTTTTAATTTCATTGATCGTTGTATTTGCCATCGTTATATGGGGATTATTTCTTCCAGCAAACTTTGAGCAAACTGCTAACGACCTATTTAATTTCCTTGTGGGTAATTTTGGCTGGTTCTATTTAATTTCAATGTTTTCATTTGTAGCTTTTGCAGTATGGATTGCCCTCAGCAAGTATGGTAAAATTAAGCTGGGTGAAGATGATTCCAAACCAGAATATAGCTATATATCATGGTTTGCCATGCTATTTAGTGCCGGTATGGGAATCGGACTTGTGTTTTGGGGAATAGCAGAGCCGTTAAATCACTTTGTTGCACCTTTAGGAATGGAAGGTGGTACAGCAGAAGCTGCAAGCTTTGCAATGAAAAAATCCTTCTTCCACTGGGGACTACACCCTTGGGCAAACTACAGTGTGTTGGCGTTAGCCCTAGCATATATGCAGTTTAGAAAAGGTAAACCAGGGTTAATTAGTAGTGTGTTTATTCCTTTACTAGGTGAAGAGCGGGTTCAAGGAACAATAGGTAAGGCCATAGATATTTTAGCAATATTTGCTACTGTAGCAGGAGTTGCCACATCATTAGGTTTAGGAACGCTACAAATTAACAGTGGTCTTAACTATATGTTTGGTATTCCTGAAAGTGGCTTAGTTCAAATTATAATAGTTGCAATAGTAACTGTATTATTTATGATTTCCGCAATATCGGGACTAGATAAAGGCATTAAACTTCTTTCTAACGTCAATGTCACACTGGCTTCTATCTTAGTTCTTCTTACTCTAATTGTTGGACCAACACTATTAATTATTAATTCTTTAACTGAAGGTATTGGAATGTATCTAGGTGAATTCATCAGAGATAGTTTCCATATAGAAGCCTTTGGTAATGGGGAATGGTTTGGTGGGTGGACAATTTTCTACTGGGCATGGTGGATTGCTTGGGCACCATTTGTAGGAACCTTTATTGCACGAATTTCTAAAGGAAGAACAATAAAAGAGTTCGTTGGTGGAGTATTATTAGCACCGACACTAGCTTCTTTCATTTGGTTTGCCGTATTCGGTTCTTCAGCAATTAATTTGGGTACAGAAATTGCCAATGAAGCCATTCAATCAACACCAACTGCCTTCTTCGTAATTATGAATAATTATCCATTGGGTGGATTCATCTCAATTGTTGCAGTTACATTACTTTGCACATTCTTTGTTACTTCAGCAGATTCAGCAACATTCGTATTAGGAATGATGTCTTCAAATGGAAACTTAAATCCTACAAATCAGAAAAAATTGATTTGGGGCGCAGTTCAATCGGCACTAGCATTGGCTTTAATGTTAGCTGGGGGGCTAGGTATGCTTCAAACAGCATCAATCGCAGCAGCTTTCCCATTTGCTTTTGTAATGATTTTTGCTATGGTATCTCTTGTGATTGCCCTTAGAGCCGATTACAAGAATACATTAGAAGAAAAAACAAGATAAAGGTTTATCCATTGAAAAATCTCCACTCCTGAGACGAGTGGAGATTTTTCTTTGTTAAATATAAGAACTTGATAGAGGATGGAGGGATTCAAAGAAGTATAACAATAAAAACTCTAGGAGGAAATAAAATGAATAATAAACAAAATAATGCAGTATTCTATGTATCTCTAATATTTGTATTTGCAATTGTAATATGGGGGATTATTGCCCCAAACAATTTTGGAACGGCATCTAATGGATTATATGAATATTTAGTAGATCACTTTGGATGGTTTTATCTATTATCAATGTTTGCTTTAGTAGTATTCTCAATTGTATTAGCCTTTAGTAAATATGGTAGCATTAAGTTAGGGAAAGATGACAGCACCCCTGATTATTCCTATATTTCATGGTTTGCAATGTTATTTAGTGCTGGTATGGGTATTGGATTGGTTTTTTGGGGAGTTGCGGAACCTTTAAATCACTTTGTAGTACCATTGGGAGCTGACCCAGGAACAGCAGCAGCGGCGGACTTTGCCATAAAAAAATCATTTTTCCACTGGGGGTTACACCCTTGGGCAAATTATAGTGTTTTAGCTTTGGCTTTAGCATATTTCCAATTTAGAAAAAACAAGCCAGGTTTAATAAGTAGTATTTTTATCCCATTGCTAGGTGAGGATAGAGTACAGGGACCAATTGGGCATGTAATAGATATACTAGCAATATTTGCTACAGTGGCGGGGGTTGCAACATCCTTAGGACTAGGAACCCTTCAGATTAATAGTGGATTAAACCATATGTTTAATGTTCCTATTAACAATCATACTCAAATTATTATTATTGCAACTGTAACAGTATTATTTATGCTGTCGGCAGTAACAGGGCTTGATAAAGGCATTAAAATACTTTCTAATACAAACCTCTCATTGGCAGCACTGTTAATGATTACTGCCTTGATACTAGGGCCTACGGTAATGATTATAAATAGTTTTACAAACGGTATTGGGCTATATCTTGGTAACTTAATAAGAGATAGCTTTCACGTTGAAGCTTTTGGAGATAATAGCTGGTTTGGAGGTTGGACAATTTTCTACTGGGCATGGTGGATTGCATGGGCACCATTCGTAGGAACTTTTATTGCTAGAATCTCTAAAGGTAGAACAATAAGGGAATTTATTATTGGTGTACTTTTAGTTCCCGCCTTAGGATCTTTCCTATGGTTTGCAACCTTTGGAACAATGGGTATGAATCTTGGTTTAGAAAGTGCTACGGAAGCAGTTGCCACTACAGAAACAGCCTTTTTTGTTGTAATGAGCAACTACCCATTAGGAGGAATCATTTCCTTTATTGCAGTAGTGCTATTATGTACCTTTTTTGTAACATCGGCCGATTCAGCTACTTTTGTTTTAGGAATGATGTCTTCAAATGGAGATCTAAATCCATCAAATAAAAGAAAAATAACATGGGGGATCATTCAATCTTTACTAGCTCTAGCCCTTATGCTAGGTGGCGGATTGGGAACACTACAAACCGCATCAATAGCGGCCGCCTTCCCCTTTGCTATCATTATGATTTTCGTTATGGTATCCCTAGTTAAGGCATTAAAAGAGGATAGCAACGAGAAAGCCGTTAAAATAGAAAAAGGACGAAGTAGCTTAAATAGAAAATTACAAATTAAAACCTCTATTCATCGGGAATAGGAGTTTTTAGACAACCCTAAAAAATAGGAGAATACTCCAGTTTTAGGGTTATGTCGAATGATGGGTATAAATATATTATTTTGCAAAAAACAAACATGATTATTTAATAAACGCATTTACAAATATAATGAATAGTGATAAAATAATAGTGTAGAGTAGACAGATATATATGTATGTAAAGCATTTTATTAGTCTACTCTTTATTTGAATATGTTTGTCTAAAAATTAACAAATAATCAGTAGTACTTAATTTATAATTAAAAGGAGGTGAGCTTGGTGATTGCGTTAGATAAGGATACTTTTCAAAATGAGGTATTAGAAGGAGAAGGATATGTATTGGTGGACTTCTGGAGCGAAAGCTGTGAACCCTGTAAAGCCTTTATGCCTTCTATGATAGAATTGGCAGATCAATATGAAGCAAACATGAAATTTTGTAAGCTAGATACGACTAAAGCTAGAAGACTAGCAATTTCTCAAAAAATTCTTGGACTTCCAACAGTGGCACTATACAAGGATGGACAGAAGATTGAGGAAAGAACTAAAGATGAAGTAACTAAAGAAAATATAGAAGAAATGATTAAAAAATACTTATAAAAAACACTTATAATAGAACATAAAATACTAGAGAGATAAAATAAAGTCTTATAAATTCCGACAAATTAGGCAAAACAACTAGTAATATACTATTTTACTTGGGGGAGTGAGTAGTTTGGAAAAAATTTATGACGTAATCATTATAGGTGGAGGACCAGCTGGACTATCGGCTGGACTTTATGCAGCTAGAGCTAAGATGGAAGCTCTAATCATTGAGAAGGGAAAAACTGGCGGACAAATTATTACCACTAATGAAGTAGTGAATGTTCCCTGTTCAGTAAGAGAAACTACTGGCCCAGCTATTATTGAAAGATTAGTTGAGCAGGTAGAAACTTTTGGAACAACAATTGTCAAAGACAATGTTAAGGAAGTTGAACTAGAAGGAAATATTAAAGTAGTATATGGTATGAATGAAGTGTATAAAGCAAAAACAATTATATTAGCCAATGGAGCTAAACCAAGACTGTTAGGTGTACCAGGAGAAGGAAAACTTACAGGGAAAGGTGTATCCTATTGTGCTACATGTGATGGTGACTTCTTTACAGACTTAGAAATTTATGTTGTAGGTGGAGGAGATTCTGCTGTTGAAGAAGCAATGTTCTTAACTAAGTTTGCCAAAAAAGTAACTATTCTTTGTAGAGAATCTGCTTTAACTTGTGCAAAATCTATTGCTGATAAGGTTTTCAACCATAAAGGTGTGGAAATTATCTTTAATACAGAAATTAGAGAGATTTTAGGTAATGGTATTGTAGAATCAATGATCATTAAAAACAACCAAACTGGTGAAGAAACGGTAATCAATGCTGATGAAGAAGACGGTACCTTTGGGATTTTCGTTTTCATCGGATTTATACCACAAACTGAACTAATAAAAGATAAAGTAGAATTACAATATGGCTATATCGTTACTGATGTTGATATGCGCACGAATGTAGCAGGGGTATTTGCAGCAGGGGACGTAAGAGTGAAATCTCTACGACAAGTTGTTACTGCGATTTCTGATGGAGCAATAGCAGCAGTACAAGCAGAAAAGTACATTGAGAGTTTAGAAGATAGTGAAGAGGTAATTCAAGCTGTATAGAAGTACAAATTATCAATAATGGTAGAATAGCATTCTATTATTATATAGGTAAAATTAATGAAATTATATTCATTTAAACAAAAGAAAGGATGATCAATATGGGTATGTATGATGGTAAAAAAATCATCATCATCGGTGACAGAGACGGGATCCCTGGTCCTGCCATCGAAGAGTGTCTTAAAGGCACAGGTGCAGAAGTAGTTTTCTCAGCTACTGAATGTTTTGTCTGAACCGCTGCTGGTGCTATGGACTTAGAAAATCAAAGAAGAGTTAAGGATTTCGCTGAGAAGTTTGGTGCAGAAAATGTAATCGTACTTCTTGGTGCAGCTGAAGCTGAATCTGCTGGATTAGCAGCAGAAACTGTAACAGCAGGAGATCCTACCTTCGCAGGTCCTTTAGCAGGAGTCCAGTTAGGACTTAGAGTATTCCATGCAGTAGAGCCAGAATTTAAAAATGAAGTTGATGCAGGTGTTTATGACGATCAAATTGGTATGATGGAAATGGTATTAAATGTAGATGAAATTGTTGAGGAAATGACCAACATCAGAAATGAATTCTGCAAGTTTTAAGACTATACTCTATAGAGGTAGTTAAGAGATATGAGTTGTTAATCAAATTTATCAAGAGGGTGATGGGATTTTCTAATCACCCTCTTGATTAGATTATACAACTTGGTAATACACATAACTTTCTATAATTTACGGAGGTGAATCTTATGGCATATTCAGTAGTAAAGGGTGGAGGATACGTTTTAATCCATACACCAGATATGATTACCCATAACGGAACAACACAGACAACCGAAAGATTAGTTAATCCAGATTCAGAATATCTTAAAAAGTTACCTAATTACTATCGTTCATTTGAAGAAGTAATTAGCTATCCGCCAAACCAAGCGTATATTGGAACTATAAAGCCTGAAGATTTAAGAAACTATGAAATGCCTTGGTATAAGCAAAAGGTAGAAGGGGCAACTAGAACTGGTAAGCATGGTGAAATTATGCCACAGGATGAATTTATTGCCCTAATTAAAATGGTGGATGTTTTTGACTTAGTTAAACTAGATAAAGAATTTACTGGGATGGTTAAGCCTAAAATGGAAGCCCATCCATTAATGACTGCAGAATTAGTGGCTAAGTTAAAAGATGGAGATGATTTAGCAGATATCGAAAAATTTATTAATGAAGAACATGCAGAGGCCCTATACCACAATGATAAAATAGTTGGTTGTGTGAAGAGAGCCCATGATATAGATCCAAACTTAAATGCCCATGTTATTTTTGAGAACTTAGTGGTTAAGGCATCAGGAGTCCTTGCCTTCCAACATTTATTAGATAAAAACAACGTTGATGTTACAACAATTGATTATGTTATAGAGTGTTCAGAAGAAGCCTGCGGAGATATGAACCAAAGAGGTGGTGGAAACTTCGCAAAGGCAATTGCAGAAACAGTAGGTGCTGTTAATGCAACAGGTTCTGATACAAGAGGTTTCTGTGCAGCACCAACCCACGCTTTAATTGAAGCAGCAGCATTAGTACAATCGGGCGTATTTGAAAATGTAGTAATCGTAGCCGGTGGAGCGACAGCAAAACTTGGTATGAATGGAAAAGATCATATTAAGAAAGAGATACCAGTACTAGAAGATGTACTAGGTGGATTTGCTGTACTAATTAGTAAAAATGATGGCGTACACCCAGTTTTAAGAACAGATCTGGTAGGAAGACATAAGGTTGGAACAGGATCAGCACCACAAAACGTAATTACAGCATTAATTACAGAGCCACTAGATAAAGGTGGTTTAAAGATTACTGATGTAGATAAGTACTCAGTAGAAATGCAAAACCCAGACATCACTAAGCCAGCAGGAGCAGGAGATGTACCAGAGGCTAACTATAAAATGATTGCAGCCCTAGGGGTTAAGAGGGGTGAATTAGAAAGAACAGCAGTAAATTCTTTCGTTGAAAAGCATGGTATGCCAGGTTGGGCAC
>NZ_JHYF01000028.1 GCF_000621485.1 Alkaliphilus transvaalensis ATCC 700919
AAACATAAATTAGAAGCAGCGGGAATGACGCAAAGTATGTCACGTGTAGGAAAGTGTATTGACAATGGGCCAATGGAAGGTTTTTTTGGAACTCTAAAATGTGAAAAGTATTATCTCAATAAATACAATACCTTCAAGGATCTAAATGAGGCAATAGATGAATACATTCATTTCTATAATCATAAGAGATTACAAAAGAAATTAAGCGACCTTAGCCCGATGGAATTTCGAGCTATGGCCGCTTAAATTAGTTTTTATTATTTCCAATGTCTACTTGACAGGGTGCAGTTCACTATTAGTTTTGAGGTGCTATTTTGATTTTTTGATTATCAATATCTTTAATAATTCCTACAAGCTTTTCTCGAAAAAGTTTCTCATCTGTCCTTAATAAACTTATAAGCATACTTTCTTTTTGTTCTTGATAGACTTTAGTAATAAATCTCTCAACTAATGTCTGGCGTGTAATTCCTTCTCCATGATATGATATTTTATCAATATCTAAAAGTCTACCAATTCTAAAAACTTCATACTCCGAATAGTAATTAGGAAGTTCATCGATCAGTAATTGTTTCATTTTATTAGATTTCAACATCGCATCCAAAAAGCTTCCCCCCATCTCCCGAATTATCTAAAGTTAACCTTACATATTCTTTAAATTGCTTTTCAACGCTACTTGATATGTCCAATGTTGTAATAATATACTGAAACACTCTTCCATTTTCAATATATTTATTCTCTAACATTATTAAATAATCAAATATGTTTTTATACATTTCAATCTGCATATCATTGTGCTTAGGCGAATCATGTATTAAGAATTTTGGATAATAATTACCAACTTCGTTGTTTTCCAAAGCAAGTTCTAGCAAAGCAATATCAAATGCAATTATTGCTAAGTTCCTCATCGCTGCACCATTATCAATTATACCTTCTGGCTTAATAACTAAGGGATTATAATTCGAGACATTAATACTGCCATATCTACTTTTGTTGGTTATATAGCTAATAATATTACTATATATATTATTCAACTCTGAGGTTCTATTTTGTACTGTTTCACTTAAAGAAATTTTCTTACTTTTAATTTGGATATTTTTATTATCTACTTTCTCTTTTAACTCCCCCACATATTCTAAGCCATCTTCGATGGCGATACTACCCTTTCATGATATTAAAAGTATCAAAATTCAGATGGTGAAATAAATTGTTGCCATTTCGGATTATACCTTCACAAAAGTGGGTGTGGAACATCTAGTATTAGGGCTACTAACAAACTTGTTTGCGTGTAGCCCTTATGCTAGACTTGCCCACTGTATAATAGAATAGATTGAAGTTAATTTCATCCCCTTACATTTACCATTACAATATAACCTCCTATTAAATCCCAATTAATCCAACTCTCCTTCACAAGGAAGGGCAAACCGTGTTTGCCCCCTATATGGACATACGATCCGATTTTAATTGTTATCCCATTACATTTACCCTTACATATTTGAGCCTCCTCCAATACACGTTTTACTGTGCGTTCTCGGAGGGAGGATACCCTTATATAAGTCTCATTATTGTGGAGTATTAATTTTTAGTAAGGGTCAAATACAACCCACATAGAACCTATCATCCAATCGTGAGATAATACACCAAAGATATTAATCGGAGGTGTTTCTTTTTTATGAAGTTAAATAAAAACAGAGAAATTTGGATTAATCGTGTAGAGGAGTATAACTCTAGTAATCTTACTCAGAAGGCATGGTGTGAGAATAACGGTGTTAATGTCAGTGCTCTTAGGTATTGGATCAGAAATCTTAGTGAAGAATCAAGTATTGAATCTGCCACTACTCCCTCTTCAGGATTCGAATTTGCAAGTGTGTCAATTACCCAGGATTCTTCTCCAACAGTAACTCTTGAAATTCAGGATGTAAAGTTATCCATAGCCATTGATTACGATGAAGTGCTCCTTCTTAAACTGATTAAGACTCTCAAAAAGCTATGATAAAACAAATTTCGATTGAAAAGGTCCATTTGTCATTGGGGGCAACCGATCTAAGAAAGTCCGTAGATGGTCTTGCTCTGATAGTAGAACATGTCCTCAAGATGGACCCCTTTTCAACTCATTTGTTTGCATTTTGCAATAAGAGGCAAAATCTCATTAAAATTTTGGTTTGGGATTACAACGGATTTTGGATACACTACAAAAGACTTGAAAGCGGTTCTTTCAAATGGCCACAGAAAGGAAGCGGAGCTTCAGTCTCCATCAGCGAAAGACAGTTTCGGTGGCTTCTTGATGGATTGAGTATTGAGCAGGAAGGTGCCCACAAGCCAGCCCTAGAGCGGGCTTTGATTTGAAAAGATATTAGTATTTCAAGTAATATAAAGCTTTTTTTGAAGTTTGAAGCATGATATAATAGTACTATGGAAAATACAACTGAAACCAAAGAATTACAACTGAATAATGTCTCAATAGATAATCTAAAAAATGAGAATGCAAAACTTCAACATGAGCTGGAAATAGCAAATACGAAAATTAAATGGTACGAGGAGCAGCTTAAGCTAAATGCAGTGAAGAAATATGGCAAATCCAGTGATAATATAGATGAAGGGCAGATGTCATTTTTTAATGAAGCAGAAATTACTGCAAGGCCTCAAATAGAAGAGCCTACAATTGAGAAGATCACATATGAAAGAAAAAAGAAAAGAGGAATTAATAAATCTTCTTTTGATGATCTTCCTGTTGAGAGGATAGAATACCATATTCCAGAAGAGGAACAAGCCTGTGAGAAATGCAACTCTAAAATGCATGAGATGTCTGTTGAAGTGAGGAAGGAGCTTAAAATCATACCTGCAAAAGTATGTATTGTTGAGCATGTGAGAAAAGTATATGCATGTAGAGCCTGCCAGGAATCTGGTGAAAGCACCCCTATTATTACAGCTCCAATGCCGGAGCCTGTAATTTCAGGGAGTTTTGCTTCGCCCAGTTTGATTGCTTATTTGATGTATTAAAAGTACTCAGCAGCCCTTCCCTTAGATAGACAAGAGCGGATATTTAGAGACTTTGGAATAGAACTTTCAAAACAGAATATGTCTAATTGGATTATAAAAGCCTCAGAGCTATGGCTTGAGCCATTCTTCGAGAGATTAAAGGCTGAGCTTCTGAAGGAAACCTTTATTCAGGCGGACGAAAGTCCTCTGAGGGTTTTAACAAAGGATGGCCAACCTACAAATAGCAAATCCTACATGTGGCTTTACAAGAGCGGAGCCTCCGGCAGAAAAATCGCCTTATATGAATACCAGCCATCAAGGAACGGCAAACACCCTAAGAATTTTCTTGAAGGTTTTAGCGGTTTTCTGCAGACAGATGACTATGCTGGTTATAACTCTGTAGAGAATATAATCAGGGTAGGCTGTTTTGCTCATGCAAGGCGCTATTATACAGATGCCCTGAAAATACTTCCGAAGGAAGCGGTAGTAGAATCGACCCACGCTTTCGCGGCCCTTGAGTATTTCAAGAAAATGTTCTATCTTGAATCAAAGTGGAAGGAATTATCTTCTAAGGAACGGCAGAATATGAGGAATATTAAACTGAAGCCTATACTAGAGGCTTATTTGTCATGGCTTCAAGAAGTTCAGCCTAGAGTTGTAAAGAAAAGTAAGCTGGGGCAAGCAATTAGCTATAGTCTGTCCAACTGGGAACTTTTAAGTAATGTCCTAAAGGATGGACAGTGCGAACTGAGCAATAACGGAGCTGAAAGACAGATCAAGCCATTTGTAATCGGTCGCAAAAACTATCTTTTCTGTAAATCTCCTCATGGGGCAAGGGCTAGTGCTATAATATATAGCATCGTAGAGACATCCAAAATGAATGGTTTAAATCCCTTTTATTATTTGAAGTATATATTTGAAGAACTTCCAAATACAAAGCTTACTAACCCAGGAGCACTGGATCATCTTCTCCCTTGGTCAGAAACTTTACCGGAAGAATGCAGAACACCACTTAAATCTCAGAAATAATAAAAGTCCTATTTACGAGAATTATCTCATAGATAGGACTTTCTTCATATGTGGGCTGTATTTGACGGATACGAATTATCTCATAGATAGGACTTTCTTCATATGTGGGCTGTATTTGACGGATACGTTAAGGTTGCGTCTAGCATTGTTCTAGTTTATAAATGAATATATCTAAGTCTTTTGTTTTCAAATTAACTAAACCTACCTCGCCGACCTATTAATTCTATTATTTCCTCAAATCTATTTTTCACTTTTGTTAGTGCTAATGTTTTTGTTATACTTCCATTAGCCAAAACTTCGATATTTAGTTCATTCATAAACATGGTTAAATTCTGAATATCCTGTTCAAAAAACTCATCCAAATTACTAAAACTATATATTAAGTTTATAGCATCTAAGAAGCGATATATTTCTTTTGTTTTTGCACTTTTCAATACCACCATTAAGGATTCTAAATTGATTGTACTAAAAAATTTATATTCATGGATCGCTTTACTTTTATTTTCAGCACAGTATTCATAGAAATTGTTTGCCCATGTCTCAGTATCTTTTAGACAATAGCTAATTTGGTCTTTTACAAGCTTATTTTTTTTGTTATTCAGAACATCTAATATAGGTTTCATTATTTCGTTGTATGAGTTCACAAATTCACGACTATCGCTTAAAAGCTCAAATTTATTAGTTTCAACTTCTCCAGAAAACTCTTCTGCTATTACTATCATCTCTTTTAAATAATCATCTATACTAATACTCTGAAACCCGTGATTCTTAATTTGTAACAACATAATGACAATGTTTTTAAAAAAATCTATTGTATATCTTTTTTCACGTAAGTCACTTAGTAAACCCTCTAAAGCAATTACTACTTCCTCATCTTCTAGATCCCACCATTGGCTTAGTTTATTAAGGTATAACGAATTTTGATTTCTTACCATTTTATCCATGTCTATTTGCTCTTTAATAATTGCATCAATAACACTTCTAATTTCAAATTTTTCTATACTTCTGTATAACAGATAATCATCAACAAATTTATAGGCTTTTATTGAATCACCTAAACCCCATAGAGAGCCTTTCTTAAGATAAATTGCACCATATTTTGCATCCTTTCCCCATGAGTATGGTTTGTTTCCTTTCTTAATCCAAATGGATAAAGTAATACAATACTTTAATATTAAATCAAACTGTTTATTTAAGTATTTACTGTCTACAATATCTTCTTTTAGTATGATATGCATTTTCTCAAAACTCATAATTGCAAAAATCAGTGTTCTTAAATTGTAGTATTTTTCCTCTTCAAATAACCTAATTATTAAATCTTTATTATTACTAATATATTCTCTGGTAGGGATGTTCTGCACACTGCTATTAACAACTTCATCAAAAATAATTGTAAGATCTGATCTATAATGTATTGTTATTCCGATAAGTTTTTCCTTAATTTTTTCATATAATATATCATTAGAAAATAAAATCTCAGTATACTTCTGAAGTTCGTCAACTGAAAGGATTTTACTGTCTTCTTTATTTGATTTGGTAGATTGTTTTAGTAAGTTAAGATTTTGATTTAAAACCACATTATATTTTTGAGGAAGTTCTTTAACTAAAGATAGCTTTCCAATTTCAGACTGATTTGCAACTAAAATAACTTTAATGTCATTATGCTCTACTAAATTGTTTAAAAACCCAAATAATTCATTGATACTTATATTACATCTTTCAATATCATCAAACACTATTACAGCATTTTTTAGTTTATTAAAATCAGATAATTTGGGCAGTTCACTTGCATCAACGTTAACAGCTTTTAATGATGCATTAACTAGCTTTGTTATAAAGTTTATACCTTTCCCTATTTTTTCACTATCAACATCAACTTTCGAATTAATATAACTCGCCATAAAATTAATATAAAGCTCATCTAGGATTTCCTTAAATGACTCTACTCCATAAAGTGATATATAAATTACTCTCCTTTTATTCGTAGATTCCTCACAGAAGATTTTTTCGAGTTTAGGTATTAACTTATTTTTAATAAAGTATGTCTTTCCGCAGCCCCAATCACCATCAAGAAGTATTGCTTGATTAAAACTACTATCTATAAAACTTTCCTTAACTACCTGTATAATCTCTTCATCTGATAGAAACATATTTATACAACCCCTTTCCACATAATAACTAAATAAACTTTTCCACTCGCTTACTTAGAATACTGATCTATATTGAAGTTATATTCATTTCTACCCCAACCCACCTACTCCCCAAGCAGATACCCCTTCCCGTATTATGGGCAAAACAAAAGGATCATCACCTGACAATACAGAGATTGATCCTGTAGAAGATAAAATGAATATTTTAATGCCTTATTCTCCTGTACACTACATTAATGCTAGCCTTCTGTAAAACAACATCTTAACTGTCTATTTATTGATTTTATTCTTCTGCATATTGAGAAGGTCGCTATACACTTGAATAGAAGCCTCTTGAAATACTTTGATTATTTCATCCTGCTCACTAAAGGAAAGTGGTGTAGCGTATTCAACCCCATTATCATCATCTAAGTATGTTTTGTCTATGTTTACTCTAACATCAGTACCCTTAAAATTAATATCAATAATCACACTCTTAGCTTCTTTTTTATGACTATACTTATACTTCATTGCGGTTATAAGAAAATCTTCTTTTAAACACGTTTGAACAAACTCATTATTTCTTAGGCTATCACCTTTTAATATAGCACTACTTATACCTGTAAGTGCTTGAGAATTGGTACTTTCATCATATTCCAAAACCTCGGCATCGTCCATTAAAGATTCATTCTTTATGACAGATATACCTGTTATAGTAACAAGTTTCCAGTCAGCAAATTTATGTTTTGCTAATTTATCGAAAAATTCAATTTTGTTTTTACTTAGTAGTGCATCTAGTGTAATATGACTTATATTAAAAAGATCTGGACTATTACTAGAAGGTCTCTTTATCATATGTATAAAATTTAGAAATTCTTTAGAATCAGATGAGTCAGTTTGTCTTACATCAACTTTTAATTTATTTGAGTTATTCATATTATTAATAGTAACATTTAGAGTTCGTTTGTTTCTACTAATAAATTTAACCTTACCACTAACATGTTTTTCATAACAGAATTTTACAACAGTATTCCCCTCTTCATCTTTTACTACATCCTCTAGACCATACTTACCATTACCCAAAGCTCTATATCTGTTTATTTCATCAACTAACTCCTCATGAAAGTCATCTAACTTCTGGGTCCTATCTAGTGACTCAATCAAAAACACGGTAGATTTTTGATAATTTTTTTCTGTTTGTACCAATTCCTGTAAAGAAGACATATCTGTACTTCCTAAAAACAATGTATAAGCAGCTTCAGCTAAATCAGCAGCGTTAGTATTGAGTAATAAGATACCATGTTGTTTATAAAAAGCTTTAACTCTTGTTGGGCGAATTTGTTGTTCTTCTATAACTCTTTTTAAATCTGTGTTTACAGTAAATTCTGTAATCAAATAAATCACCTATCCTTTTATATGATAATCTATTGGAGTTATATGACGGTTATTCATCATCTCTACTTTAACTCTACTTTCATCAATTAGATAACTGCCATCTTCTCTCTTAAGTGATTTTATAAAATTCTTTTTTGTATATTCAATGTCATCCCCATTTTTAGGATAAAAACAGAACACATATTCATCTGCTCCTTTTTCAAACTGAAAAAACTTAAAAATGTCACATAAATATTTAAATGCATAAGATTTACATTCATCAAAACTAAAGATTATATTTTGTTTCCGCACAGACTGTGGCTTAAGTGTATATTTGGGATTTACTTCTTCAACAAGATACTCTCTAGTTGCAAATATAAATTTTGAAAATAAATGATTAACTGTTAAAAATTTCCCTTGCTCATATACTGATTTATTAATACTGGGATACACAAAGTCTATTCCTTCGTATTGGGTTTTTACCATATTTAATAGAGCATTCCATCTATCTATCCGATCATTACCAGCAATATATATATTTATAGGATTTCTTCTATTTGGTATCTCAATGGCAGAGACATAATCATAGAACTGTTTTTCATTAAAATTGCCATCATTACAATGTATAAGTAAAATACCAGCATTTGGAACAAACGGTTGGGAGGCTAGCCCATTTAGACTATTATCGTTTTGAGAGCAATCGATAGTATTAACTAATTCTTTAACCCAAGCCTCAATACTTGATCTACTAATCCCCTGCCAAGTTCGATTTTTACACTCTGTAATAATTCTATTATTAATATTTCTATATGGATCTTTGCATAAATGCATTAAATCAATCCCATGTGTATTTTTACTATTACCCTTAATATTCTTGTGTTGAGACTTTTGGCAAATTATCTCCTGATCTCTTGCTAACTCAGTCCATCCAAATCCTGAGAATAAATTCTCCCCAAATCCTTCGAGCTTTTCCCCTATAGTTTTTGAACTTTCACCTGGCATATTATTTACCTCCTACTTCCGATACAAATATCTTTTATATTTCTTAGTATTTCATTTGATAATAATTCCTTTGATTTATAAATCACTACAGAACCGCTTGAATACATTGTTATAGTAGCAGCATCTCCACTTATCTCGGTTAGTAGAGTAAATGTTAATTGACATATATCATTTTTATATTCTTCTAGGATATCAAAAGGTCTAGCATAGTTAGATAAATTAATTATATAGCTTGCAACAAGGTTTTCCTGTATTAATATATTGTCAACCTTTACCTTGCTAAACATCACTTTGTAACTTGACAGTTTGTCTATAGCTTTTGATAAAGAAATATTAATACTGTCAATAACTATTTCATTATCTAGACATAAACCTAACGATAAAATTATTTTTTGTGCATTAATTTTATTACCCCAAATATCTAAAATTTTATTCTTTAAATCAATTGAAAATGGAACAGCCATATTTCGCTTTATTTCTATGTTCTGAACTTCATTTTTTTCAGTATTATATATTAATTCCTTTGAAACATAATATATTATATAAAGCCCATCGATAATATCCTCTGTCTGTTCTATTAACATAAACTTATCATCATCTTGATATTGGTCTGTATAAAAAATTTTTTCAACAATCTCATTAGCAGTCATTTTTCGTAAAGGATAAAAACTACTTAAAAAAAGACTTTGTGTAGCCATATTACCACCCCTATACATTGACTTCACTTCCCTATATTTTATCAACCTTTATATTTAATGTCAAGTTAACCGATGCATCGTTTGAAAATAATTAATTTTGATATTGTGTACATTTGTTATAGAATCAATTTTTTTACACGATGTTTTATTTCACTCATCTCAAACTAATAATAAACATCTATCTGAAGCATTAAACCAGAGTTTCCCCTTACCTTAATGTTTGTTTCAACCGTTATGCCTTTTCCATCTAAGTTTGATAATTGTTGATACACATCCATATCTAATTAAATTCTCATAATCTCTACCATCATTAATTTACTTTCTCCTTTTCATACTTATCTCCCCCACCCCCTCTGGAAAATTTTGAATATATTATTCTTATTTATTATAATCCAAACATATGTTCTGGTCAATAAAATATAATTGGTTAATATAAACTCAAAAGTTAAATGAAAAACTAAATTCTATATTGCAGCAGTAAATTCTATATAACTAGAATTTAAATATGCATACCAATTCCTGTATAATTAAAGAGCAGTTGATTGCCTGCCTGTGCAGGAATGAGGTTAATATGAATAAGAAACCAAGAGGCAATCAAAAACACTTAACATTATCACAGCGAATCGAAATTGAGAAAAGTCTTTTAGCTGGTGATTCTTTTGCCGCTATTGCCAGAAAGATAGGTAAAGATCCGAGCACTATTTCGAAAGATATAAGAAGACATTCTAAAATCGCTGAACGCAAAAACATGGATTTTGCACCAATACCATGTAGTAATCGTAGAGAATGTAAGCTTA
>NZ_JHYF01000029.1 GCF_000621485.1 Alkaliphilus transvaalensis ATCC 700919
GTTGTTGTCCCTCTGTACAGGGCAGGTTGCCCACGCGTTACTCACCCGTCCGCCGCTAAGTTTATTAAATTCCATCCGAAGACTTCCTTTAATAAACTCCGCTCGACTTGCATGTGTTAGGCACGCCGCCAGCGTTCATCCTGAGCCAGGATCAAACTCTTAATAAAAAATTTCTGGGTTCCATTTTTCTAAATGGATAAATTATATGCTGGCTTAAATCTATACTGTTCAGTTTTCAAAGACCTACTTGTTTCAAGGGCTTACGCCCCATCGCCATCAACTGGCGACTTAACTACTATATCACATATAACTTAATGTGTCAAATGTTTTTTTAAACTTTTTAAATTAAATTTCTCAATGACTCTTGATATTCTTAATGATGATTTTCTTAATGATGATTCTAACAAACTAGTTCTTCTTCCAGGAAGCTCTTTGTAGTAACTCCTCAGAAGCAAATATTTATCTTATCATCTTAAGAGCTAATTCTAATCATCTTAAAAACTAATTCTATATTTTTTAGCCTTACTCCACAGAGCCTTCTATGATAACTCCTAAGAGCAGAAGTATATATTATCATCTTACCTATGTTATGTCAACAGTTCTTTTCTTATTAACTTAGCAGATAAGCGACTTTTACTACTATATCACTTTAACTATACAAAGTCAACAATAATTAATAGTAAAATTATGTTAACTTGTTTTTAGCCGTTATTTTATTCACTACATATTATATTGGTAAGATTACGTTATTTATTATTCGTTTATTTTTATCGATTATACATTCTTTATACTATTATAGTATTTTTTATATATTCAACAGAACTCCTAAGGTAATTATTATATTTAGGAGTTCTATTGTTTTTTTATCCTATGAAAGTTAATTTAGCTTTTATTATTTAACATCTTGCCATTTAATGATTGGATTTCTAGCTGCTGTTACTTCATCTAATCTCTTTAGTGGCGCATGATGGGGAGCATCTTTTAATAATTCTGGACTTTCTATGACTTCTTTAGCAACTTTAGTCATAATCTCTATATATTCATCAAGAGTTTGCTTGCTTTCAGTTTCGGTTGGCTCAATCATCATAGCTTCCTCTATTACTAATGGAAAGTACACTGAAGATGGATGCATGCCATAATCTATAATCCTTTTAGCTATATCCATTGTACTTATGCCATACTTTTTCTTTATGCTCTTACCCGATAAAACAAATTCATGCTTACACAATAGATCATAAGGTAAATCATAAAACTTTTTCAACTTTTCTTTTAGATAATTAGCATTTAATACGGCAATTTCAGAAACTTCCTTTAGTCCATCGTGGCCCATTGTTAATATATAGGTGTAGGCCCTAACCAACATTGCAAAATTTCCATAAAAGCTTTTAACTTTACCTACCGTATTTTCTAGGGCATATTGAAATTTGTATTTATTATCTTGTTTTTCGATTACCGGCACTGGTAAGTAACTCTCTAAGAAATCTTTTACTCCAACTGGGCCAGACCCAGGGCCTCCACCACCATGAGGAGTTGTAAATGTTTTGTGGAGATTTAAATGAACTATGTCAAATCCCATGTCTCCTGGTCTTGTATACCCCATAATAGCATTCATATTAGCACCATCATAATAGAGTAGACCACCAGCTCCATGGATAATTTCAGCTATTTCTTTAATATTTTTTTCAAATAAGCCTAAAGTACTTGGATTTGTTAGCATTAGGCCTGCTGTATCTTCACCTACAACAGATCTTAATTCTTCTAAATCTACTCCACCTTCATTATTAGCTTTAATTTCTATGACTTTGTATCCGGTCATATTGGCTGTTGCAGGATTTGTACCGTGGGCTGAATCTGGAACAATGATTTTATTCCGTTTGGTATCTCCATTATTTTTATGATACTTATTCATGATCATTAATCCTGTTTTTTCACCATGGGCTCCTGCCGCTGGTTGTAGGGTAAAGGCATCCATTCCAGTTATTTCTTTTAACGATTCCTGTAGTTCATACATTAATTGAAGGGCACCTTGAACACTTTCCTCTCTTTGATAAGGATGAATATTTGAAAAGCCAGACAAGCTTGCCATATCTTCATTGATTTTTGGATTGTACTTCATAGTACAAGAGCCAAGGGGATAAAAACCTTTATCTATATGATAGTTTTTAGTAGATAGATTAATATAGTGTTTTACAACTTCCCGCTCACTAACCTCTGGTAATTCTATTTCCTTATTTCTTAGTAGTTGGTCTGGTACATCATAACTAGGTACATCACTTTCTGGTACCATAAAACCTTTTTTTCCTTCCTCTGAAAGCTCATATATTAACTTGTTGTACATTATTGCACCTCCCTTATGATAGAACAAAGCTTATCAATTTCTTCTTTTGTTCTTTTTTCAGTCACAGCAAATGTACAAATGTTTCCTAACTCTGGATAAATACTTGTTGAATTAAAGCCACCAATTATTTTATTCTTCCAAAGTTCATCATTTATCTTATTGATATCCACTTTACTTACTAAGGTAAACTCTTTAAAAAACGATTTCTTAAATGGATCTTCAAACACGCCTGTTTCTAATAATTTTTCATAGGCATAATGGGCGTTGTTGTAATTAACCTTTGCCATTTCCTTCATACCATCTTTACCTAAAAGGGCCATATATATTGTAGCAGCCGTAGCATTGAGGGCTTGGTTGGTACATATATTAGAGATAGACTTTTCACGTCTAATATGTTGTTCTCTAGTTTGAAGTGTAAGAACAAATCCCGTCTTGCCATCTAAGTCTTTTGTCATTCCAGCTATTCTACCCGGCACCTTCCTTATTAGCTTTTTATTAGTTGTAACAAAACCTAAGTAGGGTCCACCAAATGAAACTGGAATTCCCAAGCTTTGGGCTTCACCTATGGCTATATCAACTCCTATTTCTGCTGGTGTTTTAAGTAATCCTAATGAAATTGGATCAGTACTCATTACTGCTAGGGTTTTGTTTTGGTGGGCCAAGTTAACTATTTCTTCTGAGTTTTCGATGAAGCCTAAAAAATTTGGACTTTGGAATATGACTGCACTGACATCATTGTTCAATTTACTTTTTAAATCATCTAAGGAAGTTACTCCTCCCTCTAAATCAATTTCAGTGTATTTTACTTTAGCAGATTCAAGAGAACCTTTTAAAACCTTCCTATACTCTGGATGTACACTTTTAGAAATAAGAATTTCTTTCCTTCGATTTTCTGCTAATGCTACATGGGCAGCTTCATAGACAGCTGTCGAGCCATCATATACCGATGCATTACAAACATCCATTCCTGTTAGACCACACATCATAGATTGAAATTCGAATATTGTTTGTAATGTCCCTTGAGATATTTCTGGTTGATAAGGGGTATATGCAGTAGCAAATTCAGAACGAGATATAATGTGCTTAATGGGTGACGGAATGTAATGGTCATATGCTCCGCAGCCTAAAAAAGATGTATATCGATCTAAACTCTCATTTGTCTCTGAAAGTCCCTTAATATACCTTGAAACCTCTAATTCTGATTTGTGTTTTGGTAAGTTTAAGGGGCCTTTTAGTTTGATATTATCGTCGATATCATCAAATAGTTCTGAAATGTCTTTGTGTCCAATTTCTTCAAGCATTTGTTTCTTTGTTTTCTCTGTTGATGGAATATATGGATACATACCTTCTCTCCTTCCTTTTTATATTTGAGTAGGTAACACTGTTATTCAATAACGCAAAATAAATTATTTAGTACTAAAGGTATTAGTTTTTATTACACTGTAACAACTCACAAACTTTAATTCTATAATTTAGCATATATATTATTTTTACTGTTTTAGTATATGCTTATGTCTTTTTATTTATCTGCTTAATTAATAGGCTTTTATTATGAATTATTTTGCTATAAATTATTTACCCTTTGCTAATCTTCTATAAACATACAACACCTCTATAAAACTGTTAGGTTATTATCAAACAATAAAAAAACAGCACTCTCTACCTACCTATAAGTACATGAGTGCTGCTTCCTTTATATTTCTGTTAAACTAGACGTTCATATAATCTGCAATATTAGCCTTCTCTGTTTTTATCCCTTTTAATTTAGCTTTTTTACTGGACATAATTACAGTGATTCCAGGTCCATGTCCTGATTTAACGCAATCACTATGGACTACCACCCCAATTGACACAGAACCTTTTAAATATTCTCTACCAAATGTATTGTCACAATCCCTTAATAAAACAATGTCTCCAAATCTAAGCTTATCTATTCCAAACTCTTTATTTGCTTGAGGGTCTCCTGTCATAATATCATAATCACCTGAAAATGCAGTAGGTCCACCGATACCAGAACCCATTAAGTATGCTGGTATTTCTGTTACTACTGGTATTTCTAAAATTCCTTCTACATTTTGATGAATACCTAACTTCTCAAATAGTGCTGGGTCTATATTCATGCATTTAACATCTTCATGCCCTTCGATGGCCAATCCCTGACCATAGCTTTTAATTAAAATTGTATCATTTATAGACATTTTTTCTAAGTCACTTTTTTTAAAATAAATTAGCACATGGTCTATTCCTCCATGTTTGCCAGTAACAAATCCTTTAGCTCCCTTTGCATCGCCAGAAATAACCTTTGCTTCATTTCCAATACATGCTAAAAGGTTTAGGGCCGCATTTTCCAGTTCGTTATCACTTTTTATACTAACTCCTGGTTCTACATGGTCCCCTATCCACCCCATACATGAGTCTCCTACCTTAACATTGTAAGTTATTCCTCCTGTAGCAGGTAATATTTCGCCGATACCATTTCGGTTTACTCGATATGGGTTCTTCCCAACTATAGGACTATGTATTTTTCCTTGAACCGATTGCATGATTAAATAATCTTTATTTGTTTTTAACATACTTTCCCTCCTTGAAACATTTCGATATACTAAACTTCTATATTCTATTTAAAAATCCTGCTGGTATGACAATTTTTAATATTTTAAATCGTTTATAATTTATGTTTTATTTTAACCCGACTATATTTTATTTTTTATTTTAAGTCTTTTTTATTTAAGTCTTTCTTATTTTAGGTCTTTCTTTATTTTAATTCCTTATCTAGCTATCATTTTAGGCGAAATCATTTATTTCTAGGTTATCTTTGTTATAAATATTTATGCTAGAAAAAAACTCTGTTTATTACAGAGTTAAAAAATTCTATAATAATGGATGTGCATCCATTGCTTTTAACCTATTCCATCTTCGATCTACTTCTTTTTGTATATTTCTTAAAGCATCTTCATTTTCTTTCCTTAAGAGATGTTTTGTTACTCCCATCCTTTCAAAGTACTTCCAAACTGGCATTTTTTTTAAAGCTTTTTCTGGATCATAGGTTAATTTGGTAATACCATGATAAATTTCATACAATGGAAAGTAACAACTATCTACAGCGGTACCTATTATACTTCTTTGTTCTTCTGGAGGGTTCTTCCAATTAAGAGGGCATGCCGATAAAGCCTTCAAGTAGACTAACCCTTCTTTTTGTGCAGCATATTGTGCTTTTGCAACCTTTTTTACAAAGTCGACTGGATGGGATTCTGCAACTGTAGCAATATAGGGTATATGGGTTCCTGCCATAATAGCAACGGTATCTTTATGGTAGGTACTTCTTCCTCCATGCTTTTGAAAGGTACTTTTCCCTTCAAAGGAAGGCCCTACTATAGATGTCTTACTCTCAGCTAAATGGGGTGTTGTATAGGACATTTGATATCCAGTATTCATATAACCTCCATTATCATATTCAAATATAATCATATTATGGTTTCGAAGGGCTGTTCCGATGGCTGGACCCATACCTATATCCATGCCGCCATCTCCGCTCACCATTACAAAGGTTATTTCTAATTTTTTATCTATTTCCCCTCTTCTTTGTTTTTCGTAAAACATTTCTACTACACCACTTAATGTAGCAGAGCCATTTTGAAATAAGTTGTGTATGTATGTTGATCTAAAGGAGGTATATGGATATCCTGTTGTTACTACCATTCCACAACCTGTATGAAATAGAAATACAACATATCCTTTTAATCCTTTTGAAAGGAGGTTTAAATTAGGAAAGATACCACATCCAGGACATGCTTGATGACCAGGTGCAATTCGTTTTGGTACAGCTGTTAAGCTTCTAGTATTCACACCTTTTACGATAAGTTCATTTTTTTCTTCATCCTTTTCTACGACTAAATTATTTTCAAAAAAATTACTTGATACTTTTTCTACATATTTTTTAGCCTCATAATGTTTATTTCCTTCGTAGACTCCTATATAATCGAAATCTTTATCAACTTTTCCTTCACTAGCTACCTTTAAAGCCTCTTCTAACAATCCAATTGCATCTTCAACATAGAACTCCTTTCCCCCTAATCCATAAATTCTATTAAACACCAATGTTTTATTATTAATATCATCCTTTAAGGTTGCCCTAATCTCTAAACTCATATTTCCTGCCCTAGCTCCGTAACTTTCTTGGCGATCTGCAATACATAAGCCCTTAACATTTTTAAAGACTTCCTGAATTTCTTTTTTGGGCCAAGGCCTAATAACGTTAGCAGCAACTATTCCTACTTTTTTCCCCTGATCCCTTAGTATATCAACGGCTTCCATCGAAGTGTCAAAGGATGTATTTAAAACAAATAAACAAGCTTCTGCATCCTCCATCCTATAAGTTTCTATTAAATTATAATATCGCCCTGTTAATTCTCCATATTCCTGAAACAATTTGGGTAATACTTCATATGCTTTGTCCATTGCTCTGCTTAGTTGATATTTATTATTTATTAAGTCGGGTTCATTCATATAGGGTCCAATTGTTATTGGATTTTCTGGATCAATTGCAGAATATAAAGTCTTATACTCACCTATGAACTCCTTTACATCCTTTTTATCTTTAAAAATTTGATTCCTTCGTTTTTGGTGGCTAGTAAAAAAGCCATCACTTGCTATAATAAGAGGAAGCATAATATCTTTTTCTTCAGCTAATTTTGTTCCAATAAGGTTAAAATCATAAACCCGTTGTGGGTCTTTTGCCATAAGTATAATCCATCCTGTGTTCAAAGTGTACATAATATCACTGTGATCACCCTTGATATCTAATGGCCCAGAAACTGTTCTAGTTACTACATTAAGTACCATAGGAGTTCTTGTTCCCGACTGTACTGGTAATTGTTCTAAGGCATAGAGTAAGCCGTTAGCTGATGTTGCATTTATTACTCTTCCACCTGCTGCAGATGCGCCAAAACAGATTCCAGCTGCTCCATGTTCTCCATCAGCAGGTATTAATACTATCTCATGATGTCCTTCGGCTTTGTGGGCGCTTAATTCTTCAGGGATTCCTGTAGATGGTGTTATAGGAAAATATCCCATAAGATGAAGATTCATTTGAGTTGCTGCTAATGCTGCCATTTCGTTTCCATTTTTAAAAACGGTCTCCTGCTCTCTCATTTTAGACCTCCTTCGACTACAATTTTACTGTAATTTTTTCTACTTCATGTTCTGCTTCTAACTCTTCAGTTAGTGCTTCTACAGGACAAACATCTACACATCTTAAACAACCTTTACAGAATTGATAGTCAAGGCCTAAATTAAACATAAGTATCTTACTTGTTTTGTCATCTTCTTTGTCTATAAACTTAAAGCAATAGTCTGGACAAGTAGTCTCACACATTCCACAATGAATGCATCTATCTTCATGAAACAATGGTATTTTCCCTTGTCTACTTGTTTGGTTATTCTTTACTATGCTATTTCCAACTTCAACAATAATTCCTCCTATAGGGGCATTCTCATATCCCCACTGACTTCTTTGTTCTTGAAATGGGATAAAGGGAAACCTTCCGTCTTCTTCAAACTCATCAAGTTCAAGCAGATCATAACCAGCTTCAAATCCCCTTAAATTCGCTTCTAACTGGTTGTGATACTTCTTACCTAAAGTTTCCTTAATTGCTTCCCTCATAGCATCTTTATCTATGAACTCCATTACTCTAGTAATTGCACCTATCATGACTACATTCATTTTTACTTTTTCTTCGTATGCAATTTTTAAGGCATCAATAACAACTACTTTACCTCCAGATAATTTTAAATATTCTCTGGCTTGTAGTGGTTTTTTATCTGTATTGATAACAATAGTGGCCATGGAATTTACTCCTGCAGTTATAGGTAATCTCGCTACTAAGTTTTCATGAAAGATTCCTAGAATATGAGGTTCTATTATGGGACTATTTATTCTTACTTGTTGATTATGGTCGCAATATCGTATATAGGAACTAACTGGTGTCCCCTTTTTTTCCGAGCCATAACTTGCAAAATTTGACCCATTAAAACCCATACCAACAATTCCAGCTTCTGCTATAATTTTTCCCGCAACATTGGCCCCCAAACCTCCAATACTCTCCAGTCTTACTTCATAAAATCCAAATTGATTCTTAGTAGGTAGACTTCCTTTCTGCACAAAATATCCTCCTTACGTAGACTCTAATTTTCCAATTAATCTTAGTTAAGATAATTGGTCTATATAGTTTTTCAGCTTTTTACCTTCATCTTCATTACATTTTAATATTTTTATATTTTCGGTGGTAAAATTCTTTAAATACACAGTAAACTGTTGGTCTCTTTCATCTGTTTCATAGAACACACATCTAAAACCCTTTTCATAGGACTCTTGAAAATCTTTAATTACTGGTACTTGGTTATTTTCATTTAACATTTTAGTTTCCATCCTTTATCTTTATTTTTTATTTAATCTTATTATTTCTTTAAATTAGAATAATCAAAAATAACTATGTTTATTCATAGCTAGAAATTCAACAGTTCAAGATTTTGTATTTAACATATAATATTTTTGTTTTATATTATTTATATCATGCTAATATCATTTCATTAAGTTTTTTATTAGGGAATAATTAAGGCGAGAATTTATATTTAAAAGCCTAGCTTTATATAACGTGAAATTGATTCACTTACATGAATAAATTATTAGTAGGTAAAATTAACATTTTAAATATAGCGGTAATTCTTTCGTAATAGCTGAGGAAACTAATTAATAGCTAACTGGATTTAAATTCTTATTATAAAAACAAAATCCTATATAGTGTAGTATAAAAAGTAGATTGTTTTTGATAAAGATCAATGTAGATTGCTTTTAAAAAATCGATCATACATGAATTACCTCAAAAACTAAAATTCCCTTTGGTATAGTAAGCATAATAATTTACTATATCCAAAGGGTTATTTATATGATTCTTTATACATTGTAGCAATTACTTTCATAAATAAATTTAATGTTTTTATTCTTTCTTCTTCATCTCTAGCAGTTTTATTACTTTTAGCCTCATTGGTAGTTTTTTCTTTTGTTAGCTTATATTTCTTATAATCTTCTAAGTAAATAATCTTTTCTTTATCCATAATATCACTTCCTTATAAATTATGGTTATTTTATTTCTTTTTAAGGCTTTACTATGACTATGTATTATATTTATCAAGTGTTAGTCTTAGTTTATATTTATAAGTTTATATTTATAAGTTTCTACTTATTTTATAAAAATCCTGCAAAATAACTTTGACTAAATATTAATTTTTGTTTTATCTTATCAATAAAGCAAAAGACTCTCTATTAATCTAGAGAGTCCAATAAAAAAATACCGCGACGTCCTACTCTCCCAGGAGGCTGCCCTCCAAGTACCATCAGCGCTGAAGAGCTTAACTTCTGTGTTCGGGATGGGAACAGGTGTGACCTCTTCGCTATTGTCACGGCATTTTAAG
>NZ_JHYF01000030.1 GCF_000621485.1 Alkaliphilus transvaalensis ATCC 700919
GAGTTATATTCTGCCTCTAGGTATTCCTTCATCTCTCTTTGGATTGCTCTTCTACTTTTCCCCGCTGGTCTGCAACCTGTTGTTACTATCATTGACAAAATTAATAAGATTGCTAATATTCCGTATTGTTTTTTCAGTGTTATATCCCCCCTTATGTATTAGCTCAAGTTTATATAAATCAACTTTATTTTATAAGAGTTTCTTTGTTTTCTTGTTTAGTGTTTTGGAGTAGCAGGAAGAGAGATTTTATTTGTCTCCTGCTACTCGGCAAATTAATTAATGTTTTTACCTCAAACCTTTAATCCTGTAACATTTTAGTTAAATACTAAACTCTCTAACATTACTTTGCTTATTTCCCTATAATCCTCATCGTTAAAGTCATAGTTGTATAGCTGAAAAACATAAAATGCATCATCATGTTCAATAATTGTTATATCAAAATAATAGTCTAATTCTTCTGTTATGGTTCTTACAAAAGCTATGTTCCATGCTTCGTAATTATAATCCATTATCAACTCATTGTTTATCAACCTCAAATCAGCATACTTACTCTGCAAAACATCAATACTTTCTACGGCATAATCCTTTAAGGTGTTGTTTCCCTTTTCAACTTTATTTATAACAATTCCTTCCTCATGAGATATAAAACGTCCTCCTATAGGGATAAACTGAATATTACTATCTTCCTCTTGGAGTTCCCAAGCTTCTGGGTATAAAATATGATAAGCATTAGACTCTACTGTATGTAATTTATATTCAATAACTTCTGGGACCTTACTGTAGAAATCACTTTTTTTAATTTTAGACTCTGTATCGTACCCAAGTAGTTCAGAAAGATTATCGGTGCCATATTTTTCAATACTCTTTTCCTTCACCTCAAAAAACTTAATAAGCCTGTCATTGCTCATGTTAGGAACCAAATTTACTAGTTGATAATAAGTAGATGTTCTCTCTATTTCATATTCACCTAAACTGAAATATACTGTATTATCAAAGCTATCTCTTAATTTATAGCTGTACGCATAAGTTCCTGTTGCATATTTGCTAGTTGAAAAATCTATGTCTACATAATGCAATGTAAAATTTGCAAGTTGAGCAATTCCTTCAATAAATAAGTTTTTATGTTCTTGATTTTCGAACAACTTTCCTGATAAATCTTGAATTTTTTCACTTGATACATTATTGTAGGCATCAGTCAACTCTGCAAAGAACTCCATTACAACTTCCTCACTTAAATCATCGATTAAATAATATTTTTCGTTAGAACTTTGATTGGAACACCCTAAAACAATAACGACTACACATAAAATTAACACTATTAATTCTATTTTCTTTTTCAAATTAATCCCCCTTTTAGTCAATTATTTTAAACTAAATTATATTTGCATTCTTAATATATAAAATTACATGTATCCCTTTAAATAATTTAAGCTGTTTAAGCCATCAAAGAAATTTCCTAGTGGCATCTAGGCTCTTTTCTCCATATTCCCCAAGAACCTTCCATAACTGACCTCATAGCTTTTCCTTCAATATCTCTTATTCCCCTAAAAGCTGTTGTCACTACATCCTTTAGATCATTTTTTAGTTGATCGTATCCCTTTAGGTTAGATTTAAAGTCTTCAAAGGCATTATTGATTTTCCCTACAAGGTTTTCTCCCTTTTCCTTTAATGTCTTAATGAACTTTCTACTACTTTCTTCTATATTTCGAGTTAGTTGTACTAAGTTGTTATTGAAGTTATTTAGCAAATTATCTATAGATCTAATAACATTGTTTGAGAATTTTTCAATTGTTAGATTAAGGTCTTGTCCTTCTCCTAAGTCTAATACTAGCTCTTTTACAGCATTTCCTGTATCTAATCCAAATTGATTTAGGGCTTTTCGGTTATTTTCTGTAAAGGCTGCATAATATTAAAGGCTTCTAGGGCTGTGTTGGCTGTTAAAGGGAGTCTTGTATATTTTGGTCTATTTCTGTTATTGGGCTTTTATTAGCTATTAACTTATTTACTTCTCTATTATAAGTCTGCTTATCTTCTTTATTAGATAAATCCATATAAGCCTAGGCTGATAATAACCAATATTACCTATCATTAAGTTCTAGGGCTTTCGTTGAAGACATTATTTCTCCCTCCCTCTTTTAATCCTCATAATTAAAATACCTGGATATGTTATTTATATCAAAATCAGTTGTATGCCTTACAACCAAGTAGAAATCTGCAAACCTCAATCCCCTTTCTATAGGGTTTTCTGGTATATTATACTTGAAGGTTTTATGGAACTCTTCTTTGTATGCTTCATTCCAATAAACAATGAATAGGTCTATTTTTTCTAGATTGTTTTTTTCACTATAATCCTCAAGAAACCGTCTAATAACCTCACTCTCTAATTCTTCATTAAAATGCTCCTTTGCTATGTGGAAAGTTAAATCTATTCTATATTCCCCCCTATGCTCCTCCACCAGACTTTCATAGGTCATATCTTCTGTCCTAACTAAACCACTGTTGTAATGAATCATAAAGTTCATTTGAAGTATATCATCTGGGTTATAGTACTTAGTTAACTTCTCATACATTGATTTTCTACCTTCTTGTCTCAAACGTACAGTATGATAACCTGCTGTAATTCTTCCATCTGTAATATGGTAACTTACGTAGAACTTATTATCTGGGTCATTCTTCAGATAGGCTTCTGCTGAGTAGGAGTGATAGCCAAAACCTGTATTCCCACTTAGTACTGGTCTCTTTACATGGGCTGGTGAGTTATATTCTGCCTCTAGGTATTCCTTCATCTCCCTTTGGATTGCTCTTCTACTTTTCCCCGCTGGTCTGCAACCTGTTGTTACTATCATTGACAAAATTAATAGGATTGCTAATATTCCGTAATGTTTCTTCATTTTTGTTTCCCCTTTATATTTCGTATTATATATATTCATCGGCTCTTTTTTCTATTAGAGCTTTCATTATTTTCATCTTTAATGGGTATTGTAGCCAAAGGGGACTGTAGTAATATTTGTCCCATCTGCTAATGGATATTTAATTTTTCTTATCTGTTATCCCCTATATATCGTTGCTCTTGGTTCTTCTCTATACTCTTTTCTCCTAGTATTAATGTTATCTATTAATGTAAACAAGACGAACTACTGAAATAATAGTCCGCCTTGTCTTTTCCCTATTATCTACGTAGGGCTGATGCAATATCTCTTTCACTTTGTTCTTTAACATCGGCAACCTTATTAATTTGAGTGCTGATATTATTTACGCATACCACTAGTTTGTCTAAAGCTGGCTTTAATTGGTTAAATTCATCTACAAAGGCTCTGGCTGAATCTCCCTTCCACCAACCCTCTACAGATTTAATATCCTTATCCAATTGTTTAATTAAACTATCTGCTTGATCCCCTTTTTGCTTAATAGACCTCCCAATGGATCTGGCTTGCTGTGGACTAAATTGTAAATTTCCTGACATATTATTCATCCCCTTTGTTTTATTTTTATATAAAACAGCTTAGCTGTAATATATTACATCACTTCTTGTAATATTTTTAGAAAGACTACTTCCTCTATCCCTTCATGATTAAACAAAAACATGTATTCATCACTTATATTAACTTATGGATATCAAACTATATAATCCCTCATCTGGCCACTTGTTAGTTATTTAAGTCATCGAACATTGAGCCTTTTACTGTTATTCGAATAGAGTCTAGGGCTGTATGATCTTGGTTCGGCTTTCCTGCTATGTTTAGACCACTGTAGCTTAGGCTGTTAAGGTTTATATCTTGAAGCCATGCTCTAATATAATAATCTCTTCCATAACGATCACTATCCTGCATGTTGGCAAATGTATAAATCCTTCTATTATTTGGATTTACTGTAAAAATTACAGTAGTCTCTTCCATTACTTTATAGATGTTTCCACTCTTTACATGCTCTCTATATTTGTAATTGTTGTAGCTATTTGATGTATTAGACTCACTATATCCTTCTAATATCTCCTTCCAAAACCTATGGGTACCTCCAGTATTAATGCGGTCAGTACTATGTTGAATTTCTTCATAGTCCTTTGTATAATTTTGACTAATGCGAAGCATTTCATGCCCACCAATATTTCGGTTTCCTGAGGATAGATTTACGGTATAAGTACTTCTTCCATCATGGGTGTATAGTAAATCCGATTGATAACGGAAGGAATTAATGATTCGGTTTACTAGGTCTGCATGCTCTGGCGTATTGGCTGTTGTGTTTTTATACATTTCTGTTTTGATGGTTACAGCATATCGCCCTGCAGGATTTAGATAATAACCAGATTTTACTGGATAGTTAAATTGTTGCAGGTCTCGATCGGTGGCAAATACAATCTTTTGATATCGGTTATTATCTCTTACCATATTTCTTGCTGCCTGACGGTCTGATTGGTATTCAGTTGCCATACTATTTAAGACTGTCCATGTAATATCTCCCTTGTTTTGCTGGGTAAATCTTCTTTGATACTGACCAGTTACTTCTTCCCAATTATGTTCATTTCCACTTTCATCTATATGGCACATCCATCTAATAACATCAAAGTCATAGGGATCACTTATCCAAAACATATTTCTTATATTACTAGTTCCTTGGTTATTTTCTACTACTGTTTTAAAGTTTCTTGCTGCTACATAGGGCATATCCTGTGGTTTTAGTCCATTATAGATATTTGTTCTTATGTTTAATACATCCGTTCCATTATCGAAACTTGCAGAAGTCGTCTGGGTTTCTTTTCTTGTTGTATAGATGGGATTTCCTTCTGCATCTGCTCCTGTTACTTCTACTACTTCATATTCGTAATCCCGATCTACCATTCCACTATAGCTAATACTAGGATTCTTAGTAACAAAGGGTAAATTTGAGTAGTTTCCTCCTTTAGGATCATCTCCAAAGGATGTCCTCTCAATAGTTGCCCCTATTTCAGGTCTTCTTATGATAGTCTCACTGGATTCACTTACAGGGGGATTGTTTCCCACAGTAAACAGACTCAAAATTTCTGGTTGACTAGCTTGATCTACATTTAGATTTCCTCTTGCTGCCCCCTTCCATGACCCTTGGGGGAGTTGTAGAATAGCAGTAATATCTGCTCCATTGGCTAATGGATGTTTAATTTTTCTTGATAGAACATGGTAATCTAGGTCATATTCTGATGAGGTTTCTTGTGGTGGATGATATTCGATTACAGCCTCAACTACATTGTTTTCTAAATTACTTTCGTTTGGATCGTCCCCCACCGTATTATTTACTCGAAACCTTACGGTTACGTCGGAGGTGGGCATAATGAAACTAGCCTTTAATTGTACCCTGTGATCATTTGTTGGGGAGGGCTGGTTTATCTGTAATCTTCCTGATTGCGAAGTGCCTCCTTCACTATATGTAATATTTCCTACTCCATTAATATTCCAATAATAGATGGTATCTACTTCATGGGAAAAGGTTGAGTCTACCTCTACTGTTACTTCCACCCTTTGTCCTTCTGATGCCCTAGTGGGAGTATTTTTAAGTCTTGCTATTAAATCTCCTTCATCTAAGAGGGCAAAAGGGGCGATGGGTACCTCAAGATAATAGTATGTTGGAGGGCTATCTAGTACTGTTAGTCCATAGCCCCAAGAATAATAAGTAGGGGGCTGTATAATGTGAACATAATCTACCCATAGTCCCCTTCCTCCACTGGCTGTCTTGGGCTTTGAGCCTTCCCCACCATAGACCAGTCTATCGGCCTGATGGCTTGGGGGGTCAATTAAGACATCTCGCCCCCGCTTACCGGTATAATGGAGGTCTATTCCTGTCTGTATCAACTCTTCTAGGTCCTTTCTCTCTCCATTTGGGTAGAGGGCTTGTATTCCATTAAATACACTTTCTCGTATGTTGTGCTTTGCTCTTACTTCTGTATCATTCCAAGGATGCTTTACGTTTACTCGGTCTTGTATTTGAACCCCACTCCATCCTGCATCCCAAGGAAACTCTGGGTTTCCATAGTTATCTCCGAATCTGTTATAGCCTATATATCTTTGTAGCTGTACTTCATTAATGGTTAGAATCGTTCCATGAGGTTGTCCGTAAACTAAATAAATACGGTCGCTATTTGCATTAATGGCTTGCTGTATGATGTTAGTGTTTAAGGCCCCCCTTGAAGTATTACTACTAAAAAAGTTTGTCCCCAAGTTATATACATGCTGCATATCATAATTAAAGGCTTCTAGGTCTGTGTTGGCTGTTAAAGGGGGTCTTGTCCCCTGTGCCATTACATCTATCATTTCAAAGGCTATTAACATTGAAACAACTGCAATAACTAATAATTTTAATTGTATTTTTTTCATTCGTTTCACTCCAAAACTTTAGTTAAAATATACTAGGAAGTAAATAGTATCATTGGGGGCTGCCCCTACATCTATTCTCCGCTCTTTTCCTTTAAAACTTCTATCATCAAGACCTTCTCTATAACTGGTTCGGGTTTTAGCATATTCTATAGCTGCTTTTACCACCTCTGTCTCTATTTTTTGTATTAAAATTTCCTCTGCTTCTCTAAATTGCATCTCTAAATTAGCATCTCTTGTCCACTCATTCGCTAAGATACGTATTTCCGGCTGCCTTTTACCCAATTCTTCATATAAGCCAAGTCGAACCTCCAACTGAGATCCTGTATTAATTGGTATAATATAACCACTAATAACAGTCGTCTTCTCTGCCGTTTCTAGCGTTTCATTTATATACACCGTTCTAATAGCGGGGTCCCATCTTACTTCTTCTCCTAATGCTTCACTGACAAACCGTAGAGGGACAAAGGTTCTTCCTTCCTTTAATAAAGGGGCTGTGTCTAATACTGTTATCTCTTGGTTCTTCTCTATACTCTTTTCTCCTATTTTTAATGTGATTATATCTCCATCTCTTTTTATGGTAACCATTTGACTGCTGGGGTTCCAGTCTACCTCTGCCCCTAGGGCTTCGCTAATAAATCTTATGGGTACTTGGGTTCTACCATTATCATCTAGAAAGGGTTGGGCATCTGGAAACCTCATTAGTTCTCCACTCAGGACAACTCTAATTGGACCCCAGCCGAATGCGGTGCTAGACATTAA
>NZ_JHYF01000031.1 GCF_000621485.1 Alkaliphilus transvaalensis ATCC 700919
GATCCAAGAGGAGGAAAGTAAGTATGAATGGAAAGACTAATCTAGAATTAACCGATAGACAATATTTGCTATTAGCTGCACTGGCATATTTAGATGTATCAAATGAAGAAGATCGAAAGCAATATGACGAGACTATAGAACTACAAAAAGGTAAAAATATCACTGAACTAACTCAACACATAAAAGACGAAGAAGATAAAATAGCCCTATATGAAAGGCATTATAATGGTACATATAAAGAAAATGAAGAAGGCCAACTCATTCTAATGGAAGGCGGTAGCATAGGTCTTAACGGTAAAGATGAATTTACCTTTGAATATATCCTAGATGAAATTTCAAAGGACCCTTTGCTATCTCGTCTAGTAATAAAGGATCATGTAAATGACAATCTCAGGGCAGATAATGACAAAGGTACAGGCTTCGTAGGTTATGCCTTTGAAGACCCGGAAACAGGAGCAGTGTTTTTTGCCTTTAGGGGTTCTGAAGAAGATATCAATCCTTTTAAGGCGATAGATTGGAAGAATAACTTTTTCTATAGTTTAATATCAGAGTCTATTCAATACCAACCCGCAAAGGATTTTTTTGATAAAAACAAGACCAAAGATGGAATAAACTATCTAGCTGGCCACTCTTTAGGTGGTAGCCTAGTACAATACATATTGGCATTAGAGGATAATGCTATAGGTAGAGCCTTAAATGGAAAAGGTCTATCCCCCCTAGCTTTACTACGAAATCCATCAATGTATTTTAAGTTAATGAATGCTGACTTCATTAATTATGCTACCTACGATGATTTTGTTTCATCGGCTCTACTACATATAGGAAAACGAATTTATGTAAGTATGCAGGAAGGGAGTATCAATGGATTTATAGACCCCCATTACCTGTTTCCTTTTGAATTTGATGAAAATGGTAGTTTAATGGGAAAAGAAGAAATTAGAACAGCTCCAATTCCCCTAGTGGTAGAGATGGCTAATGCTGACTTAATGCAAATAGTAGCAACGATACAGGCCTTCGGAAATTTGGCACTAGCAACCGTAACCCTTCGTTATGAGACCAATGCCGTTATAGAAGAGATGAAGAGGGGTACATTAAAGGCCGTTGGAGAATTTGGAAAAGATATTCAAGATATCCTAGTGGATTTTGTTGATAATGGCACAAGGGTATTGGTTCAAGAAATACAAGATTGGTCTGTTAGATCAACAATAGAAATTGGACAGGCTATAATCAAAAGAGAAAAAGAGATGATCAAGATAGAAGAGGAATACATAAAAGAATATGAACTACTAAGAACAGAACTTAGAGGTAAGTTAAAGGCAATAGGAGAGAATATAGGTCTTGATAGCTTTGATCAAGAAATAAGGGGAGCCTTTAATGAATACCAAAGAGAAGTTAAAATGGCAAGAGAAAATTACTTAGAAGAAGTATCAAAAAGTTATGCATCCTTTACAGAAAATAACCGAAAAGCCCTAAATCAATTTGGATTAGACACAGGAAATGCTGTAAAAGAGCTAGTATTAGACTTAGAAGAAGGACAAGACCTTAATCTAACAATTGAAAAATTCTCAAACAATGTTATTAGATCTATAGATAATTTGCTAAATAACTTCAATAACAACTTAGTACAACTAACTCGAAATATAGAAGAAAGTAGTAGAAAGTTCATTAAGACATTAAAGGAAAAGGGAGAAAACCTTGTAGGGAAAATCAATAATGCCTTTGAAGATTTTAAATCTAACCTAAAGGGATATGATCAACTAAAAAATGATCTAAAGGATGTAGTGACAACAACTTTTAGGGGAATAAGAGATATTGAAGGAAAAGCTATGAGGTCAGTTATGGAAGCTAATGGGGGGCTAATAAGGACCTTTAAAAGTGTTAGAGATGACTTTATAAACACCACCCAAAAGGTTCTTGGGGATTATGGAGAAAAGAGCCTAGATGCCACTAGGAAATTAGTAAGTAATCTAGTGGGAATAGGAAAACAAGGTGCCATAGACTATGGAAAAGCTTATAAAAAAGCCTTTGAAAGGATGGCAACAACCTTTGGAGGCTGGATGCTAATAAGTCTACATAATGAGAATAGTAAAAGAAATGCAAATAAATCAATTAAAAATACTATAAAGGGTAGAGCTATAGAAGGAGTCATATCCGTAACCCCCCAACGTATTAAAGAACTGGCTAGTAGGGCTAAAATCCTTCAAAGAGATCTAGAAAGTGCATATAATAATGTCAATGGCGATACAGAAAGGCTACTGACAGATTGCAACAGACAATATTCAGAGTTCTATGTAAGACAAGCAGTAGAAGATACTAGACGGGAGTTGGCACAGGTAAGACAGAAGGCCATAAACTTAGATGGTTCATTAGGAAGACTATCCAAAAGACTGCAGGACATATCTAATGAATATATCATGGTAGAAAAAGACTTAGTTACTGCAACTAAGTAAATTTAAATAATTAATTTAAGGAGGCTACAAAAATGAAAAAAGGATTATTAATCTTAATGTTGTTAATCTTAGTAACATCCATAGGGGCAATGCCTACCTATGGCCAGATTCCCTTAAGGATTGTGGTAAACGGAGAAAGAATAACATTACCTGATGCCCAGCCCTTTGTAGATGCCAATAGTAGAACCCAAGTGCCAGTACGCTTTGTTAGTGAAGCCCTAGGGGCAAAGGTAGATTGGAACAGTAGTCAACAAAAGGTAACAGTGGTTTTAAATGATAGAGAAATTATCCTATATATAGGGGATAAAAACTATCTAGTTAACGGTGCCAGTCAAGAAATGGATACAGAAGCCCTATTAAAGGAAGGCAGGACCTTCGTTCCCCTGCGAT
>NZ_JHYF01000032.1 GCF_000621485.1 Alkaliphilus transvaalensis ATCC 700919
CCTATTATTGGGTTATAGTATCTTGCCCTTAGGTAGTACTAATAAAAAAGCTACAAACTAATTATATTACTGTTGTAGCTATATTTATTATACTGGTAAGTTAATCGCTATCATCCCTAATAGATATCGAATCCCTAAATATACTGCAATAAAGATTAGATATTTTGCACCTATAAGCACTCCATCGGAATAACCAATATTAGAATCATATTTTCACAAACCTTCTCAAAATCAATATACACAATAGGACTAAACAAAACCTTCCGAGTCTGGATATACATTAGAATAAAATACACACAATTTACTCCAACAAAAATTAAGATGCTTTTTATATTTATTGATATTTTCATTATGTTTATCAATAAGATCGGTGTATTTGGATTTGAATAGGCTCTAATAATGCTATGACAATTAAAAAGATGCATACAGTTTTTTAAAACTTAGTCTTTACTTAGTTAGATATTGAACTTTTATGTCTACTCGCATGATAAAAAGAAAGGTCGCATCCACCGAAACTGTATGACCTCTGCAAACAACTGACAACTATTATATGCCCAGGTCCTTCAGCATTCGAACTAACGATTTATAGAAATAGTCACATGCTTCATTCTCTGTTCTAAAGAGTTTCAATCCAGACTTCTGACCTCGTTCACTGTAATAAACTTCCCAGTTACCCCCATTTCGATTGAGACAATATGCTTCATTTGGTAAACCGCCATCTAAAGAGTATGCATCTTTAGGGATATTGTTATTAATCAATATTTTCTTTAAATCATTTATATTCATGTTATGGTCCCACCTTTTTGCATATCTAACATTCCCTTACTTACATTCCTAAAATTAACCTCTAGTTAGTTTTTTTACTAAATTAATGTGTGGTTGTCCAAAAGGGTTGGGGGGATTAAAAGCCATCATATAAAACCTTTTATTCATTTTGCTATGATGGTTTCATTTTATCATTCTTATGTTTACTTACACAACAAAGAAAAAGTCCACAGCAATCGAAGTTGTACGACCTTAATCTAGCTTGCCGTATCCAAAATACAATGTTCACTATTCCTTTAAGATATAGTTTTCCCATCCCCTTTTAACAATCTCATCATAGTCTGGTTCATCAGTTTGTCCATAAATATCATGAGTTGCTAGTTTCTTTGATTTAACATGATCTGGAGATTCCCATTCTGACTCACATTCACTACAGCAAACAAATAGTTCGTTAGTAGCTTTATCCTTTACAATTTCTACCCAGCCTTGATTACAAATTGGACACCATTCAATTTTATACTTGTAGATATTCATATCAGATTCTCCTTCTACTAGGGTAATAAACCATTTATACCATTAAATCCTTTATTTATCTTTGCCTATAGCTTATCTCGTCCCGCCCTCTAAAGTAATGGAGGAAGGGGAAATTACTTAGCTCTTTTCCCTCACAGACATTTTCAAAACTAAGAAGTGTGGTGCGTATTCATATGGGGGTGGTAAAAAGAAAACGATAAGGAATAATCCCTATCGCCTAAAATGGTTATTAATAATCAGATATCCACTGTTATTACCATTGAGTCCCCTTGGTTTAAGGTTACTAGATAGCTGTAAAATATAAGCATAATTTTAGTTATTCTATACGTTTTGACTTTCTTTTATTGATGTCTATTAGAAATCTTTTGGTTGGCATTTTAAGGTTATCAGTAGTAGTTAGTTCATATTGGTTCGTAACATCAGTTGGTGTCATTACTGCCCATGCCCAGTCATCACCAGGTCCAATTCTAGTTCCTCTTAATTCTCTAGTGTTGATATCTACTATGATATAGAATTCTTCACCTGTTGTATTATCCTTTAAATATAACCTTTCAGTTCTATTCCTTTGACCATAATTAACCAATTCAAGTCTATATGAGTAATTAGTATCAAGTGTTGACTTTATAGGGTCACTTTCTACATAGTCATATAACCAACCACTTTTATTAACTGCTATTGCCATAGGCTCTACAAAATAAATCAGCAGGTATATCATTATAAAAGCAACAGCATAAATCCAAAGCTTTGGTTTTACACAATTTTTCATAATAAGTATAGAGGAAACCACTAAAATTATAGATGGTATCCCATATAATACCAATGTAGGCACTCCCATCAAATCTAAGCCCCTTTGGAAATTTGCTGTATTCCCTAATATAAACCATATAAACGCAGCAACATTGGCTATTATGGCAAAATACCATATTACTTTAAACCATGTTTTCATTATATCACTCCCTTGATTCTAGTATCGTAATGTTAATGTAGACTATTTCTTTATAAGTGGAAGTATATACTCTTTCCATACCTCTATATTATTGTGCATACTAGAATGATTCTCTAAGCCGTATTTCAATATATTTCTTTTATCCTCTGGTAATATAACCTTTATATTTTCTGCATTAGAGAATATTCGGATGGCTGGTACTATAGTGTGATATCGCCCTGCAATCTTTTTATAAGGTCCTCCAAGTACCTGCACTGAGTCGTAGTTATTATATACATTGATATGCTGTCCAACAGAAGATTCAAGTTGATATTCTCTAACTGGAGTTCCAATAGTTATTAGAGTTTCAGTCGAAATGCCGTATTCTTCTTCAAGTATATTGGCTGCCAATATAGCTATATTCCCACCATGACTATGGGCAACTAACCTTATGGTTCCACCATCATTTTGATTATACCATTGGGATATTTCAGTTGCTAATTTTTCAGCTGCTTTTCTTCTTGTTCCATCTAAATTACCCCCATACCATTTACTCCAATCAAAAGTTTCAACAGTTTCTTGGAATGAATTACTAATAAATTGTCTAAATTCTAAATCCCAACCCTTGCTTGCATTTGAGAAAGTTCCATGAATAAGCCAAATTCTACTGTTATCATTACCCGTCCCCTAAGTTGTAATCGTGACTTAGGTTTTTAATATGGTGATAACTATCTTTCCAGTTATCACCATTATATCAAACTGCCTCTTT
>NZ_JHYF01000033.1 GCF_000621485.1 Alkaliphilus transvaalensis ATCC 700919
GTGCTCCGACCCAAACCTTTTCGCTGGGAGACAAGCTCCACCAAGAGGTATTTCTTTGAGGTCCAGCTCAAAGGCTTCGGCAATGCGAAACGTTAGTAGACACATTTTTACTACAGGTAGATGTAGTAGGGAATCTACATATCGTTTAAAAATATATTTTATATTACTAAGGTTAATCCTTACATCGGGAAAAATCTGAAGGGCTTGGTGGAAAAGATCAGGTTTGCTAGGGTCGAACCCTAGGGTTTCGGTGGAAGAGAAAAGCTAATTACAATAATACATTTTGTTATAAAGTGTAGATGTTAGAAAATTAGGTGTAAAAAAGACGTTTGCTAGGGTCAAACTTAAGGGTGTCGGTGGAAAATAAAACTGAATTGTAATAGGGAGTACGAGTAGATATTAGGAATTATTGAAGCTTAAGGGAAATAGGCAGCAGGGTATTCAAAAATGCATCTACTAACACTACATTTGCATAAAGTGCTGGAAGCACGTTTTTAGGGAAAGGTCAGAGCACTACACTCTTCTCACTGGGAGCGAAGCTCCGCCTAATAGGTATTCCTCAGGGGTCCAGTTCGAAGGGGTCGCAAATGCTAGACGTTATCGGAAATATGAGGCGGTCGTCACATCCTGCGGCAGATTAATTGAATGAGTTTGAAATTTTAGTGTTATACTCTGAGTTATTAGACTGCTGATGTTTATGCAAGAAATATAATAGTTCGCGATTTAAGAGAAAATCGTACGTGGAGGAAGAAATACATGAATATTGAACACCGAAAACTTATTGATGAATATAAAAATGCAATAAAGGATTTTATGGATTACACTGAAACCGAGGATTTAATGGGGATTATTCTTAGAGGTCATTTATTTATAGAAAATGAATTAATGACTTTAATTAGTAATGTTCTTGTAAATCCATCTAAAATAAAATTACCATACTTTTCTAATAAATTAGATGCAGCATTTTCTTTAGGGATTATAGAGGAACAGTGGTATGGAGCATTTAAAAAGCTGAACAAAGTAAGAAATAATTATGCGCATGATCTTAGATATGAATTCTCTGAAAATGATTATGAGGATTTAGTTTCAACATTAAGTAAAGATGCTAAGGAAGAATTTATTAAAGATTTAGAAGCTGAAGAGATAGTAAACAGTATAGTTCAAGTGCTTAAAGGTAAGGACAAAAATACAATATCATTAAAAGATAAAACACGAATTTTGCTATCAAATTTCATGACATATTTGAAGTTGCAGAATCTGCAAATTGATTCCGTTTTAAAAGAAATTTACTTACAAAAACAATTACATTTATTGAATAAAGAATAAAAGTAAATTTGCTTATATAAATTTGAGAGCTATTTAATGGATAGATTGTACAGATAAAATAGTTCAAGGGTGCGACGTCCAGTCGCACTCTGGCTTCGGGGGACCTCATACATCCGATAACAGTGTGTTTGCACAAGGCTGCTGGCTGCACGTATTTAGGGAAAGGTCAGCGCACCACATCCCTTTACCGGGAGCGAAGCTCCGCCAAGACGGACTATCTTTGGGGTCCGGTTCAGGGACGTCGCAAACACTGGAACGTTCTCCGAAACCACACGTAAGGTCGCGGCGTCCTGCCGCGATTTTGGAAGAAAAACTTCGAAATGACCAAGTTTTTAATTTAAAAAAATTGATGAATGACATTTTCTACAACAGGAGGTTGAGAGTTATGGAAAAAATTAAATGTAATAAATGTGGTAAAGAAAACATTGTCAAAGGCAATTTGCAGCATTCAGGTAGTGTTTTATTTGTGCCACAAGATCAAAAAGGACTTTATGTAAAAAAAGCATCTGGTATTATTGCTCATGCCTGTAAGGATTGTGGCTGTGTGTTTGACCTTACTTTAGAAAACCCCGAAAAAATATGATTTTAAATAAGTTCAAAAATACTTTATTTAGACTACTCTACACTGTAAAGTTGTAGTTTAAATGATACTATTGTAAACGAGAAAATGTAAAAATATGCAAGTCGCAAATTCAGTAGCTTACATCATTTTTTTTATTATCCAGGGAGAGTTAATCAATGCATTTAAGGGGGCGACGTCCTATCGCCCTCTGAGTCACGGGTCGTGTGGCTACGGAGAACAATGTTTTTGCGCAGGGGTTCTGGAAGTACGCTTTATGGGAAATGTCAGAGCACCACACCACCTCACTGGGTGATAAGCACCGCCAAGGGGGTCCAGTTCGAAGGTGTCGCAAACAGTAGACCGTTCTCCGAAACCATACGCAAAGGTCGCGGCGTCCTGCCGCGGATTGTGTAAGCAAGTTTTATGGGATTTTATTATTGATAATTATAGCATTTTACATAGTAAATTTATCCTTAAAAGAAGGGTGGAAAATAAATGTCTAAAATAGATTTACG
>NZ_JHYF01000034.1 GCF_000621485.1 Alkaliphilus transvaalensis ATCC 700919
TGCGTGTTCCTAAAATCACCTAATACTTCTAGCTTTCCCCGCCTGCGAAAGCGGGCGGGGGGAGGGGTTGAGGAAAACATCACTACAGTACATAAAAGACATATATATACTACAACATACAGCATAGAGAATAGATATATATAATATGCTATCAAATATACTCTCCCTATCTAATAATGATTATGGGTTATATAGATCGTTATGTTGATAGTTAGGATATGTCCCTACCTCCCCCTCCATAATGAAAAATAGCTAGTATACCTAATGATTAATGTTCATATATACTGAATTTTACATATCAAATAGTACTAAATATTCCAGTACGTTAAATAGATACCTATACTACCTTAGTTCTATATGGTTTAGATGTACACCAATCCACTGCATTTTAGGAATACTGATGTTGATTCGTCCCCGCCATCCACCAAAATGTTGGGGTGAGATAGAATTATCTAGTATTCCTCTCTATCAGTGAAACTTTAAAATAATTGTGGTGCGTATTAGACTAGATAATCTAGAACAAAATAAAACCATAATACTCACATTTACGTGGTACTATGGCTTTAAAGTTTTTAACTTATTATATAATTGTAAGTGTCAACTAACCCTCCATTATTTCCATAATAAGTTAGTTTCTTAACTTATCAATTAAAGGTTTAAACAGAGTTTTTCCGCAAATTTAAATATTTCTTCAATATTATCACTGCTAAAGTTAGCAAAAGAAAAAGCGACAGGATAGTAGTTTCTTCCCCTGTCGCTCACTTATTTTGGTGATAAATTATAAGTACTGGGACAACACACCTGTCCTCTCTTGCCTTGGCTAGTGGTTCCACTACCAAGCCACAGCGACTTTCATCCCCCCATTATCGCCTATGTTGGACATTCAAGATAAAAGACGGTTGTCTTTGAATACCCACCTGTATATTATTGTAATGCATCATTGAGTTGATGAATAAATTTTTCAAATAAACTTAATCTTTTCTTATCTAAGTTTATTGGCTCTATTCTTACATTATATTTATAGAAAAATCTATCGCCGACTTCCACTTCAAGCGACTTTAATTCTTCTTTATCTTCATGGCTCTCAAGGAATTCAAGCCAACACTCAATTTCATCGTTATGCCATTTTAATATTATATCTGTAGACATACTTCTCATATCCTCAACAATATTTTTTAGTTCTTTTAATGTATTAATTAATTCTTGGTGTTTCTGTGCTGTAATTATGTTCATCCCTTTACTTACTCTCCTTTATTTTAATTTCATGACATTAAGCCAACTGTCTGGAACCGAATTAAAGTCAATATATACTTGTTGTCCACCACCGTACAACCCCATTCCCTGAGGTCCAACTTTGCCAGCCAGTCCAGTAATACTCGAACCTTTTGGAATAGTGATTTCGTAAAGATTGCTTGCATTATTTCCCCATTCTTGTTTAATGGCATATTTTACCCTCCACTCAAACTCAGTTGCTGGGGGCGTGTCAGTAGTCCAGAATCCACCATTTTTATCTCCTATCCTGTATAGCTTTGTACCTCCATTATAAGTTGTTTCAGTTGCCTTACCACCTTCAAAAGAATTTCGTACATTTCTCTCCCACTGACTGCCCTCTGGAAGCTTCGGAGAAGAGACTTCTACTGTTTTCACCCCGTCCTGAATCGCATCCCTAAAAGCAATCTCCTGTTGAGTATAGATTGAACTATACTGCATACCTGACACAGTTCCCATTGTTAGCAACATCTGTGCCGTTGAATAGGCTT
>NZ_JHYF01000035.1 GCF_000621485.1 Alkaliphilus transvaalensis ATCC 700919
GATTTTATTAGAAGGATACAAAGTCATAAAATTAAAATATCTGCTGTTAAAAGAACCGTTGAAGGAGTTAAGCATAGTCTTGGTAACCAGAAGGAAGTTATCTTCTACAATAATGGGAAAGATCTTTTTAAAGCTTTAATACTTTCATTCGTATTTATATTGATAGGTTATGTATTAATTAAGTTAGATAGTTTATGGATTGGTCGTATTACAATGATAAGCAGTGGCCTTTCAATAGCATTTCTGATATTTGTATTATTAGCAAGAAAAAGAAGACCAAGTGTAGTTGTTAATCAATATGGAGTATATGTTGGTCGTGGTTTTTTTCCTGGAAGGTCAGTTGAATGGAAGGATATTCAAAAGGCATATATATTTCAGAATGACGGAAGTGACTTTGCTAAAATAGGTGGTTTTTCGAAGATATTAGTTATAAGACTAAATAAGTACTTGGAGGAATCGAAGGCAGATAACACTGATGAAATGATTCAGGATATTCAAGAAGTATACGATACAGTTACTCAAGATGAGCTAGAAAATATTAAAGAGGCTATGTTAGAACATACCTATGAAGATATGGAAATCATTCAAACAATGGTGAATATCCCATTGGAGGAATTACTCGAGATTATCAAAGGAATGCATAAAAAATATGGAAATGTTGTTTAATCGGCACTTTCTAATGAGAACAACAGCAAAGGGGGAAAATGGATGAAGTCATATCTACCTATTGGTTCTATAGTACTTTTAAAAAATGGAGAGAAAAAAGTAATGATTTATGGTAGACGGCAGATGCAGGTAACAAATGGACAGATGTGGGATTATATAGCCTGCCTATATCCAGAAGGTAATATAAGTGATGAATACATGTATTTGTTTAATCATGAAGATATAGAGGAAGTAGTCTTTAGAGGTTATGGTGATAGTGAGGAAGAAGAATTTTTAAAATTATTACAAGAAGTGGTGTAATATATTACAGCTAAGCTGTTTTATATAAAAATAAAACAAAAGGGGATGAATAATATGTCAGGAAATTTACAATTTAGTCCACAGCAAGCCAGATCCATTGGGAGGTCTATCAAGCAAAAAGGGGATCAAGCAGATAGCTTAATTAAACAGCTTGATAGAGATATTAAATCTGTAGAGGGTTGGTGGAAGGGAGATTCAGCCAGAGCCTTTGTAGATGAATTTAACCAATTAAAGCCAGCCTTAGACAAACTAGTGGTATGCGTAAATAATATCAGCACCCAAATTAATAAGGTTGCCGATGTTAAAGAGCAAAGTGAAAGAGATATTGCAGCAGCCCTACGTAGATAATAGGGAAAAGACAAGGCGGACTATTACTTCAGTAGTTCGTCTTGTTTACATTAATAGATAAGATAAATTATATATGACAATAAAATTATGCTACATAAAGGGGAATATAACCATGAAAAGAAAACTAAGCGTTTTAATGATAGTAGTAATGTTATTGACTTTAATGTCTAGCACCGCATTAGGCTGGGGTCCAATTAGAGTTGTCCTTAGTGGAGAACTAATGAGGTTTCCAGATGCTCAACCCTTTCTAGATAATAATGGTAGAACCCAAGTACCCATAAGATTTATTAGCGAAGCCCTAGGGGCAGAGGTAGATTGGAACCCCAGCAGTCAAATGGTTACCATAAAAAGAGATGGAGATATAATCACATTAAAAATAGGAGAAAAGAGTATAGAGAAGAACCAAGAGAT
>NZ_JHYF01000036.1 GCF_000621485.1 Alkaliphilus transvaalensis ATCC 700919
TTCTATACAGTGAAATCTGCCTGTGCGACATCTATTTTATTTAAGTAGTTCTGGTTTCAAAGTCACTTCATCAGGTTCTATTTCTATCAATTTTAAATACTTATGAAGTTCTTGATCCAGAAGAAGAGTAGACAGTTTATAAGGCGTACAGCCATTTAGACTGTCTCTTGCTTCGCTATTGATATGATTCTGCAGTAATGTTATAGCTTCCTGGCTCAATAGGTCAAAAGATTTTCCTTTTTTAAGAACAAGTCGTATATACTCATGATTCTTCTCAATCATACCCTTCTGCCAAGAGCTGTATGGATCACAGTAGTAAATTTTGGTTCTCTGTTGACCTTCGTCGGTATACTCAAGTAATGAAGGGCTTTGAAATTCAGGACCACCATCGGTAAGAATCACCTGAAACATTTTCTTAAATGATTCTTTTCCTAATGCTATAGTTAACTGATCAAAAACACGTTTTACTTCCGATTGAATCTTTGAATTAAGTAAAAATATAAGCATCAATGAGCAGTTTCTAAACATCATAGTCAATAAGACCTTACCCCCTTTATTGCCTTCTACAGTATCCATTTCTACAACGCTTGTCATAGGCTCTGATTTTATAAGTTTCTGAAAATCATCATAATTTCGCCCTTCTCTGTAAGCACGGTTCTTAACACTGGCTTGGGTTTTACTTCTTCGGGGTTTATATTTTACACGACGTCGTAAATCTAAGTTTCTTGCAGTAAGTACAGACTGATCGATATAGTTATAAAGAGTTCTTCGACTACACCCAATCTCTTCAGCATGATTAATATAAATATGGGCTATGGACTGTCCCTTTTTTATTAATGGACTTACCAAAGCATCCATTTTCATAATTGTATCAGGTGTCTGGTTAATACCCTCACGACTGGATACAAGTAATTCTCGATAGCAGTCATCGGCATATTTTGCAGAATAAACATGCATTTCCATTAAGCAGTTTATTCTTTTTCCACAACCATTACATACATAAGGCGGTTTTGCTAATTTTTCGCAAGTCCGTGGAGAATAGTTGGGACAAATATCAATGCATCTTGGCCCTTTATTTTTACACATTTTGCAAAGGTTACTACAATTTTCATCACATAAATATCTAAGCTTACATTCTCTACGATTACTACATGGTATTGGTGCAAAATCCATGTTTTTGCGTTCAGCGATTTTAGAATGTCTTCTTATATCTTTCGAAATAGTGCTCGGATCTTTACCTATCTTTCTGGCAATAGCGGCAAAAGAATCACCAGCTAAAAGACTTTTCTCAATTTCGATTCGCTGTGATAATGTTAAGTGTTTTTGATTGCCTCTTGGTTTCTTATTCATATTAACCTCATTCCTGCACAGGCAGGCAATCAACTGCTCTTTAATTATACAGGAATTGGTATGCATATTTAAATTCTAGTTATATAGAATTTACTGCTGCAATATAGAATTTAGTT
>NZ_JHYF01000037.1 GCF_000621485.1 Alkaliphilus transvaalensis ATCC 700919
CATTACCCGTCCCCTAAGTTGTAATCGTGACTTAGGTTTTTAATATGGTGATAACTATCTTTCCAGTTATCACCATTATATCAAACTGCCTCTTTCTGTGGAAGTGGCGGGGCTAGGTAGGAAGTCTTATTCTTCATCATACCATAGATGATATTTACTAGCCTTCTCATGACACATACTAATGCTTGTCCTTTCGTCTTGCCTTCTGTTATCTTCCCTTGGTAATATTCATAGAATACTGGGTTTCTAGGGATTTTACTTCCCTTAGATATTTGAACCTGTTGTACTGCTAGGAAATAGAAGATTCCATGTAGTGTTCTATTCCCTTGCTTACTCTTTTGGTCTTTACCCTTGCCCCCCGAGCTAAAATTAACTGGGGCTATCCCTGCAAACCTTGCTAGTTTATTAGCATTAGAGAATCTATTTATGTCTCCTATCTCTGCAACTAGGGCTGAGGCTGTTACTGTGTTTATCCCTGGCATTGTTTCTAGCTTAAAGTCTAGCCTTTTCATTAGGTTAGAGATTTCCTTCTCTACCTTAGATATTTCTTCCTTCTTAAACTGTATATCTCTTACAAGGCTTTGTATTAGAAAATCTCTATACTCTTGATACTCTCTTTCTGTTTCTCCATCTGACTTTGTTAGCTCTAGTATTGTTTCTGCCTTCTTAGTTGAACAGGAATTTCTACTCTTCTCTAATAGAAACCCTGTAAATTCCTCTGCCTTAATTCCCTTTAGATGGTGGGGGGCGGGATACTTCTCCCAAAAGGCTAGGGCTGTTACTCCATCTATATCACAGAAGAATTTCTTATAGCTAGGATAGTTATAATTTAACTGGGTATGCAGTTGGTTCTTTAACGCTGATAATGATTTAACTAAGGCATTTCTTCTTGTTACCATCTGCCCTAATGTCCAGTATATATCCTGTGGGTTAGCATCGGGTAATATCTCTAGCTTATTTAATAACACTTCTGCTACACATTTTGCATCCCAACTGTCACTCTTTTGGGTGGTGGGATAGCTCTTACGCTCTGCGTAGGATAGGGCTGAATTTACTTCCTTCACTAGGTAGTTATTTTCTAATAGATATACTGCTAGACTTCTACCATAGCCCCCCACATCCTCCAAACCAAAGATAGGAGTAATACCTTTCTTTGTATACTTTTTTACTTCCTTAATTAGTGTAGGAAACTCCGAGGGCTTATTTTCAAACTTAATTTCTCCTAATTTACTATGCCAACAATCTATAATTACCGCAGTATGATGGTCTTTGTGTAAGTCTACCCCTACATATATATGCTTTAGTTTATAATGCAAAAGGTATCACTCCTCTCGTTAGTTTTAATTAAAAGAATGTCGGCAACCTTAGTTCGAGCGTTAGTCTATAAGATTTTATCTATATTAGACCCGCATTGGGACGAAAGCCTATCCATTCTTTTATTTACTCTCTTAC
>NZ_JHYF01000038.1 GCF_000621485.1 Alkaliphilus transvaalensis ATCC 700919
TATCAATATGATAAAGACAATAGAAAAATAAAAACCATCTATCCAGATGGAGGAATAGAAAGATTTTACTACGACAGTCAGGGAAATCTAATAAAACACATCACACCAGAATACTACAATATAGAAAAAGATGATGGAGAAGGATACACTTTTAAATATAATAATCTCAATCAGCTAACAACAATAATAGATACCGAAGGAAAAATACAAAAGAGCCTTCAGTATGACCTCTACGGTAGAATAACCCAAGAAAAAGATCAAGAAGAAATAACAACCCTATACAAATATAATCAAATAGGAATCATCGAAAAAAGAGTAGCAGTAGATAAAGAAGAAGGAAAAACAAAATACCAAGTAACCCGATACCAATACGATCTAAACGGAAACAAAATAACAGAAAAACATGGGAAAGAAGTAGTAGGAGAAGGCGAATATCCCAAAGACTACCACCAAATAGACTTTAGCTATGATAAAAACAACAGGCTTATCCAAGTAAAAGACAAGTTTGGAGCAAAAACAGAATACAAGTACAACAGCCTAAACCAAAAAACCTATGAAAGCTTTAGAATTAACCAAGATACCAACAAAACAATCCACTACAAATACGACGAGACAGGAGCATTAATAGAAAAAAAAGAAGAAATAAGCAGCAGTAGGGAAATAACCATAGCCATAACAAAATTTAAGTACGATAAAAATAACAACATCATAGAAATAACAACCCCAAAAGGACATCAAATAAAAAGAGTTTATGATAAAATAAATAGAGTAATAGAAGAATATCAAAGAGATCAAGAAAGTCATATACACAGAAAATACAAATATCAGTATGATAAGGCTGGAAACATCATCAAAATGATTAACAACACAAATCCAGAAAACATCATCCAAAAAGAATACAAATACGATGCCAAAAATCGCATAACCCATGAAATTAATCAATTAGGAAACACCACAAGAATATACTACGACAAAAATGATCGAGTAATAAAAGAAATCCAGCCAGAAGCATATAATCTACAGACCGATGATGGAATGGGAATAACCTACAAGTACAACCCAAAAGGACAAGTAATAGAGTCAAGAAATGAAATAGGAGAAATAATATCAAAAAACGAATACGACCCAAAAGGGAATATCAAAGCAAGGATAGATGGAAGCGGTTCAAAAGTAGAATACACCTACAACCTATTAGGACAAATAAAAGAAATTACCACACCAAACAGTAGAAAAGCCAACAAAGCCCTACAAAAATATACCTACGATGGAAGAGGTAACATTACAGGAATAGAAGATGGAAACGGCAACACAACAACTTATAAGCTAGATGATTGGGGAAGAATAACAGAAATAACAAACCCAGAAGGTGGGGTAGAAAAATATACCTACGACTTCGCAGGAAACATCACCAGTACCACCGATGCCAATGGGAATACCAT
>NZ_JHYF01000039.1 GCF_000621485.1 Alkaliphilus transvaalensis ATCC 700919
GGGGGGAGGGGTTGAGGAAAACATCACTACAGTACATAAGATAAAAGACATATATATACTAACAATATAAGACAAAGACAATAGATATATCTAATATACTTCTAGATATCCTCTCCCTATCTAATAATGAATATGGGTTATTTATATCGTTATGTTGATAGTAGGATATGTCCCTACCTCCCCCTCCATAATGAAAAATAGCTAGTATACCTATGATTAATGTTCATATATACTGAATTTTACATATCTGTAAGTAGTCAATATTCCAGTACTTAGATAGGTACTTATACTTCCATAGTTCTATATGATTATTATTAACACCAATCCACTACATTCTAGGAATATAGATATTCATTTGCCCCCGACCGCGTCCAAACGGCGTGGTGAGAGAATATTTCCCTAGCTTCGTTCTTTCTCATGCATGGTTAAAAGTAGTTATAGTGCGTATTGGATACGATGTAAGAATCACTTCTTTGATACATAAAATATATAAACTAATATCCACGTGACATCTATAATAATAATAGAAGCTAAAAATATATAAACAGGTTTCTTATCACTACTTAGAAAAAATGCAAGTATACTTATAGCGGTAAAAATAATACATACCGAACTGCAAATAATTGTAACAAATTTTTTCATAAATTCAGTGTTGCTAATAAACATTTATATCAACCATCCTTTCTAAGTTAATCACCTCTTACCAATTGAAAACCATACACCTCCCCCTAAACCTAACGCAGCTTTAGCTCTTCCCCGTAATCTTCCGTCTAGAACTCCTAATTCTGCTATAGCACCTGCAGCTATTGCTGATCCTTCTATTCCAATTATGGCTTCATAACCAAAAACATTAAGACCCACACCAATTGCTCCATCAAATACAGCAGCTTCAGCACCTGCTCTAAAACCTACATCAAGGTTATTGTCAATTCTAGCAGTAAATGTCGCATAAGCTTGTGCTTTCCCAGCACTGGCGTCTGCAATAGCTGTTAAACCAACATAGTCTTTGTATCCAACATGACCATCGGCAATTACATTAACACCCGATACTCCTACTCCTGCACGTAAGTCTATACCTGGTATCTGTTTGTAATTTCCCCCTTTTATTTTGGTTCCATTCCTATTCGCTTCTTGGCCTATCACACCCTTTGCATAAGCTGTTCCTGTAATAATATATGAACTAGCCTGAACATTAGCATATTCATTTTGGGCCTGCATACCAGTTTTAAATACATATGCACGATTATTTTCCAAGTTAATATCTGGATTTAGATCGTAATAAAATAGACTACCATTACCCGTCCCCTAAGTTGTAATCGTGACTTAGGTTTTTAATATGGTGATAACTATCTTTCCAGTTATCACCATTATATCAAACTGCCTCTTT
>NZ_JHYF01000040.1 GCF_000621485.1 Alkaliphilus transvaalensis ATCC 700919
GAAGTCACTATTCAAGGTGAAGATAAAGATATAAGACTTGAAATAGGTAATATTCGCCCTCTAGTAAACGGACAAGCAATTACCCTAGATGTCCCCGCTAAGTTAGTAGGGGGAAGGACCTTTGTACCTCTTAGATTTGTTAGTGAAGCTTTAGGGGCAAAGGTAGATTGGAATAGCAAAACTTCAGTTGTTGATATCTACACAGGTGGAGAGATTGTTGAAGTAAAGTATAACACAATAGAGAGTCTTAACCTTAAGGTAGAAAAAGTTGAATCTTTTGGAGACTTATTTGTTAATACACGAACTGGAAATAATCGTTTATTACCAACCTATTCAGAAGTTGTTTTTATTAAAAAGGCAGATTTGCCCTTCCAAGTGGGAGAAACTATCATTTACGATATTGAAGCATTTAACGATAATCGTTCATTGAGGGTGATACAAAACACACCTTCTTCAGCTCCCAATGATACTGGTCTAGACTTTTTATTTGTAAGTGGAGATGATAGTTCAAGGCTTCGTAGCCCTTATGTTCAATTCAACAAAGACTTAGGTGTTGGCAAGAGAAGTGTAGAATACTCAGTTGTTGGTGGTGGAGACAGAGGATTTGACCCTAATTTTGAGGACTACAAACTTCATCAAGCTGAGTACATTGTGTTTAGAACGGTTACAAGTAGTATTGCTGTAGCTTTAGAAAATCCTTTTAAATAGACGGAGGTAGGAGGTAGTAATGATAAAAAGAGGTTTGGTTTTTCTAATATGCACCATGTTAATAGTATCTTTTTCAATAACTAGAGCTGAAGCTAGGAACTATAACGAAGTAGGTGACGTGAGATATTTTGTAGGTATGATGTATCATGATGCCTGGATCCATTCCGATGGCAAGACATGGCAAAACAATAAAGATCCTTTTGGAGGTTCTCTTGTTGCAGTTCATCAAAACTATGTATTTAATAACATTGAAGGAAGAAAAATAAAGAATGTCTCTGTAAGTGCTTACAAGGGGACTCCTGAAGAACATATAATAAAGTCCAGGGGTGAAGTATGGGAGAAATACAAAGATCGTTCTTCTACAAATGTATCACCTGCAGTAAGCAACCTACAAGGAATTGGGGGTCGAGAAGTATCTTTTACAGTAACAGTAAATGCGAATCTAAATGCAGATGAACCATTGGAAATTACAGATGAAGCTACCCAAGCAATTCATGAAAATGTAGAAGGGTATAGAACTTTTCTACCTATTCTAATTAAAGTAGAATTAGAAGCTGAATCAAATGCCCCTAAGACTAGCCTCATGTCAACCTTTAACAACTACACAATCAATAGACAGGCCCCTAAGAACCTTCATACCTTTTGGATGTACTATAATAGCGACTCTACAGACC
>NZ_JHYF01000041.1 GCF_000621485.1 Alkaliphilus transvaalensis ATCC 700919
TTCTTTTTAACTTAAGATCAATTTATAATAATGTAAGTAGTTATTTCTATAAAGAAGATAATGAATTGGACTATGAGGAGTTGTATGATCTATTAAATTACTTGCCGGCATTAAATTAGACAGAGGGGTAAACTCATCTTAACTCATTTGAAGTTAACAACTTTGAATTATAAGTCTAAGTTAAAGAAACTATACAGGAGGTTTTTAAAAATGGGCTCTTTGACAATGTTTAAAAAATTTGCAAAATATACTATGTTAGGATTCATAATGATTTTCATTCTGCTTAGCTTTGATATAATCGTTGGTTTTAATAAGCATGGGTATGAAGAGTTTATTGAAATAATAGGTGCCAATTTATTTGGATCTATTATATTATCACCAATAGGAGCTCTCTTAATATATTCATTCAAGTTTGCAGCTATACCATTATTTAAAGACTTTATCAAAGGAAGTTTAAGACACAAACTAATTATTATTATAATCGTCATTTCCTTGTTAATGCTCAAACTAGGAGAATATAGATAAGAACAAAATCTTTAAATGATATGGCTGATACCCAACACTACACTAATCTTATTGATAACATCATGAAAATGAAGGATTTAGCGAGTTTGAAACTATATTAGAAATGGAGTATTAATAATGAAAATATCAATAGATAAGAGAAGTATATTAATATTTATTGGAGTAAATTTAGGCTATTTCGTACTTATGTACTTTAATCATCGAGAAGCTATGTTTAGTCCAATTGCATATATTATTATTGTTGGTATATTTACTGAAGGGTTGTGTAGATCAACTTATTCTGATATTGGCTATTTCAAGGGAGTACTTATTGGTGCGAAATATTTAGCCATTGTTGCATTGTACTTAGGTATTCGATACTTGTTAGGAATAATAGGTATTAACTTACCCGCATAAATTATTTTGATCTGTATAAGAAACAAGGAAAGGAATACTTACTCTTTTTCTTTGACTTATACAATAAGAGAACCTGGGGAATATAGGGACATTAGCAAGGTTAAATGATAGTATTTTAAATAGTATTACCTATAAAGGACCAACCCGCAAGAACAGAAATAGAAGACACTCCATTAAAAATACACAAGGGGATACGAAGTGGTAGCAGCAGACATATGGAGCTAAGACAACACCACACCAACTCCTACTACTACCAGCAGGATAAACAGGGCAGCACCAACTACATAACCGACCAAGAAGGAAACATAAAAAATAGCTACCACTTGGTATCGGACTAGAGATAAAAAATATAATAAAGGTTTGGCAAAGGGTACCAAGTGGTATAAAGCTTACAAACATTAGATTTGGTATGTCTGAA
>NZ_JHYF01000042.1 GCF_000621485.1 Alkaliphilus transvaalensis ATCC 700919
ACATATCATTACAACAGCTTCAATAAAGTAGAAGAAATGATAGACCAAGAAGGAAATAGACAATATTTCAAATACGACCAAGAAGGAAATATAGTAGAACATAAAGATGCAAATGAAAATATCATTACCTACAGCTACAACATAGATGGTAATATTACCACCATAAAAGGATACGACAAAGGAAAAGAAAAAAGCCTATACCAAACCTATCAATACAACCCAGACGGAACACTACACCTTGCAAAAGCAGGAGAAATGGTCTATACATACCATTACACAAAAGACCAACTACTGAAAAGAAAAGAAGCTTCCGGAAGGACCTTAATCAGCTACCAATACAACAAAAACAACAAAATAACCACAATCGAAGACATAACAGGAAAAAGAACAAACTATCAATACGACCCAGCAGGCAGAATAAAAGAAATATTAGACCAAGACAATAACAGACTAGCAAACTACAGCTATAACCTAGACGATACCCTACAACAAATACAATATGGAAACGGAATAACAACAAGCTACACCTACGACCAAGATAAAAACATGACAAAACTAACAACCCAAACCACAAAAGGAGAGAGACAAGAAGACTATAACTATCAATACGACCTAAATGGAAATAGACTAGAAAAAATAGGAATAAAACATCAAACCCACTACAGTTACGACAGCCTAAACCGATTGATAAAAGCAAACTATGACGGAAGAGAAGAGACCTTTACCTATGACCTAGTAGGAAATCGCTTAACAAAAACCCTAAACAGTACCATAGAACAATATACATACAATAGAAAAAATCAAATAACGCAACACCAAAAAGAAAAGGGTATAACAAACTTCTACTACGATAAACAAGGAAATACAATAAAAGAAGAAACCCCCGAAGGGACAAATACATTTGAATACAATAACCTTAACCAACAAATAAAGACAATAACAAAAGAAGGACATACCCAAATAAACCGATACGATGCCCATGGGCTAAGAACAGAAATAGAAGAAAATCAAAAACTCACAAAATTCATCTACCATAAAGGAAATATTCAGGTAGAATTAGACGAAGAAAACAACCCGATCAATAGATTTTCCAGAGGCTACGAAATCGTAGCAGCAGAGCTATGGGATAAAAACAACACTAACTGCCATAAATACTACTACCAACAAGATGAACAAGGCAGTACCCTACACATAACCGACCAACAAGAAAACATAAAAAATAGCTACCACTACGATGCCTTTGGAGGATTATTAGAGAATAA
>NZ_JHYF01000044.1 GCF_000621485.1 Alkaliphilus transvaalensis ATCC 700919
TTCTTTTTAACTTAAGATCAATTTATAATAATGTAAGTAGTTATTTCTATAAAGAAGATAATGAATTGGACTATGAGGAGTTGTATGATCTATTAGATTATTCGCCTGTAATACCTTAAATATAAAAAGAACTAAAAATTAGTTAGGCAGAGGGGTACCTCTGCCTAGCCTACTTGAAATTAATAAATTTAATTTAAAAGTCAAGTTATGCAAATTATATAGGAGGTACTTTAAAATGTTATCTTTTTCAACTTTTAAAAAGATTACTATGTATATGATTGGCGGTTTTGCTATAATGTTTATGTTCCCAATTATTCTACTGCTATTAGGCTTTAATGGTTTTCAGTTCATGAAAGACATGGATAACATTGAAAGATTGAGAATATGTTCTATTATGGCTATATCGACATTACCAATAGGCGCTCTCTTAATATATTCATTCAAGTTTGCAGCTATACCATTATTTAAAGACTTCATCAAAGGAAGTTTAAGACACAAACTAATTATTATTTTAATCGTCATTTCTTTGTTAATGCTCAAACTAGGAGAATATAGATAAGAACAAAATCTTTAAATGATATGGATGATACCCAACACTACACTAATCTTATTAATAACATCATGAAAATGAAGATTAGCGAGTTTGAAACTATATTAGAAATGGAGAAGTATTAATGAAAATATCAATAGATAAGAGAAGTATATTAATATTTGTTGGAGTAAATTTAGGCTATTTCGTACTTATGTACTTTAATCATCGAGAAGCTATGTTTAGTCCTATTATGTATATTGGGATAGTAGGTGGAATTACTGAAGTTTTGTGCAAATATGATTCTAACATTGGCTATTTCAACGGAGTACTTATCGGTGCAAAATATTTAATTATAGTTGCAGTATATATAGGTATTCGATACTTGTTAGGAATGATAGGTATTAACTTACCCGCATAAATTATTTTGATCTACTTTAATTATTTTAAAACTATATTAGAAATGGAGTATTAATAATGAAAATATCAATAGATAAGAGAAGTATATTAATATTTATTGGAGTAAATTTAGTTTATT
>NZ_JHYF01000045.1 GCF_000621485.1 Alkaliphilus transvaalensis ATCC 700919
CCCAGGTGTAGCTTTACTGCGCGGGTGGATTCACCACCACTCTGTCAAGGTTCTCTGCCAAAAGGCACTACGACGGAAAATCTGGGAAAAAGGTTAGGTTCGCCTCTAACGCCCCAGCACCGATGATTAGTCGGGACGGTCTTTTAGCGTGTTTTCCCGTAACCACGTATAAAGCTAACAGTATGTAGTTATTTAAAATCCTTCTTACTTGTTATATACGAGATAGATTAGCCACAGTTAAGAGATATGCACCATGTTTTTATAAAAAATTTCATAGGGATATCATTAAGATACCCCGCCCCCCAATGTCAAAGGTTGAAATCCTAGGCACTGGGGGGTGTTTTTTTATTTATAAAGCAGGATAAAGTGAGAGGTTTTAAGACTTAATAAAAGACTTCTTAGATTGTAAGCAATGAAAAACCATGTAATATGGTTGCATAGCTTGAAATAGAAGGTTTATTTGTCATATTACCTTTGAAGTTACTAGGCTATATCATAGTTCTTTGAAAACTAAATAGATAGGATACATACATTTAATCTTTTATATATTTAATTCTGTATCTTTAGGATGAACATTGCCCCACCCGTTACGAAAATTGTAATTAATGATACGGAGGTGAGAAGGATGAATAAAACCGCAGTAGGATATGTAAGGGTATCTACTAAAAATCAAGTAAAGGAGGGCTACAGCCTTTCCTATCAAGTCGAAGAGATAAGAAATTACTGCTATGCCCATGATATACACTTACTTAGTATATATACAGATGAAGGCATCAGCGGGGCAAAGGTGGACGAGGAAGAGTTAACCATAGATAGGGAAGAATTACAATCCATGCTAACAGATATAAAAGCCCTAGAGGTGGATTATATAGTAGTTCTCAATACCTCCCGCCTATGGCGTAGTGATTTAGTAAAAGTACTAATACAAAGGGAATTAAGGGCTGTAGGAGTAGATATAAAAGCTATAGAGCAGGAGACATATAGTATATATACTAATGACCCCAGTGACTTTCTAGTAAACGGAATGATGGAGCTATTAGACCAATATCAAAGGCTAGA
>NZ_JHYF01000046.1 GCF_000621485.1 Alkaliphilus transvaalensis ATCC 700919
TCTAGCCTTTGATATTGGTCTAATAGCTCCATCATTCCGTTTACTAGAAAGTCACTGGGGTCATTAGTATATATACTATATGTCTCCTGCTCTATTGCCTTTATATCTACTCCTACAGCCTTTAGTTCCCTTTGTATTAGTACTTTTACTAGATCACTACGCCATAGGCGGGAGGTGTTGAGAACTACTATATAATCCACCTCTAGGGCTTTTATAACTGTTAACATAGATTGTAGTCCTTCTCTATCTATCGTTAGCTCTTCTTCATCCACCTTTGCCCCGCTTATGCCTTCATCTGTATATATACTAAGTAAGTGTATACCATGGGCGTAACAGTAATTTCTTATCTCCTCTATTTGATAGGAAAGGCTGTAGCCCTCCTTTACTTGATTTTTAGTAGATACCCGTACATATCCTACTGCGGTTTTCTCCATCCTTTTCACCTCCGTATCATTAATTTCAATTTTCGTAACGGTTTGGGTAATGTCTGTCAAAAGATAAAGGATTAAATATATGTATCCTATCTATTTAGTTTTCAAAGAACTATGATATAGTTTAGTAACTTCAAAGGTAATATGACAAATAAACCTTCTATTTCAACCTATGCAACCATATTACATGGTTTTTCATTGCTTACAATCTAAGAAGTCTTTTATTAAGTCTTAAAACCTTTCGCTTTATCCTGCTTTGCAAATAAAAAACACCCCCAGTGCCTAGGATTTCAACCTTTGACATTGGGGGGCGGGGTAGCTTCATAATATCCCTATGAAATTTATAATAAAAACATGGTGCATATCTCTTAACTGTAGCTAACCTATGTCGTATATAACAAATGAGAAGGCTTTTAGATATATATAACTACATACTGTTAGCTTTACACGTGGTTTACGGAAGAACACGTTAAAAGACCGCCCCGACTAATCATCGGTGCTGGTGGGCGTTAGAGGCACAGCCCAACCTTTTTCCCAGATTTTCCGTCGTAGTGCCTTTTGGCAGAGAACCTTGACAGAGTGGTGGTGAATCCACCCGCGCAGTAAAGCTACACCTGGG
>NZ_JHYF01000047.1 GCF_000621485.1 Alkaliphilus transvaalensis ATCC 700919
GTCCGATCGCACTCTGAGTCATAGGGCATATGGCATCGGAGAACAATACATTTGAATAAAGGTGCTGGTGGCACGTGTCAAGGGAAAAGTCAGAGCACCACACCATCTTACTGGGTGCAAGCACCGCCAGGTAGGGCGGTCAAGTGGGTCCAGTTCGAAGTCGTTGCAAATGCGGAGACGTTATCTGAAATCTCTTTTATAATATATAGTAAATCTAAACTGAAAGGATGAAATATGTGGAAAATATTGAGGCTATTTTCGCTTTGTTTTTATTAGGAGTATGGATTACCTACAGCATATGGTATGTAATTAGTAACGAGCAATTTAAAATACTATGTAGCATAATAAAAAATACCTTTATCGAAACATATAAATATTCTTTAAATTTACTGACGGGGATGTTTTTAATAATTTTTTATTTAGAATTTATTATAAGAAAGTTTATTTCTAGAGAGTTCTCGGTAGTGTCATTAATGGAAAGAAATCCAATTAATAATTTAGAGCTAGTTATTATACTTTTTCTTGTAATTTTGATGATAGGGTCGATTATATGGTGGTCAAATAAAACACTAAAAATCGTTAAAGAAAATTTTTTGAAAATAGAGTATGATAATCAGCCAGTTACAATAACTATACGCTTGACCTGTTTTTTTATGTATATTATTTTTCATACGGGCATTTTACTCCCAATGTTTTCATATGGACTAGCAGGAGTTTTTGGTAATCCTCAATTATAATAGTCACGAAATTTGTACTTCAGATAACAATGTGTTTGCACAAGGTGCTAGGAGCACGTGTCAAGGGAAAGCTCAGAGCACACATCCCTTCACCGGGAGCGTAGCTCCGCCAAGGGGGCATGTTCAAGGGGGTCCGGTTCAAGGACGTCGCAAACACGGAGACGTTCTCCGAAACCATACGCAAAGGTCGCGGCGTCCTGCCGCGGATTGTGTAAGCAAGTTTATGGGATTTTATTATTGATAATTATAGCATTTTACATAGTAAATTTATC